>NZ_CP011663.1:0-1380996 GCF_001020205.1 Clostridium sporogenes
CAATTGTCAAGTTAATATAAATAATGTATATAAAGTTGTTTATATTTTGTTTACTATATGTGAACATTCTAAGTTTCTATCAAGACTGGAGGATTAAATTATGAATACCCACCTTACAGAAACCTGGGAAAAGGCAATAAATATTATAAAAGGTGAACTTACAGAAGTAAGTTTTAATACATGGATTAAAAGTATTAACCCTATTTCTCTTGAAAATAATTCATTGAAACTAGCTGTACCAAATGATTTTACAAAAGGAATTCTTGAAAGTAGGTACAAAGATCTTATAGTTAATGCGCTAAAATTACTTACCTCAAAAAAATATAATATAGATTTTATTGTAACTACTGAAGAAAAAATAGAAGAAAATCAAAAAAATCATAATAATGAAAAATCTAATATAGTTGTAAATGATGAAATGTCTACTATGTTAAATCCTAAATATACTTTTGATTCGTTTGTAATAGGAAATAGTAATAGATTCGCTCATGCAGCATCTTTAGCAGTAGCAGAATCACCTGCTAAAGCATATAATCCTTTATTTATATATGGTGGAGTTGGTCTTGGTAAAACTCACTTAATGCATGCTATCGGTCATTATATATTACATAACAATCCTAAATCTCAAGTAGTTTATGTATCTTCTGAGAAATTTACAAATGAATTAATTAATTCTATAAAAGATGATAAAAATGTAGAATTTAGAAATAAATATAGAAATATAGATATTTTATTAGTTGATGATATTCAATTTATTGCTGGGAAAGAAAGAACTCAAGAGGAATTTTTCCATACTTTTAATGCACTGTATGAAGCTAATAAACAAATAATTATATCAAGTGACCGTCCCCCAAAAGAAATACCTACCTTAGAAGATAGATTAAGGTCTAGATTTGAATGGGGACTTATAGCTGATATTCAAGCACCTGATTTTGAAACCAGGATGGCTATTTTAAAGAAAAAAGCTGATGTAGAAAAATTAAATATTCCTAATGAAGTAATGGTATATATAGCTACAAAAATTAAATCAAATATTCGTGAATTAGAAGGAGCTTTAATAAGAATAGTAGCCTTTTCATCACTTACTAATAAAGAAATAAGTGTAGATTTAGCTTCTGAAGCACTGAAAGATATAATCTCAAGTAAACAAACAAGGCAAGTCACTATAGATATTATTCAAGAAGTTGTAGCAAACTATTATAATCTAAAAATAGAAGATTTAAAATCAGCTAGAAGAACAAGAAATATTGCTTTCCCTCGCCAAATAGCCATGTACCTTTCTAGAAAGCTAACGGACATGTCATTACCTAAAATTGGTGAAGAATTTGGCGGACGTGATCATACTACAGTTATTCATGCCTATGAAAAAATATCTAATAACTTAAAAAAAGACGAAAGTCTTCAAAATGCAATAAAGGAATTAAATAAACGAATTAATCAAAAATAAAAATAGTATACAAATGTTTATAATAATATCTTATTTATTTGTTGATAATGTACTAAATATAAATTAAACATATTTCCTGTGGATAAGCACTTAATTTTAATGTTAACTTATCCACAATTATTTTGTTATGAAAAATGTTGATATTTTAAGCTTTGTAAGACTTATTAACATATCAACAAGCCCTACTACTACTACTACTATTTTATTATATTATCTATTTCTATTCTAACAATAGGAATTGTTAATAAAGGAGGCTAATTTTATGAAAATAACTTGTCAAAAAAACATTTTACTAGAAGGTATATCTATAGTTCAAAAAGCAGTAACTGGAAAATCAACATTACCTATATTATCTGGAATACTTATTAGAGCTAATAAAAATGAATTGGTCTTAACTGGTTCTGATATGGATCTTAGCATTGAAACTAAAGTAAAAGCTAACATTTTAGAAGAGGGAACTATAGTTTTAGATGCTAGACTTTTTGGTGAAATAATAAGGAAATTACCTAATGATCTAATAGAAATAAATACATTAGAAGATAATTCTATAGAAATAATATGTCAAAATTCTAGATTTAATCTAATATATATGAACCCAGATGAATTTCCTAATCCACCTATTATCAATGAAAATATGATATTTTCCATAGGTGAAAGTAAATTAAAAAATATGATTAAAGGAACTATATTTGCTACAGCTCAAGATGAAACAAGACCTATTCTTACAGGGGTTTTATTTCAAATAAAAGATAAAATGTTAAATTTAGTAGCTTTAGATGGTTACAGGTTAGCTTTAAGAAGCGAAGTTGTTGATAATGATAATACGATAAATGCTGTTATTCCAGGGAAAACATTAAATGAAGTTTCAAAAATTTTAGAAGAAGATAATGAAAATGTTAATATTACATTTACTCCTAATCATATTTTATTTAGTATAGGAGAAACAAAAATAATTTCAAGATTATTAGAAGGAGAATTTATTAGCTATAAATCTATAATACCTGAAGAATTTAACTTAAAAATAATAGCTAAAAGATCAGAGCTTTTAAATTCTATAGAAAGAGCTTCTCTTATGGCTAAAGAAGGAAACACTAATTTAGTTAAATTTGATTTCTCAGATGATAAAATTGTAATAACATCAAATTCTCAATTAGGAATGGTTCGAGAAGAGTTAGAAGTTGTATTGCAAGGAGAAGATTTGCAAATTGCATTCAATTCAAAATATCTTTTAGATGTTTTGAAAACTATGGAAGATAATGAGGTTGTATTAGAGTTTTCAAGTAGTGTTAGTCCTTGTATTATAAAAAATACAGAAATAAACAATTGTACTTATCTAGTTTTACCAGTAAGGTTAAACAATAATTAATTAAAAGAGGTATTAAAGATGGTTGAAATAAAAATTAATTCAGAAATAATAAAATTAGATTCTTTCTTAAAATGGTCAGGGGCAACAACTTTAGGTTCAGAGGCTAAATTTTTTATACAAAACGGAGAAGTTAAAGTTAATGGAGAAATAGAAAAAAGAAGAGGTAGAAAACTTAAAATAGGCGACTTAATAGAGTTTAATAATGAAACATATAAAATTATTTAAAATTTTATATAAATTTTAAATAATTGTTACTAAAAAATATTATGGTATAATTAATTTAGGTGTTTAGAATGTATATAAAAAATGTGCACTTAATAAATTTTAGAAATTATGATGATATGTATTTAGAATTAAGTCCAAATACAAATATTTTTGTAGGTAATAATGCTCAAGGGAAAACTAATATACTAGAAAGTATATATTATTCAAGTATAGGAAAGTCTCATAGAACAAATAAAGATAAAGATCTTATAAAATGGGATAAAAATAATACATACTTAAGGACATATGTATCAAGGGAAAGATTAGATAAAACTATAGATATAAATATATTTAAAAATGGCAAAAAAGCTATAACTGTAAATAAAATAAAAATAAAAAAAATATCTGAACTAATGGGGAACTTAAATGTTGTTATGTTTTCGCCAGAAGACTTAAGAATAATTAAGGATTCCCCTGGAAATAGAAGGAAATTTCTAGATATAGAATTATGTAAAATAAACAATGTTTATTATCATGATTTAGTCCAATATAATAAAATTTTATCTGAAAGAAATACAGCTTTAAAAAATTGGAATAACAAAATTAATGATATAATTGATATTTATGATGAGCAACTTTCTAAATATGGAGCTTTTATAATTAAAGAGAGAAATAAGTATTTGGATAAATTAAATATTATTGGGAAAAATATACATAAGAAGATAACCAATGATTTAGAAGACATAAACTTTAGATATTTAACTAATATAAAAGATTTTGATAATGCAGAAAAAGAATTATTAATAGTTCTTAAGAAAAATCGAAAGAAAGATCTTGAGAGAAATTCAACTTCTATTGGTCCTCATAGAGATGATTTTGAAGTAAGTATAAACAATATAGATACCAGAATTTTTGGATCACAAGGGCAGCAAAGAACAGCTGTATTAACTTTAAAGTTTGCATCATTGGAAATAATAAAAAACGTAATAGGGGAATATCCTGTGCTTTTATTAGATGATGTACTATCTGAATTAGATTCAAATAGACAGCGATTTGTATTGAATTCTATTGATAAAATACAAACAATAATAACTTGTACTGGCATAGAAGAAATAGACAAATATTTAGATAAGAAACAATCTCAATTATATTTGGTTAACAATGGTAAAATAAAAAGAGTTTAAAGCTGAAAGGAGATTAATTTATGTTTCTTCACTTAGGAGAAAATGTAGTAGTACCAATAAAAGATGTTATAGGAATATTCGACATGGAAACTTCTATGTATAGTTCAGATACTATACAATTTTTAAGATTAGCTGAAGAGGATGGATTTGTTGAAAGAATAACTAAAGAAAAACCAAAATCTTTTGTTATAGCTGAAGTAGATAAAAAGAGTAAAATATATTTGTCTCCTATATCTTCAGCTACACTAACTAAAAGAACAAAAGTTTTGTATAATGAGCTATAAAAGTTAGGAGGATAAACATGTCACAAGAAAATAAACAAGTTTATGATGAAAGCCAAATTCAAGTGTTAGAAGGTTTAGAAGCTGTTAGAAAAAGACCAGGAATGTATATTGGAAGCACTAGTTTAAGGGGCCTTCATCATTTGGTTTATGAAATAGTTGATAATAGTATAGATGAAGCACTTGCTGGCTTTTGTACACATATAGAAGTTTTTATACATAAAGATAATTCTATAACTGTTGTAGATGATGGACGTGGAATGCCAGTTGGTATGCATTCAAAGGTAAAAAAACCTGCTGTTGAAGTAATAATGACTATATTACATGCAGGTGGAAAATTTGGTGGTGGAGGATATAAGGTTTCTGGTGGTCTTCATGGTGTTGGAGCTTCTGTTGTTAATGCTCTATCAGAACATTGTAATGTAGAAGTAAGAAGAGATGGACATATATGGCTTCAAAAGTATGAAAGAGGCATACCAAAAACAGGATTAGATATAGTAGGAGATACAGAGAAACATGGTACCAAAATATACTTTAAGCCAGATGTTGAAATATTTGATGAACTAGAATTTGAATATGATACCTTAGCTCAAAGACTTAGAGAGTTAGCTTTCTTAAATAAGGGTATAAAAATTTCATTAACAGATGAAAGATATGATAAACAAGAAATGTTCCACTATGAGGGTGGATTGAGATCTTTTGTACTTTATTTAAACAGGAATAAGGAAAAATTACATCAACAACCTATATATGTTGATAAAAATAAAGATGGATGTATAGTTGAGATTGCTATGCAATATAACGATGGTTATGCAGAAAACATTTTTTCCTTTGCTAACAATATAGACACAATAGAAGGTGGAACTCATTTAGCTGGATTTAAATCAGCTTTAACAAGAGCTATAAATGACTATGCTAGAAAATTTAATTACTTAAAGGATATAGATAAAAATTTATCAGGAGATGATGTTAGGGAAGGTCTAACAGCAGTTATTTCAGTAAAATTAACAGATCCTCAATTTGAAGGACAGACAAAGACAAAGCTAGGAAATAGTGAAGTAAGAGGAATTGTAGATACAATAGTAGGTGAAAGCATAGGTTCATTCTTAGAGGAAAATCCTAATGTAGGTAAAATAATAATTGAAAAAGGCTTGTCAGCCTCAAGAGCCAGAGAAGCTGCAAAAAGGGCTAGGGAACTTACTAGAAGAAAATCTGTTTTAGAAAGTACTTCTCTTCCTGGAAAATTAGCAGATTGTTCTTCAAAGGATCCATCATTATGTGAAATTTATTTAGTCGAAGGAGACTCCGCAGGAGGATCTGCTAAACAAGGAAGAAATAGAGAATTTCAAGCTATATTACCTTTAAAGGGTAAAATAATGAATGTAGAAAAGCAAAGATTGGATAAAATATTAGCTTCAGATGAAATACGTGCTATGATAACTGCATTTGGAGCGGGTATAGGAAAAGAATTTAACCTTGAGAAAATAAGATATAATAGAATAATTATAATGACAGATGCTGACGTAGATGGAGCCCATATAAGAACTTTACTTTTAACATTCTTTTATAGATACATGAAAGAATTAATAGAGGAAGGTCATGTTTATATAGCTCAACCACCACTTTATAGAATATATAAGGCTAAAAAGGAACTTTATGTTTATTCAGATAAAGAATTGGATGAGGCATTATTAGAATTAGGTGGAAAAGATACTAATACTAATATTCAAAGATATAAAGGTCTTGGAGAAATGGATCCAGAACAACTTTGGGAAACTACTATGAACCCAGAACATAGAACTTTATTACAGGTAACAATAGAGGACGCTATGGCAGCAGATGAAATATTTACTATACTTATGGGAACAAAAGTAGAACCAAGAAGGGACTTTATAGAAAATAATGCTGATAAAGTAGTTAACTTGGACATATAAGATAAGATTGTAAAGAGGTGTAATCATGCTAAACGAAGGAAAGATTTTGCCTGTAGATGTAAGTAAAGAAATGAAGAAATGTTATATAGACTATGCCATGAGTGTAATAGCTGGCCGTGCATTACCAGATGTAAGGGATGGGTTAAAGCCAGTACATAGAAGAATAATATATTCAATGCAGGGATTAGGATTAGCTCCAGAAAAAGGTTATAGAAAATGTGCGAGAATTGTAGGGGATGTACTAGGTAAGTATCATCCTCATGGTGATACAGCAGTTTATGAAGCTTTGGTAAGAATGGCTCAGGATTTCTCAATAAGGTATACATTAGTAGATGGGCATGGAAACTTTGGTTCTGTGGATGGCGATGGAGCAGCTGCAATGAGATATACAGAAGCTAAGATGAGCAAAATATCCATGGAACTTATAAAAGATATAAATAAAAATACAGTTGATTTTATTCCTAACTTTGATGGTGAAGAAGAAGAACCATCTGTATTACCATCAAGATTTCCTAATCTTTTAGTTAATGGTTCTGCAGGTATAGCAGTAGGTATGGCTACTAATATTCCACCCCATAATTTAACAGAGGTTATAGATGGAATAATAATGCTAATAGAAAATGAAGATGTAAATATACTTGATTTAATGACTAAAATAAAAGGACCAGATTTCCCTACTTCTGGATTAATCGTCGGTACAAGAGGGATAAGGGAAGCTTATGAAACGGGTAGGGGAAAAGTTATAATTAGAGCTAAAGCTGAGATTGAAGAAGAAAAAGGTAAAAATAGAATAATAGTTACAGAAATACCATACCAAGTTAATAAGTCTAAGCTTATAGAAAATATGGCTAACCTTGTAAAGGATAAAAAAATAAATGGGATCTCAGATATAAGAGATGAATCAGACAGACAAGGTATGAGAATTGTTATAGAACTAAAAAGAGATGCAAATCCTAATATAGTTTTAAACCAATTATATAAGCATACAAAACTTCAAGATACCTTTGGAATAATTATGTTAGCCTTAGTTAATAACCAACCCCAAGTTTTAAACTTAAAAGAAATATTAGTTAATTATGTGGAATTCCAAAAGGAAGTAATAAGAAGAAGAACTAGATTTGACTTAGATAAAGCATTAGCAAGGGCTCATATATTAGAAGGTTTAAGAATCGCCTTAGATCATATTGATGAAGTTATAAAGCTTATAAGAGCATCTAAAAATACAGCTGAAGCTAAAGAGGGATTAATGAATAACTTTAATCTTTCAGAAAAGCAAGCTCAAGCTATATTGGATATGAAGCTACAAAGGCTTACAGGCTTAGAAAGAGAAAAAATAGAAGAAGAATATAAAGAACTTATGGAAAAAATAAGTTATTTTAGAGAAATATTAGATAAAGAAGAATTAGTACTAAGTATAATAAAAGAAGAATTAATAGAAATAAAAAATAAATATGGTGATGAAAGAAAAACAGAAATAGTAAAAGGTGAGCATGATATAGATATAGAAGACTTAATTGAAGATAAAAAGGTAATAATAACTTTAACTCATGGTGGATACATAAAAAGATTAGATATGGATACATACTCTTCACAAAAAAGAGGAGGAAAGGGTATTCAAGCCACATCTACAAAACAGGATGATTTTATAGAAAATATGTTTGTAACGTCTACTCATAGTACTATATTATTCTTTACAAATAGAGGTAAGGTATATAAACTTAAAGCTTATGAAATACCAGAAGCAGGAAGAACAGCTAAAGGTACAAATATAATAAATCTTATACCTATAGAAAATAATGAAAAAATACAAACAGTAATAGGATTAAAAGACATAGATGATATGAAACATTTTGTAATGTGCACTAGAAATGGAATAATTAAAAAGACAGAAATAAAGAAATATTCTTCTATAAGAAAAGGTGGATTAAATGCCATAAATTTAAGAGAAGATGATGAACTAATAGATGTAAAAATGACTAAGGGAAATAATGAAATAATAATAGTCACACAAAATGGGTACTGCATAAGATTTAATGAAGAAGATGTAAGGCCTATGGGAAGAGTTGCAACAGGAGTTAAGGGTATAACATTAAGAGAAGATGATAAAGCTGTATCTATGGAGGTAGTGTTAGAAGATGAAGCACTACTATCAATAAGTGAAAATGGATTTGGAAAAAGAACAGATATAGAAGAATATCCTATCCATAGAAGAGGTGGAAAAGGTGTTATAACTTATAAAATAACAGATAAAACAGGACCTATAGTTGGAGCAAGGTTTGTAAAAGAAGATGATGAACTTATGCTTGTAAATAGTGGTGATGTTGCAATAAGAATAAATGTTTCGGAAATATCTAAAACTAGTAGAAATGCTATGGGTGTAAAACTAATGAGAACTAGTGAAGAAGAAAAAATAGTAGCTATAGCTAAAATAAAGAGTGAAGACATAATAGAAGAAGAAATTTTAAATGAAGAGAATGTAAATGAAGAGAATGTAAATGAAGAGAATGTAAATGAAGAATAAATAATAAGAAAAATCAGCATTTATGCTGATTTTTCTTATTATAAATTTTAATTATAAAAAACAACTTTTCCAGACGTATCAATATAAGAAATATTAAAAAAAAAGATAAAAACATAAGGAATATTAGAATATTTTAATTAAATGAGATTTTATAGTATAAATATAACATTAAATTTTGATACAATAAATCTCGTCCTTAAGACAAGGGCACGAAAGTAACAAAAACTTTCAAAAACAAATTTGAAAAAAGTTCTTGACAAAGAACAACAAATTTGATAAGATATAAAAGTCGCTAAGGCGATGTGGTCTTTGAAAATTAAACAGAGAATTAACAAGAAACATTCTTGTAACAGCCAGTAAGATAAGGTAATAAACCTTGTCAATGAATTTGAGAAGAGATTAAACTTTAAAATTGAGAGTTTGATCCTGGCTCAGGACGAACGCTGGCGGCGTGCTTAACACATGCAAGTCGAGCGATGAAGCTTTCTTCGGGAAGTGGATTAGCGGCGGACGGGTGAGTAACACGTGGGTAACCTGCCTCAAAGTGGGGGATAGCCTTCCGAAAGGAAGATTAATACCGCATAACATAAGAGAATCGCATGATTTTCTTATCAAAGATTTATTGCTTTGAGATGGACCCGCGGCGCATTAGCTAGTTGGTAAGGTAACGGCTTACCAAGGCAACGATGCGTAGCCGACCTGAGAGGGTGATCGGCCACATTGGAACTGAGACACGGTCCAGACTCCTACGGGAGGCAGCAGTGGGGAATATTGCGCAATGGGGGAAACCCTGACGCAGCAACGCCGCGTGGGTGATGAAGGTCTTCGGATTGTAAAGCCCTGTTTTCTGGGACGATAATGACGGTACCAGAGGAGGAAGCCACGGCTAACTACGTGCCAGCAGCCGCGGTAATACGTAGGTGGCGAGCGTTGTCCGGATTTACTGGGCGTAAAGGGTGCGTAGGCGGATGTTTAAGTGGGATGTGAAATCCCCGGGCTTAACCTGGGGGCTGCATTCCAAACTGGATATCTAGAGTGCAGGAGAGGAAAGCGGAATTCCTAGTGTAGCGGTGAAATGCGTAGAGATTAGGAAGAACACCAGTGGCGAAGGCGGCTTTCTGGACTGTAACTGACGCTGAGGCACGAAAGCGTGGGTAGCAAACAGGATTAGATACCCTGGTAGTCCACGCCGTAAACGATGGATACTAGGTGTAGGGGGTATCAACTCCCCCTGTGCCGCAGTTAACACAATAAGTATCCCGCCTGGGGAGTACGGTCGCAAGATTAAAACTCAAAGGAATTGACGGGGGCCCGCACAAGCAGCGGAGCATGTGGTTTAATTCGAAGCAACGCGAAGAACCTTACCTGGACTTGACATCCCTTGCATAGCCTAGAGATAGGTGAAGCCCTTCGGGGCAAGGAGACAGGTGGTGCATGGTTGTCGTCAGCTCGTGTCGTGAGATGTTAGGTTAAGTCCTGCAACGAGCGCAACCCTTGTTATTAGTTGCTACCATTAAGTTGAGCACTCTAATGAGACTGCCTGGGTAACCAGGAGGAAGGTGGGGATGACGTCAAATCATCATGCCCCTTATGTCCAGGGCTACACACGTGCTACAATGGTAGGTACAATAAGACGCAAGACCGTGAGGTGGAGCAAAACTTATAAAACCTATCTCAGTTCGGATTGTAGGCTGCAACTCGCCTACATGAAGCTGGAGTTGCTAGTAATCGCGAATCAGAATGTCGCGGTGAATACGTTCCCGGGCCTTGTACACACCGCCCGTCACACCATGAGAGCTGGTAACACCCGAAGTCCGTGAGGTAACCGTAAGGAGCCAGCGGCCGAAGGTGGGATTAGTGATTGGGGTGAAGTCGTAACAAGGTAGCCGTAGGAGAACCTGCGGCTGGATCACCTCCTTTCTAAGGAGAATAGAAAGAAGAAAATTCTTTCTAAAGGCTGAATTCTCTGTTTAATTTTGAGAGACCATTCTCTCAAAATTGAAACTTCTCAATAAAATTGGGAAGTAGCTGATCATCACAAAATCGTAGATTTTGGATGCCTAGCTATGTTCTTTGAAAATTGCACAGTGAATAAAGTAAAGCTAAAGGTATATAAAAATCCTTTGTAAGAATACAATTTTAAGGTCAAGCTACAAAGGGCGCATGGTGAATGCCTTGGCACTAGGAGCCGAAGAAGGACGTGATAAGCTGCGATAAGCCTTGGGTAGCCGCAAATAGGCTGAGATCCAGGGATTTCCGAATGAGGAAACTCACATGGGTAACCCCATGTATCATGCACTGAATACATAGGTGTATGAGGGTAAACCCGGGGAACTGAAACATCTAAGTACCCGGAGGAAGAGAAAGAAAAATCGATTTCCTAAGTAGCGGCGAGCGAACGGGAAAGAGCCCAAACCAGAAACTTGTTTCTGGGGTTGTGGATAGATCATAAAAGAAGAGGTATCTTAATCGAAGAGGGCTGGAACGCCCTACCATAGAAGGTAATAGTCCTGTAGGTAAAAAGAGAAAACTTCGAGATCTAATCCAGAGTACCACGAGACACGTGAAACCTTGTGGGAAGCAGGGAGGACCACCTCCCAAGGCTAAATACTACCTAGTGACCGATAGTGAAGCAGTACCGTGAGGGAAAGGTGAAAAGAACCCCGGAAGGGGAGTGAAATAGAACCTGAAACCGTGTGCCTACAACCGATCGGAGCACGTTAAAGTGTGACGATGTGCTTTTTGTAGAACGAGCCAGCGAGTTACGCTATGTAGCAAGGTTAAGTACTTAAGGTATGGAGCCGAAGGGAAACCGAGTCTGAAAAGGGCGAAAAGTTGCATGGTGTAGACCCGAAACCGGGTGACCTATCCATGGCCAGGTTGAAGCGAGAGTAAAATCTCGTGGAGGACCGAACCACGTTGGTGTTGAAAAACCATGGGATGAGCTGTGGATAGCGGAGAAATTCCAATCGAACTCGGAGATAGCTGGTTCTCCTCGAAATAGCTTTAGGGCTAGCGTCGTGTAATTGAGTAATGGAGGTAGAGCACTGAATGGGCTAGGGGCTATAGTAGTTACCGAACCCTATCAAACTCCGAATGCCATATACTTGTATCACGGCAGTCAGACTGCGAATGATAAGATCCGTAGTCAAAAGGGAAACAGCCCAGACCATCAGCTAAGGTCCCAAAGTGTAAGTTAAGTGGAAAAGGATGTGGGATTTCTAAGACAACTAGGATGTTGGCTTAGAAGCAGCCACTCATTTAAAGAGTGCGTAATAGCTCACTAGTCAAGAGATCCTGCGCCGAAGATGTCCGGGGCTCAAACTTACCACCGAAGCTATGGGTGTACACTATGTGTACGCGGTAGAGGAGCTTTCTGTATGGGTTGAAGTCGTACCGTAAGGAGCGGTGGACTGTACAGAAGTGAGAATGCTGGCATAAGTAGCGAGAAATAAGTGAGAATCTTATTGGCCGAAAACCTAAGGTTTCCTGGGGAAGGTTCGTCCGCCCAGGGTTAGTCGGGACCTAAGCCGAGGCCGAAAGGCGTAGGTGATGGACAATCGGTTGATATTCCGATACCGCCTATTTACGTTTGAGAAATGGGGTGACGCAGTAGGATAAGATGTGCGCACTATTGGATGTGTGTCTAAGCATTTAGGCATGCTTGATAGGTAAATCCGTCGAGCTAAGCTGAGGTGTGATGGGGAGCCATTTATGGCGAAGTATCTGATTCCACACTGCCAAGAAAAGCCTCTATCGAGTGAATAGGTGCCCGTACCGCAAACCGACACAGGTAGGTGAGGAGAGAATCCTAAGGCCATCGGAAGAATTGCTGTTAAGGAACTCGGCAAATTGACCCCGTAACTTCGGGAGAAGGGGTGCCTACGAAAGTAGGCCGCAGAGAATAGGCCCAAGCAACTGTTTAGCAAAAACACAGGTCTCTGCTAAAGCGAAAGCTGATGTATAGGGGCTGACGCCTGCCCGGTGCTGGAAGGTTAAGGGGAACACTTAGCGTAAGCGAAGGTGTGAACTTAAGCCCCAGTAAACGGCGGCCGTAACTATAACGGTCCTAAGGTAGCGAAATTCCTTGTCGGGTAAGTTCCGACCCGCACGAATGGCGTAATGATTTGGGCACTGTCTCAACAGCAAATCCGGCGAAATTGTAGTGCAAGTGAAGATGCTTGCTACCCGCGATTGGACGGAAAGACCCCGTAGAGCTTTACTGTAGCTTAGCATTGAATCTCGGTATTGTCTGTACAGGATAGGTGGGAGACTTGGAAGCTTGGGCGTCAGCCTGAGTGGAGTCATCCTTGGGATACCACCCTGACAGTACTGGGGTTCTAACCGGCGGCCATGAATCTGGTCACGGGACATTGTTAGGTGGGCAGTTTGACTGGGGCGGTCGCCTCCTAAAAAGTAACGGAGGCGCCCAAAAGTTCCCTCAGCGCGGTCGGAAATCGCGCGAAGAGTGCAAAGGCAGAAGGGAGCTTGACTGCGACACATACAGGTGGAGCAGGGACGAAAGTCGGGCTTAGTGATCCGGTGGTACCTCGTGGGAGGGCCATCGCTCAACGGATAAAAGCTACCTCGGGGATAACAGGCTGATCTCCCCCAAGAGTCCACATCGACGGGGAGGTTTGGCACCTCGATGTCGGCTCGTCGCATCCTGGGGCTGAAGTAGGTCCCAAGGGTTGGGCTGTTCGCCCATTAAAGCGGCACGCGAGCTGGGTTCAGAACGTCGTGAGACAGTTCGGTCCCTATCCGTCGCGGGCGTAGGAAATTTGAGAGGAGCTGTCCTTAGTACGAGAGGACCGGGATGGACCAACCTCTGGTGCACCAGTTGTCACGCCAGTGGCACAGCTGGGTAGCTATGTTGGGACTGGATAAACGCTGAAAGCATCTAAGCGTGAAGCCAACCTCAAGATGAGATTTCCCATAGCGTAAGCTAGTAAGACTCCTGGAAGAACACCAGGTTGATAGGTCAGAGATGTAAGCATGGCAACATGTTAAGTTGACTGATACTAATAAGTCGAGGGCTTGACCAAAATAAAATTCACTGTGTAATTTTGAGAGAAACAATAAAAAATTGTTAAATCTCTATTGACAAATTGCAAAAAAGCAATTAAAATGTTAGATATCTGGTGATTATGGCTTGAAGGTAACACCCGTTCCCATGCCGAACACGAAGGTTAAGCTTCAAAGCGCTGATGGTACTGCAGGGGAGGCCCTGTGGAAGAGTAAGTCGTTGCCAGATGTAATATGGATCTTTAGCTCAGTTGGTTAGAGCAACCGGCTCATAACCGGTAGGTCCGGGGTTCGAGTCCCTGAAGGTCCACCATTTGGGGGTATAGCTCAGTTGGGAGAGCACCTGCCTTGCAAGCAGGGGGTCAGGAGTTCGAATCTCCTTATCTCCACCATTAGACATAAGATACTTATGAACTTTCATAAGTATCTTATTTTTTTATATCCATTTAAAAAGTAAGAAATTTATTGTAAACTAATAATATAAAATTATTTAAATAAGGAGGTTTAATAAAATAGTATATAGAATTAAACAATTTCACTGGAATGCTACTGCTAAACTAGAATATAATGATATAGTTTATATAAACATGCATTTAGATAATCAGGAATTAAAAATCTTTAATAAATTATCTATAAGTGAACAAAAGCATTCTATAAAAGTAGCTTATGATATAGAAAAATTATATGAAGAAGGTAAATATAATCTCACAAAGAATGAGTTTATAAAGGTAGCTTTATTACATGATATAGGAAAATTAAATTATAAAGTTGATATTATAAAAAAAAGCATAATAGTAATTATGGATAAAATTACGAATTCTAGAATAAAAAAATTTCAAAATATTAAATCAGTTTATGTTCATTATAATCATCCTTATTTAGGATATTGCATTTTAAAAGAATATAATAAATATAGTGAGGAAATGTTATTTTTAGTTAAAAACCATCATGATGAAAATATTATAAATAAAGAATTAAGTTTATTAATATATACTGATAATTTAAATTAATAAAGTGGTGATATTATGAATTCAATAGAAAGAAGAAAAAAAATTGAAAATATGTTAATGAAAAATAATAAACCTATTAAGGGTAATGAAATGGGACAAAAATTAGGTGTCACAAGACAGGTCATAGTAAAGGATATAGCTATTTTAAGAGCCTCAGGTAGAAATATAATTGCTACACCTGAAGGCTATTTAATACCTAATGAAAATAAAGAATTAATAAGAAGAATTATAGCTGTATGTCATGATAGTGAGGATATAAAGGAGGAGTTGGAGACTATAATTAAATTTGGAGGAATAGTAGAAGATGTGGTAGTAGAACATCCTGTATATGGAGAAATAAAAGCCATGCTGATGATAAAATCCATGTATGATATAGATAATTTTATAAAAAATATACAAAATAATAAAGCCGAACCTTTATTAATACTTACTGGTGGAATTCATTTGCATACAATATCTTCAGATAATGAAGATATAATGAATAAAATAATAGAAGAATTAAATAAAAAAAATTATTTAGTAGATGAGGAAATATAAAATGGATAAAGTGGCCCTTTTAAAATGTGATGAATATGATTTAAAAAAAGTAGAAAAAACTTTAAGAAATGGATTTGAACTTTTAGGAGGAAACTCTTTTTTAAATAAACTTATACCTTATAATAGTAAAGTTCTTTTAAAACCTAATATGCTTAGTATTGAGAATGAAGGTTCTCCTGTGATAACTAATAGTATAGTTTTTGAAGCAGTAATAAGAATATTAAAAGATTATTCTAGTAACATATCCTTTGGAGATTCCCCTGGATTTGGAGATTCTAAAAGAGCAGCTGAAAAATCTGGATTACTTAATATAGCAAAGAAATATAATATAACATTTAAAGATTTTAAAGAATCTATTAATGTAAGTTGTGATAATTCTATTTTATGTAGATCTTGGACTGTAGCAAAAGCAGCTTATGAAACAGATGTATTAATAACATTACCTAAATTAAAAACACATGCTATGGCTTACTTTACTGGTGCAGTTAAAAATCAGTTTGGATGTATACCAGGAACATTAAAAGCCACTTGGCATACAAGAATGCCTAATGCAAATAATTTTTGTAAAATGTTATTAGATTTAAATACATTGCTAGAAACTGATTTTGCTATATTAGATGGAATTATAGCTATGGAAGGAAATGGCCCTAAAAGTGGAAGTCCATATAACCTTAATACAATTATAATGGGAAATAGCCTTACAGCAGTGGATTCCGTTGCTGTTAAAATAATAGGATATGATAATCCATTAGAAATTCCTGTATTAAAAGAAGCTTATGATAGTAATTGGGGAAGTGTTTTTTTAAAAGACATAGAGGTATTAGGTGAAAAAATAGATAGCATGGTTGTAAATGATTTTAAACTTTGTAGAGAAGGTGGGGATTTTTATTTTATAAATCCTAAAGTTACAAATTTTTTAAAAGATATTATTGCACCAGATCCTACTTTAATAGAAGAAAAATGCATAGGATGTAGTAGATGTGCTGAAGTATGTCCCGAAAAACCATATGTTATAGATATGATAAAAGAAGGAGATAAAAAAATACCAGTTTGGAATATGAAAAAATGTATAAGATGTTTTTGTTGTCAGGAACTTTGCCCTAAGGGAGCTATAGAAACTAAATATTCTTTGATTGGAAGATTTTTAAATAGAAATGGTAGGTGATAAAATGAAAAATAAAAAAGCATTGTTTATACCATTAAGCATAATAATCTTATTTATAGCATTTTTTAATAAAATATTAAATTTTATAATTAATATAAAATGGTTTCAAGAAGTAAACTATGTATCAATATATTTTACTAAAATAAAAGCTATAATTATTTTAATGGTTCCTATATTTATAATATTTTTTATATCTATATGGATGTATTATAAAAGCCTTATGGTAAATAAGGATAAAAGTATAGCAGATATAGAATTAAATAAAAAAGATTATGGCAAAAAATTATTTTTTATTTTTAACTTTATAGTATCTATATTTTTAGCTTATATATTTTCAAGTAGTTATTGGTATAGAATATTACAATTTAATAATTCTGTAGATTTTAATGTGAAAGACCCTATATTTTTTAAAGATGTTTCTTTTTATGTATTTAAATTACCACTCTTTGAATCTTTATATAAGGTTATAATTTCTTTATTATTGTTTTTAGTTATAACAACATTTATAGCTTATTTTATTTTAGAGGCTAAATATAAAATTCAAAGCAAAAAAGATATAAATTTAAAAAATATAAATCATGGCATAAAATCCTTTGCAGGAAAACAATTAGCTATTGTATCTGGGCTTATAATTTTATTTATATCCTTTGGACATTTAATAAAAATATGGAATTTAGTTTATAGTCCTAATGGAGTATCTTTTGGTGCTAGCTATACGGATATTCATGCTACTTTATTATTTTATAAAATAATAGTAGTAATTACACTAATTTCATCTATAGTAACATTATTAAGTATACTAAAAGGTAAATTTAAACCAGTAAGTATATGTATAGGTATAACTGTATTTTTGATAGTATCACAAAATATAGCATCTTTTTTAGTACAAAATTTTATAGTTAAATCTAATGAAAAAACTTTAGAGCAACCTTATATAAAAAATAATATAGATTTAACAAGAAAAGCTTTTGCATTAGATGATATTGAAATAAGAGATTTTGATATTAAGAATGATCTACAAAAACAAGATATTACAGATAACAAAGCAAGTATAGATAATGTAAGAATAAATTCTTTTAAGCCTACATTAGAATTTTATAATCAGGTTCAAATAATAAGATATTACTATACTTTTAATGATATAGATATAGATAGGTATAATATAAATGGAAAATACAATCAAGTATTTTTAGCTGCAAGAGAAATAGATACAGATGCCTTAAACCCAAATACATGGCAAAACAGACACTTAATATATACACATGGTTTTGGAGCGGTTATGAATAAAGTAAATTCTGTAACAAGTGAAGGGCAGCCTGATTTTGTTATAAAAGATATACCACCTTATAATAAAACAAATATAAAATTAACTAATCCTAGGATATATTTTGGAGAAAAGACTAATGACTATGTTATAGTAAATACTAAGATAAATGAGTTTGATTATCCTAAAGAAGATTCTAATAAAACTAATAAATATAATGGACATGCAGGAATAAAAATGAGCTTTATAAATAAATTATTATTTGCTATAAATAAAAAAGATATTAATTTTCTTTTATCAAAGGATATAAAAAAAGATAGTAAAATAATAATAAATAGAAATATTGTAGAGAGAGTAAAAAAAATAGCTCCTTTTTTAACTTATGATAGTGATCCTTACATGGTTATATATAATGGTAAAATACATTGGATAATAGATGCATATACTACTACAAATAGATATCCTTACGCAGAACCTTACGATAATATAAACTATATAAGAAATTCAGTTAAGGTAGTAATAGATTCTGTAGATGGAGATATAAATTTTTATATAACAGATAAAAAGGATCCTATAGTAAATAGTTATGGAAAAATATTTAAGGGATTATTTAAAGAAGAAAAAGATGCACCTAAAGAGATAAGAGAACATTTTAGATATCCAAAGGATTTATTTAGTATTCAAAGTAAAGTATTAGGAAAATATCATGTAAAAGATCCTGGTGTGTTTTATAATGGTGAAGATTTATGGGAAGTATCTAAGGATCAAAAGCAAGTTGAAGGAGAAACTAATACAAATGATGCTCCTTATATAATTATGAAATTACCAGAGGAAAATAAGGAAGAAATGGTGCTTCTAAATTATTTTAATGTAATGAAAAAGGATAATATGATAGCTTTATTTGGAGCAAGAATGGATGGAGATCAATATGGTAAAAAAATATTATATAAGCTTCCATCAGATAAGACAGTATATAGTCCATACTTATTTAAGCAAAAAATAAATCAAGATACTAATATATCTAAGGAATTATCGTTGTGGAATAAAGAAGGTTCACAGGTACAATACGGTGATACTATAATATTACCTATAAAAAGTTCTCTTCTTTATATAGAACCTCTATATCTAAGAGCTAGCGGGAAAAATAGTATACCAGAAATGAAAAGAGTAATATTATCCTATAATGATAAATTGGTTTTATCATCTAGTATTCAGGAAGGTATAAAAGAAATATTTAGCTCTAAAGATAACAAAGTAAATGATAAAAATGAAAAAGATAGTACAAAGACTATAGATAATTCAAAACTAAAAAAAGCTCAAGAATATTATAATAAAGCCATAGAAGCTCAAAAAAATGGAGACTGGACTAAATATGGTGAAAATATAAATGAATTAGGTAATATATTAAATAGTATAAAATAAAATATATAATAATTGCATTTAAGATTGTTAAAGAACCTCTTATACATATATGAGGTTCTTATTTTTTGATTAAATTATGATTTATATGTAAATAATAACATTATATAGAAAATTAATTTGGAGTGATTAAATTTGAAATTTAAAAAAAGCGTATATATTGTTATATTTACTTTAATAATATTATTCATCCCTTGTTTTATACATACAAAGAAGGATGTAAGCACAACTAATAAATTAAGCAATAAAACAAAAGAAATAAGTAAAAATGAAGTAGATAGAAATGAAATGTCAGTATTCTCATCTAATACTTGTTTTAAAAAAACTTATTATATAAATAAAAATAAAGTACCAGTATATAAAAATTTTGATTCTAATAGCCAAGTATTATATTATTTATATGAAGATGATATAATTGTTAGCTATAAGGAGCAAAATGGATATATATTTTGTGAAGAAGGAAATTTAGGAAGAAAAGGATGGATTAAGAAAAATAAAGAAAATCTTAAAGGAATTTTACATAAAAATACTGAATATAAAGTAGATGTAGACTTAATAGATCAGAAGATAAAGGTATACAAAAATGATAAAATAATAAAAAATATCCAATGCTCAACAGGGGTTATAGGAAAACAAGATACAGAAACTCCGTTAGGTATTTTTTATATTACAAATAAAGGAAAGTATTTTTATAGTAACAAATATAATCAAGGTGGTAGATATTATATTAAATTTTTTGCAAATTATTTAATTCATTCTATACCTGTAGACAAAAATGGTAATATAATAGAAGAAGAAAAAGACAAATTAGGATTTCCTACTTCTCATGGATGTATAAGAGTACCTATGGAGGATTCAAAGTGGTTATATAGAAATATACCTAATAAATCTTTAATAATTATACATTATTAAAATGGAGAGAAAGGCTGATAAAAAATGGATTATGATGTTATGATATTAGGTGGGGGAATAATTGGATGTGCATTAGCTTATGAATTATCAAAATATAGTTTAAATATAGCTTTAATAGAAAAGGATTATGATATAGCAGACGATGTAGCATTTATAAATTCATCTGTAGTGTATGATGGAGTGGAATGTGAAGATGATTTAGCAGCTAATTTGGAGTTTAATGGTAATAAATTAATCGAAGGTATAGCTAAAAAATTTAAAATTCCATTTAAAAAAACAGGGTCATTAGTAATAGCCCAAAATGATAATGAAGTATTTAATATAGAAAATATGTATAAAAAAGCTTTAAAAAGAGGAATAAAAAATATAGAAGTATTAACTAAAGATGAAGTAGAAAAAATAGAACCAAATTTAAATATAGATTTTAAAAAGGCATTATATTCTAGAAATACAGCATCTATAGCACCTTTTGATTTAGCTATATCTTATGGGGAAATTGCCTTCGATAATGGGGTAAATTTTAAATTAGAAGAACAGGTTTTAGAAATACAAAAACTATCTAAGGGATATAAGATTATAACTAATAAAAACAAATTTAACTGTAATATAGTTATAAATACAACCCCTGATGAAAATTTTGGAATATATTCAGACACTAAAAGAAATTATAAAAAGAGTAATTTAAATTATTTATTAATAGAAAAAAATTCAATCAAAGAATTTAATAATATAGTAGTAAAGCTAGGTAATAATGAAAATATAAAAAAAATTTTAGCTGTACCAACGGTTCAAGGTAATATGGTATTAGCTGTAGATGCTTATGAAAAGATAAATTATAAAAATACATTAGATGTGTCTGCTTTGATTTTAGATGAAATAAATGAGATGGATATAAATAATTTTTATCAATTTCCATATTATGATGATAGTATAGTGATAGATGATAGTTTAATAGATAAGGGATATATAAAAGTTATAATCAATCATTATGGACAAGTAACGATGACCCCTTATATAGCAAAGATTGTTACAGATACTATAGTTAGCAATATAAAATGTGTGCTAAAAAAAGAGTTTATAGATAAAAGAAGGGATTATTATAAATTTAATGAGTTGTCTTTAGAAGAAAGAAATAAAATTATAAATATGGACAAAAGGTACGGAAAAATAATATGTGCTTGCAATAAAGTAACAGAAGGAGAAATTATAGATGCAATAAGAAGACCTTTAGGTGCACGAACATTAGAGGGAATAAAAAGAAGGACAGGAGCAGCTTTTGGTAGTTGTCAGGGAGCCTATTGTTTAAATAAAGTTGCATCGATATTAGCTAGAGAAACAAATAAATTTATGACAGATATAGTTAAAGATTCAAAAAATTCTAAAATTATACCTTGCAGAATTAAAGAATTTGATACAATTTAATTTAGGAGGAATAAAGGTGCTTAGAGAATTTATTTGTAATGGATGCAATAAAAAATGTATAATATCTCTTTACAATAGTAATTATAATACTATAAAAGGTAACCAATGTAATTTAGGAATAGATTATGCTAAAAATTATGTTAATACTACTAAGGATATTTTTACTACATTAGTCAGGATAAAAGGATCTAAACATAATGTATTACCAGTAAAAAGTAGTGAACCTATAGAAAAATCTTTATGGATAGAGTGTTCTAAAGCTTTAAGTAGATTATATGTAGGTTATCCTATAGAAATTGGAGATGTAATTTGTAAAAATATTTTAAACACTGGAGTAGATATAATAGCTATTAAAAATATTAATAAGTAAAGGGTTAGCTAAAATTAACAAATGCTATTGACATATAGCTATAGTATTTGTATAATTTTATTAAATTTATGTTTATAATTAAATATTAAAACCTGTGAAGAGGAGCAGTAGCTATATGAAGTTTTAAGAGAGTTGACGGCTGGTGTAAGTTAATAACCTTATATTGTGAATCCACCTCTGAGGGACTGTTATAAAAACAGTACGGATAACCGTTATAATTAAGAGAGGATCATTTTATGATCAATTAGGGTGGCAACGCGGAGCTTTTCGTCCCTTTTATAGGGAAACGAAGGGCTTTTTTTATTATATTATAAAACTACAAAATTTGAAGGGAGGAAGTATTTATTGGATGGTCCAATAAATAAAATATTATGTTAGATTTAAAAAGAATAAGAAATAATCCAAATGAAATAAAAGAAGCATTAAACAATAGAGGAGAAAAGTTTGATGTAACTGTAATTGATGAAGTTTTAAAATTAGATGAGGAAAGAAGAAATATTTTAGTTAAAGTTGAGGTCTTAAAAAGTAAGAGAAATCAAGTTTCTTCTGAAGTTCCTAAACTAAAAAAAGAAGGAAAAGATGTTTCTAATATAGTAGCTGAAATGAAAAATTTATCACAAGAAATAAAAGATTTTGATGCTACTTTAGCTAAAATAGATGAAAAAATACAATATATAATGCTTAGAATACCTAATATACCAAATTCACAAGTGCCAGATGGAGAAACAGATGAGGACAATGTAGAAATAAGAAATTGGTCAGAACCAACAAAATTTGATTTTGAACTTAAAGCTCATTGGGATATAGGAACAAATTTAAATATTCTTGATTTTGAAAGAGCTGGAAAAGTAACAGGATCAAGATTTACTTTTTATAAAGGATTAGGGGCTAGATTAGAAAGAGCAGTAATATCTTATTTTTTAGATACTCATACAGAAAAACATGGTTATACTGAAATATTACCACCTTACATGGTAAATAGAACAAGCATGATAGGAACAGGACAATTGCCTAAATTTGAAGAAGACGCTTTTAAAATTTCACAGGATGATTACTTCTTAATACCAACTGCAGAGGTTCCTGTAACTAATTTATATAGAGATGAAATCTTAAAAGGTGATGAATTACCATTAAAACATGTAGCTTATAGTGCTTGTTTTAGATCAGAAGCAGGTTCAGCAGGCAGAGACACAAGAGGTCTTGTTAGACAACATCAATTTAATAAAGTAGAGCTTGTTAAATTTACAAAACCAGAACAGTCTTATGAAGAATTAGAAAAACTAACTAATGATGCTGAAACAGTATTAAAAGAATTAGGTATTCCATATAGAGTTGTAAGAATATGCAAAGGTGATTTAGGATTTACAGCTGCATTAAAATATGATTTAGAAGTTTGGATGCCAAGTTACAATAGATATGTTGAAATATCAAGCTGTAGTAACTTTGAAGACTTCCAATCAAGACGTGCCAATATAAGATATAAAGAAGATGCAAAAGCAAAACCACAATATGTTCATACATTAAATGGATCAGGTGTTGCTATTGGAAGAACTGTTGCAGCTATACTTGAAAACTATCAAAATGAAGATGGATCAATTACAATACCAGAAGTGCTAAGACCTTATATGGGAGGAAGAGAAGTAATAAAATAACTGAATATTACTTGTTATAAAGAATTTATATATAATTTAAAATAAACACTATTAAATTAATTTATTATGATAAAATTTAATAGTGTTTTTATTATTAGTTAAATAAAACTCTATAAAAAATATATTTTATTTAAATTATATTTAACAATTAAATATGATACACTAAAGTGTTATAAAAAATTAATAAGAAAATGGATATTAAAAATATAATCTACATTGACAAAGTTTAATTATAATGCTATAATAATTTTCGTTATGAAGTTAAATATGTGGAGAGATGGTCGAGTTGGTTTAAGGCACCGGTCTTGAAAACCGGCGTACGGGTGACCGTACCTAGGGTTCGAATCCCTATCTCTCCGCCATTTTTATGTAAGGAAGCTATGGAGAAATACTCAAGTGGCTGAAGAGGCGCCCCTGCTAAGGGCGTAGATCGGGTAACCGGTGCGAGGGTTCAAATCCCTCTTTCTCCGCCAAAGCATTTAACATTAAGGTTAAATGCTTTTTTTATTAAGAAAACTATTTAATGAATTTTTCTACCGGCTGTTATAGCATTTTTAGCATAAGTTAAAAGTTAAAGTTATATGGAAAAGGAATCAATAATATTAAGGAAATTCCTAAAAAATTTAAATTAATTGCTGTTGAAATTTTAAAATTTATTTTATAGCAGAGTTAGATTTTTCATATAAACATAAAAAATTTTAAAAATATGTTGACATATATTCTTTTTATTGTTATAATTTATTACGTACTCAAGTGAAAAATTAAAAAAAACGTGGAGAGATGGTCGAGTTGGTTTAAGGCACCGGTCTTGAAAACCGGCGTACGGGTGACCGTACCTAGGGTTCGAATCCCTATCTCTCCGCCATTTTTATATAAGGAAGCTATGGAGAAATACTCAAGTGGCTGAAGAGGCGCCCCTGCTAAGGGCGTAGATCGGGTAACCGGTGCGAGGGTTCAAATCCCTCTTTCTCCGCCAAAGCATTTAACTCTAAAGTTAAATGCTTTTTATTATAAGTTGATTTATAATGATTTTTATGTTAAAATGAATATGTTAAATTTGCATCGGTAGCTCAGTTGGATAGAGTAGCTGGCTACGAACCAGTTGGCCGCGGGTTCGAATCCTGCCCGGTGCACCATAAATAAAAAGTCTTTCGATTTATCGAAAGACTTTTTTATTTTTTGTTTGCAATACGCTCACCCATTATAACAGATGTTTCATATCCTAATTTGCTTTGATTTAATATATCATCATCAATTTTTATAGTATTTTCTTTAAAGAATAAAATTACTGTAGATCCTCCAAATTTAAAATACCCTTTTTCATCACCTTTTAAAATTTTAGTATTAGGTTTATAAGTCTGTATTATAGAACCTACACAGGTTGCTCCAACTTCCATAAATATTACATCACCAAAGTTTTCACTATGAAAAATAGCATACTCTCTTTTGTTTTTGCAAAATAGACTAGGAATTTTAGATAATGCAATTGGATTTACTGAATAGTAAAAACCATCTAGCTTTATAGTATTTTCACAGGTACCATTATCTATAAAATGAAATCTATGATAGTCTGTGGGACATAGTCTTAAAACTAAGCAAGTTCCATTATCATATTCTTTTGCTAATGAATCATTATTTATTAATTCATAAAAACTATAATTGATTCCTTTTACTTCAGTTACTGAATTTAGACTTAAATTTTCATATGCAAGTATTTTACCATCACCAGGGGATATTAATAAATTTTTATCAACTTTTATAGGTCTAGCTTCTTTTTTTAATTTTCTAGTAAAAAAATCATTAAAACATTTAAAATTATTTGGTTGATTTTCACTTAAAGACATATCAATTTCAAAATCATTAATAAATTTATTTATTTTTTTACTACTTAGTTTTCTATCACAATAAAATCCATATATCTTTGAAAAAAATTTCTTTTTTATAAAGATTTCTAAAAGATTCATACCAATAGGTGAGGAATAAGTCCAATTTAAATATTTTTCACCAGCAATTTTTTCTATATCATAATTGTTAGTTTTTCTATTATAATATTTTATCATTAAAAAACCTCTTTCTAAGTAAAATATGATAAGCTAATTATTATTTAATTAGCTATAAATGTCAACAAATTAATAGAAATAACGGAAATATACATAGATAGATTATAATTTACCGGATTTTATTATAGATATAAGAAGCCAAAAACCCATAAAGGCTGCAATAAGGTATCCTAATATTCCTATTATAGATATATCATAAAATTTAGGACCAATATTAGAATTAAGTATAAAAGAGGATCCAATTATCATTGAAGATATTATTAAAGCAAACACTATTCTATTTATCATTCTATTTAGCTCATTAATTGATCTATCTAAATTATTGACATTAAGTTGAATTTTTGATCTACCATTTAAAATACTATTTAATAGTTGAATAGTTTTAGTAGGAATTTTTGATAAATCTTCTGCAGTTTTATAACTATTTAATATTAATTCGTCCAAATCAATGTTTTTAAAAAGATTAATTTTGTTATTGTTTTTTACATAGGGAATTGCAATATCTAATATTTGAATATTAGGATCTATTTTTTCTAATATACCTTCTATTATAATTAAGCTTCTTATAAGCATGGTTAATTCTTTAGGTAAACTAATATTATTATTATTAGCACATTGAAAGATTTCTTGAAGCATAGTGGACATTTTTATGTTTTTTAAGGGAGTAGAAAGATAAATATCAAATAAATAATTTATATCTTCAAATAAATTATTTTTATTTATATGACCTTTTTTTATTCCAATAGACAAAAGTACAGATATAAGTTTATCTACATCTTTAAAAGCTACAGCAAACATAGCTTCATTTAAATAATTTTTCAAATCAGATGTAAGAGTACCCATTATTCCAAAATCAATGTAACATAGTTTACCTTTATATATAAAAATATTTCCAGGGTGGGGATCACCATGAAAAAAACCATCTTCAAAAATTTGTTTTAATATAGATATAGCTAATTTATGAGCTACATCTTTTTTATTATACTTTAATTCATCTAAAGACTTTGTATCAGTTATCTTAAAACCATGAATTTTTTCCATAGTAATTATCTTGCTGCTACAGTATTTATCTATGGTGTTAGGGATATAAATGCATTTTAGATTTTTATTAAAGTATTTAAACTTTTTAATATTTTCTTTTTCATTAGTAAAGTCTAATTC
Source organism: Clostridium sporogenes (assembly GCF_001020205.1). NCBI lineage: Bacteria > Bacillati > Bacillota > Clostridia > Eubacteriales > Clostridiaceae > Clostridium > Clostridium sporogenes. The sequence goes on from NZ_CP011663.1 coordinate 26,935, forward strand.
TAAATTAGTTGCATTCATTAGTTCATCTATAGCATCTTTAGGATCTATCAATGTATCAAAGGTTTTAATTTTTCCGAGAGTAAATATTTTTTTTAATATAGCTAAATCCATGTTCATTTTTTCTTTTATTTCTGGTCTTTGAATTTTTACTATAACTTCTTCATTATTATGAAGTTTGGCAGAATAAACCTGGGATATGGAAGCAGAAGCTAAAGGTTTTTTATCAAAATATAAAAAAGCATCTTCTATTGATATATTGAATTCCTCAAAAAATATTTTGTTTATATCATTATAATTATCTTCAGGTACACTGTCCTGAAGTTTGGATAATTCTTTTATATAAGGCTCTGATAATATATCAGGTCTTGTGCTTAATATTTGGCCTATTTTTATAAAGGTAGGTCCTAACTCCTCAAAGGCTTTTCTTAAGTTTTCAGGGGCTTTATCTTCGTTAAATTTTGAATCTACAATGTGACCAAAACCATAGAATGCTAATATTTTTATTATTTCTTTAAATCTTTGAACAGAATTTAAGTACATTTTAATACCTCTCTGATAACTTTTATCTATATTATAGTATAAATAAAAGCCCTAACCTTAGTTGGGCTTATTAATATTATTTTTCTAATTGAGAAATTTTAGTTTCAAGTGATTTTATTTTATCATTTAAATCATTTAAATCATTTTTATTAGCAAAGTTTAATTCATTAAATATAGAAATTATATCTTCTTTTGTAAGCTGCTTTTCTTCAGATGAATTTTTACATTTTTTATTTTCATCAATAGTTCTTTTTAATTCCTCAGATAATTCTTTACCTTCATTTACAGTGATTTTACCCTTTTGAACCATTTCATCTACTAAATTAGAGGCTTTCTCATAGGTATAAGCCGCTGAACCAATACCAGCTAAAAGTATATTTTTAAATTCGTTTATCACAATATACACCTCCTACTTTTACATATATTATACTACAATAGAATATGCTACATAAATTAAATAATTATTAACTTTAGTATTAACTATAATTATTGAAATTATAGCTAAAATCAGTTATAATATATACAATTCTTGACAACAACCATGAATTGTAATAAACTATTAAAAGTAAAAGAATAATGAGCGCTCGTAGCTCAGTAGGATAGAGCAGCAGTTTCCTAAACTGCGTGCCGCAGGTTCGATTCCTGTCGGGCGTACCAAAAGTCTTATAACTTAATTGTTATAAGACTTTTTATTTTTTTGTAAATAATAATATTAATTAAATATAATTTAAATTTGATATAATATAAATTAATAGGTATTATTTAGTATTCCATAAAAGGAGCGAATTCTATGAAAAATTCTATAAAATTAGAAATAATAACAGAAGATCGTTTAGGCATGGTGCTAGATATTTTAAATGCTTTATATAACGAGAATATGGATATAAAATCTCTAGAGGTGTTTCCTAAAAAAATATATATGAAAATAAACAAAAAGAGTTCATACAACAAAAATATGCTAATTAAAAAAATAAAAAATATAAAAGGCGTAGTAACAGTAAAAAAAATAGATATATTACCTCATGAAAAAAATGAAAAAAAACTATTTACTATAATTGATTCTTTAGAAGAGGGCGTAATTTTTGTAAATGAAAAATGCCAGATAGAAGTTTTTAATAAGTATTGTGAAAATCTATTTAATACTTTAAAAGAAAATGCAATCAAAAAACATATAAAAGAAGTTTTGGGACAAAATCAACTTATATTAGATGCTTTAAAAATGGGGAAAAATTATGATAATTTACAAATTTTTATCAATAATAAGAATAAAAAAGGAATGTATATATCTACAGCAAGGGCTATTAAGGATGACATAAATAAAACAATAGGTTCTGTTATATTAATAAAAGATTTACAAGAGACTATTGAAATAGCAAATTCTATTAAATATAAAGAAGAAGAAGCATTTAAAGGAATAATAGGAAATAGTGTTTGTATGGAAAATTTAAAAGAAATATGCAAATCAGTTGCTAAAACAAATTCAACAGTATTAATTCGTGGAGAATCTGGAACCGGAAAAGAACTTTTTGCAAATGCTATATATAAATTAAGTCTAAGAAACAATAAAAATTTTGTTACTGTAAATTGTGCTGGGCTGCAGGATAATTTAATAGAAAGTGAACTTTTTGGTTATGAATCAGGAAGTTTTACAGGAGCTAAATCTAATGGAAAACAAGGATTTTTTAAGCTAGCTAATAAAGGCACTATATTTTTAGATGAAATTGGAGAGCTTCCTCTTAATATTCAATGTAAGTTTTTAAGAGTGCTGCAAGAGGGGACTATAAGAAAAATAGGAAGTACCAAGGAAGAAAAAATAGATGTAAGGATAATTGCGGCTACTAATAGAAACTTAGAGGAAATGGTTTTAAAGGGACAATTTAGAGAAGATTTATACTATAGATTAAATGTAGTACCTATAGTTATACCTCCACTAAGAGAAAGAAAAGAAGATATACAGTTATTGGTAGATAATTTTGTTAAAATTTTAAATAAAAATTTTCATAAACATATTAGATATGTAGATAAGAAATTTATAAACAAATTATTAAAATATGATTTCCCAGGTAATATTAGGGAACTGGAAAATATAATTGAAAGGGCTATGAACTTATGTCCAGACAATATATTAAGTGATAAAAATTTCATTATAAATACTAAGTATACATTAATAAATAATAAAAATAATGAAAATGGTGCACTACCTTTACAAGATATAGTAGAGAAGGCAGAAAAATCTGCTATACAGAGTGCAGTGAATGAATATAAAAGTTTAAGAAAGGTAGGTAAAGTATTAGGGGTTTCCCATACCACTGTAATGAATAAAGTAAAAAAGTATGGAATAGTCTGTAAATAAATATTTACAACTGTAAAAAAACATTGCCACTTGCAAATAAAATAATAACATAGAATATTGATATAATCCTATATATTCAACGGTAATATTGTTAATTTATATGTTTATAACCATTGGCATATTATTTGCTCAAATATATATATATATATATTTGAAAGGGGATTAATATATGGAGAACATTGAAAAAATGGGGTTTGCCACAAAAGCTATACATGGAGGACATATAGGAGATAAACAGTTTGGTTCATTAGCAACACCAATATATCAAACATCTACATTTATATTTGATTCTGCAGAGCAGGGGGGAAGAAGATTTGCAGGAGAAGAAAGTGGATATATATATTCAAGGTTAGGTAATCCTACATCTACAGAAGTAGAGAATAAATTGGCTTTGTTAGAAGGTGGAGAAGCAGCTGTTGTAGCAGCATCAGGTATGGGTGCTATAGCAGCATCTTTGTGGTCAGCTTTAAAATCAGGAGATCATGTAGTTGCATCAGATACTTTATATGGGTGCACATTTGCATTATTAAATCATGGATTAACAAGATATGGAGTAGAGGTTACATTTGTAGATGTATCTAATTTAGATGAGGTAAAGAATGCATTAAAACCAAATACTAAAGTAGTTTATTTGGAAACTCCAGCTAATCCAACACTAAAGGTTACTGATATTAGAAAGATATCAAATATGGTTCATGAGAGTAATAAAGAGTGTTTTGTTTTTGTTGATAATACTTTTTGCACGCCATACATACAAAGACCATTAGAATTAGGTGCTGATGTGGTTGTACATTCTGCTACTAAATATTTAAATGGTCATGGTGATGTTATAGCTGGATTTGCAGTAGGAAAAGAAGAATTTATAAATCAAGTTAAATTATTTGGTATAAAAGATATGACAGGATCAGTTACAGGACCTTTTGAGTCATTCTTAATAATAAGAGGAATGAAAACATTACAATTAAGAATGGAAAAACATTGTAAAAATGCTATGGAAGTAGCAAAGTTTTTAGAAGCACATCCAGCAGTTGAAAAAGTTTATTATCCAGGATTGGAAAGCTTTCAATACTATCAGCTTGCTAGAGAGCAGATGAAGTTACCTGGTGCTATGATATCTTTTGAGTTAAAGGGCGGAGTAGAAGAAGGAAAAATAGTTATGAATAATGTTAGATTAGCAACTCTTGCAGTAAGTCTTGGAGATTCAGAAACACTAATTCAGCATCCAGCATCAATGACTCATTCCCCTTATACAGCAGAAGAAAGAAAAGCAGCTGGTATAAGCGATGGATTAGTAAGATTATCTGTAGGCCTTGAAGATGCGGAAGATATAATAAATGATTTAAAACAAGCTTTAGATTTAATAGTTAAGTAATTATTCTATAAAAATGCAAATGTTGATTCCTTTCATAAGGAACCAACATTTGTTATTATAAATATAAAATAGATAAATAATATTCTATAAAGATGTTAATATAAAAAGGAGTTTTACATGGATAGTTATATAGAATATGCAATAATTGAAGCAAAAAAAGCATTAGCAATAGGAGAAGTACCTGTTGGGGCTGTTATAGTTAAAGAAAATAAAATTATAGCAAAAAGTCATAATTTAAAAGAGGCATTAAAGGATCCAACAGCTCATGCGGAAGTATTAGCTATAAAAAAGGCATGTAAGATACTTGAAAACTGGAGATTAAAAGGATGTAAGATGTATGTAACATTAGAACCCTGTGCTATGTGTGCTAGTGCAATAATTCAATCTAGAATAAGTGAATTACATATAGGAACTTTTGATCCAGTAGGAGGAGCTTGTGGATCAGTAATAAACATTACAAATAATAGTTATTTAAAAAGTAATTTAAGCATTGAGTGGTTATATGATGATGAGTGTAGTAAAATAATAACAAATTTTTTCGAAAATATTAGAAAAAATATATAAAAGTGTTTTAATTTAAAATAATAAATACAATTAATGTATTTGTTTTAATATAATTACATTTATTCAAAATAAATATTATATTAAAGTATTGAAGTTATTATAATTTCATAGTATAATACTTTATGTTGACAATAAAATAATGATTAAAAGATTTATGGAGAGATGTCCGAGTGGTTTAAGGAGCACGCCTGGAAAGCGTGTATAGGGGCAACTCTATCGGGGGTTCGAATCCCCCTCTCTCCGCCATTTAATCTTTCCGTGCTAGATGGGGAGTTAGCGGTGCCCTGTAACCTGCAATCCGCTACAGCAGGGTTGAATTCTTCGCTTAGGCTTTAACTTGTGGGGTCTGGCCTGTAAAAGTGGTGTTGATAATTGGGTCCCACGCAACGGAAATTCATGAACTCCGTCAGATCCGGAAGGAAGCAGCGGTAAGTGAACACTTTCGTGTGCCGTGGATAAACCTGATTTGAGCTAACTGTACAGGTAACGCTCATAAGTTAATAGACAAAGCGAAGTGCACGGTTTAACAAGAATTTTAAAGGTACTTTTAAAGGTACCTTTTATTTTTTATAATAAAATATTAGTGTATAATATTATATATAGTTTCAATTATTTATGGTAAGAAGGTGGTAACAGTGGGTTATACCGCATTATATAGAGAGTGGAGACCAAGAACATTTAAAGAAGTAGTTGGACAAAAACATATAACAGTAACACTTAAGAATCAAGTTATAGAAAAAAGAATAGCTCATGCTTATCTTTTTTGTGGAACAAGGGGTACTGGAAAAACCTCTACAGCTAAAATACTATCAAAGGCAGTAAATTGTTTAAATCTTAAGGATGGCGAACCTTGTAATGAATGTGAAATTTGTAATAAAATAAATAGTGGAACTTTAATGGATGTAATAGAAATGGATGCTGCATCTAAGAGAAAATTAGAGGATATAAAAGAAGTTATAGAAAATGTAAAATATCCACCACAGGAAGGAAAAAACAAGGTTTACATAATGGATGAGGTTCATATGTTAACTCAAGAAGCAGTAAATGCTTTTTTAAAAACTTTAGAAGAACCTCCAAGTAATGTAATATTCATATTAGCAACCACAGATCCTCAAAAATTACCTATAACTATATTATCTAGATGTCAAAGATTTGATTTTAGAAGAATAAGAAATGAAGAAATATTTGAAAGGCTTAGATCAATAGTATCAGAACAGGGAATATATGCAGATGATAAAAGCCTTAATCTTATAGCTAGAATGTCAGATGGGGCTATGAGAGATGCTCTTAGTATATTAGATCAAGTTATATCTACTGGAGATGGGAAAGTAGAATATGATCAAGTTTTAGATATGTTAGGATTAGTTACTAATGAAAATCTTCTAAGAATTACAAACAGTATAATAGAAAAAGATGTAGAAAAATCTATGAGAATAATAGAAGATATAGTATTAAGTGGAAAAGATATATATAATTTTATAAAAGATATGATAACCCATCTTAGAAATATACTTATGGTTAAAGTAAGTAAAAATCCAAATGAAATATTAGATATGTCCAGTGAAAATATTGATTTAGTAAAAGAGCAGGCTGAAAAAATAAGAATAGAAGAAATAATGAGGAATATAAAAATACTTCAAGAGGCAGAACAACAATCTAAATGGGTAAAACAAAGTAGAATATATTTAGAATTGGCTGTACTTAAAATGTGTAAAATAGAATATGATACATCTAAAGAAGTAATACTTTCAAGGCTTAATAAAATAGAAGAGCTTATAAAATCAGGTAATATAAAATTAGCAATGAAGGAAGAAAAGAAAAAAACAGAATCAAAAGAATTTGATATAAAAAAAATAAAAGAAAATATAAAAGATGATAAAATAGAAGAAAATTTAATAGAAGAATATAATAAAGACTCTAAATTAACCGTAGAAACTGTAAAAAAAATGTGGCATGATATATTAGAAGCTTTTAAAGCAAGAAGACTTATGGTGTTATATGCAGCATTAGTTACGGCTAATATAACAAATTGCAAAGAAGGTACTATTACCTTAAATTATAATAAGCAATATTCTTTTAATAAAAAAAGATTAGAAAAACCAGAAAATAATAAAATAGTACAAGAAATTTTTTCTGAGGTACTAAAAGAAAAGATTAGAATAATATATACTGTAGAAGAAAAGGCTAAGGAAGAAAATTTATCAGAAGAAATTTTAAAAAATACTTTTGGAGAGAATATACTAGAAATAATTGATGAATAGCTAGTTAAATATTACAATTATGATATAATAAAAATCGAATTATTTATATTAAGGAGGAATTTTTTATGGCAAAAGGTGGATTCCCTAACATGGGTGGAGCAAATATGAATAACTTAATAAAACAGGCTCAAAAACTTCAACAAGATATGGAAAAAATGCAAGGAGAAATGGAAAAGAAAGAGTTTTCAGCTACAGTCGGAGGAGGAGCAGTTATAGCTGTTGCTAATGGCAAGAAACAAATAATAGACATAAAAATCAAACCAGAAGTTGTAGATGAAGATGACATAGAAATGCTTCAAGATTTAATAATGAGTGCATGCAATGAAGCTTTGAAGAAGGCTGAAGAAGACACTTCAAGTGAAATGAAAAGATTAACTGGAGGAATGAACTTACCAGGAATGTTCTAAACTTAAGCTAAAGTAAAACAGAGGTGAAAGATTTGGATTTTTATCCTATAGCTATAGAAAAATTAATAGAGGAGTTTGCTAAATTACCGGGTATAGGTTATAAAACAGCTCAAAGACTTACTCTATATGTACTAAATTTACCCAAAGAAGAGGTAAAAGAATTTTCAGAGGCCTTAATAAAAGCTAGAGGCACAATTAAATATTGTTCTGTATGTGGTAATTTTACAGATAAGGATCCCTGTGCTATATGCAGCAATCCTAATAGGGATAAAGCTATTATTTGTGTAATAGAACAACCTAAGGATATAATGTCTATGGAGAAAATAAGAGAATATAATGGAGTATACCATGTATTACATGGCAATATATCTCCTATGGCAGGAAGAGGTCCAGAAGACATAAAATTACGAGAATTAATAAGAAGAGTAGATGGTAGTGTAAATGAAGTTATAGTTGCTACTAATCCTAATGTAGAAGGAGAAGCAACAGCTATGTATATATCTAAAATATTAAAACCTCTAGGAGTTAAAGTTACAAGAATTGCCCACGGAGTACCAGTAGGTGGGGATTTAGAATATGCAGATGAGGTTACTTTAGCTAAAGCTTTAGAAGGAAGAATAGAATTATAAAAAAAATTTATGAATATAATTCCCATTTTAGGTCTATTATTGAAATAGGAGATAAAATGGGAGGTTTTTTTATAATGAAAAAATTAAATAATATGCAAAACGAAAAAAAATTATTACTAGAATCTATAGACAGTGTAGTATCAGAGATAAATAATATAAGAAGATTGTTTGAGAATGCAAGTGATCCTAAATTAATTGACTATGCTATATATATGGAAGAGGCATTAAAAGCTAAATATATTTATCTTTTAAAAGAAGCTAAAGAAAAAGGCATTAAGGTAGAATATTGTGATACTATAAAAGAAGTTGAAGTAGGATAAAATTTAAGTTTAATAAGCCATTAGAAATACAAAATTCTAATGGTTTATTTTTTATTGTCTACAAAGAAAGCCACCAGCTAAGCTGGTGGATATTTATTATTTTTTACTTAATATAATATTAAAACAATATATAATTTTTAGTATTAGTATAGAATATAAATATAATATATAGATTAGGGGGAATTGAATTTATGGGAATAGAATATATTGCTTATTTTATTTTAGCTATATTTTTGTTGTTTATAGTGGTAAAAATATTTTCATGGCCATTAAAAGTCCTATTAAGTTTAATAGGAAATGCTATTTTAGGAACAGTATTGTTATTTATTTTAAATGTGATTGGAGGAGCTTTCAATTTTTACATAGGTATAAATATATGGACGGCATTAATAGCGGGGTTCTTTGGAATACCAGGGGTTATATTTCTTATAATATTTAAATTATTTTTATAAATATGTGGATAACTTTGAAAAAATAAAAGTTTTCAACAATCCACAAGTTAATATGTGGATAAAACTTGTGGATATGTGTATAATTATATTTGAAATTTATATATTACCTACGGAAGGAGGATTATCGAAAATTTTTTCGATAAAATAAATTTGAAAATAACTAAAAATATATTAAAAGCTGAATTTATAAAAAGGCCAAATAGATTTCAAGCTTATGTAAAAATAAATAAGGAAATAGAAATGGTTCATGTACCTAATACTGGAAGATGTAGAGAGATATTAACGCCAGGCTCTACGGTTATATTGAGGGAAGAAAATAATATAAATAGAAAAACTCGATATGATTTAATAGCTGGATATAAAGGAGATATGCTTATAAGTATAGATTCCCAAATACCTAATAAGGTAGTTCATGAAGCATTAATGAACTTTAAAATAGAAATTCTTAAAGAATATACTAACATTAAAAGGGAAAAAACCTTTGGGAAAAGTAGATTTGATTTTAAATTAGAGAAAGAAACCGGACAAATATACTATTTAGAAGTAAAAGGGGTAACTCTTGAAAATGATGGTTTAACTATGTTTCCAGATGCCCCTACAGAAAGGGGAACAAAACATATATTAGAACTTATAGATGTAAAAAATAAAGGGATGGGAGCAGGAGTATTATTTTTAATACAATTAAATGGTGCAAAAAAATTTACGCCGCATCATAAAATGGATGAGAATTTTGGAAAAGCTTTAAGGTTAGCAAAACAAAAGGGTGTAGATATTTTAGCCTATGATTGTTTAGTTGAAGAGAGTAGTATTTCTTTAAATAATCCTGTACCAATAGAAATCTAAACAAAATTTAAAATTACGAGAAGTGGAGGGAAAGCTTTTTATAAAGCTGAATATATGAAATTTAAATACTGTCCACTATGTGGGGAAAAGTTAATTGAAAAATATAGTTGGGATGAAGGGGGAGTCCCATACTGTAAAAATCATAATATAATGTATTTTGATACTCCTAAGCCATGTATTGTAGTAGGTGTAATTAAAGAAGAGCAGGTTTTGTTATTAAAGCAAAGCTACATATTTAAAAATTCTAAAGTCCTTCTATCAGGGTATGTATCTAGTGGAGAGACAGTTGAAGAAGCTGTTCACAGGGAAGTTAAAGAAGAAGCTGGTATTAATATAAAAGATTTAAAATATTTAGGAAGTGATTATCTAGAAAGTAAAGATATAGTTATGATTACATTTATGGCAACATATAAAGACGGAATCTTAAACAAATCAGAAGAAGTAGAATGGATTAATTGGATACCTATAAAAGAAGCTATAGATCATATGGAAGAAGATGAAATAGGGAAAAAAATAATAAGAAAAATAATGTGTGAATAAATTTAAAACTTTAAGAAGAGGATAAAAATAAGAAGGGTTTTAATAAATACATATAGAATCTATTTATTAAAAAATTAAAGCTTTTTAAGGAGGAAAAAATGAGTAAATGAGTAACAGAATTGAAAAAACACCTAAACGTGTACCAGAAATAAAAGGTGTATTAAGAAGTCATATGATAGAAGTTCCTTCAATTATTAGAGAAGCTAGTGGTATTAGAGTTTTTGGAAAAAGAATAAAATCCTTTGTATATAGTACGGATGTTGCTGTTATTAAAAATACTAACGCAGATGCTGTAATAGCAGTATATCCTTTTACTCCTCAACCCATAATAACTCAATCTTTAATTTTAGCTGCGGATATTCCTGTTTTTTGTGGTGTAGGAGGAGGATTAACTACTGGGAAAAGAGTTGTTAATTTAGCCTTAGATGCTGAATTTAAAGGTGCTATGGGTGTTGTTGTAAATAATCCAACTCCTAATGATGTAATACAGCAGATAAAAGATACTATAGATATTCCTATTGTAGTAACAGTAGTATCAGAGTATGAAGACATAGAAGCGAGAATTAATTCAGGAGCCACTATACTTAATATATCAGGAGCTAAAAAAACAGCGTACATAGTTAGAGAAATAAGAAAACGATATCCTGACTTCCCTATAATAGCTACGGGAGGGCCAAGTGAATCTAGCATAAAAGAAACCATAGAAGCAGGTGCAAATGCTATAACATATACACCACCTCCAGCATCAGACATATTTAGTGAAGTTATGGATAAATATAGATTTAATTTTAAAAAGGAACATGATAGAATGGAAAATGAATAATCCTAAAGGAGCTTAAGTTTAAACTTAAGCTCCTTTTAAGAAAGTTTTAATACTTTTGTAAATATATTTAATATGTATAATGTTATTATAAAATAGTGTAAGTATATATATTTAGAAAGGTATTAGGATGGGAGGGCTAATATGAATGGGATACTATTTTACTTTAGTGGAACAGGTAATACCAAATGGGTAGCAGATAAAATAGAAAGTAAATTATGCAAATTAGATAATACTATACATAAAGTTAATATAGAAAATGTTGATGAGGATGTATTAAATAAAATTCATAATTATGATTTTATAATGATAGGAACACCTATCTATGCTGAGATGGGGCCAAAATTAATACAGGATTTTGTTAATAATATTCCTAAAGCAAAAGAAAAAATTAAATGCATACTATATTCAACTCAAGGTGGTAATACTGCTTGTGAAACAGAGAATATGCATAAAATTCTATGTGATAAGGGTTATGATGTAGTTATAAAGATTAATATAAAGATGATAAATAATTATTATTTTTCTTTAGGTAAAAAGCCAGATAAAGCTGAAATAGAAAATATATTAAGAAATGCAGAAAAAAAAGTAGATCTAGTTGTAGATAAATTTTCAAAGGGAGAAAGATATTTAGAAAATATAAGTAAAACTAGATTATTTTTTGGGAAAATAGCATCTAAAGGATTTAATAAATTCCTTCCCAAATTATCAAACAATCTTAAATCTACAGAACATTGTATTAAATGTGGTATGTGTGTTAGAAATTGTCCAAAAGGAAATATAGTATTTGAAAATGGAGGAGTAGTTTTTCATAGTAACTGTATATTGTGCTTAAGATGCATATATGTATGTCCAAGTAATGCAATATTCTATAAAGAAAAAAGAATAGATCAAATAGAAAAAAATATAATAAAATTATTGGACATAAAATAGGAGGAAAAGTATTATAATATGAATATAAATAGTGATAATTGTGGTAAATGTATAGATATATTAAAAAGTAACTGTGATGGTAATTTAGAAAACTGTATTTGTAAAAAGTGTGTTAGAAATATAGAAAAGTGTATAATTACTAAATATTGTTCAGAAACAGAATCTACATTAAGTATATAGTAGATGGTAAAAAATACAATAGATTGATAAAATAACAAAAATATGGTAATATTTTAAATATACTATATTTTTAAAAATTGATAATAACAGTTTTTAAAGTTTTATTTTTCTAATAATATATAATTCAAGTTTCGGAATAAGGGTTAAATGATTATATATTGTTATGAAAATTATAATTTTATAACAATCTAACGGTTAAAAAAGGCTAGGAAATAGTTTTGTTATAAAAAAATTTATATAGCTTTATAAACTGTTTATGATTCAAACCTCTATTCTTAATTTGAGCGGTTATATATAAGAATAGGGGTTTTTATAATTTTTGTAGATTAAATAATTGATTTTATTATAAAATAGTAGTAATTAAATAAAAACAAGGAGGATTGAAATGGAGAACTGGTTACAAAGAACTGAATTTTTAATAGGAAAAGAGGCTATAGAAAAATTAAATAAAAGTAAAGTTGTAGTTTTAGGTGTTGGAGGAGTAGGAAGTTTTGTAATAGAAGCATTAGTTAGATCTGGAGTAGAGAGTATAGCAATAGTTGATAATGATACAATAGATATAACTAATATAAATAGACAAATTCATGCTAATTTAAATACTGTTGGAAAATCTAAAGTTGAGGTAATGAAAGAGAGAATACTATCTATAAATCCTAGGTGTAATGTTAAAACTCATCAAGTATTTATAAATGAAGATAATATAAGTGAAATAGTGGATAAAGATACAGATTATGTTGTAGATGCTATAGATACGGCTTCTTCTAAAATATTAAGTATAGTATGGTGCGATAAGAATAATATAAATATAATAAGTAGTATGGGTACAGCAAATAAATTAAACCCTAGTAAATTAAAAATAGCAGATATATATGATACTAAAGTATGTCCATTAGCTAAGATTATGAGATATGAACTTAGAAAGAGGAATATAAGAAATCTGAAGGTTTTATATTCAGAAGAAACTCCAATAAAAAATAATAATAGACCATTAAATGATAAAGGCAGGCCAACGCCAGCTAGTATAGCTTTTGTTCCACCTTGTGCTGGCCTTATAATAGCAGGAGAGGTAGTAAGAGATATAATTAAATAAAGTATATATTAATTAAATTTATTAGGGGGGAATAAGCCATAAAGAATAAAAATTTTATTTTATTGTTATATATTTTTTTAACAATGATACTAGTAGCGGTTTGTGATAGTACAAGGGGGATTTTTATTCCTATATTCAAAAATGAGTTTAATGTAAATAATACTAAAATAGGATTAATGATTACTATAAGTACATTAGGCTACACAGTATTTACATATTTAGGTGGTATATTATGCCAAAAAAAAGGACAGAAGAGAGTTTATTCTATAGGACTTTTAATAATAAGTATATGTTTTTTATTATTAAATTTTACGCCTAATTATATAATTCTTGTTATTTTAATGTTTTTGATAAACGGAGGCCAAGCTTTCTTAGCCATATCTAGCAATACAATAATACCTATAATTTTTATAAGTTTTCAGGCTATAATAATGAATTTAGCTCATTTTAATTATGGAATGGGATTAGCTTTATCACAAAGAATTTCTGGTATGCTTTTGTATAGAGGTATAACCTGGAGAAGAATATACCTTTATTTATCAATTATAACTTTCATAGTATATCTATTGTTATTTTTTATTAATATACCTGTGATTAATAAGTTAAAAGACGATAATAAATTAAAATCCAAAGAAATTTTTAAAGATAAATTATTATATTTTTATATATTTGCATTAGGATTTTATGCATTTAGTGAAATAGCTACAGGAAATTGGTTTGTTAATTTAATGGAGAATGGATATAAATATAATAAAAATCAAAGTTCATATTATATATTTTTATTTTCAGCCTTATTTGCTTTAGGGAGATTATTAGGGGGATTTTTAGTAGAAAAATTCAACTATATAAAGGCTGTATGTACATCTTTAACTGTGGCTTTAATAATGTATTCTATAGGTATAACATTAGGACAAAAGGGGCTAATTTTGATATCATTATCTGGAATGTTTTTTTCTATAGTATATCCTACAGTAGTATTAACTATTAGCAAAGTATATTCCACTAATAGTTCTTATGTAACAGGAATAGTAGTAACCTTATCTTCTTTTGTAAATATGATTATAAATTTTCTAATGGGGTGTTTAAATGATTTAATAGGTATTTATATATCATATTATCTTATTCCTATAAGTTTGTTTATTTCTTTAATGTTCATGTTTTTAATACACAAAAATATAAAAAAATTAGCTTAAAATTTTTGACGTGTAGGGGAGAGGATTTATGAACAATAAATTTAAGGTAAGCATAGAATTAGCGAAAGGTACAGTAAATGAATATATAATTAAAGATATTACAGGGATAAGTATAGGTAGAATATTCATATTAGAGTTATCTAAAAAAAATAAATATGGTTGCTTTAGATTAAATCTTTATAGAGATGATGAAAATTCAAATATTTATTTAAATTATATATTAAAAGATTTTTTACAATATTTATTTTATAAAAAAGAAATTTGTAAAATAAATATTATAATAAATGAAAATATGAATACAAATGTTTTTATAGAATATGGATTTTATTTAGAAGGAATTATAAATGATAGTAGATTAATAGATGGTATAAAAACTAGTGAATTCTTATTTGGATTAGACATAAATACTTTTAGGAAAGCTAATTTGTATAAAGAATTGAGGATAGAAGGGAAAAATATAAGCTTAAAGCTATTAACACCTATAAATGCACAAGAATTATTAGATTATTATATAAGAAATGAAAGGCATCTAAAAAGCTATGAACCCACACGAGATAAAAGTTTTTATACTTTAAAAGGTCAAAGGGATTTATTAATGGATTCATATAAACAATATTTAAATGGAAATAGTTTAGAATTTGGTATATATAAAGATGAAAAATTTATAGGTAAAATAAAGATATCAAATATAATAATGGGCATATTTAAGAATTGTATTGTAGGATATTCAATAGATAAAGATTTACAGGGAAATGGATATATGAAGGAAGCACTTAAATTATTAATAGATTATACATTTAATGAAATTGATATACATAGAATAGAAGCTTCAACTTTAATAGATAATATTAGATCTCAAAAAGTATTGGAAGGGTGCGGATTTAAAAAGCTAGGTATAAATGAAAAATACTTATATATAGATGGAAAATGGCAAGATCATGCTACTTATTATATAGTAAATAATAATATATAAATAAACTATGCTAGGCGTATCATATATAGTTATTTTTAGTTAATTAGAGTATTTAAAAGAAAAGTTAAATTTAAATTTATATAAAGGCATGTTTAACATTAAACAGCCACAATATATATGATATAATAACAACTGTTCTTTGGTTCAGAAAATTAAAAGAAACAAAGATGGTTGTTATTTTTCAGTTATGATAAATACAACAAAAACAAATTTGAAAAAAGTTCTTGACAAAGAACAACAAATTTGTTAAGATATAAAAGTCGCTAAGGCGATGTGGTCTTTGAAAATTAAACAGAGAATTAACAAGAAACATTCTTGTAACAGCCAGTAAGATAAGGTAATAAACCTTGTCAATGAATTTGAGAAGAGATTAAACTTTAAAATTGAGAGTTTGATCCTGGCTCAGGACGAACGCTGGCGGCGTGCTTAACACATGCAAGTCGAGCGATGAAGCTTCCTTCGGGAAGTGGATTAGCGGCGGACGGGTGAGTAACACGTGGGTAACCTGCCTCAAAGTGGGGGATAGCCTTCCGAAAGGAAGATTAATACCGCATAACATAAGAGAATCGCATGATTTTCTTATCAAAGATTTATTGCTTTGAGATGGACCCGCGGCGCATTAGCTAGTTGGTAAGGTAACGGCTTACCAAGGCAACGATGCGTAGCCGACCTGAGAGGGTGATCGGCCACATTGGAACTGAGACACGGTCCAGACTCCTACGGGAGGCAGCAGTGGGGAATATTGCGCAATGGGGGAAACCCTGACGCAGCAACGCCGCGTGGGTGATGAAGGTCTTCGGATTGTAAAGCCCTGTTTTCTGGGACGATAATGACGGTACCAGAGGAGGAAGCCACGGCTAACTACGTGCCAGCAGCCGCGGTAATACGTAGGTGGCGAGCGTTGTCCGGATTTACTGGGCGTAAAGGGTGCGTAGGCGGATGTTTAAGTGGGATGTGAAATCCCCGGGCTTAACCTGGGGGCTGCATTCCAAACTGGATATCTAGAGTGCAGGAGAGGAAAGCGGAATTCCTAGTGTAGCGGTGAAATGCGTAGAGATTAGGAAGAACACCAGTGGCGAAGGCGGCTTTCTGGACTGTAACTGACGCTGAGGCACGAAAGCGTGGGTAGCAAACAGGATTAGATACCCTGGTAGTCCACGCCGTAAACGATGGATACTAGGTGTAGGGGGTATCAACTCCCCCTGTGCCGCAGTTAACACAATAAGTATCCCGCCTGGGGAGTACGGTCGCAAGATTAAAACTCAAAGGAATTGACGGGGGCCCGCACAAGCAGCGGAGCATGTGGTTTAATTCGAAGCAACGCGAAGAACCTTACCTGGACTTGACATCCCTTGCATAGCCTAGAGATAGGTGAAGCCCTTCGGGGCAAGGAGACAGGTGGTGCATGGTTGTCGTCAGCTCGTGTCGTGAGATGTTAGGTTAAGTCCTGCAACGAGCGCAACCCTTGTTATTAGTTGCTACCATTAAGTTGAGCACTCTAATGAGACTGCCTGGGTAACCAGGAGGAAGGTGGGGATGACGTCAAATCATCATGCCCCTTATGTCCAGGGCTACACACGTGCTACAATGGTAGGTACAATAAGACGCAAGACCGTGAGGTGGAGCAAAACTTATAAAACCTATCTCAGTTCGGATTGTAGGCTGCAACTCGCCTACATGAAGCTGGAGTTGCTAGTAATCGCGAATCAGAATGTCGCGGTGAATACGTTCCCGGGCCTTGTACACACCGCCCGTCACACCATGAGAGCTGGTAACACCCGAAGTCCGTGAGGTAACCGTAAGGAGCCAGCGGCCGAAGGTGGGATTAGTGATTGGGGTGAAGTCGTAACAAGGTAGCCGTAGGAGAACCTGCGGCTGGATCACCTCCTTTCTAAGGAGAATAGAAAGAAGAAAATTCTTTCTAAAGGCTGAATTCTCTGTTTAATTTTGAGAGACCATTCTCTCAAAATTGAAACTTCTCAATAAAATTGGGAAGTAGCTGATCATCACAAAATCGTAGATTTTGGATGCCTAGCTATGTTCTTTGAAAATTGCACAGTGAATAAAGTAAAGCTAAAGGTATATAAAAATCCTTTGTAAGAATACAATTTTAAGGTCAAGCTACAAAGGGCGCATGGTGAATGCCTTGGCACTAGGAGCCGAAGAAGGACGTGATAAGCTGCGATAAGCCTTGGGTAGCCGCAAATAGGCTGAGATCCAGGGATTTCCGAATGAGGAAACTCACATGGGTAACCCCATGTATCATGCACTGAATACATAGGTGTATGAGGGTAAACCCGGGGAACTGAAACATCTAAGTACCCGGAGGAAGAGAAAGAAAAATCGATTTCCTAAGTAGCGGCGAGCGAACGGGAAAGAGCCCAAACCAGAAACTTGTTTCTGGGGTTGTGGATAGATCATAAAAGAAGAGGTATCTTAATCGAAGAGGGCTGGAACGCCCTACCATAGAAGGTAATAGTCCTGTAGGTAAAAAGAGAAAACTTCGAGATCTAATCCAGAGTACCACGAGACACGTGAAACCTTGTGGGAAGCAGGGAGGACCACCTCCCAAGGCTAAATACTACCTAGTGACCGATAGTGAAGCAGTACCGTGAGGGAAAGGTGAAAAGAACCCCGGAAGGGGAGTGAAATAGAACCTGAAACCGTGTGCCTACAACCGATCGGAGCACGTTAAAGTGTGACGATGTGCTTTTTGTAGAACGAGCCAGCGAGTTACGCTATGTAGCAAGGTTAAGTACTTAAGGTATGGAGCCGAAGGGAAACCGAGTCTGAAAAGGGCGAAAAGTTGCATGGTGTAGACCCGAAACCGGGTGACCTATCCATGGCCAGGTTGAAGCGAGAGTAAAATCTCGTGGAGGACCGAACCACGTTGGTGTTGAAAAACCATGGGATGAGCTGTGGATAGCGGAGAAATTCCAATCGAACTCGGAGATAGCTGGTTCTCCTCGAAATAGCTTTAGGGCTAGCGTCGTGTAATTGAGTAATGGAGGTAGAGCACTGAATGGGCTAGGGGCTATAGTAGTTACCGAACCCTATCAAACTCCGAATGCCATATACTTGTATCACGGCAGTCAGACTGCGAATGATAAGATCCGTAGTCAAAAGGGAAACAGCCCAGACCATCAGCTAAGGTCCCAAAGTGTAAGTTAAGTGGAAAAGGATGTGGGATTTCTAAGACAACTAGGATGTTGGCTTAGAAGCAGCCACTCATTTAAAGAGTGCGTAATAGCTCACTAGTCAAGAGATCCTGCGCCGAAGATGTCCGGGGCTCAAACTTACCACCGAAGCTATGGGTGTACACTATGTGTACGCGGTAGAGGAGCTTTCTGTATGGGTTGAAGTCGTACCGTAAGGAGCGGTGGACTGTACAGAAGTGAGAATGCTGGCATAAGTAGCGAGAAATAAGTGAGAATCTTATTGGCCGAAAACCTAAGGTTTCCTGGGGAAGGTTCGTCCGCCCAGGGTTAGTCGGGACCTAAGCCGAGGCCGAAAGGCGTAGGTGATGGACAATCGGTTGATATTCCGATACCGCCTATTTACGTTTGAGAAATGGGGTGACGCAGTAGGATAAGATGTGCGCACTATTGGATGTGCGTCTAAGCATTTAGGCATGCTTGATAGGTAAATCCGTCGAGCTAAGCTGAGGTGTGATGGGGAGCCATTTATGGCGAAGTATCTGATTCCACACTGCCAAGAAAAGCCTCTATCGAGTGAATAGGTGCCCGTACCGCAAACCGACACAGGTAGGTGAGGAGAGAATCCTAAGGCCATCGGAAGAATTGCTGTTAAGGAACTCGGCAAATTGACCCCGTAACTTCGGGAGAAGGGGTGCCTACGAAAGTAGGCCGCAGAGAATAGGCCCAAGCAACTGTTTAGCAAAAACACAGGTCTCTGCTAAAGCGAAAGCTGATGTATAGGGGCTGACGCCTGCCCGGTGCTGGAAGGTTAAGGGGAACACTTAGCGTAAGCGAAGGTGTGAACTTAAGCCCCAGTAAACGGCGGCCGTAACTATAACGGTCCTAAGGTAGCGAAATTCCTTGTCGGGTAAGTTCCGACCCGCACGAATGGCGTAATGATTTGGGCACTGTCTCAACAGCAAATCCGGCGAAATTGTAGTGCAAGTGAAGATGCTTGCTACCCGCGATTGGACGGAAAGACCCCGTAGAGCTTTACTGTAGCTTAGCATTGAATCTCGGTATTGTCTGTACAGGATAGGTGGGAGACTTGGAAGCTTGGGCGTCAGCCTGAGTGGAGTCATCCTTGGGATACCACCCTGACAGTACTGGGGTTCTAACCGGCGGCCATGAATCTGGTCACGGGACATTGTTAGGTGGGCAGTTTGACTGGGGCGGTCGCCTCCTAAAAAGTAACGGAGGCGCCCAAAAGTTCCCTCAGCGCGGTCGGAAATCGCGCGAAGAGTGCAAAGGCAGAAGGGAGCTTGACTGCGACACATACAGGTGGAGCAGGGACGAAAGTCGGGCTTAGTGATCCGGTGGTACCTCGTGGGAGGGCCATCGCTCAACGGATAAAAGCTACCTCGGGGATAACAGGCTGATCTCCCCCAAGAGTCCACATCGACGGGGAGGTTTGGCACCTCGATGTCGGCTCGTCGCATCCTGGGGCTGAAGTAGGTCCCAAGGGTTGGGCTGTTCGCCCATTAAAGCGGCACGCGAGCTGGGTTCAGAACGTCGTGAGACAGTTCGGTCCCTATCCGTCGCGGGCGTAGGAAATTTGAGAGGAGCTGTCCTTAGTACGAGAGGACCGGGATGGACCAACCTCTGGTGCACCAGTTGTCACGCCAGTGGCACAGCTGGGTAGCTATGTTGGGACTGGATAAACGCTGAAAGCATCTAAGCGTGAAGCCAACCTCAAGATGAGATTTCCCATAGCGTAAGCTAGTAAGACTCCTGGAAGAACACCAGGTTGATAGGTCAGAGATGTAAGCATGGCAACATGTTAAGTTGACTGATACTAATAAGTCGAGGGCTTGACCAAAATAAAATTCACTGTGTAATTTTGAAAGAACAATCTTTCAAAGAAAATAATCTGGTGATTATGGCTTGAAGGTAACACCCGTTCCCATGCCGAACACGAAGGTTAAGCTTCAAAGCGCTGATGGTACTGCAGGGGAGGCCCTGTGGAAGAGTAAGTCGTTGCCAGATGAATATGATTCACTAGCTCAGTTGGTAGAGCACATGACTTTTAATCATGTTGTCCGGGGTTCGATTCCCCGGTGGATCACCAAAGCACTTTACAATTTTGTAAAGTGCTTTTTATTTTGAATAATATATTCTTATATACATTATATATTGAAATTATTATGGAATAGTATAGATATAATGAATATGAAATTCTGAAGCTTGATATGGGTGCATAATAATATACAATTGTTATATGAAATAATAAAATAAAAATCTATATTATTTTCATAATATAGATTTTTGTGAATACAAAAGCCTTAGATTTAAATTTTGTCTAGAGCTTCTTTTAATTTAAGCCAATCATTTTCATATATCTTATGAAATTCTTCACTTCTATTATAAGTTAAAGATGATGGATGATACATTGGAAACACATATTTATTTAAGTTTTCAACGAAATAAACATTGCCATGACAATCACCAATAGACTTAAAATTTGTTAGCCTTTTCAAGGGAACATTTCCTAATGTAATTATTAATTTAGGGTTTACTAAATTAATTTCTTCATCAAGGATGGAACTGAATAAAGATATTTCTGAAACCTTAGGTGGTCTATTACTTATAGATATTCTTCCATTTTTACCTTCTTTAATTTTTATAGGTCTAAAAAAACAAGTATTAGTAATTCTAATAGATTCTCTTTTAAGACCTATGGAATTTAAATATTTTTCAAAGTTTTTACCAGCCATACCTACAAAAGGTTTACCTTCTTCTACTTCATTTTTACCTGGGGCTTCTCCTATAAATATAATATCACATGGTATAGGTCCATCACCTGTTATGTATCCACCTGTTTTATCACCTACATATTCCTCTGAAATATTTTTAATTTTATTTTTCAAAGATTCTTGTATATCCAATTTTAAAAAACTCCTTCCTATATATTTATATAAACTTCATTTTCTTTTAAATTTACACTATTAACATAACTATTAATGTAGTTAAAAGAGAGTATTCTTTTATTAATTTTAACACCACTAATTTTTTTATGCGTATTTTTATAAAAGTAACTATTATATAGATAAAGTTCTATATAAAATATGTAATTTTAGAAAATATAAAATATATCATTATTTAATGGTTGTTAAAAATGTTTATCATTATAATAATAAACTCCATTAAAAACTGTGAAAGGATATATATTTTTTAAAATTACATTTTATGAATATGATTAGTTACATATAATATATAATTTAATGTTTATATATGGGATTTTATTATCTTTTAAAAGAAATATGATGATATAAATTATATATTAAAATTAATCTCATATAAAGGAATATTATCATACACTAATTATTCAATAATTTTATTAGGTAAATATAAAAGCAATTACTGTATAAATAATAAAGAATATAAAAATATTTATAATATATATTAGTTACTATAATTTAGATTATAGATATTATATAAAAATGCAGAGTATTATCTAGCTTAACCAATAATAATGTAGTGCTTATATTTAAAAAAATAATATATAAATATGATTATATAAGTAACATATAGAAAATAATTTTTATAATTACAGCAACATTACCAAGTGTATCTATATAAAAAAAACGGAGTAATATGTAAAAAATAAAAGAAAAATGCTATTAATTTTATATAAATAGATAAAATTATATCATTATAGTAATTGAAAATGCTATAATAATACATGTCGCTGAAACACAGCAACAAATAAAAAAACAAATTTGAAAAAAGTTCTTGACAAAGAACAACAAATTTGATAAGATATAAAAGTCGCTAAGGCGATGTGGTCTTTGAAAATTAAACAGAGAATTAACAAGAAACATTCTTGTAACAGCCAGTAAGATAAGGTAATAAACCTTGTCAATGAATTTGAGAAGAGATTAAACTTTAAAATTGAGAGTTTGATCCTGGCTCAGGACGAACGCTGGCGGCGTGCTTAACACATGCAAGTCGAGCGATGAAGCTTCCTTCGGGAAGTGGATTAGCGGCGGACGGGTGAGTAACACGTGGGTAACCTGCCTCAAAGTGGGGGATAGCCTTCCGAAAGGAAGATTAATACCGCATAACATAAGAGAATCGCATGATTTTCTTATCAAAGATTTATTGCTTTGAGATGGACCCGCGGCGCATTAGCTAGTTGGTAAGGTAACGGCTTACCAAGGCAACGATGCGTAGCCGACCTGAGAGGGTGATCGGCCACATTGGAACTGAGACACGGTCCAGACTCCTACGGGAGGCAGCAGTGGGGAATATTGCGCAATGGGGGAAACCCTGACGCAGCAACGCCGCGTGGGTGATGAAGGTCTTCGGATTGTAAAGCCCTGTTTTCTGGGACGATAATGACGGTACCAGAGGAGGAAGCCACGGCTAACTACGTGCCAGCAGCCGCGGTAATACGTAGGTGGCGAGCGTTGTCCGGATTTACTGGGCGTAAAGGGTGCGTAGGCGGATGTTTAAGTGGGATGTGAAATCCCCGGGCTTAACCTGGGGGCTGCATTCCAAACTGGATATCTAGAGTGCAGGAGAGGAAAGCGGAATTCCTAGTGTAGCGGTGAAATGCGTAGAGATTAGGAAGAACACCAGTGGCGAAGGCGGCTTTCTGGACTGTAACTGACGCTGAGGCACGAAAGCGTGGGTAGCAAACAGGATTAGATACCCTGGTAGTCCACGCCGTAAACGATGGATACTAGGTGTAGGGGGTATCAACTCCCCCTGTGCCGCAGTTAACACAATAAGTATCCCGCCTGGGGAGTACGGTCGCAAGATTAAAACTCAAAGGAATTGACGGGGGCCCGCACAAGCAGCGGAGCATGTGGTTTAATTCGAAGCAACGCGAAGAACCTTACCTGGACTTGACATCCCTTGCATAGCCTAGAGATAGGTGAAGCCCTTCGGGGCAAGGAGACAGGTGGTGCATGGTTGTCGTCAGCTCGTGTCGTGAGATGTTAGGTTAAGTCCTGCAACGAGCGCAACCCTTGTTATTAGTTGCTACCATTAAGTTGAGCACTCTAATGAGACTGCCTGGGTAACCAGGAGGAAGGTGGGGATGACGTCAAATCATCATGCCCCTTATGTCCAGGGCTACACACGTGCTACAATGGTAGGTACAATAAGACGCAAGACCGTGAGGTGGAGCAAAACTTATAAAACCTATCTCAGTTCGGATTGTAGGCTGCAACTCGCCTACATGAAGCTGGAGTTGCTAGTAATCGCGAATCAGAATGTCGCGGTGAATACGTTCCCGGGCCTTGTACACACCGCCCGTCACACCATGAGAGCTGGTAACACCCGAAGTCCGTGAGGTAACCGTAAGGAGCCAGCGGCCGAAGGTGGGATTAGTGATTGGGGTGAAGTCGTAACAAGGTAGCCGTAGGAGAACCTGCGGCTGGATCACCTCCTTTCTAAGGAGAATAGAAAGAAGAAAATTCTTTCTAAAGGCTGAATTCTCTGTTTAATTTTGAGAGACCATTCTCTCAAAATTGAAACTTCTCAATAAAATTGGGAAGTAGCTGATCATCACAAAATCGTAGATTTTGGATGCCTAGCTATGTTCTTTGAAAATTGCACAGTGAATAAAGTAAAGCTAAAGGTATATAAAAATCCTTTGTAAGAATACAATTTTAAGGTCAAGCTACAAAGGGCGCATGGTGAATGCCTTGGCACTAGGAGCCGAAGAAGGACGCGATAAGCTGCGATAAGCCTTGGGTAGCCGCAAATAGGCTGAGATCCAGGGATTTCCGAATGAGGAAACTCACATGGGTAACCCCATGTATCATGCACTGAATACATAGGTGTATGAGGGTAAACCCGGGGAACTGAAACATCTAAGTACCCGGAGGAAGAGAAAGAAAAATCGATTTCCTAAGTAGCGGCGAGCGAACGGGAAAGAGCCCAAACCAGAAACTTGTTTCTGGGGTTGTGGATAGATCATAAAAGAAGAGGTATCTTAATCGAAGAGGGCTGGAACGCCCTACCATAGAAGGTAATAGTCCTGTAGGTAAAAAGAGAAAACTTCGAGATCTAATCCAGAGTACCACGAGACACGTGAAACCTTGTGGGAAGCAGGGAGGACCACCTCCCAAGGCTAAATACTACCTAGTGACCGATAGTGAAGCAGTACCGTGAGGGAAAGGTGAAAAGAACCCCGGAAGGGGAGTGAAATAGAACCTGAAACCGTGTGCCTACAACCGATCGGAGCACGTTAAAGTGTGACGATGTGCTTTTTGTAGAACGAGCCAGCGAGTTACGCTATGTAGCAAGGTTAAGTACTTAAGGTATGGAGCCGAAGGGAAACCGAGTCTGAAAAGGGCGAAAAGTTGCATGGTGTAGACCCGAAACCGGGTGACCTATCCATGGCCAGGTTGAAGCGAGAGTAAAATCTCGTGGAGGACCGAACCACGTTGGTGTTGAAAAACCATGGGATGAGCTGTGGATAGCGGAGAAATTCCAATCGAACTCGGAGATAGCTGGTTCTCCTCGAAATAGCTTTAGGGCTAGCGTCGTGTAATTGAGTAATGGAGGTAGAGCACTGAATGGGCTAGGGGCTATAGTAGTTACCGAACCCTATCAAACTCCGAATGCCATATACTTGTATCACGGCAGTCAGACTGCGAATGATAAGATCCGTAGTCAAAAGGGAAACAGCCCAGACCATCAGCTAAGGTCCCAAAGTGTAAGTTAAGTGGAAAAGGATGTGGGATTTCTAAGACAACTAGGATGTTGGCTTAGAAGCAGCCACTCATTTAAAGAGTGCGTAATAGCTCACTAGTCAAGAGATCCTGCGCCGAAGATGTCCGGGGCTCAAACTTACCACCGAAGCTATGGGTGTACACTATGTGTACGCGGTAGAGGAGCTTTCTGTATGGGTTGAAGTCGTACCGTAAGGAGCGGTGGACTGTACAGAAGTGAGAATGCTGGCATAAGTAGCGAGAAATAAGTGAGAATCTTATTGGCCGAAAACCTAAGGTTTCCTGGGGAAGGTTCGTCCGCCCAGGGTTAGTCGGGACCTAAGCCGAGGCCGAAAGGCGTAGGTGATGGACAATCGGTTGATATTCCGATACCGCCTATTTACGTTTGAGAAATGGGGTGACGCAGTAGGATAAGATGTGCGCACTATTGGATGTGCGTCTAAGCATTTAGGCATGCTTGATAGGTAAATCCGTCGAGCTAAGCTGAGGTGTGATGGGGAGCCATTTATGGCGAAGTATCTGATTCCACACTGCCAAGAAAAGCCTCTATCGAGTGAATAGGTGCCCGTACCGCAAACCGACACAGGTAGGTGAGGAGAGAATCCTAAGGCCATCGGAAGAATTGCTGTTAAGGAACTCGGCAAATTGACCCCGTAACTTCGGGAGAAGGGGTGCCTACGAAAGTAGGCCGCAGAGAATAGGCCCAAGCAACTGTTTAGCAAAAACACAGGTCTCTGCTAAAGCGAAAGCTGATGTATAGGGGCTGACGCCTGCCCGGTGCTGGAAGGTTAAGGGGAACACTTAGCGTAAGCGAAGGTGTGAACTTAAGCCCCAGTAAACGGCGGCCGTAACTATAACGGTCCTAAGGTAGCGAAATTCCTTGTCGGGTAAGTTCCGACCCGCACGAATGGCGTAATGATTTGGGCACTGTCTCAACAGCAAATCCGGCGAAATTGTAGTGCAAGTGAAGATGCTTGCTACCCGCGATTGGACGGAAAGACCCCGTAGAGCTTTACTGTAGCTTAGCATTGAATCTCGGTATTGTCTGTACAGGATAGGTGGGAGACTTGGAAGCTTGGGCGTCAGCCTGAGTGGAGTCATCCTTGGGATACCACCCTGACAGTACTGGGGTTCTAACCGGCGGCCATGAATCTGGTCACGGGACATTGTTAGGTGGGCAGTTTGACTGGGGCGGTCGCCTCCTAAAAAGTAACGGAGGCGCCCAAAAGTTCCCTCAGCGCGGTCGGAAATCGCGCGAAGAGTGCAAAGGCAGAAGGGAGCTTGACTGCGACACATACAGGTGGAGCAGGGACGAAAGTCGGGCTTAGTGATCCGGTGGTACCTCGTGGGAGGGCCATCGCTCAACGGATAAAAGCTACCTCGGGGATAACAGGCTGATCTCCCCCAAGAGTCCACATCGACGGGGAGGTTTGGCACCTCGATGTCGGCTCGTCGCATCCTGGGGCTGAAGTAGGTCCCAAGGGTTGGGCTGTTCGCCCATTAAAGCGGCACGCGAGCTGGGTTCAGAACGTCGTGAGACAGTTCGGTCCCTATCCGTCGCGGGCGTAGGAAATTTGAGAGGAGCTGTCCTTAGTACGAGAGGACCGGGATGGACCAACCTCTGGTGCACCAGTTGTCACGCCAGTGGCACAGCTGGGTAGCTATGTTGGGACTGGATAAACGCTGAAAGCATCTAAGCGTGAAGCCAACCTCAAGATGAGATTTCCCATAGCGTAAGCTAGTAAGACTCCTGGAAGAACACCAGGTTGATAGGTCAGAGATGTAAGCATGGCAACATGTTAAGTTGACTGATACTAATAAGTCGAGGGCTTGACCAAAATAAAATTCACTGTGTAATTTTGAAAGAACAATCTTTCAAAGAAAATAATCTGGTGATTATGGCTTGAAGGTAACACCCGTTCCCATGCCGAACACGAAGGTTAAGCTTCAAAGCGCTGATGGTACTGCAGGGGAGGCCCTGTGGAAGAGTAAGTCGTTGCCAGATGAATATGATTCACTAGCTCAGTTGGTAGAGCACATGACTTTTAATCATGTTGTCCGGGGTTCGATTCCCCGGTGGATCACCAAAGCACTTTACAATTTTGTAAAGTGCTTTTTATTTTGTATAATATACATTATATCACTAGCGTTCATTAATTAG
This sequence comes from Clostridium sporogenes, assembly GCF_001020205.1. NCBI lineage: Bacteria > Bacillati > Bacillota > Clostridia > Eubacteriales > Clostridiaceae > Clostridium > Clostridium sporogenes. The sequence continues at coordinate 54,449 of NZ_CP011663.1, forward strand.
AAAATATTTCATATTGACATTTTAAAAACTAATCCTAGATTATTTTATATTCTAAATTTAGGATTAGTTTCATTATTATTGCTAAAAAAGGGTATAGAATACCCAAAGCGTTAGCTTGCGGATTTATATGGAATTTTATGTTTATTTAACTACCTAAAGAATTAGCCCATGAGAATTCTGGTGAATTTACTTTTTTACTTAAACAATGTTTTATTCTACGCTTTATAATCGTCAATCCGAAGGCTGTGATAGATTCTTTTTCTATAAGTTTTAGCATTAAGAAAGTCATTATTGCTGATATTATTTGCATCATTACAGCATTCAAGCTATGCTCTATAAACCTTTTAGTTTTAAGATTTTGTTTTATCTATTTGAAGAAAAGTTCTATTTCCCAACGCTTTTTATATAACCATGATATTTCTTCAGTGGATAAATTAAATATATTAGTTACAAATGTTATTTCTCTATTTTGAGAATCTACGATTTTTATAACTCTATATTTTTCTTTAGTTTTATAATTATAGTTATGTCTTAAATAAACAATTTTATTGTAAATTATTTCAGTATCTTTATCTAATAATTTATGATTACAATCACAATAAGTTATATCTAAATTTTTAACTTCACTAATAAGGGCATTGTTTTTAAGTCTATATATGAAATATTTATTATTTTAGGAATACCCATCAAAGCATCGATAATCAACATATGCTCTATCAAAAATATAAATGCAATTTTTCCAGTTATTAATTCTTCAAGTGCTGATTTATCATGTTCTTTAGCATTAGTTACAGGAATACCTTTTCCTAAATCAAATTTTGTATGAACTTTAATTCCTGCTTTCGAAGCTCTAAATTCTGGCCATTTAAAATAAGTTATGCACGTACTAATAGTTGAAGAATCTATAAGTTTTACAGAACCAAACTTTTCAATCCTTTTGTTTGCAGGAATTGAAATAAAAGATTTGATTAAAATACTATTAATTACAGGAAGTAATACAGTATAGTTTATTTTGTTATTATAATTTGATAAACTTCCCAGGTTAACGCCTTTTATTATTTGAGTTAAATCAGACTTTGATTGCATAAATTCATGGATATCTCTTAAATAATCTAGCTCCGCTATTTGAAAATAAATCAGAGCTTTAAGGTGATTTTCTATAGTTAAATAATCAATATTTAACTTAAAAGAAGCTATTTTCAAGGATTTCCAATCAATTAGGTCTATAAATTTTTGAAATAACATATTATAATTATCTATATTAATAATCAGCAACCTCCTTGCTATGTATTTTCGGGTAATTATACTAAAGCAAAAGGTGCTGATTTTTTCATTATAAAATTTATGGAAAAATTCCATGAAGCTTCATATCTATTTTATCAATAGTATTTTATTTCCAAATGTTGAACTTTAGTGATAAAATATAGTTTTATGAATAAAAGAAGTTCTAGATTTAAGTTTTATCTAGAGCTTCTTTTAAGATTAACAGAGATTATAAAAACAGCTATTTTTATAGTAGTATATTTAAAAATATTTGAGGTTATTTTATATTGTAATTTTAAAAATATATGAAATTTCATGTCAGAAAATTAATAAATTCTTCGTATTGAATAGTGAGAAGCTTCTTGGGGAGGGAAAAATGTGAAAATAGATGAAGATAATTTTATAAGGCAGCTAAAGTATAGGAATTCCAAAGCATTAGATTTTATTGTAGATGAATATAGTAATCTGGTTTTAAAAATTATACGTACTGTATTAAATTCAAATTTTCATTCTCAGTATGTAGAAGAATGCGCCAATGATGTATTTTGGTCTGTATGGAGTAATATTGATAGTTTTGATGAGCAAAAAGGGAACTTTAAATATTGGATTGCTGCTATATCTAAATATAAAGCTATAGATTACAAAAGAAAACTTTTCAAACAAAATAATATTGATTCTATAGATGATCATATATTATGTGATGATACTAGCATAGAAAACGATTTTATACTAAATGAAAATAAAAAAGAAATTTTTAAAGCAATAAATTATATGAAAAAAGAAGATAGAGAAATATTTATAAGAAGGTACTTTCTAGATGAGAAAGTAGAAAATATAGCTAACGCTTTTGGAGTAAATAGAAATTTAATAGATAAAAGACTTTCAAGGGGACGTAAATTTTTAAAGGAAAAACTTATACTTTTGAAAGGAGAAATATTATGAAGAATAATAAAAAGATTAATTTAGAAGAAAAAGAGCTGTGTAAGTTATTTAATGAAATAAAATTTGAAGAAATTGAGTTGAATAATATAGAAGAAGAAGTAGATATTATCCAAAAGGATAGAATAAAGAAAAATTTAAATAATAAAATAAAGGGAGAAAACAGATCTAATAAATTAAAATATATTTCTATTGCTGCGGCTATAACATTAGTATTTTCAATAGGTGTTGTTACTACATCACCAACCTTTGCTAAAAATATTCCAGTTTTGAACTCTATAATACAAACATTAAATAATAAATATGGCAATAAAGGTGATTATGCAAAATACTCTGAAATAATAAATAAATCAGTTTCAAACAATGGAATAACAATTACAATAAATGAAGTAATTGCAGATGATTCAAAATTAATTATAGGTTATACCTTAAAAAGTGATAAAAAAATAAAAGATTTAGAAGTGTTCGGGCTAGGAGGATTTCTAAAGATAAATGGTAAAACCTTTTCCTCAGGAGGAAGTTCTTGTGGAGATTATATAGATGATTATACTTATATAGGTAGTGAGGAGATTCACACTAGTATACCCAAAGATAAAAAATTTAATATTGATTTAAATATTACAGAAGTATCTGATATAAAAGGAAAGTGGGACTTTGCTTTTAGTGCATCAAAAGAAGAAATATTTAGGGAAAGTACTGTGTTTAAACCAAATCAAAAATTGGATTTGCCAGACAGTATTGCAACTATTGATAAAGTAGTATTTTCACCTATAGATATTTCTATTTTTATAACTGGAAATGGTAAGAATAAAAATATAAAAGCAGGACCTAATGGTGGTATGTTTGATTATAGATACTGGGTTGCTTATGATGATAACGGGGTAGAACTTATACCAAAGGGTCTTGGGGGTGGAAAATTTGACTTTAATAAAAATATATTTTTTTCTGAAATGCAATATGTAAAGACTAAAAGCATTCCAAAATATTTGACCATTATTCCTTGCAAAATTATTCCTTCAGAAGGAGGAGGGGTAAGAAGAGATAAGAATGGCAAAGAAACACTAATTACTATAGAAACAAAGAAACCTAAAGAAATAAGTAAAGTTATAGATGGAGTATATCCAATAGAACTTTCTCAAGGTAAAATGGGAAAACTTATAATAAATGATATAAAAACAGAAAACAATAAAACTATAGTTAAATATATAGCCAAAGGAAAGGCACCTTACTTCCAAGCAGAAGATCTTCTTATAAAAGACGACCAAGGAAAATGTGTTGAAATTAAAGATTATATTAGAAGGAAAGATGAAGAAAATCCTAATGAATTTACAAAGGTGTTTGAAGGATTAAATCCTAATAAACAATACACCATATTTACAAATGACTTTGACAATGTAGAATTTAGAGAGGATTTAAAATTTAAGATTGAACTTAATAAATAAACAGTAGAAATAAATCCCTAAGATAATAATAAATTAGGGATTTATTTTTTTAGTTACTTATATAATTAATATTTTTATGTTTTCTAAGGTTCTTTAGTTAATGGTGGAATATTTTTTTGAGATTTTAAGTTTAAAATTTTTCCAAATGAGTAATTCTTTCAATTATAAATAATTATAAATAGATATTAAAAATTTGTTATTCTAAATAATTTTATTTGTACTACAAATTAAAAGAACTTAATAGTTAAAACATTTTTCATAATGGTCTTTAGTGATTATTATGGTGATTAAATCTACGCGTATAAACAACATAACCTAGGGTATCTATATAAGAAAATAGAAGGAATATCAATAAAATGAAAGTAATAATAATTTAAATGCATATAAATTATTATAAAGATATTTTTCATTGAAATATAAATGATATAATAAAATTCGTCCTTAAGACAAGGGCTTGAAAGCAACAAAAACTTTTAAAAACAAATTTGAAAAAAGTTCTTGACAAAGAACAACAAATTTGTTAAGATATAAAAGTCGCTAAGGCGATGTGGTCTTTGAAAATTAAACAGAGAATTAACAAGAAACATTCTTGTAACAGCCAGTAAGATAAGGTAATAAACCTTGTCAATGAATTTGAGAAGAGATTAAACTTTAAAATTGAGAGTTTGATCCTGGCTCAGGACGAACGCTGGCGGCGTGCTTAACACATGCAAGTCGAGCGATGAAGCTTCCTTCGGGAAGTGGATTAGCGGCGGACGGGTGAGTAACACGTGGGTAACCTGCCTCAAAGTGGGGGATAGCCTTCCGAAAGGAAGATTAATACCGCATAACATAAGAGAATCGCATGATTTTCTTATCAAAGATTTATTGCTTTGAGATGGACCCGCGGCGCATTAGCTAGTTGGTAAGGTAACGGCTTACCAAGGCAACGATGCGTAGCCGACCTGAGAGGGTGATCGGCCACATTGGAACTGAGACACGGTCCAGACTCCTACGGGAGGCAGCAGTGGGGAATATTGCGCAATGGGGGAAACCCTGACGCAGCAACGCCGCGTGGGTGATGAAGGTCTTCGGATTGTAAAGCCCTGTTTTCTGGGACGATAATGACGGTACCAGAGGAGGAAGCCACGGCTAACTACGTGCCAGCAGCCGCGGTAATACGTAGGTGGCGAGCGTTGTCCGGATTTACTGGGCGTAAAGGGTGCGTAGGCGGATGTTTAAGTGGGATGTGAAATCCCCGGGCTTAACCTGGGGGCTGCATTCCAAACTGGATATCTAGAGTGCAGGAGAGGAAAGCGGAATTCCTAGTGTAGCGGTGAAATGCGTAGAGATTAGGAAGAACACCAGTGGCGAAGGCGGCTTTCTGGACTGTAACTGACGCTGAGGCACGAAAGCGTGGGTAGCAAACAGGATTAGATACCCTGGTAGTCCACGCCGTAAACGATGGATACTAGGTGTAGGGGGTATCAACTCCCCCTGTGCCGCAGTTAACACAATAAGTATCCCGCCTGGGGAGTACGGTCGCAAGATTAAAACTCAAAGGAATTGACGGGGGCCCGCACAAGCAGCGGAGCATGTGGTTTAATTCGAAGCAACGCGAAGAACCTTACCTGGACTTGACATCCCTTGCATAGCCTAGAGATAGGTGAAGCCCTTCGGGGCAAGGAGACAGGTGGTGCATGGTTGTCGTCAGCTCGTGTCGTGAGATGTTAGGTTAAGTCCTGCAACGAGCGCAACCCTTGTTATTAGTTGCTACCATTAAGTTGAGCACTCTAATGAGACTGCCTGGGTAACCAGGAGGAAGGTGGGGATGACGTCAAATCATCATGCCCCTTATGTCCAGGGCTACACACGTGCTACAATGGTAGGTACAATAAGACGCAAGACCGTGAGGTGGAGCAAAACTTATAAAACCTATCTCAGTTCGGATTGTAGGCTGCAACTCGCCTACATGAAGCTGGAGTTGCTAGTAATCGCGAATCAGAATGTCGCGGTGAATACGTTCCCGGGCCTTGTACACACCGCCCGTCACACCATGAGAGCTGGTAACACCCGAAGTCCGTGAGGTAACCGTAAGGAGCCAGCGGCCGAAGGTGGGATTAGTGATTGGGGTGAAGTCGTAACAAGGTAGCCGTAGGAGAACCTGCGGCTGGATCACCTCCTTTCTAAGGAGAATAGAAAGAAGAAAATTCTTTCTAAAGGCTGAATTCTCTGTTTAATTTTGAGAGACCATTCTCTCAAAATTGAAACTTCTCAATAAAATTGGGAAGTAGCTGATCATCATAAAATCGTAGATTTTGGATGCCTAGCTATGTTCTTTGAAAATTGCACAGTGAATAAAGTAAAGCTAAAGGTATATAAAAATCCTTTGTAAGAATACAATTTTAAGGTCAAGCTACAAAGGGCGCATGGTGAATGCCTTGGCACTAGGAGCCGAAGAAGGACGCGATAAGCTGCGATAAGCCTTGGGTAGCCGCAAATAGGCTGAGATCCAGGGATTTCCGAATGAGGAAACTCACATGGGTAACCCCATGTATCATGCACTGAATACATAGGTGTATGAGGGTAAACCCGGGGAACTGAAACATCTAAGTACCCGGAGGAAGAGAAAGAAAAATCGATTTCCTAAGTAGCGGCGAGCGAACGGGAAAGAGCCCAAACCAGAAACTTGTTTCTGGGGTTGTGGATAGATCATAAAAGAAGAGGTATCTTAATCGAAGAGGGCTGGAACGCCCTACCATAGAAGGTAATAGTCCTGTAGGTAAAAAGAGAAAACTTCGAGATCTAATCCAGAGTACCACGAGACACGTGAAACCTTGTGGGAAGCAGGGAGGACCACCTCCCAAGGCTAAATACTACCTAGTGACCGATAGTGAAGCAGTACCGTGAGGGAAAGGTGAAAAGAACCCCGGAAGGGGAGTGAAATAGAACCTGAAACCGTGTGCCTACAACCGATCGGAGCACGTTAAAGTGTGACGATGTGCTTTTTGTAGAACGAGCCAGCGAGTTACGCTATGTAGCAAGGTTAAGTACTTAAGGTATGGAGCCGAAGGGAAACCGAGTCTGAAAAGGGCGAAAAGTTGCATGGTGTAGACCCGAAACCGGGTGACCTATCCATGGCCAGGTTGAAGCGAGAGTAAAATCTCGTGGAGGACCGAACCACGTTGGTGTTGAAAAACCATGGGATGAGCTGTGGATAGCGGAGAAATTCCAATCGAACTCGGAGATAGCTGGTTCTCCTCGAAATAGCTTTAGGGCTAGCGTCGTGTAATTGAGTAATGGAGGTAGAGCACTGAATGGGCTAGGGGCTATAGTAGTTACCGAACCCTATCAAACTCCGAATGCCATATACTTGTATCACGGCAGTCAGACTGCGAATGATAAGATCCGTAGTCAAAAGGGAAACAGCCCAGACCATCAGCTAAGGTCCCAAAGTGTAAGTTAAGTGGAAAAGGATGTGGGATTTCTAAGACAACTAGGATGTTGGCTTAGAAGCAGCCACTCATTTAAAGAGTGCGTAATAGCTCACTAGTCAAGAGATCCTGCGCCGAAGATGTCCGGGGCTCAAACTTACCACCGAAGCTATGGGTGTACACTATGTGTACGCGGTAGAGGAGCTTTCTGTATGGGTTGAAGTCGTACCGTAAGGAGCGGTGGACTGTACAGAAGTGAGAATGCTGGCATAAGTAGCGAGAAATAAGTGAGAATCTTATTGGCCGAAAACCTAAGGTTTCCTGGGGAAGGTTCGTCCGCCCAGGGTTAGTCGGGACCTAAGCCGAGGCCGAAAGGCGTAGGTGATGGACAATCGGTTGATATTCCGATACCGCCTATTTACGTTTGAGAAATGGGGTGACGCAGTAGGATAAGATGTGCGCACTATTGGATGTGCGTCTAAGCATTTAGGCATGCTTGATAGGTAAATCCGTCGAGCTAAGCTGAGGTGTGATGGGGAGCCATTTATGGCGAAGTATCTGATTCCACACTGCCAAGAAAAGCCTCTATCGAGTGAATAGGTGCCCGTACCGCAAACCGACACAGGTAGGTGAGGAGAGAATCCTAAGGCCATCGGAAGAATTGCTGTTAAGGAACTCGGCAAATTGACCCCGTAACTTCGGGAGAAGGGGTGCCTACGAAAGTAGGCCGCAGAGAATAGGCCCAAGCAACTGTTTAGCAAAAACACAGGTCTCTGCTAAAGCGAAAGCTGATGTATAGGGGCTGACGCCTGCCCGGTGCTGGAAGGTTAAGGGGAACACTTAGCGTAAGCGAAGGTGTGAACTTAAGCCCCAGTAAACGGCGGCCGTAACTATAACGGTCCTAAGGTAGCGAAATTCCTTGTCGGGTAAGTTCCGACCCGCACGAATGGCGTAATGATTTGGGCACTGTCTCAACAGCAAATCCGGCGAAATTGTAGTGCAAGTGAAGATGCTTGCTACCCGCGATTGGACGGAAAGACCCCGTAGAGCTTTACTGTAGCTTAGCATTGAATCTCGGTATTGTCTGTACAGGATAGGTGGGAGACTTGGAAGCTTGGGCGTCAGCCTGAGTGGAGTCATCCTTGGGATACCACCCTGACAGTACTGGGGTTCTAACCGGCGGCCATGAATCTGGTCACGGGACATTGTTAGGTGGGCAGTTTGACTGGGGCGGTCGCCTCCTAAAAAGTAACGGAGGCGCCCAAAAGTTCCCTCAGCGCGGTCGGAAATCGCGCGAAGAGTGCAAAGGCAGAAGGGAGCTTGACTGCGACACATACAGGTGGAGCAGGGACGAAAGTCGGGCTTAGTGATCCGGTGGTACCTCGTGGGAGGGCCATCGCTCAACGGATAAAAGCTACCTCGGGGATAACAGGCTGATCTCCCCCAAGAGTCCACATCGACGGGGAGGTTTGGCACCTCGATGTCGGCTCGTCGCATCCTGGGGCTGAAGTAGGTCCCAAGGGTTGGGCTGTTCGCCCATTAAAGCGGCACGCGAGCTGGGTTCAGAACGTCGTGAGACAGTTCGGTCCCTATCCGTCGCGGGCGTAGGAAATTTGAGAGGAGCTGTCCTTAGTACGAGAGGACCGGGATGGACCAACCTCTGGTGCACCAGTTGTCACGCCAGTGGCACAGCTGGGTAGCTATGTTGGGACTGGATAAACGCTGAAAGCATCTAAGCGTGAAGCCAACCTCAAGATGAGATTTCCCATAGCGTAAGCTAGTAAGACTCCTGGAAGAACACCAGGTTGATAGGTCAGAGATGTAAGCATGGCAACATGTTAAGTTGACTGATACTAATAAGTCGAGGGCTTGACCAAAATAAAATTCACTGTGTAATTTTGAAAGAACAATCTTTCAAAGAAAATAATCTGGTGATTATGGCTTGAAGGTAACACCCGTTCCCATGCCGAACACGAAGGTTAAGCTTCAAAGCGCTGATGGTACTGCAGGGGAGGCCCTGTGGGAGAGTAAGTCATTGCCAGATGAAATATGGCTCGATAGCTCAGTCGGTAGAGCAGAGGACTGAAAATCCTCGTGTCCCTGGTTCGATTCCTGGTCGAGCCACCAGGAAAAATCTAGTATTTTATGCTAGATTTTTTTTGTTTTTAGATAAAAAATTTCAAGAAATTTTAAAATTAATAGTATTTATTTTAAATTCTTAATGTATAATATATCCATCTAACATATATAACAAAAATAGGAATTTATTAGTGGATTTTATTATATTATATGATTTAATTGAAAGTTCTAGAGTTAAAATGATATTAAGTGTAGGGAATTTGAGTATTAAATTTGATGATTCAAATGTAAAAACAATTTAAGAAATAAAAGAAGCGTTTTTATAATATGGAGGTGAAATTCCACACCCAAGCTTTAGGGGTGCTCAAGAGGATACATATTATATATACTTTTGTAAGTACAGGGAAACCAAAAGGTGTTCAAATTACATTAGGGTGTTTAGAATCATTTATAAAATGGGGGCTTAAGTTAAGTCGGCTAAAAGAGAAAGATATTTTTATGAATCAAGCACCTTTTTTGATTTATCTGTAATGGATTTATATTTATCATTAGAAAGTAGATCAACATTATTTAATATAGATTTAAAAAGATTACCATATAGATAATATTAAGAATACCTAAAAAGTAAAGCAATTGAAATCTATAAAGGAAAAGATTGAAAAGTAATAAGTTATGACTTGATATGTTGATTTAAATAAGTAAAATTAGAAACAATAAAAAAGGTTATAAAAATTTACCGATTTATATAGATAGGTTATGTGATAAAAATAAGAATGTAAAATAAAATTCAGGGGAAAGGGGGATATGGTAATATATATTATATATTTACCCAATAATACACCATATATGGATTATGAATTTGCTTTGTCAATATACTGTTTTTATCGGGATTTAAATCAAATCATACATACAGAAATTAATACTTGGCCGTGTGTATCAATACGCTTAAATTGTATAAATTAATAGCATATTAGAGAAAAATGAATTCAATGTTCTTATTTTAGGAATTATATTAAAAACAAATTAAGGTTATCTGATAAGATATATCTTGTCACTGAGGTGCGTAGGCGCAAAGTGATGAAGTTGATAGGTTTAAGAACAAAAATGATTTTATAACTTATAAGAGTGTTAAAAACAAATTTGAAAAAAGTTCTTGACAAAGAACAACAGATTTGATAAGATATAAAAGTCGCTAAGGCGATGTGGTCTTTGAAAATTAAACAGAGAATTAACAAGAAACATTCTTGTAACAGCCAGTAAGATAAGGTAATAAACCTTGTCAATGAATTTGAGAAGAGATTAAACTTTAAAATTGAGAGTTTGATCCTGGCTCAGGACGAACGCTGGCGGCGTGCTTAACACATGCAAGTCGAGCGATGAAGCTTCCTTCGGGAAGTGGATTAGCGGCGGACGGGTGAGTAACACGTGGGTAACCTGCCTCAAAGTGGGGGATAGCCTTCCGAAAGGAAGATTAATACCGCATAACATAAGAGAATCGCATGATTTTCTTATCAAAGATTTATTGCTTTGAGATGGACCCGCGGCGCATTAGCTAGTTGGTAAGGTAACGGCTTACCAAGGCAACGATGCGTAGCCGACCTGAGAGGGTGATCGGCCACATTGGAACTGAGACACGGTCCAGACTCCTACGGGAGGCAGCAGTGGGGAATATTGCGCAATGGGGGAAACCCTGACGCAGCAACGCCGCGTGGGTGATGAAGGTCTTCGGATTGTAAAGCCCTGTTTTCTGGGACGATAATGACGGTACCAGAGGAGGAAGCCACGGCTAACTACGTGCCAGCAGCCGCGGTAATACGTAGGTGGCGAGCGTTGTCCGGATTTACTGGGCGTAAAGGGTGCGTAGGCGGATGTTTAAGTGGGATGTGAAATCCCCGGGCTTAACCTGGGGGCTGCATTCCAAACTGGATATCTAGAGTGCAGGAGAGGAAAGCGGAATTCCTAGTGTAGCGGTGAAATGCGTAGAGATTAGGAAGAACACCAGTGGCGAAGGCGGCTTTCTGGACTGTAACTGACGCTGAGGCACGAAAGCGTGGGTAGCAAACAGGATTAGATACCCTGGTAGTCCACGCCGTAAACGATGGATACTAGGTGTAGGGGGTATCAACTCCCCCTGTGCCGCAGTTAACACAATAAGTATCCCGCCTGGGGAGTACGGTCGCAAGATTAAAACTCAAAGGAATTGACGGGGGCCCGCACAAGCAGCGGAGCATGTGGTTTAATTCGAAGCAACGCGAAGAACCTTACCTGGACTTGACATCCCTTGCATAGCCTAGAGATAGGTGAAGCCCTTCGGGGCAAGGAGACAGGTGGTGCATGGTTGTCGTCAGCTCGTGTCGTGAGATGTTAGGTTAAGTCCTGCAACGAGCGCAACCCTTGTTATTAGTTGCTACCATTAAGTTGAGCACTCTAATGAGACTGCCTGGGTAACCAGGAGGAAGGTGGGGATGACGTCAAATCATCATGCCCCTTATGTCCAGGGCTACACACGTGCTACAATGGTAGGTACAATAAGACGCAAGACCGTGAGGTGGAGCAAAACTTATAAAACCTATCTCAGTTCGGATTGTAGGCTGCAACTCGCCTACATGAAGCTGGAGTTGCTAGTAATCGCGAATCAGAATGTCGCGGTGAATACGTTCCCGGGCCTTGTACACACCGCCCGTCACACCATGAGAGCTGGTAACACCCGAAGTCCGTGAGGTAACCGTAAGGAGCCAGCGGCCGAAGGTGGGATTAGTGATTGGGGTGAAGTCGTAACAAGGTAGCCGTAGGAGAACCTGCGGCTGGATCACCTCCTTTCTAAGGAGAATAGAAAGAAGAAAATTCTTTCTAAAGGCTGAATTCTCTGTTTAATTTTGAGAGACCATTCTCTCAAAATTGAAACTTCTCAATAAAATTGGGAAGTAGCTGATCATCACAAAATCGTAGATTTTGGATGCCTAGCTATGTTCTTTGAAAATTGCACAGTGAATAAAGTAAAGCTAAAGGTATATAAAAATCCTTTGTAAGAATACAATTTTAAGGTCAAGCTACAAAGGGCGCATGGTGAATGCCTTGGCACTAGGAGCCGAAGAAGGACGCGATAAGCTGCGATAAGCCTTGGGTAGCCGCAAATAGGCTGAGATCCAGGGATTTCCGAATGAGGAAACTCACATGGGTAACCCCATGTATCATGCACTGAATACATAGGTGTATGAGGGTAAACCCGGGGAACTGAAACATCTAAGTACCCGGAGGAAGAGAAAGAAAAATCGATTTCCTAAGTAGCGGCGAGCGAACGGGAAAGAGCCCAAACCAGAAACTTGTTTCTGGGGTTGTGGATAGATCATAAAAGAAGAGGTATCTTAATCGAAGAGGGCTGGAACGCCCTACCATAGAAGGTAATAGTCCTGTAGGTAAAAAGAGAAAACTTCGAGATCTAATCCAGAGTACCACGAGACACGTGAAACCTTGTGGGAAGCAGGGAGGACCACCTCCCAAGGCTAAATACTACCTAGTGACCGATAGTGAAGCAGTACCGTGAGGGAAAGGTGAAAAGAACCCCGGAAGGGGAGTGAAATAGAACCTGAAACCGTGTGCCTACAACCGATCGGAGCACGTTAAAGTGTGACGATGTGCTTTTTGTAGAACGAGCCAGCGAGTTACGCTATGTAGCAAGGTTAAGTACTTAAGGTATGGAGCCGAAGGGAAACCGAGTCTGAAAAGGGCGAAAAGTTGCATGGTGTAGACCCGAAACCGGGTGACCTATCCATGGCCAGGTTGAAGCGAGAGTAAAATCTCGTGGAGGACCGAACCACGTTGGTGTTGAAAAACCATGGGATGAGCTGTGGATAGCGGAGAAATTCCAATCGAACTCGGAGATAGCTGGTTCTCCTCGAAATAGCTTTAGGGCTAGCGTCGTGTAATTGAGTAATGGAGGTAGAGCACTGAATGGGCTAGGGGCTATAGTAGTTACCGAACCCTATCAAACTCCGAATGCCATATACTTGTATCACGGCAGTCAGACTGCGAATGATAAGATCCGTAGTCAAAAGGGAAACAGCCCAGACCATCAGCTAAGGTCCCAAAGTGTAAGTTAAGTGGAAAAGGATGTGGGATTTCTAAGACAACTAGGATGTTGGCTTAGAAGCAGCCACTCATTTAAAGAGTGCGTAATAGCTCACTAGTCAAGAGATCCTGCGCCGAAGATGTCCGGGGCTCAAACTTACCACCGAAGCTATGGGTGTACACTATGTGTACGCGGTAGAGGAGCTTTCTGTATGGGTTGAAGTCGTACCGTAAGGAGCGGTGGACTGTACAGAAGTGAGAATGCTGGCATAAGTAGCGAGAAATAAGTGAGAATCTTATTGGCCGAAAACCTAAGGTTTCCTGGGGAAGGTTCGTCCGCCCAGGGTTAGTCGGGACCTAAGCCGAGGCCGAAAGGCGTAGGTGATGGACAATCGGTTGATATTCCGATACCGCCTATTTACGTTTGAGAAATGGGGTGACGCAGTAGGATAAGATGTGCGCACTATTGGATGTGCGTCTAAGCATTTAGGCATGCTTGATAGGTAAATCCGTCGAGCTAAGCTGAGGTGTGATGGGGAGCCATTTATGGCGAAGTATCTGATTCCACACTGCCAAGAAAAGCCTCTATCGAGTGAATAGGTGCCCGTACCGCAAACCGACACAGGTAGGTGAGGAGAGAATCCTAAGGCCATCGGAAGAATTGCTGTTAAGGAACTCGGCAAATTGACCCCGTAACTTCGGGAGAAGGGGTGCCTACGAAAGTAGGCCGCAGAGAATAGGCCCAAGCAACTGTTTAGCAAAAACACAGGTCTCTGCTAAAGCGAAAGCTGATGTATAGGGGCTGACGCCTGCCCGGTGCTGGAAGGTTAAGGGGAACACTTAGCGTAAGCGAAGGTGTGAACTTAAGCCCCAGTAAACGGCGGCCGTAACTATAACGGTCCTAAGGTAGCGAAATTCCTTGTCGGGTAAGTTCCGACCCGCACGAATGGCGTAATGATTTGGGCACTGTCTCAACAGCAAATCCGGCGAAATTGTAGTGCAAGTGAAGATGCTTGCTACCCGCGATTGGACGGAAAGACCCCGTAGAGCTTTACTGTAGCTTAGCATTGAATCTCGGTATTGTCTGTACAGGATAGGTGGGAGACTTGGAAGCTTGGGCGTCAGCCTGAGTGGAGTCATCCTTGGGATACCACCCTGACAGTACTGGGGTTCTAACCGGCGGCCATGAATCTGGTCACGGGACATTGTTAGGTGGGCAGTTTGACTGGGGCGGTCGCCTCCTAAAAAGTAACGGAGGCGCCCAAAAGTTCCCTCAGCGCGGTCGGAAATCGCGCGAAGAGTGCAAAGGCAGAAGGGAGCTTGACTGCGACACATACAGGTGGAGCAGGGACGAAAGTCGGGCTTAGTGATCCGGTGGTACCTCGTGGGAGGGCCATCGCTCAACGGATAAAAGCTACCTCGGGGATAACAGGCTGATCTCCCCCAAGAGTCCACATCGACGGGGAGGTTTGGCACCTCGATGTCGGCTCGTCGCATCCTGGGGCTGAAGTAGGTCCCAAGGGTTGGGCTGTTCGCCCATTAAAGCGGCACGCGAGCTGGGTTCAGAACGTCGTGAGACAGTTCGGTCCCTATCCGTCGCGGGCGTAGGAAATTTGAGAGGAGCTGTCCTTAGTACGAGAGGACCGGGATGGACCAACCTCTGGTGCACCAGTTGTCACGCCAGTGGCACAGCTGGGTAGCTATGTTGGGACTGGATAAACGCTGAAAGCATCTAAGCGTGAAGCCAACCTCAAGATGAGATTTCCCATAGCGTAAGCTAGTAAGACTCCTGGAAGAACACCAGGTTGATAGGTCAGAGATGTAAGCATGGCAACATGTTAAGTTGACTGATACTAATAAGTCGAGGGCTTGACCAAAATAAAATTCACTGTGTAATTTTGAAAGAACAATCTTTCAAAGAAAATAATCTGGTGATTATGGCTTGAAGGTAACACCCGTTCCCATGCCGAACACGAAGGTTAAGCTTCAAAGCGCTGATGGTACTGCAGGGGAAGCCCTGTGGGAGAGTAAGTCATTGCCAGATGAAATATGGCTCGATAGCTCAGTCGGTAGAGCAGAGGACTGAAAATCCTCGTGTCCCTGGTTCGATTCCTGGTCGAGCCACCAAAAAGCACCTAAGATGATTATCTTAGGTGCTTTTTATAGTAAGTTAAATTTTAAAATGGAATTATACTTAAAATTTAGTTTCTTTTATGTTAAAATTAAACTGTAATAGAAATAAATTTATTATAAAGGAGATTTTTTATGGAAAATAATATCGTGGCTATAGTTAATGGGCAAGAAATTACAGATAGGGATGTAGATAATACAATACTTAGCTTCCCAAAGGAAAGACAAACATATTTAAATACAGAAAAGGGAAGAGAAGACTTAATAAAACAAATGATTGATTTTGAACTTTCATATAATTATGCTAAAGATATGAAATTTGATGAAACAGAAGATTTTAAAAAACAATTAGAAGCTACTAAGAAGCAACTTTTAATACAAGTAGCGGTATCTAATGTTTTAGCTAGAGCTACAGTTTCAGAAGAAGAATCTAAAAAATATTATGAAGAAAATAAAGAAGAGTTTAGAACACAAGAACTTATAACAGCAAGACATATATTAGTTGATTCAGAAGAAGAAGCTAATAGTATATATGGAGAAATAAAAAGTGGATTAGATTTTTCAGAAGCAGCTGAAAAATATTCAAAATGTCCTTCAAAAGCTCAAGGGGGAAGTTTAGGAACATTTACTAAAGGGCAAATGGTTCCAGAATTCGAAAAAGCAGTGTTTGAAGCAGAAGTTGATAAAGTTACAGAAGCTGTTAAGACTCAATTTGGATATCATTTAATAATAGTTGATAATATAAGAGAAAGTATGATTAAGCCTTTTGATGAAGTTAAAGCTATGATAAATAATAAACTTTTACAAGAAAAACAAAATCAACAATATAATGAGTTTACACAAAACTTAAGAGATAAATATACAGTTGAAATAAAATAATATAATAAGAAAGATAGCAATTAATTTGCTATCTTTCTTTATTTAATAATATGTATATTTAATAAATTTAAAGGACATAATGATATTGTAAAATAGATAAAATTTATTTTAATTTATATCAGTATTAATATGACATAATTATATATACTAATAGACTTAAAAATAGGCATAAAGCTTGCCAGGTGTATCAACATGTTTAAACTATATAAATTAATAGTATGTTAGAGTAAATGGGATTTAATATTAATATTCTAGTATTTACATTAAAACTAAATCTTTATTATTTGGTAAGATATATATTGTCGCTTGTGAGCAGTTTACATGAACCAATGGAATAAAAGTTCATGTAAAAATATTTCTTGACAAGGAACAACAAATTTGTTAAGATATAAAAGTCGCTAAGGCGATGTGGTCTTTGAAAATTAAACAGAGAATTAACAAGAAACATTCTTGTAACAGCCAGTAAGATAAGGTAATAAACCTTGTCAATGAATTTGAGAAGAGATTAAACTTTAAAATTGAGAGTTTGATCCTGGCTCAGGACGAACGCTGGCGGCGTGCTTAACACATGCAAGTCGAGCGATGAAGCTTCCTTCGGGAAGTGGATTAGCGGCGGACGGGTGAGTAACACGTGGGTAACCTGCCTCAAAGTGGGGGATAGCCTTCCGAAAGGAAGATTAATACCGCATAACATAAGAGAATCGCATGATTTTCTTATCAAAGATTTATTGCTTTGAGATGGACCCGCGGCGCATTAGCTAGTTGGTAAGGTAACGGCTTACCAAGGCAACGATGCGTAGCCGACCTGAGAGGGTGATCGGCCACATTGGAACTGAGACACGGTCCAGACTCCTACGGGAGGCAGCAGTGGGGAATATTGCGCAATGGGGGAAACCCTGACGCAGCAACGCCGCGTGGGTGATGAAGGTCTTCGGATTGTAAAGCCCTGTTTTCTGGGACGATAATGACGGTACCAGAGGAGGAAGCCACGGCTAACTACGTGCCAGCAGCCGCGGTAATACGTAGGTGGCGAGCGTTGTCCGGATTTACTGGGCGTAAAGGGTGCGTAGGCGGATGTTTAAGTGGGATGTGAAATCCCTGGGCTTAACCTGGGGGCTGCATTCCAAACTGGATATCTAGAGTGCAGGAGAGGAAAGCGGAATTCCTAGTGTAGCGGTGAAATGCGTAGAGATTAGGAAGAACACCAGTGGCGAAGGCGGCTTTCTGGACTGTAACTGACGCTGAGGCACGAAAGCGTGGGTAGCAAACAGGATTAGATACCCTGGTAGTCCACGCCGTAAACGATGGATACTAGGTGTAGGGGGTATCAACTCCCCCTGTGCCGCAGTTAACACAATAAGTATCCCGCCTGGGGAGTACGGTCGCAAGATTAAAACTCAAAGGAATTGACGGGGGCCCGCACAAGCAGCGGAGCATGTGGTTTAATTCGAAGCAACGCGAAGAACCTTACCTGGACTTGACATCCCTTGCATAGCCTAGAGATAGGTGAAGCCCTTCGGGGCAAGGAGACAGGTGGTGCATGGTTGTCGTCAGCTCGTGTCGTGAGATGTTAGGTTAAGTCCTGCAACGAGCGCAACCCTTGTTATTAGTTGCTACCATTAAGTTGAGCACTCTAATGAGACTGCCTGGGTAACCAGGAGGAAGGTGGGGATGACGTCAAATCATCATGCCCCTTATGTCCAGGGCTACACACGTGCTACAATGGTAGGTACAATAAGACGCAAGACCGTGAGGTGGAGCAAAACTTATAAAACCTATCTCAGTTCGGATTGTAGGCTGCAACTCGCCTACATGAAGCTGGAGTTGCTAGTAATCGCGAATCAGAATGTCGCGGTGAATACGTTCCCGGGCCTTGTACACACCGCCCGTCACACCATGAGAGCTGGTAACACCCGAAGTCCGTGAGGTAACCGTAAGGAGCCAGCGGCCGAAGGTGGGATTAGTGATTGGGGTGAAGTCGTAACAAGGTAGCCGTAGGAGAACCTGCGGCTGGATCACCTCCTTTCTAAGGAGAATAGAAAGAAGAAAATTCTTTCTAAAGGCTGAATTCTCTGTTTAATTTTGAGAGACCATTCTCTCAAAATTGAAACTTCTCAATAAAATTGGGAAGTAGCTGATCATCACAAAATCGTAGATTTTGGATGCCTAGCTATGTTCTTTGAAAATTGCACAGTGAATAAAGTAAAGCTAAAGGTATATAAAAATCCTTTGTAAGAATACAATTTTAAGGTCAAGCTACAAAGGGCGCATGGTGAATGCCTTGGCACTAGGAGCCGAAGAAGGACGCGATAAGCTGCGATAAGCCTTGGGTAGCCGCAAATAGGCTGAGATCCAGGGATTTCCGAATGAGGAAACTCACATGGGTAACCCCATGTATCATGCACTGAATACATAGGTGTATGAGGGTAAACCCGGGGAACTGAAACATCTAAGTACCCGGAGGAAGAGAAAGAAAAATCGATTTCCTAAGTAGCGGCGAGCGAACGGGAAAGAGCCCAAACCAGAAACTTGTTTCTGGGGTTGTGGATAGATCATAAAAGAAGAGGTATCTTAATCGAAGAGGGCTGGAACGCCCTACCATAGAAGGTAATAGTCCTGTAGGTAAAAAGAGAAAACTTCGAGATCTAATCCAGAGTACCACGAGACACGTGAAACCTTGTGGGAAGCAGGGAGGACCACCTCCCAAGGCTAAATACTACCTAGTGACCGATAGTGAAGCAGTACCGTGAGGGAAAGGTGAAAAGAACCCCGGAAGGGGAGTGAAATAGAACCTGAAACCGTGTGCCTACAACCGATCGGAGCACGTTAAAGTGTGACGATGTGCTTTTTGTAGAACGAGCCAGCGAGTTACGCTATGTAGCAAGGTTAAGTACTTAAGGTATGGAGCCGAAGGGAAACCGAGTCTGAAAAGGGCGAAAAGTTGCATGGTGTAGACCCGAAACCGGGTGACCTATCCATGGCCAGGTTGAAGCGAGAGTAAAATCTCGTGGAGGACCGAACCACGTTGGTGTTGAAAAACCATGGGATGAGCTGTGGATAGCGGAGAAATTCCAATCGAACTCGGAGATAGCTGGTTCTCCTCGAAATAGCTTTAGGGCTAGCGTCGTGTAATTGAGTAATGGAGGTAGAGCACTGAATGGGCTAGGGGCTATAGTAGTTACCGAACCCTATCAAACTCCGAATGCCATATACTTGTATCACGGCAGTCAGACTGCGAATGATAAGATCCGTAGTCAAAAGGGAAACAGCCCAGACCATCAGCTAAGGTCCCAAAGTGTAAGTTAAGTGGAAAAGGATGTGGGATTTCTAAGACAACTAGGATGTTGGCTTAGAAGCAGCCACTCATTTAAAGAGTGCGTAATAGCTCACTAGTCAAGAGATCCTGCGCCGAAGATGTCCGGGGCTCAAACTTACCACCGAAGCTATGGGTGTACACTATGTGTACGCGGTAGAGGAGCTTTCTGTATGGGTTGAAGTCGTACCGTAAGGAGCGGTGGACTGTACAGAAGTGAGAATGCTGGCATAAGTAGCGAGAAATAAGTGAGAATCTTATTGGCCGAAAACCTAAGGTTTCCTGGGGAAGGTTCGTCCGCCCAGGGTTAGTCGGGACCTAAGCCGAGGCCGAAAGGCGTAGGTGATGGACAATCGGTTGATATTCCGATACCGCCTATTTACGTTTGAGAAATGGGGTGACGCAGTAGGATAAGATGTGCGCACTATTGGATGTGCGTCTAAGCATTTAGGCATGCTTGATAGGTAAATCCGTCGAGCTAAGCTGAGGTGTGATGGGGAGCCATTTATGGCGAAGTATCTGATTCCACACTGCCAAGAAAAGCCTCTATCGAGTGAATAGGTGCCCGTACCGCAAACCGACACAGGTAGGTGAGGAGAGAATCCTAAGGCCATCGGAAGAATTGCTGTTAAGGAACTCGGCAAATTGACCCCGTAACTTCGGGAGAAGGGGTGCCTACGAAAGTAGGCCGCAGAGAATAGGCCCAAGCAACTGTTTAGCAAAAACACAGGTCTCTGCTAAAGCGAAAGCTGATGTATAGGGGCTGACGCCTGCCCGGTGCTGGAAGGTTAAGGGGAACACTTAGCGTAAGCGAAGGTGTGAACTTAAGCCCCAGTAAACGGCGGCCGTAACTATAACGGTCCTAAGGTAGCGAAATTCCTTGTCGGGTAAGTTCCGACCCGCACGAATGGCGTAATGATTTGGGCACTGTCTCAACAGCAAATCCGGCGAAATTGTAGTGCAAGTGAAGATGCTTGCTACCCGCGATTGGACGGAAAGACCCCGTAGAGCTTTACTGTAGCTTAGCATTGAATCTCGGTATTGTCTGTACAGGATAGGTGGGAGACTTGGAAGCTTGGGCGTCAGCCTGAGTGGAGTCATCCTTGGGATACCACCCTGACAGTACTGGGGTTCTAACCGGCGGCCATGAATCTGGTCACGGGACATTGTTAGGTGGGCAGTTTGACTGGGGCGGTCGCCTCCTAAAAAGTAACGGAGGCGCCCAAAAGTTCCCTCAGCGCGGTCGGAAATCGCGCGAAGAGTGCAAAGGCAGAAGGGAGCTTGACTGCGACACATACAGGTGGAGCAGGGACGAAAGTCGGGCTTAGTGATCCGGTGGTACCTCGTGGGAGGGCCATCGCTCAACGGATAAAAGCTACCTCGGGGATAACAGGCTGATCTCCCCCAAGAGTCCACATCGACGGGGAGGTTTGGCACCTCGATGTCGGCTCGTCGCATCCTGGGGCTGAAGTAGGTCCCAAGGGTTGGGCTGTTCGCCCATTAAAGCGGCACGCGAGCTGGGTTCAGAACGTCGTGAGACAGTTCGGTCCCTATCCGTCGCGGGCGTAGGAAATTTGAGAGGAGCTGTCCTTAGTACGAGAGGACCGGGATGGACCAACCTCTGGTGCACCAGTTGTCACGCCAGTGGCACAGCTGGGTAGCTATGTTGGGACTGGATAAACGCTGAAAGCATCTAAGCGTGAAGCCAACCTCAAGATGAGATTTCCCATAGCGTAAGCTAGTAAGACTCCTGGAAGAACACCAGGTTGATAGGTCAGAGATGTAAGCATGGCAACATGTTAAGTTGACTGATACTAATAAGTCGAGGGCTTGACCAAAATAAAATTCACTGTGTAATTTTGAAAGAACAATCTTTCAAAGAAAATAATCTGGTGATTATGGCTTGAAGGTAACACCCGTTCCCATGCCGAACACGAAGGTTAAGCTTCAAAGCGCTGATGGTACTGCAGGGGAGGCCCTGTGGAAGAGTAAGTCGTTGCCAGATGATTATTAGTAAGAACTCAGTTAAATGAGTTCTTATTTTTTTATATAAATTTTTGGGGAAAACATTTTTTGATTATATTTATTTAAATCTACTATTGCCATTATCAGTTTTTTTTATTGCTATTTTTACAGCGTATATAAATTAGTATATAATAATTAATTAATAACCTATTTAGGAGATGATAATATGAGGTTAGAGAAATTAAAAAATATTATAGATAACAGTGAAAATATAGTGTTTTTAGGTGGAGCAGGAGTATCTACAGAAAGTAATATTCCTGATTTCAGATCAAATAGTGGATTATATAAATCAAAAAATAAAATCAATTATTCGCCAGAAACAATATTAAGTAATAGTTTTTTTAAAGATAATACTGAAGAATTTTTCGCATTTTATAAAAATAAGATGATATTTAAAGACGCAAAACCTAATTTAGCTCATTATGCTTTAACTGAATTAGAAAAAATCGGAAAATTAAAAGCAATAATAACTCAAAATATTGATGGATTGCATCAGCTATCAGGAGCTAAGAATGTATTAGAGTTACATGGAAATGTCAATAGAAATTATTGTATTAATTGTGGAGAAAAATATAATTTAGATTATATATTGAATACTGGAAATAGTAGTAAAGATATACCACATTGTAAAAAATGTGGAGGCATAGTTAGACCAGATGTAGTTCTTTATGAAGAAGGATTAGATATGAATACTATAAACGAAGCTATATATTATATTCAAAACTCAGATGTGCTTATAGTAGGTGGTACATCACTCGTGGTGTATCCTGCAGCTGGCCTAGTCAATTATTATAAGGGTAAAAAATTAGTTTTAATAAATAAAGGAGAAACACCTTATGATAAAAGAGCTGATTTGGTTATTCATGATGGTATAGGTAGTGTTTTAGAAAAAGCAATTTTAAAAAACTAACCAAAAATTTGGTTAGTTTTTTAATTTTAATATTGACAAGTTTAAAATTTCTGATATAATAGATTATGTTGAATTGAATATGGCGCTATAGCCAAGTGGTAAGGCAGAGGCCTGCAAAGCCTTTATCCCCAGTTCAAATCTGGGTGGCGCCTCCAAGAGAGTTTTAGGATACTAAAGCTCTTTTTTTAATAATTTAGAACTTTTATTAACTTATTTTTACAATCCAATCTAATTTTAGATCCTATAGGTAAGGTTAAATTAGGGTCACAGTGACCTGACATTAAGTTTCTTATAATAGGTTTATTACTAGGTAATAATCTATCTAATATAACTTCATCTAGAGAGAAACCTTCTCCACGATTATTTATATTACAATTTGAAAATTGACCTAATATAAGTCCGGAACAAGATTTAATTTTCCCAGATAGTATTAATTGAGTTAACATTCGATCTATTTTATAAGGAGGCTCTGAAATTTCCTCTAAAAATAGAATATTATCTACAGTATTAATTTCGTAAGGAGTACCTAAGGTATTACATATAAGAGATAAATTTCCTCCAACTAGATTACCTTCTACTATATTATCAGTTTCAGATAACAAGGGAACAAAATTAGGATTTGATATTTCATAATATGTGAACTTATTCATTAAGGGCTCTAGAAAACTTTTCAAAGTATGCATATTATTAAAGTCTGATGAAAGCATTGGACAGTGAAAAGTGGTAAAGTTACATTTATAAGTTATATAATTTAATAGAACTGTTATGTCACTAAAACCACCAAAAATTTTAGGATTATTTTTTATAATATTAAAGTCCAAATAAGGAAGTATTCTCATAGATCCATAGCCACCTCTTGAACAAAGAATCATATCTATAGATGGATCTATAAACATATCCATTAAGTCTTTAGCTCTATCTATATCTTTACCGGATAAATAACCACATTTATTATATATGTGGTTTCCTAGTTTAATATTAAAACCTAAGTCTTTAAATACCTGCATATTTTTTAAAACAACATCTTTTTCAATAGGACTTGCAGGAGATACTATTCCTATAGTGTCTCCTTTATTTAAATGTTTTAATAACATTAAATCACTCCTAATAATTAATTATTATGTAATTCATCAGAATAAGTCCTTTTTTTTCAATATTATTATACAAATTATACACAACATAGCTGTAACTCCATAAGCAAGCCAAAATCCCTGTGGGGACTTACTAAAAGGAATACCAGTTAAGTTCATTCCAAAGGAGCCAAAAATTATATTAGGTATAGACATTACTATAGTTATAGATGCTAGCAACTTCATAACTATGTTTAGATTATTAGATATAACAGATGCGAAGGCATCCATAGTTCCACTTAAAATATTACTATATATATTAGCCATCTCTATTGCTTGCTTATTTTCTATAATAACATCTTCTAACACATCTTGATCTTCAGGATATTTTTGTATTATATCTAACTTTAACATTTTTTCTAAGGTTATCTCATTAGCCTTTAGAGAGGTGGAGAAATAAACTAAAGATTTTTCTAAGGATAATAATAGAATAAGTTCTTTATTCTTCATAGATTTATGAAGTTTTTTTTCTATCATTAGACTTTTCTTATCTATTTGTCTTAAATATAAAAGAAAATAACTAGCTATTCTATATAATATTTGTAGAATAAATCTAGATCTTTTAAAAGTATAAAAAGATTTTACTTTATTATTAAAAAAGTCTGTTAAAATTTTGCTATTTTTTAAACATACAGTAATAATATTATTTGGTGTATTTATAATA
This sequence comes from Clostridium sporogenes, assembly GCF_001020205.1. Lineage (NCBI taxonomy): Bacteria > Bacillati > Bacillota > Clostridia > Eubacteriales > Clostridiaceae > Clostridium > Clostridium sporogenes. The sequence goes on from NZ_CP011663.1 coordinate 78,704, forward strand.
GCTAGAGGATAAGTATCATAGGTCAATGAATTATCTTCCATTTCTGTAAATGGTATATCTAAGATTACTATCATATTATTATCTTCAATGTCTATTCGTGAAGTTTCTTCTTCATCTAAAGGAGCTTTTAAAAAATCTAAAGTAACTCCAGTTTTTTTTGATACAAAAATAAGTTCTTGCTCCGAAGGTGCTACTATATTAATCCAAGTACTAGGTTCTATGTTATCTAACTTTTTTATTGTTTTGTCTTCTTCAGTGTTTTTATAAATTGAAATCATAAAAATCACCTCCATATATAAAATTTATTAATGTTTTAACTTATAATTATAAGAACCAATAATATATATTATACAGCATAGACCCGTATATTTATTTATAAAATTAATATATTTTGATAGGTTAAAAATAAAATAGAAAACATTGTTTAAATTTTAACTATACCTAAAGTTATTTAGATAAAATTATAGTAAAATAGAGATATATAAAGCAACACATATCCTAATTAGCAGGAAGAGCTTTAAAACGAGTTAAACGGCAAATATTACGGTGGATTAATGTTTAAAAGCTTAGTATAATCTTGAGCGTAAAGGAATTTTAAAATTATTTCATATTATTTTGGAGGGTTTATAAAATGGGAAATATGTATAAAGAGACTGTGGCTAGAAGAAGAGTTCCGGTTTTATTTTTTATGCTTATTTTATTAGTAGGAATTTTATTTTTAGTGGAATTTTTAAAAAATATTAAATTATCTAGTTATAAATTAGATGAAATGCTAAATATTTTTTTGTTATGTATAGTTATATTGGTAAGTTTTTTAGAAGTATTTAAATGTAAGATAAAGTATTCATATTTTATAATAGCAGATCAGTTCATAATTCATAAGATAAAAGGAAATTATGATAAAGTAGTGGAAAATATAAAGTTAAAAGATATAATTTATTTTGGTAAATGTGCTGGATTAAGATCAAAAATAAATATAAGTAAATCTAAAAAATATACATGTTCTTTATTAAATAGAGATACTTATTGCTGTGTTTATAAAGATGGAAATAATACTAAGAAGTTTTATTTTGAGCCGAGCAATAATTTAATTACAAAGATAAAATATTTATCAAGTAAGAGACTAGCTAGCTAGTCTCTTATTCAATTTTAGTAAAAAATTCTTTTTTTACTTCTTTTAAAAGTGTATCATTTTGAATTAAATCTAATGCAGTTAAACTTAAAGCCTGACAAGCTTTAAAAGCGTTTTGTTGAGCATGATTTTTTAAAGTTTCATTTGCAAATTCTTCAGTAAAGTAATCTATAGAACTATCTTTATCCAATATAGATATATAGGGGTGAATACAAGGAATATAATGACTTACTGTTCCTAAGCTTAAGCCTGATACAGTATTTTTTTTATTGCAAATGTCAATTATACCAGCTTCCTTTAAATTATGGCAAAACAATCGAGATAATCTTTTATTGGTTATTAATTCCCTATAAGGTAATTCAAAAAAACAAATTTCTGAATGTAAATTTAGAAGAGAGTTAACATTTGCTACTATTTGTCTTATTCGCTTTTCTACATAAATAGCAGTTGATATACTTTTAGATCTTATATAAAATTTAGCTTCTGTAGTATTGGAAGAAATATAAGGATCTTTGCCACTATTAATAACTAATTTATCTATATGAAAGTTTTGATTAATAGATTGTTTTAAAAGATTTATAGAATTAAATGTATATAAAAGACCATTTAATGATGAAAATACATCAGTATTTTCATAGCTTAAGGTTTCCCTTCCTTTAAATTTTATTTTTAAAGGAAGAATAGCCATTGAAGATCCACTTTGGCAGGTTACCTTATCAGGATGAACCATAAGACCTACATCGATATCTTTAAAAGCTCCTTGTTTAGCTAAAGTTACTTTAGAACCGCTTAAAGATTCACCGGGAGTTCCCATTACAATAATAGTTCCAGAAAAATTATCTATTACCTTTGAAAGAGATAAAGCAGCTCCTAGGGATATGGAGGAAACTAAGTTATGCCCTGATACATGCCCTAGTTCATTTGGGGCATCGTATTCACAAAAAAAACATATTTTAGGATAACCTTTACCAAACTCTGCATAAAATGATGTGGGGATATTATAATAGTTTTCTTGGACATTAAAATTATTTTTCTTTAAAATATCTATTAAATATTTACAAGATTTGTATTCATTGAAACTTGTTTCTGGATTATCATAAAGATATTTAGATATATTAAATAAATCTGATTCTATAGATTTTAAGTAAGATACTATTTTTTGTTTCATAAATATAACCTCCAATTAAAACATCTAGGTTACATTATTATACCCAATATGAATAGAATAAATTATTGTTATTAATTAAAATAAAATGAAAAATACGCTGAATATATCAGTATATCACTATAATATTTTATATATTAATTGTTATATATGATTTATCAGGGAATGCTGTAAAATGAGAGTGTGTTAAATTATGGGAAAAAATATTACATAGATGCATAAGATTACCGTACTATGATGTTAAATGGCTCCAAGAAGGAACATTAGTAAATATAGATAAAATTTAATATAGCGCCATAGTATAAATCTAGGAAATAATTAAAATGAAGTATTTCCCAGATTTATTTTTATATATAAGTTATAAATATTATTAAATTTAATATATTCAGCTCATAAAAGTATATTATAAAAATTATATAATAAAAATTTATATAATTTTATGTGGACAAAATAACATTTAGCTACTTAATGAATAAAATAGATATGAGGGGGCAAGAATTTAGTTGTAATAATATAGTAAGGGGGATAAATATGAAAAAACAATATTGTATTATATGTGGTAAGCCTCTAAATAGTGGTATAATTATAAACAGAAAAGGAATATGTGATGTTTGCGAAGAAAGAATGGTAAATAGTGATATGAATACAGATTTTTATGAATTTTATAAAAAATGTATAAGAAAAAATTTAGTGCAAACTTTTATAAAGGATGAGGAAATGAGATGGGAGAATTACCGATTTTAAATGGAGTTTTAAAATATATTGAGGAAAAAAACATACTGTTTTCTATGCCAGGACATAAAGGATCCTTAGGATTTTTATTTACTAAAGAGGGAAAAAATTTTTGTGAAAATATACTTCAATGTGATTTAACAGAAGTTGAAGGATTGGATAATCTTCATAATAGTGAAGGAATAATAAAAGAGTCCGGCTATCTTTTAAGCCGGTTTTATAATTCTAAAAAATCTTATTTTTTAGTAAATGGTAGTACTAGTGGAAACTTAGCTATGATATTTTCTTGTTTTAAAGAAGAAGATAAAATCATTGTAGAAAGAAATTGCCACAGATCTATATTTAATGGAATAATTATGAGAAAATTAAAACCAATATATATAAAAAATAAGGTGTATAGGCAATTTAATGCTCCACTTTCAATAGATTTGGAGCATTTTTTAAGTTTAATAAAAGAAAATAAAGATGCAAAGGGTATAGTAATAACTTATCCTAATTATTATGGGGTTTGTCCTAATTTAGAAATTATAGTAAAAGAGGCTAAAAAATACAATATGAAAGTATTAATAGATTCAGCTCATGGAGCTCATTTTGGTGTGTGTGAAAAGTTACCTAAAAGTGCCTTAGAGCTAGGAGCAGACATGGTAGTAATGAGTGCTCATAAAACCCTCCCTAGTTTAACACAAACAGCATTTTTACATATAGGCAAAGATTCTATAGTTGATATTAATAAGGTGGATTTTTACATAAGTGCTTTTTCTAGCACTAGCCCTTCCTACTTATTTTTATGTTCTATGGATTATAGCAGGTTTTATTTGGAGAAATATGGAGAGAAACATTATAATGAATTGATTAATAGAGCAAATTATTATAGAAAAAAAATAAATTTATTAGATAGCTTTTATATATTAAATTATAGTGATATAAAACATTTAAATCTTAAATATAAAGATGTAATGGATATAGATTTTACAAGATATGTAATAAATGTGAAAAATAATTTAAATGTTAGTGATTTATCTAAGTATTTAAGAGAATGTGGAATACAATGTGAAATGAGCGATGGAAACAACATAATTTTAATATTATCTCCATTTTATAATGAAGATATTATGGATATATTATATGAGTCTTTATATGAGTGGGACAAAAATTATAATAATAAAGATAAATATAATTATAATTTAAATTATAATTATATAGAAACTAATATGAACATATATCCTTATGAGGTTTTAGAAAAAGAATATTTATGGATAGACTATAAGGATTCCTTAGGTAAAATAAGTTATAATAATATAGTTCCCTATCCTCCAGGTGTTCCAATAATAATGGCAGGAGAGGTAATAAATAAAGAAATAATAGATGTTATATGTTATTATAAAAATAATGGAATAGATGTATTAGGTTTAAAGAATAATAAGATTCAAATAGTAAAATAATAAGTATAAATGTGGAGGAAAAAATGGAAAGAGGTAGGTTAATAGTTATAGAAGGTAGTGATGGAAGTGGTAAAGCTACCCAAACTAAAAAACTTTATGATAAATTAGTAAAACAAAATAAAAAAGTTAAAAAAGTGGAATTCCCTAATTATAAAAGTGAATCATCTGCTTTAATAAAGATGTATTTAAGTGGTGAATTTGGAAAGAATCCTGATAGTGTAAACCCTTATGCTTCATCTACATTTTATGCAATAGACAGATTTGCATCCTATAAAAAAGATTGGGAAGAGTTTTACTTAAAGGGTGGAATTATTATTGCAGATAGATATACCACATCTAATATGATACATCAAGCAGCAAAAATAAAGGAGGTACAAGCTAAAGATAAATTTTTAAATTGGCTATGGGATTTTGAATTTGAAAAGTTTAATTTACCTGTACCAGATTGTGTTATATTTTTAGATATGCCTCCTAAATGTAGTAAAAGCCTTATGGAAACTAGGAATAATAAATTTACAGGAGAGAAAGAGAAAGATATACACGAAAATAACTATGAGTATCTATTAGAGTCATATAACAATTCTAAATATATATCAGAAAAATATGGTTGGAATAGAATTGAATGTACTAATGAGGATAAGATTAAAAGTATAGACCAAATAAATGATGATATAATTAAAGTAATAACAAAATATATAGATTTTAGTGAACAAAGCTAATTATAATTGTAAACTTGTATAAAAAAATATAAAATATAGGTAAGAAACTACAATATAATATCCTTTAAGGAGGTAATAATATGAAATTAGTTATTGCTATTGTTCAAGATGATGATGCTTCAGATTTAATAGATGAAATAACAGAAGATGGGTTTAGAGTAACAAAGTTGGCTACTACAGGAGGATTCTTAAAAGCAGGAAATACTACTCTTATGATAGGTGTAGAAGAAAAAGATGTAGATAAATTGATTAAAAAAATAGAAGAGATATGTAAAACTAGAAAACAAATTGTAACATCACCATCACCGGTAAATGGATCAGCTGGAATGTATGTACCTTATCCAATAGAAGTAGAGGTTGGAGGAGCTACTATATTTGTTGTGGATGTAGATAAATTTGTAAGAGTTTAATTAGGAGGGATACATTTGAATTCATATACAATAATAGGGCATGAAAATATAAAAAATAAGATTAAAAATTCAATAGTTAAAGGTAAATTTTCTCATGCTAGTATTATTGTTGGAGAGGATGGCATCGGTAAAAGTATAATAGCTAAAGAAATAGCTATGATTATATTAGAAAAATCACAGCGAAGAAGTTATGCAGACCTAATAGAATTTAAACCTATTAATAAAAAATCTATAGGTATAGATGATATAAGAAACTTAATAGAAGAGATAAATAAAAAACCCATAGAAGGAAATAAAAAGGTTATTATAATATATAAATCTGAATTAATAACAGAAATTGCTCAAAATGCCTTTTTAAAAACTATAGAGGAGCCACCTAAAGGTGTTTATATAATATTGTTATGTGAAAATATGGAACACATGCTAGATACTATAAAATCTAGATGCGAAATATTTAAATTAAATAGGCTAAAGCCATATGATATAGAGAATTTTATAAAATATAAATACAAGGATATAAAAAAAGACAATATAAATTCAGCAATAGCATTTAGTGATGGAATTCCAGGTAAGGCTGAAAGATTTATTGAAGATGAGTCACTAAAATATATAAGAGATATGAGTTTAGGTATATTAAAAGATTCAAAAGACTTAAGTAATTATAATTATTTGATGAAATATGAAAACTTTTTAATGAATTATAAGGAAACTTGGGAAGAGATTTTAACTTGTATTTTATCATATCTTAGAGATTCATTGTTATTTAAGGAAACTGGAGATGAAGAGTTATTATTAAATGTAGATAAGAAAGAGTCTATAAAAGATATATCAGAAAAATATTCATATATAAACTTGGATAAAATAGTAAGTATAATAAATGATACAAGAGATAAATTAAATAGGAATATAAACTCCACTCTAGTATTTGATGCAATGCTTATAAAAATGCAGGAGGTATAATATGATAGAAGTTGTAGGAGTTCGATTTAAAAAGGCTGGTAAAATATATTATTTTGATCCCAGTAATATAGAAATAAATAAGGGAGAATATGTTATAGTAGAAACTATAAGAGGGATAGAATTTGGAGAAGCGGTTATTGCTAAAAAGCAAATTAATGAAAATGAAATAGTAGCTCCATTAAAAAATGTAATTAGAAAAGCAACAGAAGAAGATATAAAAAAACATCATGAAAATAAGGAAAAAGAAAAATATGCATTAGAGATTTGCTTACAAAAGATACAGGAACATAAATTAAATATGAAGCTAATAGATGTAGAATACACTTTTGATAATAATAAAGTTATATTCTACTTTACAGCGGATGGTAGAGTGGATTTTAGAGAATTAGTTAAAGATTTAGCTTCAATATTTAGAACTAGAATAGAATTAAGACAAATAGGAGTACGTGATGAAGCAAAAATGGTTGGAGGATTAGGACCTTGTGGCAGACCTATGTGTTGTTCTATATTTTTAGGAGATTTTGCTCCAGTATCAATAAAGATGGCTAAGGAACAAAATTTATCATTAAATCCTACCAAAATTTCAGGTATATGTGGAAGACTTATGTGTTGTTTAAATTATGAACAGCGAACCTATGAAAGTATTAGAAAAGTATTACCTAAGGTAGGATCAATAGTTAAGACTCCGTATGGACAAGGAGAGGTAGTAGATAATAATGTGGTGAAAGAAGAAGTTAAAGTTAAGATCAAAAGTGAAGATAACGAAGAATTTATACAGCCAGTGCCTATAATGGAAGCGGAACTTATATCTGGTGGCTATGAAGGTAATATAGAAAGTGTAGATGAAGAAGAAATAAATATTGAAATAGACGATGCAGATGAAACAATAATAAAAGAGTTGCTTAAAGATGAATAGGAGGAAGAGTTATGAAGGCACTATTAAAGGTATGCGATATGAGAACAATACAGGATATAAATAAAGTAAAAAGTGCTGTAGCTAATAATGAAGGTGTAGTAGCCTGCGAAATAAGTAAGGAAAAAAAAGAAGTAAGTGTTATATATGATGATTATTTTGTAGATGTAGATAGGATAATAGAATCCATAGAAAATATAGGTTATACAGTTATATAAAAATTACTTTAAAAATTAATAAAAACATGGTAAAATATAAATCGTATAAAGTTGTGTAATTTTTAAGGAGGTGTGTTACATATGGCATACAAAATTACAGATGCTTGCGTAAGCTGTGGAGCATGTGCTGCAGAATGTCCAGTTAATGCTATAAGTCAAGGAGACTCTATATTTGATATAGATGCAGATACTTGTATTGATTGCGGAAACTGTGCTAATGTTTGTCCAGTAGGAGCACCAGTTCAAGACTAATTTATTATTAAAAAGGCCGTCAAAAGACGGTCTTTTTATTCTTTATATATTATAGAATTATTATATTGTTTTGATTTAGAATATACAGAATAAAATTTATTATATAAAAGGTGAATTATATGGATAGAATTATAAAAGAAGATGAAACATTAGATGATCTTCAGCTAAAGGGAATTCATGTTATACAAAAAAAGCAGGCATTTAGATTCGGAATAGATGCAGTATTATTAGCTAATTTTCCTAGAATAAAAAATGGAGATAAAGTAGTTGACTTATGTACTGGAACAGGTATAATTCCATTTATATTAGCAGGTAAAACTAATGCTAGTAATATTATAGGTATAGAAATACAAAAGGAAATTGCTGATATGGCAAAACGAAGCATAAAGTATAATAATTTGCAGGAAAAAGTTAAGTTTATAGAAGGTGACTTAAAAGATATAAAACTTTTGAAAGATATAGAAAAGGTAGATGTAGTTACAGTAAACCCACCTTATAAAACTCAAGGAACAGGAATTATAAACATTAATGATAAAAATGCTATATCTAGACATGAAATTTGTTGTACTTTAGATGATGTAGTAAAGGCAGCTAAAATTTTATTAAAAGATAAAGGTAAGTTATATATGATACATAGACCAGATAGAATAGTAGATATAATGAATGTAATGAGAAAGTATTGCATAGAACCTAAACTAATAAGGACTATTCATCCAGCGGTAGATAAAGCACCTTCTATGATATTAATTGAAGGGCAAAAAAATGGTGGTAAGTTTTTGAAATGGGATAGTCCGCTATATATTTATGATGAAAATAATAAATATACCAATGAGGTTAAAAGAATTTATGGAATGGAATAAATAAGAAGGAGAGTATTATATGCTTAATATAGAGGAAGGGAAATTATATGTAGTTCCTACTCCTATAGGAAATTTAAGAGATATAACAATAAGAGCATTAGATGCACTAAAAGATGTTGATATTATAGCAGCAGAGGATACAAGACAAACTTTAAAATTGTTGAATCATTTTAATATAAGAAAAACATTAATAAGTTATCATAAATTTAATGAAGAAGATAAAAGTATAAATATAATAAATAGTTTAAAAGAAGGAAAAAACATAGCATTGGTATCTGATGCAGGTATGCCAGGAATATCAGATCCAGGATATGTGCTCATAAAAAAATGTATAGAAGAGCAAATAATATTTGAAGTTTTACCTGGAGCTACGGCATTTACTACAGCTTTAGTTTATTCTGGAATGGATACTACAAAGTTTATTTTTAAGGGTTTTATACCTAGGGAAAATAAAAATAGACAAAAGTTAGTACAGGATATAAAGGATAGAATGGAAACATTAATTTTTTATGAATCCCCTCATAGATTAAAGGAATGTTTAAAATTTTTAAGGGAGTCCTTAGGGAATAGAAATATATCTATATGTAGAGAACTTACTAAAGTACATGAAGAAATTATAAGAGATAATTTAGAAGAGGTTATAAAATATTATGAGAGTCACCAACCTAAAGGTGAATATGTTTTAGTTTTAGAAGGAAAATCCATAGAAGAAATAGAAAAAGAAAAGGAAATGGAGTGGTCTAGTATAAATATACAGGAGCATATAAAAAAGTATATAAATGAAGGATATAGCAAAAAAGAGTCTATAAAATTAGTAGCTAAAGATAGAAAAACAACTAAGTCAGAAGTATACAAGTATTCTATAGATATATAAATAATATATTATATTTTTTAATAAAAATATAATAAATAACAAATTAAATTAACATTTTTAAAAAAAATCCTCGTTAAAGTTGAGTTTTTTACTGAAATGGTGATATAATAGTTTTATGTTATAATCATAAAAGGGGAATGGGAGGAAGATAAATAGTGAATAAGAAAGTTTTGTCTGCAGTAATAGCATTAGCATTATCAGTGTCTATTAATGCAAAAGTTATGGCAGCACCATCAAATGGACAAGCGCATGATAAGACATTAGAACTTGAAGAAAAAATACAAAATATGGACAATAGTATACAAGGCTTAATGTATAAAATAGAAGATAATAATAAAGATATAGAAAAGAATAAAGAAGACATATCTAAATTAGGAAAAGATATAGAAAAAGCTCAAAAACAAATAGAATCCCGTGAAGATTTATTTAATAAAAGAGTAAGAGCTATGTACATAAGTGGCTTTGACAGTTATGCAGATATAATATTAGAATCAGAAGGATTAAGTGATTTAATAACTAGAGTAGACACAGTTAAAAAGGTTATGGGATTTGACCAAGGTGTTATAAAAGAATTAAAGACAAAAAAAGAAGAAATTAAAGAAAAGAAAGTTGCTTTAGATAAGAAAAGTACAGAGATAGTACAACTTAAATCAGAAAATGAAAAGAAATTATCTAGTATGAAATCAGAAAAATCTAAGCAAGAATTAGTACTTACTAATTTGAGAAAAGAGAATGAAAGAAAAGCGGCTGAAGCAGCACAAAGACAAGCAGCTGAGAGACAAGTAGCACAATCACAATCTTCTGTATCTCAATCAAGAGGTGGAAGTAGTGTTTCTGTAGAAGCTCCAGCTTCATCAGGAAGTAGTTCTTCTAATTCTAGTAGTAAACCATCAAATCCAGCACCACCAGCAACTCATGGAGATGTAGTAGGATATGCTATGCAATTCCAAGGAGTACCTTATGTTTGGGGAGGTACATCACCAAGCGGATTTGACTGTTCAGGTTTTGTTCAATATGTATATAGAAATGCTGCAGGTATAGAATTACCAAGGGATACTTATGGACAAATTGGAGCAGGAACCCGAGTTTCACAAAATCAATTACAACCTGGTGATTTAGTATTCCCACATACAGGTCATGTAGGTATATATATAGGTGGGGGACAAATGATACACGCTCCTCGCACAGGGGATGTAGTAAAAATTTCATCAGTATATAAATTTTATGCAGGTGTAAGGGTAAGATAATTAATAAATTTTATATAAAACAACAAAAGTGGAAACTAAAATTAGTTTCCACTCTTAATTTATAAATAAAAAAAAGCCTCATTTAGAGGCTTTTTTTTATTTATTGTCTTTTATTTCATTAAGACAGTTTTTACAAATATTTTTACCTTTATAGTTTATAACATCTCTAGCATCTCCGCAGAATATACATGCTGGCTCATATTTTTTTAATATGATTTGTTCACCATCTACATATATTTCTAGCGCATCTTTTTCAGCTATATCTAAAGTCCTTCTCAATTCTATAGGAATAACAATTCTTCCTAATTCGTCTACTCTTCTAACCACACCTGTTGATTTCATATATTTTCCTCCTCGAATAATATCAATTTTCGACAATAGTTTAATTAAATAATAGCAAATATGACATTAAAAGTCAACATATTTTATATTTAATTTACAAATTAATTATCTATTTCCATCTAAAGTTAATATACTACCATTAAAGGGAAAAGTCAATAGACTGAATACTATCATATATGATGATAAAGCCATATATATCAATGGATACAGCCAAAAACAAAAAAAATAATAAAATAATTATAGAATTTAATAAAAACAAATAAAATAGTTATTATATGGATAAATAAAAAATGGTGTCGAATAACAAATCAATTTATTATAAAAAGTAATTTTATAAATTAAAACTACAATACAATATAATAATACAACAATAATTTTAACAAATTAAATATTAAATGTAAATTTTTGTTTAAAATCATTGACAAATATATTAACTTAATTGCAATTATTTTTAATATAATTTATGGTATAATAAAGTATAAGGGGGTAATTAAAATGAGGTTGCTTGTTGGGATATGTAATTTATAATATATAAAAAATCAATAAACGGGGTATATTAAATTATAGAATAAAAAATTTGTGTATAAAAGAAAATAAATAAAATATTTTAAGGTAAAAATATAAACTTAAATAGTTGAATTATCCACAGAAATGTGTGGACAACTATTGATAAAATGTGGATAACATACATATTTATAAAAATACAATTTAAAAGAAAATAAAAATTTATACTAATAATATTAAATTTTATAGTTTAATTTAATATACTTTAGGGTAAACTTAAGTATGCTTGGAGGTCTTTAAAGGTGGGAAATAACAATAAGATGGAAAATGAAAATTTAGAAAAAATAAAGTATATAAACAAGCTTGCAAAAGAAATATCTAATAATACAATAGTAGATTATGAAGATTTTCCTAAATATGATTTGTTTTTATCACAAGTAATTGATTATTTGAATGATAAATTTGAAGAGGAAGATTATACAAATAATATTGTTCAAAATTACATTAAAAATGAAGTAATATCAAAACCCCAAGATGGTAAGAAGAGAGGGTATACTAAGCTTCATTTGGTTCAATTAGTGTTATTAAGTTATATGAGACCGTTACTTACTACTGAGGAAATAAAAAATGTGTTTACATTAGCTTTTAATGAAATAAATGATAGAAGTGATGATATAATATCTTGGGAAAATGCATACAAGATATTTTCGGATATACAAAAAGATAGTTTTAAAGACTTTCTAGCTAGACAACAGTTTGATGAAGATAAATTAAAAGACATAATAACAAAATTAGAATTAGATAGTGATGAAGAAAATAGGATAACTATATTTTTAATAGTAATGACTTTAATATGTCAAGCTAGTGCTATAAAAAAATTAGTTAAAAAGATAGTAAATGATTATACTAATAATATTGATAGTAAATTAGATTATGAAGAATAAATAATTTTTGTATATTTTTATAAATCACTTAAAAAGCTATTATTAACGCTTAATAATGGCTTTTTAAGTGATTTATTTTTATGAAAATAATTATTAGTATATTAATTCATAAAAAAGATTTTTTATTATTTCATACAAGAAATATTTATATTTATACATCTTACTAATATAAATATTTTCAGAATAGTGTAAAAAAATGTATATAAGTATATATTTATAAATTTAACTAACTTTAAGTTTATAAATATTCCATATAGACAAAAAATGTAATTCAATGTGCCATGTATAATTTATCATTTATACATTATTATAGAATATTCATAATATTGACAGTTTATCAAATAATTATTAACATATATTTAAGAATTAATACAAAAATAATAGTAAGTATAAATATCAACTTGAAAGGGGCACAAAGAGATGAATACAAAAAGAAACATTCATGTGTATTCAGAAATAGGAGATCTTAAAACAGTGTTACTTCATAGACCAGGAGAAGAAATTGAAAATTTAATTCCGGCATATATGGAAACGTTATTATTTGATGACATACCTTATTTAAAAGTAGCACAAGAAGAACACGATATTTTTGCTAATACATTAAGAAATAATGGTGTTGAAGTTTTATATTTAGAGGATTTAGCAGCAGAAGTTATACAAAATAAAGAGATCAGACAAAAGTTTATAGAGGAAGCTATAGAAGAAAGTGGTATTAAAAATAAAGAATATGTAGAAAATATAGAAAAATATTTAGAATCCATGAAAGAAAAAGACTTAGTTTGTAAAGTTATGGCTGGTTTAAGAAAAAAAGAGTTAGGAATAGATGAATCGAAGGAAGAATATCCTTTTTTAATGTATCCAATGCCTAATTTATATTTTACAAGAGATCCATTTGCATCCATGGGTAAAGGTGTAACTATTAATGCTATGAGAACTAAAACAAGAAGAAGAGAAACTATGTTTGCAAAATATATCTTTAAATATCATCCAGAATTTAAAGATTCAGATATACCATTATGGTATGATAGAACTGGGAAGCATTGTATAGAGGGTGGAGATGAACTAGTTTTATCTGACGAAGTTATAGCTATAGGACATAGCGAGAGAACAGATAGCGAGGCAGTCTTGGAGTTAGCTAAAAAGATATTTGAAGCAGGAGAACGCTTTAAAGTTATACTAATGTTTGATATACCTAAAATAAGAGCTTTTATGCATTTAGATACAGTGTTTACTATGTTAGATCATGATAAATTCACAGTTCATGGAGAAATAGAAGGAACACTTAAAGTAAATGCTATAACTTATGATGAAAAAACTAAGGAACTTGTAATTAAGGAAGAGATAGATAGTTTAGAGGGAATTTTATCTAAATATTTAAAAAGAGATATAAAAGTTATTCGTTGTGGAGGTGGAGATAAAATTATATCTGCCAGAGAACAATGGAATGATGGCTCAAATACTCTAGCTATTTCACCAGGTAAGGTCATAACTTATGAAAGAAATTATGTAACCAATGAAATATTAGATAAAAATAATGTAGAGGTTTTAACTATACCGTCATCTGAATTATCCAGAGGAAGAGGCGGCCCAAGATGTATGTCTATGCCTTTATTTAGAAAAGACCTTAAATAGAATATAAATTTAAATAAGAGTTCACTTACAAATTAAGGTGAACTCTTATATTTTTAGTAAATTTATATTCTTAATCTAAAAGACAAATAGCATTAGCAGAAATTCCGTCTTCTTTACCTGTAAAACCTAAGCCTTCTTCTGTAGTAGCTTTTATATTTAACATATTATTATCTAATTTTAAACACTTACAAATATTTTTTTTCATAGCATCTATATGATAGAGCATTTTAGGTTTTTGAGCTATTATAGTACAGTCTATATTTACAATTTCATAGCCTTCTTTGTCTATTAAATTTTTAACTTTAGATAAAAGTGATAGACTTGATATATTTTTAAAATTTTTATCTGAATCAGGGAAGTGCTTGCCTATATCACCTAATGCTGCAGCTCCTAATAAAGCGTCTATAATTGCATGAATTAATACATCTGCATCAGAATGACCTAGCAAGCCTTTATCATGGGCAATTGTAACACCACCTATTATCAGTGGTCTATTTTCAACTAGTTTATGTACATCGTATCCCAATCCTATTCTCATTAAAAAACCTCCAATAACTTAACATTATATATATAATGATATATATTTTTAAAAAAAGTGCAACAAAGTTGCACCTTAAGATATATTTTTATTATCATTTTTCTTATAGTATATTAATTTTATTGATTTGTTAAGATGTTTATTGTAAAAAAATAAAAGCTTCTTACGTAAAGAATTATGCAAAAATAACAAGAAAGGCCTTTTATAGCTATTGGATATTACTCTTTTTTTGAAATTTACATAAATAATTTTTTTACCCATATATACACGACCTTTCATAAATATCCTTATTATTATAATAACATAAAATTTAACAAATGTTAAGAAAATTGAAACAATTTTAAATTTTATATTCTTATTTAATAATATTGTATTCAGAATAGTATAAGTTGTCCACAAATTACACACAATATGTGGACAATATTAATAAAGTTGAAATTTATAAAAGAATAATTTTACAAAAATAGTAATAAAATCTAATGAATGGATAAATTTCGGAAGTAAATTTATAAAAATCAATTGAATTAACAATAAAAACACAAGTTATATACAAGCTACCTGTGGATAATGTTGATAACTATATATATAATGTATAAGATTATAATATAATATATGCTTTTAAAAAAATATTCACTTTTAAATTAAGAGTATATCCACAAATTTTTAGATCTTAATAATTAAGAGTATATATGATATAATTAAAATTACCAAATATTCTTATAAGAGGGTGAGTTTTTGAAGAATAAGAAAAGTTTAATTCTTTTTGCTTTTATTATAATTATAGCAGTAGTGTTTGGTGGATGTAGGAAGAATAGGAATATAGATACTAATAATATTGATAAAAATAAAGCACAATCAAAAAAACAAGAAAGCTCTGTTAAAAAAAGTGATATAAGAACATTTACTAAGGAGCCACTTATATATAATAACAAATCTATACCTGTGCTTATGTATCATTCTATTGATTATGAAAAAGGAAATGAATTAAGACTTCCAAAAGAACAATTTAAAGAGCAAATGAAATATTTAAAAGATAATGGATATACTACACTAACACTGAAGGAATTGCATAATTTTTTAGATAAAAATAACCCTATTCCAGAAAAATCTATAGTTATAACACTAGATGATGGATATGTGGATAATTACAACAATGCATACCCAATATTAAAAGAATTAGGAATTAATGCTACTATATTTGTTGTAACTAGTAATATAGACAAGAATAAAGATACTTTAACTTCAAAACAAATTAAAGAAATGGACGAATATGGAATAGATATAGCTAGTCATACATATAATCATGATAAATTAGATGATTTGCCCTATGAAAAACAATTAGAAACTATGAAGAAATCTAAAGATGATCTAGAAAAAATTTTAAATCATAAAGTAGATTTTATAGCTTATCCCTATGGTAAATGGAATGAAACTACAATAAAAGCAGCTAAAGATGCTGGATATAAAATGGCATTTACTACAGATGGCAGATGGTCTAATAAAGCTAACGGGATTTATAGTTTAGATAGAGTATATATCAGTTCTTTAAGAGATATGGGGAATTTTAAAGAGAGAATAACTAATCCTAATTATAGCCAAAATTAATATTTATTATTAAAATAATATAGCATCTTATATTGCCCAGGCAATATAAGATGCTATATTTCTTTTTAAATGATTTTATATATTAAATAATTAAAAAGTATTGATTTTTAATAATATTTTTTAATTATTTAATTTATTATTTTTGAATAGTTTTCTTTTTTAGATTCATCTATAAATGGAGCATAAAATTTGAAAATTTTTTCGTGACCACAATTAGAACAAATACAATCACAGATATCATAAGGAATAGAATCTAGTAAGTTAATAGATAAATCCTTGGTTAAATAGTTTCCACCACATATATCACAAGGGGTTTTATTTATAATAGAAAATTCACTTTCTATATATTTCATAATTTCTCTTAAAGTCATGAAAAGCCTCCTAAATTATTTTTGTTAATATAATAATTTAATGATATAACAAAACAATTATTATTTAAACAAATATATCATATATATTAAATATATTTTTGTTTTTAAAAGGAGGTATTATGGTAAATATTATATGGGGAATTATATTTTTAGTAGGAGTAATGTTTGGAGTGTTTTCAGGTAACGGAGAACAACTATCAAAATCTATAATAGAATCTACAAATTCAACAGTAAAGTTAGTTATAGGATTGGTAGGAGTTATGAGTTTATGGTGTGGAATTATGAAAATAGCACAAGAAAGTGGTTTAACAGATAAAATAGCTAAGTGTATAAAGCCTATTTTAAAAGTTATATTTAAAGATAGCAAAAATGACAATAAAGCTTTAGGTGCTATAACAATGAATCTAACAGCTAATATGATGGGGCTTTCTAATGCTGCAACTCCTTTTGGAATAAAAGCTATGAAGGAACTCAAAAGATTGAACATAAGGGAAGAGGAAGCTAGTAATGATATGGCTTTATTTTTAGTTTTAAATGCAGCTTGCATACAGCTAGTACCAACTACGGTTATATCTATAAGAGCGGCTATGGGGTCTAAAAATCCAGGTGAAATAATAATACCAGCTATAATAGTTACATCCACAGCGGCTTTTTGTGGAGTGATTTTTTGTAAAGTATTGCAGAAATATTTTTAAAGGAGGAAGTTTGTGAATTATATAGTTAAAGCCATAATTCCTATTATTATACTCTTAATCATATCATATGGGATGGCTAAAAAGGTTAAAGTATATGAGTGTTTTGTTGAGGGTGCTAAAGATGGTGTAAGTATATGCATTAGAATATTTCCATATCTTCTTGCCATGATGGTAGCTATAGCTGTGTTTAGAGAATCTAAGGCTTTAGACTGTTTAATCAATATTCTAAAACCAGTATCAAATTTAATAGGGTTGCCAGGAGAATTAGTACCCTTAGTTCTAATAAAACCTTTATCAGGAAGCGGCGCTTTGGGGGTATTTGCAGATATATTGAAACAGTTTGGTCCAGATAGTAATGTAGGGAAGATGGCATCCATTATAATGGGATCTACAGAAACTATTTTTTATACAATAACAGTTTATTTTGGAGCTGTTGGAATAAAAAAAATAAGACATACATTATGGGCTGCTATTTTTGCAGATATGGTAGCTATAATAATGGCTGTATTAGTAACTAATATAATGTTATAAAAACACCCTAAATTTAAGGGTGTTTTTATGTGAATTTTTATTTATTAAATTTTTTTCTGAAAAGTATTATTAAGCATATAGCTTCAAATATCCACTGAATAGAAGTTATCCACCAAACATAGGTTACAGAAGATTTAATTATATATATAAAATAGAACATTAAAGGAAGTCTAAGAAGCCAACTGGAAACAAAAGAAACTAAAAATGGTGTTTTAGTATCTCCAAAGCCTTTTAATGATCCTCCTAATATCATTGATATAGCCATAGGAATTTGTTCTAAAGAAGCAATCATAAGGCAACGGCTACCTAAGGCGATAACTTGTTTTTCAGAACTTGTTATAAATAACCTTATTATAAATGATGGAAATATAAGAAAAATAAGGCCGGTTATTCCCATTATGCAAATTCCTAGTAATGTGCAAGTATGTGAATATTCTTTAGCTTTTTTAATACTTTTTTCTCCCACTTTATGACCTGTTAATGTAGTTGCTGCTACAGCAAAACCCCAACCAGGCATGAAAGATATAGATTCTACAGTAAGAGCTATCTGATTAGATGCAAAAGCTACAGTTCCTAAATGCATTATCATAAATGTATTAATTAATTTACTTAAACTCAATGAAGCCTCTTGCAATGATGATGGGATAGATAATCCTATTAAGTATTTTAAACGGCTTATATTAATATTTTTAATGTACTTTATTTTAGGTTTGATTTTAGATTTAGTAAACAAGTAGTATATACCAAACATGAAACCAGATAGGTTAGCTATAGAAGTTGCGATAGCCGCACCTCTTATTCCTAATTCTGGGAATCCTAATTTACCAAATATAAGTCCATAATCTAAAGTTAAATTTACTATGTTAATTAATATAGAGATACATAAAGGAATTTTGGTATTACCGTATCCTCTAACTATAGAATTCATTAAGCTAGTTAACATACTAAAAAATATTCCGAGAGAAACTATTTTCATATATATTGTTCCATTTGTTAATACATCTTCTTTTGCATTAGCAAGGCGAAGGATGGCTTTAGGGAAAATAAATAGTGTAATGGCAATACAAAAGGCTATTAAAATTCCTATAAACAATCCTATAGAGGCATACTCTTCAGCTAAGTGTAAATCTTTACTTCCATAGCTCCTAGCTACTATAGAGGTTATACCAATAGATAATCCAACAGCTATAAATATATTTGTAAAAGTATATATTATTTCAGAACTTAATCCTACAGTGCTTACAGCAATTTGCCCCCCGTATTGACCAACCATCATAGTATCAAGAACCCAAATCATCATATATAAAATCATTTCTCCAACTGCAGGAAGAGCTAAGGATAATACAGTTTTTATATTTTCTTTATTAATTTTCAATAAAATTCCCCCACTCCAAAATACTAGCAATTTAATAGTAACTTATAGTATTAAATAAAGCAATATAGTTAATAAAGATATGTTTATATGGTAAAATTAAATTAGATATTTGGATATAATGTATAGAAATAGAGGTGGGGAAAGTGCTAAAGTGGTCTCAATTATATGATGAATGTATTAATTGTAATAAATGTACTTTAGTTAAAAATAGAACTAATATGGTATTTGGAGAAGGAAATATAAGTGCACCTATTATGTTTATAGGGGAAGCCCCAGGAGCAGATGAGGATAGAACAGGAAGACCTTTTGTAGGGAAGGCCGGACAGTTAATTACTAAAGCATTATTAGCATTAGATTTTAAAAGAGATGAACATTATTATATATGTAATGTATGCAAATGTAGACCAGAAAATAATAGAACTCCTAAAGAAGAAGAAGCTACAGCATGCTTACCTTATTTAAGAAATCAAGTGGCATTAGTAAAACCTAAAATTATAATTTGTTTAGGAGCTACTGCTTTAAAATATATTATGGGAGAGCAATTTAGAATAACAAGAGATAGAGGTAAATGGATAGAAAGAAAAGGATGTTATATTATGGGAACTTTTCATCCAGCTGCTTTATTTAGAGATGAGTCTAAAAAAAGATTATTTTGGAATGACTTAAAATCTATTAAGGTAAAATATGATCAGTTAATTAAAAACAACATAATATAAAGTGAAAGAGGGTAGAAATGGATAATATAGAATTATCAAAAGAACTCATAAAATTTATGATTACTATGAAAAAACAAATTAAGGAATGTTTAAATTTAAATTGTACTTTAAAATTAACAGAACAACAATTTATAACCTTATTTATATTAAATAAAAATAAAAAAATAACATTAAAAAAGTTAAGTACATATATATGTGTATCTACATCTAGTTTATGTATAATGTTAACTAGAATGATAAAAGAAGGATTGGTTTATAGAGAAGTAGACCAGAGAGACAGGAGAAATACTTTTTATAGTCTAACAGATAAAGGAATAAATTTAATAGATAAAGAAATAGAGGGTAAAGTACATAATATGGAAGAAAAAATAATGGATTTATCTTTAATCCAAAAGAAAAAGTTGTATAATGCCATAAAAGATATAGAAGAAATTATTGATATATTAGAATAATTTTGTGTATTAAAGAAATAATAATATATAAATATAATGAATATATTGACAGAAACTTATTTATACCCTATTATTATACTAAATGCTATGAAGGAAAGAGTAATAAGTGAAAATATCTAAAGAGAGTCGGATAAGGTGAAAGCCGATGATATGGAAATTTATGGATATGGCTCCAGAGCAGGTTGTCTGAAGTATAGTAGGATAGCACGGTAACAACCGTTATATTGTAAAGTGATAACATATTATATGAGTCACTTATTAAGACTTTTACTGTGAAGTAAAGGTGAATTAGAGTGGTACAGCGAAATTTACGCCTCTATATAAAACTAAGAGTTTTATATAGAGGCTTTTATATTATAAAGATTAAGGAGGACTAAAAATGTCAAAAGGAACTTATTATGTAACAACACCTATATATTATCCGTCAGCGAAACTTCATATAGGAAATACCTATACAACAGTTGCTGCAGACACTTTAGCTAGATTTAAAAGACTTACAGGTTATGATGTAATGTTTTTAACAGGTACAGATGAACACGGACAAAAAATACAAAGATTAGCAGAAGCTAAAAAAGTTACACCTAAGGCTTATGTAGATGAAATAGTAGCGGGAATAAAAGAACTATGGAAAATGATGAATATAGACTATGATAAATTTATAAGAACAACAGATGATTATCATGTAGACCTAGTGCAAAAAATATTTAAAACATTATATGATAAAGGTGATATATACAAAAGTGAATATGAAGGATGGTATTGTACACCTTGTGAATCCTTTTGGACAGAAACTCAATTAGAAGATGGAAAGTGCCCAGATTGTGGAAGACCCGTAGAAAAAGCAAAAGAAGAAGCGTACTTCTTTAAAATGTCAAAATATGCTCCTAAACTTATAGAATATATAGAATCTCATCCAGAGTTTATACAACCAGAATCAAGAAAAAATGAAATGCTAAATAACTTTTTAAAACCTGGTCTTCAAGATTTATGTGTATCTAGAACATCTTTTGATTGGGGAATACCAGTTACCTTTGATGAAAAACATGTAATTTATGTTTGGATAGATGCACTTGCTAATTATATAACAGCATTAGGATATAATACAGAAAATGATGAATTATATAAAAAATACTGGCCAGCAGATGTGCATTTAGTTGGTAAGGATATACTAAGATTTCATACTATATACTGGCCAATTATGCTTATGGCATTAGATATACCTCTTCCAAAGCAAGTATTTGGTCATGGATGGCTTTTAGTAGATGGTGGTAAAATGTCAAAATCTAAAGGTAATGTGGTGGATCCAGTAGTTTTAGTAAATCATTTTGGCACAGATCCTGTAAGATATTATCTTCTCCGAGAAATACCTTTTGGTGCAGATGGTATGTTTAATAATGAGATTTTTATAAAAAAAATAAATTCAGATTTAGCAAATGATTTAGGAAATTTACTATCTAGAACAGTAGCTATGATAGAAAAATATTTTGATGGAGAAATACCAGGGGGAAATTGTAAAGAAGATATAGATGAAGATTTAATAAAATTAGCCCTTGAAACTCCAAGAAAAGTAGAAGAAAATATGGAAAAACTAAGAATTCCAGAAGCGTTGGAAGAAATATGGGCATTTATAGGAAGAGCTAACAAATATATAGATGAAACAACACCATGGATTCTTGCAAAAGACGAGTCTAAAAAAGAAAGATTAGGCACAGTATTATATAATTTAGTAGAAAGTTTAAGAATAATATCAATATGTATATCAGCTTTCATACCAGAAACAAGTATAAAAATAAATGAACAGATAAATACAGATATATTAACTTGGGATAGTTTAAATGAGTTTAACGGAACTAAAGTGGGTACGAAGGTTAAAAAGGGAGATTCAATATTTCCAAGAATAGATGTAGAAAAGAAAATAGATGAATTAAATAAACTTAAAGAAGAACAAGTAAAACAAAATAAAGCTAAAAATATAGCACCTATAAAAGAAGAAATAACTATAGATGATTTTGAAAAAGTAGATTTAAGAGTAGCTAAAGTTTTAGAATGTGAGGCTATAAAAGGAGCTAAAAAATTATTAAAATTAAAAGTTAGTTTAGGTGGAGAAGAAAGACAGGTAGTTTCAGGAATAGCTAAATACTATAAACCAGAAGATTTAGTAGGTAAAAAGGTAATATTAGTAGCTAATTTGAAACCTGTTAAATTAAGGGGAGAATTGTCACAAGGAATGATTTTGGCAGTATCAACAGAAGATGATAGTGAATTATTTGTAGCATCTATAGATGGAGATATTGAAGAAGGAAATATAGTAAGATAATAATTAAAGCTGTTGACAAATAAAGTTTGTTAGCAGCTTTATTTTTGGTACATAATATATTCAAAGTAGTAAATTTACAATTTATAATTTATTTTGTAATATATTATCATAAACAGAGTTCTTGGCTTCAGAGGGAGTTTTTACTTCCACTAAAGCTTAGAAATCGTTATCCAGGGACATAGCCGCTCTTTACTCCCACTTTGAAGAAGATGGGAGTATTAGAGCGGGTAGTCATCGGATAAAATATTAAAGTGAGGAGTTTGAAAAAATGAAATTTTTAATAGCGTCACTAATAGGTGGAATAATAGGCTATCTTACTAATTGGATAGCTATAAAGATGTTATTTAGACCCTATGAAGAAAAAAGAATATTTGGTATAAAGGTTCCATTTACACCAGGACTTATTCCAAAAGAAAAAACTAGAATAGCAAAAAGTGTAGGTAATGCTATAGGAGAGCATTTATTATCCAGTGAAATTATTGTAAAGTCTTTATGTAGTGAAAATATGAATAACAGACTTAAAATTTGGATAAGACAAAAGGTATATTCTTTAATCACAACAAAAAAAACTTTGGAGGATAAATTTAAAGAGTTTTTAGATTATAAATATGAGTATTTTATAACTGCTTTAAAAAAAAGTTTAAGTAAGTTAACTATTAACAATTTAAAAAATGAAAAAAATAGAGACAAAATGAAAGAAATTATAAAAATTAAGTTAGATAAGATATTATCTCTTAATGGTAACCATATTACTAATAATCACATATATAAACAAATAAAAGCAAGTTTAATAAATAATACAAATGAGTATTTAAAGTCGGATAATTTTAAACATGTTTTAAAAAGCTTAATCATAGAAAATATAAAGGATGAGGAAGTTTTAAATAAAAGAATAGGTGATATAATTCCTAGTAATTTTAGTTCAAATATAAAAGTATATGTTTATAGAAAGAAAGATAATTTATCAAATTACATAAATGAAATGCTTAAAGAAGAAGAAAATATAAATAAGTTAAAAAATACATTAAAAGAAGTTATAAATAATAATGTAAATTCTTTTATGTCAATGTTTATAGACCTAAATGCTATATCAGATAAAACAATTGTATTTTTAGAAGAATACTTACAAAGGGAAGAAACTAAAGAAGAAATAGTATCTTTAGTAAATAAAAGTATAGATAAAATCTTAGATACAGATTTACAGGATATTATAGAAAATATACCAGAAAATAATAAGAATGTAATTGTAGATGAAACAGTAGATATATTATGCGAAAAATTCCAAAATACTGAGATGATTTTAGATATAATAGAAAAAATAGAAAGTCATATCCAGGGAAAAAGTTCTTTAAATGATATAATACAAAAAATAAACATAGATCCATATAAATTTATAAATAATATTATAGATAAATTTATAGATAGTGAAAATTTTGAAGTTATAATTAATAATTTGATAAGTGATATAATTGAAAACTTTATGAAAACACCTATATACGAATTAACTCAAGGAAATGAAGAAGGAATATTAAATACTAGTTACCAAATGGTGAAAAATGTATATAATAGGTTCATAGAAAACCAAGCAGAAGAGGTTATATCAATCCTTGATATAGCTACTATTGTAGAAGATAGAATAAATGAGTTTGATGTTTATTTGGCTGAAGAAATAATATTGGAAATATCCAGCAAAGAATTAAAAGCAATAACTTGGCTGGGAGGATTATTAGGTGCTTTAATAGGAATTTTATCGCCTATATTAAGTAAAATATGATTAATTTTCCAGTCAATTTTAATTTCTAAAAATAATCGCTTTGACTAATTTAAAAATTTTAATTATAATATATAGAAAATGAAAAATTATTAAGAATATATTAATAAAGTTTAAAGAAAAAATAAAATATTGGGATTTGGAGGCAATTCTATGAAAAAATATAGAATATTTGATGCTCATGCCCATTATGATGATGAAGCTTTTGATGAAGATAGAAGTAAAGTTATAAAAGAACTTGAAGAATTCGGCATATTAGGAGTATTAAATTGTGGTTCTTCTTTAGATACTTCTAAAACATCAGTAGAATTGAGCAATAAATATAATTTCTTTTATGCAGCAGTAGGAGTGCATCCAGAAAATGCAGAAGAAATTAATGAAAAAACTTTAAAGGAAATAGAAAGACTATCAGAAAATGAAAAAGTAAAAGCTATAGGAGAAATAGGACTAGATTATTATTATGAAGAAAATCCTAAGCGGGATATTCAAATAAAAGCTTTTAAAAAGCAAATGGAATTAGCAGAAAAATTAAACTTACCTGTAGTGATACATGATAGAGATGCACATAAGGATACATTAGATATTATAAAACAATTTCCTAATGTAAAAGGAGAAGTTCATTGTTTTTCAGGTAGTGTAGAGTTTGCTAAGCAATGTGTAGATTTAGGATATTATATAGGGGTTACAGGAGTGGTCACTTTTAAAAATGCTAAAAAAATAGTAGAAGTTATAAAAAATGTTCCATTGGATAGAATCTTAGTTGAAACTGATTGCCCATATATGGCTCCTACTCCTTTAAGAGGTAAAAGAAACAGATCTGAGTATATAAAATATATGATAGATAAAATATCAGAAATAAAAGAAATAAGTTCTGAAGAAGTAACTTCACAAATATTAATTAATATAAAAGATTTATTTAGTATAGATGTTATAAAAAATAAAGATTAAAAATATGAGAAATATTAATAATAATTTTGAATTTCTCATATATTTTAAATAAATTTATTTTGAAATATTCCACCGATACCCTTTATTTAAAAAGCAATTATATAATAATTTTTATATAGATAATATGCACAAAGGTTGCATTACTAACCAAAAAGCATGAGCAAATTTGACAGATTTAAATATACCGAATATAATAGCAATGTTGCTCTTGCCCGAAGGAGGTTTTTATGGTGGAAAAATTAAAGAAGAAAATTAAAGAACATTTTTCCAATGGTCCTAAGGCAATTTTGATTGTTGTAGTAATCTTAATGATAGCGAGCATAATAATTACTAATATGAGAAAAACAATAATTGTTTCAATAGACGGAAAAGAAAGCCAAAAAATTACAACATTTAAAAAAACATATGCAGAAGCCTTAACGTCGAAAAATATACAAGTAGGACCAAAGGACAAAGTTCAGCCTAAATTGCAGGCTGAAATTAAAGACGGAAGCAAATTAAGCATAAAGAAAGCAGTTAAAGTTAATCTAGAAGTTGATGGTAAGAAATTAGCTATTCAATCCGCAGAAAATAACATAGGAAATATGCTAAAAGAAGAGGGGATACAAGTTAAAAAACTTGATAAAGTAGCCCCAAGTAAAGAAGAAAAAATAAAAAAGGGATTGAAAGTAAAAATTACAAGAGTAGAAGAAAAAGTAATAAAGAGCAAAAAAAATATGGATTATGAAACCGTAGTTAAAGAAGATGATTCCCTTGAAAAAGGTGACAAAAAAGTCATAAGGGAAGGACAAAGTGGAGAGAAAGAAGTAGCAATAAAAGTAGTTTATGAAGATGGAAAAGAAAAAGCAAGAAAAGTAGTATCAGAAAGCATAAAAAAACAACCAGTATCTAAGGTAGTAGCAATGGGAACTAAGGTTACAACTGTTAACACTCTTTCTAGAGGAGGAAGTGTTACTGGTACACCAAATGGTAGATCATTAAGAATGAGAGCTACAGCATATACATCAAGTTATGAAGATACAGGTAAGAGTCCTGGAAGTCCTGGTTTTGGAGTTACAGCTACAGGAACTACAGCAAGAAGAAATGCAGGAGGATATAGCTCAATAGCAGTAGATCCAAGGGTAATACCATTAGGAACAAAACTGTTTATTGAAGGTTATGGATATGCTATAGCAGAAGATACTGGGGGAGCAATAAAAGGAAATGTAATTGATCTATATTTTGATTCCAATGTTGAAGTATCAAATTGGGGTTCAAGGTGGGTAAATGTTTATATTCTAGATTAATTTAAGTAGGAGCGTTAGCTCCTATTTTTTTCTATTAAAAATATTATATAATAGTTATATTGGAGGGATATTATGATTAAGGAAGTTATAGTTGTAGAAGGTAGAGATGATATTACAGCAGTAAAAAGAGCAGTAGATGCAGAGATGATAGCAGTGGGTGGATTTGGAATAAATTCTAAGGTTATAAAAAAAATAAGAGAAGCTCAGAAAAGGCAAGGGGTAATAGTATTAACAGATCCTGATTATGCAGGGGAAAAGATAAGAAAATACATATGTGATAGAGTTAAGGGAGTAAAACATGCTTATATATCACAGGAAGAAGGAACTAAGGAAGATGATATAGGAGTAGAAAATGCAGCTCCAGAAGCTATAATAAGAGCATTAAATTTAGCTAAATGTGAAGTTAAGCAGGAGAGAAAAGAATTTGATATGAATGATATGATATTTTTTAAATTAACAGCAAATGAAGAGTCAAAAGCAAGAAGAGAAAAACTAGGGATAGCTTTAGGAATAGGATACTGCAATACTAATCAGTTTATAAAAAGGCTTAACAATTTTGGTATAACAAAAGAAGAATTTATAAAGGCTATAAGAGATTTAGATAAGGGGAATGAATAATATGAATACAAAGGAAATAGTTGAAAAATATCAATTTAAGTTTAATAAAAATTTAGGACAAAATTTTTTAGTAGATGAATCGGTATTGGAAGATATAGTAGAGGGAGCTGAAATAAGCAAAGAAGATACTGTTATAGAAATAGGCCCTGGAGTTGGAACTTTAACTAAAGAGCTTTTAGAAAAGGCAAAAGAAGTTTACTCTATAGAATTAGATGGTGATTTAATACCTATTTTGCAAGAAGAGTTAAAGGAGTATAATAATTTTACCCTAATACATAAAGATGCATTAAAAATTGATTTTAATGGGTTAATGGAAAATAAGGATTCCATAAAATTAGTAGCTAATTTACCTTATTATGTAACCACACCTATTATATCAAGATTACTTACAGAGAAATGTGATTTTAAGTCTCTAACTATAATGATTCAAAAGGAAGTAGCTGAAAGAATAAATGCTGAACCTAACTGTAAGGAGTATGGTTCATTAACTGTTTTAGTACAATATTATTGCAATACAAAAATAATAAGAAAAGTATCTCCAAATTGTTTTATACCAAGACCTAAAGTGGATTCTATAGTTATAAAATTAGATAAACTTTCACAACCAAGAGTAAAGGTGAAAAACGAAAAATTATTTTTTAATGTAGTAAGAAGTTCATTTAATATGAGAAGAAAGACTTTATGGAATTCATTAAAAAGTTTAAATATAGATAAAGAAAATATGGAGAATGCTTTTGAAAGAGCGGAGATAGATTCAAAGCGAAGGGGAGAGACTTTATCTATAGAGGAATTTGGAAAACTTTCAGATTGTATATATGATATATTATAATTTAAATAATTAAGTTCACTTTTTGTAAGATAACTCATATATTATATTGAATAATTATATTTGGGGGTACAATAAAAAGTGGCACAAAAAAAGAATTATAGTAGATACTTTATAATATTAGAGGAAGATGAAAAAGGATACTCTTTAGGTGTTGATAAATCCGCATCAGGATATGTAAAATTAGAAAATAAAAATGGCAAGTGCAAAATATCTTATTATGTTCAAAATATAAAAAAACAATCTTCACCTTACTACATGGTTTTAATATGCAATAAAAAAGGAAGCAAAGATATAATAAAAATAGGGGAAATGAACATAGATGAATATGGAAGAGCAGACATATGTTATGAATATCCAGTAGACAACATAGGAAATTGTGGAATAAATGCAGATAAAATATCAGGAGCAGCAATAGTAAAATTTTTAGATTCAAATATAATATCTGTTATGAGCGGATTCTCAACAACGGACATACCAGCATGGAAGTCATTTAGTATTATAGAAAGTAAGGAGAGAAAAAAGGAAGATATAAAAGAAGAAAAGACTAATAAAACAATATTTGATAAATATGAGGAAACCATAGAAGAAATAAAAATTAAAGATAGTAATAATACCAATAAGGATGGAGATAATAAAGTAAAATCAGTACAGGAACATAAAGAAAAAGGTAAAGATATAAAAGAATCTAATGAAAAAGATTTAGATAGTGAAGACAGAGAAAAAGGTAGAGATATAAAAAAATCTAATGAAAAAGATTTGGGTAGTGAAGACAGAAAAAAAGGTAAAGATATAAAAGAATCTGATGAGAAGGATTTAGGAAAAACAAAGAAGCCTATAGAAAAAAATGAATATAAAAAAAGAAATAAGCAAAATACTCCTATTGGATTAGAGGGTAAATATTTCAGATCTTTAGTAGAGGGCTTAGATAGTGTAGATAATATAACTGATGAAATAAAGAATTGTATTTGGTATAAAATAGATGCTAAAGATGAAGATGATATGAGAAATACCTGTAATTATGATAAATTTATGGTTTTATATAATCCTATGTTAGGATATTATTCTTATATAAAAAAACATGGACATTATATTTTAGGTTATAAGTGCGATAGTTCAGGTAATATGAAATATTTAGTATATGGAATTCCTGGAGATAAGACTAGAGAAGACCAACCATTTAAAGGTAAATCAGGATTTGTGACTTGGATTGAAAACAAAGAAAATAATTTAGGATATTGGCTAATGTTTTATGACTATAAAACTAATAATATATTAATACCGGTTAAATAGAGGCATGTTAATACATGTCTCTGTTCTTATTTATGTTATTTTTTATAATATATTAATATTTTAAGAAGTAATAATAAAATCATTTTTAAAGCATATATATGATATATAAGTAGCCATATGGAGGTGAAGAGTCACTTAATTATATAATATAAGTGATTTATATGAAGGTATTAATTATAAATAAAAAAAGATTTGGTGTAACAATGATAATAATTGGATTAATGCTAATACTTTTTGGGTTAGAAAAGAACTTCGATAATAGACTAAAAATAGCAGCTTTAATTCATAACAATGTATCTTCTTTTAAAGAGTATAATATATTAAATGGGAAGATTTCATATAAACTCCCTTCTAACTGGGAAATAAATGAAGAGATTATTAATGGAGAAGATATAGTTTATAGTAATTCTTTTACGGATAAAAAAAATAATATGCAGGGATTTATACAACTATGGAATTATAAAGGTGATTTAAAAACATTCATTAAACATAGCAAAGAAGTATCAGAGAAACAACAAATAGATTATACAAAATATAGTCTTGTACCTATAGACATTAATAATATAAAAGGATATTTAGCTCAATATTCTATATTAAAAGAAAATGAAGAATATGTAGCTTATGAATATTTTTTAAAATTGGAAGAAAGATTTATTAGAGTTTCATTTTTTGTACCAGAAAAATATCATCAAGAGAGTATAGAAACTGTATTTAATACTATATTAAAAAACATTGTTTACAAACATTAAAAACTAATTATATTAAAGTCTATATGCTCCCCTTAAGGTAAACAGATTAAAAATCTGTTATCGCCAAGAGGAGCATTTTTGTGCGTATAAGAACTAAATACACATCAGAAGAAAAGTATGTTATAATGTTGTTATATTTTAATAAAGTTGTATGGAGGTATAATTAATTGCTCTATAATAAGAAAAAATTTATTTTATTATTTGTAATTTTTATTTTATCTTTTTCTGTTACAGGATGTAATAGTATAGATAAAATGAAGTTAAAATTAGGTCTTAAAAATAATGATTTTGAATATATAAAAGAAAATAAGGTTCAGAAAATAATAATACAAAATACTAGAGATAAAGGTTTTAGATTTGTAATTACAGATAAAAAGGCTATAAAAGAATTGTATGATATTTTATCATCAGCTAAGCCAGTAAATACAAAATCTTCTTTAGAGCCAGATTATATATTTGAAATGGATGAGGCAGGGAATAAAGCTTATAAGTTTAATTACATAGCTGGATTAGATAAAAAGGAAGCAGGAAACCTATATAGCCAAGATAAAATTTACATAGTATCTAAAAGAATAGATAATGATATAATAAAAAGTTTTTGGACTATAAGAAAACCTAAAGATTTCAAATATGTATATTACAATTCTATAGTAGAAGTACTAAAAAAGGAAAATATAAATAAAAATAATAAAAATAAAGTAGGTATAAATATTAAAGATGATGTAGATATTGCTAAATTCGTATTATCTACTGATTTAGAAGAATTTAAAACTGAATTAAAAAATAATTTTAATAATGTAGAATTTATTAAAGATAATAATGTAAATCATGACATAGAAGTTAATGTGGATACAGAAGGTTACAAATCTACTATGTATAAAGCAGTAATTAAAATTAGTAATAAGAAGAAAAGAACAGAAAAGAAATATTATATTGTAGATGAGTATAAGAATAACAGATGGAATATAAATATATATAATGAAAAACCGGAGAATTTTTGATAAAAGATTCTTCCCAGACCCCATGCAATGCATGGGGTTTTGTAAAAATTTAATTAATTCTTGGATTAATTTTTAAAATTATCTTATTTTTACCTTTTATGTATTTAATAAATAAAGTTTATAAATTATAATTAAATAAATATATAATATTTTTATAGGAGGCAAATATGAAAAAGAAGACTATAATAATTACCGGGGCAATATTAGTAATTGGCTTGTTTTTAATTTTAGGAGTTTTTAAAAGCAAAAAAAATAGCAACATAAGTGTAAAGACTATTAAAGTAACTAAAGGAAATGTAGAATCATATTTATCAACAACAGGTGATGTAGTGTCCAAAAATAAAAAAGAATACTTAGGTGGACAAGCAAAGATTAAGAAAGTTAATGTTAAAGTTGGAGATAAAGTAAAAAAAGGACAATCTTTATTAAACTTTGATATGTCTGAATTAGAAAATGACAGACAAGTGGCTCAAATGGAATATGACAATGCTATTTCACAAAAAAAGGCATTAAAGTCTCAAAAAAATTCTGAGCAAAATAAAATGAATTCTATAACAAGTAGCCAAATTGAACAAGTAGAAAATTCTGTTCGATTAGCTGAATTAAAATTAGAATCTGTTAATGATAAAATAAATGAAAGTGAAGAAACTATTGCTGATATTGATGGTATAGTAACAGAGGTTAATGCACAGGCAGGCGGAATAAGCGCAGGACAAGGACAACCTCTGGTAGTAGTTGAAAATGTAGATGACTTAAAAGTAGCCGTATCTTTAGGTAAATATGATTCTACAAAGGTTAAAAAAGGAATGAAAGTATTTGTTAAAAATGATGACAAAAAGTATGAAGCAAAAGTAGATTTTATAGCCCCTACAGCGAAAAAGACTATTAAGGAAGCAGGGGGCGGAAATGATACTACATTAGATTGCGAAATATATCTTTCTAAAAATAATTCTAAGGACTTAAGAGTTGGGTTTGATGTAGATGTAGATATACTATTAGGAGAATCAAAAAATGTATTAAAAATACCATTAGAAAGTATAAAAACAGATAAATATAATAAATCACATGTATATGTTGTACAAGAAGGAAAAGTTAAAGAAAAACCAGTACAATTAGGAATACAGTCAGATATGGAAGCTGAAATTATAAGTGGATTAAAATCAGGAGAAAAGGTTATATTAAATCCTAATGCTTCAATTAAAACAGGTGTTAGTGTAGAAGAAAAGTAGGTGATAAAAATTGTTAACAGTTAAAGATATAGAAAAAACTTATAATACAGGAGAAATAAGTTTTAAAGCTTTAAAGGGAATATCTTTAAAAATAGAAAAAGGAGAATTTACATCTATAATGGGTCCATCGGGTTCTGGTAAATCTACATTCATGAATATATTAGGATGTCTAGATAAAATGGACAAGGGTGAATACATATTAAATGGTAAAGATGTAACGGATTTAACAGAAAACGATCTAGCTTATGTCAGAAATAAGGAAATAGGGTTTGTTTTCCAGGCATTTAATTTATTACCTAGAATGACAATATTAGATAACGTAGAATTACCAATGGTTTATGCTGGAGTACCATTAAAAGAAAGAAAAGAGCGTGCATTAAGTGCTTTAGAGAGAGTGGGACTTATAGAGAGAATAAATCATAGACCTAATGAAATATCTGGTGGTCAAAAACAAAGGGTTGCTATAGCTAGAGCTATAGTAAATAATCCATCTGTTATAATGGCCGATGAACCTACAGGAAATTTAGATACAAAGTCATCATTAGATATAATGAGAATTTTTCAAAATTTAAATTATGAGGGATCTACTATAATAATGGTAACTCATGAACCTGATATTGCTAAATACACTAAAAGAGTAGTTAAATTTAGAGATGGCCATATAGTATCAGATGAAAAAGTTTTAAATAGGGAGATAGTAGAATGAAATTTTTAGAAAATTTGAAAATGGCTTTAGATAGCATAAAATCAAATAAAATGCGATCTTTTTTAACTATGCTAGGCATTATTATAGGAATAAGTTCTGTTATAACCATAGTATCTTTAGGTAAAGGTGGACAAAATACCATAACTGGTGAATTTGAAAAAATAGGATCTGCTACAGTAAGTATAAAAGTAGATCAATCAAAGGCAAGTAACAATGATTATATAAATCAGGAAGATGCTGATATAATAAAGAATAAAATAGAAAAGGTTAAATATGTTGCACCAATAGTTTCAAGAGATGGCTTTGTAACAGAAGGAACCAAAAATAAAAAATTATATATAGATGGTTCAACTCCAGATGTACAGTATGTTACTAATGCTGAAATGGTTTATGGAAGATTTTTTAATGAGGGAGAATATATAGAAGGTAAACCTGTAGTTATAATAGATGAAAGATCGGCAAAAAATATTTTTGGAACAGAGGATGTAGTTGGAAGGAAACTAAAAATAAATGCTAAAACATCTAGTAAACAGGCTACTATTATAGGGGTCAGTAAATCAGAGTCAGGACCTTTTTCTGGGGGCGGTGAGGATAGTCCTATATTTTTAACGTGTCCTATAAATTTTTTAAAAGATTTATATCCCGAGGATTTTACTATAGGTAGTCTATATATTATAGCCACAAATAAAAATGATACGGAAGAAGCTGGAGTTATGGCTAAAAATATATTAGAGAATAGACATCATAATAAAGGAAAAGATATGTATAAAGTTGAAAACATGTTAAAACAATTAGATGAAGTAAATAAAGTTATAGGAATATTTACTACATTTATTGGAGCAGTAGCAGCTATATCCTTATTAGTTGGGGGTATAGGAGTCATGAATATAATGTTAGTATCCGTTACAGAAAGAACTAGAGAAATAGGGATAAGAAAAGCATTAGGTGCTACTACTAAGAATATATTGATACAGTTTTTAACGGAATCTGTAATAATATCCTTAATAGGTGGGCTTATAGGAATGATACTAGGTATAGTATTTGCAGAAATTATAGGAAAGTTTATAAAGATATCTCCATCAGTATC
Organism: Clostridium sporogenes; assembly: GCF_001020205.1. Taxonomy (NCBI): domain Bacteria; kingdom Bacillati; phylum Bacillota; class Clostridia; order Eubacteriales; family Clostridiaceae; genus Clostridium; species Clostridium sporogenes. The sequence goes on from NZ_CP011663.1 coordinate 113,164, forward strand.
TATAGCAGCTATACTCATAGCTATATTATTTTCTTCTTCTGTAGGAATATTTTTTGGTATATACCCAGCCAAAAAAGCAGCAAAGCTAAATCCAATAGATGCATTAAGATATGAATAAAGTTTAGGGCATTTGCTTATAACTTTATAAGTGATATAATTACACTATAAACAGAGTTCTTGGCTTCAGAGGGAGTTTTTACTCCCACTAAAGCTTAGAAATCGTTATCCAGGGACGTACCCGCTCTTTACTCCCACTTTGAAGAAGATGGGAGTATTAGAGCGGGTAGTCATCGGATAAATTTACTTTCAAATATATAGGAGGTTTTTTTAATGACTAATTGTGATAGCTGTGCTAGTAAAGGAACATGCAACAGTGAGGAAAGCTGTTCCAAGGAAACTTTTAAATATGGGAATGCAAAAAATATTATAGGTGTAATTAGTGGAAAAGGTGGAGTAGGAAAATCAACAATAACAGGAATATTAGCTACTAAATTAAGAGAAGAAGGCTATAAAGTAGGGGTGTTAGATGGGGATATAACAGGACCATCTATGCCAAGATTTTTTGGTATTAGTGATAAGAGAGCAGCTATAATTCCAACAGGAGAAAAGGAAGAAGTTAAAATAATACCTGTAGAAACTAAAACAGGAATAAAAGTAATGTCTTTAAATTTATTAACAGAACAAGAAGAAGCTCCTGTTATATGGAGAGGACCTGTAATAACCGGAGTTTTGACTCAAATGTATACTGACACTGAGTGGGGTGAACTAGATTACTTACTTATAGATATGCCTCCGGGAACTGGTGATATAGCATTAACCGTAATGCAAAGTTTACCTGTTACAAAGATGGTGGTTGTTTCTACACCTCAAGATATGGTTTCTATGATAGTTAAGAAAGTAGTTATAATGATAGAAAAAATGGGAATAGATGTTCTAGGAGTAGTAGAAAACATGTCTTACATAAAATGTGGAAGCTGCGGAGAAAAGCTAAATGTATTTAGTAAAAAATCAGCAAAAGAACAAGCAGATTATTTAAATATACCACTAATAGCAGATATGGCCATAAATCTTGATTTATCTGAAAAGATGGAAAAGGGAGAAGTAGAGGCGTTTATTACAAATAATAAAGAATATACTCAGTTATATAACAACTTTAAGAATTTATATAAATAATAATGAGGCTTCAATGAATATTCATTGAAGCCTTATTAATTATATTTAAAATATAATTATATTATTTTAGGAATAAAAAAACTATAAAAGTTCAATATAATTGTATAGGAATTTATATGGAAAGGAGAGTTTTGGGATGAAGATAGAAATTGATAAGGATAAATGTATAGGATGTGGTCTATGCCGAGATATAGGAGATGGATTATTTAAAATAGGGGAAGATGGTAAGGCAGAATCAACAATAGATCCAGTACCAATTATGAAAGAGCAATATGGTAAAGAAGGAGAATACGTTTGCCCTGTCAATGCTATAAGAACTATAATATAGATGTATTTATTGTATTACTATTGAATAAAATCAATATATTCGATAGATTTACTAAATTTGCAATATTTGGTATAATGAATGTGTTAATAAAGTTATGCATGATTTTAGTGAAATTTTAACAAAGTTTAAGTTTTATAAAGATGTGTAAAATCTTAAAGGAATCAATAGTTATGGATTTTTAATATATAACTATTGATATAGCTTTTTAGTAATAGGACAAGTTGTATAAAATATGTATTTATTTCATTATAATTTGGAACTGTATTAATATAGCTTGTCTTATAAGATATATTATGGTAGGACATAAATATATATCCTACTCAAATAGTTTTTATATTTAAATATAATTATTCCATACTAATATTAAGTATAAAGTGAAATATATAGGTAATATAGATATAAAGTAAGAAAATTATACACTTAAAAATTATTAGAAAAAATTTATAATTTTATTATAAGGTGTTTGCTCTGTACACGGGTTTATATTTATTTTGTCACCTATTTTAGCATTGTCTTCAATGTCTTCAATAGCTACAGCTAAACTTAAACCATTGCTAAATTCAACTATAATGTTGTTTTCATTTATGTCTATAATTTCACCTAACATAGTAGCACCTCCTTTATATATTTTTTTATAAAAGACATATATTATTCATTAATTAAATAAATTAATTGGGGGTTAATATGTTATATGTTTTTATAATTGCATTATTTTTAATTATGATAATATATGAAAATATCATAATAATTAATCTAAGAAAAGATATAAAAAAATTAGAATATTCTAAGAACATGATGTATAATATGACAAAAAATATTAATAAACAAAAGACAATAGACAAAGTATATGAAATAATGTTAAAAACAGCTATAGATATAATACCAAAAGCAACTCAAGGCAGTATTTTGATAATGGACAAGGAAGAAAATTTTAATTATACAGCAATAATAGGATATGATTATAAGTTAAAAAATATAAAGCTAAATAAAAAAGAAGTTTATTTATATAAAATAAATGGATTTAAGGAAGCGGCTATAATTGAAAATCCTATAAAATTAGATGAAAAAATTTTAAACAAAGAAAAAATAAACAAATTTAGACAATTGGAAGCATTAAATATAAGTTGTATAATTTCGGCCCCAATATATATAGATAATAAATTATTTGGACAAATTAATATAGATTGTACAAAGGAAAATTATAAATTTAAAAAAGAAGATTTAGAGTTAATGGACCATATAAAAGATGAATTACAATTAATAATAAAATCTTTTATGGTAAAAGAAGAGTTAATACATAAAGCTAATTATGATGAATTGACAAAAATTTTTAATAGAAGATATTTTAATGAAATAATGAAAAATGAAATAAAAGAAAGTAATAAGACTTTAGTATTAATTGATATTGACAATTTTAAAACTATAAATGATGTTTATGGACATAATACTGGAGATTTCATTTTAAGAGTTTTTGCTAGCTTAATAAAAACATATTTAAGAGAGAAAGATTTATTTTTTAGATTTGGAGGAGATGAATTTATAGTATTATTTAATGATTTAGATGATAAAAGCGTTATAAATTTTATGGAGAATATTAGAGAAAAAATTAATAAAGATAAAATTAAGGGAATACATGTGGATTTTAGCTATGGTATAGGTAAGTTTAAAAATTATAGTATGGAAAATTATGAGGATATAATAAATTTAGCTGATAAAAATATGTATATTAATAAGAATAAGAAAATTATAGTATAAAAATAGTAACCTGTTAAATTTAATAGCATATATTCATAGATATAGAGGTGAATATATTGGATAGAAAACAGGTGATATTTAGAATATTTTTATCTATAGTAGTGGGTGGAGCTATAGGATTTGAAAGAGAAAGAAAAAATCGACCAGCAGGATTTAGAACTCATATATTAGTTTGTATAGGGGCTTGCATAGCCGTAATGATACAATTATATATAGTACAATATATGAAAGAAATGATACGGATAGATGGGGAGCTTAGGTATTTATTAAGTGCAGATATATCTAGAATGGCATCTCAAGTTATTACAGGTGTAGGATTTTTAGGGGCTGGTACCATTATAAGAGATAAGGGTTCAGTAAAAGGATTAACAACGGCAGCAAGTATTTGGGTAGTTGCTTGTATAGGAATTTCAGTAGGATTAGGGTTTTATTTTTTAAGTTTAGTAGGTTTTTTAGGTTTAATAATATCCTTAATTGTTTTTGAAAACATAGAAAGTTCAGTAATTGACAAAAACAAAGAATATAATATTATCATAGAATATTTACCTAAGAATAATGTAATGGAATATATTATAGGTGAATTACTAAAAAATCAAATAACAATAAAAAGTATAAGAATTTTTCACAAAAATATTAATGAAGATGAAATAATAAAAATAAAACTAATTATAAGTACAAAAAACAGATTGAATTTTTTATCTGTAATACAAAATTTACAAAGTAATAAAAATATATATGATATAAATATATTAAAAATTAATAGAATGAAAAATAGAATATTATGATGGAATGTAAAAGAACATATATTTTTAAAACAAAATATATGTTCTTGTTATTTTTTGTAGGAAAAGTTATATTAATTCGAGCATTTATAGCATTTTACATTGGAGTATAAATATATATAAATATCAAGTATATATATTGTATAAAATTTAATATAAAAGTTAGATAAATTACATTAATTAAACTTAATCGGTATATTTATTTAAATATAAAATTGCTGAAAAAAATTTAAGATAGTATAATGTTCAAAGTACATATACACAATATGTTGTAGGTAGGAGGAATATAGTATGCTATATGTTGTGAAAAGAGATGGTAGAAAAGTAGAGTTTGATGTTGTAAAAATATCAAATGCTATTAAAGGTGCAGCAGAAGAAATTGCCTTTGATATGAAGGAAAGTGAAAATATAAGTTTAACTCAAAGGGTAATAAAAAAGATCGAGGATTCTAATAAAAAGGAAATATCAGTAGAAGATATACAAAATTTAGTTGAGCATGTTTTAATTGATAGCGGATTTAAAGAAATAGGATATGCCTATTCAAATTATAGAAGAGAGAGAACAAAAATAAGAGAAATAAAATCTGAATTGATGACAGCTATAGAAAAAATAGGAGTAGAAACAGATAGAGATAATGCTAATGTAGGTAATAATTTCAGTTCTAAACTTTTAAGAATAGCTAGTGAATCTAATAAATGGTATAATTTAGGTGTTATGCCGAAGCATTTGGCTAAACTACATGAAAACGGAGATATATATTATCACGATTTAGATAGTTACAATTTAACAGTAAATTGTTTAAACATAGATACAGGGAAAATATTACAAAGAGGGTTTAATACAGGTTACGGTACAATTAATGCTCCAAAGAGAATCGAAAGTGCTGCAGAATTAAGTTGTATATTACTTCAATCTACTCAGAATGATATGTTTGGAGGTCAAGCACATGTAAATTTTGATAATGACATGGCTTTATTTATTCCTAATACTAGATCTGAAATAAGAAAAGAAATATTGGAAAATTTAAAGGGATTAGGAGTACAAGAAGAAGGCTTAAATGAGGAAAAAATAAATGAATTAGTAGAAGATAGATTAAAACTACGCATACATCAAGCTATGCAAGGAATAGTTTATAATTTGAATACTATGCATTCTAGAGCGGGATCCCAAGTACCTTTTAGTTCTATAAATATAGGAATACCTAAAAATAAAGATGCAGCTTTAATATGTGAAATATTTCTAAAGGAATATGAAAAAGGATTAGGTAAAGGTGAACAACCAATATTCCCTAATATAATATTTAGAGTAAAAGAGGGAGTAAATAGAGAAGAGAAGGATCCTTACTATTACTTATTTAAATTAGCTGCTAGAATAGCAGGTAAAAGAATGAATCCGACCTTTATGAATATGGATTCAGACTTTAACAAGGAATATTATGATAAAGGAATAATACCAGCTACTATGGGATGCAGAACCTATGTATGCTCTAATATAAATGGTGAGGAAGGACCAGCTGGCAGAGGTAATATAGCTCCAACTACTATAAATCTTCCGAGAGTTGGAATATTAGCTAAAAAAGATCTAAACAAATTTTTTAACCTATTAGATAATAGATTAGAATTAGCAAGAGAATCCTTATTGCATAGATATGGTGTATTAAAAAAATTAAGAGTTAAGGATTTACCTTTCGTTGTAGGAGAAGGCTTAATGAAGGGGTCAGAAAATTTATCGCCAGATGATTCTATTGAGCCTATTTTAAGAGAAGGATCTTGGGCTATAGGGTTTATAGGTGTTGCAGAAACATTGACAGCTCTTATAGGAAATCATCATGGAGAAACAGAAGAGGCTAAAGAATTAGGAGTAAAAATAGTTTCTCATATAAGAGAGTTCTGTGATAAATATAAAGAAATAGATAAATTAAATTGGAGTTGCTATGCTACACCTGCAGAGGGGTTAAGTGGTAAGTTTATTCTTCAAGATAAGAAAGTTTTCGGAGAAATAAAGGGTGTTACAGATAAAAACTACTACACTAATAGTTATCATATACCAGTAGGCTTCGAAATATCAATTAAAGAAAAAATAAATATAGAAGCTCCTTATCATAAAATATGTAATGGTGGGCATATAAGTTACATTGAATTAGATGATTATCCATCAGAAGAGGTAATTATGGATATAATTCAATATGCATATAGAAATACTAATATATCTTATATGGGAATAAATTTTCATATAAAATACTGTAGAGAGTGTGGAACATACCTTGGAGTAGCAGAAGAAGTTTGTAATAATTGTGGAAGCACAAATATACAAGGTATATCTAGAGTAACAGGATATTTAAGCTTAGATGAAAGATTTGGTTCTGGTAAAGTAGCAGAAAGAGCTGATAGAACATCAAATAATTCTAGTCATAGAAAAATTTATAATGCATAAATTGAGGTGTTTGGCTATGGAGAATAAATATTTACAAGTAGCAGGTTTTTTAGATAATTCCTTAGTTAATGGAGTAGGCTTAAGATCAGTAGTATTTGTATCAGGTTGTAAGCATAATTGTGAAGGGTGTCAAAACAAGGAAATGCAATCCTTCTGTTATGGAGATAAGGTATCACTAGAAGATATATTAAAAAGAATAGAAAGTAATATGCCTTTAATAAGAGGAATAACATTTAGTGGAGGAGAGCCATTAGAACATATAGAAGAACTAAGGATTTTAGCTGAAAAAATAAAAAACTTAGGTTTAAATATATGGTGTTATACTGGGTATACTTTTGAATATATTAAAGAAGAAATTAAAATAAATACTGAATTGAAAAAACTAATGGAATTAGTAGATGTTTTAGTAGATGGTAAATATGATAGGTCAAGAAAAGATGCATCTTTAAAATATAGAGGATCATCTAATCAAAGAATAATTGATGTAAAGAAAAGTTTAAATAAAAGTGAAATTGTTATTTTAAACTTATAAAAGATATAGAAGGTAAAGTTGAATAGATAGAGATAACTGCTTAATAAAAGGGTGTGTAACTTTAAAGAAATTATTTTTTATAGAGTTACATACCCTTTTAGTAAAAATAATATAAACTATTTTTGTTTTAAAGAGTATTTTTGTAATAAGAATATTATTAAATAAGATATTATTACAAAAATTAATATATAGTGTATTTTTGTAGTAAATAAAATTATTTTGTTTAATTTATGCCACATAAGCACACTAATAATCATGAAAATAATATATAATAGAATAAATTTTATATCAAAGTTTAAATTAGAGTCATCTTGTTTAAAGGCAGTTTTCCCTATATAGTTAAAAATTCCAAAGGATAAAATAGTAATTAATAAGGTATTTATAATAAAAGGTAAAGAAAAATTATAATTTAAAAGTAAGCTTTTAGATCTTATCATATTAGGAATATAATCGAAAACTATATTTATTGTCCATAGGATAAAAAAACTGTTTAGTATAATTTTTAAGTTAACTATAACATTTTCTTTAGAGAATTTTTTAGTAGCATAAGATTCAATTATTTCATCACAAAATTCTTTTGGATCATTCCCTATAATATTTTCTATAGATTCGTTATTATTTTCTGCGGTTAAAAACATGTCTAATATTTCTTGTATGGATTCTTCACATTGCCTTTCAGACAAAGAACTAGCTCTTAAATAACAAGTTATATTAGTAAAAATTTCATCATTTGTATCATTTAGAGTTTCACTTAATTTATTAGTTAGTTTTACTAATTCTTTAATATTATTCATTTTAAGATTCCCCCTTTGAATAATCTAAAAATATTTTATCTACACTATTTTTAAGTTCCAACCAATTAGTGTAAAAATAAATTAATTCTTCTACACCTTTTTCTGAAAGGGTATAATATTTTCTTTTAGGACCATAAAGAGAAGGTTTTTTTGTAGAGTTTAAGAAATTATTTTTTTCTAATCTTATAAGCAATGGATAAATTGTGCCCTCACTTATATTTTTAAATCCATATAATTTAAGATTTTCAGCTATTTCATATCCATAAGTTTCTTTATCATTAATTATTTTAAGAATACATCCTTCTAAGGTTCCTCTTAAAAGTTGAGATTTATCATTCAAGTTTAAATCACCTCACTATTATGCTGTACAAGGTACTATAACTATATTGTAGCACAAGGTAGTGTTTATGTAAATAATTTCTTCTAAAACAGGTTTTCTTAAGATGGATTTAATTTTAATATAGTAATTATAAAAAATATACGTAATAAACATATTAATAAGTTTTAGTAGTTTTTAATCCGGGGAAATTAAGATTTGACCTAATTTCTCACAGTATATGATGAGCTCATGGTAAAGTTAAGGAAGGCGTCTCCACTGGGTTGAAAATTTTTAATGTAGCCAGATGGAGAACTTCTTAGTGAAGTGAGATGGCTTATATATAGCATTTTATATTGGAGATGTTAAAATTAAGTTTTTAGTATATAAACCATGTTATTATAATTTTTTATATTATTTTCTAGTGTTATGATATTAGATCCAATTTCTAAGTTTTTATCCATATGAACTAAGAAATCTTCTAGGCCATCTAGTTTAATTTTTATATTGTCTAACCCGAAATGCATTGGGATTATTATATGACTATTTATATTTTTGCATAATTTAGCAGCTTCTTTTCCATTAAGTGTATAATTCCCTCCAATAGGTATTAATAATACATCTATAGAACCTAAGCTATAAATAAAGTCTTTGGACAATAGGTGTCCCAGATCACCTAAATGACATATATTGAATCCATCTATATTAAATTTAAATATTATATTATTCCCTCTTTTAAGTCCATTTAGTTTATCATGATAACTTTTAAATCCTTTTATTTTCAAATCTTTATGTTCATATTGAATGGGAGTATCTAAAATTATACAATTTTTGTTTAGATCATCCTTAAAATTATGGTCAAAATGATTATGACTTATAGTGCATATATCTGAAGCATAATTTATCCTATGAATACCTATACTAGGCTCGTAAGGGTCGGTTATTATAGTTGTTTTAGAATTACTTTCTAAAATAAAACAAGAATGACCTAGCCATTTAATTTTCATTTTTACCTCCTAAATATAAATATAATATTTTAAAGTTAGTTTTAGTAGATAAATAGATTGTATTCAAAATTAATTATAATATTTTTAATTTTTTATAAATAAAGTAATTGACAATAAAAAATTTGTATACTATAATATCTTAAAAGCGGTGAACAGGAAGAGTATTTAGATTGATTTCTTACAGAGAGTAGACATATGGTGAGAGTTTACAGAATAGATTTAAAGAAAATCCCCTGGGAGCTGGAGACCGAAAGATTTGCAAGTAAGTTCTCTCGTATTTCTGCGTTAAAGAATAGAGTCTAATATAATTTTAAGATTATATTGTACTTGAAAATTATTTAAAGTTTTATAGGTGGTATAGCGAATGTAACTTCGTCCTATTATGGATGGAGTTTTTTTGTTTAATATAAAAATATTAATTATAGAAAGGAGAAATATATTATGTACAATAAAATTGATTCTAATAAGAGTTTTGTACAAAGAGAGAAAGATATAGCTAACCTTTGGGAAAAAAATGGTGTAATAGAAAAGAGTTTTAATTTAAACCAGGATGGGGAATATTTCACATTTTATGATGGACCACCAACAGCTAATGGAAAGCCACACGTAGGACACGTTCTTACAAGAGTAATGAAAGACCTTATTCCAAGATATAAGGTTATGAAAGGATATAAGGTTTTAAGAAAAGCTGGGTGGGATACACATGGTCTTCCAGTAGAACTTGAAATAGAAAAAAAGTTAGGTATATCAGGTAAACCACAAATAGAGGAATACGGTATAGAAAAATTTGTTACAGAGTGTAAAGATAGCGTATTTAAATATACAAGTCTTTGGAAACAAATGTCTGAAAAATTAGGATTCTGGGTGGATATGGATAATCCATATATAACTTATGATAATAACTATATAGAATCTGTATGGTGGGCATTAAAAGAAATGTGGAAAAAAGAACTTTTATATAAAGGTCATAGGGTAACACCATACTGTCCAAGATGTGGAACTGCATTATCTTCTCACGAAGTTGCTCAAGGATATAAGGATGTAAAAGAGGCAACAGCTTTTGTAAAATTTAAAATTAAAGGAGAAGAAAATAAATATTTTCTTGCTTGGACTACAACTCCTTGGACATTACCAAGTAACTTAGCCTTAGCAATAAACAAATCCTATGATTATGTAGAGATATTAAATAATGGGGAACATTATATACTAGCAAAAGAACTTTTAGAAAAAGTAATAGCGGGCGAATATGAAGTAGTTAAAGAATTTAAAGGGGAAGAAATAGTAGGTGTTGAATATGAACAACTATTTAAATTCGAAGTTCCTGAAAAGAAAGCTTTCTATGTAGTACATGCAGATTATGTAACTCTTACAGATGGTACTGGAATAGTGCATACAGCTCCAGCCTATGGAGATGATGATAGTAAAACAGGTAAAAAATATGATTTACCTTTAATAAACTTAGTTGATAGTGAAGGTAAATTTGTAGATTCAGTAGAGCCTTGGAAAGGAATGTTTGTAAAAAAAGCTGATCCTAAAATATTAGAATACTTAAAAGAAAATGGTATGCTTTATAAATCAGAAAAATTCACACATTCTTATCCACATTGTTGGAGATGTAATACGCCACTTTTATATTATCCAAAGGATAGTTGGTTTGTGAGAATGACATCTTTAAGAGATGATTTAGTGAAAAATAACAATACCATAAATTGGTATCCGGACAATATAAGAACAGGTAGATTTGGAAAGTTTGTAGAGAATGTAATAGATTGGGGTATTTCTAGAGATAGATATTGGGGTACACCTCTTCCAATATGGGAATGTGAATGTGGTCACAGAGAATGTATAGGAAGTGTAGAAGAATTAAAAGAAAAGGGAGTAAATGTTCCAGAAAACATAGAGCTTCATAAGCCATATATAGATGCAGTTAAATTAAATTGCCCACACTGTGGAAAGGAAATGACTAGAACAAATGAAGTTATAGACTGTTGGTTTGATTCAGGTTCTATGCCTTTTGCACAACATCATTATCCATTTGAAAATAAAGAAGTATTCGAAAATACATTTCCAGCTCAATTTATATCAGAAGCTGTAGACCAGACTAGGGGATGGTTTTATACATTACTTGCTATATCTACAGCATTATTTGGAAAGAGCTCTTATGAAAATTGTATAGTTTTAGGCCATGTACTAGATAAACATGGAGTTAAAATGTCAAAATCAAAAGGAAATGTAGTTGAGCCATTTGATGTATTAGAAAATGAAGGAGCGGATGCTACAAGATGGCATTTTTACACAGCTAGTGCACCATGGTTACCAACAAGATTTTCAGAAGAAGATGTAAAAGAAACTCAAAGGAAATTCTTAAGCACATTATGGAACGTATATTCATTCTACGTTTTATATGCGGATTTAGATAATTTTAATCCATTAGAATATAAGGAATTTAAATCAGAGCATGTAATGGATAAATGGATATTATCTAAACTTAATTCCTTAATTAAGAATGTAGAAGAACATTTAGATAATTATAGAATAACTCAAGCTGCATTGGAACTTGAAGAATTTGTAGATGAACTTTCAAATTGGTATGTAAGACGTAATAGATCAAGATTTTGGAGTACAGAACTTACAGATGATAAAATTGGAGCATATACAACATTATATACGGTTTTAACTACAGTAATAAAAGTAGCAGCACCATTTGTACCATTTGTTACAGAAGAAATGTATCAAAATCTAGTTATAAATTTAGATAAAGATGCAAAAGAAAGTATTCATTTGTGTAAATGGCCATCTTACAATGAAGGTGTTATAGATAAGGATTTAGAAGAAAAAATGGACTTAGCTTATAAAATAGTTAAGTTAGGACGTAGTGCCAGAAATTCAGTAAATATAAAGAACAGACAGCCTCTGCAAAAAATGTTAGTTAGTACAAAAGAGCTTCCAGAATACTATGAAGATATAATAAGAGAAGAACTTAATACAAAAGAAATTTTATCTGGAGCAGATCTTTCTAACTATGTTAACTTTGAAATAAAACCTAATTTACCTATACTAGGTAAAAAATATGGAAGATTTATACCTGCTATCAGAAAAGAAATAAGTGCTATGAATCAAATGGAATTAGCTCAAAGTATAAACAATGGTAAATCCGTATTCATAAATGTTGAAGGCTTTGAAGATCAAATAGAACTTACAGCAGAAAATTTACTTGTAACAATGCAGGGACTAGAAGGATTTGCTTTTGCTGGCGAAGGGGAAATAGGAGTAGTATTAGATACACATATTACAGAAGAATTAAAAGAAGAAGGTTTCTTAAGAGAAATACTTAGTAAAGTTCAAAATATGAGAAAAGAAAGTGGTTTTGAAGTAGCCGATAAAATTAATTTATATGTATCAGGAAACAATACTTTAAATGCTATAGTTAAAAAATATGAAGATGAAATAAAAGCAGAAACTTTATCAGTAAAAGTTAGTTATGATGAAAATAGAGATTATATTGAATGTAAAATAAACGGAGAAGATTATAATATAGCAGTGGAAGTTGTTAAATAGCACATATAATTTTATGCATAGAATAAAAATTGTTTATTCTATGCACATTTTTTATTATAATAAGTATAATAAGGGAAAACTACTAAACAAGAGGAAATTTCATAGAGATAAATATGTTAGATTTCAATAAATAAATAGGGAGTGATTTAAATGGCGGTTTCCATTAAAGATGTAGCTAAAGAGGCACAGGTTTCCATAGCTACTGTTTCAAGAGTACTAAATAATATAGATGTTGTAAATGAAGATACTAAAAAGAAGGTATTAGATGCAATAGACAAATTAGGTTATAGACCCAATATAGTAGCTAGAAGTCTAAAAACACAAAAATCTAAAACTATAGGTATAATAATACCAGATATATCAAATCAATTTTATCCAGAAATAGTAAGGGGAGCTGAAGATGTAGCTAACATATATGATTATAATATCATGTTGTGTAATACAGATTTAGATCCAGAAAAAGAAATGGAATACCTAAGAGTTTTAAGAGAAAAAATGGCAGATGGTGTTTTATATATGAGTAATTCTTTAGAAAAAAATATATTAGAACTAATTGAAAGTTTACAATTGCCAGTGGTTTTAGTAGAAACAAAAGACAGTGAAGAAAAGCTACCAAGCGTAACTATAGATAATTTAAAAGCATCTTTAGATGCTACAGAATATTTAATTAATAAAGGTAATAAGAATATAGCTTACATAGGATTGCATGAAGATATGGCAAACGCAGCAGCTTTAAGATATGAAGGATATAAATTAGCATTAAGAAAAAATAATATTGAAGAAAATAAAAACTTAGTTTATTTAGATGGCATGAAAGTTAGAGATGGTTATGAAGGTATAAATAAAATATTAGAAAAGGAAAAAATAGATGCTATTTTCTGTGCTGATGATGAAATAGCTATGGGGGCAATAAATGCGTTAAGGGATAAAAATATAAAAGTTCCTGATGATATAGATGTTATGGGATTTAACAATATATATTCCTCTAATGTTTTTTATCCTAAATTAACGACTATAGGGCAGCCAATGTATGATATGGGTTCTGTAGGAATGAGAATGCTTATAAAAATAATAAATAAAGAAGAATTAGAGAAGGATAATTATGTATTACAGCATAAAATAGTAGAAAGAGATTCCTGTAAAAAATAGATAATTATTAATATATTTTATAAAAAAAGATGTGTAGATAAATAGCACATCTTTTTTTATTTTATCAAAATGGTTAAAAGCTTAAAGGAAACAATAAAATTAAAGAATTTTTAATAGTAATTTGTATTACGATTTTTTTGAATATATAGATAACAGATGGTATAATTTAACATAAAAGTTAATATATTATTCTTTTAAATTAGTGGAGGTGTACATATGAAGTGTGCAGAAAAGATAAAAAATATATTTTATTATCTTTTAAGAATAAAAAGAATGAATAAATGCTCAAGTGATATCAGAACATATGAAGCTATATATACTAAAAAGGATATACTTAATAATCGTTATTGTGATATAAATAGAGATAGAGAAGACAATGTAATTATAAAAATATCTAAAGAAGCAGGAAATATATATGATAGAATTTATAAACAGTACTTAGATGAAAGTAGAGGAGAACATGAAATAATAATAGGACAAGCTATTTTAGCATTAAAGAAAAATAAAAATATAATGCATCCAATGATAACTTCAAAAGTTAAAGTAGATCTTTTAGATGAAGAAAAGGTATTGTGTTTAAAGATTCCTAAAAATATAAAATTAGAAATGGAAATTTGTGATTCTTTAAATAAAAATTTATTTAAAAAAATAATGGCTAAAAAAAATATTTGGGAAAAAGAAAAAATAGACATCATGAATTATGATGATATTAAAATAAAGATAGAATCATTACTAAATAATGATTATTCAGAAGTTGTATTTAAAGATGTAGATGATTTAAATAAAATACAATTAACACAAGAACCTATTATATATGATTACCCAATACTTATAATAAGAAAAATAGATAATAGTTTGTGGAGTAGAGAAGTTGAATCAATTGTAGAAGAAATAGATAAAGGTTATGATATACCTAAAACCATTGAGGCCTTGGTGGAGGAAAGGGAAATAGAGGATGATTATATTCATAAAGATCAATGGAAGGAATGTAAAGATGATATATTATTTCCTTTAGATGCTAATGAGGAACAAATTTCTATAGCAAAGAAAATTTGTGAAAATGAAGCTATATTAGTTCAAGGACCGCCAGGTACAGGGAAAAGTCATACTATAGCAAATCTTATATGCCATTTTTTAGCTCATGGTAAAAAGGTATTGGTTACTAGTGAAACCAGTAGGGCATTAAGAGTATTAATAAATAAAATACCTGAAGATATAAAACCTTTATGTGTAAATTTATTAGATGATAGTAATGGAGAGTATGAGTTAGAACAATGTATTAAAAATATATCTGATAATTTATGCAAAAATCCAAGTGAGATAATAGATGATATATATATTTTAAATAATGAAAGAAAAGAATGTAAGAGAAATCAAGAGGTTTTATATAATAAATTAAAAGAAATTGAATTTATGGAAAATAAAAAAATACATTGTGGAGGAAATTATTATAGATTAATTCATATAGGATCATGGCTAAAGGAAAATGAATATAAATATGGTTGGATAAAGGATAATATAAGATATGAAGATATAAAACCAGTTAATGGAGAACAATTTAATAAATTAATAGAAATATTAAAAAATAACGGGAAAGAATATATAAATAATATTAATGAATTGATTTTTATATGTAATAAGGTACCCTCATATAAGGAAGTCGAAAATAAATTAGATAGAATGATATATTTAGAAAGTAATTTAAATTTTTATAAAAATAAAATAAAGGGATGGTATATACCTGCAGAATGTAAATGCAATTATGACATTTTGTCAGATTTTTTATATAATTGCATTGAAGAAATGAAGATCATAAGAGAGGAACCTATCCTAGGAAAAATGTTCGAATTATATTATTCAAGTGAAGTTTTTAGAGATTCAATAAATAATTTTATACTTAATTTAAATAGTTCAAAAGAGAAACTAATAAAAATAAGAGCAAATATAAATCAATATTCTATCGAGATAAAAGAAATAAAAGATATGGATATGTTTATAAAGGATTATGAAAAAGTATATTCAAAAATTAAGGGAAGAAAGAAAATTAGTAAAATATTTAAAGCCATTAATAGTAAATATGATTATATTTTTAAAAATTGTTATATAAATGGAGAAAATATAAAAAGTATCGAACAATTAAACATTATAAATGACTATATAGAAGAAAGAAAAATATATAATTTTTTAAATAGGCTATGGGAAAATATAATAAATAGTTATATACAAGAAGATTTTAATTATAATATAGATAATTTAATTTCAATAGAACGTATAACTAATAATTTAGATACCATAATAAATTGGAATAGGGAATATAGGGATAAAATAATAAAACTATTAGGAAGAATAAGAATACCCATTAATATAAATTGGTATGAAATAAACACATATGAACATTTTATACAGTGTATAGAATGTATAAAAGCAATAAATGAGTATAATGATTTAAAAGCTTTTATGGAAATAATAAAAAAACAGGTTAGAAATTTTGAAAGTTTAAATTCTATAATAAAGGGTATAGATAAAGAAAATATAGATTATATAAAAGAAGCTTATAGTTATATAGAAAAAATTATGTCAATGAAATCGGATATAGATGAAATAAATTATGTGTATAAAAAGCTGGAAGAAAGTTGTCCTAGAACATTAGAATTTATATTGGGAAACTATAAAAAGGATTATAAATTTAATAATTGGGAAAATGCATGGAAATGGGCACAATATAATAATTTATTTAAAAAATTAGAAAAGATAGATGAAAAGAAGTTGCAAGGGCAATTGATAGAGGAAAAAAATAAAGAAAAGCAAATAATAAATCAAATAATTAGCAAAAAGGCATGGAAGAATATAATATTAAATATTAATGAAGAGCAAAAAAGAAGCCTATTTTCATGGGTGCAAGCTGTTAAACGAATTGGAAAGGGAAGAGGGAAGTTTGTATTACAGTATAGTAATATAGCAAAAGAAGAAATGGAAAAATGTAAGTCTATAATTCCAGTTTGGATTATGCCTTTAGAAAAGGTAATAGAGAATATAAAACCATCTAAAGACCAGTTTGATGTAGTAATATTTGATGAAAGTAGTCAAAGTAATATATTTGCAATATCTGCACTAATGAGAGCTAAGAAGGCAATAATAGTTGGAGATGACAAACAGATTAGTCCAGAAGTAGTGGGGATGGATCAAGGTATGATAAATAATTTTATTGACAAATATCTTGATGGTATACCTCATAATCAATGGTTTGATTTACAGACAAGTTTATATGATACAGCTCTTAGAACTTTTAAAGATAGGATAATGCTCAAGGAGCATTTTCGATCTGTGCCAGAAATAGTTCAGTTTAGTAATAAACTTTGTTACGGAGACTTAATAGTACCTCTTAGATATCCAAAAATAAGAGAGTCGTTCAATTCACCTATTAAATGTATAAAAGTTGAAGATGGATATAGAGAAAAAACTAAGCAAATAAATATTAATGAGGCGGAAGCACTAGTAAATAAATTACTGGAATGTTGTAGAGATAGTAAATATAATGGAATGACAATGGGAGTTATATCTTTATTGGGAGTTGCCCAGAGTGAATTTATAGAAAATTTATTAAAAAATAATTTAAGTAAAGAAGAAATAAAAAGAAGAAAATTAGTTTGTGGGGATGCCTATTCTTTTCAAGGCGATGAAAGGGATATAATATTTTTATCTATGGTAGTTGGAGATAATATGAAATATACTGCATTGACAAAGGAAACGGATATAAAAAGATTTAATGTAGCAGTAAGCAGAGCTAGAAATCAAATATTCCTTTTTTACTCCATAGATTACAAAAATATAAATAATAATTGTGTAAGATATAAGCTAATAGATTACTGCAATAATTATAAAAATTATAAAAGCAAATTACCCAATATAAATTATGTTATGCAAACTAAATTTCAAAAGGATATATATAACAATATTAGGGATTTAAAGGGTGATATAAAATCAAATATTAAATTAGGAAAGTATATTATAGATTTTATACTAGAAGGTAAACATAATAGAATAGCTATAATATGTGATGATGGGAATTTATATAAAAATAACAATGTAGAGAAAGTTTTAGATTTGGAAATGGATTTAACTAGATTAGGATGGGCTTTTTATAAAATAAGAGGTAGTAAATTTTATAGAAATCCAGAAGTGGAAATTGAAAAACTCAATAAATTCTTAATGGAAAGTGGATTATATAAAGACGATCCTAAAGAAATATTAAAAAATAATTTGTTAGTAGTTTAAATATATATAATCTTTTTTCACCAATGCTATATTTTATACATAATATATGAATATAGCATTATTGGGAGAGGATTCTGTGTTATATGCATTAATACTTGCAGGTGGAAAAGGAACAAGGCTATACCCATTATCACGATCAGAAAACCCAAAGCAGTTTTTAAAGGTAATAAATAATAAAAGTTTTTTAAGGGCAACCGTAGATAGAATAAAACCATTAGTAAATAATGATAATATATATATAGTAACTAATGAAGAATATATGGACAAAATATACAAAGAATTACCAGAAATAAAAAAGGAAAATATATTTGCAGAACCATATAATAGAGAAACTGCTACCTGTATAGGTCTCTCAGCGGTAAAACTTTTAAAAAAAGATAAAGATGCATCTATGATAGTGTTACCTTCAGATCATTATATAGAAAATGAAAAAGAATTTACTGATGTGATAAGGCAGGGTGTAGATATAGTAGAAAAAAGAAGGGGATTAGTAACTATAGGTATAAAGCCTTTAAGACCAGAAACCGGATACGGATATATAAAAATGGGTCATAAGGTAAATAGCCAAAGCTTTACTTATAAAGTAGAAAGATTCTTAGAAAAGCCTAATTTAGAAATAGCAAGAGATTTAGTATCTAGTGAAGAATATTTATGGAATAGTGGAATGTTTATCTGGAGAGCAGACGTTTATTTAAGGGAAATGGAAAAATATTTACCTAAAATATACAAAAGCATGATGAGAATATATACTAATATAGATACAGAGAAAGAACAAAAAGTAATTAGAGAAGAATATGAAATAATAGAAGGAATTTCTGTAGATTTTGGTATTATGCAAAAGACCAGAAAAGCATATGTTATAAAAAGTAATTTCAAATGGGATGATATGGGAAGCTTCACTGCTCTTAGTAGATTTTTAAATAGTTGCAGAAATAACAGTATATGTGGCAATAGTTATTTAAAGGAAAGTGAAAATTGTTCTGTAATTGCAAAAGATAAATTAGTTATAGGATTTGGGATAAAAGATTTAGTTATAGTAGATGGTGGAGATGTATTACTTATAATGGATAAATATAAAGATCAAGAAATTAAGCATTTAGTACAAGAGCTAAAGGAAAATGAAAGCTTAAAAAAGTATATATAAAAAATAGTATGGATATTAAAAAATTAATATCCATACTATTTTTTATATTTTTAAAAGATTATTGTGTAGATTCAGATATAATGGTATATTTTTTATTTATATTTATTATGTATATTTGAAAAATATTTTTAAGTAATAACATTTTTAGTGTAAAAATTACATGCTAAGTATCTAATTGATATATAATTTTTGTTAATTCAAATAATTAAATACAATATATTGTTAAAAAATTATTTAATATATGTTAAAATTAATTATATATTTAGACAATTATTGTAGATAATATAAATTGATATTATACTTTATATAATAAATATAAAATAAGGAGAATGAAATATGAGAAAAATATTGTATTATGACTGTTTTTCAGGAATAAGTGGGGATATGAATTTAGGGGCTTTAATAGATTTAGGTGTAGATAAGGATCATCTATTAAAAGAATTAGCTAAGCTTAATATTAATGATGAATTTGAAATTAAAATAAATAAGGATTCTAGAAAAGGAATATCAGGAACAAAAGTTGATGTTATATTAAAAAATTCATATGATCATAATCATGAACACGAACACAACCATGAATGTGAACATAGGCATGAACACAACCATCAGAATGATCATAATCATGAACATGGACATAATCATGATCATAATCACAGAAATTTGATAAATATAAATAAAATAATAGATAATAGTGAGCTAAAGAATAATGTTAAAAAGATTAGCAAGGATATATTTTTAGAGGTAGCGAAAGCTGAAGGAAAGGTGCATAATAAACCTTTAGAAGAAGTTCATTTTCATGAAGTTGGTGCAACAGATTCCATAGTAGATATAGTTGGTGCTGCTATATGCTTAGATTATTTAAAAGTAGATAAAGTATTGTGTTCAAAGGTTCAAGTAGGATCTGGATTTGTAAAATGCGCCCATGGAACAATGCCAGTTCCAGCACCGGCTACGGCAGAAATATTAAAAGATATACCAATGGTATCTTCAGAAGAAATACCTTTTGAAGCAACTACTCCTACAGGAGCGGCTATAGTGGCTTCTACAGTATATAAATTTACACAAAATAAAAATTTTCATATTGAAAAAGTTGGATATGGGATAGGTGGAAAAGATTTATCAGATATACCCAATGTATTAAGGATTTTTTTAGCAGAAAATAAAGAACAAGAAGGAAATGATATTGAGCAAGAAGAAGCTTTAGTATTAGAGTGCAATATAGATGATATGAATTCTGAGATTTATGAATATGTAATTAACAAGTTACTTAATGAAGGAGCATCAGATGCTTATATTACACCAATAATAATGAAAAAAACTAGACCAGCTGCTAAATTAACGGTTTTATGTGAAAATAAATTAGAAAATATTATGAAAGAAATTATGTTTAAAGAAACTACTACCTTAGGAATAAGAAAATACTCTGTAGAAAAGTCTATGCTAAAGAGAAAGGTAGAAAAAGTAAACACTATATATGGAGAGGTCTCTGTAAAAAAATCCTATTTAAAAGGTCAGGTATTAAATAGTAAACCAGAATATGAGGATTGTAAAAAAATTGCATTAGAAAACAACATATCCATAAAAGAAGTTTATGAGGCAGTTAATAAACATAAGGAGTAATATTATGAACATAAATGACAAGTATAATAATCTTATTAACTATCTAAAAGATTTAAAGAGTGTAGCAGTAGCTTTTTCTGGTGGAGTGGATAGTACATTATTATTGAAAGCAGCAAAAGAAGCTTTAGGAGATAATGCTATTTCTATTACTATAGTATCATCTTATATACCAAAGTGGGAAATAAAAGAAGCTAAAGAATTAGTAGATAAGATAGGAATAAAATCATATTTTGTAGAAGTGCCAATGCTTGAAGAAATAAGATTTAATCCAGAAGATAGGTGTTATATATGTAAAAAAAGTGTATTTAATAAAATAAAATATTTAGCAAGAGAAAAAGGAATTAAATATATAGTAGATGGAACCAATGCAGATGATACTAAAGACTATAGGCCAGGAATGAGAGCTTTAAAGGAATTAGAAGTAAAAAGCCCTCTTTTAGAAAATGCTATTAATAAAGATGAAATAAGAATTTTGTCTAAAGAGTTACAACTAGACACTTGGGATAAACCTGCTTATGCATGCCTTTTATCTAGAATCCCTTATAATCAAGAAATAAAAAAAGAAGATCTAGTTAGAATAGAAAAAGCAGAAGTATATATGATGAAACTAGGATTTAGAGCAGTAAGAGTAAGAAGTCATGGGAATTTAGCTAGAATAGAAGTCCCTCAAAAGGAAAGAATGAAGTTGTTTAATGAGAGGATTTTAGATAAAGTATCAAAAGAACTTAAAGACTTGGGATTTAAATATGTTACTGTAGATATAGAAGGATATAAAATGGGAAGTTTAAATGCTGAAATAAATATGAAATAGCTTTAAAAGAGGTGATAAAATGAATACAGAAGATATTAAAAAATTAATGCTAGATATTAAGAATGATAAAATTTCATTAGAAGAAGGAGTAAATATATTAAAGGATCTTCCTTTTAAGGATTTAGGATACGCTAAAATAGATAATCACAGAGAAATGAGAGTAGGATATCCTGAGGTTATATATTGCGCAGGAAAAACCGTAGATCAAATAAAGGGCATAATAAAATTTATGCTTACAAAAGAGAATAATATATTAGGTACAAGGGCTACAAAAGAAGCCTATGAAGAAGTAAAAAAAATATGTCCAGAGGCTGAATATAATGAATTAGCTAGAACTATAGTTATTAAAAAAAGAGAAGTAAAATCTAAAAATGGATACATAGCTGTGGTTACAGCAGGAACTTCTGATATACCTGTTTCTGAAGAAGCAGCAGTTACAGCAGAATTATTTGGAAATAAAGTTGAAAGAATTTATGATGTAGGTGTAGCTGGGATTCATAGACTATTTGATAAATTAGAATTAATAAGAGGTGCTAGAGTTGTTGTGGTAGCAGCAGGAATGGAAGGGGCTTTGGCTAGTGTTGTAGGTGGTCTTGTAGATAAGCCAGTAATTGCAGTACCTACTAGTATAGGTTATGGAGCTAACTTTCAGGGACTTTCGGCACTATTGTCTATGTTAAATAGTTGTGCAAGTGGTGTAAGTGTTGTTAACATTGATAATGGTTTTGGAGCAGGATATCTGGCTAGTATGATAAATAATCTGTAAAGGTTATTATTTTAAATAACTTAGTGATTTTAAATCACTAGGTTATTTTTATTGAATATAATGAATAGGATAGTATTAAATAAGTTTGTGAATACTTTGTAAAACATAAAATTAAATTATTGACAATTAGTCAATTGGTAATATAATGGTTATAAGTAATCATAATTCGTGATAAATTATAGTTAAGGTTAAAAATAATTTTATTTTATCGGGAGGGAGCTCATATGAAAGTCATAAAATTATTGCAAAAATCTGCTAAAGACAAAATGGTAAAGACTGCAGCAGGTTTACTTAGTACAAACCCCGAAAAAAATGTAGACAGGTTATTTACATTAATAGAAAAAACCATAGCTAAAGATGAGGATAATTTAAAGAGATTAAAAGTTGTAGAGGATGAGTACTATAACAATCCATCTACCCATGAATTTGTACAAAATTTATTTAAAACCACAGATAAAAACTGTATGCAAAAATTTTTCACAAATTTTTTTGCAAATGCTGTTTGGTATGGAATGCCAAAGAGAGAGAAACTTTTTAAAGAAGATGAAATAAAAACACCTTTCGTAATATTAATAAGCCCGTCTATGAGATGTAATTTAAGATGCACAGGTTGTTATGCTGCAAATTATAGTAAAGAAGATGATATCCCTTATGAAGAAGTAGATAGAATAATTGAAGAAGCTAGAGAAATCGGAATATATTATTTTATAGTATTGGGTGGAGAACCTTTTTTTAATGAATATATGTTAGATATTTATGAGAAATACAATGATTGTATTTTTACACCTTTTACAAATGGAACTTTGTTTAATGAAGAATTAGCAGACAGAGTTCAAAAGTTAGGGAACATAATACCAATGTTTTCATTAGAAGGTTTTGAAAAAGAGACGGATGCTAGAAGAGGAAAAGGTGTATTTAAACAAGTTATGCATGGAATGGATCTATTAAAAGAAAGAGGCGTATTATTTGGAGTTTCTACAGCTACGGGAAGAAATAACATAGATACAGTCATTTCAGATGAGTTTATTAATATGTTAATAGAAAAAGGTGCTAAAATGAGCTGGTATTTCATATTTATGCCAGTAGGTGAGGACCCAGATTTTAATTTAATGTTAACACCAGAACAAAGAATATATTTAGGTAAGAAAGTCAGGAAAATAAGGAATGAGAAGCCATATTTTGCTATAGATTTCTTTAATGATGCTCCATATGTTGGTGGTTGTATAGCTGGAAAATATTACTGTCATATAAATTCACATGAAGATGTAGAGCCATGTATATTCGCTCATTTTGCTACAGATAATTTAAAAAATAAGAAATTAATAGATGTATTTAAGTCACCTTTCTTTAAGGAGTTAAGGGATAGGCAGCCATATAATGATAACTTATTAAAGCCATGTATGATGATAGATAATCCTAAAGTTATAAGGGAAGTAGCAAGTAAAACAGGGGCTAAACCAACAGATAAAGGGGCAGAAATGATGCTCCATGATGAAGTATTTAAAAATAAATTGGACAAATTGGCAAAGGATTTTGATCCTTTAGCAGAAAAAGCTTGGAAAGAAGATTTTAATGAAAAAGGAAATTATGAAATGTCAAAGGGCTAAAAATAAATTAACTTTATATAAATTAAGGTATTTCATTTTAATGAGATACCTTTTTATTTACTCCATAAGGATTTATAAAACTTCTTATTTAAGCTTTATTAAGTTGAACATAATTATATTATAATATATTATAGTTATAGTATATATGTTAAAAATATGAATATAAGGCCTTTAAGGGAGGTTAAAATGAAAAAAAAGAAACTTATTTATATAGGTATTATTATAATATTCATAATACCTGTAATATTAGTTATTTTAGGTAGATATAATAATACTAAAAATTTTACAAAAGATAAATTAGTTATATGGGGAGATGTTAAACATAATCAAGCCATGAATGAAGGTGTTAAAGACTTTAAAGAAAAATATCCTAATGTAGAAGTGGAGTTTTATAATAAAAATAGGGAGAATATGATAGATGAATTTTCAAAAATAAAAGATAAAAATTCTTATCCTAATATAATATGTTTAGATGATAAGGATACAAAAGAGTTTGGAGCAAGATACTATAAAGATGTACTTATATTAAATGACCTTATGAAAAATACCATAAAGGATTTTATTCCTTGCAAAAGGGAGTTAGTTAAGCTATATGATAACTTTATTGCTGTTCCCTATACAGTAGAGCCTGTAGCATTATATTATAGAAAAGATTTATTAGAAAAGTATAATATAAATAGTAAAGACATAAAAACATGGGATGATTTTATAAAGATTGGTGAGGAAATATATAAAAAAAGCAATGGAAAAGTAAAAATGATATCATTTAACAAAAGAGACAACAGTATGCTTGAGGTTTTATTAAATGAAAAAGGAATTTATTATTTTGATAAAGATAGTAAGTTACAAATAGATCAACCTAATTATATAGATGCTTTTAATATTTTAAAGAGAATAGAATCAGCTAATATAGATTTTGATAACAAGGGAGATTTTAAATTATTTGTAAATAATAATAATGTACTGTGTATTCCATATAATTCAGAGCTATCTAATTATTTGATAAGTGAAAGAAAGAAAGAAAGTGGTAAATGGGAAATAATGAAATTACCATCCTTTGAAGTAGGAGGTAAAAATTCTGCAATTATAGGAGGAACTTCTATTGTTGCAATAAAATCTTGCAAGGAGTCTAAAGATAAATTATCAATGGAACTGGTAAAAAAAATAACATTAAATAAGTATAGTTTAAATAAAGGATTTTTAAATTATGGACAATTTCCATCCTATAAACCAACTTATGAGTATGCTAAATTTTCTGAAAATGTAAACTATTTTAATGAGGAAAAAATTTGGAGAATTTTTGTTGATATAGCAAGTAAAACTCCAAATATAAATTATACTAAGAACTACAATTATGTACAAAAAGTTATGATAGATTTTAAAAAAGAGTTATTAAACACTAATGATATAGAAAAAGAGCTAAAAAGTATAAAAACTTTTATTAATAGTATAACAAAATAAAAATAAGACATATAAAGTAATATAAATATATAATTTTATTGATTGGTAATTATATATTTATATTAAAAAGTATTTAAGAGTCAAAATTTAAGAAAAAATTTTGGCTCTTTTTTATGTTATTTTAAAACGTTGTTATATACATTTAAGGTATTTTGTGCAGTTTTATTCCAAGAAAAAAGCATAGATCTTTGAAAAGCTTTTTTGCTTAATCTATCTTTTAAGTCTGGATTTTTTAGTATATTTTCTATTGAGTTTGATATATCATCAATATCTAAAGGATCTATATTAATACAACAATCGGAAGTAACTTCCGGAATAGAAGTAATGTTAGAAGCTATAACTGCACAACCACAACTCATGGCCTCAAGTGGTGGAAGTCCAAAACCTTCATATAATGAGGGATAAATAAATACACTACACCCATTATAAAATATAGGTAGATCCTGTTCTTCTACGAAATCTGTGAAGATTATATTAGAGCTTATTTTAAGTTTACGACTAAATTCATATAATTTTTCACCTTCATCTTTTTTAGAACCCACTATAACTAAAGCGTGTTCTTGTGGTAATTTGTCATATATCTTCTCAAAAGCCTTTATTATAGATGTAACATTTTTTCTAGAACTAAAGCCACCTAAATATAAAATAAAAGGTAAGTTTATTCCATATTTTCTTTTAAGTATGTCTTTACAATATAATTTATTTAAGGGCTTGTATTTGGAATCTGCTGCTAGTGGGATAACTTCAATTTTATCTTCCCTCATAGGAAAGAATTTCAATATATCTTTTTTTGACCATTCAGATACGGTTATTATTTTATCAGATAGTTCAATTATTTTAGGCATTTCCTTTAGAAATTTATTTAAGTAACCTTTTCCAACAGTTTCTGGCATTATATAAGGAATTAAATCATGAATGGTTACTATAATTTTACAATTTATATTTTCAGAAATACCTATACCATTTTGTGGTATATGATATATATCAGATTTAGTGTTGTTAAGGTTATATGGAATATAGGTTTGCTCAAAAAATCTACTATGTTTTTTAGAGGTTAGTATAATATTAGTATTATGTTTTTTAAATTTAAGATAATCATTCCCTGACCAATATATATTGAATGAATCTTCGTGAGTTTCTGCTATCATATTTGTTAATATTTTTTTTGTATATGTTCCTATACCAGTACCCTTATACCAATTTATACCCCTACCATCTATGGAAATATTCATTTTTATAACCACCTCATTAAAAGCATTTATTATATATGTCAACATAAAGTATAGCTTTACTGTTATATATAATATTAATCTTTTCTAAAAAATGTTCCAGTTATCACCAAAGTGCAATATTTTCATATAATACATATAGATTAATAAAATAATGGAGGCATTATTTTGGATAAATCAGAAATCATAAACATAGTGGAAAATAATTATAATATAAATATTAATTCTATAGAAAAAATAAAAAATGTATATAAAATAATTAGTGATTCTAATAAAGCATATGCTTTTAAAATAATAAAATATGAATTCAATCATTTTTTATTTATAATAAGTTGCATGAAACATTTACAATGTAATAATTTTAGCAAAATTCCAGAAATTATTTCTAATAATAAAGGTTTAGATTATATAAAAATAGGAGATTTTTACGGATATATAACAGAATGGATAGATGACTCAAGACAATGTAATTATTCTAATCCAGTAGAAGTTATGATGGCTGCCAATAAATTGGGCCAGTTACATGAAAAGAGTAAGAATTTTTATATAACAGAATATATGAAACCTAGAATCGGATGGTTTAAATGGCCCAGGACGTTTCAAACAAGAAGAAATGAAATACTAGATTTCAAAAAAAGAATATTAAATAAAAATAAAAAAAGTGAATTTGATAATTTTTATATAAGTATATTAGAGGATGAGATTGAAAGAGCAGATAGGTCAATAAAGAATTTATGTGAAACAAACTATCTAAATGTAATGTTAAAACAAATTGAGGATAGATGTTTTTGTCATCATGATTATGCTAATCATAACATACTTATAGATAGTGAAAATCAAATATATATAATAGATTTTGATTATTGTATGCTAGATACTAAATTACATGATTTAGCCAGTATACTTATTAGAGTTATGAAAAATGGTAAATGGGATTTAAAATCAGCAGAACTTATTTTGAATTCTTACAGAGAAGAATCTTATATAGATAAAGAATATATACTTATAATGGCAGCTTTTATGGAATTTCCGCAGGATTATTGGCAAATAGGTATACAGTATTATTGGGAAAAGCAATCTTGGAGTGAGGAGTTCTTTTTTAGTAAGCTAAATAGATATTATACAGATAGAGAAGAAAGACAAGAGTTTATAGAAAAATTTAGAAAAATTAATATTTAAGGAGAGATATAAGTATGTCTCGTAATAAAAAATATTATGAAAATATAAAAGAAAATGTGAGTGAATTAGATAAATATGAAGAAGAATTACAGGAACTAAAAGAATCTGTTAAAAAATTAAAAGAAATAAAGAAAAAAAAGAAAAAAATAAATAAACTTAAAGATGAGGAGAAGGAAGTCTTAAAGAAGATAAGAAAAAAATATAAATAGATACTAAAGGAGGTGCAATATATGAAATGGATTCATTAAAAAAAATAACTGATATTTCTCATTATTTAAAAAGTAAGAATATAAATATAATAGAAGATTTTAAAGATGATTATAGACAGTTAAATAATTTATCAGAGGAATTGGTAACAGAACAATTAAAAGTAATTAGTTTTTTTCATAAAAATACATTAGGGAATAAAAGTTATATAAGAGGTGGGATAAAAAATAAAACAGGCAGTATAATTGAAAAATATAAACTGGATTTAAAAAAAATAAATAAGTATGTTAGAAATTTAAAAGATAAAAAAAGTAATAATACAGATTTAGAAAAATTAATTTTAGATTATATGCCTAATTATATAAATAGAGCTGATAAGGTTATAGAAAACATATATGAAAATGGATATATTAATTTGGTGTGGAGAAGTATGGAGAGAAAGGAAATATGTTTAGGTAAAACATATTTTAATAATATTAGATATAATAAAGAAATAGAAGTTATAGATATTAGTAAATGTAGTTATGATATGGTAGAAATGGACTGTATAGAATTACTATATAAAGTAAATAAAAAAAACTCATCTCTAAATATAGAAAAATTATGTGAAAATTTTTGTGAATTTGAAAGCCTGAATGATGAAAGTTATAAATTTATTTTATATATGTTATCTTATCCTTACTCCATAGTAAAGTGTTGTACAAAATATATGAAAGAAAAGGATTTAAATAAAGAAAAACACTATATGGATAGATTTAATAAGGCTATGAAATTAGATTCTAATAGCTTTGTTTAAAGGAGTGATGAAATGGATAAGCTAAATAAAAATTATCTTAAAAAATATAATTTATCCTTAGATTTATTTGATCAATATGATTTTATTGTAAAGGATATTTACCCTATTAGAAATGTTTATATTATAGATACAAATAAAGGTAAAAAAATATTAAAAAAAGTTGATTATACTCTAGAAGAACTAAAATTTATAGAAGAAATAATAAATTATATAAAAATTGAATTTGGAAGAATAATGGAATTTGAAAAGAACATACAAGGAGATATATATACTATATATAAAGGAGAAATGTATTGTTTAATGGATTTAATTGATGGACGAGAATGTCAATTTAGTAATCCTTTAGACTTAAAGATTTCCTCTGTAGCTTTAGCCAAAATGCATAACGCATCAAAAGGATTTACAACAAAATTTAATAAAAGGGTTTTAAATGGCAAATCTATAGAAAAATTTAAGATACAAAAAGAGGAAATGAATTTTTTTAAAAAAATAGCTAACATCCATAAAAATAAGAATGAATTTGATAATTTATTCTTATCGGAAATAGATTATTATATAGATGAGATAAGTAAAAGTATAAATATATTAGAGAATAGTCATTATTATGATATATGTAAAGAAAATGACAAAATATCTATTTGTCATCATGATTTAGCCTATCATAATATATTGATTAAAGAAGATGAAGCTTATTTTATAGATTTTGATTATGCTATTTTAGATTTAAAGGTTAATGATTTGTGTAATTTTATAACAAAAGTTATAAAAAATTTTGGTTTTGATATTAGCAAGGCAAATATTATCTTAAATAACTATTCTAGCGTATATAGCATAGCGGATAAAGAATTAGAAGTATTATATGGTTTGTTAAGTTTTCCCTATGATTTTTATGATATATCTAAAAATTATTATACAAAACGAAAAGACTGGGATGATGAGGTATTTCTAAATAGGTTAATAAAAAAGTGTAACTATAAGGAAGATAGAAAGGAATTTTTAAAAGATTTTAGAGATAATCTATTATAATATAATTTATAAAATATTAACTTAAATATATAAACACTATCAAAATTATTTTACTAAATAAAATTTGATAGTGTTTTATTTAATTTTAAATAAATTTTTATACAATATACAAATTGTTGATATAATATTTTTACTTTGTAAAGTATAGTACAAATTTTATAACTAAAAATTATTTAAGACTCCAGTTAAGGGTGGCTGGAGTCTAATTAGAGTATAGTATTTTTTTGTAAGCTGATAAAGTGCTTTTAGCACAATTATTCCAAGTAAGTTGGGAGGTTCTATTTAAACCTCGTTTTATTAATATGTTTCTCATGTTTTCATTAGATAATGCAGTATACATAGCTTTACATATACTATCTGTATCATAAGGATTTATTAGCATTGCGGCGTCTTTTGTTATTTCTGGTATAGATGTTACATTAGATGTTATTACTGGAGTACCACAAGCCATAGCTTCTATAGGTGGCAATCCGAAACCTTCATAAAAGGATGGATATACAAATAGTTCAGCACAATTATAGAAATAAGGTAAATCTTTAACGGATATAAATCCAGGAAAAAATACTTTATTTTCTATATTTAATTCCCGAACTCTTTCTATATATTTTTCATATATTTTACCTTTCCTTCCTACTATAACTAAAGAGATATCTTTCTTATATATGTTTACAAGGTTATAAAATGCGTCAATTAGTCCTAATATATTTTTTCTGGGACTAAATCCACCAACATATAAAATAAAATTTTTATTTATGTTATATTTCATTTTTAATATATTTTTACAAAAATCTTTATTTAATGGCATATATATATCTTCACTAGCTAAATGAGTTACAAAAATTTTGTCTTCAGGATAGTTAAAAGATTTCATTATATCTTTCTTTGAAAAATCAGAAACTGTTATTATACCATCAGAAGAAGAAACTATTTTAGGTATTTCTTCTGAAAATATTTTTAAATATCTATCGCTTACGGTTTCTGGCATTCTATAAGGGATTACATCATGTAATGTTATTATAAATTTACAATTTTTATTTTTAGGAAGTCCCACCCCATTTTGAGGTACGTGATAAATGTCCATGCTATTGTTTTTTAATATAGCAGGTATGTTTACTTCATTCCAAAAATTTTTTGGAGAATGAGCATTTATATTTTTTATATTAAAATTATTGTTTAATTTTAAAGGAGAATTTGAAAATTCAGGATTAAAAATTAAATAATCATTTTTCTTATCTATTTTATTTAGAGAATTGATTAATTGATAAGTGTAAGTGCCTATTCCAGTGCCTCTATACCAATAAGCAGGTCTTCCATCAATACCTATGCGCATAAAAATTTTCCTTTCTTAATTCATCATAATTCATTATATTAATTTAAAGGGAAAAGTGTTAAATTACTTCTAAAACTATAATAATACACATATAGTTTTAATAGAGGTGGTTAACTATGATGAGAGAATTTGAAATTGAAAGACAGTTTAATATTAAAATTGAAAAACTTAAACCTCATAGAGGAGTATATCATTTAAAAACTAATGAAGGAGATAGATGTTTAAAAAAAATTAATTATGGGGTACAAAAATTATTATTTGTTTCTGGTGCTAAAGAGCATCTTATGAAGAATGGATTTAACTATGTGGACAATTATTTTTTAAATCTAAATGAGGAACCCTATGCACTTGTAAACGAAGATATATATACTTTGTCAGAATGGATAGAAGGGAGAGAATGTAATTTTAGAGACAAAGAAGATCTCATATTAGCAGCTAGAGCATTAGCTTATCTTCATATAGCATCAAAAGGATATGAACCTCCAGAGAATAGTAAGCTGAAAACAGATTTAGGTAGATGGCCAAATTTAATGAAAAAAAGAGTTAGATCTTTAGATAAAATGAGGGAAATGATAAGAAAGAATAACAATAAAACGGATTTTGATCTAAGCTATATAAAAAACATAGAGTTTTACAAAGAATTAGGTAAAAGATCTATGAAAGTTTTAGAGGATTCTGATTATATGGAAATATGCAAAAAAACTGAGGAAGAGAAAAGCTTTTGTCATCATGATTATACTTATCATAATATAATAATAGATAAAAACAATAATATTAATGTTATAGATTTTGATTATTGTAAAAGAGAAATAAAAACCTATGATATTTCTAATTTTATGATAAAAGTTTTAAAAAGAGTAGATTGGAATATAGAATATGCAGAACTTATATTAAATTCTTATACAGCCATAAATCCATTAAAACAGGAAGAGTATAGAACTTTATTTGCATTTTTATTATTTCCACAGAGATTTTGGAGATTAAGCAACAGATATTATTACAATGAAGTTACTTGGCCATCAAATACTTTTAATAAGAAGATGGAGGAATTGATTTCTGAAAAAGATAAATATATTAATTTTATTGAAGAATTTAAAAAAATATATTCACAAAAAGAATAATGAATATATTAAGGCATATGAAGCTTATATAGTTTTATATGCCTTAAATAGTTTTGTTAACAAATTTATTATAATTATCATAGTATATAGAGTGATTGATTTATTAAGGTGGAGCTAAATTATATGGAAATAGGAGATATAGTTGTAAGAAAATCTTATAAAAAAGACATAACATTTAAAATAATAGATATAAAGCAAGAAGAAGACAGGGAAATATATACTTTAAAAGGTGTAAATGTAAGAATAATAGCAGATTCCCCATACGAAGATTTAGAAGAAGTATCAGTAGCTACCATGACTAAGAAGGAAGAAGTGTTTACTAGTAAAGTTAATAACTCTATAAAAAAAATATTAGATGATAGAAAGTTTAGAGGAGAGGATAAGGGAAAGCACTTAAATAAGAAAAGTAAGATAGAGAAAATGTATAGAACAAATAAAAATATAAAAACCAAAGAATTATATTTTGGAAGGCCAGGTAAAATTCTTCATGTAGATGGAGATTCAGAATACTTAGATACATGCCTTAAGGTATACAAGCAATTGCAGTTAGATGTGGTTGGAGAGACGGTTTTAGAACAGGAACAACCTAATAAGATATTAAATTTAGTTAAGTTATACAAACCTGATATCGTAGTCATAACAGGCCATGATGCTGTATTAAAAGAAACGGAAAATTATACAGATATAAATAACTATAGAAACTCTAAATATTTTGTTAAGACTGTAGGGGTCTTAAGAGATTATGAAAGAAGTTATGATGATCTAATTATATTCGCTGGGGCTTGTCAATCTTGTTATGAAGCTATATTAGATGCAGGTGCCAATTATGCTAGTTCCCCAGGAAGGGTTTTAATACATTGCTTAGATCCAGTATTTTTATGTGAAAAAATAGCCTATACAAACATAAGTAATATAGTATCTATAGAGGATGCTTTAGAGAATACAATAACAGGTATAAAAGGAATCGGTGGATTGCAAACCAGAGGGAAATATAGAGAAGGGTTTCCTAAGTCAGAATATGTATAGAGCTTTATTAAATTTTGAATATATATATAATTTTAAGGTAATATTAAGAATAACAAGAAATTTTTAAAAAAACCTAAATATTTATATGAAAAATAATATTGACAAACCTTATAATAAATTGGTAAAATATAAAGTTGATTTGACATTTTCTATATTTTAATGTATAATGTAAAATGTAGAAAGAGGGTGTTAAATATGGAAAGAAGAAATGTCATCGCTAACATAAAAAGAGACATAGAAAGCCATGTTGGTGAAAGGGTAACTTTAAAAGCAAATGGTGGAAGAAGAAAAACATTTGTTAATGAAGGTGTACTAGAAGAAACTTACCCAAGTATTTTTGTTATAAGATTAGAAGACGACACCCAAAGGAAAGTGACATATAGTTATTCGGATGTATTAACAAAGACAGTTCAATTAGATTTTGTATTATAAATGGATTGGTACTTAATAAGTACCAATTTTTTTTTATATGCATAATTTCCGTAAAACTATTATATAAATTATTAGTAGGCTTTATGGGAGGGATAAGTTAAATGGACTTGAATTTACTTAAAGAAAATATAGAATGTGAACAATTACTTGGAGAAAATTTTGTTAATACCCCTGTAAAGGGGGAATATGTTATTCCAGATACTCATCCAGATGTTTATGAAGTACTTATGTTAGATGCCAAACCTTATATAACAAGTAAGGAAGTCATGCAAGATAAACTTTACATGGAAGGATATATAGACTATAACATATTATATCTTGCAAAAGAAGAAGGGAGAGGGGTCTTATACAATACTAGATATAGTAGCAAATTTTCAAATGATATGCAGATAACTGGCACAGAAAAAGATATGTTATGCGAAGCAGAATGTTTTATTGAGGATATGTATTGTAAAATAGTTAACGAAAGAAAAATATCTATAGAAGGTATAGTTAGATTAAAAGGAGCAGTTTATAAAAAATATAATTTTGAAATAATAAAAGATTTAGATGCACTGCAGGATATACAGATGCTTAGAAATCCAATTTCTATTGATAAAATAGCAGGTACAGCTACAGGAGAGCTTTTGGTTAAAACTAGTATAAAAATAGGAGCTGATAAACCAGAGGTAGGGAGTATATTAAAGACTAATTTAAATATTCATAAAAAGAAAATAACTGTACTAGATGATAAAGTAAGTGTAGAGGCTTTTGCTAAAATAGAATTAATATATAGGGCTAAGGAAAATAGAGATATTTGCTATATAGTAGATGATATATTTATAGATAAGGAAGTAGAATTAGAGGGAGTAAATTCTTTCATGGAAAGTTATACGGATTTTACTGTAGATGGAATAAGTACAGAACCTAAAGAAGATGATTTAGGAGAAAGTAGAATTATAGATGTAGAAGCACTTGTTAAATCTAATACAAGGGTTATGTATAAAAAAGAAATAGAACTTATAGAAGACATGTATTCACCTAATATGATGTTAAATATGAATAAAGAAGATTATGAATTAAATGTCATGCAAGGCCATTCTAAAAATGAATGCATAGTTAAAGAAAATATAGAAATAGCATCTGATATGCCTAGTATAAGAGAAATAATAATGACAGAAGGAAAGGCATATATAACAGACAAAAAAATAGTAGAAGATAAGGTAGTTGTAGAAGGAGTTTTAAATGCAGAAGTTATGTATAAAACTACAGAGGATGAGAAGTATATTTATACTTTAAAGGAAGATATGCCTTTCAGTTGTGCTGTAGACATACCAGGAACTAAAATAGATATGCAATGCATGACAAAGGTAGTATTAGAAGATATAGAAGCTAATATAGAAGCTAATACTGTAGCTATAAAAGCTTTAATAGAAGTATATTCAAGAGTTAATTATACATCACACAAAGAATTTTTAGTAAATGTAGAGCCAATGGAAGAAGAAGTTCCTGAGAAAAAATCTAGCATAACAATATATGTAGTACAACAAGGGGACACTCTTTGGAAAATAGCAAAAAGATATTATACTACAGTAGATAATTTAGTTTTAATTAATGAAATTGATAATCCGGATGTTATAAAACCAGGGCAAAAATTAATAATACCCGGTAAAGCTATTATATAATTGTGTATAAAGTAAAACTTAATTTAGATTCAGTGTTTATTTTATAAGATAAGTTTAGTATTTATTTTTTATATATAAATAAAAAAGCTCTATATGACAATAATATTATAAGTATTGTTATATAGGGTATTTTTGTGCATAAAAATAGTTTATATGGAAAAAATAAAAAATATATATAAAAGGAAGGGGTATGTATTTTGCAAAAAAAAATACAAGGTAACCTCATAATCATAGGAGGAGCTGAAGATAAAAAAAACGGCAAAGATATATTAAAAGAAGTATGCAAAAAAATAGATAAAGATAAAGAAGAACTATTAATAGCTACTGTAGCATCTGAACTTCCAGAAGAACTAGGAGAAGAATACACAAATATATTTAAAAATTTAGGTGTAAAAAATGTAAAAACATTAAATATAAACAATAGAAAAGATACACATTATGAAGGAAATATAAATTTAATTAAGAATGCATCTCTTATATTCTTTACTGGAGGAGATCAATTAAGAATAACAAGTTTATTAGGAGGAACACCCCTTTATAGAGCATTAGAAAGAGCCTATAAAGAAGGTTGTATGTTTGTAGGAACCTCAGCAGGAGCTTCAGTTATGAGTGATACTATGATAGTTTCTGGACTGGATGATGAATCACCAAGAAAGTGTACATTAAAAATGGCACCAGGATTATCACTTATAAAAGGAGTAATAATAGATCAACATTTTG
The DNA here is from genome assembly GCF_001020205.1 of Clostridium sporogenes. NCBI lineage: Bacteria > Bacillati > Bacillota > Clostridia > Eubacteriales > Clostridiaceae > Clostridium > Clostridium sporogenes. The sequence goes on from NZ_CP011663.1 coordinate 149,405, forward strand.
CTCAAAGAGGAAGAATAGGAAGACTTTTAACAGGAATTGCAGAAAATCCTCAATGGTTAGGAATAGGTATAGACGAGGACACAGCTATTATTGTTAATCCAGAGGGTCAGTTTAAAGTAATTGGTTCTGGAGCAGTGTATATAATAGATGGAACAGAGATAAGTGGTACAAATGTTTCAGAACAATACCCAGACGAAATACTATCTATATTTGATGTTAAATTACATGTACTTAAAAATAGAGATAAGTTTGATTTGAATTATAGAAGGCCTATATAACAAAGCATAGATGTTTTTGGAAAAGAGGAGGAAATATTACAACATGAAAATAGAAGATATAAGAGTATTTGAGGGACGAAATATTTATTCTCATAAAAAATGTATAAGAATGAATGTAGATTTAGAAGGATATAGTAATATATCTAGCAAAGAAATAGAAGGATTTAACGAGACTCTTTTGAATTATGTTCCAGAATTAAGAGAGCATTGCTGTTGTGTAGGTAGAAAAGGTGGTTTTGTAGAAAGACTTTATGAAGGAACTTACTTATCCCATATATGTGAACACGTAATAATAGCATTACAAAATAGAGTTGGTATAGATGTAAGTTACGGTAAGGCAAGAGAAATAGAAGAAGAAAAATATTATATAATTTATCAATATAAATATAAAAATATGGCTATTGAGTGTGGAAAAATAGCTGTAAATCTAATTAATAATATAATCAATGGAAAAAAATATAATATGAAAATTAAAATAAAAGAATTAATATGTTTATTAAAGGCAGAGGAGCTTGGACCTAGCACTTCGGCTATAATACAAGAAGCTAAAAAAAGAAATATTCCTGTTACAAAAATAGGGGAAGATAGTATGTTTCAATTGGGATATGGCATAAAGGGAAAAACTATAGAGGCAACTATATGTAGTAGCACTAGTGCTGTATCTGTAGATATAGCTTGTGACAAATTACTATCTAAAAATATATTGATAGATCAGTGCATACCTGTTGCTGAAGGATATAAAGTTAAAAATTACATTGATTTATTATTTAAAGCAGAAAAACTAGGCTATCCAGTAGTTTTAAAACCACGTTTTGGCAACCAAGGTAAGGGCGTAGTAGTAAATATAAAAAACCAAAAGGATTTAGTAAATGCTTACAGTATAATAAATAGAAAATTCCAGGATATAATGATAGAGAAATATATCAATGGTAAAGATTACAGGGCATGTGTTGTAGATGGAAAGGTAGTGGCTGTAGCACAACGAATTCCACCATACATAATAGGTAATGGTAAGGATAGTATTTATGAATTAATAAAGGAATTAAATAGGGATGAAAGAAGAGGCTATGGACATGAAAAACCATTAACTAAAGTAAAAATAGATAAAGACCTTAAAAATAATATAAATAAAGAAGGATATACTTTAGGGTATATACTTCCTAAGGGATATAAATTAGAATTAAGGCATAATGCTAATTTATCTACTGGAGGAGTAGCTATAGATTGTACTGACTTAATATGCAATGAAACAAAAGAAGTTTGTGAGAGAGTGGCTAAAGCTATAGGATTAAACATATGTGGAATAGATATATGTTGTAGTGATATAAGCCAGCCACTTAATGATAATGAAGGTATAATGGAAGTAAATGCAGCACCTGGTATAAGAATGCATCAATATCCTTATAAAGGGGAATGTAGAAATGTAGCAAAGGCCATAGTAGATATGATGTTTAAAGAAGATAATGGCAGTATACCTATTATATCTATTACAGGAACTAATGGGAAAACTACAACTACTAGATTAATAGCTCATACTTTAAGTATTTCAGGTAAAAAGGTAGGAATGACAACTACTGGTGGAATTTATATAAATAATAAATGTATAGATAAAGGAGATACTACGGGATATTATAGTGCTAGGACTATATTAACCAATAAAGAGATAGAAGTAGCTGTTTTAGAACTAGCAAGAGGTGGATTAATCAAAGCAGGCTTACCTTACGATTTAGCGGATGTAGGTGTAATAACCAATATTACAGAGGATCATTTAGGATTGGGAGGCATAAATACTTTAGAGGATATGGCTTATGTTAAATCATTAGTAGGAGAAGCTGTTAAAAAAGATGGATATGTAGTAATAAATGCTGATGATAAAGCTAGTTTAAATATTATAAGTAGAATGAACAGTAAAATTATATTATTTACCAAGAACAAAAATAATCCTGCTATATCTAAGTATTTGAATAACAAAAATTTAGTAGTATATTTAGAAAATGACACTATATATTTAAAAGGATTAAATGAATGTAAAAAAATAATAAATGTTAGTAAAGCACCTATAACTTTAGGTGGTAAATTAGTCTATAACATAGAAAATGTAATGGCATCTATATCAGCACTAGTATCAGTTGGAGTAGATATAAACACTATTAGAGAAGGTATAGAGACTTTTAGTAATGAAGATCAAAATCCAGGTAGATTTAATATGTATGATATAGATGGTACTAAAGTAATATTAGATTATGGTCATAATATTGAAGGGTATAAAGTTGTATTAGAAGGGATTAAAAAAATTGACCATAAAAGAATAATAGGTGTTGTAGGAGTTCCAGGAGATAGAACTAATAGCAGTACAGTAAAAGTTGGTAATATATGTGGAGAAAACTTTGATTATATTTATATAAAGGAAGACAGAGATAAAAGGGGAAGAGAAAATGGAGAAATAGCAAATTTATTGAAAAAGGGAATTTTAGAAACAGGATTTAAAAACTCTAAATTAAATATAATATTAGATGAAGAGGAAGCTCTTAAAAATGCTATAGAATTTTCTGAACCAGGAGATTTAGTTATAATGTTTTTTGAAGAATTTGAACCGGCAGAAAATATTGTAAAGAATAAAATAAAAAAAGGCAAGCTAACAAAAAGTAAAACAGCTTTAGCATAGGATTAAAGCTACAATTTATGAATATCATGATTGTAGCTTTAATTTTTTTGATGTATTATATACTTTATATAATATATATTTTTGGGAGGAATAAAATGTTATCAAAAGCTTATGCTAAAATAAATTTATCCTTAGATGTACTAGGAAAAAGAGAAGACGGATATCACCTTTTAAAGATGTTAATGCAAACTATAGATTTATACGACTTAATAGAAATAAAAAAAATTAAAAAAGGTATAATAATAGATTGTGATAGAGAGTATATACCTAAAGATAGGAGAAATTTGGCATATAAAGCAGCAGACCTATTTTTAGATAGATACAATATAGATTCTGGAGTTAGAATAGGCATAACTAAAAATATACCAGTAGCAGCAGGATTAGCAGGGGGAAGCACAGATGCAGCTACAGTTCTGAAAATAATGAGAGATATATTTAAACCAGACATAAGTAATGAAGAATTGAAAGAAATATCTTTAAATATAGGAGCAGATGTACCTTTTTGCATAGAAGGTGGAACCGCTCTTTGCGAAGGTATAGGAGAAAAAATAACGCCTATAAAAAAATTTAGAAATCAGATATTAGTATTAGTTAAGCCTAATTTTGGGGTATCTACAAAGGAGGTATACAATAATTTAAAAGTAGAAAAAATATACATTCATCCTAATACCACAAAATTAATAGAATCAATAGAAGAAACTGATTTAGAATCTCTAGCTAAAAATATGAAAAATGTTTTGGAAAATGTTACATTAAGGAAATATAAGACATTGAGTTCTATAAAAAGTAGTTTTATAGAATTAGGAGCGTTAGGAAGTATGATGAGTGGTAGCGGACCAAGTGTATTTGGACTATTTGACGATATGTTAAAGGCTCAAATATGTTATGATAATATGAAAGAAAAGTATAGAGAAGTATTTATAACAAGAACAATATAACATTTAAAAGTCCTAGAAATAATTTTTAAGATAAATTTCTAGGGCTTTTTTATTTTTTGACCTTTTATGTATAAAATCAAAGTTTTTACTTAATGAATAAATTAAGGTTATAAAGGAAAAAATACTTTGGAACTAATTTTTAACATATGGGAGGACTTTATGGGAAAAATAATAAGTATATTTGATAATTATTTTATAGTCCTAGTGTTAATTGAAGGATGTATCACTATATTTATAGATGCTCCTTCTTTTAAAAAATCAAATATGATGAAAAGCTATAAGAAAGCCAGATATATTGGTATTTTTATTATAGCTATAAGTTTAATATTATATATTCTGCAAAAAACACTGTTTTAAAAGAGTATATTTATTAAAATCTATTATTTTCAGGGTTGGTTTTAAAGGGAGTGTAAACAATGAAAGAAATAATTAAGGATGAAATATATAAAAATATAGACAAAAATATAAAATATATAAAAGAATTACTAGAAGGTAGTTCTGATATGGTTTTTAGAGAATTTTTAATAGGGAATACAAAAGCTTTTATAGTGTACATAGATGGTATGGCAGATAAAAATTTGTTAAATGATTATGTTTTAGAATCGCTTATGTTAGAAGCGCATAAATTGAATAGCATAGATAACATTAAAAATAAAATTTTAACAGTAACAGATTTATCAGAGCAAGAAAAATTAAGCAAAGGGATAGATTTAGTGTTATCAGGAGAGACTTTATTATTAATAGATGGTATTGATAAGGCTTATGTAATAGCTACAAGACTTTGGCCTGTTAGGGGGATTGGAGAACCACAGTCAGAAACAGCAATAAAAGGAAGTAGGGATGGGTTTACAGAAACTATAAGATTTAATACTGCATTGGTTAGAAGAAGAATAAGAGATACTAGATTGAAAATAGAGCCTAAAAAATTAGGAGTAAGATCTAAAACCGATGTGACCATTATGTACATAGAAGATATTGTAAATCAGGATGTTTTAAATAATTTATATGATAGATTAGAAAAAATAAAAATTGATGCTATATTCGGAAGTGGATATGTAGAACATTTCATAGAAGATAATAAATGGTCTCTTTTCCCAACTACTAAAAGTACAGAGAGACCAGATGTGGTAGCTTCAGCTTTATATGAAGGGAGAGTAGCTATTTTAGTTGATAATTCACCCTTTGCTATTATAGTTCCTACTACTTTACCAAGTTTATTTCAATCCCCCGACGATTACTATCAAAGATGGATGCATTCATCAATAATAAGAATAATAAGATTATTTTCAATGATTATTAGTATGATATTACCGGCTATGTATGTAGCTGTAACTTCCTATCATAGTGCTATAATACCAACTAAGCTAGCTTATTTTATAGCTGCATCTAGAGAAGGGGTCCCTTTTCCCGCTTACATGGAAGCTATAATAATGGAACTTAGCTTAGCGTTATTAATGGAATCTATAGTTAGATTACCAAAACCCGTAGGGTCTACTATAGGTATTGTTGGAGGACTTATAATAGGTCAGGCAGCAGTATCAGCAGGTATTGTAAGTCCCATTATGATAATTATTGTTTCTATAACTACTATAACAAACTTTACAGCCCCAAGTTATGATGTGAGTTCTTCATTCAGGATAATTAGATTTTTATTAATTATAGCAGCATCATTTTTAGGGCTATATGGAGTGGTTTTAGGTTTAATAGTAGTGTTGATACATTTAGTAAGATTAAAAAGTTTTGGTATACCTTATTTATCACCTATCGTTAATCCAAGTATGAGTGATTTCAAAGATATGTATATAAGAGCCCCTATAAGGTCTTTTAAGAAAAGACCAGATTACATGAAGACTAGAGACAAAATAAGACAAAGATAAAATAGAGTTGGAGGAATTAATGGTGAGGGATGAAAACTTTGTAACATCTTATAGTTTATTTGCTACCATTGTAACTAGCGTTATTGGTATAAGTGTATTTTCTTATGCTAGTGATCTTTCAAATATAGTTGGAAATGATGGATGGATAGTAATAATAATAAGCGCTTTAATTAGTTTTTCTTTAATATATATTATGTATTCAATAATAAAATTTAATAATTATAATGAATTCTATGAAATAGTAAGTGATAATTTTGGAGCAGTTTTAGGAAAACTTATAGCCTTAAGTTTTATTATGTATAACATTATATATATATCTAATGGATTAAGGGTTTTTATAGAGGAAATGAAATTATACTTATTAGAGAAGACTCCTACAGAATTTTTAATTGTTGTTAGTATAATTGTAGCTAGCTATCTTATAAGAGGAGAGGTGGATACTCTTGTTAAATTTAATGAAGTAGTCTTTTGGGTTAGCTTTATTCCAGTTATATTTGTACTAATCTTTGCATTTTATCAAGGGGATTTTACCAATTTATTACCTGTCTTTGAAAATAAACCTACTAATTATATAAAAGCTACATGGACTACTATAAATAGATTTAAGGGAATAGAGATTATATTTCTGTTATTACCCTTTATGAAAAAAAAGAATAAAACTCCCAAAGTATTGTTTAATAGTTTATTTTTTATAAGTGTTTTTTATATTTTTATAGTAATTTTATCTATAATCATGTTTTCAACAGAACAGGTAAAAGTAATGCTTTGGCCAGGAATAACAATGATAAAGTCTATAGATATACCAGGCACATTTGTTGAAAGATGGGAAGGGATAATTATGGCTGTGTGGGTGTTGTTTTTCTTTACCACATTTACTAACACTTATTATTTTTCAGCAGATATATTAAAAGATATATTACATATAGAAGATATAAAAATATCTTCTTTACTTATAGTACCATTTATATATATTATTGCACTATATCCTGAGAATGTAGCTGAAGTAATGAGTGTAGAAAAAAGTTTAATGTCTATATTGTTTATTATAAATATAGTGATTATTCCTATAATTTTATTTGCAATAAGTAAGTTTAAATTAAGTAAAAGAAAGGATAAATATTAAAAGTAAGTATAAGCATAAATATATATTTAGGAGTTGTTATATTATGAAATCAAAAAAGTATTTAGTTATAATGCTTATATTATCAACTATATGTATGACAGGATGCTGGGATAAGGTAGAAATAGATAAAAAAGCATTTGTTTCCGTTCTAGGAGTGGATGCGGGAAAGGATATAGGAAAAGAAAAACAGCTGGAGAAAATAAGCCCTGCCGCATCTTTTACAGGAAGTAAGTTTGACAAAATAAGAGTAACTTATGCATTCCCCAATATAAGTGAATTAGGACCTGAAAAGGGAGGGACAGCAGGAGAGAATAGCATGTCATTAGATGCATATTCAATGCAGGATAGTATAGATAAAATTGTAAATAAAAGTAGTAGAAATTTAAGCTTTGGACACTTAAAACTTATGGTTTTAAATACAAGTATTTTGGATTATAGCAATGCTTTTAAAGAAGTAATAGATTATATACAAAGACAACCTGCTATAAATAGGATGATTTATATAGTTTTTTCAGAAGATAAAAGTGAAGAAATATTACGTTTTAAACCTAATATGGAAAAAAGTATAGAAAATTATATAATAGGTATGTTAGAAAATAATGAAAAAAATAATACGGCTTTTCCACTTACATTAAATGAATTCTTAGAAGAGATTAGCCAAAACAATACAGCTTTGATACCTGTTATTAATATAGATAAAAAAAATGAAGATCTTAAAATATCAAAAGTTGCTGTAATAAAAAATAATAAAATAAAAGGATATATAAGTACAGAGCAATCTAATAATATACAACTTATAAATAAAAAATTTAAAGGTGGAACTAGAACTATAATAAGAGATGGAAGTCCTTTGGACTATTCTATAGAAAACAGTGAAAGAAAAATTAAGTTAAAGGATAAAGAAAATTTGAGTTTTGATATAAAATTAAATTTAGAAGGCCAAATTAAAGGATATAATATTGATAAACAAATATCTTCTAAAGGTGATATAAATAAAATAGAAGAGGATTTAAATAAAGCTATAAGACAAGAAATAAATGAAGTTATAAGGATATCTCAAAGTGAGTATAATACAGATATCTTAGATTTAGGAGAATATGTTCATAAGTATCATCCTAAGCTGTGGGAAAAAATAAAAGGTAATTGGAATGATTTATATAAAAGTTTAGATATAAATGTTACTGTAGACACAAAAGTTAGAAGAATAGGAGCAATAAAATAATTTTTAAAAATTGAATATAACTATAAAATTTGGTAATAATAACTAATAAATAAGATCAACGGGGGGAATATATATGAAAAGAATATTAGTTTTTATGTTAAGTATTATAGTTATATTTTTTATTGGCTTTAATTTTTTTAATTTAGTTTACGGGAGTACAAGCAGTGAACAAAAAAACATTTCAAATAAAATAATAAGGTTTCATGTCTTAGCAAATAGTGACAGCATAGAAGATCAAAGTTTGAAACTTAAAGTTAAAGATGAAATAATAGAATATATGATGCCAAAATTAGATAAAAGTAATAGCATAGATGAGTCAAGAAAAATATTAAAAGAAAATGATAAAGAGATAAAAAAAATAGCAGAAAATATTATAAATAAAAATGGATATAAATATTCAGTTAATACTTATTTAGGACAAGAGCAATTTCCTATAAAAACCTATGGTAATATAACATTGCCACAGGGTCAATATGAAGCTTATAAGATAATTATAGGTAATGGTCAGGGTCAGAATTGGTGGTGTGTTATGTTTCCACCATTATGTTTTGTTGATGTAACAAAAGGAGAAGTATCAACAAAGGAAACAGAACAAAAAATGAAAAAAGTATTAAAAGAAGAAGAGTTAAGGTCTATTAATAATTCAAAAAATTCTTATGAAATAAAGTTTAAAGTTGTAGAAGAGATTAATAAATTAAAAAAATAAAAAAAACTCTGTATTGAAAATAATACAGAGTTTTTTTATAATAAAAATTTTTCAGCTGTTTTTATAAAATATTTTTCTATAGATTTAAACAAATTTTTATTTTTATTACTAATTATACGGTTAGATACAAACATTTTATTTTTAGAAGACTCATTTTTTTTTATGTTCATTAAAAATTTTAATAAATTATAAATATCATTTCCAGAATTTGGCTTGGCAAATTTATTACAATTTAAACTCATAGTTTTTAATGCTGATTTAGATTTTAATAAATCACTTATTATATTTTTTGTATCTTCTATAGAGTCTATACTTATGGCTAAATTATGTCTTAATAAAAATTCTGCATTTTTTTCTTCTTGACCTGGTATAGGTGAAAAAATAGCCATTGGTATATTTGAAACTAATGCTTCTGTAATAGTAAGACCACCAGGCTTAGTTAAAAGCAAATCACAACATTGCATATATTTATTTACTTCATTAGTAAAGCCTATGATTCTAGTTTCCTTATCAGAATCTTCTTTTAGTTTACTTAATTGACTATATAGTTTTTTATTGTTACCTGTTATTATAATAATTTGTATATTTTGTTCTATTTTTATTAATTCGCTATAAAGATCAGAGATTTTACCTATGCCTAAACTTCCCCCCATTATTAAAAAAGTAGGAATATTAATATTTAAGTCTAATTCTTTTAAGGTTTTTTCTGTATCATATTTGTTTAAAAAACTTGGGCTAACAGGTATACCAAAATCAAAAATTTTATTTTTAGGAACATCTCTAGCTACCATCTCATCAATCATATCTGAATTAGATACTACATAAGCATCCGTATGCTCTTGAATCCAAAAACTATGAGGAGCATAATCAGTAAGTATAGTTAGAGAAGGTATATTTAATTTCCCCTTATCTTTCATAATAGATATCATTTCAGCTGGGAAAGGATGAGTACATATTATAACATCTGGGTCAAATTCATCTATTAAATGAGAAAGTTTGTAGTTCATAATTTTGCTCAGATTAGAACTTATAACTGTGGCTAAACCTTCATCATCCTCTGAATGGTCATATAATTTCCCAAATAAAGAAGGAGTTACTTTTAATGTTTTTAAATAGCTACCTATAATAACTTTATCTATTAAAGGGTTTATATACTTTAATGTATCTATTACAGTGATTTTGGCTTCATTATTATTTAATTTTATATAAGATTTTAATGCTTCTGCTGCATGGCTATGGCCACCTCCAGCAGAAACAGATAATATTAGAATTTTCATTTAGTCACCCTCTAATTTATTATGTAATAAATAAAATATGGTTGTAGAAATAAAATTTAGTGTATGGGTTATACATTAACATTATATAGGATAAATATATAATTATAAATGTATTTAAATAAGTTTTAAGGATTTTTTAATATGAGAATATAAATTGTTAAGAAGTATATTAAATATATTATATAGTATAAATATAAAATAAATACTTAAATATTTTACAAAAGTTAGAGCGTATAGTCTATAATAACATAGAATTAAAAATAAGAAACCTATAAATTATAGTTATATATTCAAATAAATTTTATCAATTAATGAATAACCCCAACTATAAATACAGATAATAAAGTAAGAAATGTTGGGAGGTTAGGATATATGAAAAAAAGTACTAGAAGAATACTATATACTTTAACTGTAACATTGATAGTTGTTTTTTCAAGTACATTTGCTATTTTAATGACTTTAGAAAGAAATGATTATAGAAATTATCTTCAAGGTGAATATAGTAAAAATTTACATGAACTAATAACTTCTGTACAAAACATAAGAGTTAATTTATCTAAAGCACCTATTATAGCTTCAAGAGAACAGGAAATAGTTACATTTGAAGAAATATTTAAATATTCATCTATGGCCAATGACAAATTACATTCATTACCTATAGACCAAAACACAATAACAAATACTAGTAAATTTTTATCCCAAGTGGGAGATTTTTCTAACAGTTTAGCAAAGTCAATAGTTAAAAATAATAATTTGTCAAAAGATGATTATGACAATATAGAAAGATTAAAAAAAGAATCACTTCAGTTAGAAAATCAATTAAATAACGTTGTTATGGATGTTAATGAAGGTAGAATTAGATGGGGAGATATAAGAAAGAAAGTCAGTGGAGTATTAGCTAAAGAGGATCCAAATTCAATTAAAGGTCAATTTAATAATATACAAAAACAAGTTATGCAATATCCAGCTTTAATTTATGATGGTCCTTTTTCAGATAATACTTTAGAAATAACTCCTAAAATAAATAGTGAAAAAAAGATTAATGAAAATGAAGCAAAGAAAATAACTGAAAATATAATAGGAAATGATAAAGTAGAATCTATTAAACTAGATGCAAATGAAGGAAAAACTAATATAGCAACCTATAGATTTATAGTTAAGATTAAAGGTAGGGAAGGTAAAAAAGATAATGTTATATGTGAAATTAGTAAGCATGGTGGAAAACTGGTATATTTAATAGATTCTAAAGGAGTAGGTCAACCTAAAATAGACAAAAAAAGAGCTATAAACATAGGAAATGATTATCTTAAAAGACTTAAAATTTCTAATATGGTACCTACATATACTTTAAATTATGATAATGTAGCTGTAATAAATTATGTATACAAACAGAATGATGTAATAGTGTACCCAGATCAAGTAAAGTTAAAAATAGCTTTAGATAACGGAGAAATAATAGGAGTAGAATCAGAAAAATATTTAATATCGCATCATGATAGGAATATTAATAAAAATATAAAGGTTAGTGAAAAGGAAGCAGAAAAGAGAGTTGGGAAAAATTTAAATATTACTAATGTTAGATTAAGCGTTATTCCAACAGAGTCTAATACAGAAGTTTTGTGCTATGAATTTTCTGGAACTTATAAAAATGATAAATTTAAAATATTTATAAATGCAAATACAGGGTATGAAGAGAGAATATTACAAATACTAGATACCCCAAATGGTGAATTAACAATATGATATAATACAAATAAAGAGTGAATAATAGTGTATTCACTCTTTATTTGTATTATAATAATAATTATTGAAAAGTGAGTAATATGAAAAGAAGGGTGAGTTTAATGACAAGAGCTTTAGCTATGGTATCAGGTGGCTTAGATAGTATATTAGCTGCTAAACTTATAAAGGATCAAGGAATAGAAGTAATAGGAATATGTTTTAGATCATATTTTTTTAATGAAAAAAATGCAGAGAGAATGACTAAACAGATTGATATACCTTTAGAGGTAGTGGATTTTTCAAAGGAACATTTAGAAATGGTTAAGAAGCCCAAACATGGTTATGGAAAGAATATAAATCCATGTATTGACTGTCATTCTATGATGATGAAATATTCAGGAGAACTTTTAGAAAAATTTAATGCAGACTTTATAATAACAGGAGAGGTTTTAAATCAGAGACCTATGTCACAAAATAAAGCAGCTTTAAATGTAGTAAAAAAAGAATCAGGATATGAACAAAAAATATTAAGACCGTTATGTGCCAAGATTTTACCACCTACAGAAATGGAGTTGCAAAATCTTGTGGACAGAGAAAAACTTTTAAATATATCTGGTAGAAGTAGAAAGGTTCAAATGGAGTTAGCAGAAAAATGGGGCATAAAAGAGTACCCTTCACCAGCAGGTGGATGTAAACTTACAGAGCCTAATTATGCAAAACGATTAAAGGATTTACTAAAACATAAGGAAACTCCGGAAGAAAGAGAACTTGAATTATTAAAATACGGAAGACATTTTAGAATATCAGAGAATTGTAAAATAATATCTACTAGAACTAAAGAAGAAGGGGATATTATTAAAAATTACTTAAATTCAAAAGACTATATGTTTTTAGCGTGTGACTATAATGGTTCTACGGTTGTAATAATAGGAGAACCTAATGAAGAGGATGTAAAATTAGCAGCTGAAATAACAGGGCGATATAGCAAAGGTAAAGATGAAGACAAGATAAAAGTTAAGTATGGTAAAATGAATACTAATTTAAATAAAATAATAGAAGTAAAGCCAGCTTCTGATGATTATTTAAAAAAATTTATAATATAAAGAAAAGGAATGTAAGCTATGAAAAAGAAAGCACTTATCCATGTTCTAAGTTCTGTTCCAGATGCAAAAGAAAAAAATGATTCAATAGAAGTGGTTACACCAGGAAACTTTTATAAAAAAGACAGAAATTATTATGCTGTTTATGAAGAAACTTCCATATCTGGAATGGAAGGTACTACTACTACTCTTAAAATAGGTGAAAAAAATTTCTCGTTAATAAGAATGGGAAGTACTAGTACAAAAATGGACTTTGCACTAAATAAGAAAAATATGTCTATGTATAGTACTCCTTATGGTACTTTAGAGATAAATATAAACACTAAGAAATTGGATATAAATATAGATGATAATGGGGGAAGGATATATATTGACTATATCATGAGTGTAGCAGGACAAAAGCCTCAAAACACTATATTAAATATAAATATATCCCCAGAAAAAAAATAGATATCATATATATTTACATAATCAGTATTACCCCTCTTAAGATAGTGGTTTAATTATAAAATACTTGTATAAGAGGGCTAATGTTGTTTAAAAATACATTATATGGACAAAATTATAATAAAAACCGTAAGAGGTGTTATTATGAATTATTTTACAAGCTCAAAATATGAAAATATAATAAAATTGTTATGTGAATACAAAGGTTTATCTGAATATGAAATGATAAATATAATGAGAGATAACGAATGCAGGTATTTATTATTTTTATTATTAAGAAAATATAACTGCATAGAAATAGAAAATTTGAGAAAAGACTTTAACATTAGTGATTATGAAGGTATATGTAATAATATAGAGGAAGCAGAAAAGAAATTATTATTAAATAAAAAAATAAGAGATATGTTTTTTGAGGCAGGAGAAATTTTAGATAACATAAAATAAAAATTAACGAAAAAAATATAGCACAACATAACAATTTGTGTTATTATATATAGGTATGTTTTTTGAATGCATAAAAATCTACATAAAATCGCGATTTTAAATATTAAAGGTAAGGATTATTATATATTAAAATTCCAATGATGTCAATAGATTTTATGTAAATTTAGTGCAAAACAATACAAACTTAAACTTTGGAGGTGAAAACTGCTTTATTATATATTAAAGCAGGAGAGCGTATGAGCACTAAATATATATTTGTAACAGGTGGGGTTGTTTCTTCATTAGGGAAAGGAATAACAGCAGCTTCTTTAGGAAGACTTTTAAAAAATAGAGGACTTAAGGTTTCAATACAAAAATTTGATCCATATATAAATATAGATCCAGGAACAATGAGCCCTTATCAACATGGTGAAGTATTTGTAACAGAGGATGGTGCGGAAACAGATCTAGATTTAGGACATTATGAAAGATTTATAGATGAAAATTTAAGTCAAAATAGTAATGTAACTACAGGGAAAATTTACTGGTCTGTTATATCTAAAGAGAGAAAAGGTGATTATTTAGGTGCCACAGTGCAGGTAATACCTCATATAACTACAGAAATAAAATCTAGAGTATATAGGGTAGCTAAAGAAAAGGAAGTAGATGTAGTTATAACTGAAATAGGTGGAACTATAGGGGATATAGAATCCTTACCATTTTTAGAGTCTATAAGACAGATCAAATATGAAGTTGGAAGAGAAAATGTATGCTTTATTCATGTAACCTTACTACCTTTCTTAGGGAAAGCAGGGGAGTTAAAGACAAAGCCTACGCAACATTCAGTTAAAGAACTTAGAGGAATAGGGATACAGCCAGATATAATAGTTTGTCGATCAGAAAAACAGATACCAGAGGAATTAAAGGAGAAAATAGGATTATTTTGCAATGTAGGTAAAGAGGATGTTATACAAAATTTGGATGCAGAAAATCTTTATGAAGTACCATTAATGCTACATAAAGAAAATTTAGATACTTTAGCATGCAAGAAATTGGGATTAAATTGCAGTGAAATAGATAATACAGAATGGGTATCGATGGTGAATAATGCAAAAAACCTTTCTAAGAATACTACTATAGCGTTGGTAGGAAAGTATGTAGAATTACATGATGCTTATATATCAATAGTAGAAGCTTTAAATCATGGTGGTTTTTCTAATGATACTAAGGTAAATATAAAATGGATAAATTCTGAAGAAGTAAATGAAAATAATTTTGAGCAGTATTTAAAAGATGTAGATGGTATATTGGTACCAGGTGGATTTGGTGATAGAGGAATAGAAGGTAAAATACTGGCTGCTAAATGGGCAAGAGAAAATAAAACACCTTTTTTAGGAATATGTCTTGGAATGCAATGTGCAGTAATAGAGTTTGCGAGAAATGTATTAAATTATAAAGGCGCTCATAGTGCGGAGATAGATCCAAATACAAAATATCCAGTAATAGATTTAATGCCAGAGCAAAAAGATATAGATAATATGGGAGGAACTATGAGATTGGGGGCATATCCTTGCAAATTACTTAAGGGTACAAATGCAGAAAAAGCTTATGGTCAAGAGGTTATATATGAAAGACATAGACATAGATATGAATTTAATAATGAATATAGAAGTAAATTAATAGAAGCAGGTTTGATATTATCAGGAACAAGTCCAGACGATAGATTAGTAGAAATAGTAGAGATAAATAATCATCCTTGGTATGTAGCTGTTCAATTTCATCCGGAATTAAAGTCAAGACCAAATAAGCCACATCCATTATTTAAAGATTTTGTAAAAGCCACTTTGGACAAAAAATAAATTTGTATGATAATTAAGATTTAATATATATTAATAAAGAACAATATTAGAATTCACAAAAATAAATAATTCTAATGTTGTTTTTTATTTATATAAATTATTAATTTATGGGGAAGTTATTTTAAAAGTAGATATTAAACTAATAATACTTGAAGGATTTAACATATATTTATAGAAATATAATAACAAGAGAAATGAAAAATATATAAGTTTGTTATGAATTGTAAAATTATGAGAGGGGAGATGGAGTCCTATGATAATACAAACAGAATTAGGTATAGCTATTAAAAATACCTTTGGAAAATATGAATTAGTAGATTTTTCTTTATTTAATACTTCTAAAATAAATGAGTATGAATTAGGGCTCACAATTAATAAAAGCAATAAAGGAAATATTGCAATTGCTGTTAAGTGTCATATATGTAATAATATTCACAAATATAATTATAATATAGATGAATTTTTTAAAAGAGAAATTATTGTAGGTGGGTGTGAGATATTAGGCATACCATTATTCTACATAGGTAACAAATCTACCATAGAAGAAAGAGTATATAAACAAAATCAGATTTTTGATAAAATATATATGATGGTTTAGAGTAACTTTTAAAAGTTACTCTTTATTTTTATTTATATATGGATTAAAATACATAAATAGGGTATAATCTATTTTGAAAGATTTTCTAAAATTTAACTACTCTTTTTAACCTAAGTTTTGATATTTTCCTGTTATTTAATATATATAATTTAATAGAGAGAGGGGATTTTTTTGATAAATAAGGATTATGAAAGCATGACCGTTAAAGAATTAAGAGAAATAGCTAAAAAGCTTGATATAAAAAATATATCTAAGTTCAAAAAAAGTGAACTTATACAAGAAATAAAAACTTCACAGTCAACAGCTATAGAGAAAGATGGGAAAATTTTAGTTGAAAAAATATCACCTAAAGTTATAAAAAATGGAAACTATATACATAATAAAATCACTAAAGAAAATAGTGTCAATGAAGAAAAAACTAATTCTCTTATGAAAAACAGTGAAGAAAATAAAGCGGAAAGATTAAAAGAGATGATAAATGAATCGCAAAGAGCTAAAGGTGTTTTGGAGATTATAGAAAATAATAATTATGGGTTTTTAAGAGGACAAAATTATTTGTCAGGTCCCGAAGATATATATGTATCTCCATCACAAATAAGAAGATTTAATTTAAGAACAGGTGACGAAGTTGAAGGAAAGGTTAGAATACCAAAGGATGGAGAAAAGTTTAAAGCTTTAATATACGTAGAAAGGGTAAATGGAGAAAATCCTGAAAAAGCAGTAGGAAGAAAACCTTTTGAAAGCTTAGTACCTATATATCCTAATGAAAGGATTAAACTTGAAACAAGTTCACAAGACTTATCTACAAGATTAATGGATATAATATCACCTATAGGAAAAGGACAAAGAGGAATGATAGTAGCCCCTCCTAAAGCAGGTAAAACTACTCTTCTAAAAAAGATAGCCCAAAGCATTTCACGAAATAATCCATTATGTAAACTTATAGTACTTTTAATTGATGAGAGACCAGAAGAAGTAACAGATATGCAAAGATCTATTAAAGGAGAAGTAATATACTCAACTTTTGATGAAGAGCCAGAGCATCATACCAAGGTTACTTATATGGTTTTAGAAAGAGCAAAAAGGATGGTAGAGCAAGGACAGGATGTTGTTATATTATTGGATAGTATAACAAGATTGTCTAGAGCATATAATTTAACTATTACCCCAACAGGTAGGACATTATCAGGTGGATTAGATCCTGGCGCATTAGTAATGCCAAAGAAATTTTTTGGGGCCGCTAGAAATATTGAAAACGGTGGAAGCTTAACCATATTAGCTACAGCTTTAACTGAAACAGGAAGTAGAATGGATGACATGATATTTGAGGAGTTTAAGGGTACTGGAAATATGGAAGTACATCTTAATAGAAAACTTCAAGAAAGAAGAATATTCCCTGCTTTAGATATTTATAAATCAGGTACAAGAAGAGATGATTTATTATTTACAGATTCTTTAGAAAAAGAAACTGCATTTAATATAAGAAAGCTTCTTTATGAGGAAAATAATGTGGAAAATGTAACTGAACAAGTTTTAAGTATATTATCTAAAACTAAGACCAATGAGGAATTTATAAATATAATAAGCAAAATGGATATGAATAAAAATAATAAATAGAAAATAAATAAAACCTAATCCAAAAGATTAGGTTTTATACTATTTAACGTCTTCGCTAGATAGGTTGAATTTTTTCATGAATTTATCAACTCTTCCACCAGCATCAACTATTTTTTGTTTTCCAGTAAAGAATGGATGACATTTTGAACAAATTTCTACTTTTAATTCTTTATTAGTTGATCCAGTTGTAAAAGTATTACCGCATGCACATTTAACTACAACGTCATGGTTATATTCTGGATGTATTCCTTCTCTCATTTATTTTCACCTCTTTCGAATTGGTCTTATCACTATTTTAACTACATTATTATAACATAGGCATTTAAATGAAGTCAACAAATTACGGATATTGCATAAATTACTTAAAAATACTAATATAACAAAGAATCAAATAATGGTATTAAATTTTTCCTATAATAAATTCTTTATTATATTAATTAGTTTTGATAAAATATACTTGTTTATTAAAATGGAGGTGTTTTTATGTATGGTCCCAAAGATCATGGGTGGATTGAAGTTGTAGCAGGTCCTATGTATAGTGGCAAAACGGAAGAATTAATAAGACGAATAAGAAGAGCAGAAATAGCAAAGCAAAAAGTTCAAGTTTTTAAACCTGAAATAGACAACAGATATAGTAAACAGGATGTTGTGTCTCATGCAGGAGATAAAATTCAGTCAGTACCAGTTAAAAGTAGTAAAGAAATATTAGAAAAACTTTTAGATGATACAGATGTAATAGGGATAGATGAAGCACAATTTTTTGATGATTCTTTGGTTGAAATAGTAAGTAAAATAGCTAATAATAATAGAAGAGTTATTTGTGCAGGATTAGATATGGATTTTAAAGGAGAACCTTTTGGTCCAATGCCTGAACTTATGGCTATAGCAGAATTTGTAGATAAAATACAAGCCGTATGTATGGTTTGTAATAATCCCGCTACAAGAACTCAAAGACTTATAAATGGAAAGCCAGCAAAAAAATCTGACCCAGTAGTATTAATAGGCGCACAGGAGTCTTATGAAGCTAGATGTAGAAAGTGTCATTGTGTTCCAAGATAAATAATGAGGTGATTAAGTGGGGAAAAGTACTAGCGTTGGAGGACAAGCAGTTCTAGAAGGGGTAATGATGAGAGGAAAAAATGGTATAGCAACAGCAGTTAGAAAAACAAATGAAGAAATAGTTGTAAATAAAGAAGACTATACACCCTATACTAAAAAAAATTTTTTCTTTTCTCTACCAATAATAAGAGGCTTTGTATCTCTTATCGAATCTTTAGTAATAGGCATAAAAACTTTAAATTATTCTGCATCATTTTTTGAAGAACAGGTTGAAGAATCTAAATTTGATAAGTGGTTTAATGAAGTTTTTAAAGACAAAGCAGATAACATTTTAATTGGAATAACATTAATCATATCTTTTATTATATCTGCAGTAGTATTTTTTATCTTTCCAACTTTTATAGCTAATTTTTTTAAAAAAATAGGTATAGAAAGTACTTTATTATTAAATATAATAGAAGGAATAATAAGAATAGCTGTATTTTTATTATATATTTTATTAATAAGTAATATGAAAGATATAAAAAGAGTGTTCCAATATCATGGAGCAGAGCATAAGACTATATTTTGTTATGAAAATCACATGGAACTAACACCTGAAAATGCTATAGAATTTACAAGATTTCATCCAAGGTGTGGAACGAATTTCTTGTTTTTAGTTATGATTGTAAGTATACTTTTATTTTCACTTACAGGATGGAGTAGCATATGGCAAAGAATTTTATATAGAATAATATTATTGCCTGCGGTTTCAGGGGTTACCTATGAAATTATAAAATGGTTAGGTAAAAGTAATAGTAATTTTGCAAAAATCATAGCATATCCAGGGCTTATGTTACAAAAACTAACAACTAAAGAACCTGATTTAAAGCAATTGGAGGTAGCCATAATGGCTTTAAAAGCAGCAGAAGGAATTGAAAATTCAATGGAGTGATGTTAATTTGTTATTAAAAGATTTGCTGATAGAAGGATATGGTATTTTAAAAAAAGAATCTATAGATAGTTATCAAATAGATACTCAACTTTTATTAGGGAAAACATTAAAAAAAGATAGATTGTTTATTTTGACTAATCCTGATTACCATATAAAAGAGGAAGAGAAAAAAATATATTTTGAATTAATAGACCTTAGAAAAAATAAAATGCCTATGAAATATATATTAGGTACAACTGAATTTATGGGACTAGACTTTAATATAAAAGAGGGAGTATTAATACCAAGACCAGATACAGAAATATTAGTAGAAACAGTTTTGGAGGAAATAAAAAATAAAAATTATAAGCAAATTTGTGATGTTTGTTGTGGCAGTGGTATTATAGGAATTACTATAGGATATACTTTAAATAATACAAAAATAATTTGCTATGATATAGAAGATGTGCCATACAATATTACTAAAGAAAATATACTTAAACATAATCTTCAAGATAGAATTAAAGTTTTAAAAAGTGATTTACTTACAGAAGCAATAAAAGGAAAAAGAAAGTTTGATCTTATAGTATCCAATCCACCTTATATAAGGAAAGATGTTATTGAAACACTTATGGATGATGTTAAAAAATATGAACCCTTTGAAGCTTTGTGTGGTGGAAAAGATGGATTGTTTTTTTATGAGGGGATAATAAAGCAAAGTTTAGAAGTGCTAAATGATGGGGGAACCATAGCTTTTGAAATAGGTTATGATCAAAAAATACAGGTTTCTCACATTTTACATGAGTATGGTTTTAAGGATATATTATGTATAAAAGACTTAGCTGGAAAAGACAGAGTTATAAAAGCTAGAAAGTATTAAAATTCACAGGATAGTTGTAAATACTTTATAAAGTATGATATAATATAAAATTGTGAAAATATATATACGGAGTGAGAAATAATGTTAGAAAGACTTAATTTTATAGAAAATAAATATGAAGAGCTATCAAATAAAATAAGTGACCCTTCAGTTATGGCAAATCAAAAAGAATGGCAAAAACTTTGTAAAGAACATGCTGAATTAGAAGTTATAGTTAATACATATAGAGAGTATAAAAAAACACAAGAGGATTTAGAATCAGATAAAGAGATGCTAAGGGAAGAATCAGACAAAGAACTAAGAGAAATGGCACAGGAAGAAATAAAAGAGTTAACTTTAAAGTTAGAAGATTTAGAAAGAGAATTAACTATATTGTTACTACCAAAAGATCCTAACGATGATAAAGATGTATTTATAGAAATTAGAGCAGGCGCTGGTGGAGATGAAGCGGCTTTATTTGCAGCTAACCTATTAAGAATGTATACAAGATATGCAGAAAGAAAAAACTGGAAAGTGGAAACTATGAGTTTAAATGCTACAGACATAGGCGGATTTAAAGAAGTTACTGTAGCAGTTAAAGGAAAAGGAGCCTATAGTAGATTAAAATATGAAAGTGGAGTGCACAGAGTTCAAAGAGTTCCAGATACAGAATCAAGCGGCAGAATTCATACTTCTACAGCTACTGTAGCTGTACTTCCTGAAGTAGACGATGTAGATATAAACATAAACGCTAATGACTTAAGAATTGACGTTTATAGAGCCTCAGGTCATGGTGGACAGTGTGTAAATACTACAGATTCTGCTGTAAGAATAACTCACTTACCAACAGGCCTTGTAGTTACCTGTCAAGATGAAAAGTCACAATTAAAAAATAAAGAAAAAGCAATGAAAGTTTTAAAAGCTAGATTATTTGAAGCTGCAGAAGCTGAAAGAGCAGCATCTATAGCGGAAGATAGAAAAAGTCAAGTTGGTACTGGGGATAGAAGTGAAAGAATAAGAACCTATAATTATCCTCAAGGAAGAATTACAGACCATAGAATAGGTTTAACATTATATAAATTAGAAACTTTTTTAGATGGGGATATAGATGAAGTTATAGAAGCTTTAGTTACAGAAGATCAAGCGGAAAAAATGAAAGATTTAGGTAGAGCTAACTAATATTAATTAAGGAAAGAAGAGGTAATTATGGATTTAAACAAAGGCCTTAGAAATCAAAAGAGATCTTATAAAAGATTTGTTGTGATTATGAGCTTTATTTTTATCCTATTGCCTCTAATTTTATATTTGTATAATAAAATTTATGATATTTTTTATGTTAGCTATTTAATTATAATTGAAGTATTAATTATAATGGCCATAATAATTAGAACAGACAGAGAAAAATTAAAATTTGAATATTCTAATAATAGGCTCAAGGTTGTATTGGGGATAATAAATAGAAAATTAAACATAGTTTGTGATAAAGTAGCATTAGTTCATATAGAGAAATATAACAATATATATGATGTAGAAGATTTTAGAATATTATTATTAACTACATCAAAATTTAGAAATAAAAGAATAATAAAGGTTAACGAGAAATTCCTTAAGTTACATAATTATGCTGCAAATTTTTATTATAAGCTTAAAAAAATTGATCCTGAAAAAGATTTTTATTATACAATTATAAAAAGAGGAGGACTTAAAAAGTATTATTTATTAGATGCACTATATAGAACTTGTGTATATGCTCATTTTACAGAGGAATGTATAGAAAAAATAAAAGAACTTAGAAAAGAAATAGAGATGGATTAGAATATTTGATAAATTATAATAATAAATATCATATGTAAACAATAAAAAAAGGTGATTTTTTGAGTAAACTTTTATTTATTATTGTAATGGGAACTATTATATCTTTATCAGGAACAATGATAGGAGCTATAATAGGGATATCTTTAAAAGACCCTTCTGAAAAACTTCTTTGCAAATTCATGGGATTTTCAGCAGGTCTTATGTTGTCTATAGTGATTTTTGATTTAATACCAGAAGCTTTAAATACATGGGATTGTTTTGGAGTTTCAATTTTTTTAGTACTAGGGATACTAATTGTATATTTTATTGATAAAAATACAAATAGTATAGATATAAATATGCATAAGAAGGTAGCATTTATGACGGCTCTAGGTCTTATATTGCACAATTTTCCAGAAGGTATATTAATGGGGGTTGGGTTTCAAGCAGGAAATAGATTAGGGCTGAAAATGGCACTTATTATATCCATACACGATATACCAGAAGGTATAGCGGTGGCCACTCCTTTAATAGCATCTAATGAAAAAAAGAGTAAAACTTTGTTTTATGTTTTTCTTACTGCAATTCCTACATTGTTTGGTGTATTCTTAGGTTCTTATATTGCAAATATATCTAAAAATTTTTTAAGTATACTCTTATCACTTGCTTCAGGAATAATGATTTATGTTGTGTGTGCTGAAATGATTCCAGAATCAAGAAATTTAGGAGATAGAGTTACCTCATATTTTTATATGATAGTAGGTATTATAGCTGGATTGATTATAATAAAACTACTATAAAACTTAGGATGGTGTTTATTATGAAAACAAAAGTTGTAAGATTAGATGAAAACAATATAGATGAGCATGTCATAAGTAAGGCTGGAAATATATTAAGACAAGGTGGGCTTGTAGTATTTCCTACAGAAACTGTATATGGATTAGGAGCTAATGCTTTAGATAAAGATGCAGTAAAAAAAATATTTGAAGCAAAGGGGAGACCACAGGATAACCCTTTAATAGTTCATATTTCTAAGGTGAAAGATATAGAGAAATTAGTTGAAGAAATACCACCTATAGCTCAAAAATTAATGGATAAATTTTGGCCTGGACCTATGACTATAATATTAAAGAAAAAGGATATAATACCAAACGAAACTAGCGCAGGCTTAGATAGTATAGGAATTAGGATGCCATCTAATAAAATAGCAATGGAACTTATTTCTATGGCAGGTGTACCTATAGCTGCACCTTCAGCAAATTTATCAGGGAAACCTAGCCCAACAGATCTAGAAACCTGCATAGAAGATTTAGATGGTAGGGTAAATGCAATATTAGGTGGGGATAATTCTGAAGTAGGTGTTGAATCTACCGTAATAGATTGTACAATTAATCCCCCTTGCATTTTAAGGCCTGGTGGAATAACATTAGAAATGTTAAAAGAAGTAGATTCTAATATATATATTGATCCAGCTATAATGAAAAAGCCAGATAAAGAATTGAGACCAAAGGCCCCAGGTATGAAATATAGACATTATGCACCAAAGGCTCCATTAAAAATAATTAAAGGGGATTTAAATAAAACTATTGAAAAAATTAATGAAATGGTGCAAAATTATATAGATGCAGAAAAGAAGGTAGGAATTATTGCTACAGATGAAACTATAGACAATTATAAAAAAGGTGAGGTGGTTTCTATAGGAAGTAGAAAAGATTTAAACACCATTGCCCATAACTTGTTTTATGTTTTAAGAACCTTTGATGAAAAGAATGTAGATTTAATTTTATCTGAAGCATTTGAAGAAAAAGATATGGGAGTAGCTATAATGAATAGGCTAAAGAAGTCAGCTGGCTATGATATTATAAATTTAGATTAGGAGGTACTAATGAATATATTATTTGTTTGTACAGGAAATACCTGTAGAAGTTTTATGGCAGAAGCTATATTTAATTCTTTAAATGATATGGAAGAAATAACTGCTAAGTCAGCAGGGATAGCTGTGGTGCCTGGAAGTGTTTCATCAGGTAATGCTTGTAAAATAATTAATGAAGATATTAATATAGACCTATCTAATAGAGAAGCAATTCAATTAGATGAAGAGATATTAGATCAATCAGATCTAATATTAACTATGACATATTCAGCTAAAGATTTATTATCCAATTTATCTCAGGAGGATAGTGATAGAATTTTTTGTATAACTGAATATGTAGGACAAAAAGGTGAGATTTTAGATCCTTTTGGTGGAGATATAGAAGTTTATAAAAGTACTTATGAACAATTAAAAAATATCATTTTATTATTATTAAAAAAATTAAAAGAAGATAGACAAAACTAATAGGTGGTTTATCTTCTTTTTTTGCAAAAATTAATATAAATAATGCGGAGGTGTTTTAAATGAAAATAGCTTTAGGAAGTGATCATGCAGGATTACCTTTGAAAAATGAAATAATAAAACATTTAGAAGGTAAAGGAATAGAAATAAAAGATTTTGGTACATATACAGAAGAATCCTGTGATTATCCAGACTATGCACAAAAAGTTGCAGAAAAGGTTGTAGCTAAAGAATTTGATTTTGGAATATTAATATGTGGAACAGGTATAGGCATAAGTATAGCTGCTAATAAAGTAAAGGGAGTTAGAGCAGCTTTATGCAGCGACACTTTTAGTGCTCATGCATGTAGAGAACATAATAATGCTAACATATTAGCCCTAGGTCAAAGAGTCGTAGGTGTAGGCTTGGCATTAGATATAGTAGACAATTTTTTAAATGCTGAATTCCAAGGTGGAAGGCATGAAAACAGAATTAACAAAATGATGGAAATAGAAAAATAATATAAAATATAACTAGGAGGAAAACATAAATGAGTAAAGTAACACAAATAGGACATCCATTAATTCTTCATAAATTAGCCTTAATTAGAGATAAAAATACTGGTTCTAAAGATTTTAGAGAGTTAGTAGAAGAAGTAGCTATGCTTATGGCTTATGAAGTTACAAGGGATTTACAAGTAGAGGAAGTTGAAATAGAAACTCCTATATGCAAAACAAAATGCAAAATGTTATCAGGTAAAAAAGTAGCAATAGTTCCAATATTAAGAGCAGGACTTGGTATGGTTGGTGGTATGACTAGTTTAATACCAGCAGCAAAAGTTGGACACATAGGACTTTATCGTGATGAGGAAACTTTAAAACCTGTAGAATATTTCTGCAAATTACCTCAAGATATTGGTGATAGAGATGTAATTGTTACAGATCCAATGCTTGCTACAGGAGGATCTGCAAAAGATGCAATAACATTATTAAAACAAAAAGGAGCAAAACATATAAGATTGATGTGTCTTGTAGCAGCTCCAGAAGGAATTAAAGAAGTTATGGACGAACATCCAGATGTAGACATATATGTAGCTTCTGTAGATGAGAAACTTAATGAAAAAGGTTATGTGGTTCCAGGTTTAGGAGATGCAGGAGACAGACTATACGGAACAAAATAAAGAAATTACGACTTAGAAGCTTTTAAAAATTTATTATTAAAACAATAAATATTTTTAGTAAATAGATAACTATAAAAATAATAATTATTTTTATAGTTATTTACTTTTTATAAAAGTGTTTCTCATTTTCATATTTTTATAAGTTGTTATAGTAATTTTAAACTCAACCAAAGCTTGAAATTAAAATTATTGAAATTTATATTTGTTATGTTTATATATTAAATTATAGCTTTTATAGTTTAAGCTTTTTTATTATTAAAGTTAAAATTTTAAATTTTTTTATAAGATAAATTTTAACACTTTGAATTCTAGATTTATTTTTAATAGTTTTTGTATTAGTCTAATTTGTTATAACAATGTTATAACAAATTATGATAAACTGAAAAGAAAAAAATAAAAATTTTACTTGCTATATTTTCATGAAATTCAGTTATCCCAATGGATAGAACCTATTTTACCAGTTTGTCAAAAACTATATTAAGTAAAATTTAAAATAGAACAAAAATTAATATGGTAAATATAGATTTTGTTGTTGAATGTATAATTATAGTTAAAAACTTTGAAATATAGATTAAGAAAAACCATGATAGAACTATATGAAAGTTCATAATTCTTAAGAGTTGTGTATTAATAATATATATATGATAATATAAAAGAATAGGAAAATTTAATTTAATTTTCCTATTCTTTTATGTGTTTTTTTGAGTAAGTATAACTGTTATACTTAATATAATTCCATTTAGAATATAATTAAATTCGTCTGGAAATATATCAATAATAGGTATAAATATTATTAATATTAACATAAAAGATACATAAAGCATAGGTTTCCAATCTTTAGGTACGTTTATTGAAAAATTTATTTTGCTCATTAAATGATATTTCCTATCTATTTGCATCAATATTATATAACTAACTAGAAAAGATAACAACATGGGAAGTGTTTTTAAAAATTTAGTCAATTTTTTCAACTCCTTATTGATGAAATTTAATTATAGAATTAAGTAATATTTAATAAAAAATAATACAAAAACATTTATACATAATCTTGATGTAATTAAAGTTCTTTAAAAAATGGTTATGTATAAATGTTTTAAAACTAAATTTATTATACAGGACTAGCTAGTCCCCATGCAGCACCACCAAGTGCACCAGAAGTATAGCCTTTCCATAATTTATTACCAGAGATACTTCCTTTATAAGCACCATGAATTGCTGCAGTGGTTACTCCAGCAGCACCACCTAGAACAGCACCAGCAATAGCACCACCTACTAATCCTCCATTTATATTTTCTAAATCATGTTTTGAAATTACTTTGTATTGTGAATTTTTTTTATAATTATTCATAATAAGCCTCCTAATGATAAAATTAATCCCAAGCAGTATATATTATAGTGCCAACAGCACCACCTACTATTCCACCTACTACAGTTCCTACAGGGCCACCAGCAGTACCAACTGAAGCTCCAATTTTAGCACCGATATATCCACCGCCACCAGCAGCAATACTGCATCCAACGGCATCCCAATTAACCCCACCATTAATATTTTCTAATTCCATTAAACTTATTTGTTCCATAATAAATTCCTCCTATAGTTAATTTTGTAATCTTTTCGAAAAGTCGTTATAATTATAACAGAATATAATACCTAATTCAACAATTTTATACAATTAAGTGAAAAAAATGTTATTTTAGTATATAATATCAATGTATTAATTATAAATAATAAAAACAAACAAAAGAGGTGCCAAATGAGATATTTTTTCAACAAATACGTATGTATTAAACAACATGACTATAAAGATTGTGGTGCTGCTTGTCTTGCAACTATATGCAAGCAGTATGGTTTAAAGTATCCAATATCAAAAATAAGAGAAGTTGCAGGAACAGATAAGGAAGGTACAAGTGCTCTTGGGGTAATTAAGGCTGCAGAGGAGCTTGGATTTACTGCTAAGGGAGTTAAGGCAAGTAAACCAGAGGATTTATTTAGTGAAATACCTCTTCCTTGTATAGCTCATGTGGTTATAGATAAAAAATTACTACATTATGTAGTTATTCATAAGATAAGCCAAAAGGAAATTATAATTGCAGATCCTGGTAAGGGGATTGTTAAATATACTCCACAGGAGTTTTTTCAGATTTGGACAGGTATACTTCTTATTATGACTCCTACTGTAAAGTTTGAAAATGGAAATAAGAAAAAGGGATTATTTCAAAGGTTTTTTAAACTTATAAAGCCTCAAAAAAAGCTTCTTATAAATATATTTTTATCCTCTATTATATTGACTATTTTAGGAATTATAGGAGCTTTTTATTTTAAGGTTATTTTAGATGATATTATACCAAACAATTTAAACAAAAGTCTTCATATGATATCTATTGGAATAATAGTTTTAACTCTTTTTAGAGTTTTATTAGATGCCTTTAGAACACAGCTTTTAATTTATTTGGGGCAAAATATGGACATACCATTAATGCTTGGATATTATGAGCATGTTATAAATCTTCCTATGAACTTTTTTGGAACTCGTGAGGTAGGAGAGATTATATCAAGATTTAATGATGCATCTAAAATAAGAGATGCTATATCTGGGGCTACCCTAACTATGATGATAGATAGTCTTATGGTTATTATAGGTGGAATATTTTTATATACTTCAAATAGTCTATTATTTGGTATAACCATAGTTCCAGTTGTATTATACATAATTATTGTTTGGGTTTTTAATAAACCTTTGGAGGAAGTAAATAGAAGTGTTATGGAAGATAATGCAAAACTTACTTCATATCTTGTAGAATCATTAAATGGAGTAGAAACTATAAAAGCCTTTAATGCTGAAGGTGAAGTTAATTTAGAGACAGAAAAGAGATTTATATCCCTTATAAAAAGTGTGTTTAAAAATGGTTTTATAAATAATCTTCACGGTTCAATAAAGGGAAGTGTTAAGGCGGTATTTGCTGTAGTTATCCTTTGGGTTGGAACACATCAAGTTCTAAAAGGATCTATGTCTATAGGACAACTTATAAGTTTTAATGCATTACTTGCATATTTTTTAGATCCTATAGAAAATATAATAAATCTTCAACCACAGCTTCAAACAGCAGTAGTGGCCGGGGAAAGGCTTGGAGAAATATTAGATTTGGAGCTTGAAAAAAGTATAGATGAAGAGAAAAAAATTAAACCTCAATCCTTACTAGGAAATATAGAATTTAAAGATGTAGATTTTAGATATGGAACTAGAAAGCTTATACTTAAGGATATAAATATGAATATAAAGTCTGGTGAGAGGATTGCTTTAGTTGGAGAAAGTGGTTCAGGTAAAACTACCTTAGCAAAGCTACTTATGAATTTTTATCAATGTGAAAAAGGTGAAATATTAATAAATACATATAATATAAAGGATATAAATATAGAAACTTTAAGGGATAAAATAGCGTATATATCCCAAGAAACTTTTCTATTTAATGGAACTATAAAAGAAAACTTATCCTTAGGAAATCCTTATATTACATATGAAGAGATTATAGAAGCTTGTAAAAGGGCACAAATACATGATTTTATAAATTCACTTCCCCTAAGATATAACACATTAGTAGAGGAGAATGGGTCTAACTTTTCAGGTGGACAAAAACAAAGATTATCTATAGCTAGAGCAATACTTAAAAAACCACAAATATTGATAATGGATGAGGCTACAAGTAGCTTAGATTCTATAACAGAGAGAGCTATAGAAAATACTATGAATGAATTCAGTGAAGGTATAACAACTATTATAATAGCCCATAGATTAAGTACTATTAGAAGATGTAATACTATATATGTTTTAGATAGAGGTGAGATTATAGAGAAAGGATCGCATGATGAATTAATAAATATTGAAGGTAGGTATTATAACCTTTGGAAGGATCAACTTCCCTTTGATGATGTTAAACTTGAAGTTGCTGCATCAAAGGATAAGGGAGGGATTAACTAATGAAGCCAATAATACAAAATATTGATGAAATGAAAGATAGTAGAGAAATATTAGAATCTAAACCTCACCCCTTTACAACTATTTTTATTTATATATTACTTTTAATATTTTTAAGTGCCTTTATATGGTGTTGGTTTGCTGAAAAGGAAATAGTTGTAGATGTACAAGGTGTAGTTAGACCTAATGAAAATATTCATAAGGTATCTAATCTTTTAGGAAGTAAGGTTTTATCTGTAAATTTTAAAAATGGTGATAAAGTAGAAAAGGGCAAGGTTTTATATACCTTAGAACACAAAGAATTAGATGTTCAAAAGAGTTCATTAGATAAAAGTAAAAAGGACTTAGAAAAAGAAATAAGTAATTTAGAAAAATTAAAGAAAAGTATATCAGATAATAAAAATTATTTTACAGATAGTAAAGATGAAAAAGAGTACTATAACAAATATTTAAGTTATGAAAAAAGCAAAAAAAACCCTGACAATAATAAAAAGATAGTAGATTCACAAATAGATAATTTAAATGCTAAGATAAGTAATTTAAATTTATTAAAAAAGTCAGCACAAAATAATACTAACTATTTAAGTTCTGGTACTTCTTATTATAGTCAATTTAGGGATTATAAAATAAATTTAGAAGGCAATGAAAAAAATATAAAAGCCTTAGAAGATTCCTATAATTCTTTAAAGAATAAGAAGGCAGAAGAAGTTTTAATAAATGATGCAAAAGCTAAACTTGAAGCCTCTAAATTAGAACTTACAAAATATAAAAATCAATTTACATTAAATATAGAAAATGCTATAGAGGAATGTAATGATAAAATAAAAGATTTAAATAATCAAATGTCAAGCAGTGATGATGCAAAAGAAATAAATGAAGAAAAGATAAAAAGTTCTTCTTTAGTTGAAATTGATAATTCAATAAAGTTAAGTAAACAAAAACTTGAAGAAATAAAAACTAATTTAAAAGTTATAGATATGAATATTGAAAAGTGTACTATAAAAGCTCCTATAGATGGTATTGTTGATATAAGTACTCCGATTAAAACAGGGGATTTACTAGGTGAAGGACAAGAAGTTTTAAATATACTACCATCTGAATCAAAATATAAAATAGATCTTATGATACTTAATAAAGATATAGCCAATATAAAGAAAGGTACTACTATAAAATATGATTTTCAATCCTTACCTTATAAGGAATATGGATATTTAGATGGTAAATTAGAAAATATAAGTGTTGATTCAAAGGTAGATCCTAAAAGTGGAGTGAGTTTTTATACCGGTGAGGCCTCTATAGATAGTAAGCCTTTATATAGCCATAAAGGAGAAAAGGCACAAATAAAATCTGGTATGGTATGTACAGCAAAAATAATAACAAGAAAAGAAAAGATGCTTTATTATTTATTAGAAAAGATAAATTTAAAAGAGTAATTTTATAGTATTTTTTATTTTAAAGAGTTATATTATTTTCTCTTGGTTTAAAAAATGGGGATATGTGGTGTAAAAGGCATTTGAACAAGATTAGAGATTCTTATTCGTTTTTGTAAAATATATGTATGTTCCAAATTATTGTCTGAGCGTTCAGCGAGTTATGATTTGAAACCATATATTTTAAGAAAAAACAAATTAGGATCTCTTATTGAAGTGAATTGCCTTTCTAACCACATATCCCTTTTTTAAACCAAAGGTAGTATAACTTCCTTTTAAGTGACAATTTCTTTAAAATGTTCTTAAATACTTTTAATTATTTGGGTTTTATTATAGAATAAAGTAGAGTTATAATTAAAATTTTATTTATACTATATATGGAGGGCGTAATGGATAGAGTAGATAAGAACAATTATTATTTAGATATATGTGAGACTATTTTAGAAAGAGGCACATGCCTTAGAAGAAACTTTGCTGCTATAATAGTTAAGAATGATGAGATAATGGCAACAGGTTATGCAGGAGCACCTCGAGGAAGAAAAAATTGTTGTGATTTAGGATATTGTAAAAGGGAAGAGCTAAAGGTACCTCGAGGTACTAGATATGAACTTTGTAGATCTGTTCATGCAGAACAGAATGCTATCATATCTGCTAGAAGACAAGACATGATAGCATCAACTATGTATTTAGTTGGTAAAGAATATAATACTGGTAAATATGTGGCCAATGCTGGTCCTTGTTCTCTTTGTAAAAGATTTATAATAAATTCTGGTATTGATAAAGTAGTTATAAGAGATTCAAAAGAAAAATTTAGAATTATACAGGTTGAGGAATGGATAGAAAATGATGATTCATTAGATGGTGATGGATCTTATTAATTAAAAATAAATTGATTTATAGCTCTTTTGTTTATCATAGCTGGTTTGGCATAGTTAATGTTGATTAAATAATAAGTCCTGTAATTAGATTAAGGAGAGTTTTATAATGGATACAAAATTATACATAATTGGAGCTATTACAGCTATAGTGCTATCAGTTATTTTAACACCTATAGTAAAAAAAGCTGCATTTATACTAGGTGTAGTAGATATACCTAAGGATGAAAGAAAAATTCATAAAAAACCTATACCACTTTTAGGTGGTATAGCAATATACATATCTTTTGTAGTTGCCTTGATATTAAAAAAAGGCCCTCTAACTTTAGAAGAAATAGGAATAATATTAGGATCTACTGTTATAGTTATAGGTGGATTTATTGATGATAAGTATGATATTTCTCCTATAAAAAAGATTATATTTCAATTAGCTGCAGCTATTTGTTTAATAATGTGTGGATTAAAAATACAATTTATAACTAATCCTTTTGATCAAGCTACATTATATGTGGGATTGCATGCTTTGGCTATACCTATAACTATATTATGGGTCATAGGTATAACTAACGCTTTAAATTTAATAGATGGGCTTGATGGATTGGCAGCAGGAGTTGCATTAATTTCATGTATTACAATGTTTGTAATAGCTGTTTTAAATCAAAGATGGGAAGCAGCTATATTAACTAGTATATTAAGTGGTTCTATATTAGGATTCTTGCCTTATAACTTTAATCCAGCATCCATATTTATGGGGGATACTGGATCCCAACTTTTAGGGTTTTTGCTAGCAGCTATATCTATAGAGGGAGCTATTAAGTCTGCTACAGCTTTTGCTATAGTTGTACCAATATTAGCATTAGGATTACCTATATATGACACATTATTTGCTATGATTAGAAGAAAAATAAATGGAAAACCAATAATGCAAGCAGACAGAGGTCATCTTCATCATAGGCTTTTAGATATGGGATTAACTCAACGTCAAGCAGTTATAATAATGTATTTAATAAGTGCTGTATTAGGAAGCTTTGCTATAATAGCCATGCAAATAAGTAATCAAAAGTCATATTTTTTACTTACAGCAATAATGTTAGCTCTTATACTAATAGCATGGAAATGTGGATTTTTTAGTCATAAAGAATAAGGAGGCAAGGAAAGTGGATAAGATAAAAACTATTACTATATTTGGAACTAGACCAGAAGCTATAAAAATGGCACCTTTAGTTAAAGAATTAGAAAAAAGAGAAGAAATAGAAAATAGGGTGTGTGTGACAGCACAACATAGAGAAATGTTAGATCAAGTTTTAGAATTATTCGATATAAAACCAGATTTTGATCTTAATATAATGCAATCAAAACAAAGTCTTACAGGTATAACTACAAGAGTGTTAGAAGGATTAGAAGAAATTTTTGAAAAAGAAAAACCTAATTTAATATTAGTTCATGGTGATACAACTACAACTTTTGCAGGAGCCTTAGCAGGTTTTTATAAGCAAATAAAAGTAGGGCATGTAGAAGCTGGATTAAGAACTTTTGATAAGTATTTTCCTTTCCCAGAGGAAATGAACAGAAAACTTACAGGAAGTATAGCAGATTTAAATTTTGCCCCTACTATAGGTTCTAAAAATAATTTATTAAGAGAGGCTATAGATGAAGACAGCATATTTGTAACAGGAAATACAGTTATAGATGCTATGGAGTTTACTGTAGAACAAGATTACGCTTTTGAAAATAAAGATTTAAATGAAATAGATTATAAAAATAAAAAAGTAATAATGGTTACAGCTCATAGAAGAGAAAATTGGGGAGAAGGTATAGAAAATATATGTAATGCGTTAAAAACTATAATAGAAAAATACAAGGATGTAGAGATTGTATATTTAGTTCATTTAAACCCAGTGGTAAGAGATACAGTTTATAGTATTTTGGGGGATTTAGAAAGAGTACATTTATTAGATCCATTAGATACAAAAGAAACACATAATTTAATGAATAAATGTTATATGCTAATGACAGATTCAGGTGGACTTCAAGAAGAAGCACCACATTTAGGTAAGCCCGTTTTAGTACTAAGAGATGTAACAGAGAGACCAGAAGCTGTAAAAGTAGGAACAGTTAAGCTTGTGGGGACAGATAAGGAAGTTATAACTAAAGAAGCCTCTAATTTAATAGAAAACAAACAAAAATATGATATTATGAGCAGAGCTATAAACCCATATGGGGATGGTAAGGCATCAACTAGAATAGTGGATAGTATATTATATTATTTTGATAAGATAGAAAAAAGACCAGAAGAATTCCACGTTAATAAATAATAAAATAAAATATGGGGAAAATAAAGAACAATATAAATATTATTTATTTATATTGTTTTTTTATTAAAAACAATTGAAAGAATGAAAAACGATTAATTCATTATTATTTTGCGAAATTGTAACAATTACTATATAAAACAGTGATATTTATAATAAATTTTTAGCAGTTTTTTAATAAGCTTATAATTATATTATAAATTTTTTCAAAAAAATATTAAAGTTGAAAAAAAAGTATAAAAAAATTATGAAAAACAAAATATTTGGAATTGTGAATTAAATTATGAAATTGCATAAAATGTTTTAAAATATTCTTACAGTAAGGAATTCATATTTATTTAAAGATAAGTAGCGGTTAAAAGCAAGTAAAACGTTTAAATTGATAATAATAGTCCTAAAAGGTTATAAATAAGTATAATTAAAATTTTGACTATTATACTATAAGTTATATAATAAGTTATCACAAAGATGACTCCGGAGGATTTGTAATTGATAAAAGAAATTAAAGAAATGATTTCTAAAGTAACAATATTTAATTTTATAATAGGAATAACTTTTTTTATTATTATCTATATAACCTTCAATATTAGTTATAGCTTTTGTTTTTTAATAGGATTAATAGTAGCTAATATTAATCTATTTATAAATACTAAAACTACTAATATGGTAATAATAAAAAATAAAAATTCTATATTATCTATATTAGGTTTTTTTATTAGAATTATTATTGTGTGTATTTTAGGCCTTTTATTGTCTACAGATAACACAAAAAATATTATTCCTTTTTTACTTGGATATAGTTCAAATTTTATATCTATAATATTTTATGGAACCAATTTAGGTAAAAACAAAGTATAAAAGGAAGTGATGAATTGGAGAAATTTTCACCATTATTTTATATTAACTTATTTGGATATAAATTTGGTATTACCTCAAGTTTAGTAATTCAATGGGTAATTATTGCAATAGTAGCGTTATTAAGTATTATATTAACAAGAAATTTAAATAAAGTTCCAAGCAAAAGACAAACAGTTATGGAAATGATGTTGGATTTAGTTAGGAATTTAGTTAATGAAAATATGGGAGAAGAATTTAAAAGCTTTATTCCATTTATAGGAACACTTATGATATATCTATTGCTTATGAATTTAGTTGGATTATTAGGCTTGAAACCACCAACTTTAGATTATAGTGTAGTGTTAGGAATGGCATTAATATCTTTTGTAGTAATACAAGGATATGCTATAAGAAAGTCTGGAGTAAAAAATTATTTTTTGGGATATGGTAAACCATATTTATTTTTATTGCCTTTAAACTTAATAGAGAGAGTTATGCTTCCAGTATCTTTGAGTTTGAGATTATTTGGTAATATAACAGCAGCAGTACTTATTATGGATTTGGTTTACTCAGCTTTAGCTAGTATAAGTTGGTTTGCTCAATTAGTAGTTCCTATTCCACTTCACATATATTTTGATGTGTTTGATGGAACTATTCAAATGGTTATATTTGTTATGTTAACTATGATTAATATAAAAGTAATAGCAGAACATTAATAAAAAACATAAACTTTTAAATTTAAGGAGGAATTTGGTATGGATCCAAAAGCATTTGTATCAGGAATGGCAGCTTTAGGAGCAGGAATAGCAGCGTTAGCTTGTATAGGAGCAGGAATAGGTACAGGAAATGCTACAGGAAAGGCTGTAGAAGGAGTTTCAAGACAACCAGAAGCAAGTGGTAAAATAATGAGTACTCTTGTTATAGGTAGTGCCTTTTCAGAAGCAACAGCAATTTACGGGTTAATAATAGCATTATTTTTAATATTTAAGATTTAAGGTAATTTAATTTTATAAGTGCCTATTTATTATATATAGGTGCTTATAAAGTTTAAGGCCGAAGGGAGGCTTTTTATATATGGATATAAGCATTCCGCAAATTATAGCTGCAATATTAAATTTTATTATACTGCTTTTAATAGTAAAACATTTTTGGTTTGATAAAATAACTGCTATAGTTGATTCAAGACAAAATGAAATTATAAATAAAATAGAAGATACAGATAAGAATCAAAAATTAGCATTAGAACTAAAAGAAAAAAATGAGTTAGAACTAAGTAATTCAAAAAAACAAGGTAAAACTATAGTAGAGGAATATAAATTAAAAGCTGAAAAAGTATATGAGGATATTCTTAAAGAAGCCCATGAAGAAGCAGATGGAATAATAAAAAAATCAAGATTAGAAGCGGAAAGACAAAAGAAAAATGCAGAAGAGGAAATAAAGGCAGAAGCAGTAGAACTTGCAGTATTAGTTTCTTCTAGAACATTAGAAAAAACTATTGATGATCTTGAACATAGAAGACTTATAAAGGATTTTATAAGTAAGGTAGGTATATAGCTATGTATGAATATTTAGATAGAAGATATGCTTTAGCTCTTTATGAAGTAGCAGAAGAGAACAATAAAGTAGATGAATATTTAAGAGATCTAAAAGAAGTAGTAAATATAATAAAAAATAGTGAAGATATTTGCAAAATACTAAAACATCCAGAAATAAGTACTTCTAGAAAGAAAGATATATTCACTGAAATATTTAAAGGTAAAGTAGATGATGGGCTTTTATCATTTTTATTAGTATTAATAGAAAAGGATAGAATTTTATATTTAGAAGAAAAGCTAAAAGAAATGGAAAAGATCTATTTAGAGAAAAATAACATGCTTTTAGCTAATGTTAAAACTGTAATCCCATTATTAAAAGAGGAAAAAGAAGAATTAATAAAAAAATTAGGAAATAAATATAATAAAAAAATAATATTACAAGAAGAAATAGATAAAAGCATAATTGGCGGAGTATATGTAAGAGTTGGAGATGACGTTTTAGACGGTACTCTAAGTACAAGATTAAAAGACATAAAAAAAATGATGCTCAAAAGAGAATAGAGGTGAGATTATGCATATAAAGCCAGAAGAAATAACATCAATAATAAGACAACAAATAGAAAAATTTAATACTAACGTAGAGACTGTAGATTCAGGAACAATAATTCAAATTGGAGATGGAATTTCTAGAGTTTATGGATTACAAGATTGTATGGAAGGGGAACTTATAGAGTTTCCAAATGATGTTTATGGAATGGCTCTAAACCTAGAACAAGATAATGTGGGTTGCGTTTTACTAGGATCTGAAGAAGGTATAAAAGAAGGAAATATAGTAAAAAGAACTGGAAAAGTAGTTGAAGTACCTGTAGGAGAAGCATTAGTAGGAAGAGTAGTGAACTCTCTAGGTATGGCTATAGATGGAAAAGGACCAGTTTTAACTAATGAAACTAGAGCAGTTGAAGTGCAAGCACCAGGAGTTATAGATAGACAGTCTGTAAAAGAACCATTACAAACAGGAATAAAAGCTATAGACTCCATGATACCTATAGGTAAAGGGCAAAGAGAGTTAATTATAGGTGATAGACAAACAGGAAAAACAGCTATAGCAATAGATACAATACTTAATCAAAAGGGTAATGATGTAATATGTATATATGTTGCTATAGGACAAAAACAATCTACAGTAGCACATATAGTTAATGACTTAACTAAAATGGGAGCCATGGATTATACTATAGTGGTTTCATCTACAGCATCGGATTCAGCTCCTTTGCAGTATCTAGCACCTTACGCTGGATGTAGCATGGGTGAATACTTTATGCATAAAGGGAAAGATGTTTTAATAGTATATGATGATTTATCTAAGCATGCAGTAGCTTATAGAACAATGTCTCTATTACTTAGAAGACCACCAGGAAGAGAAGCTTATCCAGGAGATGTGTTTTATTTACACTCAAGATTACTAGAAAGGTCTGCTAGGTTGTCAGAAAAACTAGGAGGCGGTTCATTAACAGCTTTACCAATAGTAGAAACTTTGGCAGGAGATGTTACTGCATATATACCAACTAATGTTATATCAATAACAGATGGTCAAATATTCTTAGAAGCTGATTTGTTTAATGCAGGACAAAGACCAGCGGTTAACGCAGGAATATCAGTATCAAGGGTTGGTGGAAATGCTCAAATTAAGGCTATGAAACAAGTAGCTGGTACATTGAGATTAGATTTAGCACAATATAGAGAATTAGCAGCTTTCTCTCAATTCGGATCTGATTTAGACAAAGAATCAGTGAAAAGATTGGAAAAAGGTAAAAGATTGGTTGAGATATTAAAGCAAACTCAGTACAGACCTATGTCTGTTGAGAAAGAGGTAATAATTCTTTATGCTGTAGTTAATAATCATCTTTCAGATATACCTGTAAATAAAATAAAAGTATTTGAAGAAGAATTATTTAAATATATGGATACTCATTATAGAGAAATAGAAAAAGAGATATTAGAAAAGAAACAATTAACTGATGAGCTTAAAAGCAAGCTAGATAAAGCTATTAATGATTTTAAAAATGTATTTTTATCAGAGATTTAATATCTCTGAAGGAGGTAAGATATGGCAGGCGCAGGGCTTATCGGAATAAGAAGAAGAATAAAATCTGTAACCAATATAAGAAAAATCACAAAAGCTATGGGGCTTGTAGCTACTTCTAAACTTAGAAAAGCTAGGGTTAATTTAGAAATAAATAAAAAATACTATAATAAATATGAATCAGTATTAAAAGATATAATTAACTCTATGGAAGATAAAAATATTTATATAGATGGCAATGATAGTGATAATAAGCTATATGTTATATTTACATCTGATTCAGGTCTTTGTGGTAGCTTTAATGTAAACATAATAAATAATGTTATAGATGAAATAAAAAAAGATAGAGAAAAATCTTTAGCTATAGTAATAGGACAAAAGGGAAGAATGTATTTAAAGAAACTAGGTATAAAAACTTTAGCAGAATACATAGAAATACCTGATGTTCCTACAGCAAAAGAAGCTAGAATTATAGCACAGAGTATAGTAGAACTTTATAGCACTAAAAAAGTAGGAGAAGTTTTCTTAGTATATTCAGAGTTTTATTCACCTGTTAAACAGCAGGTCTTAATTAATAAAATATTACCATTTACTAAAGAAAATAAAAATGATAATAGATATATAGAATTTGATCCTTCAATAGCTCAGGTGATGGATGAAGTTTTAGAAAATTATTTAAAAGCAGCTGTGTTAAATTGTTTTTATAATTCAAAAGCTAGTGAAAATGGTTCTAGAATGACAGCAATGAATGGTGCAACAGACAATGCTAATGATTTGCTAGATAATTTAAATGTACAATTTAATAGATTAAGACAAAGTGCTATTACACAAGAAATATCAGAAATAGTTGGTGGTGCAGAAGCTCAAAGGTAGGAGGTGTACTATAGTGCCAAATTTAGGGAAAGTTATACAAATAATAGGACCAATTATAGATATAAAATTTGATTCGGAAAATCTTCCAGATTTGTTTAATGCATTGGAAATAAATGCCGGTGATAAAAAAGTTATAGCTGAAGTTGAACAGCATATAGGAGATGACACAGTTAGAGCTATAGCTATGGAAAGTACTGAAGGACTAAGAAGGGGTATGGAAGTTTTAGATACAGGAAGTTCAGTTTCAGTACCAGTAGGTAAAGAAGTTTTAGGAAGATTATTTAATGTTTTAGGAAATCCTATAGATGAAGAAGGAGAATTTACATCACAACAATCATATCCTATTCATAGATCAGCTCCAAGTTTTGAAGAACAATCTGTAGAACCAGAAATATTTGAAACAGGTATAAAAGTAATAGATTTATTAGCACCTTATCAAAAAGGTGGGAAAATAGGTTTATTTGGAGGAGCAGGAGTAGGGAAAACTGTATTAATACAAGAGTTGATAAATAATATAGCTAAAGAACATGGTGGACTATCAGTATTTACAGGTGTTGGAGAAAGAACTAGAGAAGGAAACGATCTTTACTATGAAATGAAAGAATCAGGAGTTTTGGAGAAAACAGCATTAGTATTTGGACAAATGAACGAACCACCAGGAGCTAGAATGAGAGTAGCTCTTACAGGGTTGACAATGTCAGAATATTTTAGAGATCAAGGCCAAGATGTATTATTATTTATAGATAATATATTTAGATTTACTCAAGCGGGATCAGAAGTTTCAGCTCTTTTAGGAAGAATTCCAAGTGCCGTTGGATATCAACCAACTTTGGCTACAGAAATGGGAGCTCTTCAAGAAAGAATAACATCTACTAAAAACGGATCTATAACATCTGTTCAAGCGGTATATGTTCCGGCGGATGACTTAACAGATCCAGCGCCAGCAACAACATTTACTCACTTAGATGCAACAACAGTTTTATCAAGATCTATAGCAGAACTTGGGATTTATCCAGCGGTAGATCCATTAGAA
This sequence comes from Clostridium sporogenes, assembly GCF_001020205.1. Lineage (NCBI taxonomy): Bacteria > Bacillati > Bacillota > Clostridia > Eubacteriales > Clostridiaceae > Clostridium > Clostridium sporogenes. The sequence continues at coordinate 190,328 of NZ_CP011663.1, forward strand.
TCTTCGTCTAGAATGTTAGATCCTAGAATAATAGGTGAGGAACATTATGAAGTAGCTATAAAGGTTAAAAATATACTTGAAAGATACAGAGAACTTCAAGATATAATAGCTATATTAGGTATAGATGAACTTTCAGAAGAAGATAAGTTAGTGGTTGGTAGAGCAAGAAGAATACAAAGATTTTTATCTCAGCCATTTACAGTAGCAGAACAATTTACAGGAATGCAGGGTAAATATGTGCCTATAAAGGAAACTGTTAAAGGTTTTAAAGAAATATTAGAGGGTAAACATGATAATATTCCAGAATCAGCTTTCTTATTCCAAGGAACCATGGAAGAGGTTTTAAAGAAAGCACAGGAAATGGAATAGAATTATAATAGGTTAATAGAGGAGAATAATATGAAAGATAATATAGAATTTACTATATTTACTCCTGAAAAAAACATTAAAATTGGAGAGATAAAAGAAGTAATAACTGAAGGATTAGATGGAGAATTAGCGATACTTCCTAATCATGTCAATATGATTACTTATTTAAAGCCAACTATTACGAAATATATAGATTTAAGCGGCAATAAAAAAAATATATTTACATCTAGTGGAGTATTAAACGTAGAAAATAACAAGATTTATATTATATGTGATGCTAGTGAAAAACCAGAAGATATAGATATAAAAAGAGCAGAAAAGGCTAAAAAAAGAGCAGAGGAAAGATTACTAAATAAAAAAGAAATAGATGTAAAAAGAGCAGAATTAGCATTGTTTAGATCTATTGCTAGAATTAAAACTAAAGAACTTTAGAAAAATCTTTATAGTTTACAAGGTATACATAACTTTAATATTAAAGTTATGTATACCTTGTAAGCTTTTTTTGCAAGTATTTTAAAAATAATTCACATTTTTTATTAAGAACTATATATTAATAATATATTGGGATTGAATATAATTAGAAATTTATGTAAATAATCTAAAGAAGAAGGGGGAGAGATAAGTGAGTAAAAAAACAAAATTTGGCATATCAATTATTGTATTATTTTCTATAATAGCAGTTTTATTTATACCCAAGAATTACTCTAAAGCAAAAGATAAAGATGAGTTATTTTTTGAAATAGTAGATAAAACAGATAGTAATATAGTTGAAGTAGGAAGTAATGTAACTTTTTCTACAAAATCACAAAATGAACAAATTGCTAAAGAAATATGTTCATATTTAGGATTAGATAAAGATTTCAATAAAAAATCCCTTAATAAAAATGGTAATTATAATATATATTTTTATAATAAAGAAATGTCAGGAAATATAAATATAAAAGAATATAATGATGAAAATATAGTTATGGTAGATTTTAAAAGTTCTACATTAAATAGAAGCTTTATAAATTTTAAAAATAATTTAAAGTTATATTTAAATTTAAAAAATAAGAAAAATTATATTTTTCAATATTTAAAAGCAGAAAATAATAGTAAAAATTCAAAAAAATTAAATGATGATGTAAATTTAATTTTAAATAGAAATGGTGCTAAGAATATAGAAACAATAAAAATAGATAATGGATATAGCACTACAGCTTATACAAAAAGATACACTCCAATAAAGGTCTGTGGTAAAAAAATAGATTTTAATTATGCTGTATGTAAATATAATTCAGAAAAAACCTACTTAATATTAGGAACACCACAGATAAACTTAACATATTAGTAATATCGAAATGGAGGATAATAATGGATAAGATAGTGATTAATGGTGGAAATAAATTAAAAGGTGATGTAAACATAAGTACAGCTAAAAATTCAGTATTACCAATTATTGCAGGTAGTATATTGAGTGGAGATAAATGTGTTATAGATAACGCCCCAATGCTAGAGGATGTGTTTGTTATTGGAGAAATTTTAAAAAGTATTTCAGCTAAGGTGAATATAGATGAGGCTAACAATAGAATTATAATAGATTCTAAACCAGTGGATAATTTAGAACCTGATAGTGATTTAGTTAAGAAAATGAGGGCATCATTTTTATTAATGGGTCCTATGATGTCTAGATTTGGAAGGTTTAAAATATCATTACCGGGAGGATGTAATATAGGTACAAGACCTATAGATTTACATTTAAAAGGATTCACTGCCCTTGGAGCAAAAGTTAATATAGGACATGGTTATGTAGAAGCAGTGGCAGATAAATTGATAGGAAATAAAATTTATTTAGATTTTCCTTCTGTAGGGGCTACAGAAAATATAATGATGGCATCAGTTATGGCAGAAGGAGAAACTATTATAGAGAATGCAGCAGAGGAACCAGAAATACAGGATTTAGGAAGATTTTTAAACAGTATAGGAGCAAAGGTTATAGGGGCAGGAACAGATACAGTAAGAATAATGGGTGTTAATCAATTAAAGGGAGCAACACATAGACCTATATATGATAGAATAGAAGCAGGAACTTTTATGATAGCTGCTGCTATAACTAAGAGTAAAATACAAATAAATGGTGTTATAGAAGAACATTTAAAACCCATAATTGCAAAGTTAACAGAAATGGGTGTCGATATAAAAATTAAGGGAGAAACTGCTATAGTAGATGGAAGAAAAGTATTAAATCCAGTAGATATAAAAACTATGCCCTATCCAGGGTTTCCAACAGATATGCAAGCACAAATGATGGCTTTATTATCTACTATAAAAGGAACCAGTATTATTACAGAAACTATATTTGAAAATAGGTTTATGCATGTATCTGAAATGAAAAGAATGGGTGCAGATGTAAAAATAGATGGAAGAAGTGCCGTAATAGAAGGTGTAAGTAAATTAACAGGAACAGAAGTTAAGGCCACAGATTTAAGGGCAGGAGCAGCTCTTATATTATGCGCTCTAATAGCTGAAGGTAAAACGGAAATAACTGATATTTATCATATAGATAGAGGATACGTAAAGATAGAGGAAAAGTTAAATAAATTAGGAGCAGATATTATACGAGTAAATTAAAATTTAATAATTGGATATGATAAAGAACTCATAGTAATTATTTGCTATGAGTTTTTTTATTATATTTATATATAAACTTTTGAATTTATATAATAAGTTTATTTTAAAAATTTACTTAGAATTAATACTATAATAATTTGTGTATACATATAGGAAATAATATTTAAGCTTATAACAAAATTATAATTAAGTTTTAGCTTATATTTTAGCATAATAAACCTCTATGAAAAATATAATTGTATAGAAAACTTTATTATGAAAAGAGGGAAAACATGAGAAGATTAAATAGGTATACTAATATTAATAAGTTAGTTATAACAATAATAAGTACTGTTTGTATTATGTTAATTTTAAGCTTTGTTTTATCTTTTAGTGGAAACAAAGAACAAAAGGTTAAGAATCCTATAAATAAGATCGGGCTAGAAAAGAAAAAACAAGAAGAAAAGCTAGATATAAATAAAAAATATAAAGTGAAATCAGAGCCACAGGTTAGAGTTTATTTTGTTAATGAAAAGGTTGTAAGATCAATACCTTTAGAAGAATATGTAAAGGGCGTTGTTTCAGCGGAAATGCCAGCAGAGTTTCATATAGAAGCACTAAAAGCTCAAGCAGTAGCGGCCAGAACCTATGCCTTAGCTCATATGAAAGGTTTTGGTGAAAACCAATATAATAAAAGAATAAATGCAGATGTATGTGATAGTGTTCAGTCTCAAGTTTTTATGCCTAAGGATAAAAGAATAAAATCTTGGCCAAAAGGAAAGAGAAATGAATATTGGAATAAAATAGAAGAGAGTGTTAATAGCACTAAGGGAAATGTACTTGTATATAACAATGAAATAGTTATGGCTCCATATTATTTTGCTACTAGTAATGGAAAAACAGAAGATAGTGAAAATGTGTTCAATAGTGAGGTTCCTTATTTAAAAAGTGTAAAAAGTCCAGGGGAAGAGAGGGCTCCTAAATTTAAGAGTAGTAAAAAAATTCCTTATGATCAATTTATGAAAATAATAAAAACTAAGTATCCTAAGTGTACTATAAACCAAAAAAATATAAATAAGAAAATATTAATAAAGGATAAAACAGAAAGTGGGAGTATTAAGAAAATTAAAATAGACAATATAGAAATTAAAGGCACAGAATTTAGAAAAATTTTAGGGTTAAATTCATCTAAATTTTCCTTAGAATTTAAAGATAACTATCTTATAGTAAATTGTAATGGTTATGGCCATAATGTTGGAATGAGCCAATGGGGAGCAAATAGTATGGGTAAATCAGGAGAAAAATATGATTATATACTTAAACATTATTATAAAGGAGTAAATATAGAAATTCTTAAATATAAAAATTAGTGTTAATAAATTTATGGATTGGCATTTATAGTTATAAGTTCTTTATATAACATAGAATTATAAAATTTAATTATAAATATATAAAAGTGTATGTATAAGAATAGATTTAATTTTAATATAGCAAAAATAAAAAATACACAATATAAGCTTATTAATAAGTTTTATGCGAAGTGTATTTTATTATCTTTGTGGTATTAAAATTAAATCTATTTTATTTTGATACATCTATTTTATTTTTAAATTATTTAAATTACAAATTAAGAATTTACAAGTATCAACAATTAGATATGAAATATAACAAAAGTAATGTTGAATTTTAGGGGAAAAAAGGGAAAATTTCTTAATAAAATATGTATTTTTTGCTATCTACTGGACAAACTAAAAAAAGGAGGTGTTGATATGGAAAAAAAACCATCTAATAAAAAATCAAACTTTTTTAAGAAGGAGGGGTTTTATGTAGTTTTATTCCTTTGTCTTTGCATAGTAGCTGCTATAGCAGCTATTTCAGTGAAGAGTAATTCACATGTAAAGAAAGAACCTATTGAAAATAAAGTAGTTGAAAATAAAAAAGAAAAAGATTCGGCAAAGGCTGTAGAAGGGAATTCTAAAAGTTATAATAATGCCCTTGAAGTGAAAAAAGAAGAAAACAAAGAAAATGAAAAAGAGCAAAACAAAGAAAATGAAAAGAGTAAACAAAATGAAAAGGAAACAGCTCAAGTTTCAAAAGCTCAAAATAACAATTTTATAAAACCAGTAGAAGGAACTTTAGCAAGAGTATATTCAGAAGATCCAGTATTTTGGAATTCAACTTCAAGCTATAGAGCTAATTTAGGATTAGATATAAAAGCTAAACTAAATTCACCTGTTTGTGCTATTGCAGATGGGAAAGTTGAAGAGATAGTTACTTCAAGTCAAGATGGTGTAAAGGTAACTGTTAATCATCAAAACGGAATAAAGAGCGTATATGCTAATTTAGATTCTAAAGTTAAAGTTACTAAAGGCCAGCAAATAAAGCAAGGTTCTTTAATAGGTAATGTAGGAAAAACTACATTAAGAGCAGCATATGAAAAATATGGAGATCACTTGCATTTTGCTATGATGAAGGGAAATAAATACATAAATCCTTCAAAATATATTAAATATTAATAAGGATGCCATTTTCCGCTTTTATGCGGAAGATGGCTAAATATAAATGAATTTAATCCTTTATACAAGCATATTTATAAATATAAAGGGATTAAGGAGGTAGCACTTTGAAAGATTACATTGAAGAAAGAGTTCTTGAAGTGGCACACTATATTATAGATTCTAAAGCTACTATAAGAAAAACAGCCAAAGTTTTTGGAGTGAGTAAAAGTACAATACACAAAGATATGACGGAAAGGTTACCTAAAATAAACCCTCAAATCGCAGAAGAAGCAAAAGAAATATTAGATTATAATAAGGCGGAGCGACATATAAGAGGTGGAAAAGCTACAAAGATGAAATATAAAGCTATTGAAGGTTAATTACATTCCTATTATAATTAGAATAGATAGTTATGAGAAAAATGTAAAGGGTTCTCATAATTTATATATAACTACAATAGAGTAGGAGAGGATACGGGAATGTTTTTTAGTGTAGGAACAGATATGGGAATTGATTTAGGGACAGCTACAGTACTTGTATATATGAAGGGAAAAGGTGTAATCTTAAATGAACCTTCAGTAGTGGCGATAGACAGAAACAAAAATAGGGTTCTAGCTGTTGGACAAGAAGCTAGAGAGATGATTGGTAGAACCCCAGGTAATATAGTAGCCATAAGGCCTATGAGAGATGGTGTAATATCAGATTATGATATTACTGAGAAAATGTTAAAATATTTTATTGGAAAAGCTTGTGGAAAGAAAAAAATATCTGCACCAAGGGTAGTAATATGTATTCCATCAGAAGCTACAGAAGTTGAAAAAAGAGCTGTTATGGATGCGGCTAGAAATGCTGGAGCTAAGAAGGTATTTTTAATAGAAGAACCTTTAGCAGCAGCTATTGGTGCAGATTTAGATATAACTAAGGCTAGCGGAAGTATGATTATAGATATTGGAGGAGGCACTACAGATATAGCGGTTATTTCTCTGGGAGGCATAGTAGTAAGATCATCTATAAAAGTAGCAGGGGACAAGTTCGATGATGCTATAATAAAATATATAAGAAAAAAACACAAGCTTATGATAGGAGAAAGGACAGCTGAAGACTTAAAGATAAAAATAGGTTCTGCTTTCTCAAAAGGTCAGAATACATCAATGGATATAAGGGGAAGAGATTTAGTTACAGGATTACCCAAAAATTTAAATGTAACCTCAGATGAAATGAGAGAAGCATTACAGGATACTGTAAATTCCATAGCAGAACTTACTCATTCGGTATTAGAAAAGACACCACCGGAATTATCAGCTGATATAGCAGATAAGGGTATAATAATGACAGGTGGAGGTGCACTGCTTACTGGTCTTAGTGATTTAATAGAAAATGTTAATAAAGTACCTGTACATATAGCAGAAAACCCGGTTTCTTGTGTTGCAGAGGGAACAGGAAAAATGCTAGAGTATTTAGATAAGATGGGAATATCAGAATCCGGTGATGGATTAAATTTAGTATAATAAGTTTAAATAACTACATATAAAAATAAAGCTCCTGATTAATTAATAATCAGGAGCTTTATTTTTTATATTAATGGGAATAATTAATAAACTATACCTAGTTATAATAATATTTTTTAAATATCTAATATATAACAACAGTGTAAAATTGAATGAGCAATAACTTTAGCTATATTTAATATTAAGCTTAATCTAGTGTTAGCAGAAGTAAATATATCACAGTTTTCATTTGAATCTACAATACCAACAATTGAACAATCTCCTACTTTAGGAAGTGTTTTACCAACACCTTTTCCAGGTTGTATGGGAAAATTTCTTACTTGGATTTGACCTATATTATTTTTGTCACCAAGGCAAGCATCTATACCTATTATGGAACTATTAGGGTAGGAGTTTTTAATATTTTTTATAGTTTTCTCTATATTTAAAGCGTGTATAGGTTCATCTAAAGTTCCATATAATTTTAAAGGTATATTCTTATATTTTAATATGGTTCCAACTAAAGGTCCAAGGCAATCCCCTATACATCTATCTGTACCTATGCATATTATTATCGTATCTTTATTTAAATAATTTTTAAGAGAATTTGCTATTTTATAATAAGATAATGATTCCATATAATGAGTTTTTTCTATATTCAAAACACACCCCTCCTTATATTAATATATATGAATATAAGGAGTTAAATATTATTTGATTTTTTCTTTGTCCCATAGGTTTATTTGCTTGGTATTAGTTAAGCATCCAAGTAGTCTGTCTTTAACTTTAGGAATATCTTTTTCTAAAGTATAGGTAAGTTCTTTCATATATTGTCTTTTAGTATTACCATTAGCAGGACAAGGATTTTTAATTATAGGTAAATTATATCTTTTAACAACACTTTTAATGGCTAGTTCATCTATATATATCATAGGCCTAATTATTGTTATATCAGCTTTATTTAAATAAGTTTTTGGGGAAAAGCAACTTACTCTTCCTTCGTATAGCATAGACATTAATAAAGTTTCTATAGCATCATTTTTATGATGACCCAAGGCTATTTTGTTACATCCTAGTTTTTTAGAATAATTATTTAAAGCCCCTCTTCTTAAATTAGCACACAAAGAGCAAGGATTTTTTTCTTTTCTCACATCGAAAACTATTTCTTTTATTGGAGTTTTGTATATGTATAATGGAACATTTATATCAGAGCATACACTTTCAATAGGAGAAAAATCTGCTCCTGTCATTGTATCTAATGTTATAGCTATTAAATCAAACTTTTCAGGAGAAAAGCTTTGATATCTTTTTAGTAGATGAAGTAAAGTTATGCTATCCTTTCCTCCGGATAAACCAACAGCTATTTTATCGCTATTTTGTATTAAATTAAAATCCCCTATTGCTCTTCTAAGCTTTCCTAATAATTTTTGCATGATATTCCTCCGTAGTATATGTATAAATTAAGATTATATATTTATTATAAATTAATAAATATATAATACAAACAAATTTATTGAAATAAAATAATAAGAAAAACAAAGCATTCAAGAGCAAAGGTTATGTATATAGGGTTAGAATTGATATAAAGGCTATTAATTTTGCTTGAATTTATATTGATAAATAGATATACTATTTCTTGTCGATACGACACAAAAAAATATGCTGGCATGGCTCAATTGGCAGAGCAGCTGACTTGTAATCAGCAGGTTGTAGGTTCAAGTCCTATTGCCAGCTCCATATGTGGAGGAGTTCCCGAGTGGCCAAAGGGGGCAGACTGTAAATCTGTTGCGATTCGCTTCGATGGTTCGAATCCGTCCTCCTCCACCATATTTATTTTAATGGGCGCATAGCTCAGCTGGGAGAGCATCTGCCTTACAAGCAGGGGGTCACAGGTTCGAGCCCTGTTGTGCCCACCATTAAAATTTTATATTATGCTGGCATGGCTCAATTGGCAGAGCAGCTGACTTGTAATCAGCAGGTTGTAGGTTCAAGTCCTATTGCCAGCTCCATATGTGGAGGAGTTCCCGAGTGGCCAAAGGGGGCAGACTGTAAATCTGTTGCGATTCGCTTCGATGGTTCGAATCCGTCCTCCTCCACCAAACATCCTTACTATAGTAAGGATGTTTTTATTTGTATATAGATGATTTATAATGAATATATTATAAGTATAATATTGACATGTGTTTTTTAGTATGATATGATTTTTAATAAATAGTAATAAAGAACTCTTATCAAGAGAGGTGGAGGGAAAAGGGCCCTATGAAACCCGGCAACCAGTGATATTCACTAAGGTGCCAATTCCAGCAGTGTTATCTGCAAGATAAGAGAGAGTAGTTATATAATAACCTCTTCTTATTGAAGAGGTTTTATTTTTTAGACAAAAATTAGTAATTAGGAGGAGTTAAAGTGAGAAAGTTATTTACATCTGAATCAGTAACGGAAGGACATCCAGATAAAATATGCGACCAAATTTCAGATGCAGTTTTAGATGCTATATTAGATAAAGATCCGAATGGAAGAGTTGCTTGCGAAACAGCAGTTACAACAGGAATGGTAATGGTAATGGGAGAGATATCAACAAAATGTTATGTTGATATACCAAAGTTAGTTAGAGAAGCAATAAGAGAAATAGGATATGATAGAGCTAAATATGGATTTGATTGTGAGACTTGTTCTGTAATAACATCAATAGATGAACAATCAGTAGATATAGCCATGGGGGTTGATGAAGCTTTAGAATCTAAAAAGGGTGAAATGGATAAATTAGATGCTGTAGGTGCTGGAGATCAAGGCATGATGTTTGGTTTTGCTACAAATGAAACTAAAGAATATATGCCAATGCCTATAGAGATGGCTCACAAATTATCAAGAAGATTATCAGAAGTAAGAAAAAGTGGTACATTACCATATTTGAGACCAGACGGTAAAACTCAAGTGACTGTAGAATATGAAGATGGTAAACCTGTAAGAATAGATGCTATAGTTATTTCAACTCAACATGGTCCAGAAGTTTCTTTAGAACAAATAGAAAAAGATATTAAAGAACATGTAATAAGAGTTATAGTACCATCAGAATTATTAGATGAAAATACTAAATATTTTATAAACCCAACAGGAAGATTTGTAATTGGTGGACCTCAAGGAGACTCAGGATTAACAGGAAGAAAAATAATAGTTGATACTTATGGTGGATATGGAAGACACGGTGGTGGAGCTTTTTCAGGTAAGGATCCAACAAAGGTTGATAGATCTGCTGCATATGCGGCAAGATGGGTAGCTAAAAATTTAGTTGCAGCAGGGGTTGCTGATAAGTTAGAAATTCAGCTAGCTTATGCTATAGGGGTAGCTAAACCAGTATCTATTTCAGTTGATACATTTGGGACAGGTAAAATGGCTGATGAAGAAATAGTTTCAATAGTAAATAAAGTATTTGATTTAAGACCTGGAGCTATAATAAGAGATTTAGACTTAAGAAGACCTATATATAAACAAGTTGCTGCTTATGGACATTTTGGAAGAACAGACATAGATGTACCATGGGAAAGATTAGATAAAGTAGAGGAAATAAAAAAACATATATAAGTTAAAGTAGTGTAAAAAGGAATGGACATGATAACATGCCATTCCTTTATATTTTTTTATAATAATATGATATAATTATTCTAAATGATTAGAGTTAAAAAACTATAGTATTTACCATAATTAGAAGTGGTAGTATTATGGGTAATAGTAGTGGAATGAAAAAGATTAGGAGAGATTTTTTATGCAGGAAATACAGGGATTTATAGAGGATATACTTTTTAAAAATGATGAGAATGGATATGTAGTGGCAAAAATAAGAGAGGAAAACGAGATTATAACCATAGTAGGATGTATGCCTTATATAACAGAAGGACAAAATTTAAAATTGAAAGGTAAATGGGTTATTCATCCACAATTTGGAAATCAATTCAAAGTAGAAATATGTGAAGAGTTAGTGCCTGATACCATAGCTGGTATAGAAAGATATTTATCCTCAGGAATTATATCAGGTATAGGTCCAGTAACTGCAAAAAAAATTGTAAAAAAATTTGGAGAAGAAACATTAAATATATTAGACAATAATATAGAAAGATTGACAGAAATAGAGGGGATAGGAAAGAAAAAAATAGAAATAATATATGATTCCTATATAAAACAAAATGAAGTACGAAACATAATGATGTTTTTTCAAAATTATGGAGTTACACCTAATCAATGCATGAAAGTTTATAAAAGATTTGGAGAAAATTCTATAGCAATTGTTAAAGAAAACCCATATATACTTACAGAAGAAATAAGCGGGATAGGTTTTAAAACTGCAGATAAAATAGCTAGAAGCTTAGGAATAGCAGGTAATTCACCCTTTAGAATTCAAAGTGGAATAAACTATATAATAAATGGATTTTGTAGTTTAGGAAATACTTACATGCCTTTAGATAAGCTTATAAGTGAGGCTATGAACATATTAGGTGTAAAAGAAGAAGAAATACATGAAAATATATATAATAATATGGCGGAAAATAAATTAAAGATAGAAAAAGTAAAAGAGCAAGGTTGCGTTTTTACTCTACCTTATTATTATTGCGAGTTGGGAGTTACAAAAAAAATACTTAGTTTATCTTTGTCACAATATGATAATTTAAATATAAATATAGAAGATGAAATATTAAATTTTGAAAAAAGCAATAATATAAAATTTCATGATTCTCAAAGGGAAGCTATAAAAGGAGCCTTAGAAAATGGTGTGGAAATAATAACAGGAGGCCCAGGTACAGGAAAAACAACTATTATTAATTGTATAACAGAGATATTTGAAAAAGCTAACATGAGAGTTTTTATGGCAGCACCTACAGGAAGAGCAGCTAAAAGAATGTCTGAAACTACGGGCAGAGAAGCTAAAACAATACATAGATTATTAGAAATGGGTGTATCAGGGGATGACACAGAAGAAGTTTTTTCTAAAGGCGAAGAAACTCCTTTAGAATGTGATGTAGTGATAATAGATGAAGCTTCCATGATAGATATAATATTAATGAATACACTTTTAAAAGCTGTAGCATTAGGTACAAGAATAATAATAGTTGGGGATGTAGATCAACTTCCATCAGTAGGTCCTGGAAATGTATTAAGAGATTTAATAGAAAGTAAGTGCGTAAAGGTAGTAAGATTAAAAGAGATATTTAGACAATCTAAAGAGAGCATGATTATAGTAAATGCTCATAGAATAAATGATGGGGAAATGCCCCTTATAAATAAAAAGGATAAAGATTTTTATTTTATAGAATGTAGTGAACCTAAAAAAATAGTTAATACATTATTAGAACTTTCAAATAAAAGATTACCTAAATTTAATAAAAGTTGGCATAAAATTCATGATATACAAATACTATCTCCAATGAGAAAGGGAATTTTAGGTGTTTCTAATTTAAATAAGGAATTGCAATCTGTTTTAAACCCTAAGAATGATTTGAAAAAAGAAATGGAATTTAAGGACTATATATTTAGAGTAGGAGATAAAGTTATGCAAACAAAAAATAACTACTCTTTAAAGTGGACTAGAACAAGTGGTGAGGGTGAAGCAGAAGGGTTAGGAATATTTAATGGAGATGTAGGGTATATAGAAGATATAGATGAAGAAAAAGAAACGGTTCAAGTTTTGTTTGATAATGAAAGAAGAGTAATATATGAAAATTTATATTTAGATGAAATAGATTTAGCTTATGCTGTAACTATTCATAAAAGTCAAGGCAGTGAATTTCCAGTAGTAATTATGCCAGCCTTTAAAGGACCACCACTTTTAATGAATAGAAATTTATTGTATACAGGAATAACAAGAGCCAAAAAGCTTGTTGTTTTGGTAGGATCTCTAAAAGCTATTAATTTTATGGTACAAAATGATAAAATTTTTAAAAGATATTCTCTTTTAAAGTGGCGTATAAGTAATGTTTTAGACACTGAAATTATAGATGAAAAATAATATATTATATATAGAAGGTGAAACTGTATGTCTTTACTTACAATATCCAAAGAAGAATATGGATTTAGTGAAGTTATATTAAATTGGTGTAAAGGTAGAGAAAAGTTCTTAAATGTTGTATCTATACCTTATAATACTACAAATTTTTTTGTGGATTCTATTTTATATTTAATAAAAAATAGGAATAGTATTTTATATATAACAAATGAAGAGGAAAAAAGCATAGATATAATACAAAATATAAAAAGAAAAAGTGATTTTAGACAATATTCTTATATAAGAAAGAGTAAATTAGATATAGCTTCAAACTTAAAAGTTACTAATTTTAATGTGGCATTTAATATGGACGAGAAATTTGATTTTATAATATATGACGATTTAAGTAGTTACGCAAATCATAATAAGGATAGTATAAAAGATTTAATTTTGTCTAAACTTACCAATGAAGGGAAATGTATAATGTATTCTATAGAAAGCTTATTTATAAATAGTAGAAGTATTTATATCCCCTTTAAAAAGGATAAAATGCCTATAATAGAACCAAGAACATTATTAACTAGAATAAATATAAGTAGAGAAATTCCTTTTATTATTTATGATTACATGAAATGGTCATTTCAGTCTAAAAGGAAAGTTATTATATATACCCCTTCACATTTTATTAGTAAAAATTTATATGATTATTTTAAAAATTATATAAATAAAATTGATGTAAATGTAATACTAGATATGGAGTTAGATTCTAATAAAAGCTTAGTTAACTTTGAAAAGATGAAGGAAGGTATATTTATAACTAATTTATTTTATGATGGATTTTCAAAATTAAAGGATACAGATTTGATAATTTATGGTTCAGATAAAAATAAATTTAATTATAAAGAATTAATATATTTATGTGGTACTGTAGGGAGAGGTGAATATGATTTTAAAGGTGAAATTATATTTCTAGCTAATACGGAAACTGTACATATGGAGAAAGCTAAAAATATAATAAGAGACTTTAATAAAGAAGCATGGGAACTAGGATTTTTAACTATATAAAATATATTATGGAATGTATAGGAGAAGTAATATACCCCTATGAAAATAAATGTGTAATATGTGAAAAATATATAGAAGAAGATTTAATATGTAAAGAATGCCTTAACGCTATAAAGCATTGTAGTGACGTTAAAATTATTGAAAGTGGGCAAAAATGTTTTTCAGCATTCCCTACTTGTTATTATTCAGGTATAATGATGGAGCTTATATTAAATTTAAAATATAAAGGTGATTTTAAAAGTGGAGAAGTAATAGCTAATTTAATGTGTAGAAAAGCAAAAGAAATTAATATAAACACAGATATTATAACTTTTGTTCCATCCAGTAAAAAATCTTACAAAAAAAGAGGATATAATCAAAGTGAGTACTTAGCCAGGATTATAAGTAAAAGCATTAATATACCAATAGTCTATTGTTTAAAAAAGAACATAAATACAAAAGATCAAATAGGATTAAATGGAATTGAAAGATGGCTAAATGTTAAGGATAGTTTTAGGGTTTATAATGAAAAATGTGTAGAAAATAAAAGAATACTTTTAATTGATGATGTTTTAACCACAGGAGCTACCTCCTTTTATTGTGCTAACGAGTTAAAAAAGAGTGGAGCAAAAGAAATTTTTATATTGACTGCAGCAAAAAGTGATGTATAATTTAAATATAGTAAAATTAGGTTTGTGGTTGAAAGTCGATGCCAGTCGCAGGCAAAACGATCCACGTAAGTTAAATAAAAATATTTGATGAGCATGGTGCGGCTTAGAAGTAAGTCCTGCCGTTATTAAAAACGAGAGGGTTAGTAGTGAGAAGACGAACTCTGGGTAGCGAAAATTCCAGCAGGCGAGTGTGGGGTCAAAAACCAGGTCAACTAATTTTAACTAATTGAGGCTTATAGTATAACTATAGGTCTTATTTTTATACTAATATCAAATAATTCATATTAGTAAAAAATTATTATAAATAACTTAATATTTTGTAAATTTAAAAAAATTCTATTGAGTTTTTTAAAAAATAGTATTAAAATATAAATAACATAACAAGATTAAAAAACATAATCAAGAACAGAAAGAGGGGCTGAAGAATGAAAATAACAGTAATAGGCAAAAATATCGATATAACAAATGCTTTAAAGGAGACAGTTGAAAAGAAGCTGTCAAAGCTTGAAAGATTTTTCAACCCTGATGTAGTGGTAACAGCTACATTGAGTGTACACAAAAATAAGCAAACTATAGAAGTTACAATACCATTTCATGGAGTTATATTAAGAGGAGAAGAAACAACAGAGGATATGTATGCATCTATAGACATGGTAATTGATAAATTGGAAAGACAAATAAGAAAACAAAAAACTAAACTTCAACGCAAAATTCATGATGGTTCATTAAGATTTCAATATATACCAGATTATGAAAGTGGAGAAAATAAAGAGACTCAAATAGTAAAGACTAAAAAATTTGCCATGAAACCAATGTCTTCAGAAGAAGCGGTTTTACAAATGGAGCTTTTAGGACATAATTTCTTTGTATATCAAAATGCTGATACAGAGGAAGTAAATGTTATATATAGAAGAAAAGATGGTAATTATGGTTTAATAGAACCTGAATTTTAAAATAATATATTAACATGTTAATATAAAGGACTAGTAAAAAGTAGACATATACAAGGGTATATGTCTACTTTTTTATATAGATAAAGTTTATAAACCTAGGGTTTACTATAATTAATTATTATTTACAAATTTACATAATTATTATTTTAAAAAGTTGAATGGAGTATAGTTAAATGATATAATTTATAAAGTTAAGACCTATAAAATTTGATAAATAGTGAGGATGAATAGTATGGGAATTTTAAATAAAATATTTGGTACGTATAGTGAAAGAGAACTTAGAAGAGTTAATCCTATAGTAAATAAAATAGAAGCTTTAGATGAAAAGATGAAATCCTTAAAAGATGAAGAATTCAAGTTAAAAACTGAGGAATTTAAAAATAGACTAGAAAAAGGGGAAAAACTAGATGATATTTTACCAGAAGCCTTTGCATTAGTTAGAGAGGCAGCACATAGAACTATAGGGCTTAAGCATTATAGAGAACAACTAATTGGTGGTGTAGTATTACATCAAGGTAGAATTGGAGAAATGAAAACTGGTGAAGGTAAAACTTTAGTTGCTACATTACCAGCATATATAAATGCATTAACAGGAAAAGGGGTACATATAGTTACAGTTAATGATTATTTGGCAAAAAGAGATAGAGATTTAATGGCTCCAGTATATGAGTTTTTAGGTCTAAAAGTAGGAGTTATTTTACATAACTTAAATAATGAAGAAAGACAAGAAGCTTATGCTGCAGATATAACTTATGGAACAAATAGTGAATTTGGATTTGATTATTTAAGAGATAACATGGTAGTTTATAAAGAAGAAAGAGTCCAAAGAAAATTAAACTTTGCAATTGTGGATGAAGTGGACTCTATTTTAATAGATGAAGCTAGAACTCCACTAATAATATCAGGTCAAGGGGAAAAGTCTACAGAATTTTATAAAGTTGCAGATTATTTTGCTAAATCTTTAATATCTGAAAAAGATTTTACAATAGATGAAAAAGCTAATTCAGCTATGCTTACAGATGATGGTGTTAATAAAGCAGAAAATTTCTTTAAAGTAGATAACTATGCTGATGCAGAAAATATGGAAATACAACACCATGTAGTTCAAGCATTAAAAGCTAATTATGTAATGAAAAAAGATAAAGATTATATGATTAAAGATGGAGAGATTTTAATAGTTGATGAGTTTACAGGAAGAGCTATGGAAGGAAGAAGATATAGTGATGGTCTTCACCAAGCTATAGAAGCTAAAGAGGGTGTTAGAGTAGAAAGAGAATCTAAAACTTTAGCTACAATAACTTATCAAAACTATTTTAGAATGTATAATAAATTATCTGGTATGACAGGAACTGCTCAGACAGAAGAAAATGAGTTTAGAGAGATTTATGGATTAGATGTAATTGTAATACCTACACATGAACCTATAGCAAGAATAGATAATGCGGATGTAGTATATAAAACAGAAAAGGGTAAATTTAAAGCTATAGTTGATGAAATAGTAGAGAGACATGAAAAAGGTCAGCCAATGCTAGTAGGTACAGTAAGCATAGAAAAATCAGAAATGTTATCTTCTATGTTAAAGAAAAAAGGTGTGCCTCACCAAGTGTTAAATGCTAAATACCATGAAAAAGAAGCGGATATAATTTCTCATGCAGGGGAATATGGTATGGTTACAATAGCCACTAATATGGCAGGTCGTGGTACAGATATAAAACTTACTAAAGAAGCTGAAGAAGCAGGCGGACTTATGATTATAGGTACAGAAAGACATGAGTCTAGAAGAATAGACAATCAATTAAGAGGACGTTCTGGTCGTCAAGGGGATCCTGGTGAATCAAGATTTTTTGTATCTTTAGAAGATGATTTAATGAGAATATTTGGATCAGAAAGAATGCAAGGAATAGTTGATAAATTGGGACTTGGTGAAGATGAAGCTATAGAAAGTAAAATGGTAAGTTCAGCTATAGAAAGTGCTCAAAAGAAGGTAGAAGGAAATAACTTTGATATAAGAAAAACTTTATTACAATATGATGATGTAATAAATAAACAAAGAGAAATAATATACAAACAAAGAAGTGAAGTTTTAGAAGGAGAAGATTTAAAAAATCAAATAACAGATATGATGAAAGATGTAGTTTATACTGCAGTAAATTCTCATATTTCAGGAGTAGAAGAAGAATTTGAAACAGAACTTCAAAATCTTATTAACTATTTAGAAGATATATGCTTACCAAAGGGTGTAGTAAATGTAAAAGAAATAAGTAATTTATCAGATGAAGAAATAAAAGAAAAATTACTAGAAACAGTAGAAAATATATATAGTCATAAAGAAAAGGAAATTGGAGAAGAACAAATAAGAGAAATAGAAAGAGTAATATTACTTAGAGTAGTAGATACTAAATGGATGGATCATATAGATGATATGGACCACTTAAAACAAGGTATAGGACTAAGAGCATATAGACAACAAGATCCAGTTCAAGCATATCAATTTGAAGGTAGTGAAATGTTTGAGGAAATGATCTATAACATTAAAGTAGATACAGTAAGATACTTATTCCATGTGGAAATAGAAAAAGCCCCTGAAAGAGAGAAAGTAGCAAAAGAAACATCAACTAATTATGATGAGGATTCAGTAAAAAAACAACCTATAAAAAAGGAAAATAGAATAGGTAGAAATGATCTATGTCCTTGTGGAAGTGGTAAAAAATATAAAAATTGTTGTGGTAGAATGGCATAAAAATATATTATAATAAAACCGGAAACTTTTATTTAGTTTCTGGTTTTATAACCTTTAAGGCACATTCAAATAAATAACAAGTCAGTATGACAGTATATTTTGCGTCATACTGCGTCAGCAGAACCCAACCATAGCACTACTAGCGACGGAACCTGCTTCCTTGGCTGACACAAAATATACTGTGATCTTTGACTTGTTATTTATTTTCATGTGCCTAAAGTAAATAATAGAGGTGATTGCATGATATTAGAAATTCAAGAAATAATAAATAATTCCTATGACCTTAAAAATACAATAAAAGAAATCGGGGAGTCTCTTTGACATAGAAAAATTAAAAAATAGTATATCAGAGCTACAAAATAAAATGCAAAACCCAAATTTTGGGGATGATATAAAAGAGGCACAAAAAATAACTTCAGAAGAAAAGTATTTAAAAGACAAATTAATAAAATACAATGATTTGAAAAGTACTATAGAAGATATTATATCTCTTTGTGAAATGCTATCAGATGATGATGATGATATGGGAAAAGAAATATTATCAGAATATAAAAATATAAAAGAAGAAATAGATAGATTTAAGATAGAAACTTTACTATCTGGAGAGTATGATAGAAATAATGTAATAATGACTCTACATTCAGGAGTAGGAGGAACAGATGCACAGGATTGGACAGATATGTTATTTAGAATGTATACAAGATGGGCAGAAAAAGAAGGATTTACTATTAAAATTATGGATTTATTAGAGGCTGAAGATGCAGGTATAAAAAGTGTAACTTTAAAAATTACTGGAGAATTTGTGTATGGATATCTTAAAAGTGAAAAGGGAATACATAGATTAGTTAGAATATCTCCTTTTAATGCAAATGGTAAAAGACAAACTTCTTTTGCATCTATAGAGGTACTACCAGAATTAACAGATGATCAAGAAATAGAAATAAGAAGCGAGGATTTAAAGATAGATACCTATAGGGCTGGTGGTGCTGGTGGTCAACATGTTAATAAAACTGAATCTGCTGTAAGAATAACCCATATACCAACAGGAATTATAGTGCAATGTCAAAATGAAAGAAGTCAGCATACAAATAAAGAAACAGCTATGAAGGTTTTAAAATCAAAATTAGTAGAATTAAAGGAAAGATCACATAAAGAAAAAATAGAAGATTTAACAGGAGAACTTAAAGATATGGGCTGGGGAAGTCAAATAAGATCCTATGTATTCCATCCTTATAATTTAGTAAAAGATCATAGAACAGGAGCAGAAACTAGCAATGTAGACGCAGTAATGAATGGGGATATAAATATATTCATAACAGAGTATCTAAAAGGAAATTTTAAAAATTAAGGATATATAAATAGATTTAATTTTAACCCGTAAATATAAATAATAGATTCATAAGCAATTCATACAGCTAAGAAGTTCTAAATTTGACTCCATTAAAAATTTTCTACCCGGTAGAGGCGACGTCTTGTCTTCACTACTGGCTCCTCACGTCCTGTGAGGAATTACGCAAATTTTTAATTCTGTCAAATTAAGAATTTCTAAGCTTAATCAAATGCTTATTATATATATTATTTTATATTTACTACATTAAAATTGAATCTATTTTATTTTTTATATGAGATTGAAAGTAGAAAGTTATTTAAATCTTAGAACTCTTAGTTTATATCTTCTTTGTCTTTTTATAAATATAAAAAGTAAAACAAAAGATATAATTAGAAATTCTTTATAGTGGATATAAAATAAATTTCCTCTAAAAGCGGAATTTATAATTTTTAGTGATGCTACATTGTAGCATCTTTTTATAGAATTTTTATTTATAAACTCTATTTTATCCTTAGGAGTATGAATTTTGGAAGTATCGTTATCGCAAAATGTTATAGCATTTACTCCCTTTTCTCTAAAAAAATAATGATCACTAGCATTTTCAAACATATAATTAAAATTAATATTTTTAGAAGAACATAAAGTAGATAATTCTTTTATAAGAGGAGTATCAGCAGTATCTTTATCAGATCCCATTATACAAAGCGGAACACTTTCACTACCTCCTATCATATCAAAATTTAATAATGTGGAATTTTTTACTTTGCTATAATATTTTTCTACAAAAGCCTTAGAGCCAAGGCAACCAAATTCTTCAGCATTAAAAGAAACAAATATAATATCTCTATCCGGTGTACCTAAAGATTTAATATATTTAACTAATTCTAGCATAAAGCTAGTACCAGAAGCATTATCTAAAGCACCACTATATATAGTCCCATTTAAATCCTCACCTAAATGATCGAAGTGGGAAGAAATTATAATAGGAGCATTATTAGGATTTGTTCCTTTTATATATCCCACCACGTTATTAAGTTCAGTTTCTTTTATGGAATAGGGAATAAAACAAATTATTTTATAGTCTGATTTTATAAAATCTTTTAGTTCAGAAAAAACTTTTTTATTTGTGACAACATACATATTATAGGGTGCTTCTTTTACAAAAGAGCTTCTAAAATTAGAATTGTAATCATCTGTAGCATATATAAGGAAATTACCATTATTATAATTTATATTCATAAAATCATTTTGGATAATTACATTTTTATTAGTAAAAGAAAAAGCATTTTCTCTAAAATTAAGCATATCTTCTTTGAAATCTTTACCATAAGAATAATTTTTAATTAAGTTGCCTTGAGAATCTATTACTTTCAAGTAAGGATTACCTTGAATTTTGCTAGGATAAAAACATCCAAAACTATGGAAATAGTTTTCTTCATAGGGAAGTAAATTATTATTTTTAAAATTATTTCTTATATATTCTGAAACTTGCCTATTTTCCATAGAGCCAGGAAGTCTTCCCTTAAACTCATTAGAGGATATTAAATTAATATTATTCAGTACAGAGTTTATATTAAATGATTTTATAAATAAAGCGGTTTGTATACTAAAACATAAAAAGGTTAAAATAATAGTTATATAAAATAACTTGGAAAAATTTCTCATAATATCTCCTATAAATTGTTTATAATTTAATTTATATTAATTTGCCAAAGGATATATAACTGGTATAATATATTTTTAGTGACTTTATTTAATATTTGGAGGTAAAAATGAACAATATAAATAGTGTTTTATCAAAAGAACTTAATATATCTATTAAGTATATAGATGCAGTTATAGATTTATTAAATCAAGGGAATACAGTACCTTTTATAGCAAGATATAGAAAAGAAGTAACTGGAGGCATGAGCGACGAAACTCTTAGAGAGCTTTTTGAAAGGCTTACATATCTAAGAAATTTAGGTTCTAAAAAAGAGGATGTTATAAGACTTATAGAGGAACAAGGAAAGCTTACAGAAGAGCTTAAAACATCTATAATTAATTGTAAAACTGTTACGGAAGTAGAGGATTTATATAGACCTTATAGGCCAAAGAGAAGGACAAGAGCTACTATAGCGGAAGGAAAAGGATTAAAACCTTTAGCGGAAACAATATTAGAAGGTAATTTTAAAGAGGATATAAAAGTATATGCTGGTCAATTTGTAAATGAAGAAAAAGAAGTAAAAACTATTGAGGATGCTCTTCAAGGTGCCATGGATATAATAAGTGAAGTTATATCTGACGAAGCAGAATACAGAAAATGGATAAGAAATTTTGTCTTTAATGAGGGAGTAATAGAAACCAAAGGTGAAAGCAAGGAGCCTACTCCTTATGAAATGTATTATGATTATAAAGAAAATGTAAAAAATATCCCTCCCCACAGAATATTAGCTATAAATAGAGGGGAAAAAGAAAAAATATTAACAGTAAAAGTTACTTGTAATGAAGATAAAATAATAGATTATTTAAAAAGTAGATCCTTAAAAGGGAATAAAGCAACAGATATATATATAGAAGAGTCTGTTAAAGATTCTTTAAAAAGATTAATATATCCCTCTATAGAAAGAGAGATAAGATCAGAGTTAACGGAAAAGGGTGAAGAAGGAGCAATAAAAATATTTAAAGAGAATCTAAAGGCTCTTTTGATGCAAGCACCTATAAAAGATAAAGTGGTTTTAGGGTATGATCCAGGTTTTAGAACAGGATGTAAGATAGCAGTATTAGACGAAACAGGAAAGTTATTAGATACAGCTACAGTTTATGCTACAGCACCACAAAACGATGTAGAAGGTTCTGTGAAAATATTAAAAGAATTGATATATAAATATGATGTTGATGTAATATCTTTAGGAAATGGAACAGCTAGTAGAGAATCAGAAGAGGTTATAGCCAAAATGCTTAAAGAAATAAAAGAAGAAAAAGGGAAAGATATATATTATGTCATAGTATCTGAAGCTGGAGCCTCTGTTTATTCTGCATCAAAATTAGCTACAGAAGAATACCCAGATATAAATGTTTCTTTAAGAGGTGCTATATCTATAGGAAGAAGGCTTCAGGATCCTCTAGCAGAACTTGTAAAGATAGATCCTAAATCTATAGGTGTAGGCCAATATCAACACGATGTATCTCAAAAAAAATTAGATGAATCACTAAAGGGAGTAGTAGAGGATTGTGTTAATGCGGTAGGAGTAGATTTAAATACTGCAACACCATCACTTTTATCTTATATTTCAGGTATTAATAGTTCTATAGCTAAAAATATAGTAGCCTATAGAGAAGAAGTAGGAAAATTTAAGAATAGAAAAGAATTATTAAAGGTAAAAAGATTAGGGCAAAAGGCTTTTGAACAATGTGCAGGTTTCCTTAGAGTTATGGAAAGTAAAGAACCTTTAGATAACACGGGGGTTCATCCAGAATCCTACGAAGGAACCAAGAAATTTTTAAATTTATTAGAATACGATATAAAGGATGTAAAAAATAATAAACTACAGGATATAGATGCTAGAATTAGTAATATAGGTATAGATACTATATGTGATAAAATAGATATAGGTAAGCTTACTTTGTTAGATATTATAAAAGAAATAAAAAAACCAGGAAGAGATCCAAGAGAAGATTTACCGAAACCTATATTAAAGACAGGAATTGTTGATATAACTCAATTAAAGCCAGATATGATTTTAATGGGTACTGTTAGGAATGTAGCTGACTTTGGAGCCTTTGTAGATATAGGAGTTCATCAAGATGGCTTAGTACATATAAGTCAACTTTCAGATAGCTTTGTAAAACATCCTTTAGATGTGGTAAAAGTAGGAGATATAGTGGAAGTTAGAATATTAGAAGTAGACCAAAAGAGAAATAGAATCTCCTTAAGCATGAAAAAGTAAATTATTGCATAAATATTAATATTGAATTAAAATTATTAATAGTATATAATAAAAATGCATAAAATTAATATTTATATCTTCAGGGCGGGGTGTAATTCCCCACCGGCGGTAAAGCCCGCGAGCTATTTTTAGCATGATTCGGTTAAATTCCGAAGCCGACAGTAAAGTCTGGATGAAAGAAGATTACAAATGTAACTGTGATTACAAAGCCCTGATATTATTATCAGGGTTTTTTATTTGGAAAGTTTCTCAAAGGATATAAAATGGAGGGATAGTATGAAAAATAGTAAATTAAATAAGTTGGTAAAGATATCCGTGCTAGGGACTATAGGATTTTTACTTATGTTTATAGAGATTCCAATACCTATATTTCCAGAGTTTTTAAAAATTGATATAAGTGATATACCTGCATTGGTAGGAGGTTTTGCTTTAGGGCCTGTAGCAGGAATATTAATAGAATTTATGAAAAATATATTACATGGTATATTTAAAGGAAGCACAGTTTTTGTAGGAGAAATTGCAAATTTTTTAGTAGGATCTGTTTTAGTAGGTGTTTCAGCATATATTTACAAAAAAGATAAAACTAAAAAAGGTGCAATAGTAGGACTAGCCATAGGAACAATATGTATGTCTATAGTTGCAGGAACATTAAACTATTACGTTCTTTTACCATTATATGAAAAAGCATTAAATTTCCCAATAAAAGCGGTAGTAGCCATAGGAAACAAGTTAAATCCTAAAATAGTAGATTTAAAGAGTTTTATATTTTGGTCTATAATTCCATTTAATTTACTTAAGGGAGTTATAGTATCTTTAATAACTGCAGTTATATATAAAAGCGTATCTCCTATACTACATGAAGAAAAATAAAATATAAATATAATAACTGATTAAATAGCTAGTGTTCTATTTAATCAGTATTTTTATTATAATAGAAAAGTAATAAATTCATTTTATCTAAGATAATAAAATTTTAAAATATGTTAGAGTATATATAATACTGACATATGAGTATATTATACTACTCCTTTATCCGATGACTACTCGCTCTAATACTCCCATCTTCTTCAAAGTGGGAGTAGAGAGCGGCTACGTCCCTGGATAACGATTTCTAAGCTTCAGGTGGAGTAAAAACTCCATCTGAAGCTTAGAACTCTGTTTATAAAGTTTGTTTAGTAAATATAGATTTAGTACGATAATAAAGTAAGTTTTATAAGAGGTGATGATAATATGCCAGACATTTTAAATATAAATAATATGTATAATACTAATACAAAAAAAATATCCAGTAAACTTTCTTTTGATGTAGACCAAATTTTTGCTGCCAGAGTAATTGGTGAGGGAGAAAGTCCAGAAGAGGTAATATTAAAATTAATAGATGGATGGCAATTTAAAGCATTCATTGAAGACTTAAAAGGAAATTTACCTAATGGCTTATTTAATTTTAAAGTTTTAGGATTCGAGGAAGGAAAGTTAGTTTTAAAATTTTTAGAGGGTAGTTTAGTAAAGGAACAAGAAAAAGAGCAAAATTCTATAGAAGATTTATTACTTAAAGAGAATATAAAATTGAGTAAGGAGGACTATGCTTTATTAGAAAAAATGATAAAGCATAATATTCCTTTAACTAAGGACAATATATTAAAGGTTGTAAATTTATCTAACTTTATGGATAAATTAAAAAATAATCCTCAGGAAGCAGATACATTTATACAAAACTATATAAAGGGTAAAGGAATAGATTTGCAAAGTGCCAAAGGTCAAGAGATAAGCAATGTATTAAAGGGATTATTTAATGAACTACAAACCTTAACAGAAGAAGATTTATTCATTTTATTAGAAAGTAATATAGAGTTAACTGAAGAAAATGTAAAGGCTTTTAAAGAGGTTTTTAAAGAATCTAGCATTTATAACAAGGTAAATAATATAGATAAGGAATTGAATAAATCTAACATAGATAATAAACAAATATTAAATGACAAAAATATATCTGATGGAGATACCTTGGTAAAGGAAAATCTACAATCAAAAACAATAGAGAATGGGGCAAGTAATGAAGGTGAAAATGTTGTCAAAAATGAATTAATAAGTACTTTTAAAACACTTATGGCCACAGGTAAGGAAGAAAATATAAGTCTTGTAAGAGATTTAATATTAGAGGAAAAAGATATAAGTGGAATATTAAAAAATTTTACTAAAGAAGAGCAAGAAATGCTAGGATTAAAAGCAAAACCTGAAAATACTGAAGCAACAGAGCAAAGTTTAACAGGGGAAACTACAAAAAATATTAAAACAAAATTAATAGATATATCAGGAAGTAAAGCACAATTAGATCCTTCAAGTATAAAAGAACAAATAAATGCAAAAACAAATGAGATTAAAGATATAGTTAAAAACCTTATGGATACATTAAAAGATACCAATAATTCATCCTATGATAAAATAATAGGTACATTAAAAAATAATATAAATAATTTTAAAATGTTTAATACTATATCTAACGAATACTATTATTTAGATTTACCTTTAAACTTTAAAGAAAATGAATGTGATTGTAAAATTATAATAAAAGATGAAAGGGGTAAGGGTAAAAAAATAGATTCTAGCAATGTAAAGATAGCCACATCTATAGCTACAGCTAATATGGATATAGTAGATGCTTATATCACTCTTAAAAATAGCAATATGGAGATTAATATAAAAACCATAAAGCAATGGGTAAACTTATTAGATAAAGGGAAAAATAAACTTATAGAAGATATGAGCAGTATGGGGTATAATATTTTTATAAAAGTAGAGGAAAAAGCAGAAATATTTAATATATCAAATTGTAGAGAATTTTTTAATGATAACAATTTAAATGCTATTGATATTAAAGCATAATAAAAGATTGGGTGATTATTTTGAATGAAAGAAAAAAGGCTGCAGCTTTAAAGTATGAGGAAAGTTACACATCTCCAGTGGTTACTGCTGCTGGCATGGGATATGTAGCAGATAAAATTTTAGAAAAAGCCTCAGAAGAGAAGGTACCTATAGTTTATGACAAGGAATTAGCAAATCTTTTAACTAATATAGATATAGGCGATTCTATACCCTATGAATTATATGATGCAGTAGCAAAAGTAATAGCATATGTTATGGAAATAGACGAGAGAATAAAATAATAGAGGTGATATAGTGAGCTTATATGCAATATCAGACTTACATTTAGCTTTTAATGAAGATAAGCCCATGGATATATTTGGTGATAAGTGGTTTATGCATCATGAGAGAATAAAAGAGAATTGGCAAAATAAAATAACTACAGAAGATACCGTTCTTATAGCCGGAGATATTTCTTGGTCTATGAAGATAGAAGAGGGATTACATGATTTAGAGTGGATTCATAATTTAAAGGGAAGAAAAATTTTAATAAAAGGTAATCATGATTATTGGTGGAGTTCTATAAATAAATTAAATAAATTGTATGAGGATATGAATTTTATACAAAATAATTTTTTTATATATGAAAATTATGCTATATGTGGAACAAGGGGCTGGAATCCTAAGCCATCAGATAATTTTACTACTCATGATGAAAAAATATATAGAAGAGAGCTTATAAGATTAAGATTATCACTAGAGTCAGCAAAAAAAGCAGGGATGGAAAAATTTATAGTGATGTTACACTATCCTGCTACTAATGATAAATTTCAAGATTCACCAATAACTGAACTTTTAAAGGAATATAATGTAGAGAAGGTTATATACGGACATTTACATGGAATAAGTACAACTAGGTCACTAGAAGGGTTGAGAGATGGAATAGAATACTATTTAACTTCCTGTGATCATATAAATTTTGATCCCGTAAAGATTATTTAAACTTACGGGATTTATAATTGACAACTATATCTTAATATCGTAATATATAAATATAGTGATATATTATAGAAAGAGGTAGAATAATGGATAATGATTATGCAAAATATAATGATATGGCAGAACTTTTAAAAGTTCTATCCCACCCAGTTAGGATATGTATAGTGAAAGGACTTTTAGAAAAGGGAGAATGTAATGTAAGTCATATGCAAAATTGTTTAGGCATGCCTCAATCTACTATATCTCAACACTTACAAAAACTAAAAAGTGCAGGGATAATAGAAGGGGATAGAAATGGACTTCAAATAAATTATCATGTTTCTAATAAAAAAGCAGAACAATTGATAAAAATTTTGCTTAATGAGTAATAGTACTAAGAAATTTCTATTTAAGTAGGAGGAATTACAATGAATAAGAAGGTACTAATAATTGGAGGTGTAGCAGGAGGAGCTTCTGCAGCTGCAAGACTTAGAAGACTTGATGAAAATGCACAAATAATAATGTTTGAAAGAGGAGAATATATTTCCTTTGCTAATTGTGGATTACCTTATTATATAGGAGAAACTATAAAGGAAAGAGATAATCTTTTAGTTCAAACTCCTGAGGCTATGATGGGTAGATTCAACATTGATGTTAGAGTAAATAGTGAAGTCGTATCAATAAATACCAAGGAAAAGAAAGTTACAGTAAATAGTAAAGGAAATGGAAACTATGAGGAAACATATGATTATATAATAATGTCACCAGGGGCAACACCTATAAAGCCACCTATAGAAGGGATAAATAGTTCGAAAATATTTACATTAAGAAATATTCCAGATACAGATAGAATAAAGGATTATGTAGATAACAAAAATGTTAAGAGTGCAGTAGTTGTTGGTGGAGGATATATAGGTATCGAAATGGCAGAGAACCTTAGAGAGAGAGGTATAAATGTGGTATTAGTAGAAGCTGCTCCCCACATATTAGCACCTTTTGATTCAGATATGGTTACTTTTGCCGAACAGGAGTTACAGGATAACGGTGTAGGGTTAATTTTAGGAGATGGAGTTAAATCTTTTGAAGAAAATAACAATAATATAAAAATATCCCTTCAAAGTGGTACTGAGTTAAATGCAGATATGATTATATTAGCTATAGGTGTAAAACCAGATACAGAGTTCTTAAAGGGGTCTTCTATAGAAATTGGACCTAGAGGTCATATAATAGTAGATAAACACATGAAAACTAACGTAGAAGGCATATATGCTGTAGGAGATGCTATAGAGGTAGTAGACTATATAAATGAAAATAAAACTACTATACCATTGGCAGGACCAGCAAATAAACAGGGTAGAATAGCAGCAGATAATCTATGTGGATTAAATTCTTCTTATAAAGGTACTCAAGGAACGGCTATAATTAAAGTCTTTGGATTAACAGGTGCTAGTACAGGTAATAATGAAAGAATTTTATCTAAATTTAATATGCCATATAAGGTAGTTTATACCCATTCTCAATCTCATGCAAGTTACTATCCAGGAGGTACACCAATAAGCCTAAAATTAATATTTGATGATAAAGGTAAGATTTTAGGTGCTCAAGCTTTTGGTTATAATGGAGTAGATAAAAGAATAGATGATATTGCTACAGTAATAAGATTTGGTGGAACTATATATGATTTAGAAGAGTTAGAATTAGCTTACGCCCCTCCATATTCTTCAGCTAAGGATCCTGTTAATATGGTAGGTTTTGTGGCAGAAAATTTATTAACAGGAAAAGTAGAAAATATATCATCAAATAATATAGATGGAAGAGATAAAGAAAAGATTGCATTATTAGATGTAAGAGATGATATAGAAATTGAAAATGGTAAAATAGACGAGGGAATCGAAATCCCAATAAATCAGTTAAGAAATAGATTAAATGAAGTTCCAAAGGATAAAGAAATATGGGTGTATTGTCAAATTGGATTAAGAGGGTATATTGCTGCTAGGATATTAATGGCAAATGGATATAAGGTTAAAAATATTAATGGTGGGTATAAAACTTATATTATGAGCAAGTTTAAACCTAAAAAAATAGATAAGATGCCGGAAAATAGATCTAAAGAAATAAATAAGAATAAAGAAGATATAAAAGAAACTTTGGAATTAGATGCTTGTGGTTTAAGTTGTCCAGGACCATTAATGAAAGTAAATAACACTGTAAATGAAATGAATGACGGAGAAACTTTAAAAGTAAAAGCTTCAGATCCAGGATTTTATGTAGATATACAATCTTGGTGTGAAAGAACAAATAATAAATTGCTAAATGTATCAAAGGATAAAGGAATAGTCACAGCTCTTATTAAGAAAGGTAAAAAAAAATTACAAGTAGATGAAAAGAACATGAAAGTTGGAATTAAAGAAAATGATAATAAAACATTAGTTGTATTTAGTGGGGATTTGGATAAAGCAATTGCATCTTTTGTTATAGCGAATGGTGCTGTAGCTATGGGCAAAAAAGTAACCATGTTCTTTACATTTTGGGGACTAAATATATTAAGGAAATCAGAGAAAACAAGGGTACAAAAAAGATTTATGGATAAAATGTTTGGAACAATGATGCCAAGAGGAAGCAAAAAGTTAAAGCTTTCTAAAATGAACATGATGGGAATGGGCTCTAAAATGATCAGAAAAGTAATGAAAAACAAAAATATATCTTCTCTTGAAGAATTAATACAATCAGCTATAGATTCAGGTATAAATATAGTGGCATGCCAAATGTCTATGGATGTTATGGGAATAAAAGAGGAAGAACTAATAGAGGGAGTAAAAATAGGCGGAGTAGGATATTATTTAGGAGAAGCTGAGGATTCTAATGTAAATTTATTTATATAGATAAAGTAAAAATCCTATGGGACATGTTCATAGGATTTTTATTTTATTTAGAAGTTTAGCTAAAAGGCCTTTTTTAGGTTTAGTAGTATCCATTTCATCAATTTCACTAGGCATAGTATCTATAGGAGTAAAATTAATTTTATTCATTTCTTCTTTTATAAGATCCTTTTGATCTCTAGCTAAATTTTTTAATCTACTAGAAATACCAGGACAGGTTATAACATTACTAAACCAACGCAAAGATTCTTCAGTATTTCCAGTTCTTCGCATTAATTCTGCTATTAAATACATGGCAGTATATTTATCCATTCCATATATAGGGAAATCTTCTGAAAAATAGGCTTCTTTAAGAGCTTCTAGAGCTTGATTCAAAAATAAATTTTCTTTATCATAATTGCCTGTTAACCTATACATCCAAGCTAACTTCAAACAATTAAATCCTTTTTTGCTAGATGTGGATTCTATAACCACATAATTTAATAAAGACAATTTAAATCTTTCAATAGCTATAGCTATATTATATATTTCAGGATATTCCCTAGGAACCCATGTAGGTGTTATTCCTTCTTTTACAGAATTTATCTGAAAAGATCTTATTTTATTAAAATCTTTTTTCATGGCTGCATAACCACATTCATTACAGATCCAAACATCATAAAAATAAGGATTTATAATAGAATATCGTATAAAAAGATCAGAATCTTTTTTTAGAATTCTGTAAGAGGAAGTTTTTATAGACTTTGCTTTAAAGATATTACCACACACAGGGCAGGTGACTTCTTTATCATATAAAAGAGATTTTTCTTTTAACCATTCAGCACTATTTGCTTTATATATTGGCCAATCTTTACTATTATTTTTATGTGATTCATCGTAATTCAAAATTATCACCTTCATTTTCGCATTCATATCTGATATTATAATTATATCAAATATATAATTATATTAAAGTATAAAAACAATATATAATGATAATGGGTTACTTGAAATAACTTACAAAATTTAAAGCATATATTGAAAAGGGTGAAAGTTATGGCACTAGGTGAATGGAAAACTTTTTTAATACCATATAAGCAAGCAGTAGAAGAACTTAAGGTTAAATTTAGAAGTATAAGAAAAGAGTATAGAGAAGAAAATGAATACTCTCCCATAGAATTTGTTACAGGTAGAGTAAAAGAAATTTCTAGTATCCTAGAAAAAGCAAATAAATTCAATATACCATTAGATAGAATTTGCTATGAAATGGAAGATATAGCGGGAATAAGAATAATGTGTCAGTTTACTAGCGATATAGAAAAGGTAGTAGAATTAGTAAGACAAAGAAAAGATATGCAAATAATATATGAAAAAGATTATATAACTAATGTTAAAAATAGTGGATATAGAAGTTATCATATGATTATAAAATATCCTGTTAGTATGGCAGAAGGTCAAAAAGAGATTTTAGCGGAATTTCAAATAAGAACATTAGCTATGAATTTTTGGGCTACTATAGAACATTCATTAAATTATAAATATAAACATCAAATACCTAAGGATATAAAATTAAAGCTTAAATCAGCGGCAGATGCAGCTTTTAACTTAGATAAATTAATGATGGAAATAAAAGATGAAATAAAGGATGCACAAAAACTTTTTGAAGTAAAATCAAGTTTAGTATCTTACATAATGGATAATATTCTAACCTTGCAATCTATGGGAAAAATTATAGATTCTAATAGATATCAAGAACAATTGAACAAACTTATAGAAGAAGGGGAAGTATTTGAATTAAATAGTCTCCTAAAATCAACAGAAAAGACTATAGAAATGTATAAATAATATTGAGTAATTTTTAAGTTAATTAATACAGCATATGAATGCTAGCGCATAAATTTTAAGTCATAAATTATATATTTAATTATTCAACAAACTATTAAACAGGAAATCTCAAAAATAGATTTAATTTTAACGTAGTAAATATAAAATAATATATGTAATAAGCATATGAATAAGCTTAGAAGTTCTTAATTTGACGGAATTAAAAATTTGCGTAATTCCTCACAGGACGTGAGGAGCCGGTAGTGAAGATAGGACGTCGCCTCTACCGGGTAGAAAATTTTTAATGGAGCAAAATTTAGAACTTCTTAGCAAAGTGAATTGCTTATGAATATATTATTTATATTTACGGGTTAAAATTAAATCTATTTTTATTTTGAGACAGTCTTTTAAATTTTATTTAGCAACTATATTAACTAATCTATTTTTTATTACTATAACTTTTTTAATTTCTTTATCACCTATAGAATTTTTAATATCCTCATTATTTAATGCTGCTTCTTTTATTTCATCTTCTGATGAACTAGTAGATATATTTATTTTAGCTCTTATTTTACCGTTTAGTTGTATAGCTATTTCAACTACATCTTTTATTAAGGCTTTAGGGTTAAATTCAGGCCATTTTTCATTGAAAACAGAAGAATTAATACCTATAAGCTCCCATTGTTCTTCAGCAAAATGAGGAGCAAAAGGTGCTAATAATATTATAAAATCAATTATACTTTCTTTTAAGAATGAAGCATTTTTAAAAGTATCATTACCAAGATATTTAGATAGAGCATTTGTAAATTCCATCAATCTTGCTATAGAAGTATTAAACTGCATTTTATCAATATCTTCAGTTATAGATTTAATGCTATGATGTCTTACATAATTTAATTCTTTTTCATCTTTATCCATAGTAGACTTATTATTTTTAGAATTTTTTATTTCTTCTCTAGCATTTTCTAGTATTCTTTCCACTCTGTCTACGAATCTACCTATGGATTTTATAGCATCGTCACTCCAAGCTCCACCTTCTGTATAATCAAATCCAAACATTAAATACATTCTAAATACATCTGACCCAAATTCCTTTATATAATCGTCAGGAGATATAGTATTTCCTTTTGATTTACTCATTTTTAAACCATCAGGACCTAATATTAATCCTTGATGAGTAAGAGATAAGAACGGTTCATCAAAGTTTAGATATCCCATATCTCTTAAAGCTTTAGTTATAAATCTAGCATATAAAAGATGCATGCAAGCATGTTCAGGGCCACCAACATATTTATCAACTGGAAGCATTTTATTTATTAATTCAGGATCAAAAGCAGCGTCACTGTTCTTATTATCTGGATATCTTAAATAATACCAAGAAGAACATACAAAAGTATCTAATGTATCTGCTTCTCTTCTAGCTGGACCACTACATTTCGGACAAGTTGTGTGTATAAAATCATCACATTTACTTAAAGGTGATTTTCCATCTGGAGAAAATTCTACATCATATGGTAATTCTACAGGAAGCTGTTCTTCAGGAACTGCTACTGTACCACATTTTTCACAATAAACTATAGGTATAGGAGCGCCCCAATATCTTTGTCTTGATATAAGCCAATCTCTTAATCTATAGTTAACTTTCTTTTTACCAAGATTCATAGATTCTAATTTAGCAATTACTGATTCTTTTGCTTTATCTCCAGATAAGCCATCGAATTCTCCACTGTTAACCATTTTACCGTATTCTGTATAAGGAAGAGAATTCCCACCTTCTATAACCCTTTCTATAGGAAGGACATATTTAGTAGCAAAAGCAAAATCTCTTTCATCATGAGCAGGAACTGCCATTACGCAACCTGTTCCATAGGTATTTAGTACATAATCTCCTATCCATATAGGTACTTTTTTACCGTTTATAGGATTTATAGCATAAGAACCTGAGAACACACCAGTTTTTTCTCTAGTTATAGATTGTCTTTCTATATCAGATTGGTTTTTAGCCTGCTCTTTATATGCTTCAACGGCAGCTTTATTTTCTTCTGTAGTTAGTTTATCTACTAAATCATTTTCTGGAGCTAAAACTACATAAGTAACTCCAAATAAAGTATCAACTCTTGTAGTAAATACATTAAAGCTTAAATCTGAATCTGCTACATTAAATGTAACTTCAGCACCTACAGATTTTCCAATCCAGTGTTTTTGCATAGCTTTAGTTTTTTCAGGCCAATCTAGTTTATCAAGTTTTTCTAGTAATTCATCAGCATAGTCAGTTATTTTTAAAAACCATTGTTCTAGATTTTTTTTATCAACATTGCTATCACATCTTTCGCATTTTCCATCTAAGACCTGTTCATTAGCAAGAACAGTATTACAACTTGGGCACCAATTAACGGGTGCTTTCTTTTTATAAGCTAAACCTTTTTCGTAAAGTTTTAAGAATACCCATTGAGTCCATTTATAGTAGTCTGGTGAACAAGTGATAACTTCATTTTCCCAATTAAACATAGCACCCATAGCTTTTAATTGTTTTTCCATAGTTTCAATATTTTTAAAGGTAGAGTCTTTTGGATGTATACCTGTTTTTATTGCATAGTTTTCAGCCGGAAGACCAAAAGCGTCAAAGCCCATAGGTTGAAAAACATTATATCCTTGCATTCTTTTAAATCTTGCCCAAGAATCCACAGGACCATAGTTAAACCAGTGACCAGCATGCAATTTACTTCCTGATGGATAAGAAAACATTTCAAGTACATATAATTTTTTATCTAAATTTTTATTATCAAATTTGTATAAAGAGTTCTCTTCCCATTTTTTTTGCCATTTTTTATCGATTTTAGTACTATAGTTTCCCATAATAATCCTCCTATCTATTTTATAAATTATTATTTACAAATAAAACTTAAAACAATGATTAAATAACTTTATAATAGTATTGATTTAATCATATAAAAATAAATTTAAGATATTTTTGTATAAAATAAAAAACCCTCATCTCTTATACTATAGAGACGAAAGGTTATCCGCGGTACCACTCTAATTAAATCTATAAATTAATAGATTTCTCTTATAAAAATAACGGTTTTACCCGTGTCTATTTTTGATAGACAAGCTCCCAGGCAAGTTCACATTTCACTATACTGCTTTACACCATCCAACAGTTCTCTTTATATAGAAAAAATATTACTACTCCTGTTCAAGGCTTTTAATATTAATTTATACTCAATTGTATATTATGATATATATATTGTCAAGACATTAGTAAATATATATTTTTATTAATATTCTAAAGGATAGGTCCATGAGTTTAAGCGGTCTAGGACATATACATTAGTAAATCCTAATTTATCTAATAAATTTGAGGCATTTTTAGCTCTTACACCAGTATTGCAATAAATAATTATTTTAGTGTTTTTATCTATATTTTTAGATAACATTATATTTTTAAAACTATCCATTGGAATATTTAAGCTTTTAGGTATATGACCATTACTAAATTCTTTAGGGGTTCTAACATCTATTATTAGGGCAGTAGAATATGGAGTTGTTGTTATTTGTTTTATCTCTTCTGGAGAAATATTTTTATAAGCTTTAGCGCTGTATAAAGGTATTAATAAAATACTCGTTAGTAATATTACAAATAAAGAGTAAAACATAAACTTATTTCTAATTTTATAATTCAACTTATACACCTCACTTGTGTAAAAATATATATACATATATTTTGCACAAGTAAGGGTATTTTATTAGTAGAATAAAATATTATATATTAATTTAAATAAAGTTTTACTGTTAAAATTTAAAATGTTATATAATCATCTACAAAGAAAATTTTATAAAATAAAAAGAGTCCTTTAAAAGAACTCTTTTGGCTGCCCATGCTGGATTCGAACCAACAAATGCCTGCTCCAGAGGCAGGTGCCTTACCATTTGGCGAATGGGCAATAATTATATTAACAAAATTTATTATAACAAATTGAGTAATTTTGTCAATATATTAACGCCTTATATTTTTAATAAAGTGTTTATCAATATAAAATATGAACAAAGTTAAAATATAATCAAATGCAATAAAAGCTATCTGAGCTACAATAAAATAAATATACATGTATTTATTAATTATAGGAATACCCTGAAAAAATAACTTATATATAAAAAATAAAATTATTAAGCATATATTAAAAAATAAAAATTTTAATATTATTTCTATGTAAAGTCTATTCAAATTTTCTATATAATATTTAATTATTCCATATAGACCAAAAAATATTATATAAAAAATTACAGAGCTTCTACTTATGCCAACTACTATGGAAGATAAAATTGATGTAGATAAGTATACTAAGAAGCCATTTTTTATATTTGTACTTATTATAGCTATAGGAATAATAGCAGAAGCAGTAGCTAATAAGGATAGTTTATTTACTGGTAATATAGTGCTTAAATAAATAAGTAAGAAACTTATAGCTGTAAATATTCCACCTTTAGCTATATTTGAAGATTTTAAATGGGTAGTTTTCATAAACTATCATCTCCCCAAATTATTTTAGCAACAACTAATAAAATCTCCTCCGCAACATTCACAACAACAATCCATACAATAAAGAGTACCACAAATTCTACACATATCAGGATCGCTTCTTCTTTCAGAATAATAAGGTTTTCTATAAGAATTATTATTGTTGCTCATTTTGTTTAAGGCATCTCTATACTCAAAATTTGAAGGATCTAAGCTGTAGGCATTATTAAAATAATTATAGGCTACATCATACCATCCTTTAGAATAATTTACACGTCCCATAAGATAGTACCATTCTGCATTTCTCACATTTATACTATTTAACTTTTGTTCTGCAGAAGATATATTCCCTCTATCTATATCAGCCCTTATAGAAGCATAGTCATTAGAAGAATGACTATTAGAGCTACCATTATAATTATTTGAATTATGGCTTTGAGAATTATTATTTTTCATTAAATAATCATAGGCTTCATTAATTTCTCTCATTTTTTGCTCCGCTAAATCTCTAAGAGGGTTATTACCATATTGATCAGGATGATATTTTTTAGCTAGCTTTCTATAAGCTTGTTGAATTTCTTCTTTAGAAGCATTTTTATTTATTCCTAAAATTTCATAGGGATTCATTTTCTGTATTCACTCCTTTTAATACTCGTTCCATTTTTTCCATTAAACCAAATTGTAAAATATTATATAATAAACCTTTATTCTTTACAATAGGTATAGTGTTAAATTTATTTAGACAGGTACTAGCACAGTTTACTAGTAGAAAATCTACTTTATCTTTTATGCTATCTTTAAATTTTTTGTAATTTAAATTATTTTTATTATAAACATTATTTATAACATTGAATTTACTTTCATTCATATCTTTTTCTAAATCATCAAAAGCATCAATTATATAAATCCACTTCCCTAGATTATATCCTAACCAATAAAGACTATCTTTAAAAGAAAAATCTTTATAGGAAGATAATATATATCCTGTTAAATGGGCAAAATGATGAGAAATTTCATCAATGCTTTTATTTTCATAATTCTTTTCGCAAATATATAAATTTTTCAAAGAATTATCCACAGTGTGGATATGTTTTTCATATAAATCATTATTTTTGTGTATGTATTTTTTTAAAAATTTAGAGGATATAGTACTTTTAATAGAGTTATCATCTTCTACATTATCTAAAAGTTTATAATAACTTAAAGCTATATTAAAAAATGCTGTATATTTTAGTGCTTCATTATTGGTTATAATAACTTTTTTCTTTATAGGATGAATAATGCAATGCTCTTTTGTAAATGTATTTTTATTATCCTCTAGGGAATCTAATAATATGCCTAAAAAAGTCATATCATAATTTATGGTGATTCTAGGCAATTCACCATAATCTTTTTTTATAGTTTTACATAGTCCACAATAATAAGCTCTAAATTTTTCATATTCTTTTATTTTAAGCTCCATTTTACAGGGAGTAACGTATCCAAACATAAATTATTTTACCTTTTCTTCTTTTAATATTTCATATATAGTTTTTGAAGTAGTATCATTCATAGAATAACCTAATAATTCTACTAATTCTTTTAATTCTTCTTCATTATTGGATTCTAGTTCTATATAAGGGAAAGGACAAAAGCTTTTATCATTAATATCTATTTCTACTAGGGTTTCTTTATATTTATAGCTTTCCCTAAATTTTGATATAGACTCTATTAATTGTAATCCTAAGGCTTTAAAAATATTTTCGCCTTCTTTAGAATCTAATATTTCAGTTTCATTTTCTTCCATAATCTTATATTTTTCTTGACTTATAAGTTTTTTTACAGTCATATAATAATGTTCTTCATTTTTAATAACATCTTTTATATATCTAATTCTTGCATATCCTTTGTTTTTTAATAGTTTTTTATCAGAAAAGTCATAAATATTATTAATTTGATTTTCCTCTTTAACTTTTACTGCACCTAAACCTAATAAATTCTTCCTGATTTCTTGTACATTTATTTTTATTATTCTAGTTTCTATTTCTTTCAATAAAATCACTCCTAGTGGGCATAATTAAATGATGTTATTAAGTTCATATTATATATTGTACCATAATAGTTATGAAAACAATTTATGAGTATCT
Organism: Clostridium sporogenes; assembly: GCF_001020205.1. Classification (NCBI taxonomy): domain Bacteria; kingdom Bacillati; phylum Bacillota; class Clostridia; order Eubacteriales; family Clostridiaceae; genus Clostridium; species Clostridium sporogenes. Next base: position 229,076 of record NZ_CP011663.1, read on the forward strand.
TAATTTTATATTAAAAATTGTAGTAAATTAAATTTTGTTGTATTTTAGTAAAATATCTTATATCTATAAAATATTTTTAATCTATTATATAAAAATGAGCTTTGGAAAGAATAAAGCTTTTATGTTAATATATTTGTTATGGAATTTTGAATTTATTTAGAATTTGAAATATAATATATATGTTAAATAATGTAAATAAGGAGTGTTATTTTTGGAATATATAAAGGAAGTAAATATTAATGAGGCTATAATACATATATTAGATAATAATAGTGAGGAACCTATATTAAATGAATATAAATTAAGATTGGATGATGAAATATATAAGTTTATATTAAAACATGTAGATAGATGTTTAAAGGATGAAGAATTGAGATATGCTATATTTAATGAGGAGAGAAATATAGTAAAAGAGCTTTCACAGGAATATTTAAATGGTCAAAATGATTTGTTAGATGTTTCTAAAGAGTTGGCTAGGCAACTTTTTATATTAATGAAGGGTAATGATAATATATCCTCCTGCGATTTGATGATAGTTTCTATATCTACAGAATATGGACCAATGTTAGTTATATTAAAAATGGATTATGTTAAAAATTATATCCATGTAGTGGATATGGTAGAAGATAAGATAGGTATAGATATAGTGCCAGAATTTACAGGATTACCTGCAAGTGCTCAAAAGATACAAAAATGTGCATTCATAAAACCTATAAGAGAAGAGCAAGAATTTAATCTAATGGTTATAGATAAACAGAAAAAATCTAAAGATAGTGAAGAATATGGTTCAAACTATTTTATAAGTAAATATTTAGGGTGCAAGATAGTAGAGAATGAAAGAGATGTTACAAAAAATTTTGTGAAAGCTACGGAAAAGTGGGCTAAGTCTAATTTAAATGAAAATGCAGATACCTCAGAAAAAATAATAAGAACAGTAAATAAGCTATTAAAAGAAGAAGACACTATAGATGTAAAAGAAGTTTCTAATAATATATTTGGAGAAAATCCTGATATTAAATTAAATTATGAAGGTTTTATTTCTCAGCAAGGAGTAAAAGATAAAATATCCGTAGACAAAGAATGGGTAGATAAAAAATTTAAAAGAATAAGAGTAAAGATAGATAAGGATATTGATTTATATATAGATGAAGAATCTTATCACGATGAGTCAAGGTTTGAAGTAAAAAGAGTAGGGGATGGGTCTGTAAATATTATGATTAAAAATGTTTATAATTATATGCAAAAGTAGACATTTACAATTTAAAAATAAAAAATTTATATAATAATTACTTAAAAGATGTGAATTAATAATAGAAGAATAGTAGATAGATTTATTTTTAATACAGATCTATCTACTATTATATTAATTATTAATATAGCCTAATAATTATTTTATTTATTTTAAAGAATCAGTTGAACCTAAGACATTTTTTATTTTATCTTCAACGATTTTTTCTATTCTTGCTCTACCTTCACCTAAGTATTTTCTTGGGTCGAATTGTTTTGGATCTTCAGAAAGAACTTTTCTTATACCAGCTGTCATAGCTAATCTTAAATCTGTATCCATGTTTATTTTACATACTGCCATAGAAGATGCTTTTCTAAGCATATCAGCTGGAACTCCCTTAGCTCCTTTTATTTCTCCACCGTATTTGTTACAAGTATCAACAGATTCTGGATCTACAGAAGATGCTCCGTGAAGAACTATTGGATATCCAGGTAATTTTGTTTGGATTTCTTCTAATATATCAAATCTTAATTGAGCTTCTCCAGCAAATTTGTAAGCACCATGACTTGTTCCTATAGCTATTGCTAAAGAATCAACACCTGTTCTATTTACGAAGTCTACTGCTTGTTCTGGATCAGTGTAGATATGTACATCACTTTGTACATCATCTTCTACTCCTGCTAGTACTCCTAATTCGGCTTCAACTACAACACCGTGAGAGTGAGCATATTCTACAACTTCTTTAGTTTTAGCCACATTTTCTTCGTAATCATAATGAGAACCATCAAACATTACAGAAGTAAATCCGCTGTCGATAGCTAGTTTTACAACATCTAAGCTTGCACCATGATCTAAATGTAGGGCTACATCTATTCCAGTATCATTTATAGCTGCATCTACCATTGCTTTTAAGTATTTAGGACCAGCATATTTTAAAGCCCCTGCAGATACTTGTAGTATAACAGCTGAGTTTGCAGCTTTAGCAGAATTTACAACTCCTTGTAATATTTCCATATTGTTAATGTTGAATGCTCCTATAGCATACTTACCTTCATAAGCTTTTTTAAACATTTCTTTAGTTGTTACTAATGCCATTTAAAATTCCACCTTCCAAAAATAAATTTAAAACAAATATATAGGGATGTTTAAAGTCCCTATGGGACTTTTGTTTAATAACTATAATTACATTATAAATTATTACTTAGATATTTTCCACAATTTAATTATAATTCATTTATATATTTTTTAAAAGTGCAATAAATGAATTATGAGTATTATATATTATATTAGTATATACTTATATATGAAAACGCATTAATACTATACTATATTTTCTATATTTATTTTTTCCATTTTAATAATATGTTCTAATAAAAATTTAACTACATGGATAGAAGCTAATGATTCATCTTCACTTTTACATTTTACATATTGAGTAAGTTTCCATAATTCATTATTTATATTATCTATTTCTGAATGATTTATAACCATAGAAATAACAAAATGGTTGTCTTGCCAGTCATTAAATAGTTCCAAGGATTTACCATATGCTTTTTCCCAGGATTCAGAAGAAACTAGTTCTTCTAATTCATCGCATTGATTCATGAAATTTTTACAAGTAGTATTTAGTTTAAATGAATAGTTAACAAGAGTAAAAATTAGAATTAAAAATAATATAAATGATGTTATACTCCTTTTGATAATACCACCTACTTATATTTTTATTTTTTTTGATAATATAAATTACCCTTAGAATTCAGAATAGCTATTAATAGCTCATCATAAGAACTAATATTATCTTTTTTTAATTTGTTTTCTAACCACTTTTCATCTTTTTTTATTAACTTTAAATTATTTTTGTTAATTTTTCCATCTAATATTAATGTTACAGGCAATCGTTCTTGAGTAAATTGCAGGGATAAATCTTTTTTAGTAACAGGTGATTCTCCTGTTTTAGGGATTATAGATAATTGACCACTAGTTTCTAAAATTGCATATTCTATATTTTCTAAATCATAATATCCTTGGAGTCTTAGTTCTTCCATTAAATCGTTTATGTTGAATCTTTGATTTTTTAATTCTTGAAAGTCTATTTTCCCTTTTTCTATTAATATACTAGGTTCTCCGTTAATTAAGCTTCTTATTTTTTCGCTTTTAAGTTGAATAAGAGAAAACAAGTTTTGAAGTATTAAAAGAGTTAATATAGGAACTATTCCGTGTAATAAGGGTATACGAGAATCTTGCATGGGCAGTGACGCCAATTCTGATATCATTATGGTTATAGCTAACTCAAAAGGTTCCAATTCACCTATTTGTTTTTTACCCATTAGTCTCATAGATAATATAACCAAAAGATATAAAATTATAGTTCTGATTAAGACTATAAACATATGCAAACCTCCTTATAATCATATTGTGGCAAATTTAAATAAAAATATGAATAAATATAGGTAACAAAAATAATGAATTGAATTATAATAGTATTACAGCCTAAAATAAGGAGATGAATAAAATGGAAGAAGTAAAGCTATATATGCCTAATGGTAGTAGTGTTCTAGTATATAGAGATAAAATCTTATATGATGTAGTAAAAGAAAATAAATTAGAAGGAAATACACCTGTTGTATTAGGAAAAATAGATAAAGAATATTATGAATTAACTTCCAAAGTAAAAAAAGAAGGATTATTCACCCCTATAGATATAACAGAGAAAATTGGATTGAATACTTATATTAGAACTTTACAGTTTATATTCATAAAAGCGGTTTTAGATTTATATCCTGAAGCCACTGTTGTTATAGAACATTCTTTAGGTAAAGGATTATATGGTGAAGTTCATAAAAATATATTATTAAATGAAAATGATATATTAAAAATTAAAAACAATATGAAAGAAATAATAAATAAAAATATAGAAATAAAAAAAGTTTCTGTTAAAAAAGAAAAAGCTATAGAAATATTTAAACAATATGGAATGGAAGATAAAGTTAGACTTTTAAATCATATTTCAAATAAAGAAGTGAAATTGTATGAATTAGATGGAAGATATGATTATTTTTATGGACCTATGGCATATTCAACAGGAGCAATTAAAAATTTTGATGTTATGTATTATGATCCGGGTTTTATATTAAGATATCCTAGGAACAAGGATCCCTTTAATATTCCAGAGTTTGTTGAGTATAAAAAACTTTCAAAAATATTTAGAGAAACGGAAAGATGGGGAAAAATTTTAGGTGTAGGAGATTTAGGTGCATTAAATGATAAAGTAGTAAATGGTGAAATAAAAGATATAATAAGAGTATCAGAGGCCCTGCATGAAAAGAAAATAGCAAACATAGCAGATATGATATATGATAAAGAGAACATAAAAATGGTATTAATATCAGGGCCTTCATCATCAGGAAAAACTACTTTTGCTAATAGATTAGGAATTCAATTAAGAGTTAACGCTTTGGTTCCTGTGCCTATTTCATTAGATAATTATTTTGTTAATAGAGAGGATACTCCAAAAGATGAAAATGGAGAATATGATTTTGAATCTATTGATGCTCTAGATATAGATTTATTTAATGAAAATTTGAAACGTATATTAAAGGGAGAAGAGGTAGAAATACCTACTTTCAATTTTAAAAAAGGGAAAAGAGAATACAATGGTAAAAAGATAAAACTTCCTAAAAATGGGATACTTATTGTAGAAGGAATACATGGATTAAATCCAATATTAACAAGAGAGATAAATGATAAAAATAAGTTTAAGATATATATAAGTGCATTAACTCAGTTAAACATAGATAACCATAATAGAGTATCTACAACAGATGTAAGAATAATAAGAAGATTAGTTAGAGATTATTTATCAAGAGGATATGGAGGAGAAGAAACCTTAAAGATGTGGCCATCTATAAAAAGAGGAGAAGATAGGAATATATTTGTATTTCAAGAAAATGCAGATGTAATGTTTAATTCTACAATAGTGTATGAGCTTTGTATATTAAAAAAATATGCACTTGCAGAACTTAATAAAATAGATAAGGATAGTACTGTTTATTATGATGCGCTTAAATTAAAGAGTTTTTTAAATTTCTTTAAAGAAGTTGATATGAGTTTAGTTCCAGATAACTCTATATTAAGAGAATTTATAGGTGGAAGTTGTTTTTACGAATATTAAGGAAGTTGCTACGCAACTTCCTTATATTGTTTAGTAACAACTTTATGAGATAAGAATAAAATGAATATAAATAAAGATATTTAAAAAAATATACTATGGAAATTACAAAAAATTTAAAGAGGTGAAAAAAATGGAGTTATTTTATCCAGATGAATATTTTTTAGAATTGCTAGAAGAGGATTTATATAATTTTAATAAAGAAAGTTACGATAATTTGACAGTAAATATAGAGTTAGACTCAAGTGTGGATGAATTAAATGGCGAATATTTAAAAAGTATAAAAGAGATTTAATATGAAAAACATAGATTTTAATGTACTTAAGTTATTAATAATAAAAAAATCGTGGAAAACCACGATTTTTTAGAATTTCTTTAATTTTACATTACTAACCATAAGATAAGATAATGTTATTATTAAGATTACAGTTAAACTTGAAGCTCCAATTCTATTTAAGCTAATTAAACAATATAGAGCCATAAACATACCAGCTAAGGTTATTGGTATACCAGAAAAAGAACCATCAAATTCAGTAATATTATATCTAGCAAGTCTGTATGCTCCGGCTATAGGGAACATTAATACTAATAAATAACCTAGTATCCCTAAATTGCTAAAATTATAAATGTGAAAAGTTAATATAGAAGGTGCTACACCAAAAGAAACTAAATCAGCTAAAGAATCTAATTCTTTACCAATAGCACTATCAACCTTTAAGAACCTAGCAACTCTTCCATCATATCTATCCATTAAACCTGCAATTAGTATAAATAAAGCAGCCCATTTATAGTTTTGTTGAAATGTCATCATTAAAGACATAACTCCACAACCTAAATTTCCTAAAGTAAAAGCATTTGGTACGGCACTTTTTGCTATTTTTGCCATTATATTATCACTCCTAAAAAAATATAATTCCTATTAATTGAAATATATAATATTATACAACATTTTGCAAATATATTTAAGCTATAAATAGGATTAAAAACAAAAAATAATAATTAATTAAGAAATTCATAATAATTCTTAAATAAAAAATAGGTATGTGGATAAACTATGCTTGGAGGTGTTATTATGAAAGTTATGGACGTTATGACCCAAAATGTAGCAACAGTGAATAGAAATGATTCTGTAGAAAAGGCAGCGGGGCTTATGAGTGAGTATAATGTTGGATCTTTGCCTATTTGTGAAAATAATAAAGTGGTTGGAGTTATTACAGATAGAGATATAGCTTTAAGATCCGTAGCAAAGAGAGAAGATAATAATATTAAAGTTGGAGATATTATGACATCTAATCCTGTAGTGGCTAATAAAGATATGGATATACATGATGCAGCTAGGATAATGAGTGAAAGACAAATAAGAAGATTACCTGTAGAGGATAACCAAAATATAGTAGGTATAGTTTCTTTAGGTGATATAGCTATAGAACCTAAACATGAAAATGAAGCCCAAAAAGCTTTAAGTGGTATTTCAGAGCAAAATAATTAGGTTATAATATCCACAGGATTTATTGTTAAAATCTTGTGGATTTGCTATTATATAATGGTACAACTAATTTAATTATAAAGTAAAAACTATAAGAGGAGATTTGAAATGAGTAAGGTAAAATTTATCTATAACCCATATTCAGGAGAAAAGGCTATAATATCTCAAATAGACCAGGTGATAAGAATACATCAGAAATATGGATATGAAGTAGTGCCTTATAGGATAAGTTTAGAATATGATCTTGATGATGCTTTTAAATCTATTGATGAAAGCTATAAGTATATATTGGTAGCAGGGGGAGACGGTACTGTAGATAATGTGGTAAATCATTTAAAAAAATTTGCAATTGATCTTCCAATTGCAATATTACCTACAGGAACTGCTAATGATTTTGCTAAATTTATTGGTATGCCAATAAATGTTAGAGAGGCCTGCGAGCAAATATTAAAGAGCTCTGTAAAAAAGGTTGATTTAGGGAAAATAAATGATAAATATTTTATTAACGTTGCTAGCACAGGATTATTCACAGATGTATCCCAAAAAACCGATGTTAATTTAAAAAATACTATGGGCAAACTTGCTTACTATGTAAAAGGATTGGAACAACTTCCTAATTTTAGAAGATTAAAGATTAATGTTAAATCTGAGGAAGTTAATTTTGATGGAGACATGTATCTTATGATGGTCTTCAATGGACAAACAGCAGGTAATCTTCATATGGCTTATAAGGCAGAGGTTGATGATGGCATGTTAGATGTAATAATAATAAAGGCTTGCGCTATTAAGGATATGATAGGATTATTTATAAAAATGATAAAAGGAGAACATCTAGAAGATGTAAATGCCTTAATATATTTTAAGACAAATAAGCTTATAATAGAATCTAATGAAGATATAGTTACAGATATAGATGGAGAAAGAGGCCCGGACTTTCCTTTATGTATAGAATGTGTGAAGGAAGGTTTAGATATTTTAGGTATATTAGATTAATATAGTAATATTTTAATTTTAATTTTAATAAATATAAGTAGTAACATTGTTAAATTGGAGAGTTTATTTAATTATGATAAATTTATTTATTTATATAGCAGCCATATTACTTATGTTTATTATATGTATACAAGGTGGAAAAGTAGCTTTTAAGGCACCTCATAAAATAAAAATTATATCTATAATAATATATTTTTTAATGATTTTAAGATTTATATCTTTAACCTTATTAGTATTTATTAGCAATATTAGAAATTTATATTGGCTAAAATGGATATATTTTTTAGATTTTATAGCTATACCTATAGCTATATTAATATGTTTTTATATATGTATAAAAAATAATAAATTTAACTTAAATTATATAATTTCTATAACAGTATTAATAACTTTTATTTTGATGTTTTTTATGAGCAAATATAGTTTGAAAATAAATATGTTTAACGGACAGTACTATGTAATGGAATTATTAACACCTATTAATATGTACATGTTTTTTATAGTTATTAATTTAATATTTTTAATTTTATGTTTTATAAAACATAATAATAAGTATATAAATAAAAATATATTATATTTAATGTTTTTTAGTACATTAGTAAATATATCAGATATCATACTAAGTTTTTTAAATATTAATATATTACCACCTAATATATTAGGGAGTATTATTTGGATATATACTTTATATACAGCTGTGAATAAATTGATAAGGTAAAACTAAATTTATTTAACTATTTAATGGAGTATAGAATTTATGATAATTTTTATTTAATAATATATAAAAAATAAACAGCACTAGAGGCTGTTTATTTTCTTTTCTTATGCTTAGAAAGAGAGTTTTTCTTAACTTTTTTATTATTTTTACTAGTATCCTTATTTTTACCATTACTTTTATTGTAATAGTTATTGTTATTCTTAGAATTATTTTTTTTATAAGATTTTTTATGAGGTTTATTGTAAGGTATTAAACAATCAGATCCATTTCCTATTAAATCTTCTCTGTGAGCTTTTATTAAAGCTTCTTTTACTAGATCATAGTTATCAGGAATAGAGAATTGTAATAATGCCCTTTGCATGCTTTTTTCTTTTTGATCTTTAGGTACATAAACTTTTTCCTCGGTTAAAGGATTTATTCCTGTATAATACATAGTAGTTGATAAGCTACCAGGAGTAGGGTAAAAGTCTTGTACTTGTTCTGGAGTATAGCCCATTTTTTTTATATATTGAGCTAGTTCTATGGCAGCCTTTAAATCGCTACCAGGATGGCTAGACATTAAATAAGGAACTAAAAATTGATTTTTATGTATTTTTTTGTTTATATCATAATATTTTTTAACAAAAGAATCATAAACATTTCTAGTAGGCTTACCCATTAAGCTTAGAACTTTATCACTTATATGTTCAGGAGCAACTTTTAATTGCCCACTTATATGATGTTCACATAATTCTTTAAAAAACTCATCGTTTTTATCATACATTAAATAATCAAATCTAATACCAGAACGTATAAATACTTTTTTTACATTAGGAATTTTTCTTACTTTTTTTAATAAACTTAAGTATTCTTTATGATCTACAATTAAGTTTTTGCAGGCTTTTGGGAATACACATTGTTTGTTTTTGCAAGTACCATGTTTTTCTTGAACTTTACAAGCCCTATGTCTAAAGTTAGCTGTAGGGCCACCTACATCATGTATATAGCCTTTGAAATCCTTCATATTAGTCATCATATTTGCTTCCTTCAAAATAGAATCTTGACTTCTATTTTGAATAACCCTTCCTTGATGAAAGGTTAAGGCACAAAAAGAGCAACTTCCATAGCAGCCTCTATGGCTAGTAATTGAAAATTTAACCTCTTTAATGGCAGGGATTCCACCTTCAGCTTCATACGTAGGATGATAAGTCCTAGCATATGGAAGTGCGTAAACTTCATCCATTTCTTCTTGAGATAGAGGTGGTTGGGGAGGATTCTGCACTACATATCTTTCTTTATGTTTCTGTACTAAGGTTTTACCCCTTATGGAATCCTGTTCATAATATTGTATTTTGTAAGCTTCTGCATAGGATTTTTTATTTGTAGAAACCTCTTCGAAGGATGGTATTTTGATATAATCTTTTAAAGAAGATATATCCTTTTCAATATATGCTGTACCCTTTACATTTTTTATATTATCTATTTTCATACCATATCTTAAAAGATTAGAAACTTGAACTATAGGTTTTTCTCCCATACCATATATTAACAAATCAGCGCTAGAATCTTCTAGAATACTTCTTCTTACTGAGTTATCCCAATAATCATAATGGGCAAATCTTCTTAAGCTAGCTTCTATACCACCTATTATTATAGGTGAATCTTTGAAAGCTTCCTTTATTTTATTACAGTAAACAACAACTGCTCTATCAGGTCTATACCCAGATTTTCCACCGGGGGAATAGAAGTCGTCATGTCTTCTTTTTTTTGATGCAGTATAGTGATTTACCATAGAATCTATATTACCAGAGTTAACTAAAAATCCATATTTAGGTTTCCCTAGTTTTTTAAAATCCTCTATGTTATTCCAATTAGGTTGAGCTATGATTCCCACAGTAAATCCTTCTCTTTCTAATACTCTTCCTATAATTGCAGTACCGAAGGATGGATGGTCTACATAAGCATCACCGGTTACTATTATAAAATCTAAAATATCTATATTTCTTTTTTTCAAATCCTCTTTACTTATGGGTAAAAAGTCCATACTATTCAATATTTTCATTCTCCTATCTCAAATACGATTTTGTAATAATATTATTATACAGTTCATTTTGTTTAATATCAAAAATAATTTAAAAATAAGAAATACGGTATAAAACCAAGATATATTAAAATAAAACAATATAAATTTAAATAATGAATAAATTTAAAAAAATTTGATAAATTCAGTTGCAAAACAAAGGTATAAACAATATAATAAAAATATAAGGCAAAATGTTAATAGTGTACGTTAGGTGAGGCTCCTATATAGATATACGCTACTGCCCGGAAACATCGAGAGATGCCAATGGGTCACCAGGTATTACCGAAGTAAGGTTTTACTTAATGTAGCTGGCTGTAGTCCAAAGCTATATAGTGCTAAAACTCAACGATTGATGTTAAAGTTTTAGTTATGCATATATAAGGAGCCTAATGGGCTCTTTTTGTTTTATAAATTTTTAGGATGGTGATATAAATGGAAACTGGTCCGTATGATGGGAGCGTAGGCCAAATAAAAATTATATTATTTTGTAGAGGAATATTTATTTAAGCAGAACTATTTATTTGTAGCTTAAGGTATTCCTTTACAAATGTGAAAGGAGGAATATTTATGAAGAAGCTACAAAGTTTTTTCTTAAGTAAAATTATTAATAAAAGAGTTTATGATGAGTATGGTGACTATATAGGTAAGCTAATTGATATTTATGTAACTTCTGAGGATGATTATCCAAGAGCCATAGCCTATAAGATAAAAAAGGGAAGAGAATTAGCGAATTATGAGTTTAAAAACATTTCTTTTTATGATGATGATGGTAAAACTATTATAAAAGTAGTAGGAACTAGAGATATAATATTAAGAAAATATTCCTATTTATTGTCACAACATCTTTTAGATAAACAAATAATTGATATAAATGGCAAAAAGATGGTTAAAGTACATGACTTAAGAATTGGAGAAATTGCAGGAGAATATAAAGTAATAGCTGTGGATACAGGAGCACTAGCATTGAGTCGAAGAATAGGGATGGAAAATTTATTAAGAAGTATTTATAAAATATTTAATAAGAAAATAGAAGACACTTTAATAATGTGGGATAGTGTAGAATCTTTGGAAATGGTAAATAATAATTTGAAGTTATCTGTATCTTACCAAAAGCTCTCAACATTACATCCAGCAGATTTAGCAGATATTATAGAAGATATGAATGATAGTTATAGAAAATTAGTTTTTGAAAGCCTAGATGATGATTTAGCTGCAGATACTTTTGAAGAAATAGACTTAGAAGTAAAAACAGAAATGTTAGAAGAAATGACTTCCTCTAAAAAAGCTGAAATTATATATAATATGTCAAAGGATGAGGCGGCAGATATATTGGCACAAATGAGAGAGGAAGAAGTGGAAGAAATTCTTTCTATTATGGAAGAAAGAGATGCTAAGGATATAAGGAAACTTATGGATTATAAGGAAGAAACTGCAGGAAGTATAATGAATAAAGATTTTATATCTTTTAATGTAAACATAACTGCGGAAGAAACTATAGATTTATTAAGGGAAATAAAACCTAAGGATGAAGAATCTTATTATATATATATTGTAGATGAAAAAGAACAACTAAAAGGAGCTGTATCCCTTACAGATTTAATAATATGTACCCCAGAAGCTAAATTAAAAGATATAATGGATAAGGATATAGTAAAAGTTAAAGATACAGATCATATAAATGAAGCTGTAGAATTGGCAATAAAATATGATTTATTATCTATTCCTGTAGTTGAAGGAGAAAATAAATTATGTGGAACAATATCTATAGATGATATTATAGAGGATGTATTTGCACCTATGTGGAGAAAGAAAGTTAAAATAGTGACAGTTTAAGATATATTTATTATAAAAGATGGTGTCTTAAAATATATTTAAATTTAATATAAGAAATATAAAGAATACACGTAATAAACTTATTTGCATGTTTGTTACGTGTATTCTTTATATTTTTGTTGTTGAAATTAAATATATTTTATTTTGTAAAAGAGTATTTTTTATAATTTTATGCACAAACTAATTTTAAGATAAATAGCAAAACTATGGATTTTGTGGGAGGAGTATTATGAGGAAAAATATATATTTAAAAAGAGCAATAATATATGTTTTAGCTATAATGTTAGCTTATGGCAGTACTACTCTTTATATATTACCTTATACAAATGCTACTAAAGCTGTAGCATATTATTATGGAAATAGAGGAGATACTATTTCACAGGTTCAAAGAAAACTTAAAGCCTGGGGGTATTATAATGGGGCAGTAGATGGAATATTTGGCCATGGAACTTATACAGCTGTAAGAAGTTTTCAATCCAAAAATGGTTTGAAGGTAGATGGAATAATTGGAGATAAAACCTTAGCTGCACTTGGAATAAATACTGGGGCATCATCAGGAGGAAGTGCAAGTTCTAATAACCAAGATGTTATGCTTTTAGCTAGACTTATAAATGGAGAAGCCAGAGGAGAACCTTATGAAGGGCAGGTAGCAGTAGGAGCAGTAGTTTTAAATAGAACAAGGAATCCTAAATTTCCTAGTAGTGTGGCAGGAGTTATATATCAGCCAGGTGCATTTACTGCCATAGTAGATGGTCAAATACATGCAAACATGGAACAAACTTCTATAAATGCAGCTAGAGATGCTTTAAATGGATGGGATCCATCTGGTGGTGCTATGTATTACTTTAATCCTTCTACCGCTACAAGTTCTTGGATTTGGTCAAGACCATTAATAAAAGTAATAGGAAAACATAGATTTTGTAAATAAGTAGTTGACAAATTCAAAAAATATCATATAATTATATTATAGAATTCATACTAAAATAGTCGGAAATAAAAACGTTGAAAAAGGAAAGTAGCATAATCAATCTTTTCAGAGAGGAAATTGTTTTGCTGGAAAATTTCTAAGGAAGGTTTATGTGAAGTGCCCTTTGGAGTTATGTACCGAATAAAGTAGGCTGCATCGGGTTCACCCGTTATAGTGATAGGGTATAAATTTATTAAGTACCTGATAAAGTGGGATTTTGATATCTAACTAGAGTGGAACCACGGAGAATATGCTTCGTCTCTATATTTTGTATAGAGATGGAGTTTTTTTATATTAAATTTATTTTAAAAAGGGGAGATTAATATGTTATATGAAAATTCTATAGGGCTTATAGGGAGCACGCCTATGTTTAAATTAAATAATATGAAAGAAGAAGATATGGCAGATGTTTATATAAAACTAGAAAAATTTAATCCTGGTGGTAGTATAAAGGATAGAGCAGCTTTGGGTATGATTGAAGAGGCAGAAAAAATGGGTAAAATAAAACCGGGAGATATAATAGTAGAACCTACTAGTGGAAATACAGGTATAGGACTTGCTATGGTAGGAAGATTAAAAGGTTATAAAGTCATTATTGTTATGCCAGATTCTATGAGTATAGAAAGAAGAAACATGATAAAGGCTTACGGAGCAGAATTGGTTCTTACAGAAGGAAATAAAGGAATGACAGGTGCTATAGAAAAGGCGGAAGAATTAGCTAGAGATAAAAAGGGTTATTTTATTCCTCAACAATTTTCAAATAGAGCTAATTCAAAAAAGCATTATGAAACTACCGCTGTTGAGATATTAAAGGATGTAGAGAATCTAGATGTTTTTGTAGCTTCAGTAGGTACTGGAGGGACTATAGCAGGTATTGGAAGAAGATTAAAAGAGTTTAATAAGAATATAAAAGTTGTAGCTGTAGAACCTCATAATTCTCCAGTAATATCAGGAGGAAAGGCTGCACCGCACAAAATACAAGGCATAGGAGCAGGATTTGTACCAGAGGTATATGAAAGAGATGTAGTAGATGAGGTAATGACTATAACAGATGAAGAATCCTATGAATATGCAAGAAGATTTGGGACAGAAGAGGGAATATTAGTAGGTATATCTTCAGGAGCAAATATAGCAGCAGCTATAAAAATAGCTAAAAAATTAGGAAAAGGTAAAAAAGTTGTAACTGTAGCTCCAGATGGTGGAGAAAAATATATATCTACCGGATTATATGATAAATAAAAGAGGTGAATTATTATGAAAAATCCTTTTAAAACTTTAATATACGATTTAAAAAATGCTAAGGAAAAAGATCCAGCTGCCCGAAATGTTTTAGAAGTTTTTATATTATATCCATTTATTCATGCTTTAATAGCCTATAGAATATCCCACTTGTTTTATAAAGCACATTTATTTTTCTTAGCTAGACTTATTTCTCAAATATCAAGATTCTTTACAGGCATAGAGATTCATCCAGGGGCAACTATAGGAAAAGGTCTTTTTATAGATCATGGCATGGGAGTTGTTATTGGTGAAACTGCGGAAGTTGGAGATAATGTAACTTTATACCATGGGGTAACTTTAGGTGGAACAGGAAAAGATAAAGGGAAGAGACACCCTACTGTAGGTAATAATGTTATAATAGGAAGTGGAGCAAAAGTACTAGGACCTATAAATATAGGAGAAAATGTAAAAATAGGCGCTAATGCAGTGGTACTGCATCATATACCAGCTAATTCTACAGCGGTAGGTATACCAGCTAAGGTAGTAAGATATGAAAAAAAGGCATCTGTTATAGAAATAAGAGATTATAATGGTGTTAAAAAAGTAATATACAACGATATGATAATATAGTTTTTGGGAGAAAAGATTAATATGGATTGTAAGGAATCTGTAAGAGAATATTGCAGAAATTTAGGATTGGATTTAATAGGATTCACAAAGTGTAGGATTTTTCATGAGCTTATACGGGAATTTACAGAAAGAAAAAATGAAAACAAACAAAATGAATTTGAAGGTAAAGATATAAATAAAAGAGTGAATCCATTTCAATATATGAGGGAGGGGAAAACAATAATTTCTATTGCTTTTCCCTATTTGTTTAATTTAGATTATGAAAATAATATATATTTTTCAAAATATACTCAAGGTAGGGATTATCATACTATAGTAAATGAATATTTAAAAAAAATATGTGAATTTATACAAAGTAAAGGTTACAGAGCAGAACATTTTGTAGATAGCAATGATCTGCCAGAAAGATATATTGCCTATTTATGTGGTATAGGATTTATAGGAAAAAATAATATGCTTATTACAGAAAAATATGGTTCTTATGTATTTTTAGGCGAAATAATTACAGATATGGAAATCGATGAGGATGAACCAATGGAATGTAGATGTAAGGATTGCAATATATGTCTTAAAGCTTGTCCAACTAATTCTTTAGAAAATAAAGACCCTAATATATGTTTATCTTACATTACTCAAAAAAAGAATATAGAGGATGAATGGTTTGATAAACTAAAAGGAAGAATGTTTGGTTGTGATACTTGTCAAAGAGTATGTCCCTATAATAAGAATATAAAAACTTCCAATATAGAAGGATTTAAGCCTTTTAATTTTATGGAAAATTTGGATTTAGAAGAGCTGATAAATGTTAACAATAAAGAATTTAAAGAAAAATATAAACTAACATCCTGTGGTTGGAGAGGGAAGAGTATATTACAAAGAAATGCTTTAATTAATTGTATTAAAATGAATAAAGATATAGATATACAGGAGAAAAATATAAAATCTCCCTATGTATTAGATTATTATCGTAGACTTTTAAAGAAATAATAATTATAATTTATTTAGAACAGTATTTATAAAGGTAAACTTAATTTAGACTGAATTTTTACTCTATGTAAATTTTAGTTAAACCAATCTAGATACTTTATAATTATTAATAATGAGACAAATTAGGAGCTTTGAGAGGTGTTATAAATGATTTCTCCTACAATGACAAAAATAATAGGACATATGCCTAAGGGATTTTTAAAATTTTTATCACAAAAAATATTAAATAGATATATAAACAAATATGCTAATTTAACTATAAATGGTAAAGAAAACTTAAAAAATATAGATAAGCCAATTATTTTTATTTCTAACCATTTAAGTAATTCAGATGCTTTAATTATAAATAAAGTATTAGAAGATCAAGATATAACTTTTATAGCAGGAGTTAAGCTAAAGGATAATTCTCTAACTAAACTTGGATTAGAAATAACAAAAACTATACCAATAAAGCCAAACACTGCAGATAAAGAGGCTATATATAATATAGTAAAAACTTTAAAAGCAGGGAATAATATTTTAATATTCCCAGAAGGAACTAGAAGTAGAACTGCAAAATTAATGGAGCCTAAAAAAGGTGTAGTTTTGATACAAAAATTAAGTAAAGCTAATATAGTACCCTTAGGAATTAGTGGCACAGAAAAACTTTTACCTATAAATGATAAAGATATGGCTTTGGAGCGTTTTCAATTTGCTAATGTAGCAGTAAATATAGGTAAGGCGTTAGAATTACCTAAAAAAAATAAAGAAGAATCAAAACATGAATACGAAGATAGACTTATGGATTATTTTATGGGGGAAATAGCTAAATTAATACCAAAAAAATATAGAGGAATATATGATAACTAAAACTTGTTTTAGTCGGAAGTTTAATAACAACTAAGACTTAGTTTAATAGGTGTTATTATTTATTAAACTAAAATTATGGGAGTGATCTTTAATTGAATAATAATGAAATAAAAAATGTTATAGATATATTAATAGACACATATCCTGATGCTAATTGCGAACTAGAACATAGAAATCCCTTTGAACTTTTAATAGCTACAGTCTTATCTGCTCAAACTACAGATAAAAAAGTAAATGAGGTAACAAAGGAACTATTTAAAGAATATTCTACTCCTAAGGATTTTTTAAAATTAACAAGAGAAGAATTAGAGGAAAAAATCAAAAAAATAGGTCTATATAGAAATAAATCTAAGAATATATTATTACTTTGTAAAGAATTAGAAGAAAAATTTGAAAGTGAAGTCCCTAATGATTTTAATGACTTAACTTCACTACCAGGAGTAGGTAGAAAAACTGCTAATGTGGTTTTAGCAAATGCTTTTAAGGTACCTACTATAGCAGTAGATACTCATGTTTTTAGAGTATCTAACAGAATAGGATTGGTAGATGCCAGCAATGTATTAAAAACAGAGGAACAGTTACAACAAGTTATACCCAAAAATCTATGGATATTAATGCATCATGTGCTAATATTTCATGGAAGAAGATGCTGTGTAGCTAGAAAACCTAAATGTGAAGAATGTACTATAAAAAAATATTGCAAATATTATAATGAAGAGGTTAAACCATCTTAAGTATAAGTGTTTACTTATAATAGCAAATTATCTTATATCTAGGATGGTTTTGCTATTAAAGATATCCACATGTGGATAACTTTTTTTAGATTTTGTTTATAAACAGAGTTCTTGGCTTCAGAGGGAGTTTTTACTCCCACTAAAGCTTATTAACAGAATTCTTAGGAGTTTTACTCCTTAGAAGTCGTTATCCTTTAGGGGAAATCGTTATCCAGGGACGTAGCCGCTCTTTACTCCCACTTTGAAGAAGATGGGAGTATTAGACCGGGTAGTCATCGGATAAATTAAATAAATCATATATATGGATATACAATGAAAGAGGGGAGAATAATATGGATATTAAAGAAAAATCACTAATGCTACATAAAAAATTTAAAGGGAAATTATCAATAGAAGGTAAAATACAAGTCAAAAATAAAGAAGATTTATCCATAGCATATACTCCAGGAGTTGCAGAACCCTGTGTAAAAATAAGTGAGGATAAATCTTTAGTTTATGAATATACCATGAAAGGAAATACAGTAGCTGTAGTAACTAATGGTACAGCAGTTTTAGGCTTAGGAGATATAGGCCCTTATGCAGGGTTGCCTGTTATGGAAGGGAAGGCACTTTTATTTAAAGAATTTGCCAATATAGATTCATTTCCAATTTGTATAGATAGTAAAGACCCTGAAGAAATTATAAAAACAGTTAAACTTATAGCTCCAGGATTTGGAGGTATAAATTTAGAGGACATAAAAGCTCCAGAATGTTTTTACATAGAAAAAAAATTAAAAAAGGAATTAGATATTCCAGTATTTCATGATGATCAGCATGGAACAGCCATAGTTGTTTTAGCAGGAATATATAATGCACTAAGATTTGTAGGAAAAAAATTAGAAGAAGCAAGAATAGTTATAAATGGTGCTGGTTCTGCAGGAATATCCATATGTAAGTTATTATTACAAGCAGGAGCTAAAAACATAATAATGTGTGACAAAGAAGGATCTTTAGTAAAAGGTAATAGCAATTTAAATGAAGCCCAAAAATTAATAGCAGAAGTAACCAATAAAGAAAATGAAAAAGGAACATTAAAAGATGTAATAAAAGGAAAAGATGTATTTATAGGTGTGTCAGCGCCAAACATACTTACAGAAGAAATGGTAGCCACTATGAATAATGATTCTATAGTATTTGCTATGGCAAACCCAACTCCAGAAATAATGCCAGATAAAGCAAAAAAGGCAGGAGCCAGAGTAGTAGCTACAGGAAGATCTGATTTCCCAAATCAAATAAATAATGTATTAGTATTTCCAGGAATTTTTAGAGGTGCATTAGATGTAAGATCTAAAGTTATAAATGAAGAAATGAAACTAGCAGCAGCTAAAGCTATAGCCTCTTTGGTACAGGATAATGAACTAAATGAGGAGTATATAATACCAGGAGCCTTTGATAAAAGAGTAGCACAGGTTGTAGCAGAGGAAGTAAAAAAAGTAGCTCTAGAAATGGGATTATCAAAACTATAAAATAAGGAAAGTGAATCACACTTTCCTTATTTTAAGTTTCTTCTTAAAAAATCTAGTGCTTTAGTTACAGTTATATTTCTTATAAATTGTCTGTTACCAGAATAATTTAATTCTTTAACAAAGGCTTTGCCATTTATGTAAAGACCGATATAAACTAATCCTATAGGTTTATCATATGTGCCACCACTAGGACCTGCTACCCCTGTAGTAGATATTCCTATATTTGTACCTGAAGATTTTGCTATACCTTCAGCCATTTCTAGGGCCACTTCCTTACTTACAGCTGTATATTTTTCTAAGGTTTCTTTTTTTACATTTAATCTATTTATTTTAGATTCATTGCTATAAGTTATAGCCCCTTCTAAAAATATAGATGATATACCAGGAAAGTTTATAAGTTTTCCTGCTAGTAAACCACCAGTACAAGATTCTGCTGTAGCTATAGTTAAATTTCTTTTTATAAGAGTATTAGCAATAACTTCTTCTAATGAAGTTTCACCAGAACCATATATATTATCTCCTAGTATTTCTCTTACTTTTTCTTCTACAGGGCTTATTAAACTTAGGGCTTTTTCTTCAGAATGTGCCTTAGCGGTAATTCTTAATGTAGTTTCTCCTTGTTTAGCATAAGGAGCTACTGTAGGATTAGTTTGATTTTCTAAAATATCACTTATTAAATCTGCTACATCACTTTCTCCTATGCCTGTTATTCTTAAAACTTTAGATTTTATAGTATAATTTGTTAGTTTACCTAAATAAGGTATTACTTTGTTTTCAAACATAGGTTGCATTTCATAAGGTGGGCCAGGCAGTATTATAGCTATTTTATTATTTTTTTCTATTATAAATCCTGGCGCGGTCCCATTAGGATTTTCTAGTATTGTACAATTCTTAGGAAAGTAAGCTTGTTTTTTATTACTTTCTGTCATAGATTTATTAAAACATAATAGTCTTTTTTCTATTTGATTTAAGGATTCTTGATGTAGTATTAAATCTTCCTGAAAAAATTTAGCTACGGATTCTTTAGTAAGATCATCCTTGGTAGGTCCTAAACCCCCAGTAGTTATAACTAAATCACAATAATTAAAGGCCCTTTCGAGTTCTTTTAATAATCTATTTTCATTATCTCCAATTACAGAGTGATGATAGACCTCTATCCCCATATTAGCTAATTCTTTAGATATATATTGGGCATTTGTATTTACAATGTCACCTAATAATAGTTCAGTTCCTACACAAAGTATTTCTGCTTTCATGATTTTAGCACCTTCCTTAAATAGTTTAGTTAATCTTTACATATTTATCTATGAATTTATATAAATTTTTTCTGTATTCTTTCTTGTTATATAAATAGGCTTGAGCATGGCCTGCATTAGGAGCAATATATATTTCTTTTGGTCCTGGTTTTATTTTATACATTTCTTCACTCATTTTTTTAGGTATATAAATATCTTTATCACCATGTATAAACATTATAGGTGTTTGTACAGTTTTTATAGAATCTATAGGAGAAACACTGCTATAGAGAAACTTTGATTTTAAAAGGGTACAAGCACCAGAATAGAATAATAATGAATCAGTAATTATTTTATTATTAATGTGTAGCTCTTCATTTAACTTATTTTTTAAAAGCTCTTCTAAATTAGAATAGGGACAATCTGCTACATAAAATTTTACTCTATTTTTAGATAAATTCATTTTAGAGTGAAGTAATATTGTGGATGCACCTAAAGATTCTCCATGAGCACCTATAATACCACCAGGATTTTTTCTTTCTAGCCAATCAATACACTTATCCAAATCATATTTTTCATAATATCCATAGGTTACATCAGAACCTCCGCTCAAACCATGATATCTAGAATCATATATTAAAACATTAAAACCTTTATCTAAGTATAAATCTGCATACTTCATTGACTCCCAACGAGAGGAGCGGATGCCATGAACTATAACTACAGAATTTTTAGTCTTATGAGGATTTTTCATATAAGTTCCCTTTAGAGTATAACCACATTTGGAGTTTATAGTGATGTTTTCTTTTTCTAATGTATTGAATCGCTTTTCATCAAAAGTCGATTTATAAGTATCGTACATATTAGTGATGTTTCTACTAGTAGGTTCTATGCACGCCCTAACATATATTAAATTACCATTATAAAAACCTAATATATTAATGGCTATGGAAATCATTAATATAGGTATTAAAAATAATATTTTATATTTTTTAGTTTTAGTGTTTTTAATATTGGCTGTGTGATACATATTTTCCCCCTTAATAAAATACATTAGATTAGAGTAATTTATATTAATATATTATTTTTAAACTAAATAGTGTGTAAATTTTTAAAATTAAAGGAGGTGAATTTATTTAATATTAAGATACACAGTATTTTATTATTAGATCTAATGTGGCTAGTATTGCATCCATATGGGTTCTTTCATAAGCATGAGAGGCATATACTCCAGGACCTATCAAAGCAGTTTTTATATCGAAACCTGATCTTAAAGCAGCACTGGCATCAGATCCGTAAGAAGGATATATATCTATTTTATAAGGGATATTGCTAGTTTTACATATATTAATTAAATTTTTTCTAAAATCTAAATCATAGGGACCTGTAGAATCTTTTGCGCATATGGATACACTATATTCAGAGGAGTTTTGATTTTCTCCAGGGGCACCCATATCTACAGCAACAAATTCTTTTGTATTTTTTGGTATGTAACTAGCGCCGTGACCTACTTCCTCATAGTTACTAAATAAGAAATTAGTAGTACAAGATAATGGTAAATTATTAACATGAATATATTTTATAGCATAAAGAAGAATGGCTAGAGATGCTTTATCATCTAAATGTCTACTTTTTATAAAACCATTTTCAGTAAATATATTTCTTGTATCAAAGGAAATAAAATCTCCTATGTTTATGTTTAAATTTTCTACATCTTTTTTAGAAAATACTTTTTCATCTAATATTACTTCCATGTTCTCAGGAGAACGCTTTAAATCATAAGCTTCTTTACCATGAATGTGAACGGAAGGTTTTATAGTTTGTATTGTTCCTGAATAAACTTCATCATTTAGTGTGTGGATGCTACAATTTTCACCTTCAATAGAATTCATCATAAATCCACCTAATGGGATTAAGGATAATGTTCCGTTATCATTTATGTTTTTAACCATAGCACCAAGGGTATCCATATGAGCAGATAAGGTTCGCTCAAAGCTTTTATCTTCTCCTTCTAAGGTAACTATTATGGAACCTTTATTTGTTATTTTATATTGTATACCAATAGTATCTAATTCTTTTTTTATATAATCTGTTATATGATTAGTAAAACCTGTTGGACTTGGAATAGTTAATATATTTTTTAAATAATTTAATATAAGTTTTTTGTGATAATCCATATAAACACTCCCTAAAAATATACTTTTATTACTTCCAAGTATATACTAAAATTCAGTATTTTAAAATATTCATTGGAAAGAACTTATTAATCCATAGGAAATTTATGTCTTTTGTAGTATAATATTTATGGACTTTAGAGAGGTGATATATTTGGTTAAATCAAGAAAAGATAAAAGAAAGAAAAAATTAAAACCAATGAAGATAGCATTAATTACCTTATCAGTTGCAATATTATTGATTTTATCAGCTTTTGTAACATATCAATATAATAATATAAAATCTTATAATAATTTAATTTATCCGGGGGTTTCTGTAGAAGGTATAGATTTATCCGGAAAAACTAAAGAGGAAGCAAAAAAGATTGTACAGGAAAGGTATTGGAATAAATTATTAGGTAAGAGTATTAACGTAAAAGTTAAAGATAAGACCTATACATTAAAGTATTCTGATTTAAAACCTACAAATAATTTAGACAATCTATTGAAAGATGCAGAAGCTTATGGAAAAAATTTAATAATCTTTAAAAGGTATAGTTTGATAAAAAATAAAACTCCTAAAAATTATTCCATAAATTTTAAATATGATGAGAAGGTAATAGACTCATTAATGAGTAAAATAGAAAAGGATGTAAATATAAGTCCTATAGATGCATCCTTATCTTTAAATGGGGGTGGCTTTGGTGTTATATCCCATAAAAATGGAGAAAAATTAGATAAAGATAAATTAAAAAAAGATCTGATTCCTAAAATAAACAATGATATATCTAGTGATATATCAGAAAAAGCTGTAATGAAAACAGTGACGCCTAGAATCACAGAAGACAAGCTACAGGGGATAGGTAGAATGATAGGATCTTATTCAAGTCATTATGGATCTATATCTTCACCTCAAAGGGCAAACAATATAGCTACATCTACAAGTGCTATAAATGGTAAAATATTAATGCCAGGAGATGTGTTTAGTTTTAATGGGGTTGTAGGGCAAAGAACAGCAGAAAAGGGATATCAAGCAGCACCGGTTATAGTAGGTGAAAAAATAGAAAATGGATTAGGTGGGGGAGTATGTCAAGTTTCTTCAACTTTATTCAATGCTGTAGCAAGCTGCAACTTAGAATCTGTAGAAAGATCACACCATACCAAACCAGTGCATTATGTACCACAAGGTATGGATGCCACTGTAGATTATGGAAATATAGATTATAAATTTAGAAATAATTTACAAAGCCCCGTTTATATAGAGGCTTATACAAGCAATGGTAATGTAGTATTTAATCTTTATTCAAAATAATAGTAATTATAAATTAATTAATAATACAATTAAGTTTTTAGGATAAGCCCTCTTAAAATAGATTTAATTTTGAGAAGGCTTATTTTTATATAAGGCAATTAATAATAAATATTAATTAATAATAAAGTCCATGGAATTTTTATTTAAAGTTATATATTTTTATAGTATAATTTTAATATTAATTAATGAGGTGATTTTGTGTGAAGAGTAAAAGAGCTAAAAGAATATTAATCCTTGTTTTCTTATTAATGTCAATTTTGTTTGGAGTATTTTATTATATTTATGAAGAAGTGACTGAATTTGATAGTATTATTTATCCTGGAGTTTCTATAGAAGGTATAGACTTAACAGCCAAAACTAAAAATGAAGCTAAAAATATAATAGAAACTAAATACTCAAAAACTATAGTTAAGAAAAATATAAATATAACTTGGAATAATAAAAAATATAATTTATCCTTTGCTAAATTGAATCCTACATATAATATACAAGGAACTATAAATAATGCTTATAGTTATGGAAAAAATTTAAATATATTTAGTAAATATAAAATAATTAAGTCTAAAAGTGTACAAAATTACACATTAAAGTTTTCCTATGATAAAAAAGTTATGGATGAATTTATAGGTTCCATAGAAAAAGATATAAATAAAGAAGCTGAGAACGCTAAAATCAATGTAAATAAAGGTTCAATATCGATAGTTGATGATAAAAAAGGATTTAAATTAGAAAAAGATAATTTGAAAAAAATATTATACTCTAAGATGGATGGTAAAAATTTAAAAGATATAAATGAAAAAGCTCCAGTTAAAACTGAGGAAGCTAAAATAAAAAAGAAACAATTAGAAACAGTAAATTCAAATATATCATCATATACTACTAATTATGGATCCATATCTTCACCACAAAGAGCAAACAACATAGAAATATCAACAAAGGCTATTAATGGAACTTTACTAATGCCTGGTGAAAGTTTTAGTTTTAATAATACTGTAGGACCAAGAACAGAAAAACGAGGATATCAAGGGGCCCCTGTTATCATTGGAAATAAAATAGAATCAGGATTAGGTGGAGGTATCTGTCAAGTATCAGGTACATTATATAATGCTATTTTAAAGGCAAATATAAATGCCACAGAAAGAGTTCGCCATACATTTCCATCTACTTATGTTCCCATAGGAATGGATGCTACAATAGATTATGGTAACATAGATTATAAATTTAAAAACACATTGAAATATCCTATATATATAGAAGGAATAACAGATGGAGTAAATGTAATTTTTAATATATATTCTAATAGTTCTTTAAAAAACAAGACATATAATATAAGTTCTGAAATATATGAAACTGTAACTCCTAAAGAGCAATATATTGATGATGCTAATATTTCATTAGGCAAAACAGAAATAGTGCAGGAAGCTCATACAGGATATAAGGTTAAAGTTTATAAAAGTACAGTAGAAAATGATAGTGTTGTAAAAAAAGAATTGTTATATACTGATTTTTATAAACCTGTGGATAAAATTATAAAAAGAGGAACTAAGAAATAAAATAGATTTAATTTTAAAACTGGAAATATAAAAAATACACTCATAAAATCTATTGTTAGACACACTCTTTATAAGGTTATTTATGTGGATATTATATAATGTTGTTACATATACTTTAGAGATAAGTTACATACTATAATTAAGGAGTGATAGTATGTTTATTCCCAAAACAGTTATATTTGAAGAAAAAGCTTTAGAATATGATAAAGGAAAAGAAATTTTAAAAGAATTAAAAAATAAAAACATAGAAATAAAATATTCAAAAACAGGAAGAGTAACAGGAAGAGGAGAGAGAACTCCAAATGAAATGTATTTTGAAGGTAAAAATACATTAGTAATAGGCATAAGAAAGTCTTTAGATTTTCAAAGCTGTAAACCATCAGCTCATTATCAATTGCCTTTAGTGAGTGGATGCATGGGAATGTGCGAATATTGTTATTTAAATACTCAAATGGGAAAAAGACCTTACACAAAAGTTTATGTAAACACAGAAGAGATATTAAATAAGGCTGAAAAATACTCAAAAGAAAGATTACCTGAAATTACGGTGTTTGAAGGGGCTGCTACATCAGATCCTATACCAGTAGAGCCTTATTCACATTCCTTAAAAGATACTATAGAATTTTTTGGTAAAAAGCCAAATATGAAATTTAGATTTGTAACTAAATTTGCAGATGTAGATAGTTTAGTCAACTTAAATCATAATGGAAATACTACTATTAGGTTTAGCATAAATACAGATAATGTAATAAAAAATTTTGAACATAGAACACCTCTAGTTTTAGATAGGTTGGAGGCTGCCAAGAAGATAGCAAAAGCTGGGTATAATTTAGGATTTATTATAGCACCAGTATTTATATATGAAGGTTGGGAAAAAGATTATTTAGAGTTATTAAAAAACATAAATACTATGTTTAAAGGTATTCCCGTAGAATTTGAAGTGATATCCCATAGATTTACTAAAAGGGCTAAGGATAATATATTAAGTGTGTTTTCAAACACAACTTTACCTATGGTAGAAGAGAATAGAAAATTTAAATATGGTCAGTTTGGATATGGAAAGTATATATATAAGGATGAGGAGTTACAGAATATAAAAAAGTTCTTTAGAGACAATATAACAAAATTTTTTGGAGAAGATAACATTAATTATATTATATAGAGAATTAACATTTTGTTAATTCCTTATGTTCTTTACTAAAGCTTTAGAATAGAGTAATATAGTTATTGTAATAACCCTTTTATCCGATGACTATCCGCTTTAATACTCCCATCGCACTCTGTGAAAGCGATTCGCACCAAATCAAAGATTTGGACTCTCTGCTTTTCTTCAAAGTGGGAGTAAAGAGAGGGGGTACGTCCCTGGATAACGATTTCTAAGCTTCAGAGCGAGTAGAAACTCCCCCTGAAGCCAAGAACTCTGTTTATACTTATTAGTTTAAATATATATTATAAAAATGGGAGGAAATGTTTTGAGTTTAAATATAGTATTATTTCAACCAGAGATACCACAAAATACTGGTAATATAGCAAGGACATGTGTGCTTACCAATTCTAAATTACATCTAATAAAACCTTTAGGATTTAGTTTAGATGAAAAGCACTTAAGAAGAGCAGGATTAGATTATTGGAAATATTTAGATTTAACTATATATGAATCCTATGAGGAATTAAGAGAGAAATACAAAGATTCAAATTTTTATTTTTCAACTACTCATGGCAATAATTTTTACACAGATGTTAAATATAGTGATGGAGATTTCATTGTTTTTGGAAGAGAATCTTCAGGACTACCAGATGAAATAAGAGATAGTGATCCTAGTAAGTGTATAAGAGTTCCAATGATTAATACAACTACTAGGTCTTTAAATTTGTCTAATACTGTAGCTATAGTTACCTATGAAGCTTTAAGACAAGTTGGTTTCCCAGATATGAAATAGGAGGATCTTGGCATGGAGAAGATAAAAATCATAACAGATAGCACTGCTGACTTACCTAAGGATATAATAGAAAAGTACGATATAGAGGTAATACCCTTATTTGTAAGTTTTGGCGATAAAGTTTACAAAGATGGTATAGATATAAAATTAGGGCAGTTGTTTACTAAAATAGAAAAGGAAAATGTTTTTCCACAAACTTCTCAAGTAAATCCTCAAAGATTTTATGAACATTATAAGAAATATATAGATAAGGGATACAGCATACTTTCTATACATTTATCCTCTAAAATGAGCGGTACTTATCAATCAGCATGCTTAGCAAAAGATATGTTAGATAGTGATAATATTACAATTATAGATAGTAATAATGTAACATCAGGCTTAGGTCTTTTAGTTATTAAGGCTTGTAAATTAAGAGATGAAGGGCTTTCTATGGATGAAATAGTAAAATGTGTAAAAGAAACTATACCACACATTAAAAGTGTACTAGCCTTTGAAACTTTAGATTATTTAGTAAAGGGTGGAAGGCTTTCAAAAACAGCAGGCTTTATAGGAAATGTATTGGGAATAAAACCAATATTAGCTGTAGAGAATGGGGAAATGGTAGTTAAAGATAAAGTAAGGGGTAGCAAAAAAGCTATAAGAGCTATATTTGAATATATAAATAAATTAGGTTTAAAGCAAGGTGAACCTTGTATTTTATTGCATGTAGAAAATAAGGACATATTAGGAACTTTAAGGGAAAATTTGAATCGGGACGAGACTGATTTTATAGAATGTATGGTAGGTTGTGTAGTAGGAATTTATGCTGGACCGAGGGCTTGCGGTATATTCTTTATAGAAGATTATTAAGTAAGAAATCTTTTTAGCTATATTCTAATTATAGGATATGGCTAAAAATATGAGAATAATGTATACGGTTTCAAGCTTAAAATATAACAGTATATAATTATTATATATAAAAAAATATAAAATTTATTATATATAGTAATTATAATTAATATATATAAAATAAAAAGGTAAAATTAACAAAAGATTAATAAAGTTTTATATATTCAGATAAAAAAGAAGGGAAAAAAAATCATTTGTAGAATTTATTCATTGCTAGATAAATTACCAATTATATCATAGGAGGGGAATTTAATGAAAAAGAAAAAGATAATAGCGCTTTTAGCTACTGCGGTTATGGCAGTTTCATTATTTGCAGGCTGTGGGAGTAAAGATAGTGCCGGGAAACAATCAGCAGAAAAGAAGGAAAAGGTAAAAATAGGCCTTTCCACAGATGAGGGTGGATTAAATGATAAATCCTTTAACCAAGCTGCCGATGCAGGTGTTAAAAAAGCACAAAAAGAGCTTAATGTAGATTATAAACCAATTGAATCAAAACAAAAGGAAGATTATGAATCAAACCTAGAAGCCTTAGTAAATGATGGGTCAGATTTATCATTTGGTATAGGATACCAAATGGAAACAGCTATGACAAATGTTGCTAAAAAGTATACTGATAAAAATTTTGCTATAGTTGATACTGATAAGGTAAAGTTACCTAATGTTCAATGTTTAACATTTAAAGATAATGAAGGCTCTTTTTTAATGGGCGTTATAGCAGGTAAAATGACGAAAACTAATAAAGTAGGATTTATTGGTGGTAAGGACTCTGCTGCTATAAATAAATTTGAGGCTGGTTTTATAGCTGGTGTTAAATCAGTTAATCCAGAAGCAGCAAAAGGATTAATAGGAACAAAGGATAAAGCAGGAGCAATGGTAAAATATGCAGATAGTTTTACCGATACAAATAAAGGATATGAATTAGGAAAATCATTATATGGCGCAGGTTGCGATATTGTATATCATGCAGCTGGTGGAGTTGGAATAGGCTTATTTAAATCAGCAAAAGAATTAAATAAAGCAGATAAAAGAATATGGGCTATAGGTGTTGATAGAGATCAAGCAGCTGAAATGACAGAATATGCAGATATAATACTATCAAGTATGGTAAAAAGAGTAGACACTGCAACTTTTAATGCAACAAAAGAAGTTGTAGATGGTACATTTAAAGGTGGAAAACATATAGAATTAGGATTAAAAGAAGATGGTGTAGGTATAGCACCTTCCTCTAACAAAAATACTTCAAAAGAAACATTAGAATTAGTTGAAAAATATAGTAAAGAAGTGAAAGAAGGCAAAATAAAAGTTCCAGCTACAAGAGAAGAATTAGTTAAATTTACTCCAACAGAAATCAAATAATTTATTGAGAAAATATTAGAAAATATTAGAAAATATAATGTTATAAAAGCTAGATGTACTCAACATCTAGCTTTTATAAACTATATATATTATAATTTTAGTTGTAGAACGTTTACAAATTTAAGAGTATAAAAAATACATGGAGGGAGGCATCTAGTCTAGAAGGTATATAAACTTACGACTAGAAAAGAATGAATGGAAAAAGTAATTGAGATGAAAGGAATAACTAAAGTTTTTCCCGGAACTATAGCTAATGATGACGTTAACTTTGATTTGAATAAAAGTGAAACTCATGTATTGTTAGGTGAAAATGGTGCAGGAAAAACCACCCTTATGAATGTATTATATGGATTATATCAAGCAGAAAAAGGTGAAATATTTGTTAATGGTGAAAAAGTTAATATATTAGGACCTAATGATGCTATTAAACAAGGAATAGGTATGGTGCACCAGCACTTTATGCTAGTTCATAATTTTACTGTAGCAGAAAATATAGTACTTGGAACAGAACCTAGAAAAGGGTTTAAGTTAGATATAAGTAAAGCCATAGAAGATGTGGAAGAAATATCAAAAAAATATGGTTTTTCAATAGATCCTAAATCTGTTATAGAGGATATATCAGTAGGACAACAACAAAAAGTAGAGATATTAAAAGCATTATACAGAGGCGCTGAAATACTTATATTAGATGAACCTACAGCGGTTTTAACACCGCAGGAAATTGATGAATTGGGTATAATTATTGATAATTTAAAAAATCAAGGAAAATCTATTATACTTATAACACATAAATTAAAAGAAGTTATGAAAATGAGTGATAGAGTTACAATAATAAGAAGGGGGAAGGTTACAGGTTCCGTTAATACAAAGGAAACTAATATAGATGAGTTGGCAGAACTCATGGTAGGAAGAAAAGTTAATCTTCAAATGGATAAAAAACCTCAAAATTTAGGAAAAGAAATATTACAGGTACAGAATCTTAAGGCTAAAGATAAAAGAGGTGTTAATGTATTAAAGGATGTTAATCTTTCTGTAAGGCAAGGAGAAATCGTTGGTATAGCTGGAGTAGATGGCAACGGACAAAGTGAATTTATAGAAGTTTTAACAGGACTTAGGAAGGCGGATGCCGGAAGTATAAATCTTAATGGAGAAGAAATACTTAATAAATCATCAAGACAAATAATAGATAAAGGTGTAGGCCATATTCCTGAAGATAGACATAAGAGAGGATTAATACTTAAATATTCCCTTTATGAAAATTCTGTTTTAGGAAAACATCATAAAGCACCTTTTAGTAAAGGTATAGTTATGGATTATAAAGCCATAAGGAAACATTGTAATACACTTATAGAAGAGTTTGATGTAAGAACCCCAAATGATGAGGTTAATGCATCTGCATTATCCGGAGGTAATCAACAAAAACTTATAGCAGCTAGAGAAATATCTAAGGACCCAGATCTGTTAATAGCATCTCAACCCACTAGGGGGTTAGATGTTGGGGCTATAGAATATATTCATAAAAGGCTAATAGAGGAAAGAGAAAATGGAAAAGCTGTATTATTAGTTTCCTTAGAATTAGATGAAATACTATCTTTATCTGATAGAATTGCTGTTATGTACGATGGTAAAATAATAGAAATATTAGATAGAAAAGACGCCACAGAGCAAAAACTAGGTGTATTAATGGCTGGTGGGAAATTAGAAGATAATAAGAAAGAGGTGAAATAAGGTGAGTGACAATAGCAAGAAAAGAACTATAAGTAATGGTCTTATAAACGTTCTAAAATCTTTAGCATTTCCACTTGGTGCAATTGTAATTTCTATACTTGTATCCGTATTCTTTGTTATGTGGGCAAAGGGATATTCAATAACTGAATATTTTTCAGCTTTTAGTGATCTTTTCACTACTATATGGCGAGGAAGCTTTGGAGATAAAAGAAAAACTCTTGAAACAATGATATATGTCACCCCTTTAATATTTACAGGAGTAGCTAATGCTATAGCCTTTAGATGTGGATTATTTAATATAGGGGTTGAAGGACAGTTTATAGTAGGAATGATATCTGCAGCAATACTAGGACTTATTCCAGGATTGAATCCAGTTGTACATGGGATATTAATAATATTAGGTGGAATAGTAGCGGGTTCTATTTGGGCAGGAATACCAGGATATTTAAAAGCTAAGATAGGAACAAATGAAGTTATAAACACAATAATGATGAATTATTTAGGATTATATTTGGGAAATTATATAATATTAAGATCTAGATTTTCAGTTAAAAGTTCAGCTAGTACACCTATAATTCAAAAAAGTGCTCAATTATTAAGGTTTAGTAATATGAGTAGAGCTAGTATAAGTTTAATAATAGGAATAGTGTTTGCTATATTTATATATTGGCTTTTATGGAAAACTACCATAGGATATGAAATAAGAGCAGTTGGATTTAATCCATCTGGAGCCGAGTATGGCGGGATTAATATAGCTAAAAATACAATTTTAGCTATGGTTTTATCAGGAGCTATTGCAGGTATAGGTGGAGCTACCCATGTAGCAGGTGTTATGCATCAAGCACAAGATATGATGGTATTACCTGGATTCGGATTCGATGGTATAGCCGTTGCACTACTTGCAAAAAATAATCCTATAGGGTGTATAGCTTCTGCTATACTATTTGGAGCATTAAACAGTAGTTCTAAGATGCTTCAACTTAATGGCATACCAAAGCAAATAGTTTATCTTGTTCAATCAATAATAATTATATTTGTAGCAACTGATTATATAGTAAAATATTTCTCAGAGAAAAAGAATAGGAAGGTGTTAATCAATGGATAGTTTAATCATAATAGGATTAGTAACAGCCACATTAAGGACAGCTACACCTTTAGTTTTTGCAGGTCTTGGAGGAGTATTTTCAGAAAGAGCTGGTGTAGTTAATATAGGACTAGAAGGAATGATGGTCATGGGCGCTTTCTTTTCAGTATATGGTACATATTTAACAGGAAGCCCTTTAGTTGGTATATTATTTGCAATAGTAGCAGGAGCTTTGATTGCATTGTTACATGCGTTTTTAAGTATATCCTTAAAAGCAGATCAGGTTATATCAGGTACAGCAATAAATTTATTTTCATCTGCACTAGCTAGTTTTTTAATTTTTAAAATTTTTAAAAAGGGTGGGCAAACAGATATAGTTAAAGCATTAGCCTATAATGTGCCAGCTTCAGTAAAATCAATACCTATAATAGGCTCAATACTATCAGGAATAAATTGGTTTGTTATCATTGCTTTAATACTTGTTTTTATATCTCATTATGTTTTATTTAAAACTCCAGTTGGATTAAGAATCAGATCAGTAGGTGAACATCCTAAAGCAGCAGATACTTTAGGAATAAATGTCTATAAAGTTAGATATCTATGTGTTATGTTATCAGGAGCTTTAGCCGGACTTGGAGGAGCAGCGTTAATAGGTATAACCCCTGTTTATAGAGAAGGAATGGTTGCAGGCCGTGGATTTATTGCCTTAGCAGCTATGATATTTGGTAATTGGAAACCTTTTGGAACTATGTTTGCTTGTTTATTATTTGCTTTTGGAGGTTCCTTTGAAATATTTGCTCAAGGTTTTAGTTGGAATTTGCCATCTGAATTTTATTCAAGTATACCATATATATTAACAATGTTAGCATTAGCAGGATTTGTAGGAAAAACTACAGCACCAGCTGCAGACGGACAGCCATACGAAAAAGGTCAAAGATAAAAACTTGCCATTTGGCAAGTTTTTATCTTTAATTTTCAACTCTGATGTAGTAAATTTTTTTTTATGATATAATTAAAATGAAAGGGGGGTGTAGGAATTTATGAATATGAATTTTGGCTTATCCTTAACACAGGAACAAAAGTTAATAATGACACAACAAATGCAGTTATCTATTAAACTTCTTCAGATGTCTACCTATGAATTGCAACAATATGTTGAAAAGGAAGTTCAAGAAAATCCTGTTTTAGATTCTCAGAATACTGATAAAGAAGATAAGATTATAGAGGATATAAACTATAAAAAATTAATTAAACATTTAGAGGATAATGGAAATGAATATGGTAATTATAGTAGCTACAATAAAGAAGAAGAAACCTCACCTTTTAATTTTATATCCAATGAAAAATCATTAAAAGAATACTTACAAGAGCAAATTATAGAATTAAATGAAAACAAATACATAAAGTCCATATGCATATACATAATAGAAAACATAGATGATAAAGGATATTTATCTGTAAACGATGAGGAAATATCTGAGGAATTAAAAGTTCCACTAGATTCAATAAAAGAAGCCATAGATATAGTACAGTCATTAGAACCAGATGGTATAGGTGCTAGGAATTTAAAAGAATGTTTAAAGATACAATTAAAAAAGAAATCCATAAATAATATCAAGATATGTGAAATTATAGACAATTATCTTCCTTTAGTAGCAGAGAATAGATATAATGTTATATCTAAAAAACTTGGTATATCAATAAAAAAGGCCCAGGAATATGGAGATGTTATAAAAACTCTTCAGCCTAAACCTTCAAGAGGATTTTATACTGGTGATGAAGTAAAATATATAGTTCCAGATGCATATATAAAAAAAATAGATAACGAATACTATATAATTATGAATGAAGAACTATTACCTAAGTTAACAGTAAATAATTTATATAAAGAGATAGTTTTAAATGATACAGATGAAAATGCAGTAGAATTTGTAAAAGAAAAATTAAATAGTGCCATTTTTTTAATTAAAAGTATAGAGAATAGAAAATCTACAATTTATAGAGTATTAGAAAAAATTTTAGAAATACAAAAGGATTATTTTGATTTTGGAATTGAGTTTTTGAAACCAATGACTTTAAGGGAAATAGCTGATAGTTTAGGTATGCATGAGTCTACTATAAGTAGAGCTATAAGAGATAAATATATAAATACTAATAGAGGTACCATACTTATAAAAGATTTATTTACTACGGGAATTACTGCTAATAATAGTACAGGGGAAGATATTTCTGTAGAATTTATAAAAAAAGAAATAAAAGAATTAATAGATAAAGAAGATAAGAAAAAGCCTATATCTGATCAAATAATATGTAATATATTAAATAATAAGGGCATACAAATATCGAGAAGAACTGTGGCTAAATACAGAGAAGAGTTAGGTATACAATCTTCAAAATGTAGAAAGCGTTTTTAAAAGCATGAGTTATAGATTATCATGCTTTTTTTATTTAAATGTTAAGTGATTTTCAGATTTTTAGGTGGAGTTTGCTTAGAATAGTTTATCTAGTGATTGACATTGATAGTATAAGGATTTTGAATAACTGAAGCCTTACAATTCTATAACATTTTGCTACAAGATAGGGTGGTATAAATACTATCAATGGAATAAATTAAATTTGGTGAATTATGTAAAGATGTAAAATTAAAGATATAGAATTAAAAATACTGTTCAGGGGAAAAATAAATTTGAATTTTTAGAAATAATATTGAAATTAAAAAAAATTTTTGAAAAATTTTAAAAAAACCCTTTAAAAGTAGGAAAGATTATCTTATAATATAAGTGGGACATAAAAAAGATATAAGGGACTTAAAAAGTCCAAGGGGTTAATAGAAGCTGAGGAGTGTTCACAATGGAAGATATTCTAAAGTTGCAGCAAAAGATAGTTCCGGAAATGTTAAAGTTATTAGAAAAAAGATATAACATATTAAGGACTATTTACTATAAACAGCCTATAGGAAGAAGAGTTTTAGCAAATGATTTAGAAATAGGTGAAAGAATAGTAAGAACAGAAATTAATTTTCTAAAAAGTCAAAGCTTAATAGATATTAATTCTTCAGGTATGACTGTAACAAAAGAAGGGGAAGAAATAATAGATAAGTTAAAATCCTTTATACATGAAGTAAAGGGATTAAAAGAAATAGAAAATATAATTAAAAATAAATTAGAAATATTTGAAGTTATAATTGTTCCAGGAAATTTAGATGAAGATATAACAGTTAAGAATGAATTGGGAAAAGCTGCAGCTAATTATTTGAAAAATATAGTACAAGATAAAGATATAATAGCATTAACTGGTGGCAGTACTGTAAAAGAAGTTGTAGATAATATGCCAAAAATAAATACCTTAAAGGATGCAGTTGTAGTACCAGCAAGAGGTGGCATAGGAAGAGATGTAGAATTACAGGCTAATACTTTAGTTGCAAATTTAGCTTCTAAAATTAATGCTAATTATAAATTGATGCATGTACAGGATAACCTTAGCGAAGCAGCATTAAAAGCTGTTATGGAAGAAAAATCAATAAAAGAAGTATTAGATATGATACACAAAGTTAATATACTAATACATGGCATAGGAATAGCTGAAGTAATGGCCACTAGAAGAGGAATCGCATCAGAAGAAATAGCATATATAGAAGAAAAAAAAGCTGTAGCAGAAGCTTTTGGATATTACTTTGATATGAAAGGTAATGTGGTACATTCAAGCCCAACTATAGGAATAAAAAGAGAAAGCATAAAAAATGCAAACAAACTTATAGCAGTATCAGGGGGCAAAAAAAAGGCTAAAGCAATACTGGCAGCAGAACTTAGAAATACAAATAGTGTATTAATAACAGATGAGGGAGCTGCTAGAGAAATTATTAATATTTTAGAAAATGAATAATACTAAATAATTTAATTTATAAAAGATAAAAATATATAAAAAGAAAAATGTTTATAATTTTAGGAGGTACTTATAATGGTTAAAGTTGCTATTAATGGATTTGGAAGAATAGGAAGAAATGTGTTTAAGGCTTTGGTTAAGAACTATAAAGATGAATTACAAGTGGTGGCTATAAATGATTTAACAAGCCCAGCTACACTAGCTCATTTATTAAAATATGATAGTTTATATGGAAAATTTGATGGAACTGTAGAAGCTAAAGAAACTTCAATAGTAGTTAACGGAAATGAAATAAAAATATTTGCAGAAAGAGATCCAAAAAATATAGACTGGAATTCAACAGGAGCAGAAATAGTAATAGAATCAACAGGTTTATTTACAGATGGAGAAAAAGCAAATGCTCATTTAGGTGGAACAGTTAAAAAAGTTTTAATTTCAGCACCAGCTAAAAATGAAGATAAAACAATAGTTATGGGTGTTAACCATGAAGAATATGACCCAGCAAACCATAATATAATATCAAATGCATCTTGCACAACAAACTGTTTAGCACCATTTGCTAAAGTTCTTGACGAAAATTTTGGAATAGAATCAGGATTAATGACAACTATTCATGCATATACAGGAGACCAAAGAGTACTAGATGCTCCACACAAAGATCTAAGAAGAGCAAGAGCAGCAGCAGAATCAATGATACCAACAACTACAGGAGCAGCTAAAGCGGTTGCATTAGTATTACCACAATTAAAAGGAAAATTAAATGGAATGGCTGTAAGAGTACCAACTCCAACAGTTTCATTAACAGACTTAGTTTTCACAGTTAAAAAAGATGTAACTGTAGAAGAAATTAATGCAGCACTTAAAAAAGCAGCTGAAGGTGAATTAAAAGGAATATTAGGATACAGCGAAGAACCACTAGTATCAATCGACTACAGAGGAGACGAAAGATCTTCAATAGTTGACGCATTATCAACTAGTGTAATAGACAACAGATTAGTTAAGGTTGTTTCATGGTATGACAATGAATATGGTTATTCTCACAGATTAGCAGATTTAACTAAATTTGTAGCTGATAGACTTTAATATAAAAAAGTATAGAGGATACTTTTAGTTAGAATATAATTTAATAATTAAAAGTTCTCCTTTTATAAAAAAGGTTTGGTTTCTCTATAATTCCAAACCTTTTTTACACATTATTAATATTAAGTTAAATATATTGATTTAATATAGTGTTATAAGGAATAAATTTCTTGTAAATGTATAGTAAATATTGACATTGTTATAGCGATAAAGCTAAAATAGAATAAGATAGTATAGCATAAATAAATTAATTGTATATACTAATAACCCCATAATATTATATAAGAGGTGAATGTCAATGAATTATAATAAAAAAAGTATAGAAGATATAGATGTAAAAGGTAAAAAAGTATTAGTAAGATGTGACTTTAATGTACCACTAAACGAAGGAAAAATAACAGATGAAAATAGATTAGTAGGAGCACTTCCAACAATTAAATATTTAATAGAAAGAGGTGCGAAAATTATACTTTGCTCCCATATGGGAAAACCAAAGGGAGAGCCTAAAAAAGAACTTTCATTATTACCAGTAGCAAAAAGACTATCAGAAATGTTAAATAAGGAAGTAATATTTGCAGATGATGATAACGTAGTTGGTGAAAATGCTAAAAAAGCAGTAGAAGATATGAAAGATGGAGACGTAGTATTACTACAAAATACTAGATACAGAAAAGAAGAAACTAAAAATGAAGAAGTTTTTTCAAAGGAATTAGCCTCTCTTGCAGATGTATTTGTAAATGATGCCTTTGGAACAGCTCATAGAGCTCATTGTTCAACAGTAGGTGTTACAAATTATTTAGAAGAAGCTGCTTGTGGATATTTAATACAAAAGGAATTAAAATTCTTAGGAAATGCAGTGGAAAAACCAGAAAGACCATTTGTAGCAATATTAGGTGGAGCAAAGGTTTCAGATAAAATAAATGTTATAAATAACCTATTAGATAAAGTAGACACTTTAATAATAGGTGGAGGAATGGGATATACATTCTTAAAATCTCAAGGATATACTGTAGGAGATTCTTTATTAGAAGAAGATAAAGTAGAATATGCAAAAGAAATGATAAATAAAGCAAAAGAAAAAGGTGTGAATTTATTATTACCAGTAGATATTACTATAGCTGATAGATTTGATAAAGATGCAAAACCTATTATAACTGAAGACCAAAATGTTGGCGAGGGATATATGGGATTAGATATAGGACCTAAAACAGCAAAAATATACTCAGATGCTATAAAATCAGCAAAAACAGTAATATGGAATGGACCTATGGGGGTTTTTGAATTTAAAAACTTTGCAAATGGAACTATAGAAGTGGCTAAGGCCATGGCAGATTCTGATGCTGTAACAATAATAGGCGGAGGAGATAGTGCAGCTGCAGTAAATATTCTTGGATTTGGGGATAAGATGACTCATATTTCTACAGGTGGAGGAGCTTCTCTAGAATTCTTAGAAGGAAAAGAATTACCAGGAATAGCAGCTCTTAACGATAAATAAAAAAACAAATAGTTATACAGTGTTACTTATAAAATGTATTGGAGCGTGATTTTAAATGAGAACAGCTATAATAGCAGGAAACTGGAAAATGAACAAGACTGTAAAAGAAGCAGTAGAATTAGTTAAAGAATTAAAACCACTTGTTAAAGATGCAAAATGTGATGTAGTTGTGTGTCCTACTTATGTATGCCTTCCAGCGGTATTAGAAGAAGTTAAAGGAAGCAATATAAAAGTAGGTGCTCAAAACATGCACTTTGAAGAAAGTGGAGCTTATACAGGTGAAATAGCACCTAAAATGTTAGAAGAACTAGGAGTTCATTATGTAATTATAGGACATAGTGAAAGAAGACAATATTTTAATGAAACAGACGAAACTGTAAATAAAAAAGTAAAAAAAGCCTTTGAACATAACTTAATTCCAATAGTTTGTTGTGGAGAAAGTTTAGAAGAGAGAGAAGGAAACATAACAGAAAAAGTTTTAGAAGGACAAATAAAAGTTGGATTAAAGGAATTAAATAAAGAACAAGTAGAAAAATTAGTTATAGCATATGAACCAATTTGGGCTATAGGAACAGGAAAAACTGCTACAGATGAACAAGCAAATGAAACTATAGGATATATAAGAACTGTAGTAAAAGCTATGTATGGTGAAGAGGTAGCATCT
This sequence comes from Clostridium sporogenes, assembly GCF_001020205.1. NCBI lineage: Bacteria > Bacillati > Bacillota > Clostridia > Eubacteriales > Clostridiaceae > Clostridium > Clostridium sporogenes. Next base: position 268,830 of record NZ_CP011663.1, read on the forward strand.
AGAGTAAGAATCCAATACGGTGGATCTGTTAAACCTGGCACTATTAAAGCTCAAATGAATAAAGAAGAGATTGACGGTGCATTAGTAGGTGGTGCAAGCTTAAAAGCAGAAGATTTTGCAGCTATAGTAAATTATTAAAAGTGATAAGTGACAAGCTATAAGTTACAGGTTGTTTTAGATTAGCACTTCTCATTTGTATATTTTATTTAATGAGATTTGGAGGTAAAAATGAGTAAAAAGCCAGTAGTTTTAATGATACTAGATGGATTTGGATTAACAGATAAGGTTGATGGTAATGCAGTATCAGCAGCCAATAAACCTAATTTAGATAATATATTAAAAAAATATCCATATACTCAATTAGGGGCTAGTGGAATGGATGTAGGTCTTCCAGAAGGTCAAATGGGTAATTCAGAAGTAGGCCATTTAAATATAGGTGCAGGAAGAATAGTATATCAAGCCCTTACAAAAATAACAAAATCTATTTCTGATGGAGATTTTTTTCAAAATGTAGCTTTAAATAAAGCTATAGAAAATGTAAAGAAAAATAATTCTACCCTACATCTTTTAGGTCTTTTATCACCAGGTGGAGTACATTCTCATATAGAGCATTTAAAAGGATTAATAAAATTAGCAAAAGAAAAAGATATTAAAAAAGTTTATATTCACGCATTTTTAGATGGAAGAGACGTGGCACCATCATCAGCTAAAGAATATATAGAAGATATAGAAAATTATATGAGAGAAATTGGCATAGGTGAAATAGCTACAATATCAGGAAGATATTATGCAATGGATAGAGATAAAAGATGGGAAAGAGTACAACTTTGTTATAATGCCATTGTATTAGGAAAAGGTGAAGAAGTTAACTCAGCAGTAGAAGGTTTAGAAAAATCTTATAGAGATAACAAGACTGATGAATTTGTTTTACCAGCAGTAGTATTAAAAGAAGGAAAACCTAAGGCAAAAATAGGAAATAAAGATTCAGTGGTATTCTTTAATTTTAGACCAGATAGAGCTAGAGAGCTTACAAGAGCTATAAATGATAAAGTATTTGATGGTTTTGAAAGAGAAGCTTTAGATTTAACTTATGTTACTATGACAGAATATGATAGTACTTTAGAAAATGTAGAGGTAGCTTTCCCTCCAGAACATTTAGACAATACTTTAGGAGAATATGTAAGTAAAAATGGTAAAAAGCAGTTAAGAATAGCTGAAACAGAAAAATATGCTCATGTTACTTTCTTCTTTAATGGTGGAGTAGAAGAACCAAATGAAGGAGAAGATAGAGTTTTAGTTCCATCACCAAAGGTAGCAACTTATGATATGCAACCAGAAATGAATGCATATGAAGTTACAGATAAACTTTTGGAAAAATTAGATGAAGATAAATACGATATGGTAATATTAAACTTTGCAAATCCAGATATGGTAGGTCATACAGGAGTATTTGAAGCAGCAAAGAAAGCTATAGAAACTGTGGATGAGTGTGTAGGTAAAATAGTTAATAAAATTTTGGAAAAAGATGGTACTGCATTTATTACAGCTGACCATGGAAATTCAGAAGAAATGATAGACTATTCTACAGGAAAACCTATGACTGCTCACACAACAAATCCAGTACCATTTATGTATGTATCTAATAATAGTAAAGAACTAAGAGAAGGCGGAAAATTAGCAGATATAGCACCAACAATGATACAAGTTATGAACCTTCCTAAACCTATTGACATGACAGGGAATAGTCTTATTAAATAATAGAGAAACTATATTTAAGATAAAATAATTTTTTTAAAAATAAGGAGGACCCAACATGAAAAATTATATTGAAATAGTAGATGTATATGCAAGACAAATCTTAGATTCAAGATGCAATCCTACAGTAGAAGTAGAAGTAGAATTAGAAGACGGAACAGTAGGAGTAGCAGCAGTTCCATCAGGAGCTTCTACAGGAGCTTTTGAAGCAGTTGAATTAAGAGATGGAGATAAATCTCAATACTTAGGTAAAGGTGTTTTAAAAGCTGTAGATAATGTGAACACTACAATAGCAGATGAACTTGTTGGAATGAATGTTTTAGATCAAGTAGCTATTGATAAAACTATGATAGAATTAGATGGAACAGACAATAAAGCAAAATTAGGTGCAAATGCAATGCTAGGAGTATCTTTAGCTTGTGCAAAAGCTGCAGCTAACTCTTTAGGAATGAGTTTATACCAATACATAGGAGGAGTAAATGGGAAAGTTTTACCAGTACCTATGATGAACATAATAAATGGTGGAAAACATGCGGACAACAATGTTGACCTTCAAGAATTCATGATAATGCCAGCAGGAGCTCCTTCTTTCAGCGAAGCTTTAAGAATGTGTTCAGAAGTATATCATGCATTAAAATCAACACTAAAAGCACAAGGATATGATACAGGAGTAGGCGACGAAGGTGGATTTGCTCCAAACTTAAAATCAAATGAAGAAGCTATAGTAGTTATAATAGAAGCTATAAAAAAAGCTGGATATACTCCAGGAAAAGATATATTCATAGCTTTAGATCCAGCTTCATCAGAAATATTTGAAGATGGAAAATACAACCTAGCAGGAGAAGGAAGAGTATTAACTCCAGAAGAAATGGCAAACTACTATGTAGAGCTAGCAGAAAAATACCCAATAATCTCCATAGAAGACGGTATGGCAGAAGAAGATTGGGATGGTTGGAAAATCCTTACTGAAAAAATAGGAAACAAAGTTCAATTAGTAGGAGACGATTTATTCGTTACAAATACTGAAAGATTATCAAAAGGAATAAAATTAGGAGTTGCAAACTCAATTCTTATAAAACTTAACCAAATAGGAACATTAACAGAAACATTAAATGCTATAGAAATGGCAGAAAGAGCTGGATATACAGCAGTAGTGTCTCATAGATCAGGAGAAACTGAAGATACAACAATAGCTGACTTAGTTGTTGCAGTAAATGCAGGACAAATAAAAACAGGTGCTCCAGCAAGATCAGAAAGAGTTGCTAAATACAATCAATTATTAAGAATAGAAGAAGAACTTAATGATATGGGAGAATACAGAGGATTAAAAGCATTCTACAATATCAATAAATAATAATTGCTAAAGAAGGACTACTCATAATTTGAGTGGTCCTTTAATATATAAGACTTTATTTTATTGTAATAAGCTTCATATAAATGTATTATTAATTTATGTTTTAGCATATAAAGGATTATTAGATTATAAATAAGTAAAACAGCTAAAGTTAAGTCGTTGTGTTAGTGTAAATTATGTGTTAAAATAGTTTTGTATATTGTGTATTAAATGGGAAAATTATAACAGTAAAGATATATAATCTTTTACATATTAGGAGGATATAAAATGCATACATTTTCAATAATATTATTAACTATAGTTTCAATAACATTAATAGTAGTAGTCCTAATGCAACCTAGTAAAACTAATGGATTAAGTGGTTTTATGGGTGGAGGTTCAGAAACTTTTTATTCAAAAAATAGAACTAGAACTTCTGAATCAGTATTATCAAGGATTACTGTAGTATGTTCTATATTATTTGCTATCATAGTATTAGCACAAAATTTATTAGCTAAATAATAAAAATTAAAAGAGTATGATTTAATTAGCTGTTTAATGTGAATAATTAACAGCTATTTTTTTATAAAAAATTTTAAAAAATGTTAATCAATTAGTGGATAAATTTGCTATGATATAAATAACATATAAAAATCATTAATTGTATTATAAAAAATAGATTAATGCTTAGAATATATGTTATAAGCCTTTAATTAGTAGGAGGGATTTTATGAAGATAAGAGAAACAATATTAGCTTTTATGGAAGAACAGGCATATAAACCTATGAATATAAAAGAATTAAAGCAGGTGTTTGGAGTAACTAAACATGAATACAAAGATTTTGAGAAAATGTTAAAGGATATGGAAAAGGACGGACAAATAGTTAAAACAAGAACGGAACACTATGGTATACCAGCCAGAATGGGATTAGTTGTAGGAAAACTTCAAGGACATCAAAAAGGCTATGGATTTGTTATACCAGAAGAAGAAAGAGAAGATATTTTTATACCAGCATCTAGTATGAATGGAGCTATGCATACTGATAGAGTATTAGCTAAAATTACTAAAGAATCAGCTAATGGAAAAAGATGCGAAGGTGAAATAATAAGAATATTAGAAAGAGGCAATAAAACAGTCATAGGCATATACGAAGATAGTAAAAACTTTGGTTTTGTGGTTTCCGATGATAAAAAGATATACCAAGACATATTTATACCAAAGGGAGATAAAAATGGAGCAAAAACAGGTCAAGTAGTTATAGCAGAAATTGTAACCTATCCAGAAAAGAGAAGAAATCCTGAAGGAAGAGTTATAGAAATATTAGGTAATAAAGAAGATAAGGGTATAGATATATTAACCATAATAAAGAAAAATAAATTACCAGAGGAGTTCCCACCAAAGGTACAAAGTTATGCAGACAATATATCAGAAGCAATTCCAGAAGAAGAGTATAAAAGAAGGAAAGACTTAAGAGATTTAACTATTGTTACTATAGATGGAGAGGATGCTAAGGATTTAGATGATGCTATATCTTTAGAAAAACTACCAAATGGAAACTATTATTTAGGAGTACATATAGCAGATGTATCTCACTATGTAAAAGAGAAAAATCCACTAGACAAAGAAGCTTTAAAAAGAGCAACTTCAGTATATCTTATAGATAGAGTAATACCAATGCTGCCTAAAAAACTTTCTAATGGAATATGTAGTTTGAACCCTAAAATTGATAGATTAACCTTAAGCTGTTTTATGGAAATAGATAAAAATGGTAAGGTAGTAGATCATAAAGTGGTAGAAAGTATAATAAAAAGCACTGAAAGAATGACTTATACAGATGTAACTAAAATACTAAGAGATGAAGATGAGGAAACTATAAATAAATATAGTAATTTAGTAGATTATTTCAAACTTATGGAAGAACTTTGCAAAATACTTTACAAGAGAAGATTAAAAAGAGGAGCTATAGATTTTGATTTTGAGGAATGTAAAATAATATTAGATGAAAAAGGTAAACCAATAGAAATAAAGCCTTATGAAAGAGCTATAGCTAATAGGATAATAGAGGAATTTATGCTTGTTTGTAATGAAACTATAGCAGAGCATATGTTCTGGTCAAATTTACCTTTTGTATATAGAATACACGAAGATCCAGATGAAGAAAAATTAATGCATTTTAACGAATTTGTTCATAATCTAGGATATGTTATAAGATGGAACAACGATATTCATCCAAAATCATTGCAAAGTATTATAGAAAAAGTAAAAGGAGAAAAAGAAGAAACTGTAGTTAGTACATTGCTTTTACGATCCTTAAAACAAGCAAGATACTCCCCAGAATGTATAGGGCACTTTGGGCTAGCTGCAAGATATTACTGTCATTTTACTTCCCCAATAAGAAGATATCCAGATCTTATCATACACAGAATAATAAAAGAATATATAAATGGACAGATTGATGATAAAAGAGCTACAAGGCTTACAACAGAAGTAGAATATGCTTCTAAACAATCTTCAGAAATGGAAAGAGTAGCTCAAGAAGCTGAAAGAGAAGTAGATGATTTAAAGAAAGCAGAATATATGAGTGAAAGAATAGGAGAGGAATACGAAGGAATAATATCCTCAGTAACCAACTTTGGAATGTTTGTAGAACTACCAAATACAATAGAAGGATTAGTTCATATAAGTACATTATCTGATGATTACTATATATATGATGAAAGAAGATTAAGTTTAATTGGAGAAGCTAGCAAAAATATATATAGATTAGGTGATACAGTTAAAGTTAAAGTTTCAAAAGTAGATTTGTTTAGTCACGAAATATATTTTGATATTATAAAAGAAGATGAAGAGGATAAAGAAGAGGATGAATTTATAGAAGAAACAAAATAATTTATAAATTAAAAATTATTTAAAAGAAACTCAGTTTAAAATTAATACTGAGTTTCTTTATAAGTTTTAAAAAATATATATTATATTTATACATACAATCTAATATAACATTTTTATCTTATATTATTTCATTTCAAGATAGATAATTGTATAAAAGACCAATTGGTTGATTAAAGGTTATATACAGTAAAAATCTATGTAAACTAAGTTTAACTTTAAAAAATTGTATTTTATGGACAACTCTATAATAAAAATTTATTACTAAATTATTTAAAAAATTATATCATATTAAATTAGACAGAGAACATGTTCAATGGTAAAATTAATAAAAATATACTAATATTATAAGTAGATACTTTCAAATCTAGAAATAGAAATTTATAAAATGGAGGCAAAATATGAATATATTATTGACTAACGATGATGGAATAGATGCAGAAGGAATAAATACATTAGCTAAGCTATTAAGTAAACATCATAATGTTATTATGGTAGCGCCTGAAAATCAAAGAAGTGCATCAAGTCATTCTATAACCATATATGAACCCATAATAGTAAAACAGGTGAAAAAGCCTTATGATGTAGAGGCATACAGTATAAGTGGTACTCCAGCAGATTGTGTAAAAGTAGCTTTAGATAAATTAGTTTCAGATAATATAGATATAGTTATATCTGGAATCAATAAAGGGCTTAATATAGGTAATGATATATTATACTCAGGAACGGTTTCTGCCGCTATAGAAGGATCTATGTATAAGGTACCATCTATTGCTGTATCTGCTGAATTTATAAAAAATAAAAAAGAAAATTATGAAATAGCTGCTAAATACACATTAGAAATTTTAAGTAGAGTTAAAAAAGAGGACTTAAAAAATGATGTAGTATTAAATTTAAATATTCCTTTTTGTAGTGAAGAGGAAATAAAAGGTATAAAGGTATGCAAAGTAGGTAACAAAATTTTTAATACTAGATTCTCAGAAGAAATAGATGAAGAGGGGAATAAAGTATTAAAATTAGAGGGAGATATAAATAAGGATATTTATGAGGGCACAGATGTTTATTATATAAGAAATAAATATGTAACCTTAACACCTCTACATTATGATTTAACTAATTTTAATATATTAGAAGAGACAGAAGAATTATTCTTAGGATAAATTATAAATCAGTAACTATGAAAAACACAATTGATATTTCTTATAGAATAAATATGTTTTATTTCAAAATAAAACATATTTAAATAAAGAACTTAAATGATTTATAATAGTTATGTTTGAAATGAATATACATAGATGATATACTATGTATTATTATAACTAAAAAAGTTATTCCGTTAGGCGGTGATTTCATGAGTAAAAAGAAGGGAAGCAATACTCTTGCAGAAAATAGAAAAGCAAGGCATGATTATTTTATAGAAGAAGCCTATGAAGCTGGTATAGAATTAGTAGGAACAGAGGTTAAATCTATAAGACAAGGAAAAGCAAACTTAAAAGACAGTTATGCTGAGATTAGAAATGGGGAAGTTTTTGTTAGAAATATGCATATAAGTCCCTATGAACAAGGGAACATATATAATAAAGATCCACTAAGAGATAGAAAATTGTTACTTCATAAGAGTGAAATATATAAATTAGTAGGCTTTACAACTCAACAGGGGTATACCCTAATTCCTTTATCATTGTATCTTAAACACGGCAGAGTAAAAGTTAGCTTAGCTGTAGCTAAGGGTAAGAAAAATTACGATAAGAGAGATGCAATGCTAGAAAAGGCAGCAAAAAGAGAAATGGACAGACAAATTAAGGAAAGAAGTAGATATTAGAAATAAATTAGGGATCCTTAAAATATATTTAATTTTAATATAGTGAAGATAAAAAAATACATTTCATAAACATATTTAGAACTTCTTAGCAAAATGAATCAGTTTATGAAATGTATTTTTTATCGTAGCGGTATTAAAATTAAATATATTTTAGTTTATAGATTCTTCTTCTTAGCAATACCTGTAAGCATTAGTGCTATGGCACCATCACCAGTTACATTACATGCAGTTCCAAAGCTATCTTGAAGGGCAAATATAGTTAAAATTAAAGCGGTTCCAGCTTCATTAAATGATAAAACACTAATTATTAATCCTAAAGATGCCATAACTGTTCCTCCAGGAACTCCAGGAGCTCCAATTGCGAATATACCTAATAATAATATAAATAATAGCATAGTTGAGAAAGCAGGTAATTTCCCATATAGAATTTGAGAAACTGTCATTACAAAGAATACTTCTGTTAAAACAGAACCACATAAGTGGATGTTAGAGCATAGTGGTATAGCAAAATCTACGATATCTTCTCTAAGAACCTTTGATTTTTTAGCAGATTTTAAAGCTACAGGTAAAGTAGCTGCACTAGACATAGTTCCAACTGCTGTAAGGTAAGCAGTCCCATAGTGTTTTAATACTTCCCATGGATTTTCCTTTGAAATAGCTCCTCCAACTAAATAAAGTACAGTAAGCCAAATAAAATGGCCTATTAAAACTATAATTATAACCTTTAAAAATATTGGTAATTGTGTACTTAGGCTACCTTCGTAGGCTAAAGCAGCAAAGTTTGTTGCTATAAAAAATGGCAATATAGGAATAACAACTCTATTTACTATACTTAAAACTATATTTTGAAATTGGTCTAATATTTTTTCAATTAAATCAGAATTAGTCCATCCAGTAGCTAGTCCTAATAATAAAGCCAAAGCTAAAGCACTCATAACACTCATTATAGGTGGTATATCTAATTTAAATACTAGCTCAGGTAATTTTTTTAAACCCTCTGGATTAGAAGCTATAGAAAGCTTAGGAATTAGGGCATAGCCGGTCATCATAGATAAAAAAGCTGCTGCAACAGAAGAAATATAAGCTATAAGCACTGTTATACCTAAAAACTTACTAGCATTTTGTTTTAATTTTGCTATTGAAGGTGTTATAAAACCTAATATTATTAAAGGTACAGCAAAGAAAATAATCTGTCCTAAAACATATTTTATGGTAATTACTACACCTATTGTAGGTTTAGAAGCATAGGATCCAATTAATATACCTACAATAACTCCTAAGATGAGTTTGAAAATTAAATTGTTAAAAAGTTTTTTCATTTTATAATCCTCCTTGTATAATACAGTTGTAATATTTTAAATGGAAAAATATTTTAATTTCTAAATATAGTTTTAATGATAAATTTACTTATTATTTAAATTTCAAGAAATAAAAAAACTCCCACCTCTAATACAGAGGCAGAAGTTATATTCCGCGGTTCCACTCTGTTTATATGCAAATAAAAAACATGCATATAACTCAAAAATATCAGGCACAAACATACCTTAACGCTGTAACGGGCGTCCACGCTAAAATCTACTTAATTCGAAAAAGAGCTCCTAGAGGCACTTCTGATAATTTTCACTTAAAGTCTCTTTCAGCCAGGGGAGACTTCTCTCTGGAAGTTTCTATTAACGTACTTTCTCTATTCATAGCTTTTAATTCTTAGTATTCCTATTTGAATAATATTTTTAAATAGATTATAAATAATACAAAGCCATATGTCAATATAAATTTAATATTAAACTTAAGAATTTTTTATTAAAAGTGTTAAAAAATATATATTGAAATTTAAAGAATATTACTATATCATATGTTTACAGAAGTGATTTGTGAATATTTTTTACAGAGTAATATTATTAAAAAATAGTTACACTAATATGTAAAAGGAGTATTTCATAATTTCACTTTCAAAGTATTTACAATTTTTACTGATAAGAGTATTTGACAATTACATTTTCATATTGTAAACTATAGATACTAAAAAACTTAATATTTAAATATCGTTGCAAAAACTCATATAAATTTTATAACATGGGGGCGCAATGGTTTCGACGGGGGCAAGTTGCTCCTGGGAAGCGAGTCGAAGGGATCCTGTACCTGCGTTAAAAAACTGGGAACTTAAATATAATTGCAAACGATAATTTTGCATTAGCTGCCTAATAGTTGCAGCTCGTCAGCCTAAGAGTCCCACGACTTAGGGTCTGGCGTCGACAGTGGGGAACCGAGCCTTACAAAGCTTTGAGTAAGGAACGGAATTAATGAAGCTACTAAATCTAAGAGCCTGTTTATCGGCGCTTAGAGGAGGGAATGTAAAAGGATAAACTGCACTCGGAGATGCCCAGGGGTTGCTGCTTTCGGACAGGGGTTCGATTCAAAAGAGTCGCCTTATGAAGTGATTCATAAGTGAAAACTTGGCTTTATCGGTGAAACCGAAACGTAAAGACGTCGGCAATACCGAGTGGTATGTGGGGAAACCCAACAGCCGTGTATCGACTCATAGGTTTCTAACCTTAAGAAATGAAATTTTCTTAAGTAAGAAATACTAGGATAGAAGTTTCAAACTATAATATAGCTTCTATAACATGCCAAGATGATGAAAACTTACAAGTTTTTACCATAAGATATAGTCAGTGCCATTAGAGATAATGGAATAGCATGTCCCCTCGCCTCCACCAATAAAAAACCCATCACAGATTTGTGATGGGTTTTACCTATTTTACATTTATAAATTCTTTATAAAATTCCTCTTTAGCTTTAAGCATTTCATCAGAATATTTTCCGTTCCGTGGAGTAACAGATTTGTATTTTTTAATTATTAATCTAGCTCTAATTTTTTTATTTTTAATAACTAAATAAGGTTCAATTTCAATTAAAAGATTTATGGAATCATCATATTTTATTGTATAAGTAAAAGAATCTGTATGTTTTTCAGTATTATAATTTTTTTTACTCTTTATTGTCCCGATTTTAGTTACATCTTTCATCCATTCTAATAATTCTATGGTAGTTGAACTTATACTTACACATAGAGAGGGAAACTGATTACCATGGAATTTTAAAAGCATAATACTGCCTTCACCATCTATAATTCCAGCAATATAAGCTTTTTGTTCATTAGTCATATTATCACCTTTAATAGTTTTATTTTAGTATTTGTAAATAGATGCGTATTTATGAATTTTTTATATTAACAAGCTATATCTAGAAATTATTAAATAATAAATGAAAAACTGAGGTAGAGATGGGAACTTTAAGAGTAAAACTTAGAATTATTATTGTGAACCGTACCATAAGTAAGTGAGGTTTTTACTAAAATTGGATGAAGGTATGATGATAAGGTAAACCTCGCTTCCGCCATGAAACCCACGAAAATCTAAAATTTGGATTGTCGTGGGTTATTTTAATTTGCAGTGAAATTGATATAATTATAAGTATGAAGTCTTAAAATGAGAGGGAAAAAATATATACCTTGCTAATGCCATACAATAAACGCATCAATATTATTCAAACAGGGGGATAAGGAAATGTCAGAGATTTTTAAATTTAGTGATCCTATGATGATATTAGCTAATTATAAAAATCCGGAACGACACAAATATCTTGCTTCTCACATCATTATTTCTTTAGGCGGGGAAATGGAATGGGAGATTGAAAATAAAAATGTAAAGTGTCGTGGAATTTGTATTGATTCAAATGTAATACATACAGGAACAATAGCTAAAGAAGGTTCAATTGTATTTTTATTCACTGAAATAAGCAGATATACTGCATCAATAAAGAAAAAATATCTTGATGAAAATCCTTATAGGGTTTTAAATGATGATGTTGTTGATAGAATGATAAAGGAATATGTAAATCATGGGGATAATAAGGAAACACTTGATGCAATATTGCTACAACAATGTGGAATTGATAATTTAGATAATCATAAATATGAAGAAAGAGTAGAAAAAATTTTATCTTACATTAGTAGATTAAAAGCAATTGAACATTCAATTGTTGATGATTTAAGCAATCAGATATATTTATCTAAGAGCAGATTATCACATTTATTTAGGGAACAGACAGGTATGACATTACACAGTTATCTTGCATTTGAAAAGCTTCGTAAGACTTACAAATATTTTTGTGAAGGTAGGAATATTACTGAAGCATGTATGTTAGCAGGGTTTGATAGCTCATCCCATTGTGTATCAACCTGTAAACGAATGTTTGGCATATCTTTAAGAGATGTATATAAAACAATAAAAGAATAGCAACTAGTTGAAAGTAATTATACCTCCATTTCTTTTAGAATAAATATAAGAAATGGAGGTACTTTTAATATGGTTCAATTTCAGGTTGGTTCTTATAAATTAAATTTTTCTATACTTTATTTTGCAGAGCGGGACCATGGGGAAGCACATTGTAATTTAGGCAATTTTAAATTTTACTATGATAATATGATTAACTGGATTGAACTTATGAAAGTTAAGGAATAAAAGTGAACAATAATTTAAGTAAATGAATTCTCAAAATACTAAAATGGATGTTGTAAGTGATGGAATTAGATATATTCTGATTAGTGAGAAAGTAATAAAGAATGATTTGGAGGTACAATATGAATAAGATATATTATTTTACGGGAACGGGTAACAGTTTGCAGATTGCCAATGATTTGAGTGAAAAACTGGGTCAATGTACAATTCATAAAATTGCAGAATATTCCGGAGAAAAAATAGATGGAAGAACACTTGGAATTGTTTTTCCTGTGTATAATTGGGGGCTACCACTAATTATCTGTGATTTTTTACGAAAACTAGATGTTTCAGATGATACATATATTTATGCTATTGCAAATTATGGGGGACTTCCAGGTAAAGCACTTGATCAGTGTAAAGATATCTTAAAAGAGAATGGAGTGAAATTGTCAGCAGATTTTTTAATTAATATGCCTGGCAACTATATTTTTGGTTACGGTGCAAAGAGCAAAAAGGTTCAAGAGAAGCTATTTGCAAAAGAAGCAAAGAAAATCATCTATATCGCTGACTTTGTAAAAATAAAAAAACAATGTAAAATTGAGAAGAGTCATACTATTATAGACCGTGTGTGGTGTAATTACTTTTATAAACATATCAATGAATTTCATGAAGCAGATCAATATTATACAGTAGATAATAATTGTATTGGATGTGGTTTGTGTGCAAAAAGATGTTCGGTAAATAATATTACAATGGTTAATGGTAACCCAAACTGGAATCATCATTGTGAATTATGTGCGTCATGTATTCAGAGTTGTCCAAAGAAGGCAATTGACTATAAAAGTGAGACAAAAAAAAGAAAAAGATATTTAAACCCTAATGTGAAATTATAGGTAATGAACACAATATAGTCCGAATCATTAAGAGTAGTAGTTTAAATTATATTTATATTTTATTTAGGCATATAGTTTATTAATTAAAATATTACATAAGAAGTATATAATGGATAAATGTAAACATTATGATATAATAAAAATAGTTGACATATGTGAATATGCAGTGTGTAATATCATGAGAGGGGATATTGTTATGATAATTAATCATAATGTGAATGCTATGATTGCATATAGAAATATTATGATAAATGGTTCTTTAGCTGGAAAAGCCATGGAAAGGCTTGCTTCCGGTATGAGAATTAATAGGGCAGCTGATGATCCAGCAGGACTTGCAATATCAGAAAAGATGAGGGCACAGATAAGAGGTTTAGAAATGGCATCAAGGAATGCTCAAGATGGTATTTCTATGATACAAGTTGCAGAAGGCGGAGTTAATGAAATTCAATCTATGCTTCAAAGAATGAGAGAATTAGCAGTACAAGCGGCTAATGGTACAAATTCTCCGGAAGATTTAAAGAATATTCAAGATGAAATTAACGAGTTGACAAAAGGAATTGATGATATTGCAAAGGGTACGGAATTTAACACCATCAAGGTTTTAAATGCTAATGCAGTAGATCAAGGAGAAGTAAAGCTTCAAATTGGTGCTAATGAAGGTCAATCTTTTGGAGTGAAATTTCGAAATATGAATTCTGCAGCTTTAGGTATAAAAGGGGATAAGGATAATTATGGGGTGGATGTTTCTACTCCAGAAAAAGCGTCAGCAGCTATAAAAGTCTTTGATGATGCTATAAATAAAACTTCATCTTTTAGGTCAAGTCTAGGAGCATCATCAAATGTGTTAGAGCATAGGATTAATTATTTAGAAAATACAATAATTAATTTGACAGAAGCAGAATCAAGAATTAGAGATGCGGACATGGCAAAGGAAATGATGAATTATACCAAATATAGCATTCTCCAGCAAGTAGCTCAAGCAATATTTTCGCAAGTTCTCAAGCAACAGGAAAGTACAATTCAATTGTTGAAGTCCTTAAACAACTAAAATATGAATTTTAAAAAGAAAAAATTATGTTAAGCACCAATTTATGAAAGTATGTATTAAGCATATTTAGTGTAGAGAGAGGTTGTAAATATTTTGATTAAGCAGCAATTAAAATGTTTGCTTATAGTACCAATTTTCAAAGACATAATTCCCATCCACTAATAAAGAACCCATAACAGATTTGTGGTGGGTTCTACTTATTTTCTATTCATAAATTCTTTATAAAATTCCTCTTTAGCTTTAAGCATTTCATTAGAATATTTGAGTAACAGATTTGTATTTTCCAATTATTAATCTTGATTATTTCTTTTTATTTTAGTATTTGTAGATAGAGGTGTATCATTGCTATTATTTTGTTTTTTCTACTGTGTATTGTTGATAATAGGGTTTAGATATAATGAATACAAGCACATTTCCAAAATATAGAACATATTATAATTTTATAAGATTTTTATAAGGAGAGAGTATTATGTATAACCCTTATGGTATGTATCCATGTTTTTATTGTTTTGGAATACCAATGTATAATTCAGATGGAGGTATGAATAATCCTTATGATACCTACCCATATTATAATCAAATGAATAGATCAAATTATAATGAATTAGAATTTAATAATAACATTCAATTTGATGATGCAATGTGTGACCCAACATATTTATATGCACGTTCATTAGATAAAAAGAATTCAATAAATTTAAAGGATTATGGTCCACGACCTTTTGTAGTTGACATAGAGGAAGCTACTAAACAAAATAATACTTTTCGTACCGCTTTATGGACAGGAAAACATCTACAAGTTACTTTGATGAGTATTAATGTAGGTGATGATATAGGATTAGAAATGCATCCAGATGTTGATCAGTTTATACGTGTTGAAGAAGGCCAAGGTCTTGTTAAAATGGGAAGTAATAAGGACAGGATGAATTTTCAAGCAGAAGTTTATGATGATTTTGCAATTATGATACCTGCTGGTACATGGCATAATATCATTAATACAGGAAATAAACCACTTAAGGTTTATTCTATTTATGCACCACCAGAACATCCACATGGAACAGTTCATAAAACCAAGGCAGATGCAGAAGCTGCTGAAGAGAACCACCACTAATTAAGATTAACTATATACAAGACCATCATAAAGAGAATTTGTGTATATCTATTATTGGTTGAAAAATTATCATATATGTGCGCCTAAATATATGATTTAGTACCCTGAAATAGTAATCTCAGGGTATTTTTGTATTCATCTACTATAATATAATTATCTTTTGTTTTGTACACCAAAATGATATAATTAACAATATCTTGAGAAAAGAACAAGATACGTAAATCAATAAATTAGTATAGGTTAGGGTTTTAAAATGAATAATACATATAAATTATTAATAATTGAAGATGATAAAAACATGTGTGAAGTGTTAAGTAATCTTCTAAATAAATGGGAATTTGAAGTGAATATCTGTAAAGACTTTGAAAAAATAATAGAGTGTTTTTTAAAATATAAGCCTGACGTTGTTCTTATGGATATTAATCTGCCAGTTTGTGATGGATTTTATTGGTGTAAAAAGATAAGACAAATATCTAAAACGCCAATTATATTTGTATCTTCAAGGGATAGTAATATGGAGATAGTAATGGCAATCAATAATGGTGGAGATGATTTCATACAAAAGCCATTTAACTCAGAGGTGTTAATTGCAAAATTACAAGCTATTATAAGAAGGACATATGAGTATAAAGATGAAGAATCAAAAGTATTAAAATGTGATGATTTATTATTAAATTTACATAATGCAACTCTTTTATACAATGAAAAGTCCTTAGAACTTACAAAAAATGAAATGCTGCTTTTAAAAACTCTTATGGAAAATAAAGGTAAAGGAGTTTCTAGAAGCAAGCTAATGAAAAAGCTTTGGGATGATGATATATATGTTAATGAGAATACTTTAACTGTTAATATTAATAGATTAAGAAATAGATTAGAGAAATTTGGAATAAAAGATTTAATAGTAACCCAAAAAGGCATTGGATATATAATATTATGATATTAGGTCAATTGTTTAGATAAAAATTCTAAATAGTTGGCTTTTTTTTAAGGGAGAGAAAAGTATCGATGAAGATAATGGATTATATTAAGATTAATAAAATATGGTTAATAAGCAATTCAATAATTTTTATAATTCTTAATTGTATATTATATAGTAGTAGTACTATAAATAAGAGTTTCCAAGATATTATGTATATGGATATACTTATTTTATTAATAGTACTTATAGCTTTTATCTATGGTTTCGTAAAAGAAAAGAATAAATACAGTAATATTTTAAAATATAGCTATGAATTAGATAATAAAATAAAGGATTTTCATTTAAATGTATTTTCAAATATGCTGGAAAAGCAAAAGCTTGAGCATTTAAAGAAGGAAGAAAAATTAAAAAGCAATATAAATGATTTCGAAGACTATATTACAAAATGGGTTCATGACATTAAAATTAATATTGCTGTTATTTATCTATTATTAGAAAATTTTGAAGAGGAGAAATTTCAAAAAATAATTTGTGAAATGAAACAAATGGAGTTTAGTGTAAACCAAGTTCTATATGTTACAAGGGCAAACAATTATAATTTAGATATAAAAAGTGAGCAAGTAGCAGTAAAAGATGAAATTAAAAAGGCAATAAAAGAAAATGCAGAGTTTTTCATAAATAAAAACATTGAAATAATGTTAGAAGTTCCAGAGTTTAGCATAATAAGTGATAGAAAGTGGATTTACTATATACTTTCCCAAATTATTAATAATAGCAGCAAGTACACTAATGGAAATGGACAACTATATATCTTTAGCAAGGAGGATAGTAAAGCTTATTATCTATACATTAAAGACAATGGAATTGGTATTCCAAAGGAAGATATAAATAGAATATTCAATAAAGGATTTACAGGAAAGAATGGAAGAAGAACTAAATCGACTGGTATTGGTTTATATTATGCAAAAAAGATGTGCAATAACTTAAATATAGATTTAAAGGTGGAAAGTGAAGAGGGGGAGTACACTGAATTTGTTTTAAGTTTTTACAAATTAGCAGATTACTTTAATATTACACCAATGTCACAATAGAATCTAATTTGTAACCTGGATAGATGGAAGAATGTTTAGGTGCAAATTATACTATAGATATGAGGTGATAATTTATGAAAAAAATAGTAGAGATATCAAAATTAATTAAGGATTATGGAAGATTAACTAATCAATATAAGGTATTAAAGGGAATAGATTTAGAGATTAATGAGGGAGAATTTATTAGTATAATGGGTCCTTCAGGGTCAGGAAAGACAACCCTTTTAAATATCATGTCAACAATAGATAAAGCAACTTCTGGTATGGTTATAATTGATAGTAAAGATGTAAATAGTCTAAGAGAAGACGAATTAGCTAGGTTTAGAAGGGATGTAATAGGCTTTGTTTTTCAAGATTTCAATTTGTTAGATAGTATGACAATAAGAGATAATATTGCACTACCCCTAACACTAAACAGTGAAAAGACAGAGATAATACTGGAAAGGATCAATAAACTAACAAAGCTCTTAGGAATAGAAAAACACCTAGATAAATATCCTTATCAATTATCGGGAGGACAAAAGCAAAGAGCAGCAATTTGTAGAGCATTAATTACATCTCCAAAGGTAATTTTTGCAGATGAGCCAACTGGTGCTTTAGATTCTAAATCATCTGTAGAAGTTCTTGAGTGCTTTACAAATATTAATAAAAGTTATAATACCACAATTGTGATGGTAACTCATGATGCCAGGGCTGCAAGTTATGCAGATAGAATAATGTTTTTAAAGGATGGGAGTATAAGTGGTGAGTTATATAGCAATGGAAATAAAAGTGAGATGTTTAAAAAGATCCTTAATATGATAGCAGTGATGGGAGGAGAAAGCAATGAACTCATTTAAACTATCATTTAAGCTTTTTAAGGATAACATAAAGGTATATAAACTTTATTTGCTTATTACAATTGTTTCTGTGGCAGCTTTTTATAACTTTTTAGAAATAGAAAATAATGAAGCATTTATTTCCGTAAGCGAAAGATTTCAGGCAGCAAGTGTAGCAAGTATTTCCTGTGGTTTTATTTTAGTATGCACAGTAATATATTTTATATTTAATGCAGATAAGTTTTTCCTATTAAATAGGCAAAAAGAGACTGCCTTATATATGTTAATGGGAGTTACCCAATCAAAAATCGGACAAGTATTTGCAATAGAAAGTTTATTCCTTGGAGTTGTTTCTATATTTAGTGGACTTGCATTTGGAATAATCTTATCTAAATTATTTTTTATGCTTTTAGCAAAATCAATCTTTTTAAATGTAGCAATACCTTTCAAAATTTCATTAGATTCTATTTTTACAGTTATTTTAGTATTCTCATGTATTTTCGTAGTAATAGGTTATAGGAAATATAGAGTAATAAAGAAAAGTAAACTTATAGATATGATTAATGCTGCAAAGAGAAAAGAAGATCTTCCAAAGCTAAGATATTTTAAAGGGATTTCAGGGGTGCTATTAATTTTAGCTGGATACATAGTTGGTGTTATGATTAAAAGCTGGGAGTTAGATTTGATGATTTCATCTGTGACAGTATTGTTATATGTTTCAGCTGGAACTTATCTTTTCTTTGGAAGTTTCATGTCTATAGTTCTTAATAAGATAATTAAAAATAAGAAGCTGGTATACAAAAATGTTATGTTAGTAAGCATTTCTAATGTGTATTTTAGACTAAAGGGGAATTATCGAAATTTAGCTATGACTGCAATATTATGTGCAGCAGCTATAACAGCCTTTGGAGCAAGCTTATCTTTTAATGAAGTTGCCAAAAGAGAAGCTATTAAACAATCTCCATATAGTTTTAGCTATGAAAGTGATGATGAAAAATCAAAAGAAAAAGTAGTAGAGATAATTAAACAATCTAATCATCAGCTGATTGGAATTAATGAAAATAAATTTTTTTTAGGAAAGGTTAAGTATAAAGACTACCATAAAAAAGTAGATTACAATCGTGAAGCCATAATAATAAGCTATTCAGCATTAAAAAAGAACTTAGAATTTTTACATTATAAAGTAAAAGATAATATTGAACCAAAGGGAAAAGAAGCTGTTTTTATAGCAAGTGCAACAACATTATCATCGACCTTTAATGTTGTAGAAAAAGAAATAGAAATAAATGATAAAGAGTTTGTTATAAAAACACAAGAAGAAGTTCCCTTCACTGGAATTATAGATAAATTAGGAACAAAAAATATATACGTATTAGAAGATAGTGAATATGAAAAGGTAAGGAAAGGTTTTAATGAGATATCATTAAATTGCGTTCAAATAAGCAAGAAGGTAGATTCAAAACAATTAATCTTAGATATAAAGAAAGTCATACATCAAGGCAAAGTATATCCACCTATTAATGAATATACATGGGATTATTATGCAATGGAAATATTTCATTTCCTTGGGATGGTAATGTCTATAATATTTATACTATCAACCTTTAGTACAATATATTTTAAAATATTAAAGGATGCATTTATGGATAAAGAACAGTATATAACATTGAAGAAAGTAGGAATGAGTAAAGAAGAAATAAAAAAATCTGTATATGTGCAAGTTGCAATCTCATTTATTTTACCTTGTAGTACAGCAATATTACACAGCATTATTGCTATGAAAATGTTAGAACAAGTAATGAATTTTTCTTTTAATCTTCAGTTAATAATTTCCTTAGGATTATATTCAATAACAATGATTTTATTCTATATTTTTATTAGTAATAATTATGTGAATATGGTTTATGAAGAAGGTGATAATAATGCTTAAAAAAATAATAAAAATATTAAGAAACATTCTTATTGTGATATTAGCATTGCTAATAATTATTTCTATAGTAGGTCAAGTCCGAAAATATTTAGAGAAGGATGACGTTAAACCGTTAGGGGTATTAGTGAATGTTGATGGTAAAAAAATGCATGTATATTCTGAAGGATATGGAAAGAAGACAATTGTTTTAATGCCAGGTTTAGGAAGTATAGCGCCCGCAATTGATTTTAAGCCATTAATTAATGAATTTAAAAAGGATTTTAGAGTAGTTGTTGTTGAACCTTTTGGTTATGGTTTTAGTGAAGAAACTTTAAAGGAACGAACTGTAGAAAATATTGTTGATGAAACAAGAATGGCATTGAAGAAAGCAAGGATAGATGGTCCATATATACTTATGCCTCACTCAATATCAGGGGTATACGCCCAGTACTATGCATCAGCTTATCCAAAAGAAGTAGAAAGCATAATTATGTTAGATACAACCTTAGTTAAGGCATGTTTAGAGGATTCAGATAAAGTTGATTTAGCTATGGGTAAAAAACAATTGATTTTAGCTACTCTGGGAAATTTTTTAGGAATAGATAGAGTATACTATAACAGTATTTATAAAAATGAAAATTGTTTTTCGGAAAGTGATAAAAAGAAGCTAGTGAAGATGGGAGTTAAAAACCCATTTAATAAAACTATGGAAAATGAAGTTGATATGATATTGAAAAATTGCGAAACAGTAAATAAAAGTAAAATGCCAAAGGACTTACCCATACTTAAATTTGTTGCAATCAAATGTATTAAGGATATAAATAATGAAAAATATACAAAGGCAATTAATAAAAATATAAATGAATTTAAGGAATATACTAAATTTAGTTATTGTGTTTTAGAGGGAGGGCATTATATTTACTATACAAAATCAAGAGATATTGGAAAAGAAATTCGAGAGTTTTTAGCTAAATATGGTAATTAATTATAGTAGTTTAAGATGGAATAGTGGAGTTTAAAGGTTAGATTTTAAGATAGACAATGGAATATATAAAAGTAATATAATTCAATTCTATGATGTAGATAATGGGTTACTAGATTATATATATTTACATAAGTAGAAGATAAATACATAAGCCTATATGATAGCGAATACATGTAATTATATAAGAAAATAAGGATTATTATGTATTTGACAACATAAATTTCCAAATATATAATCAAATTAAAGTTTAATAAAACAAATGGGGTATGGCAATGTATTTACAAGCGTGGATGGGGGTGAAGTATCTTGTCAGTTTAAAGAGGTCAAAAGAATACCAATAGAAGAATACACAAGTTACGGGAAAATTGTAGCAGGTTGGATGTATGTTTATAAAATTGATAATTTGACTAAGGGGATACACAATGTTGAATTTATATGTCATGGAACAGGAACTCCATATAGATGTATGAAAGCTACTGCTAAAATAAATAAACTTTAGATAGCAAATAGCAGTAGAAAAAAATTAAAATACAAACATATATAATAATAAACTTCAGCCAAAAATACTGGGGTTTATTATTACATACAAATGGAGGTAATATAATGAGTCTAACTATTAATCAAGCTCAACCAACAAATTATATAAATAACCAATTAAAAAATAATAAAGACAAAAAATTCATTTTAAATATTGATGATAAAAAAATTAGTGAAGAAGAAGATAAAAAATTATATGAAGTATATAAAAAAAGTCATATGGCTCATTCAGCTTATAGTTTTGAGGAATATAAAAAAAATCTTATAGGATTTCCTCCTATAACAGCGCCAGGAATAGTTCGTAAAGCATGGAGAGAAAAATTAGAAAAGTGTACTACAGAAGAAGAACGATTAAATATGATGACTTTTGGGTTTTATGCTTTGGAAGTTTTAAATAAAAAAAATGGAAATGTACCAAAGGATGTAAATGGTTATTTAGATCTTATGGAAGAAATGCAGGTTTACATAGAAAGATACAATAATTGCCCAGGTGTAGATGAGAGATACTATGAAGGTCTTAGAGATGTAATTAATAGCTTTGTAACAGAATTGAAAAAATATAAATAAAATATCCAAGCTATGAGCATATCTTTTAAATATATCAATTTAAATTGTGAGCAATTTGATAGTATAAGTTTTAATATATTTTTATTATAAATCCGTTATGACCTCTTAAAAGAATTGCTTTAATAATACTTTCTAGATTTTCTAATTGTGGTTTAGTTAGGTATAAATCGAAATTTAGTTGTTTAAAGAATTTATAATTTAATAGTAAAAAAATTAGTATGGAATAGTAGAATGTTATTTCATACTAATTTTTTTATTGGAGAACCAAAAGCAACCTTAACTTATCTAATAGATGAATGTAAAATATGATTATATTGTAATATGGAGGTTAAAATGGAACATGTATACTTAATAGAGTTGGCTAGGCTAGCAAAGAAAGGTGATAAAGCAGCATTTAGTAAGCTCATAAAAATTTATGAAAAAGATTTGTACAGAATATCTATAGCTATGTTAAAAAATGATGATGATGCTTTAGATGGGATGCAGGATGCTATCCTTAAAGCTTTTAAAAGTATAAAAAATTTGAGAGAGCCTGAATACTTTAAAACATGGTTAATAAAAATCCTTATTAATAGTTGTACATCAATTATTAATAAAAAAAGAAAAATTGTTGTATATGAAGAGTATATAAATAAGTCCTATGAAGAAGAATGTTTCAGAGAAATTGATATAAAAGACGCAGTAAATAAACTTGATTATCAACTTAAAATACTTATAATTCTTTACTATTATGAAGATATGTCCTTAAAAAATATAAGTAAAGTTTTGGATATTCCAGAAGGAACTATAAAATCAAGATTATCTAGAGCTAGAGGATATTTAAAAGAATATTTAAGTGATAATATAAGGAGCGTGTTTTAATATGGAAAATAATTTTGAAAAGGAATTAAAAGAACTTATAAAAAACAGTGAAGATATAAAAGTTCCGCCTAAAATATCAGCAGGAGTGGATGAACTTTTAGATAATCTACAATCTAATAGTACTAATGGTAAGAAAGTTGTCATAAAAAGAATAAGTATAGTAGTAATATTAGTTTTAATTTTTTTAACTGGTTTTGTTAGTACTTTTCCAACTTTAGCAGCCGAAATACCAATTATTAATAAACTTGCAGGTAATAAATCTTTATTTAACAAGATAGAATCTAGTGAATATGGAGATGAATTTAAAAATTTATCTAAATTAAATAATGTGTCAGTTGAGATAAATAAAGGAGTTTCTCGCAAAGGAATTACTATAACAATAAAAGAAATAGCATATGATGAAGCAGCTTTTTATGTAGTTTATGAAGTTAGTTTAGATAAAAAATTAAAAAATAAAGAGTATTTAAATAACTTAAGGTCAAATGTAAAAGTAAATGGCAAAAGTTATGAAGCTAGTGCACAAATTCCATTAAATTCTGATGATAAAAAGACTACAATTACAGAGGTATTTGCAGTAACTGGTGGAGATACAATTCCAGATAAATTTGATTTTAATATTAATTTTATTCAAGATGATAATTCAAAGGAAAGCTGGAATTTTAAAATTCCGCTAATAAAACAAAATTTACAAAATAAAGTTGATATTTTGAGAGTAAATCAAAATATAAGAGATGGTTTTAATTCAATGAAAATAGTAAAGCTATCAAGTTCACCAGCATACTTATCACTGTTAGCAAAATTTAAAAAATATGAACCAGATAAATATGACTATATAATAATGGATTCAAAAGGAAATGAGTATGAACAAGTAGATATAGGAGGTATAGTAGAAAAAAAGTTTTCAACTGATGTTACATTCTTCTATAAGCAAATTGAAAAAAATAAATTAGAAAGTATTACTATATTAAAATCAAAGGTTGAAAAATATTCTCCAAATAAGCTTAAGAATGTACAATATATACCATTAAATTCTAAATTACCAATTGATATTTCAGTAGGTAAGGGTAAAAAGGTTACAGTTAATTCAATAAGTCAAAAAAATGATCAACTTGAAATCATGTTTACTGCAAAAGAAATTCCATTATATACTTTTGGATTTGAAGGTGGAATAAGTATTTATGATAAAACTATGGATAAGAAAGATAAAGAAGCTTATGATATTATACGTATGAATGTTTTAGGTAATAATAGATATAAATCTATCATACCTATAAAGAGGGGGATAAATAAAAATGATAAATTTATAGAGTATGATAGAGATATTAATAAAGCATTTATATGTATAGGCAATTATGATGAAATGTATAAGGAAATTGGAAAAATAGATTTAAAAAAATAAACATAAAATTTAAGATTAGAATAAGAGGTAGCCTATAGGGGGTAGCTCTTATTATATTTAAAGAATATATTTTTAGAAGGATAAATTTACCGTTATTAGATTTTATTATTTTGAATCATGATTACATTTTTACAAATAATCTATATGTTTAAAGAAAATAAACTTTATTTTCAACTATAATAAAATTATATAGCTTATAAGGTATTAACAAGTACGTAATTTTAGTATAAGATTACTAAATATTATGCAATTGTAAATTGTTGAAGGAAATATTCTGTCTAATTTTAATGTAAGAAAATTACTATAATTTATAGGAAATTTGATTGTAATTTTTTAGTTTGACACAAATATTTATCTACTTTATAATTTAATTGGATTATAAAAAGAATTGAGGAAGCGAGAATCAATATGATAAATGTTATTAAAACTGCAATTGTAACTATAATAATATCATTTATATCTGGGTTACTATTAGATCATTATAGAAATTTAGCACCTAGAATACTATGTAATATAGGAAAAGGTATACCTATAGATATAAATAATAAAAAATTTAATGCATACATTATAACTGTTAGAAATATATCAAGTAAAATAATTCATGATATAACTTTACATGTACAAAGTCCGCAAAGTAACTTAAAAATTACAGATGCTAAAATAACAAAGGGCTTAAAATTTGATTCTTCAATAGAAGATAATATTTTAGATGTATGTATACCTTTTTTGAGTAAGGATGATGAGTTTTCAGTTACTGTATATGTAGAAAATCAGCATGGAGTGAATAATAAACCTGCTGTTATAATTAGATCACCTGAAAAGTTTAAAGAAGTAAGATCTGAAGAACGAAAAGGGATATTTTCAATATTTACTAATATACCTAAAAATATAAAAGAGATAATTTCTGATGTAACCAAAAAAGATGAAACAATAAATGAAAGAAATAGAGAAATAACAAATAAAAACAATAAGCTTGGCAAAAATAAAAAAGTAATGATAATCGCTGCATCAGTTGTTTTAGTTGTAATTGTTGGTGTTGTATCAAGATTTTATTTTAAAGGAAAACCTGCTGATACCAATACGAAAACACCAAGTGTAGAAACTAAGGCTACAAAACAATCTAATGATTCAAAGGGATCAACAGATAAAACAACTAAAGGTACAGATGTAAAATCATCAACAGATGGAAAAGCTAAAAATACAGATGGAAGCTCATCAACAGGTGGCTCAAGTAACAATGCAGATAAAAAGCCATCAACTGGTGGAACAAATGGCAATACGAATAAGAAACCGTCAACCGGTGATACGAATAAAAGTCCATCAACTGGTGATACAACTGGAAATAAGGATGCAGATTCATCAACAGATGGAACAACAAATGGAAAAACAGATGGAGATTCATCAAATAGTGGAACAACCAATGATGGAGATAAAAATCCATCAACTGGTGGAGGAACAACTGGAAATACAGATGAAAAGCCATCAACAGATGGGACAAAAGGAGATACAGGTAACTAATTTATCAATGCATCTTTTTAGTAAAAATGAAAAGCCTTTTATATGGGCATAAAAATATGAACAAAAAGTCATAATATCCTTTTTAGTGATATTATGACTTTATTTAAAGCAAGAATTAAGTTTAACTAAAAAGTGGTATTTGATGTTAGACATACCTTAGATTAAATCATAGACAAACAAGAGAAAATTTGCTGACGACAAGAATAATAAATTATATACTTAAATAAAATTATAGTTATAGGAAAATGAGATCTGAAGAGATGATTTTAGTTGTTCTTAACTAAACTATTAATAAAAGTAAATAGTTTGAAATGTTTTTAAAGTCCCATAATGGAGCTTTAGTTAATAATGCATTTTAAGAATAATATCATCTATTAAACTCTTTTATATAAAAATAAAATAACTATAAGTACACACATATATAAATATATATGTTTATTTATACTATCATTATAATATGGATAAATATATATTGTGTATTAAGTTAAATTTGAATATAGTAAGAGGTGTTTATATAAGCAAGATCCCCATGGATGATATTGTTCATTTATGAGGATTTTTTAGTTTTATATTAAGAAGGGTGGTATATTTTATGACTTTAACAAAAGTTACAGATAGAATTTATTTTCTTGAAAATGATAAAGAAGCAGATAGAGCGTTAATTGGATACATTAAATGGATGGATGAGGGCATTGAACAATGGAACAAAACTGACTATCTTAACTCTTATCCTAGTGAATACTTTGAGAATTGCATTTCAAGAAAAGAGTTATATGTTTTAAAATGTCAAGAGAACAGAGAGATAGTAGGTGCAGTTGCTTTGCATACATACGATAGTCGTTGGGAATATAAAGATTCTGCTTACTATATTCACAATTTAGTTACTTCTGTAAATGCTTGTTGTGTAGGAACAGTTTTAATTAATAATTGTGAATTGGTTGCAAAAAATAATAATAAAAGATACCTAAGACTTGACTGCCAAGCTTCAAATATCAAACTAAATGAATACTATGAAAGATTAGGATTTGGATATGTTGGAATTATTAAAGATGGACTATATGTTGGTAATAAGCGTGAAAAAATAATATAAAAAGACTTAATTCGTAATTCTAAATAAACAAAAACAGTATAAAAGGGAGATAAGTAGTTATGACAAAACTTATTATTAAAACACATTTATTTAGTAAAAGTTATTAAGGTTGTTTTACAAAAAATACTAAGATAATATATAAGAAGATAATGTGAATGTAAGAAAGGAAAAACTAAAAATGAGTGAATTTTTATTAGTTAATGATAAAAAATATGTTTAAAATGGGAAAATATAATCCATTTAAAACAAGAGATTTAATGTTTCCAGTATTATCTCATACATAATAATAAATGAAAAGGAATGATTATATGAAAAGAAAAATAATATTAAATTTAGCAATGAGCATAGATGGATATATAGCATCAAAAGATGGTGGATTTGATTGGATAGTTGGAGATGGAGATGAAAAATTAGATACTGAAGATAAATGGGATTATGATAATTTTTTAAATGATGTGGATACTGTAGTTATGGGAAAAAATTGTTATGATCAAAGCTTCCATAATGATTTTAATGATAAAAAAGTATATGTAGCAACTTCACAAAAATTACAAGATTATGGTAATATACATTTTATAAATGGTGATATATGCAAAGTAATAGAAGAAGAGAAAGAAAAAGAGGGTAAAGATATCTTCTTATTTGGTGGCGGAGGTCTCGTAGATAATTTTATTAAATCAAATATTATTGATGAGTATATAATTGGAATAATTCCTACAATATTAGGCAAAGGTAGACCTTTATTTTTAGAGAGTAATCCTAAAATAGATTTACATTTAGATCAGTATATTATGGATAAGGGCGTTGTAATATTAAGATATTCAAAAAGATAAATATATATTCATAAAGGAATGGCTTGTTTATTAAGCAAGAATATAAATATAGGAGAATATAAATGAATTTCGTAGCTATAGATTTTGAAACTGCTAATGAAAAAAGAAATAGTCCATGCTCTATAGGGATTGTTGTTGTGAAAGATGGAGAGATTATAGAAAAAGTACATTATTTAATAAAGCCTAAGGAAATGAGATTTATGCCAATAAATATTGGAATTCATGGAATAAGACCGCATATGGTTCAGGACGAATTAGAATTTGATAAAATATGGGAAAAAATTAAGGGCTATTTTAATAATAATTTAGTAATAGCTCATAATGCTTCATTTGACATGTCTGTATTAAGAAGTACGTTGGAACTTTATAATATAAAAATGCCAAGTTTTGAGTATATATGTACAATGAAGCTCTCTAAAAATTTTTATAGTAACATTGATAATGCAAAATTAAATACAGTGAATAATTTTTTAGGATATAAGTTTCAGCATCATGATGCTCTGGCAGATGCAATGGCATGTAGTAATATTTTACTTAATATATCAAAGGAATTAAATTTAAAGAATATTAATGAAATATCAAAATTAGTTGGAGTGACTTTAGGATATGTAAATGAAAACGGATATAAACCATCTTCCACTAAAGGAAGGATTTTAAAAAAATCTAATAGACAAGCTCCAAAGGAAAATAAAAAGACAATAGAAAGCTTTAATTTTACGGCATTTAAAGAAGAAGTTGTTGTATTTACAGGTGGATTAGCTTCTATGACAAGAAATGAAGCAATAATATTAGTTGGAAAGCTTAATGGAACTGTTGGAAGCTCTGTAACTAAGAAGACAACATGCTTAGTTACAAATACAAAGGATATAGAGGATTTGAATAGAGAAGAAATGAGCAATAAGCTTAAAAAAGCCGTAGATTTAAAGAAAAAAGGTCAGAATATAAAGTTTTTAAATGAGGAAGCATTCCTACAAAAATGTAAAGAAAAATAACAAATTAACTCACGACAAGTTAAGCAAAGTGAAGACGCCATTCGTACAAAAATATACTATATTAATCCTCCTAATATGATTTTATACCATTAAATATTATATAATATATAATAAAAAGTTACTGTAAATGTAAAATTATACATATATATAAAATTGTA
The DNA here is from genome assembly GCF_001020205.1 of Clostridium sporogenes. NCBI lineage: Bacteria > Bacillati > Bacillota > Clostridia > Eubacteriales > Clostridiaceae > Clostridium > Clostridium sporogenes. The sequence continues at coordinate 297,858 of NZ_CP011663.1, forward strand.
GATTTTACTTATTGTGATTCGTCTTTGCAAAGAATATGTATTTAATAAAATTAACTTTTTTATATATAAATTTATAATGAGTCTGATTATTTAGAGATGCAATTTAACTTGTTATATTAAGTGATTTTGAGTTTGTAAAGGAATATTTCCCTATAGATGATATTGTTCATCTGTGGGGATTTTTCGTTTTTTGTGTAGGATAGAGAGAATAAATTTCTAAAATGGAGTTTATTAAAAAAACTCCAAAGGCTTTGACGGTGGAGTTTTAACCATAATTCTTCATTACTCATTCTTAATTTTTAATTCATGGTAAAAATTTCATTATAGAAATTAAAATCATGTATAAGTTAAATCTTCATAATATCAACAAGTAATTTAGGTATTATTATTTTATTATCAAGCAAAAGGAGTGATGCTATGAGGGTAAAAATCTTAACAATATTAGGAGCAAGTATACTAATTTTAACTGCAGTAGGTTTTTACATATTCAACAATGAACCTAAAGCCCTATCAGATAATAAAGCAGAGAATATTAAAAAATTTGACGAGGTATATAGTAGTGAAATAAATAAGAGTTATGACGGAACCTACTTAGATAAAATAGTAACGATGGTCGACCCTAAAGAAGAATTTAATATAAAAATCAATGATATTAATAAGGGTAGTAAGATAATACTTATTAATCCGTCAAATGGAGAAAAGCAGGATATGATTTATACGGAAAATAATGAATTTGTTTTAACCACTAAACTTGATGAAGGTGTAAATTATGGGATTCTTATGGACAATAAATTAATTGGTGGCATAAGAGTTGTAACTGAGTTGGATAAAGCGGATAAAGAAAAAATATATGAAGAAGTAATGAGAAGTTTACAATGTGGTATTTAGGAGGAAAACTATGAACTATATATTACTATTTTTAGAAGGGATAATAACCTTTATATCTCCTTGTATATTGCCAATGATTCCAATATACGTTTCATATTTTGCAGGAGGAGATATAGATAATAAAAATTATAAAAACAGAGCATTAATAAGTTCAATAGCATTTGTTGCAGGATTTACCCTTGTGTTTACCTTATTAGGTGTAGCAGCAGGAACCGTAGGTGTCATTTTCAATACATATATGAGGGAGATAAATATAGTATCAGGATCGATTATGATAATATTTGGTCTGAATTATTTAGGCATAATAAATGTAGAATTATTACATAGAAGCTTTAAAATAAATAAGCCAACAGGACATAAAAAATCCTCTATTATGTCTACAGCATTATTTGGAATGATATTTGGATTTGGGTGGACACCGTGTGTAGGACCATTTCTAGGATCAGCACTTATGATAGCATCAAATTCTACTAATGTATTTATGGGAGCATCAATGCTAATGATCTACAGTTTAGGTCTTGGAATACCATTTATACTATCAGCACTTTTAATAGATTCTCTGAAAAATACTTTTGAATTCATAAAGAGAAATTATAAGATAATAAATAGAATATCAGGGGTTCTGCTAATTATTATAGGGATAATGATGATGACTGGTTACCTAAACTTATTATTATCAATATTGGCATTTTAAATTATAAAAGGAGGGATAAATTTGAAAAATAATAAAAGATATATATATATAAGTGTTATAATGTTAGTTTTACTTGTAGGGGTTAAATTTGGATATGACTATTTATCAAATAATTACAAAAGTAATGAAGCTATTAATAATGTATCAGATGAAAATTCTAGTTTTCAGCCAGCAGTAGATTTTACAGTTTATGATAAAGATAATAATAAAGTAAGGTTATCAGATTATAAAGGTAAGAAAGCTGTAGTAGTAAATTTTTGGGCAAGCTGGTGTTCTCCATGTAAGTATGAAATGCCATATTTTCAAGAAGCAACAAATAAATATAATAATGAGGATTTAGAAATACTAATGGTAAATCTTACAGACGGAATGAGGGAAACTAAAGGGGCCGCAGAGGGATTTATGAAAGAAGAAAGTTATAATATGAACGTGATGTTCGATATAAATCTTGATGCAGCTAATAAATATCAATTAAATGCTATTCCAAGAACAGTATTTATAGATAAAGAAGGAAATTTAGTGTATGATCATGTAGGAATCATTAATAAAGAAATACTTGATGAAAATATAAATAAGATAATTAATTAAGTACCCATATGGAGGTATAATTTTATGAAAGAAACTATACTTGTTATAGATGATGAAGTTAAGATAATAGAAGTTATAAAATTGTATTTAGAAAATGAGGGATATACTGTTATACAGGCTACAAGTGGTATAGAGGCATTAAAAAAGCAAAGTGAGTTTAATCCTGATTTATTAATATTAGATTTAATGTTACCTGATATATCAGGTGAAAATGTCTGTGAGAGCATAAGGAGAGAATCTGAAGTACCAATAATTATGCTAACTGCTAAATCAAGTGAAGATAGTATACTAAATGGATATTCAATTGGAAGTGATGATTATATAACAAAACCATTTAGTCCAAAGCAATTAGTAGCGAAGGTTAATGCAGTTTTGAAAAGAGTTAAGGGAAATCAATGTAAAAACTTAATTTTTAATAATGAATTAATCATAGATATTGTTAATAAGAAAGTAGAATACAATAACAAAGAAATTATATTAACTGCTTCGGAATATAAAATACTATCTATACTGGCTAAAAATCCTAATAAAATATTTTCAAGGGAAGAGTTAATGGATTATATAAGTAGAAATAATACTTGTATCTATGATAGAATAATTGATTCTCATATAAAAAATATAAGAGCCAAATTAGATCAAGACAGTAAAAATCCAACCTATATAAAAACTATTCGTGGTATGGGATATAGGTTCAATGTTTAATAAATTGAGATATAGAGTAAGCTTGATTTTTATATTATTTTCATTGAGTATCATATTTTTAGCAAACATAGTAAACCATTATTGTATTGAAAAGAAGTTTAATATATATACTAGTGAAAAAATACAACAGTCGAAAATGGAAATCAAAAATAAAATATCAAATGCATACAGTAATAATTCATGGGATAAGAAAGCTATTGAGAACATAGGAACAGATGCGATAACTGGAGGATTGCTTATAACAGTTAAAGATAAAAATGATAATATTATATGGAATGCAAGGGAATATGATAATATTGTATGTGAAAAGATTTTAAATAAAATTATAGAAAATACTAATAAAGTAAGCCCAGATGTAGATATTAAAAATACATTTGATAAATTTGACCTAAAACAAGATGAAGCTTTAATAGGGAAATTAGAAGTTGAGTATATAGGTCCGATTTATTATGAAGATTCAGATGTTATATTTTTGAGAATGCTAGACAGAATATTATTTATACTAGGGATACTATTTTTCATTATATCTATTATAGTAGGATGGTTATTGTCTTATGCTATCAGTAAACCTATCTTAAAGGTAATAGATGCAACAAATCTTATATCAGAAGGAAATTATTCCAAAGGCATAAAAGAAGATTACAATATATATGAAATCAATAAACTTATAAAATCAATAAATATGATGGCAGGGGATTTAGATAAGCAAGAAAAAATAAGACAAGAGCTAACGAAGGATATATCACATGAGCTTAGAACCCCTATAACGACTATGCAAGCACAACTTGAGGCAATAATGGATGGTTTATGGGAGCCATCAGAGGAAAGGTTAAAGAGTATATATGATGAACTTCAAAGATTAAATAGATTAACTGTATCCATAGAGGATTTATCAAGATGTGAGGGCAGTAAACTAAGGCTAAATAAGTCAGAGGTAGATTTAGAGACTGTAATAACTACAATTCTAACAAATTTTGAAAAGCAGTTATTAGATAAAGATATAAATTTACAAGTAGATATTAAACATATTAATATTATGATAGATAAGGATAAAATAAGCCAGGTAATAATTAATATTATCTCAAATGCTATTAAGTATACTCCAGATAAAGGAGAGATATTTGTTAGGTGTTTTACTAAATCTGATAATGTATATATATCCATAAAAGATAGCGGAATAGGTATAAGTGATGAAGATAAAGACTATATATTTGAGAGATTTTATAGAACGGATAAGTCAAGGGCTAGAGAGACTGGAGGAGTTGGAATAGGCCTTACAATATCAAGAGAAATAGTCAAGGCTCATGGTGGCAGTATAAATGTATATAGTAAATTAGATGAAGGTAGCAACTTCGTAATAAAACTGCCAATAAAATTTTGTGAGACATAATATTTGAACTTAATTTTTATATCAATCTAGAAGACACTCTTACTTGGAGTGTCTCTTAAATTTTCAATTTTATCGAAATTAAGATGTTAATAGAAAATGATAAAGAAAAATTTGAGCAGGTTCACTTTTGTATAGCAAAAGTGAACCTGCTGCAGTTGTACAAGGAGTTATTATTTTTTTATGAGAATACATATTGGATACTCATTTAATACTTTGTGGAAATTTAAATACATTAAGAGGATCGTATTTAAATTTTATACATTTAAGTCTTTGGACATTTCCACCATAATAATCATAAAGATAATTTGGCAAAGGGCAATAAGGGAAATTAATATAAGAACCACTAGTAATATTATAAATATATTTAGAATTTCTATTTATCCAATTAATATTATCTTGTTTATATGAATTATTTCTAAAATTGGTTTCCAGTAATATTATATAATTACTATCTCTATAATAAAAAGCAGTATCTTTTTTATCAATTTCACCAACTTGTCCACCAAGTCCATATACGTTTAATTCAGTGGTAATAGAACCACTAGGCTTTTCTTCATTAATTAAATTAATTAGGTTTTTTAATGTTTCATAAGAATAGGTTTCTGATACGAATCTACCATAAGATATAAAGTATTCATATCGAGGATATACAGAAGCTATAATTTCGGTAGCTTGTAAAAAAGAAGTATATTCATAACTTAACTCATAGCCCTCAATTTTACTAAAAGGAACTAAGAGTTTATATAATTCTTTAGGTGTACCATAAAGGAGGCCTGTACAAATGATATTTACATCATCAGTTGCTGAATTGACTATGCTACCTTTCATATTAATTTTATTAGAAGTTGTAGTAATCCAATTCTGCCAAGTATTTAAAAATTTAAGTTGAGTATCTTTACTTGGGTTGGTGTAGTAAAGATTAAAAACAGTTACTTTATCTACCTTAGGAGGAAGTTTAAATGTCATTGATACTACTATACCAAAATTTCCACCGCCACCACCTTTACATGCCCAAAATAAATCAGAATTAATATTCTTATTTGCAGTTAATAAACAACCTCTATAATCAATCATCTTGAGTTCAAGTAAGCTATAACAAGTTAAGCCAAAATATCTAGATGAATATCCCCATCCACCTCCAAGGACTACACCACTAATTCCAACAGTAGGACATGAGCCACCTGGAAATGGATATTCACTTGCTCCAAGAAAATTATAAACTTGTCCTAAATAAGCCCCACTTTGAACAGTAACAGTATTGCATTCATAGTTTATTTGTATTTTATTTAAATTGCTAATATCAATAATTAAAGCATCATCAGCTATTGAAAAACCTTCATAATTATGACCACCACAGCGAACTCTTATTTTAAAATTATTTTTTCTAGCAAATAGTATAGCTTTTTTTACATCTTCATAAGTTTTGCAATAGGCTATGGCAGCTGGATATTTATCAATAGCTCTATTCCAGACTTGTCTGGCATCATCATAATAATTACTTATAGGAGTAATCACTTCGATCAATTTTATCACCAGCTTTAAAAATAGTTTTTAATTTATCTTATAAAGGTAGGAGCAAAAAGGTGATAAAATTTAGATTATAACAAAATTTTCATAAGACCTTGATGTTGAAGAGGAGTATATTTAAAATGTTGAGTTTCACCTACATCAATAAAAAGCCCATCATAAATTTGTAGCTTTTTTATAAAATATAAATTAATAATATAAGCATGACTAAAATTTATCAAGGGATAAATATAATTTAATAAACAGCTAATTTAGTTTAATAGTTTCTTAATTATTCATTATCGTACACTAAAAGTGGACGGTTTTATATTTTCTATAAATAAATTTTAAATTTTCGTAAGAAAAAAGTTAAAATTAAAAATTTATTTTCATATAGAATTTAACTATAAAATAATTAAGGAGTGAGATATATGAAGATGAAAGCAAAAAGATTTATAGCAATATTATTAAGTATTATTTTTATAACATTAGGAGTAAGTAGTAATAGTTTTGCCAAGCAAATAGATAATACAACGGAATTTAATAAAAAACATGTTGTAGTAGATAATAGCGAAGCTTTGCAACAATTTATGGATAAGTTTTTCAAGAAGAATATGGAGAAGTATTCCATTCCAGGAGCAGCTATAGTTGTTGTTAAAGATGACAAAGAAATATTTAAAAAGGGATATGGATATAGTGATGTAAAAGAAAAAATATTGGTAGACCCAGATAAAACTGTGTTTCCAGCTGCTTCTGTAAGTAAGTTGTTTACTGCAACAGCTATAATGCAACTACAGGAAGAGGGAAAAATAGATTTAAATGAAAATATTGATAAATATATAAAACCTTATAAGATTATAAATAATTATAAAGAACCAGTAACATGTAGAAATTTATTAACTCATTCCAGTGGAGTTGATGAAGCTAGCGAACTCAATGGGAGTACTAAGGATCAAAAATCAATAAAATCACAGGAATATTATTTTGATAATCATATACCTAGAGTAGTAAGAGAGCCTAATACCGTTAGTAGATATTGTAATCAAGGATATAACCTTTTAGGGTATGTTGTAAAAAAAGTATCTGGTATTGGTTATGAAGAATATGTAAAGAAAAATATATTAGAGCCTTTAAAAATGGATAGTAGTTTAATTAGATTAAAAAATAATAATACAACTAAGAGCTATGGATATGGTGGTACGGACGGAATTTATAATGAAAGTCCTTTAGCTTATCAATATACTTCTGGATCTTCAGGAATAAATGCAACAGTTAAAGATATGGAAAATTTTATGATAGCCCATTTGAATAATGGAGTGTTTCAAGAAAATAGAATTTTAAATGAAAAAACATCAATAATGATGAAAAACAAGCAGTTTTCAAATGATAATAGCTTACCTGGAATGGGATATGGATTTATAAGAAGTAATAGAAATGGACAAGAAATATTAAAGCATGAAGGTGCATTACCATCAGGTAGTACTACTACATTATTTTTAATGCCAAAGGACAAATTAGGAATATATGTGGCAACCAATTCTTTAAATCCGCTTCCATTTAATTTTGAAGAGGAGTTTTTAAATTATTTTTATCCTAACGAAAATAATAGTTTTAACAAAATAAAACGAAATCCATCTAAGGATTTTAGCAAATATGAAGGAACATATAGAAGTTATGATGGAATATCAAAAAGTAATATTATGAAGATAGGTTTTTTGTTTGATCCTTCAATGGATATGAGAATTACGGATAATAAAGATGGTACATTAACTCTTAAGGAATGTACTTCTGCTAAAGAAGAAATTACCACAACTCTTGTTGAGAAAAAATATGGAGTATTTGCAAGAAAGGATGGTAGAGGAGACTTTACATTTAAGATAGATCATAAGGGCAAGGTAACTTATGCATTTAATGATGTAAGTCATAATTCCTTTGAAAAGATAAATTTTTTCCAAACACAAAATTTTAATATAACTATATTTATTATATCTATTGCTATGTTTCTTATAAATTTAGTTGGGACAATAATTCTATTTATAAGAAGAAAGTTTAAAGAAACAGGATATAAAAGTTGTAGATGTATTAAATTAATTAAGGGAATAAATTTATTTATTAATGTTCTTGATATAGCTGGAATTGTTGGATCAGTTATAATGGCAATGACTATGATTAGTATTAATGATTTTAACTTTGCATATTTACTTTATACATTTTTATGTTTTCTTATAGTAGCAACTATTTTAAGTATTTGTGGGTTAATTATTTTAATATATATTTGGATTAATAATTGTGGAAGAAAAGTAGAAAAATTTTATTTTGCTATATTAACTATAATCAATTTTATCTTCATATGGTTTATATTTTACTTTAATTTTTTAGGATTTAAAATATAACCTAAGAATTATTTAAAATATGATATAATTTTATTAAAAATGGGTACTTAGTGGAGGACAGGGATGGTATGTTTAATATATTGATTGTAGATGATGAAATAGAAATAATTGAACTTATGGAAGTATACCTACTAAATGATGGTTATAAGGTATTTAAAGCTACAAATGGATTAGATTCACTTAATATAATTAATGCGGAAAAGATTCATCTTGTGATTTTAGATATAATGATGCCAGGAATAGATGGGTTACAGGTTTGTATGAAAATTAGAAAAGAGTATAATATTCCAATTATAATGGCTAGTGCAAAAGGACAAGAAATGGATAAAATACAAGGGTTATCTACCGGGGCAGATGACTATATAGTAAAACCATTTAGCACAATGGAATTACTAGCTAGAGTAAAAGCTCAAATAAGAAGATATGTATATCTTAATGAAAATCATAAACAACTTGACAATAAAGATGTTATTGAAATAAAAGGTATTACTATAAACAAAAGGAATCATAAAGTTCATTTATTTGGTACAGAGTTAAAATTAACTCCAACAGAATATAAAATACTGTTATTGTTAGTCAGCAATAGTGGGAAAGTATTTAGTGCTGAAGATATATATAAAGAGATATGGACGGAAAAATATTTTGAAGGAAACAATACTGTCATGGCTCATATATGGAGGTTAAGAGAAAAATTAGAGGACAATCCAAAGGAACCAAAGATAGTAGAAACAGTTTGGGGAGTTGGATATAAAATTGAAGCGTAGTATTAAATATAATATTCTTATAAACTTTTTTATAGCAATGGTATTGTCAATAATATCAACACTTATAATAGTTTTTTCAGTAATTTTGGAGTTACACATTTTTCAACCAAGACTTTATATGAAGTTTATTAATGCATATAATAAAAATAGTTCATTCATGTTAGAATTTACTATAGCAATTTTTGTGGTTTTTATAGTGTTGATGTGTTTTATATTTATAAAAAGGATGAATAAAATTACTGATTATATACAAGAAATATCACAAAATGTAAATATAGTGTCTAATGGAAATATGGATATAAATATACCTATTAGAACAGAGGATGAGCTAGGAGCATTAGCGTCAGATGTTAATAAAATGGCGTATAGTATAGAAGAGCTTATGAGAAAAGAAAGACAGTGGGAAAATCAGAAGAATAATTTGATTACAAATTTATCTCATGATTTAAGAACACCGCTTACATCAGTTGTTGGATTTTTAGAGTTAATCCAGAAGAAGAAATATAAAAATAATGATGAGTTAAACCATTATTGTGAAATTTCATTAAATAAAGCAAAGGAATTAAAGAATTCAGTAGACCAGCTTTTTGAGTTTACAAAGTTAAGTAATAGTGATGTAAAATTAAATATATGTAGTATATCTCTACACCAATTAATAGAACAAGCTGCTATTGGATTTATCCCATCTTTTGAAAATAGCGGTATGGAATATAGAGTATTTTCAAAAGACGCAGGGTTAATAATAAGCGGAGATGCTAATTTACTTGCTAGGGCATTTCAAAATATAATATCTAATGCCATTAAGTATGGAAGTGAAGGTAAATATTTAGATATACATATAGAAAAAGAGAATAATATGGCTGTAGTTAGTTTTGTAAATTATGGAGATATAATAGAAGAAAAAGATGTCAAAAATTTATTTCAAAGATTATATAGAACAGAAAAATCTTGTGATAAAAAAGAAGGAACTGGACTTGGTCTTGCAATTGTAAAAACAATAGTAGATTTACATAATGGTGATATAGATATTATGAGTTCTAAAGAAAAAACAGAATTTAAAATAAAATTACCATTTAATTGATTAAGCAAGAATATAAAAGTAGGAGAAGATAAATGGATTTAGTAGCTATAGATTTTGAAACTGCCAATGAAAAAAGAAATAGTCCATGCTCTATAGGGATTGTGGTAGTAAAAAATAGTAAGATTAAATACAGTAAACAACTTTTTAGGATATAAGTTTCAGCACCATGATGCTCTGGCAGATGCAATGGCATGTAGTAATATTTTACTGTATTTAAAGAAGAGGTTGTTGTATTTACAGGTGGATTAGCTTCTATGACAAGAAATGAAGCAATGATATTAGTTAGAAATCTTAATGGAATGGTTGGAAGTTCTGTAACTAAGAAGACAACATGTATAGTGACTAATACAAAGGACATAGAGGATTTAAATAGAGAAGAAATGAGCAATAAGCTTAAAAGAGCGGTAGATTTAAAGAAAAAAGGTCAAAACATAAAGTTTTTAAATGAAGGAGCGTTCCTAAAAAAGTGTAAAGAGAAATAATAAATTTTATTTAAGTTTAAATAGTTATTTTACAGTATATATAACTAGGAATTAAATTGCAATACTTTTACCTAGTTATTCCTAAACATATCAATTTCAAAATTTTTATGGATGTTTACACAAAATTCTTTACAAGCTCAAAATTACTAATAGTCGCCTCTTCCAAATTTATCAACATTAACATTAACATTAACCTTTATTTCAGATTCTCTTATTACCTTATCCCAATCTGTATTTGTGTTTCTGCCGTATTTTGCTGCCGCTACTACTCCTAATTCTAATAAATCTGACTTGTATTGATTTTTCATCCTATTTATAAAATCATTACACATAAATTCTATTTTATTTGACATATCCTTTTCAAACTGTTTTTTCACATCAACTTTGCTAGTAATATCTTTATATAGCTCATTAGATATTATTTCACCACTGAAATCTAAATTAATTATAAAGCTGTATTTTTCATTTTTTTTAGTACACTTTACCTTCCTTTTAACTTGTGCTTTATAATTTATATATTCTTTATAGTTTTTTTGTAAGGTCAATACTCCTTTAACATTATTAAATCTTAGGAAATTTAATATATCAGAATCTTTCATATTAATTTTACCTATCATTTTATCTTTTTTGAATATTGCCATTCCTGTGGCTTTTATATTGTCATCAGCTAATTCTATATAAGGTAGAACTATACTTCTACCTTCAGCCTGTTCACGTACAAATACATCAATTAGTTTATAGTCCTCTGAAAAAAAGTGATTATTTCGCAAATTTGATACTAAACCCTCAATATATTCGCCAGAGTTGGGAAATCCTTTAGGCTTATAGTTTAATATGTGTTCTGCAGTTCCATTGCATACTACTACAATACCTAAGTCGTTAACATTAGTGTTGTTATATAATGCGTCTGTTAAAGCATGTATACCTAGTTCGGCTTGTTTGTCACTTATTATAAAAACCCTTTCTCCTCCAAGTACAAACTTTTTACTTAGTATTTTATCTCTGTCTTGTTTTGCTTCTCCTATAGTATATCCTTTCCCAGTATATACTATAGTTTTGCCTTCTGTATTACTTTGATAAGTATATATACTTACAGGTATACTATAAATTAGGTTGCCATCCACACCTTCTTCTACATCAAAACCTTCTCCTGATGGAATAGAAAGTTCTTCTGCGAAACCTACATCTAATTTTTCACTAAAAATAATTCCAATAAATATACAGAAAATAATTATTATAAATTTTTTAATCTTATTAGTTATTCTCATTTGTTTCATCCTTCTTTAAGAATATTAAAAGCGCAACTATTGATACAAAAACAATATTAAAAATTGTAACTTTAGGTATTATAAAATTTAAAAATTTTCTTCTTAAAGTTTCATTTTTATACATTAAAGATAGATAAATAAATACAGGATATAAAAGAATACACATTTTTTTCCTATCAAATTTAGTAATATCATTAAATATAAATGTTAAAAGATAATATTCATTAGATATAGTTTTATATATAACCTGCATCCATAGAAACATAAATATATATTTAAAATTATTTATTATTGGTACTTTAACACTATCTGCTACTGCTAAAAATGACCATATATTTTTTGGTATTATATCGGCAGATAAATAAAATGTTGTTATAAATACAGCCCAAGAATACATGACCGCAGAAATACCAACAGCCTTTAATGCTGATTTTTTTATTTTGTTTTTTTCTTTCACGAAAGGATGTATTAACAATAAAGATTCTACAGTTGCATATTCAAAAGCTGTATTTTTACTTGCTTTTATAATGTTAGGAAAGCCTGAACCGAAAATTGGTTTAATGTTAAGTATGCTTCCAACCTTGATTGCTTGTAAGGAGAATGCCAATATTAGTATGGTGATATAGAATACTGCATTATTTATCTTCCCTAATGTTTTTAAATTTTTGCTTGAAGTGTAGGCTGCAAGTAAAAATACTACAATGTATATTTTAAAAGGAGATAAGAAAGATACAATATAAGTTCTAAGTATATTATTAAAACCAGCTGCAACAGATGTAGCATAAATCATAAATTGCAATCCAAATAATATATTTAGTATATTGCCAAAAAAATTCCCCAAAATTTTTCTGCTTAAACTTAATAAATTTTCATTTGGAAATCTTTTAATTATAAAATCAGATAAAAATATTATATATATGGGATATATACTTCCTATAATGGCAGAAATCCACCCATCTTGTTTAGCTAATTTAACTACATCGTTAGGTAAACTTAGAATCCCCATTCCAGTCATTAAACCTACCAACAAGAATGTAATTTCTTTAGATGTCAGAAGGTTCTTATCGTCTCTACTCATCTTTCTTTCTCCTAAATTTTTTTCTGAAGTCTGTTTGCCTAATTGGATTATTATTAGGAATTGAATCAGGTCTTTTATTCATCGTCCATAATGGTGATCTTATGAAAATATCCTTATATTCTTCATTGTGGAAGGAAAAATAAGGAACGCCTAGGCTTTCTAATGAGCAAATATGGACTAATAAGAAGAAAAAACCTGCAGTTAGTCCAAGCAATCCCAAATAATTGGAAAGTATAAGCATAGGAAACCTAATAAATCTCACAGCTAAAGACATATCATAATTAGGTGTGAGAAAAGCAGCTATAATAGATATCCCAATTATTAGTAATGTTGAAGAACTTACAATCCCAGCTTTTATTGCAGCCTGACCTATTATAATACCTCCGACTACGCTTAAAGTTTGGTTAACCTTGGGTGGAAGTCTTAGCCCACCTTCCCTTAAAAATTCTACTATTATCTCCATTGATAATATTTCCATAAAAGGAGTTAATGGTATATTCGATCTTGATTGAATAATAGTGTTAACAAATTTTATTGGAATAAGCTCTGCATTAAATTTAATAAGTGTTAAATATATGGAAGGAAAAGTTATAACTATTATTACTGAAAGAGCACGCAATATTCTAGTAAATGATGATACTATAGTTCGTTGAGTATAGTCTTCAATAGCTTGAAAAAATTCTATAAATATGCTAGGAGTAAGAAGTACCATAGGAGTGCCTTCTAACATTACTGCTATTCTTCCTTCCATAAGATTTCCTTCTACTATATCTGGTCTTTCTGTAGTACGTGATTGTGGGAAAATACTATAAGCATCATTTTCAATATATTGTTGTATATAGCCCATAAGTGGAACAGAATCAACATCTATTGATGATAACTTATACTTTAATTCCTGTAATACATTTTTATCAACTATATTATCTATATAAATGATAGCTAGATCCCTTTGGGTACGCCGTCCAAGTACCATATTTTCTATTACTAAATTTTCATCTCTAATTCTTCTCTTTATTATACTTGTATTTGTTTCTAATTTTTCAATAAAGCCTTCTCTACTTCCCCTAATTGATGACTCGTTAGTAGGTTCTGAAATAGAACGATAGTCTCCACTGGAAGTATCGATTATAATAGATTCATCACTGTTTTCTAGTAAAAGAGCTGTTTGACCTCTTTTTAAACTAGATAGTATATTATTAATATCTTTTTCTATCTTTGTGTTGCTCATAGTAATATATTTTTTTGAAATATATTCCATGATATTAGGTTTATCTTTTAAATTTTCTTTTATATGTAGCATTAACGGATGGAGTACATCTCTATCAATTATATCTTTACTTGCCAAGCCATTAATATATATAATTGCGCCTTCTAGCTGTTCTTCATTACCAATAAGAAGTGATTTGGTAACTACAATATTGTTTTTGCCAATTCTATCGTTTATTAAATCTAAATTTTCCTTTAAATTCAAATTTATGTTCACCTTCTTTTCAGTGTAAACTTACAGATTTAGTATTTGTTGTATTTTCAAATATATTCAATAATATATTATGATTATAGATAACAAAGAGGTATTTACACTAAGAGTATGATTTATTTATGTTGTAATAAATATTAAGTATTGTAAAATTAATATATATAAATATTTAAAGGTTGTGATAATTTTGTATAGTATTATGATTATAGAAGATGACAAAAAAATGGCTAAACTTATAGAAAATCACTTAGAACGATATGGATATAAAACATTTTTAATTGAAGATTTTTCAAATATAAAAGATGAAGTTATAGAGTGTAAGCCAGATCTTATTTTAATGGATATAAATCTTCCTTTCTTTGATGGATTTTATTGGTGTAGTGATATAAGAAATCATTCTAAAGTACCCATAATATTTATATCAGCTAGAGACTCAGATATGGATCAGGTTATGGCAATAGAGAACGGTGGAGATGATTTTATAACAAAGCCCTTTTCTTATTATGTACTATTAGCAAAGATAAAAGGTGTATTAAGAAGAGTATATGGTAGTTATGCTAAAAATGATACGGATTTTTTAAAGATTGGTGATTTAATATTATATACAAACAAGAGTATATTAGAATTTAAAGGGAGAAAAACTGAGCTTAGTAAAAATGAATTTTCCCTTTTATTATATCTTCTTAAAAATATAAATAAAATTGTTTCAAGAGATACTTTGTTGGAGATTCTTTGGAGTGATACTGATTTCATTGATGATAATACTCTTTCTGTTAATGTTACAAGACTTAGAAAGAGGCTAGAAGAAGTTGGCATTACTGATGCTATAGAGACAAAACGTGGCCAAGGATATATGCTAATTAATAATTGGGAGAGTAAAGAGTAGGTGAAGAAAATGAAATTTATAGATTTTCTAAAAGATAGGATAGCTTATATAATAGTATATTTTATAAGTATATCTTTAGTTATTTTGATAATGCATTTGACCTTATTTATAAAAGTAATAGATTTTCCTATAACAAACATATTATATGCATATTTTGTTTCTATAGTTATACTTACTATATTTTTGCTATATGAATATTCAAAAGTAAGGGTATTTTATAAACAGATTTATAGGGCTTTAGATTCCGAAGATATTATAGAGGATATCGTAAATATAGGTGAAGCTAGAACTAGAGAACAAAAACTTTTTACAAAATTATTAAAAAAACTACATAGATCATACGAAGGAAAGATTTATAAATATGAAGACATTCAAAAACATTACTCAAGTTTTATAAATCAATGGGTACATCAAATGAAGACTCCTGTATCTGTAATTAATCTAATATTAGAAGAAGAAAATTTATGTGAATGTAAGGAAGTTTTTGATAGTATTGGTGAAGAAAATGAAAAAATATCACAGGGCCTTAATATTATGTTATATAATGCAAGAATAAATGAATTTAATCATGATTTTAATGTAGAAGATGTAGATATGCTATTTATTTTAAGAAAAGTAATAAACGATAATAAAAAATTACTTATTAGACATAAGATATTTCCAAAGATAGCAGGTGAAACTGCAATTGTTCAAACTGATAAAAAGTGGATATACTTTGTTATAAATCAAATTGTTATTAATGCAATAAAATATACAGTTGCAACAGAAAAAGACAAAAAAACTATAAATCTTAAAATAGAAGAAGATACTACAAAAATAATTGTAAGCATTGGAGACAACGGAATTGGAATACCGAAAGAGGATTTAGGACGAGTATTTAATGCTTTCTTTACAGGCAAAAATGGTAGAAAAACCTCTGAGTCTACAGGTATGGGGATGTATTTATCAAAGCGTATTTGCAGTGAGCTTGGAAATGAATTATACGTTGAATCAGAAGAAGGAGAAGGAACAACATTTTATATGGTTTTTTATAAAGGTAAAAACATATTTAAATTATAATCTTTCAAAATTGTAATGTTAATATCCAAAATGAAAGAGAAATCAATACAAAGATTTCTCTATTTTTTTTATAATAAACTTGTAGTTTAAAAGAACATATGAAGCAGGAGGTTTTTATTATGTCAATTTTAAAAGTTGAAAATATAACAAAAATATATGGTGGAAAAAAAGGTGGAATGAAATTTAAAGCACTGGATAAATTTAGTTTAGAAATTGAAAAAGGGGAATTTGTTGGAGTAATGGGACCCTCAGGTAGTGGTAAAACTACATTATTAAATATAATGGCAACTATAGATACCCCTACATCAGGAGAACTTTTTATAAATGGTACAAATCCTACAAAATTAAATGAGAAAAATATTGCTCTGTTTAGAAGAAAAGAACTAGGTTTTATATTTCAAGATTTTAATCTGTTAGATTCTTTATCTATTAAGGAAAATATAATATTACCACTTGTATTAGAAAAGGTTAAAGTACGTGAAATAGAAAAGAAAGTAGAAGATATCGCAAATCTTTTAAATATTAAAGATATTTTAAATAAAAAGCCTTATGAAATTTCAGGAGGGCAGCAGCAAAGAGCAGCTTGTGCTAGAGCACTTATCCATAATCCTTCTATAATTTTGGCAGATGAACCTACAGGGAACCTTGATTCTAAAGCATCTCAAGATGTAATGGAAACTTTAACAAATTTAAATACTAAAAAAGAAGCTACTATAATGATGGTTACTCATGATCCTTTTTCTGCAAGTTTTTGTAAAAGAATAATTATGATTAAGGATGGAAAATACTTTTTAGAAATTGTGAATGGTGGAAATAGGCAAACATTTTTTAAAGAGATTATGGATTCCCTTTCACTTTTAGGAAGTAGATCAAATAATTATACACTGTAGGAGGAGGATTAAAATGACAATCAATAATATAGCTATTAAAAATATTAAAGGAAATTTAAATAAATATGCTATGTATTATTTGAGTAATGTAATAGTTGTAACTATATTTTTTATATTTGCTAATTTTATATATAATCCAGGCGTCAGTAGTGGAAATATTAGTGACAAGACTATAAGTGAAGTTGCCAGTAAATTAATGTATTTGTGCGAGTTTGTAATAATAATTTTCACTTTTATATTTTCAAATTATTCAATAACTACTTTTTTAAAGTCTAGAGAAAAAGAATTTGGACTTTTATCAATGTTTGGTTTAACTAAAACTCAAATAAGACGATATGTTATGTTTGAAAATATAACAATTTCAATTGGTTCTATTATAACAGGACTTTTTTTTGGAACTTTATTTTCAAAATTATTTTTTATGGCTATATCTGTAATTTTAGATTTGAATACAGAAATTCCATTTTCAATATCAAGTAAAGCTGTAAAAATAACAATATTAAGCTTTTTAATACTTCTTAATCTTATAAGTTTTATTACAAGCTTTAAAATAAAAAATAACAACATTGCAGAATTATTAAAAGGTGAAAGAATACCTAAGACAACACCAAAGTTTTCTAAGATAAAAGCAATACTTGGAATAGTACTTATAATTTCTGGATATATTGTAGGGATATTTTCTGGCACAGCTATTATAGCTACAATGATTCCAATACTTATAGTTGTAATAATAGGAACTAAACTTTTATTTTCTCAGTTTAGTGTGTTTTTCACAAATAAGCTTCAAAATAATAAGGGTGTTTATTATAAAGGGATAAATTTAATAACCTTGTCTCAAATTATATATAAATTAAAAGATAATGCAAAGGTATTGTTTATTACTTCAATACTTAGTGGAATCACCCTTGCATCAGCTATATCAGTTTATTCTTTGCAAAAGGTAACTCTATCTTCACTTGAAGAAAATTGCCCACAGGATATAGGAATTATAGAGCAGGGTATAAATTCTCATAAAGTTATAGCTAATGGAAAAGTTGAAGATATATTAAAGAAATACAAATTTGATATAAAATATAAAAATAAAATAGAATTAATAAAAGGAAAAAACAATGATAAAGTAATAGAAAGTAAGAAAAGTACTTACGGTATAAAAATAAATAAAACTGATTTTAATATAATGTCAGAAAATAGTTTTAACGAACTTGCAAAACAGTATAATAAGAAATCTTTAGATTTAAAAAATGGAGAAGTAGTAATATATACCTACGATTTAACTAGTGGTATAGCTAATGAAAAAATAGAAATTCCTTTTAAGAATCAGAAAACTTTAAATTTAAATATTGATGGTAAAGTAAATAGATTTAATATATTAGATAATTTAAAAGGTGGAGTTATAAATGCAGATAGCCAAAATACTAATACTATAATTGTTAGTGATAGTGATTTTAAAAAGTTGTGGAATAATGTTTCAGATCATAATAAACTTATTTATTATGGATATAACATCAAACATAATTTAAAGGCTACTAATGCAGTAACTGAAATAAAAAATGCAGTTACAAAAGGTCAAGAAGCATTCTTTACTGAAAGAGTAATAAGTGCAGCAGGTTTAATGCAATTTTTATCTGTACTTTTATTTATAGGAACTTTTATAGCAATGATATTTTTTATTGCGACAGGAAGTATATTATATTTTAAAATGTTTAATGAAATTCAAAAAGATAAACAAGATTTTATAGGACTAAAAAAGATAGGTGTTACACAGGAAGAAATAAAAAAGATAGTTAGTATTCAAAGTTTTACAATGTTCTTCTTACCACTTACAGTTGCAACCCTTCATGCTGCCTTTGCAGTAAAATCTGTAGGACTTTTATATACAAAATATTTCATATTTATTGCAGGAATATATTTAGTTCTACAAATAATATATTATCTATTTGCTAAATGGATGTATGTGAAACAAATTAATAGTTGGAACATTTAGTTGTTTTATGTACTTCTTATATAGGTATTAATTTAAATAACTAAGAAAATAAAAGCAATATGTTTTTTATTGTTAGAATCTATAAAAGTTTCAGGTTATGCCTGGAACTTTTTATATTTATAGATAATAAGTAGTTCACCATTTATAATAAAAATTATATTATAATATTGTAAGTTTTTATTTTTAAAATTATAGCTTTAAATAAAAATTTAAAATTTGGAGTGAAATTTATGTTTGAACATTCAAGGCCTGCATGGATTGAAATAAATTTAGACAATTTAATTCATAATATGAAGGAAATAAGAAGAGTTGCTAAAAGCAAGGAAATAATAAGTGTAGTTAAAGCTGATGCATATGGACATGGTGCCTCAGAAATAGCTTCCATTTTACTTGAAAATGGAGCCAATAGATTAGCGGTAGCAGTCCTTTCAGAAGCACTAGAATTAAGAAATAGTGGTATTACAGCACCTATTATTATTTTAGGCTACACTCCACTGCGATATGATGAAAAAACAATATGCAACAATGCTGAAACCATAATAAAAAATGGTTTAGAGGTATCTGTAAGTTCATATAAATATGCGGAGCAATTATCTAAGAAAGCACAACAACTAGGTAAAGATGTAAAAATTCATGTAAACATTGATACAGGTATGGGAAGATTAGGATTTTTGCCTACAGAAGAAAATTTAGAAAAAATATATCAAATAAGTAAATTACCAAATATAATATTTGAAGGATTATTTTCTCATTTTTCAACAGCAGATGAAAAAAATAAAGATTATACTAACGAACAATTTAAAAAATTTTTAGATTTTTATTATAAACTTAAAGATAAAAATGTAAAAATTAATATAAAGCATATTGCTAATAGTGCTGCTTTAATAGACTTACCATATACGCATTTAGATGCTATTCGACCAGGTATAGCCCAATATGGATATTATCCTTCATCAGAAGTTAATCATGAAAATATAAATTTAAGACCAACAATGACATTAAAGACAAATATTGTTCTTGTAAAAGACATTAAATCAGGTGAATCCATTAGTTATGGAAGAAGATTTAGAACAATAAGAAATAGCAAAATAGCTGTTCTTCCAATAGGCTATGCAGATGGATATGAAAGAGAATTATCAGATACAGATAATGCTTATAAAACTCAAGTTATTGTGAATGGAAGGCGTGCACCTATAGTAGGTCGAATGACTATGGATATGTGCATGATTGATGTAACAGATGTAGGGGATGTCAAAGTTGGTGACGAAGTTATATTAATAGGGGAATGTAATGATGAAAAGATTGCAGTAGAAGATATAGCAGATCTATTGCATACAATACCTTATGAAGTAACCAGTAGAATAAGTAAAAGAATCCCAAGATATTATATACAGAATGGGAAAATAGTGAAAACGTCACAAATAAATAAAAAAGTAAATGAATAATTATAATAAATATGAATTTGTATCTATTATATTATGATTATTTTATATAAATATGAAAAGCCATCATAAGTGAGTGATGGCTTTTATTTATTTTATACTTATAAATTCTTCTATTATGTATATTTATTAATATATATGTTCAAATATACACATTAATTTAGTGAGCTTAAGATGATTAATAATATTTCTAATGTCCAAATCTACAGCAGTGTAAACGTTAAAAACATGTTATGAATTAACTTAAATTGTTTTTAAATACTGATTTTATATTCAAGTAGATTTAAAAATTTGCTAAAGTGTAAATGTAAACATTTTAATAAATTTTTAAAGAAAGGAGAGAAATATTATATACGGAATAATTATTAATCTTACAATTTTTTCAACTTAAATTCAAGCCTTTATGTAAAAATTATAAGTTATATTTAAACAAAATAAAGCTATGTTTAAAAAGGAGATGTTATTAGTGAAAGATTTAATAGTAGACAAAATGCAAATGTTCGCCAAAGCTATAATTGTTCCCGTATTATTTTTGCCTATTGTAGGTGTGATTTTGGCTTTATCTTCTATTTTAAGTAATCCATCTATTGTAGGAGAAAGTGGCTTCCTAATGAACATAGGTAAATTCATTAGTAGTGGACTTTGGCCTATTATGACAAATTTAAGTATTATTTTCTGTGTGGGAATAGCTATGGGATTAGCAAAAGAAAAGAAAGCAGAAGCGGCACTAGTAGCAGTATTTTCATATTTAGTATATTTGGGAGCTAATAATCAATGGCTTACTCTAACAGGAAAGTTAGTAGAATATAAGGTCCCAGCAGATTTATATGGAACTGGACAGACTCTACAACTAGGATTTCAAGTAATAGACATGGGAGTTTTTCTAGGAATGATTCTTGGTGTGGTAGTGGCAATTATTCATAATAAATATTGTAATAAGGAATTTCCTGGAGCCTTTGGATTATATGGAAATACTAAATTAGTATTTATAGTTTTAACTCCTATTACATTAATATTAGCAGTAGTGTTTAGTTATATTTGGCCTGTAGTAGCTGCTGGTATTAGCGCTCTAACAGGTTTTATAAATGCAGCTGGAGCTATAGGAGTATTTTTATACGGATTTTTGAATAGATTCTTAATTCCAACTGGATTACATCATTTAATATGGACACCATTTTCTTACTCTAACATTGGAGGGGAATTGATTATAAATGGACAAAAATACTATGGAGCTTACAATATATTCTTAGCACAGCTAACTGATCCGACTATAAAGGTTTTTGATCCATCAGCAAAATATTTACAGTATGGTATGGTTAAAATGTTTGGATTGGCAGGAGCAGCCTTAGCTTTTTATAAAACATCTAAACCTGAAAACAAAGTTAAATTAAAGTCTATTTTGATACCAGCAGTAGCAACATCAATATTGGTTGGAATCACAGAGCCTTTAGAATTCACATTTTTGTTTGTAGCGCCATTTTTATGGGTAGTGCACTCAGTATTGGATGGTATATTCGAAGCTGTAGTTTCATTATTAGGAGTTAGAACTTTTGCGGCGAATGGATTTATAGATTTTATAGCTTATAATTTACCAGCAGGAATGGCTAAAACTAAATGGCCTATATTTATAGCTGTTGGATTAGTACAATTAGCAGTGTATTTCTTTGTATTTAAATTCTTAATTAAAAAATTTAATCTTAAAACTCCTGGTAGAGAGGATAAGGAAGTAAAGTTAGTAACTAAAAAAGATTTTAAAGAAAATTTAGCTAAAGCTTCAGGAGAGGTTGCTGCATCCAAAGATTCAGATTTGGCAAGGATAGTAGTTGAAGCATTAGGTGGAAAAGAAAATATAGAAAGTGTTGATAATTGCTTTACACGTTTAAGGTTAAAACTTAAAAATATAGACCTAGTTGATGAGACAGCTTTAAAAGGAACTGGAGCAGCTGGTGTAATAAAGAAAGGTAATAACGTTCAAGTAATATATGGACCAAAAGTAAATGGAATCAGAAATATAGTAGATAAATATCTTGGTAATTAATATTAGAAAAATCCAAAACGAATTACTATTTAACTTAACTTGTTTTTTTATAAGGCTTTTGTATTTAAATAGACTAAAAAGTTTGCTAAATTATAATCATAAACATTTGATATCAAAAATTTAGGATGTAAAGAAAGTTGATCAGGTATCCTTAAAAGAAATTGCAACATATTGCTTAATAAATAAAAATACTTTTTAAATAAGTACCTAAAATTAAGCAAATAAATCAAATTAAGGATGTAGTCAAAACAATTTATGGTAAATAATTTATAATATGAAAATAAATACAAAATAAAATTAGAAAGAAGGAATAACTATGAAAAAATTCTCAGTAACAATAGCTGGTGGTGGAAGTACATTTACGCCAGGAATAATATTAATGCTGTTAGATAACTTGGATAAATTCCCTATAAAAAAATTAAAGCTATATGATAATGATAAAGAAAGACAAGAGGTAGTTGCTGGAGCTTGTGAGGTTATTTTAAAAGAGAAAGCACCAGAAATTGAATTTTTAGCTACAGTAGATCCCGAGGAAGCTTTTACAGATATAGACTTTGTTATGGCTCATATAAGAGTAGGTAAATATGCAATGCGTGAGTTAGATGAAAAAATTCCTTTGAAATATAATGTACTTGGACAAGAAACTTGCGGTCCAGGAGGAATGGCTTATGGTATGAGATCTATTGGTGGAGTTATTGAAATACTTGATTATATGGAAAAATATTCACCAAATGCATGGATGTTAAATTACTCTAATCCAGCAGCAATAGTTGCAGAGGCCACTAGAAGATTAAGACCTAATTCAAAGATATTAAACATATGTGATATGCCAATAGGTATAGAAGTACGTATGGCTGAAATTCTAGGATTAGAGTCAAGAAAGGATATGTCAGTTCGCTATTATGGACTTAACCATTTTGGCTGGTGGACAGACATACGTGACAAAGATGGAAATGATTTAATGCCAAAAATAAAAGAACACGTTTCTAAACATGGCTATGTAGTTGATAAGGGAGACAGCCAACATATTGAAGCAAGTTGGAATGATACCTTTGCTAAAGCAAAAGATGTATATGCTGTTGATCCAGATACATTACCTAATACTTATTTAAAATATTATTTATTCCAAGATTATGTTGTTAAACATGCTAATAAAGAATATACAAGAGCAAATGAAGTAATGGATGGAAGAGAAAAATTTGTATTTGGAGAATGTAAAAAAGTTATAGAAACACAATCTACAGAAGGTTGTGAACTTCACATAGATGAACATGCTTCTTATATAGTTGACCTTGCAAGAGCTATAGCATACAATACAAAGGAAAGAATGTTATTAATTGTAGAAAACAATGGTATAATTGAAAATTTTGATCCTACAGCTATGGTTGAAGTACCTTGTATTCTTGGAAGCAATGGACCAGAACCATTATCAGTAGGTAAGATTCCACAATTCCAAAAAGGATTAATGGAACAACAAGTATCTGTAGAAAAGTTAGTAGTTGAAGCTTGGATAGAAAAATCTTATCAAAAATTATGGCAAGCTATTACACTTTCTAAGACAGTACCTAGTGCATCTGTTGCTAAGAATATTTTAGATGATTTAATTAAAGCAAATAAGGATTATTGGCCTAAATTAAAGTAGTATTTAGAGATAATTTATTATATTTTTTATAAAATACGAGATAATAGGAACAATCAAAAGAGACTGGCAAAAGTAGGTTAAAACCTATTTTAGACAGTCTTTTTTGAAAATTATACATTTGTAATAAAGTAAAAACTAAAACAGTTTATATATAGTTAAATAAATTATAGACTACATAGATTATATATGTATTGTGTATAGAATAAGTAAAAAGTTTTGTGTAGTAATATACACGAGATATTATTAGGAGGAATTAAATGTTTAAAAAATTTAAATCTTTTTTATCTAATGATAAATCAGATATTCAACAAGAAAATTTAAATGAAGTATTTGTAAGCCCTATTTCTGGAGAAATAATAAGTCTAGATGATGTTCCAGATGAGGTATTTTCCCAAAGAATGATGGGAGATGGGTTTGCTATACAACCTGAAAATGGAGAGGTATTTTCACCAGTGGATGGAACAATTACAGCAGTTTTCCCTACTAAACATGCTATTTCAATAAAAAGCAATTATGGGGTTGAAATTTTGATCCATTTTGGTTTGGATACAGTTAATTTAAATGGAGAAGGTTTTCAAGTTTATGTTGAAGAAGGAAGTGTAGTAAAGGCAGGGGAGATCTTATTGAAGGTTAATATAGAAGAAATAAAGAATAAAGTGCCCTCTGTTGTTGTTCCTATAATATTTATGGAGCTTAATGGAAAGAGTTTTAGTTATAATATTGGAAAGGTTGGAGCTAAAGAACAGGATGTAATAACCTTAAAATAACCTCTTGCTAATTTTTATAAAGTATATGTACATATTTTGAATTTTAATTATAATAATTATGTATTTTTTAAATTGGGGCTGTCGCATTAAGAATAAATCCTACAATATATTGTGCGTAAATTCTTTAATGCGACGGTCCTTTCATCTTTTATATTTATTGTTTTAGCATTTCAGAAATTTTATTATTAAATATTTCACTAATAAAAATATCTATAGGTAAGTATTTTAATCAAGCAGCCATTGCTTTTAATTATGTAAAATGTGAGATATAATATAGTTGCACAATTTAAGTAATAGTTATTAAATAAACAATAGAATGGTCATAGCAGAGGTGAATTTTATGAATTTAGATATTAGCAAGATTGTAGATAAATATCACTTAAGCAAAGTAGAAGAGAATATATTAATTTATATTATAAATAATATAGACCATGTTAAAGAAATAGGGGTAAGAGGAGTAGCAAAGGAACACTACACCTCTACTACCACTATTGTGAATTTAGCAAAAAAAATAGGGTATTCTGGATTCTTAGATATGTATTATAATTTAAGTTTTACTTTGAAGGATAAGAGAAAATATTTTAATAGCGGAAAGAATAATAAATATTATGGAGTAGAATTAGAAGAATTGTTAGCACTAATAGAAGATAAAGATATAAGTGATTTTATAGATTTATTAATAAAAAATAAAAATGAAGTTATATATACTAATGGGGTAGCATTTTCATATTTTATTGCACAATATTTTACTAGAAAACTTATAGTTCTTGGTTTTAAATGTATTTATTCTGAAGCATATGAAAGTTATGATGTAAATGCTATAAAAGCTAAATTACTAATAGCTATTTCTAAATCAGGTGAAACAGATTTTATAGTAAGGGCTTCTGAATCTGCTAAGAAAAATGGAATAAAAATAGTTTCTTTTACAGGAGAAGCAGAAAATACATTAGCTAAAATGTCTGATATTAACTTTAAAATATATGATATGCACACTATAGATGATCGTAATAAATTGTCTAATTCATTCTATCCTAATACATTAATGCTATTTGAATTTTTAATAGGTAAATATTTAGAAAGAATTAAAGCTGATTCAGTTTAATACCAAAAATTTAGTATTGGATTTCATCATAATGTTTTATTTCAAATTACCCTTAATAAATGGGTTGTTTAATATTAAAATAGCTTGTTTTATATAATAAACTGTGTTATTCTTAATAAGAACTTAAATTAAGAGTAAATAATGTAACACAAATATATTTCAATTAGTACTTAATAAATATAGTATGGTGATATCGAAATTTTATTAGTGGGTTATTACAATGAATTTAAGAATAAAATTTCGGAGGTACACATTATATGAATGGTACAGTAAAATGGTTTAATGCAGAAAAAGGATTTGGATTTATTACAGGAGAAGATGGAAATGATGTTTTTGCACATTTTTCTCAAATAAATTCAGAAGGTTACAAATCACTTGAAGAAGGTCAAAAAGTTTCTTATGACGTTGTTAAGGGCCCAAAAGGACCTCAAGCAGAAAATATCACTATTATTTAATTAATAAATATTTTACCCCTTGAATAGCTAGTCTATTTAAGGGGTTTTTAGTTGTTTATAAATCTATGCAAGATTTGTTTCAAATATGAAAAAATTATCCTAAGTTTTAGTAGCCTATTTAAAAAATATGAAATAAACTTACAAGTTGCATAGGTTATTTAAAAATATTATAATTTATACTAATAAAGGAGAATATATACCAAGAAGAAGATTTACTATTAAGGATGAAATAGGCTATTGTATAAAGAAATACTTTTTGTAAGGGAAGAAAGAATTTTAGAATGTACAGAGGATTAATGTGAAATATTAAAAAATTAAATAATGAACAGGGGAGATTATTTATGGATAGTAAGAATGTAATGTCCTACAGCAAAGAAGAGTTAATACGTAAAATATTGGAAAAGGATAAGGATTTAAAAGGCAGTAATATTTATGAAGAATTATTTCATGAACTTATTAGTGGTAAGATTTCAAAGAATATAAATAATGCACATGATAACAATTTAACATTAGGACAAAGAACTGCTGATAAAATAGCTACATTTGGTGGAAGTTGGACATTTATAATTACTTTTGGTGTAGTATTATCGATTTGGATTATAGGTAATGCTGTTATTCTAAGTAATAAAGCATTTGATCCATATCCTTTTGTATTTTTGAATCTAATATTATCTTGTCTTGCTGCTATACAAGCGCCAATAATAATGATGTCACAAAATCGTCAAGCGGAAAGAGATAGATTAACTGCTGCAAATAACTACCTTGTTAATTTAAAATCTGAAATTATAATAGAAGATTTGTACAATAAAATTGATATGTTAATAGATCAACAGGAAGAATATAAAAAAAATCAAGAAATATTATTAAAGAAAATAGAAGAATTAAAATCTAATTAATTTATAATACATATTGGTGATAATACAGTATTTTTTATAAATTTATCCTTTGTTTACTGCAAAACTATAATTTTACGGTAAAAAGAATTTATAAAACTATTGACTTTAATCATAGTTAGAACTACAATAGTTACAACAGGAGTGATAATAATGAAAATAAGCAGTAGATTTTCTGTAGCAGTTCATATTCTATCCATATTATCTATGGAAGATAAAAACTTATGTACTTCTGAGTGGATAGCAGGTAGTGTAAATACCAATCCCGTTGTTATACGACGAGTAATGGGAATGTTAAAAAGAGCTGGCTTAGTTAGTGTTATAGCAGGCACTGGTGGAGCTTATTTATTAAAGGATTTAGATCAGATAACATTGCTAGATGTTTATAGGGCTGTAGAGGTGGTGAAAGAGGGAGAATTATTTCAATTTCATGACTCACCAAATATAAATTGTCCTATTGGTGCAAATATTCAATCTGTTATGGAAGGTGTTTTGTTAAATGCCCAAGAAGCTATGGAACAGGTATTAGAGAATGTAACCATGGAATATATAGTTACAGGTATAAGAAAAAAAATTAAGAAATAAATCAATTTTTTTTATAATGGGTGTAACTTACAAAGTTACAACTGCTTATTAAATTCATAACTTGTAGAAATAAGTTAATTAGCATAAATGAAAATTTTTTTGAAATTGTTGTAATCAAAATAGTTACAACTAAAAATAGGAGGTTATTAAAATGTCATTAAATATTAAAGTATATTTTGATTTTGTTTGTCCATTTTGTTTTTTAGGAGAGGAGAGTTTAAGTGAAGCCATAAAAGGAAAGGATGTAAATATCCAATGGATGCCCTTTGAATTAAGACCAGAGCCATCACCTAGAATAGATCCTTGGAATGATCCTTCAAAATTAAATGCCTGGAATAATTTCATTGAACCCATAGCTAATAAGTTAGGAATAGATATGAAATTACCGAAGCTTTCACCTCATCCATATACTAACTTAGCTTTTGAAGGATATCATTATGCAAGTGAGCATGGAAAAGGAGATGAATATATTAAAAGAGTTTTTAAGGGATTTTTCCAAGAAAAATTAGATATTGGAAAAATTGAGATATTAGCTAATTTATCTGAAGAAATAGGTTTAAATGAAGAAGAATTTATAAAAGTTTTAAAAAACAGAAAATATAAGCATAAGCAAGAAAAAGCATTAAAGCATGCTTATGAAGAAGCTAATATTACAGCAGTACCTACAATGATTATAGGTGATGAAGTAGTTCAGGGTAATACTTCAAAAGAAAGTTTAGAAAAAATAATAAATAAACAATTAATAAAAAATAATTAATTTTATAAATGGAAGGAAGAGATATTATGAAAATTGCTTTAATTGGATCAACAGGAAATGCAGGAAAGGTAATATTAAAGGAGGCTCTAAACAGAGGACATGAGGTTATCGCTATTGTAAGGGATGTATCAAAGATAAAAGATATTAATGAAAATTTAGCTGTAATGCAAGGAGATATTTTAAAATTAGATACATTAGAGTATAAATTAGGGGAAGTAGATGTTTTGGTTAGTGCTTTTGGACCTAAGGTTGGAAAAGAAGATACATTAATAGAAGCAACTAACAATCTAATAACTTTAGCTAAAAAATTAAATGTTAAAAGACTTGTAACAATGGGTGGAGCAGGAAGTTTAAAGGTTCAAGGAGACGTAGAATTAGTCCATACAGAAGGATTCCCAGAGGATTGGAAACCAATAGCTTTAGCTCATTCAAAATCTTTAGATATATATAGAAATGAAAAAGAAATAAATTGGACATATTTAAGTCCGGCAGCATTAATATCACCAGGAATAAGAATAGGAAGATACTCTGTTGGAGATGAATATTTGGTTGTGGATGAAAAAGGAGAAAGTAAAATTTCTTTTGAAGATTTTGCGGTAGCTATGGTAGATGAAATTGAAACTCCTAAACATATTAGAAGTAGATTTACAGTAGCATATAAGTAAAATACAGATCTAAAAGTGAAGATATTATGTTTAATGCCTTTATATAGACAATAGTATATTAATAAAGTAAATAAAATGTAAATTGATATTCACAAAAATAAGAGAATAAAATATAGAAAATATCACTCAAGTCTAAGTAGTCCCCTTAACATCTATAGGTAAAACCTATGACAATTTTGTCATAGGTTTTTATTTGTATGAAAATGATTTAAATTCAAATGAAGGAAAATACGACTTTAAATGATTATAAAATACAAATAATAATTTTTTTTGTAATTTTAAGTTAAGGTTATAATAACTAGCATCGATATTTACAGTGAATATTTAAAATAAATTTAATTTAAACTGAAAAGGGGCGCATAAAATGGAGAAAACTTGGAGTTTTAGTTTTGAAAAAATACATAAGGTTAATTATATAACTATATTTGCAATGTGTTTACTTATGAGTCTAACCACTATGTCAATGACTAACTTTGTAATAAATATAGATGAATTATTCCCCTTTATAATAGTAATTATAGTTTCAACAGTAGTATATTTTTTAAAGCTAAAGGATATGACAAAGGCAATAATCTTTAGTTCAGTTATAATAATTTCAAACTTTGGATATTTTTTATTAGGAAATTTTAACGAGAAAACTATAGCTTCTGATATATTAGTTTTTATTGCAGGAATTATATGTGCAACATTATACTTTAGAAAAAACTTGTTAGTTATAAATGCAGTTCTCTTAGATACGTGTGTTATAATTTTGTTTTTAGTAAATCCTAGTAGTATTTTGAGTAAAAATTTTTCATTTTCAAACATGTTAAATTTTTTTGTAATATTAAATGGTGTTATAATTTTAATTTATTGCCTTACTAGTTGGGGTGGCAATCTAATTCAGTCAGCAAATAATAAATCTTTAGAAAGTAAGGAGTTACTTGATAAATTAGATTTACTTTTATTAAATATTAAAGAGAGTACTACCGATTTAGATAATAATATAGATATTTTTTCTGAAGATATTAACCTTGTTAATGCCACTAGTGATGATATAAGCAATACTATGGGTCAAATAAATATTGGAGTTCAAGAAATAGTAGAGAGCATTTTAGGTATAAATTTAGGAATAGAGAAATCTAATTCTTCACTAGACAAGGTGAGAAATATATCTAATAGAATATCTGCAACATCAAACGAAATGAAGGGAAATGTTATTGATGAGTCTGAAAAAATTAACTCTATGAATAGCACTATGAAAATGATAAAAGGCGCGGTAGAGGTATCTTTAGATACAGTAAATACATTAAAAGGTAGTATTGATAAAATAAATTGTGAGATTAATAGTATTTATGAAATTTCAGCTCAAACTAATTTGTTGTCATTAAATGCAAGTATAGAAGCTGCTAGGGCAGGTGAATATGGCAAGGGATTTTCAGTAGTCGCAGAAGAAGTTAAAAAACTAGCTCAGCAAACAACTGAAATAGTAAAAAATATCTATGAAATTATTACAGAAATTAATCTTATTACGAATGATGCAGTTATTAAGGTATCTGAGGGTAATACAGCCGCAGAAGAGGGAACCAAGGTTGTTGATAATGTTTATACTTCTTTTGGTAAAATTCAAGAGTATTTTGAGAAAATGAGTGAATATTTAGATGAAGAACATAGATTTGTTGAAAATGTAGTAGAGAATTTTGTTCCTATAAAAATGGAGCTTGAGGGAATAGGAAGTATTACTGAAGAACATTCAGCGTCCACAGAAGAAATCGAAGGCATAATTAGGGAGCAGGGTGAAAAGATTAGTTCAATGGCATCAGCTATAGAGGAAATTAAAACATTAAGTAAAAATCTAAAAGACCTTTCTTCCAATAGGTAGGATTAAGTAAATTTATAAAAAACAATGCATTAAAATGTTATACTTTTTAAAGATGATTTAAGGGGAAAATAGGACTGTACTGGGAAAATAGTATGGTCCTTACTTTATGCATTTATTCCTAAAATAGAACATAATAAAGTTTAAGATTATGATATAATTTAGTTTAAAATAATAAACTTTACAAATACTATTTATTAATTTTTAAATTATTTATGGAGGCAATGTAATGGACATATCCAAGTTTATTCAAAATAAGGGACTTACAGAAATAGAAATAGAAGTCCTCAATTATATGATAGATAATATTAATGATATAAATAAGATGGGAGTAAGGGGAGTAGCAAAAAATAATTTTACATCAACATCTACTATTATGAGATTAGCTAAAAAACTTGGTTATTCTGGTTTTTTAGAAATGCAATACAATTTATTATCTTTAACTAAAAATGAATTAAAAGATAATTTAAATGATAGTAGCTTCATAGAAAGTCTAAATATGGATAGCCTATTAGAAGAAAATAGTAGAGAGGCAATTAATGGTTTTATAGATATTTTATTTAATGATGATCATAAGTTTATTTTTATATATGCAAATGGTTTTTCTGGTATTGTTGCAGAATATATAAATAAGAAACTTCTAGTTATGGGTAAGAGATGTATTTTGTCTAATGGGACAGATTCTATAGGAGTATTTGAAAATAATTTAGATTTTATAAGTGCTATTATAGTAATATCTAAATCTGGAGAAACACCAATGGTATTAAATAAGGTTAAAACAGCAAAGGAACATAATATTAAGGTTATATCTTTTACAAATGAGCGGGAAAATAGCATAAGTAAGCTTTCTGATATAAGATTTAAGATTAAAGATAGCAATAAATTAGATGATAGAAATTTAATGCCAAACACATTCTTTCCAAAGGTACTTGTTTTAATAGAGTTATTAGTATATGAATATTATAAAAAGAAAAATAGTAATGTTGAGTAACGTGTTATCTAAAGAGGTAACACGTTTTTTACATAAGAAAATCTATATACATATAGATATCTAATTATTATAATGTGAAATGTAAATGGTTTCTCAAAAATAAATAATGGGGGTTACGATGATGAAAGAAAAGATATTAAATCAATTACAAAACTTTTCTAAAGGAATGTTTGTTCCTGTATTGATATTACCAATAGCCGGTATAATAATTGCAATAGGAAACATTTTAACAAATGCAAAACTAGCAGAATACCTTCCATTTTTAAAGAATGGAATGATATTTGGATTAGGAAAAATGTTGTCTGGTTCATTAGTTTCAATTTTAACTAATTTAGGAATTATATTTTGTGTTGGTCTTGCAGTAGGACTTTCTAAGAAAAAGAAAGCAGAAGCAGGATTTACATCACTTTTAGTATTCTTAGTATTTATAAATGCAATGAACATTTTTTTAGAATTAAATAATAGATTAGCACCACAAGATGCCTTAAGAGGATCTGGTCAAACTATGGTTTTAGGT
This sequence comes from Clostridium sporogenes, assembly GCF_001020205.1. NCBI lineage: Bacteria > Bacillati > Bacillota > Clostridia > Eubacteriales > Clostridiaceae > Clostridium > Clostridium sporogenes. The sequence continues at coordinate 330,700 of NZ_CP011663.1, forward strand.
GTTCAAGTTCTTGATATGGGAGTTTTCTTAGGAATTATTTTAGGTATTGTTGTTGCTTATATACATAATAGATTTTGCGAAAAAGAATTTGATGGAGCTTTTCAAATTTATGGTGGCTCAAGACTAGTATTTATAATATTAATACCTATTACTGTTTTTCTAGCAATAATATTGAGTTATGTATGGCCTTCAGTACAATATTTAATTTCAAGTCTTGGTAATTTTATAACAGGAGCAGGAAACTTTGGCATATTTACTTATGGTACTTTGGAGAGATTACTTATTCCTACTGGATTGCATCACTTAGTTTATACTCCATTTTTATATAGTCCTTTAGGTGGAGTGGCTGAAATAGGAGGAAAAGTATTTGAAGGAGCAAGAAACATATACTTTGCAGAAATGGCTGATCCTAATATAGCAAAATTATCAGCATCAGTAATTTGGGATGCTAGAGGATTGTCAAAAATGTTTGGTTTAATTGGTGCATGTTTGGCTATGTACCATACAGCATTACCAGAGAATAAGTCTAAGATAAAGGCAATTTTAATTCCAGCTGCTGTTACATCAATATTAGCAGGGGTAACAGAACCAATAGAATTTTCATTTATGTTTGTAGCACCAATATTATTTGTTATACATGCTGTTTTAAGTGGATTAGGAATGGTAGTATTAAATATTCTAGGGGTCACAGCTATAGGTCCAAATGGTTTAATAGATTTCTTATTATACAATATACCTCTTGGAATAGATAAAACAGGATGGCCAATGTTTATTTTAGTTGGTTTAGGACAATTCATTGTATATTATGTTGTATTCAGATTTTTAATAGTTAAGCTTAAGCTTAAAACTCCGGGAAGGGAAAAAGATGGAAATACAAAGTTATATACTAAAAAAGATTATAAAGAAAAGTCTAAAGCAAGTACAAATTCAGGAGATTCAAGTATTGCACCAGTTGTAGTAGAAGGCTTAGGTGGTAAGGATAATATACTAAAAGTTGATAATTGTTACACTAGATTAAGATTAGTTGTAAAAGACTCTTCACTAGTTAATGAACAATTATTAAAAAATGAAACAGCTGCCAATGGAGTAATAATTAAAGGAGAAAACGTACAGGTTGTCTATGGTTTAAAGGTTACAAGTGTAAGAAAGAACGTAGACGAATATCTTGGAATAGAATCAAATTAGAATAAACAGAGTTCTAAGCTTAAGAGGGAGGTTTTACTCCCAGTAAAGCTTAGGGAATGACTATCTATGGATGTAGCTGCTCTTTACTCCAACCTTGAATAAGATGAGAGTATTAGAGCGGATAGTTATGGGATAAAAATTCAGTTAGGGGCTGTAGCATAAAGAAATTTACATACAATATACTGTTTTGCAAATTTAAAGTTAACACAATATATTGTAGGATTTATTCTTAGTGCGACAGCCCCTATAAAAATATAGTGAATTATAACTTGAATAAAAATTTTATTAATTATGAAACAGGTTGTTAGTTCAAGTAACATGTATTTTTAACCCTTTAAATTGTTTACTCTAATAAATAACTTTACTATAATCAGCTTGTAAGAAATAAATAAAAACAATATAAAATTTATAAAAATAAATGTTAAAAGAAAAAGTCCTATAAAATATAAAAAAAGGTGGTTAATTTTATGGAACAAAATAAAAAATTTTCAATTGTTATTGCAGGTGGAGGAAGTACATTTACACCAGGAATAGTAATGATGTTATTAGATAATATTCATCGTTTCCCATTACGCAAATTAAAGTTATATGATAATGATGGAAAGCGTCAAGAAATAATAGGGAAAGCTTTAGAAATACTATTAAAAGAGAATGCACCGGAAATAGAATTCACATATACAACTGATCCAAAGGAAGCATTTACTGATGTAGATTTTTGTATGGCTCATATTCGTGTTGGAAAATATGAAATGCGTGAAAATGATGAAAAGATTCCTTTAAAATATGGTGTTGTTGGACAAGAAACTTGTGGACCAGGTGGTATAGCATATGGAATGCGTTCTATTGGTGGAATGATGGAACTAATAGATATTATGGAAAAGTATTCTCCAAATTGTTGGATGTTAAATTATTCAAACCCAGCAGCTATAGTTGCAGAAGCATGCCGTATATTAAAGCCAAATTCTAAGGTGTTAAATATTTGTGATATGCCAGTTGGTACACTTCGTCGTATGTCTCAAATAGTAGGCTTAACTCCCAAAGATTTAGAAGTTAACTACTTTGGGTTAAATCATTTTGGATGGTGGACAAGTGTTAGAGACAAGCAAGGAAATGATTTAATGCCAAAACTAAAGGCCTATGTAGCAGAAAACGGTTATTTAAATCAAGTAGAAGTAGATACACAACATACAGAACCAAGTTGGCAAGAAACCCATAAAAAAGCAAAAGATTTATTAGCTATTGAACCTAATTTCTTACCAAACACATATTTAAAATATTATTTATATCCAGATTATGTTGTGGAACATTCAGATGCTGAATATACAAGAGCTAATGAAGTAATGAATGGAAGAGAAAAGTCTGTATTTAGTGCTGCAAAAGAAATAGTTAAAGCTGGTACAGCAAAAGGTGGGGAATTCCATATAGATTCTCATGCTTCTTTTATTGTCGATTTAGCAAGAGCTATTGCTTATAACACTCATGAAAGAATGTTATGTATTGTAGAAAACAATGGGGCAATAGAAAACTTTGATCCAACAGCTATGGTAGAAGTACCTTGCATTGTAGGAAGTAATGGACCAGAGGCATTAGTTCAAGGAAAAATCCCTCAATTTGAAAAAGGATTAATGGAACAACAAGTATCAGTAGAAAAATTAGTTGTTCAATCATGGATAGAAGGAAGTTATCAAAAACTATGGCAAGCATTAACTCTTTCTAAGACAGTACCAAGTGCCAGTGTAGCAAAAGCTATTTTAGATGATTTAATTGAGGCTAATAAAAATTATTGGCCAGAATTAAAGTAAAGGAGATTAGATATGTTTCAGATATTTAAGAAAAAGAAATTATATTCTCCATTAAGTGGGAAAAGTGTAGCATTAAGTAATGTACAGGATGAAGTCTTTTCTTCTCTAATGATGGGAGATGGGATAGCTATTGATCCAATGGATCAGGTTATAGTAGCACCTTGCGATTGCTTAGTTAAATTGATAATGAAAGGTTCAAAACATGCACTTGGTTTATTAATGAATAATGGTGTCGAAATATTAATTCATGTAGGCATTGACACTGTAAGTTTAGAAGGTGAAGGTTTTGAAGTATTAGTTGAAGAAGGACAAAAGGTTAAGTTAGGAACACCTTTACTAAAGTTTGATAAGGATTATATTATATCAAAGGGATGTTCTCCTATGACAATGATGATTATTACTGAACCTAATGGTAGCAATATAAATAAAAAGTATGAGGATATTACTGTTGAAGGAGGAAAAACTCCAGTAATTGAATTTTCTTAATAAATAAAAATTTTATCGTGAATACATCTATAAAATATATTTAGTAAAAGCTCGGAAAGTGGATATACCATGTTCCGAGCTATGTTTTAAAAAAGATGCATATAAAGGGAATATTTATGTTAAATAAGGAGGTTAATATGATTAGTGAAGATATTAGAAAAATTGCTCCAGAAATGGATCCACTTCGTAGGGGTATGGGATGGTCAGTTGAAGATTTATCTAAGCCTCAAATTATAATTGAAAGTACCTTTGGAGATAGTCACCCAGGAAGTGTTCATTTAATGAAATTTGCAAATAATGCGGTACAGGGTGTAGCAGAAAGAGGAGGAAAGGCTGCAAGATATTTTGCAACAGATATATGTGATGGTATGGCTCAAGGTCACGATGGAATCAATTATTCATTAGCCTCTAGGGATACTATAACATCACTTATAGAAATTCATGCGAATGCCACTCCTTTTGATGGAGGGGTATTTATATCAAGTTGTGATAAGGCTGTTCCATCTCACTTAATGGCTATAGGAAGACTTAATATACCATCAATTGTTGTTACAGGTGGCGTTATGGAAGCGGGACCTAACCTTTTAACTTTAGAGCAAATTGGTGCTTATAGTGCTATGTATCAACGAAAAGAAATTACAGAGGAAGAATTAACTTACTATAAACATAATGCATGTCCATCTTGTGGAGCTTGTTCTTTTATGGGAACAGCTTCAACAATGCAGGTTATGGCAGAAGCCTTAGGATTAATGTTACCTGGTAGTGCTTTAATGCCCGCAACTTGTAAAGACTTAGAAGATGTTGCAGTAGAGGCTGGGAAACAAGTTGTTGAACTAGCAAAGATGAATCTTAGGCCAAAGGATATAGTTACAGAAAAATCCTTTGAAAATGCAATTATAATTCATGCAGCAATTTCGGGATCTACTAATTCCTTATTGCACATTCCAGCAATAGCTCACGAATTTGGTATAAAAATTGATGAAGAAAGTTTTGATAGAATACATCGATATGCTCCATACCTTTTAAATATACGTCCAGCAGGAAAATGGCCAGCAGAATATTTTTATTATGCAGGCGGGGTACCAGCAATAATGGAAGAAGTAAAGCATTTATTACATCTAGATGTAATGACTGTTACAGGTAAAACTTTAGGTGAGAATTTAGAGGATTTAAAGAAGAATGGATATTATGAGAATTGTGATAAATATCTTAAAAAGATTGGACTCACAAGAAGAGATATTATAAGACCAATAAGTGAACCTATAGGTAAAAATGGAGCTATTGCAATTTTAAAAGGAAATATAGCGCCAGAAGGAGCAGTAGTTAAACATTCAGCCGTACCAAAAGAAATGCATAAAGGAATTTTAAAGGCAAGACCTTTTGATAGTGAAGAAGAAGCAATAGCAGCTATCATATCTAAAAAAATAAATCCAGGAGATGCCGTATTTATAAGATATGAAGGACCAAAAGGTAGTGGAATGCCTGAAATGTTTTATACAACAGAAGCAATATCCTCTGATAAAGAATTATCTGCAAGTATTGCACTTATTACAGATGGAAGATTCTCAGGGGCATCCAAAGGGCCTGCAATAGGACATGTTTCTCCCGAAGCAGCAGTGGGAGGGCCAATTGCCTTAGTTGAAGAGAATGATTTAATTGAAATAGATATAGAGAAAAGAATACTACAATTAGTTGGTGTTAATGGACAAAAATTAAGTGAAGAAGCCATAAACAAGGCTTTAGTAGAACGTAAAGCTAAGTGGGAAAAAAGAGAAAATAAATATAAATCAGGAATATTAAAGATATTTTCAGAAAGAGCAGTTTCACCAATGAAGGGTGGATATATGGAATAATAATATTTCTGTGAGAGTTAGTACAATAATAGATTTATGGAGGTTTTTATTGTGATTAAGATGAAGGTTTTAAATGCTCTAAAAAAATGTAAGATAGTAGCAGTTGTTCGTGGAGAAACAAAGGAAGTAGGTATTAAAATATCAGAAAGCTGTATTAAAGGAAATGTTAAAGCTATAGAAGTTGCATACACAAATAAATTTGCTAATGATATAATAGAAGAACTTTCAGAAAAGTATGCAAAAGATGATGAAGTTGTTATAGGTGCTGGAACAGTTTTGGATTCAGAAACAGCAAGAATGGCAATATTAAGAGGAGCAAAATATATAGTATCTCCATCATTTAGCGAAGAAACAGCAAAGCTTTGCAATAGATATAATATTCCATATATACCAGGAGTGATGACTATAACTGAAATAGTCACAGCCTATGAAAGTGGAGTAGATATTGTGAAGGTATTTCCAGGAAGTGCATTTGGACAAGGTTATATAAAGTCTATTAAAGGACCATTACCATATGCAAATATAATGGTAACAGGTGGAGTGAACTTAGATAACATAGATTCATGGGCAAATACATCTGTAGATTTAGTAGGTATTGCTGGAGAATTAAATAAACTTGGAGAGTTAGGAAAATTTGATGAAATAGAAACAATTTGTAATCAATATGTAGATAAATTTAATAAAGCAAGAGGTATATAAGATGAAAGTAGTTGGTTTTGGAGAGATATTACTTAGATTATCTACTAAGAAAGGAATGCTTTTTTTAAACTCTAAAGAATTTGATGCTAATTATGGTGGTGGAGAAGCAAATGTTTTAATATCACTATCTAGATTTGGTATTGAAACTAGAATGATTACAAAGGTCTCAAAAAATCAGATAGGAGAAGGGATAATTAATTATCTAAAAGAAAAATCAGTAGAAACATCTTTTATTAAAAGAGAAAATAAAAGAACACCTATATATTTTGTGGAAGTAGGTAGCGGAAATAGATCATCAAATATTATTTATGATAGGGATAATTCAGCTTTTGGATCTATTACGGGCGAGGATATAAATATAAAAGAAGCATTAAAAGATGTAGATGTATTTCATTTTTCAGGAATTACATTAGCTATTTCAGAAAAAGTAAGAAGTTTAACATTAAAGATATTAAGGTACTGTAAGAACAATAATATTTTGGTAAGTTATGATTCTAATTATAGAGCTAAAATGTGGACTTTAGAAGAAGCAAGAAAAGCAACAAAAGAAATACTACCATATATTAATATATTTTCTGCAGGAATATTAGATGCAGAAAATATATTAAATATGAGTTGTGATTTAGAAGATAAGAATGAGAAGTTAAACTATTATTATAATGAGATTGTAAAGGTTTATCCTAATATAGAACATATCTTTTCTTCAACTAGAGAGGTTAAAACAGTAAGCTCAAATAGGTTACAATGTAATTACTATACAAATAATAAACTATATTCATCTAAGAAGCATGACTTTGATGATATTGTAGATAGAATAGGAGCAGGGGATGCTCTAACAGCAGGGATGATTTATAGTATTATAAATAAAAAGTCTCCTCAATATACTTGTGAATTTGCTACAGCATGTTCAGTTTTAAAACATAGTATAAGTGGAGATGCAAATTTAGTAAATGTTGAAGAGGTAGAAAATTTTATAAGTAACGGAATTGGAAGAATATCAAGATAATTAATAAACAGTTTAGAAGACTGGTTCAATAATTTATTCATATATTATCCCTAATGCCTTATACTAAAACAAAATATATAATTTCCATGTTAGCATTTACGAACAAATGGCAAAGAATTAAAGAAAATGTAATGTATTATACGAATAAAAATGTAAACAATGGATAAATAATGTGGAATATATTATGAAAATATAATATAATGTATAAAAATATACAAAGAGAAATCTATAAAAATACAAAAGGAGACGGGGATATGTTTAATAAATTTGATACAAAGCCTCTTTGGGAGGTAAGTAAAACATTATCAAGTGTGGCACAGGGATTTGAACCAGCGGATATGGTAATTACAAATTCAAAGCTTATAAATGTCTGTACAAGAGAAGTCATTGAAAATACAGATGTAGCAATTAGCTGTGGGAGAATTGCGTTAGTAGGTGATGCAAAACATTGCATAGGGGAAGATACAGAGGTAATTGATGCAAAAGGACAATATATTGCACCGGGTTTTTTAGATGGTCATATCCATGTTGAATCATCAATGTTAAGTGTAAGCGAATATGCTCGTTCAGTAGTTCCACATGGTACTGTTGGAATATATATGGATCCACATGAAATTTGTAATGTACTGGGATTAAATGGTGTACGTTATATGATTGAAGATGGGAAGGGTACTCCACTTAAAAATATGGTAACCACACCATCCTGTGTACCAGCAGTTCCAGGTTTTGAAGATACAGGAGCGGCTGTAGGACCAGAAGATGTTAGAGAAACAATGAAATGGGATGAAATAGTTGGATTAGGAGAAATGATGAATTTCCCAGGTATACTTTATTCTACAGATCATGCTCATGGGGTAGTAGGAGAAACTTTAAAAGCTAGTAAGACAGTAACAGGACATTATTCCCTACCTGAAACAGGGAAAGGATTAAATGGATATATTGCATCAGGTGTAAGATGTTGTCATGAATCTACAAGAGCTGAAGATGCTCTCGCTAAAATGCGTCTTGGAATGTATGCAATGTTTAGAGAAGGTTCTGCATGGCATGACTTAAAGGAAGTAAGCAAAGCAATTACAGAAAATAAAGTGGATAGTAGATTTGCTGTTTTAATATCTGATGATACCCATCCACATACATTACTTAAAGATGGACATTTAGATCATATTATAAAACGTGCTATAGAAGAAGGTATAGATCCATTAACTGCAATTCAAATGGTAACAATAAACTGTGCACAATGTTTTCAAATGGATCATGAATTAGGTTCTATAACTCCAGGAAAATGCGCAGATATTGTACTTATAGAGAACTTAAAAAATGTAAAAATAACAAAGGTTATTATAGATGGAAATTTAGTTGCAAAGGACGGACTATTGACTACTTCAATAGCTAAATATGATTATCCTGAAGATGCTATGCATTCAATGCATATTAAAGATAAAATAACACCAAATTCCTTTAATATTATGGCGGGAAATAAAGAAAAGGTTACTGCAAGGGTTATTGAAATTATACCTGAAAGAGTCGGTACATATGAGAGACATATTGAACTTAATGTTAAAGATGATAAAGTTCAATGTGATCCAAGTAAAGATGTTTTAAAAGCAGTTGTTTTTGAAAGACACCACGAAACAGGAACAGCAGGGTATGGATTTGTTAAAGGTTTTGGTATTAAAAGAGGGGCTATGGCTGCAACAGTTGCCCATGATGCTCACAACTTATTAGTTATAGGAACCAATGATGAAGATATGTCATTAGCTGCTAACACATTAATAGAATGTGGAGGGGGAATGGTAGCTGTACAAGATGGTAAAGTATTAGGGTTAGTTCCATTACCAATAGCAGGACTTATGAGTAATAGGCCTTTAGAAGAAATGGCTCAAATGGTAGAAAAGCTAGACAGTGCATGGAAAGAAATTGGATGTGATATAGTTTCACCATTTATGACAATGGCACTTATTCCACTTGCATGCTTACCAGAGTTAAGATTAACTAATAGAGGTTTGGTTGATTGTAATAAATTCGAATTTGTATCATTGTTTGTAGAAGAATAATTATAGAAATTAATATAACTTTGGTATATTAGAAATTTATTTGGCATACTGATATTATTTTAATTGTGTAGCAACTCTTATATAGCAGAGATATACTCAGTATGCCACATTTATAATTTAAAGTTGTTGACAAATAAATATTTCTAGTGTAGAATAAAATTATATTTCGAGGGAAGAACTATTTAGAGGAGAGTAAATATGGAGAAAAAAGAAGATGTGTTTTTTGAAAATTTATTTTATAATTATCTAGATCAAATGAAATTTTTGTTTTTCCCAGATAAATGGAGTAGTATTTCATTAGACTATTCAAAGAATGAATTACTTTCTATAGTATTTATCTATAGAAAAGAAAGTGTAAATATGAGTGAAATTGCTGAGTATATTAATGCTCCTTTAAATACAGTTACAGGCGTAATTAATAGATTAGAAAAAAAACAAATAGTTGAAAGAAAAAGAGATTTAAAAGATAAAAGGGTAGTAAATATTATTTTAACCCAAAAAGGTAAACAATTATATGAAGAAGAAAAAAAGGAAATTATATATTATGTTAAAGAAGTTTACAAATCTCTAACAGAAGAAGAAAAAAAATCAATTATGATTATTTCAGGTAAAATAATTTCAGTATTAAAGTCTGATAAAATCAAAGAAAATAAACAAAGAAAAAAAGGAAAAAGGGTAAGAAAAATAACAATAGAATAACTTAGATTTCTAAGTTGTTTTTTTAAATAAAATACTTCTACACACGAACTATTCTTATATAGAACAAAAGGAGGATTATTATGGGGAGAATAATTATATTTACAGGTAAAGGTGGAGTTGGGAAGACAAGCACCGCAGCAGCTCATGGAGTAAAAGCAGCACAGACAGGTTTAAAAACACTTATAGTTAGTACAGATATGGCTCATAATTTAAGTGACATATTTATGACAAAAATAAAAGAAGAAACAGTAAAGGTTATGGATAATCTTTATGCACTGGAAATAGATCCTAATTATGAAATGGATAAATATTATAATAGTATTTCAACAGCCTTTAAAAATATGTTGCCAAATATTGAAGAGGAAGATAATGAGTCTTTAGAAGATATGGTTGTATTTCCAGGTATAGAGGAATTATTCTCTTTAATAAGAATCAAAGAATTATATGAAAAAAATATATATGATTTAATAATAGTTGACTGTGCACCAACGGGAGAAACGTTGTCTTTATTGAAGTTTCCAGAACTACTTTCATGGTATATGGAAAAGTTTTTCCCTATAGGCAAGGTGGCATTAAAGGTTTTAAGACCAATATCTAAGGCAGTATTCAAAATAGATATGCCAGATAAAAAAGCTATGAACGATATAGAAAAATTATATATAAATCTTATAAGACTACAAGAACTATTGAAAGATAGGGAGATATGTAGTATAAGGCTTGTAACAATACCAGAAAAAATGGTAGTAGAAGAAACAAAACGAAACTATATGTATCTAAATTTATATAATTTTAATGTAGATGGATTATATATAAATAGAATAATTCCAGAGGAAGTAGATAATAGCTTTTTTACTGAATGGAAAAGTGTTCAAAAATTGCATCTAGAGGAATTGAAGTCAGTGTTTATAGATATACCAAATTTTCAAATTAAATGGTATGAAAGTGATATAAATGGACTAGAAGGTTTAAATAGAATTGTAATTGATTCATTGCAAAGAGAAGATATTTTTAAGGTGTTAAAAACAACACAAAATGAATCCTTTATTAAATTAGAACAGGGATATTTATTAGAAATAAGTATACCTTTTGCTAATAAAACGGATTTTGATTTATATCAATCAGATACGGAAGTTATAATTAAAATAAGAAATTTTAAAAGAAATATACCTTTACCAGATGTAATAAGGAAATATTCTATAGCATCAGCAAAGCTACAAGATGAAAAATTAAGTATTATTTTTCAGTAGGAGAGGGTTTTATGAATAAAAATTTTATAAAAAAAATGATAAAAGCTAAAAAATTAGAATATGAAGCAGTACAAGAATTGATGCCAGATGGCTTAAAGTCTAGAATCAATAATATGGAAAAGGAAGTATTCAATTTATTAAAGGATTTATCATTAGAGTTACTGAAGGATGAACAATTAGAAAAAATGGAAACTAATACTAAACAAGTTAAAAAAATAGGGGTGGATTTTAAGTAAGGAAGGAGAATCTAGTATGAGAATCATATTATATACAGGTAAAGGTGGAGTAGGGAAAACAAGTATTGCAGCAGCTACTGCCTGCAAGATAGCAAGTTCTGGGAAAAGGGTATTGGTTATTAGTACAGATCAAGCTCATAGTTTAAGTGATTCTTTTAATATTAAATTAGGTAATGAACCATTAAAAATAGTTGATAATCTTTATGGTATAGAAATAGATACAGTATTAGAAAACGAAAAAACATGGAGTAATTTAAAAACATATTTTAAACAATTATTATTATTTAAAGCAGAAGAGAATATTGAAAGTGAAGAATTGTTAGTTTTTCCTGCTTTTGAGGAACTATTATCATTAATAAAAATAAAAGAAATACATGATAAAGGACAATATGACGTTTTAATAGTAGATTGCGCACCAACAGGTGAAACAATGTCATTATTAAAATTTCCAGATATTTTTAAATGGTGGATGGAAAAAATATTTCCTATTAAGAAAAAAGGTGCTAAAGTTGTAAAGCCTATAATTGATGCAACAATAAAGGTTCCTATGCCTACAGATGATACTTTTGATGAAATTCAAAAACTATATGAAAAGGTTGATGAACTTCATAAGTTAATGCTAGATAAAGAAAAGGTAAGTTTGAGAATAGTTACAACTCCGGAAAGGATAGTAGTAAAGGAAGCTAAAAAAAGCTTTTCTTACCTTCATCTCTTTGATTATAATGTAGATGCAGTTATTATAAATAAAATTTTCCCAGAGGAATCAATAAAAGGTTATTTTGAAAAGTGGGATACCATTCAAAAAGAGAGTATAGAAGAAATAGATAATAGTTTTAAGGGGATTGCAGTTTTAAAATTATCATTAATGAATAATGAACTAAGAGAGTATTCAACATTAAAGTATGTTGGAGATATAATTTATAAAGATGTTAATCCAGAGGAAGTTTTTTTTACAGAAAAGATATTTGAATTAAAGAAGAACGGAGATAAATATATATTTAGCATAAATATGCCTTTTGTAGATAAAGAACAATTAAATCTTTCACAAAAGGGAGATGAAATAACTATATCTATAAAAAATGAAAGAAGATCTATAATAGTACCAAAGAAATTACAAGCTAAAGAAATTATAAGTGCAAAATATGATGAAGGAAGATTAAATATATTTTTTAATTAGCATTTTAACATAGATTATATTTAATCAAAAATATAGCGATTTTAAATTTTTATTTATAATTATTTATTATTTGCAAAGAGAGTTATTGTGTAAATTTTTAAATTTAATTCGATGACTCTTTTTTATTTTAAGTAGTTTCAAATATTAAATAATGAAATTATATCACATAATTTTCACATAATAATTACATAATCACTTGATATTTTAAATTTAAAATTAGATTAGAGAAGAAATGCTAGGAGAAAAGTCATATACAAACTTTGTTCAATTTCCAATTTGATAAAATATATTTAATCTTTGCAATATTATTAAGTATAGTATATGTGTTAAGTATAGTTAATAAAGAATATTTTAATAATGAAAATAAGTTTGTGAGTATATTGAATTATATTTTGAGGTGATAAAGATGGGAAAAAAAATCTATCTTGTTGAAGATGAAAAAAGTTTGAATATATTATTAGAAAAGTATCTGCAACGTGAAGGGTACGAAGTAACTACTTTTTTTAATGGAAGTTCTGCAATAGAGAAAATAAAAGATGTTCCAGATCTTTGGATATTAGATATAATGTTACCTGATATAGATGGGTACCAAATAATCAAAGCTGTAAAAGAAAACAATAAAAATACTCCGGTTATTTTTATGTCTGCAAGGAATGAGGAACTAGATAGAGTGGTGGGATTAGAATTAGGAAGTGATGATTATTTATCAAAGCCATTTTTACCTAGAGAGCTTATAATAAGAACTAATAAACTTATGGAAAGAATTTATGGGAAAAGTAATAATTCTATGGATATAATTACGAATATTGGAGAGTACAAAATAAGTAAAAGACAAAGAGCTGTTTTTTTTGGAGAAAAAGAAATTCAACTAACAAACAAAGAGTTTGAACTATTAAATTTTTTTGTAGAGAATAGAAACAATGTTATATCTAGAGAACAAATTTTAATTAGTATTTGGGGAGAAGATTATTTCGGATCCGATAGAGTTATTGATGATACAATTAGGAGATTGCGCAAAAAGATGGATAAATTAGATCTTGAAACTGTATATGGATATGGTTATAAATTGGTGGTTAAATGATGAAAAGATTAAGATTTAAGTCATTAACAATGAGGATATGGACAACATTCACTGCTATAATTTTAATAATAATATGTAGTATTTCATTTTTATATTTAGTTGCCTTTAAGAGAATTAGTGAAAATTCAAAGCTAGAGGATTTAAAAGTGGCTCATGATGTTTTATTAAACAGCAATAATTTTAATGAACAAAATAGATTCGATGAATTAAAAAGTCTTAAAGGAAGTGATCATTTTATTGCAAAAATAGATGAGAATGATAAATATAAAATTATAGATATAGGTAAAAGAAAAGAGGAACCACCACCAATAGAAAAGAAGAATCCACCCCCAAGACCTGCTAGTGATGAAATAAAAATGTGGATGGCCAGTTATATTATAGGTAATAATATTCAGCAAAAGCAATTTAAAGAATATCATAACAACGTGAAATTTATCTTTATAATAAGTTCAATTAAAAACGCAGGAGGGGAAAAACTTTATTTAATATCTTATATACCCGAAATACAAGATAATGTATTATTATATACAGTAATAATTATAGGAGTTGTATTTATTGGTATAGGATTTTTCACTGCTAGATTAGTTGCAAATTATATTTCAAGGCCTTTAAGAGAGCTTGAGGACTATACTGTGAAAATAGCTCATAAGGATTGGAGGGAACCTGTTAAAATTAAAAATGATGATGAGATAGGTAGATTGGTAGATTCAATGAATCGTATGCAAAAAGAGTTAAAAAAGATTGATGAAGAAGAAAAAATGTTTCTACAAAGCATATCTCATGATTTAAAAACTCCAGTAATGGTAATTATGAGCCATGCTCAAGCTATTATAGATGGTATGTATATAGAATCAGTTGAAGAAACTGCTGAAATAATAAAAGATGAGGCAGCTATTCTTGAGAAAAAAATTAAACAATTATTGTACTTAAATACTCTTGCCTATAGTTTAGAAAATAATAGTGAAAATATAGGATTTGAGTTACATAATTTATTGTTTAATATTATAAGTAGATTTGAGATAGTTAATAGTAAAATTCAATGGAATTTAGATATTGATAAGGTTGTTATAAAAGGAAATCCTGAAAAAATACGAGTAGCTATTGAAAATATATTAGATAATGGACTTAGGTATGCAGAAGGGCAAATTTCTGTAACTCTTAAAAAAGAAAATTCTGTTGCAGTCTTAGAAATTTATAATGATGGACCTAATATTGATAAAAATAATATAGATCATATTTTTAAAAATTTATATAAAGATAGGACTGGAAATTTTGGCCTCGGTTTAGCGATTTCTAAAAAAATTATAGATTTTTATAATGGAGAAATAAAAGCAGTAAATAGAGATAATGGTGTAAGTTTCATAATTAAATATCCTATAGATTAGGAGTAGCCTCTTGGGAAGTAAAAGTAATTATTATTTACACTTTCCAATAAATTTTAATAATTAAGTTTAGCCCTTAGGACAATATAAATAAGATTTATTTATATTGTCCTAAGGGCTAATTATATGAAATCACAAAAATTTCACATAATTATTTGAAACTGATGCAACAATTTATAGTTACAATTTTAAATAAGGAAAGTTTAACAGATTGTTTAAGCAGTTAGTTTGAGCATATAACAAAATAACAATTTCATGGGGTGATAAATGTGATTAATAAAATAGTTTATTCCATAGTTGTTCCTTTATATAATGAAGAACTTGTTATTGATGAAAGTTATAGAAGATTAAAGGCAGTTATGGATTCTACAAAAGAAAGTTATGAAATTATATTTATAAATGATGGAAGTAAAGATTTAACTAAAGAAAAAGCAAATAACATATGTAAAAAAGATGGGAAAATAAAACTTGTGAATTTTTCTAGAAATTTTGGGCACCAAGCTGCTATAACTGCAGGAATGGATGTAGCTAGAGGGAAGGCTATAGTGGTAATTGATGCAGATCTTCAAGATCCACCAGAAGTTATTCTTGAGATGATTAAAAAATGGAAACAGGGTTATGAGGTAGTATATGGGAAAAGAGATAAAAGAGAAGGAGAAGGATTTTTTAAAAAATTTACTGCTAAGATGTTTTATAGAGTGCTAAAAGACATAACAAATATAGATATCCCAGTAGATACAGGAGATTTCAGACTTATAGATAGAAAGGTATGTGATACTTTAATATCACTTCCAGAAAAAAACAGATATGTAAGAGGTTTAGTAAGTTGGGTTGGATATAATCAAACTGCTGTAGAGTTTGTAAGACAAGAAAGATTTGCAGGGAAAACTAAATATCCATTGAAAAAGATGATAAAGTTAGCTTTGGATGGAATAACATCCTTTTCATATAAACCACTTACAGTTGCTAGTTATGTTGGAGGGACAATATTTTCTATAGGCACTATTGTATTTATAACTGAGATTATAAAGGCTGTAATAAACTGTACGGATATATTAAGTTTAGGGATGATATTATCAATTAATTTAATTATGTTTGGATTGATATTTTTTACTATGGGTATAATGGGTCAATATATTGGAAGGATTTTTGATGAAAGTAAAAATAGACCTATGTATATAATTGATAATACTATAAATTATGAAAAGGCTGATAAAAAATATGAGATTAATGACTAAAGTAAACAAATATATATTCCATGGCAAATTTAAACATATAAGTCGTTTTTCAATAGTAGGTGTTGCAAATACTGGCATAGACTTTTTAATGTTTACAGTATTTAATGAGTTAGTTGGAGTAGGATATATAACTAGTCAAATCATAGGTTATAGTTTTGGAATAATGAATAGCTTTATATTTAATAAAAAATGGACTTTTAAGGAACGTAAAGTTAGTAAGAAGATATTATATGAACTTATGCAATTTATAGTGGTCAACTTAGTTTCACTTATAATAACAGTTTTCGTTATGAATTTTTTAGCAAAAAATCTTAATATAAATGTGTATTTAGCAAAAGTAATAGTTACAATCATAGCTCAAGCAACAAACTTTATAGCATATAAATTTATTGTGTTTAAGTAAGTATATGATAATAAATAAAAGATAATATATAAATAAACATATAAAAATATAAAAAATAAGAAATACTTAATTTTAGAAATTGATAAAGTGAAAACTAACATATATTTTAAGTGGGGGATATAAATAATGAAAAAAATAAAGTTTACAAAAGAGAATATAACGTTATCGTTAATTTTCATATTATCTTTAATATTAAATTTAGCGAATTTGAACATAGAAGGATACGCAAATCAATATTATGCTGCAGGTGTAAAAAGTATGACTTTAAGTTTAAAGAATTTTTTCTTTGTATCCTTTGATCCAGCTAGTTTTGTAAGTATTGATAAGCCACCTTTAGGTTTTTGGATACAAGCTATATTTGCTAAAATATTTGGTTTTAGCGGATGGAGCATAATATTACCTCAGGCTATTGCTGGGGTAGTATCAGTAGGATTAATATATGTTATTATTAAAAGAAGCTTTGGAACTGTTGCAGGTCTTATTTCTGCAATATGTCTTGCAGTTACGCCTGTTTTTGTAGCTGTAAGTAGAAATAACACTTGTGATAATTTACTTGTTTTAACACTACTATTAGCTTGTTTAGTTCTTTCCAAGGCAGCAGAAAAAGGGAAACTAAAATATCTTTTAATAAGTTTAGCAATTGTAGGGATCGGATTTAATATAAAAATGCTTCAAGCATATATGATAATACCAGCTATATATATAACTTATCTTCTTTCTAATGCAGTATCCTTTAAAAAAAGAATAGTTCATCTTATGGCTGGTACAGTTATTTTACTTTTAGTTTCATTGTCCTGGGCTTTTATTGTAGACTTAATACCTGAGGAAAGTAGACCTTATGTAGGAAGTAGTACTAATAATTCGGTTATGGAGCTTATAATGGGACATAATGGACTTGAGAGACTTGGTATTGGTAGTAAGCCTACTCAGGGAGGTGGAGCCCCGGGAGGAATAGATGGGAAAAATCAACAAAAAACTCATGGGACCTCTAGTGCAACTAAAAATAAAAATTCGAAGCAAACATCAAAGGATAATGGCCAAACCGAAGGAGAACCATCATCAATAGACAATGATCAAATGCAAGGAGAACCTCCATCAATGGATAATGGAGAAATGCAAGGACAACCTCCATCAATGAATAATGGACAGGTGCAAAGTACACAGCCTAATACTCAACAAGAGGGAAAAGGGAATGGTAATCCTCCGAATAGTGATGGAAAAGGTCCCGGTGGAATGCCTCCAGGAGGTAATGGAATGCAGAAGCCTAATGGAGGAGGAATGGGAGGAACCTTTGGGGGTCAAGAAGTTGCAAGTATTGCTAGATTATTCTCTAATAATAGCTTATCAGACCAAATTATTTGGTTATTTCCCCTTGCCCTATTTGGATTTATAGCAGCGGCAATAAAAGAAAAGTTAAATAAGACTTTTGATAATAAAAGAAAGTTGTCATTAGTACTATGGAGTATGTGGCTATTACCTGAATTTATATACTTCAGTTTTACAAAAGGGTTATTTCATCCTTATTATTTAACTATGCTTGCTCCACCAATTGCGGCTTTGTCAGGAATTGGAATTGTGTCAATGTGGGAGTTATATAATGAGGAAGGATGGAAATCTTGGATTTTACCAGTGGCACTTATTGCAGATGGATTAACTCAGATATTAATATTATCTTATTATTATAATATATCAAATACGGCTAAAATTTTAACTACAATAGTAGCAGTTTTATGCATTGTATCTTCCATTATACTAGCTATTGTTAATTTAAGAAAAAATAAAAAAGATATATTAAAGTTTAAGAATATAAAATTTAAGAAACCACTGGTTACTATTGCTTTAATGGGCCTCTTAATAACTCCTTTAGTTTGTTCTGCTACTACAATTTTTTATCCAGTATCTGGTACCTTCCCATCTGCTGGATTATCATTAATCACTAATAAGCAAAAGGATGGCTTTAAAATGGATAATTCTAATAGTGGAAACACAAAGTTGATAGAATTTTTAAAAAGCCATAAAACAAATGAAAAATATATTCTTGTTACTTCATCTACTAATGGTTATGCTTCAGATATAATTATCAATAGTGGAGAATCAGTAATGGCACTTGGAGGTTTCTTTGGAACAGATAAAGTAATTACTCTAGATGAATTTAAAAAATTACTTAATAATGGAGAAGTTAGATATGTAATGGTAGGTGGTATAGGAGGAAACTCAAGTAGCGATATTATGAATTGGGTTAAAGAAAATGGTAAAGTTGTTTCAGAAAGTGAATGGAAAAATTCAAATGAGGTAAATAGTGAAAGAGTTAATAAGGACAACAATAATAAAGAAAACTCAAACTCAAATACTAAACAATTCGGCCCAGAAGGAAAAGGGAATTCTGAACAGTTATATGATTTAAAAAATTATACTGATACTACAACAAAAAAATAGTTAATTATATATAGGCAAGCTTGGCAAATAATGTTTCAAAAACACCACAGAAATGTGGTGGTTTTTTTTATTATTGTTTTAGTTTTTTTCAAAATGAACATGACTTTTGAATTTAAAAATTAATTGTAAAATTATGTTGTTAATAGATTAAAAAATATATTACCTTTTGATATAATGACAATTTTATATTTGAGAATAGGTAATTTAGTATAAAAAATGCAATTACCATATTGATTATAAATTTATCATTATTAAAATCAGCTATAATAGTATTATGATGCTAGTAAGCTTTAGAGAGTAAGAATATATATAAATCTATTTATAATAAAATAATCAGAAATATAAACGGAAAGGAAGACTCTTATGATTAAGATTGCGGTTTGTGATGATGAGATCCTTCAGAGGCTTGATATTATAAAAAAAATTAAAAGTGTCTTAGAAAATAATTATTGTGATTATCATTATGATATTGAAGAATTTAGTAGTGGAGAGCAACTGATTTTTTCTGATATTTATTTTGATATTGTGTTTTCGGATATAAAAATGGACAAGTTCTCTGGTATAGATATAGCTAAGCATATGAGAGAAAATAATAATGATACAAAGATTGTTTTCATAACAGCCTTTAAAGAATATGTTTTTGAAGCCTTTGATGTAGGTGCATTTCATTATCTTATAAAACCTGTAGATGAAAAAAAGATATTTAAAATTATGGATAGAATCCTAAAGATGTTTAGCTATAAAGAAAATAACGAGAAGTGTATTATAGTTAAAAAAGGAAAAAATACAATAAAAGTTTTATTAGATAACATACATTTTTTTGAGGTGCAGAATAGAATTATAAATATACATACCCAAAGAGAAGTAATACAATATTATGATAAAATTAAAAATATAGAGGCAGAGGTTCCTAGAAATAGTTTTTTTAGATGTCATAGGAGTTATATAGTGAACCTGAAATATGTAATGAAATTTGATAAAACAGAAATAGTGCTTGATAACAATACAAAAATAATGTTAGCAAAAGGAAAATATGATGAGTTTTCTAAGACATTTTTAAAGTACATAAAGGGAGGTTTAGTATAATAAGTGTCTATTTTAAATATGGTAGAAAAAAGTCTATCTTTAATTATATACATAATAGGCTTTTATATATTATATATAGTATATAAAAGATTTTTAGGGTTTAAAATAAAGACTCAATATGCAATTATAGCAATGCTTATAATACCTGATGTGCCTTTATTTATTGTAGAGAAATTTAATATAGAAAGTAGATATCAGTGGATACCTGCAGCTATATATTTCTTTGTATTTTCATTAATATTTTGTAATGGGACGTGCTTTAAAAAAGTTATAGTTACTATAATCTATAATTGTTTCAATGAGATTTTTCAGTATATGACAGTACCCTTTATTTTTGTGTCAAATTATACTTGGGTATTAAATTCACCTTATCAGACAGAACAGATAAATAGAATATTAAACCAGATATTTTTTATTATTTCACGTTTTCTATATATTCTAATACTAAATTTTATATTAGAAAATTGCTGGAGTGATGATGGAGTTAAAGATTTTAAATATATATTATTATTCGTAGTTCCTAATGTGTTTATAGTAGTTTTACTATGTGAATATTTTAAGCTTTATTACCAAAATTATAATGTGAATAACTCATTATTTAATAATATAAAGATGTTTGGATTTGCATCTACAGCTTTAGTTTGTGCGCTATTTACAGTAATAATTTTAGATAGGCTCATAAAAGAAAATATAATTAGACAGAAGGAATTGTTATTAAGACAGCAATTTAATATACAAGCTGGGCATTATAAAAATTTGCAGATACAATTTAAAAATACTAGAGCATTTAAGCATGATATAAATAATCATTTGATTTGTATTAAAAATTTGATTACAGATGGTGATATAAAAAGTACAGAAACTTATTTAAAAAAAGTAACAAAATCATTAGAAAATCTTAATTTAAAAGTAAATACAGGAAGCCCCTTTGCTGATGCTGTTATAAGCGAAAAATATAATATTAGTATAGATAAAGGTATAGAATTTAAGTGTAATGTAAAAGTACCAACTAATATAAAAATGGATTTTTTTGATCTATGTGTAATACTTGGTAACGCTTTAGATAATGCAATAGAGGCTTGTGAAAAAATTGCAGATGAGAGTATAAAGAAATATATACATATAACAAGTATTGTCAATAAGTCATTTATAGTATTTGAAATAGAGAATAGTATGAAAGGTTATATAAATAAAGATTATCTGTATACAGATAAAACTGATGACATAAATCATGGATTTGGACTTTTAAATATTGAAAGTATTACTAAAAAGTATTTTGGAACTACTTATATTGAAAGTAGTGAGAATACGTTTGTGCTAAATGTTATGTTACAAGTGCTATAACATATATTTACAACCAATAAGAGTCTATTCACAACAATAAGGTTAGTTTTATTTTATATTTTTCGAGGATGTTAATAAATACATGTTTGTATTTATTAACCAAAGGGAGGTATATATATGAAAATAGGTGCAATACCAAATACATCCTTTAGGATTATTGGAGATATGGGGTTAAAGAGAAATAACCTTTCTAATAATGTTATGAGTCCTTTACAAAAACAAAAGTTACAGTTAGAAGAGCAAATAAAAAAGGTTCAAGAAGGTAAAGATTCTAAAGAAAATAAGGATAAAGCAATTAAAGAACTTCAGGAAAAGCTTCAGGAAATTGAAAAACAATTAACAGAAGAAAAAGCTATGAAATTAGGTGATAAACTAGAAGGTAAAAAAGAAAAGGAGAATGATACTAAAGATAAAGAACAAAAAATAAAAGAAGAACAGTATGAAAATCCTCAAGCAATAAATAAAAATATTATGATAGGAATTACTTCAGCCTTTTGTCACCAAAAGGTTGCAAAAGTTGCACACTCAGTGTATAGAGCAGCTGAGGCTAAAGGAGATATGAGCACAGCGCAGAGAGCATTAAAGTATACTATGTCTGAGATTAAAAAATCATCAGAAGGTAAAAAGTTGATTGAAAGAGGAATGAAAGAATATAAAAAACAAATAGACAATCTTAAGAAAGCGAAAGCTCATATTGATCAAGGAGCAGGAGATAACAACATTGTTAAAAATAATGTTGGTGATGTGGAAGAAAGTAAAGCTAATGTTGAAGAAAGAAAAAATAATGTAGAGGAGCAAAGTCTAGATACTTTGGAAGCTGTTGCAAATGGAGATAGTAAAGCTGAAATTAGTATAAAAGAAACTTTAAAATAGAGAAAGTAAAATAATCTGCGTAAACTCCATAGGAATGATAAGAAGATTCTTATAAAAATGGAGGGTGCGCAGATTAGTTTTTAGCCTATCAATTATTGCTGATTTTGATATTACATATTTACTATTTAACTTTACTAGATTTTTTCCATAGTTATAGAGTTATGATGTTATATTCTTAAAGTATTTTATATATTCTTCTTAATTTCATGCATTATAAACTATATAGAAAATAAATTGATAAAATAAATAAAAAGAAATATAATATATGATAATGAATTACATTATCATATAGTCCGTTGTTATATATTAAATGTGAATCATATAAACATTTAAATAAATCATAGGAAGTAGAAAAAGATTTATTGAGGACAAGAAAGGAGCGCATGGAATGAAAAATAAATTTCATATAAATACAAAACAAGGATGTTCATCAATGATTATGCAATATTCATCAATACGCACCCAATTCGCAACAATACGAGATTCTATTAATTTTAATGATGAAAAAGAAATTATATATGATATAAAACCCCAATATGGTAAAGGCTGCATAAAATTTTATAAACTTATGGGAAATGTCATGCTTATAATTTATGATACAATATTTAATCATGATATGATAACAGAATTTGACCTATCGGAAGAGTATTTTGAAATAGAATATTGTGCTGATGGTTGCTTAAATATTCATGAAGATAAAGTAGGGAATATGTGTCTTTCTAAAAATGAACTTTCTATATCAATGTCTCGTGAAACCTGCGGAAGAGTAGTTAATTGTGCAGGTAAGAAATATCAAGGGATTTCAATTACTGGTGAAAGATCAGCTATAGCATCATATTTCGGTAGCTGTGGCATTGGGCTATGGGAAGATACGATAGAGGAATTAGAAAATGAACTTAGAAATCAGTATTATCAAGGAATAAATGTTTCTCCTGAAATAGCAAACGTATTTTTGCAAATATTTAATTGCAGTTTACCAGAGAAATCGAAAATTTTATTCTTTGAAAGCAAAGTAATGGAAATATTATCAAAGATAGTATCCTATGAAATTCTAGGGACAAATAAAATAAATCATTTCCAGTTGGATGAATTTGAAATTAATCAGATAAAAAAGATACCAGAGGTATTAATGAAAAATTTATATGAACTTCCAACAGTAAATATTCTATCTAAGCAACTAGCAATAAATAAGAATAAATTAGCAAAGGGATTTAAAGCAATATATGGTGATACTATATTCAGATACCATAGAAAAATGTGCCTAGAGCGTGCTACTATATTATTATTAGATACTGATAAATCTATTAATGAAATTGCTCTTGATGTAGGATATTCAAATCCAAGTAATTTTTGTTATGCATTTAAAAAGGAGTTTGGAGTAACCCCTTTGCAATATAAAGATGATTCTTTAAAACTTGTAAATTAATTTTTATTTAAATTGCCATAGGTATAGTACCTGTGGCTTATTTTATTGGATGAATATAGTTATATAATCTATATTTTACACCATATTATCACATTTAAAGATAACAGATATTGTCCTTATTTTTAAAGTTTTTTTCTCAATATAAACGGTGACTACATCAATATAGATAACATGAATTTTTTTGTATTATAGTTCTTAAGAAGAAATAAAATTTTTGTAGATACTAGAATACATAAGGAGGTAAAAAATGTTAAAAAAATGTGTAACATTATTTATAGGATTTATTTTTATTTTAGGGATGGTAGGATGCTCTAAATCTACACAGGAGCAGAATGGAAAAGGCAAAACTATAGGCATAGAAGAACAAAAACAAAATAAATCTAAAAGTAAAAATAATTATCCTGTTAATATTAAGGTTTATACTGATGAGGGAAAAGAGATAGTACAAACCATAGAAAAAGAACCTAAGAGAGTGGTGATAATGGGACAATCTATGGCTGAATTAATGATTAAATTTGGATTACAAGATAAAGTTGTTGGGGTAGGATATCTTGATAAATCTTTTTCAAAATATGAGGATGAAATATCTAAAATGCCTATTATTGCAAAATCATGGCCTTCTAAAGAAGCAATAATCGCTTTGAAGCCTGATATTATTTATTCTATGTCTTCAGCCTTTAAAGGAGATAGAGTAGGTGACATTTCCTTTTGGAATGATAGAGGTATTCCAGTTCTTCCAGCAGTAAACTTTACAATAGGACGAAGCATTGATGAATACTTTAAAGACATTAAGAATTTTGGATTAGCTTTTAACATCGAAAATGAGACAAATAAGTATTTAAAAGAACAAAATGATAGAATGGATAAAGTTAAAGAAGTAGCTAAAAAAGCAAAAACTACCCCAAATGTATTACTTGTGGCAAGTGCCGGACGTGAAAATTATGATTATTATCCGCCATCAGGATGCATAATTGATGAAGTAATTGAAGATACAGGTGGGAAATATATAGAATTATCAAAGGATTCATATATGGAAATGTCAATTGAATCAATTATTGCTGCAAATCCAGAAAAAATAATTATAACTGAGTTCCAAGGTTCTGATAGGGAAAAGATAAAAAATAAAATAATTTCTAATAAAAGACTGCAAAATGTTACTGCAATAAAGACAGGTAATGTGATGGTTGTAGACTACACCAATGCAATACGTGGAAGTTTTGAACTCTCAGATTTATATGAAGATGTTGCAAAATTCATTCATCCTGAATTATTTGGAGGAAATTAGTTATGTTACAAACAGGAAAAGTAGGAGTAGCAAAATATAATGCAGTGAATTATGGAGGTACTTCTAAAAGACGTTCTCTGTTTACTGCAATAATTATTGGGCTAGTTGCTATCCTTATATTATCTATCATAATTTCAGTATCAATAGGACAAGTATCTATTCCATTCAGCCAATCTTATAGAATATTAATCTATAAATTAACTGGATTACAAACTGGTAATTTAGATCAATTTATGAATGGAATGTTTGAGGAGATTATTTGGCAAATTCGTTTTCCTAGAGTGCTACTAGCTATGATTGCAGGAATTGGACTTACATTATGTGGTGTAGTTATGCAGGCTTCTGTACAAAATCCTTTAGCTGATCCTTATATTTTAGGAATTTCTTCTGGTGCTTCATTAGGAGCAACATTTTCAATTATGATTGGATTTGGTGTTGCAGGTACTTTAAGTGAGCTTGGAGTTGCTTTTTGGGCATTTATTGGCGCATTTGGTGCTGGGGCTTTAGTTATGGGGCTTGCCAGTATTGGTGGAAAAATGTCCTCTGTAAAATTAGTACTTGCTGGAACTGTTATCAATGCTTTATGCAATGCGATTTCAAGTTTTATTGTTTATTTTGCTAAGGATGCAGAAGGAATTCGTTCTGTAACATTTTGGACTATGGGAAGTTTAACCTCTGCACAGTGGGGAAAGCTTCCTATTATTACTACCATTGTAATGTTAGCTGTGGTGCTATTTTTATCTCAGGCAAGAATAATGAATACTATGATGATGGGAGAAGAGACGGCGGTTACTTTAGGAATAAATCTTAATTTTTATAGGAGATTTTATATGGTGATTTCAGTTGCGGTAACAGGTGTTATAGTAGCAACTTGTGGGATTATAGGATTTGTGGGATTAATTGTTCCTCATATTGTTAGAAGTATTGTTGGCTCAGATAACAAACGACTTTTACCAACAAGTATACTATTTAGTGCAATATTTTTAATTTGGGCAGATATTTTTGCTAGAACAATTATTCCAAATGGAGAACTACCAATTGGCATCATTACATCTCTTCTTGGAGCACCTGTGTTTATGTACATGCTAGTAAAGAGAAGTTATGGATTTGGAGGTAAGTAAATTGAATTTAAAAGTAGACAATATATTCGTTACTTTATCAGGAAGAAAAATTGTAAAGGATATTTCTCTACAGGTTGATGATGGAAAATTCGTTGGGATTATTGGACCAAACGGATGCGGAAAATCAACTTTGTTAAAAAGCATATATAAAGTAATAAACCCTGAAAAAGGATCTGTTTTTTTAGGAGAGAAGGATGTTTTAAAATCAAAAGCTAAATCAGTTTCAAAAGAGATGGGTGTCGTTGGACAGTTTAATGATTTGAGTTTTGATTTTTCTGTTTACGATATGGTTATGATGGGAAGAACACCTCATAAGAATTTAATGGAGCTTGATAATAAAGAGGACTATGAAATTGTGCATAATGCTTTGAAAAAGGTGAATTTAACTACATATTCTGATAGAAGCTACCTAACTCTTTCAGGTGGAGAAAAACAAAGGGTCATATTAGCTAGAGCTATAGCGCAGGAGCCAAAGTTTTTAATTTTAGATGAGCCAACAAATCACTTAGACATTAAATATCAACTCCAAATTTTTTCTATTGTAAAATCATTAAAAATAGGGGTATTGGCGGCATTGCATGACTTATCAATGGCAGCTACATATTGTGATATTTTGTATGTAGTAAAGAATGGAGAAATAGTAGCCTATGGAAAACCAAATGAGATTTTGACTAAAGAGCTTATAAAATCAGTATATGAAATTGACTGTGAGATATATACCAATCCTATAACGGGAGAAATGGCTATTGCTTATAAAATGCCTAAATATTAAAGCGTGCATATTTGAAAAAAAGGAGGTTTTATCATGGAAACTGACATGACCAAAGGGAAACCAATGGGAATCATTGTAAGATTCTTTATTCCTATGTTTATCGGAAATTTATTTCAACAAATATACAATGTAGTAGATTCCATTGTTGTAGGACGATTTGTAGGAAACGCGGCCTTCGCAGCTGTAGGTTCATGCTTTCTCATTATGAGTTTTATGACATCTATTTTAATTGGACTAGCTATGGGAGCATCTGCATTTTTTTCACAACTCTATGGCGCAAAACAATATGATGAAATGAAAAAAGCTATATCTACTTCATTTTTTTTTATATTATCTATAAGCATTCTGTTAAGTCTTATAACAAATGTATTTCTTTATGAAATAATTAAATTATTTCAGATGCCCAAAGATACTGTAGCATATTCTGCTGAATATTTAAGGTATATCTTAACAGGGCTTATATTCACAGGACTTTATAATATATGTGCTTATTTGCTACGTTCCATTGGAGATTCAAAATCTCCACTATATTTTTTGATTGTTTCTTGTATTTTAAATACTATTTTGGATCTAATTTTTGTCTTAGTTTTTAACATGGGAGTTTTGGGTGTAGGATTAGCTACATTTATAGCACAAGGAATATCCGCATTATGGTGTGCATTCTATACTGTAAAACATATGAAATTTCTTGATTTTAAAAGAGGGGATATTGTATTTAGTAGAAAACTTTTTAAAACTATTTTAAGCTACTCTGTTTTGACAGCAGTGCAGCAATCTCTATCAAGTTTTGGAATGCTAATGATTCAAGGATTAATCAATACATTTGGAACTACAGTGATGGCTGCCTTTGCAGCTTGTTCAAAGATTGATGAGTTTGCTAATCGTCCTTTACAGGATTTAAGTAATGCATTTTCAACTTATGTGGCACAAAATAAGGGGGCAGGAAATATAGAAAGAATTCGTCAAGGTTTTTATGCTATTTTAAAAGTTATTGCTTTAATTTCTTTTATAATATCAATAGTTGTTTTTATTTTTGCTCCTAATTTAATATCAATTTTTGTTAAAAAAGAATCCATAGATATTATTCAGGTTGGGGTAGGTTATCTTCGGATTGTATGTATTTTTTACATATTACTTGGTTGTATCGTTATGTTTTATGGATTTTTCCGTGGTATGGGAGAAGTTAATATATCAATTATTTTAACTGTTGTATCTCAAGGAATAAGAGTAGCCTTGGCCTACGGACTAGCCAGAACATCTATGGGATTTACAGGAATATGCTGGTCTATTGTAATTGGATGGTTCTTATCCAATGCTTTAGGTGGATTTATGTATAAAAAAGTAATGGCAAATTCAATATAATTATATAGATAGGAGTGTCATATGAGCACTCCTACTTTTAGTGAACTTAGTATTGGTAATAATTTATCTTATTAGTGAAAGTCTGAGATTATCTTAATAGTGAGAATTAGGAACTGATAATAAGTCTTTAGATTTCAATCATAATTATAAATTAAAAGATTTTCTAAAATCACTAGGAGTAATTCCATGGATATTTTTAAAGGCAGCAGCAAATTTGGCTGGATTTTTATAGCCACATAGTTCAGATATGTTACGAATACTTAGATGGTCAGCAGATAAAAGCTGCATGGCTCTTTTCATAGTTTCTATTCTAATATATCTATAAAGAGGAATTCCATAATGATTTTTAAAAGACTGGCGAAGTTTACTTTCGCTCATTCCAGCTATTCTGCATAGTTCAATTGTATTCGGAATATTTAAAATATCTTCATCAATCTTATTTTTAACTTTATAAATTTTTTGTTCATTTTCCCAAGTAACATAGTGACGACGGTTGCTTCTTTTTTTAGGTATATCGGGGAAATTTCTAGTGATTGAAGATAATAAATGCAAAGTCATTCCCTCAAAGGCAAGCAAAGGCATGTCTGTATTTCGTACAGCCCATCTAATTTGTTCAAAAATAAGCATTATATCCGGTGTGTTGTAATGTTGTGTTTTCCAAAGTTTCGCATCCTCCACACTGATTCTAGGTGCAGTGGTACGGTCTTTGAGAAAAGGTTTTATAAAGTCATCAAAAATTAAAACACTGGTAAAACAATAATGTACGTCTTTAAAGAAAGTAAAGGTAAATTGTTTTTGGGGATTAATAATTAGATGAGTGATAGGGAATAAAGCTTGCTTCTTCTTTCCTTGCTGTGAATAGACTATTTCTCCGCAGTCAATACAAAAAAGCATCATAAATGGATTACTAGAATTTATTGTATGTACTATCTGTTCACTTGGAGTAAGCCAAGCACTTGAAACAAATAATCCTTTAGCAGGGCTTACTTCTGCAATCCATCCATTTGACCAATGAGGAGGGAAATCATAAATCTGCCCTTTGCCATAAGGTCTTTTAACAAGATTATATTTGTCTGCTAAAGCACTCCAAGAAGAATCACTATATTTAACCATAAAACTTTTACACCTCTTTTTTTAAAGTAAGAAAATTATAACATTATTTGAGAAAGGTTTTCAATAAAAATATAATCCATTTTATTTTAATTGCAATCCATAATGAAGAGAAGCATTTTCAGTTAGCTCTTATAAGACAACAAACTTCTATCATTTTAATAGGAAATGACTTCGGAAAAGGGGCCTATAAAGCCATTGACAGCAGAATTTATAAATGCTACGATTTTAAAAGTTAGACTAGTCTTACATTTGTATATAGCTCAGACATTATCAGATTAATATAAAGATATTTATAAGGGGGAGATATAAAATGAAAAAATTATTTTCATTATTTTGTGCAATATTTATGACTACTGTGATTTTTGCTGGTTGCTCTTCATCTAAAAATGAAAAGAAAGAAGAATCAACTGTTCGTACTATAACTACTGTAAAAGGGGATATTGAAGTTCCTGCTAATCCTAAGCGTGTTGTCGCTAATTGGTACGTTGGAGAGGTTATTACTTTAGGGTTAAATTTAGTTGGATACAATGCTTGGGAACAAGAAACTATGCCTTTTTATGATAAACTTAAAGCTACAAAAAAAATAGAAAAATGGGAACCAGAAGAGGTTATGAATTTAAAACCAGATCTTATCATCACATATGATGAGGCAGATTTTGATAAATTCAGTAAAGTAGCTCCAGTTCTTGTTATTCCAGAATCTAAAAATTCCAGTGATAGAATAAAGTTTGTTGGAGAAGCTACAGGACGTACTACTGAAGCAAAAGAAGCTGTCAACAAATTTGAAAAAAAACTTGATGCTGTGAAAAAAACTCTTAAAAGTGACAAGTTTGTAGGAAAAACTTTCAGCATTATGGAAGATTGGGGTCCTACTGGAGAATTTAGTGGTATATATTATGAAACAGGCTCTAGAGGTGGTACTTTAGTATATGACTATCTTGGACTTAAATATCCAGATAAACTTAAAGAACTTATAGAAAAATCCAAAAAAGGTCGTGGATCTATAAGTTATGAAGTGGCTCATGAGTATTTTGGGGATTATATATTATGGTTCCAACAAGAAGGTAAAGAATCTAAATATTCAAAAACAGATATTTGGAAAAGCATTCCTGCAGTTGCAGCAGGCAGAGTTGTAGAAATACCAGGAAAATATTCAGGCCTTTTCTATTATTCTGATATTACAAGTCTTACTGAACAACTTGACTATATGAGTAATGCAATAAATTCATTAGTTAAATAATTCTAATATAAGAAAGGAAAATAAATATGCAAAAGACCTATAATAAAAAGCGACAATTAGGAGCTTTGAATTTTACAATCTATATGATTGTAGGAGTGGTTTTGCTAGTAATTATGTCAGCGGCGTCAATTTCTTTTGGTGCTGCTGATATGAATTTGACTACAGCTTGGGGAGCCATTTTTAATTTTGACTCTTCTTTAACTGAACACCAGATTATTCAAACTCTCAGACTTCCCCGTATAGCAGCTAATATAATTGTTGGATCAAGCCTTGCGATATGTGGTGCTATAATGCAGGGAACTACAAGAAATCCTCTTGCTGATTCTGGACTTATGGGTATAAGTAGCGGTGCTACTTTTGCTATGGCTTTTTGTATGGCATTTTTACCTGGTGGAAGTTATGGACAGATGATGCTTTTTGCCTGCATTGGTGCAGCTGTTACTACAGGTATGACTTATTTTATTGCATCTATTGGTACAGGAAGCATGAAACCACAGAGACTTATTTTAGCAGGTATTTCTATATCAATGCTATTTGGTGCTTTTAGCCAATATCTTTCTATTAAATACAGACTCGGACATGCATTAGCTTATTGGACTGCTGGAGGAACAGCAGGTGCTAAATGGAGTGAACTTGCTATAGTTTTCCCGTTCTTTATTGTGGGCATTATTGTAGCCCTTGTTATATCCCCTTCAATTACGGTTTTAAATCTTGGAGATGATGCAGCTATAGGTCTTGGACTTAATACTAAGAAGGTTAAAGGGATATCTACCCTAGTAGTTTTAATACTTACAGGGATTTCTGTAATTGTTGTTGGACCTGTTGGTTTTGTAGGATTAATAGTACCTCATATTGTACGCTACCTTATAGGTGTAGATTATAGATACATTATTCCAGCTTCAGGATTATATGGAGCATTGATTACTGTGGCAGCAGATTTAGTTGGAAGGCTTATTAATAAGCCCTATGAAACTCCAATTGGAATTATCTTTGCTTTAATAGGTGTTCCGTATTTTCTTTATCTTACAAGGATACAAAGGAGGGAATTTGAATGAAGAAAAAGGGTTATTCAGTTTCACGTGGTTTAACTATTATTTTGCTACTTACCATTATCTTGTTAGTCGTGGCAGTAATAAGTGTGAACTCAGGTAAAATGAATCTTTCTCCTTTGGAGGTTTTTAATGTTCTTATTGGAAGAGGTACAGATAAGCAAAATCTTATAGTATATAATTTTCGTCTTCCCCGTATTGTATTAACCATGCTTGTAGGCATTGGTATGGGAACAGCTGGCTGTGTAATGCAGAGTTTACTGCGCAATGATATGGCTAGTCCTGGAACTTTGGGAATAAGTTCTGGGTCAGGGTTATTTGTACTATTGTTCATAGTTATTTTTAAGGTAGACAGTGTATCTTCAGCTATTGCTCTTCCACTTCTAGCTTTTGTAGGTGGAATGACAGCAGCTGTATTGATATTTTTACTTTCCTATAGAAAAGGGAAAAGTATATCACCTACAGGATTAATTTTGACAGGAGTAGCCGTTGGAAGTGGATATAGTGCTGTTACTATGATGCTTACTTTAAAGCTAGATGAAAAACAGATGGATTTTGTTCAAAGATGGAGTGCAGGAAGTCTTTGGGGAGACAATTGGACATATATTTCTATTCTTGTACCTTGGGTATTGATTCTATTTTTATATGTATTTTATAAATCTCGTATTTTAAATACCTTAAACCTTGGGAATCAAACTGCAACAGGATTAGGAGTAGCAGTGAAGCGTGAATTTATAGGGTTAACTGTAGCAGCTGTTGCTCTATCATCAGGCAGTGTAGCTTTAGGTGGAAACTTCTTTTTTGTGGGAATGATTTCTCCACATATGGCAAGAAAGTTTGTAGGATCAAATCATAAACTATTAATTCCTACAGCATCTTTAGTAGGCTCAATAATTATTCTATTATCAGACACTATTACTAGAACTATAAGTTTTGGAAGCGATATTCCTACAGGAATTGTTATTACTGTATTAAGTACACCCTACTTCTTATACCTATTAGTAAAGTCAAATTAAGGAGGTTTGTATGAAAAGTATTGAAACTAAAAATTTAGATATAGCCTATGAGGATACTCTCATTGTAAAAGAATTAAATATGCAGATACCAAAGGGTAAGATAACTTCTATTATAGGAGCAAATGGTTGCGGTAAATCAACTATCTTGAAAGCTGTTGGGCGTATATTAAAGCCTAAGAATGGTTTAGTACATCTAAGTGGACAAGATATAAGTAAATTGTCTACAAAAGAAATAGCTAAAAAGATGGCTATACTTCCTCAAAATCCTACTGCACCAAGTGGACTTACTGTAAGTGAGTTAGTTGCATATGGACGTTTCCCTCATCAAAAAGGTTTTGGAAATCTCACGAAGGAAGATAAAAAAATTGTTAAATGGGCTTTGGATGCAACTAAGCTAAGTGAATTTGAGAGGAGAGAGGTTGATACTTTATCAGGAGGGCAAAGACAGAGAGTTTGGATTGCTATGGCTTTAGCACAGCAAACTGATTTGATATTATTAGATGAACCTACTACTTATCTTGATCTTGCTCACCAATTAGAGGTTTTAAAGCTTTTATATGAGCTTAATCGTAATCAAAAGTGTACTATTGTTATGGTACTTCATGATTTAAATCTTGCGGCAAGATTCTCTGATTATATTATTGCTATCCAAAAAGGAGATATCATAAAATATGGACCTCCTGAGGAAGTTATGACTCCAGAGGTTCTCAGGAAAACATTCAATATTAATGCTGATATTGTTATTGAGCCTAAGAGTAATCGTCCAGTATGTATTACTTATGATATTATAGATGAAAATGAGGGTGTGCAATTGAAGGAAAGGGAGGCAGTAGGTATATGAGAACCACCTTACGTATTTTTATAGGAGCCAGAAGATATTGGATTTATTTAATATTAGCATTAATAGCTGTTGTTATTTCTACTATAGCAGGATTTTATAATCCCTGGGCTTTAAGAGAGCTTACAAGTATAGCAACTGAAGGACGCGCTAATTTTGAAGAGCAATCTTTACGAATTGGATTAATGCTATTAGTTGCAACTATACTTCAATCAGCTGGAAGTGCTATTTCAGGATATTTAAACCATCATGCAGCTTTGCATTATGTTGCAGATATGAGAACAGAACTTTACTCTAAGCTTCAACATATGGGGCTTAGGTATTTTAATAAAAGCCGTACAGGAGATTTAACTAGCAGAGTTATTAATGATGTTATGGAGGTAGAGATTCTTTTAGCTCACGTAATTCCTGATTTTGTCGTTAATATATTGACTTTCATAGGTGTAGGCATATTATTATTTTCTATTAATGTAAAGTTAGCTTTTATAAGTCTTGTTACTATTCCTTTTATTATTATGATTACTCTTTGGCAGAGCAAGCATCTTTCACCTATATGGAAGCAGAATTCTATGATTAGAGGGGAACTTTCTGGTACTGTTCAAGATAATTTTTCTGGAATTAAAGAAATACAGATATTCAATCAACAGGAAAGAGAAGAAAAAAGGATTAAGAACCTTTCTATAAAACATAGTAGGGCATACTTAAAGGCAAGCTTCTTTTTTGAAACTACCTTTCCACTTCTTGCATTTTTCACGGCTCTAGGTTCTGTTATAGTTATAATATTTGGTGGGTTTATGGTTTCAAGAGGAGAAATTAATATTGGAGATATTGTAGGATTTTCTATGTATCTTGGTATGTTTTATGGCCCTATAAAGAGTTTTTCAAGGCTTATGGAAATGGCAGGTAACGCAGTTGCAGGATGTAAGCGTGTCTTTGAGGTTATGGATGAACTTCCAGATGTCAAAGAGAAAGTTAATGCAAAGAGATTACCTAGAGTTAAAGGAGAAGTTGAGTTTAAGGGAATTTCTTTCTCCTACAATGATGAGATAAAGATTTTAAAAAATATAAATTTAAAAGTAAATCCAGGAGAAACTGTAGCTTTTGTTGGAGCAACTGGAGTTGGCAAAACTACAATAGCTAGTCTTTTAAATCGCTTTTATGATCCGCAGAGTGGAAGCATTTTAATGGATGGAATAGATATTAAAGATGTAACCTTAAAGAGTCTTAGGGATAATATAAGTATGGTTTTACAGGACACTTTTTTATTTAATGGAACAATTTATGAAAATATAGTTTATGGCTGGAAAGAAGCTACTAGGAGTCAGGTTCTTGCAGCCTCAAAAGCAGCCAATGCTCATAATTTCATTGAAAATTTAGAAGATGGTTATGATACCATAATAGGTGAGCGTGGAGTACGTCTTTCCGGAGGACAAAAACAGAGAATTTCTATAGCTAGAGCAATTCTTAGAAATTCACCTATCCTTATTTTAGATGAAGCCACATCAGCTTTGGATACAAAAACAGAGAAAGAAATCCAAGCGGCATTAGATGAAATTTCAAAGGATCGAACAACTATAGTAATTGCTCATAGATTATCAACCATTTATAATGCAGATAAAATTGTAGTTCTAGAAGGAGCAGGCATTAAAGAAATGGGAACCCATGATGAGCTAATTCGCTTTGGAGGAACTTATGCTATGCTTTATAAGAGTCAAGTATCTTAAGGGCAAAAAATAACGACTTAAAATCTAAAAGCAATTTTGAGTCGTTAATTTTTTTATTTATTCTCATGTTCCAAAAGAAATTTTTCCATAGCATAAACAGAATCGGAACTAATAACATGTTCTATAGCACATGCGTCTTTATCTGCAATAGAACTATCTATGTTTAGAGTTTTTATAAGGAAATCTTTAATAATGCGATGCTTTTTATATGTAAATCTAGCTATTTTTAAGCCTAAAGGAGTTAAAAATATTTTCTTATATTTTTCATTAGTTATAAGTCCCTTTTCAGCTAAAGTTATCATAGCACTATTAGTGCTAGCTTTAGTCACTCCAAGTTTTTCTGCTATATGAGTCATTTTAACTCCGTTATTTTCTTCTGATAGTTCATAGATGGCTTCTAAATAATTTTCCATTACAAAAGTAAGTTTTTCCATACAAATCTCCTGTGATTTTTAAAGTTGAGTTTATCCATTATATATTAATAAAAAGTCTTTTAATAATAATAACATATTTTAAATGTAGTTCCAAGAATAGAGATATAATATATTGATACATAAATTTTCTTTAAAATGAAGTATTTTTTTTATTTAAATTTTGTATTTGATTATTAATAGTGTAAAAAATATGTTATAATGTCATATATCATATAAAAAGCTCGTATATCATCGGTAATATGGTCCGAAAGTTTCTACCTGCTGACCATAAATTAGCAGACTACGGGGTATTGTGTATTTAGTAAATAGATATAGTTTATGTCTATTTGTTATGAACTCAACACCTCAATTTGATTGAGGTGTTTTTTGTTTTACAAAATTATCTCCTATATAGGTGGATTCTTATTTATGTACCTTAAGATGCTGTATGATAAATAAATATTTAGAGCATTAATAAAGTTAGGGAGGAGAGTAGTAAAATGAAAAAAAATGAGATGGATATTCAGTTAATGTATGGGGTTAATGATAAGCCAAAAATACTAATGCAAATGTTATTAGGATTGCAGCATATTTTTGCGGCTTTTGGCGGAATAATTGTTGTTCCAATTGTTATTTCAGCAGCCTTAGGCTTTGATGCTAAAACTTCAACAGCATTAATTAGTAGTGCAATTTTAGCGGCAGGAGTGGCTACTTTCATTCAGTCAAGAGGAATAGGTCCTATTGGAGCACGTGTTGCCTGTATTATGGGAACTGATTTTACATTTGTTGCACCGGCAATTGCTGTTGGTGGAAAGTTTGGATTATCAGGAATTTTTGGTGCAACAATTTTAGGTGCTGGTATAGTAATTATTTTAAGTTTTTTTGTTAAGCCACTAATGAAACTATTTCCACCTATTGTAACAGGAACAGTTGTGAGTTTAATTGGGTTAACATTATTACCAGTTTCAATAGATTGGGCAGCAGGTGGTGTTGGATCAGCTAATTATGGAAGTTTAAAAAATATTTCTATTGCTTTATTTATAATGATAGTTACATTATTACTAAATCATTATGGAAAGGGATTAGTAAGCAGTGCTTCAATCTTAATAGGCATGGTTGTTGGATATATAATTTGTATTCCATTAGGAATGGTTGATTTTTCATCAGTAAGCCAAGCTAGTTGGATATCATTACCTAAAATTTTTGGCTATGGTATAACTTTTAACTTACAGGTTTTATTACCTTTTATTCCTGCATATTTTGTTACTATCATTGGAACTGTTGGATGTCTTAAAGCCATTACAGAAGTTTCTGGAATTAAAGCAGACGAAAAACCTATTACAGCAGGAGTTTTATCTGATGGTGTAGGAAGTATGTTAGCAGGCTTTTTTGGTGCCTTACCCAATACATCATTTAGTCAAAATATTGGATTAATCCCTCTAACAAAAGTAGCTAGCCGTTATGTAACAATGATGGCTGGAATACTATTAGTTATTTTGGGATTGTTTCCTAAATTTGCTGCACTAATCAATATAATGCCACAGCCGGTACTTGGGGGTGTAGGAATTGTTATGTTTGGAACAGTTGCTGCAGCAGGAATTCAAACTTTAAGTAGTGTAAAGTTAAATAATAGAAATATGTTAATAATTGCCACATCCATTGGCTTAGGATTAGGGGTTACTTTCCGTCCAGAATTTATTGCTCAATTACCAGAATCCTTAAAAATGATTTTTTCATCAGGAATTTCAACTGGAACAATTGTAGCTTTATTACTAAATGTAATATTAAAAGAAAAAGAATAAGGAATTTTACGGGGTGATATAAGTGGAAAAATTACAAAATCGTATTTTACAAGAAGGTCATGCATTATCTGAAACTGTATTAAAGGTGGATTCTTTTTTAAATCATCAAGTAGATCCAGATTTAATGTATGAAATAGGAAATTATTTTAAAAATTATTTTAAAGAACATAAAATCACAAAGGTATTTACAATTGAAAGTTCAGGAATTGCTCCAGCTGTTATGACTGCAATGCAAATGAATTTGTCAATGGTAATATTAAAAAAACAAGCATCAAAAATTTTAAATGGAGATGTTTATCAAACTACTGTGCACTCATTTACAAAGGGATTGGATTATGAACTAACATTATCCAAAAAGTATATTACAAAAGAAGATAATATATTAATTATAGATGATTTTTTAGCAAACGGAGAAGCAGCATTAGGAGCTGCACGTTTAGTTCAAGAGGCAGGAGCTAAAGTTGCAGGAATGGGAATTGTTATTGAAAAGTCATTCCAACCGGGACGAAAAATGTTAGAAGACAAAGGATATGATGTATACTCATTAGCACGTATAGCTAAATTAGAAAAAGGCTTAATTGAATTTGTAAAATAAACTATATTTATTATTGAATTTTATAAATAGTGCTTAGTAGTAACTATATAAGATGATATCTGAAAATAGATTTAATTTTAATATAACAAAGATAAAAAATATATGTAGTAAATTGTTTTTCCATACGTATTTTTTATCCTAGTAGTGTTAAAATTAAATCTATTTTATTTTAGACAATAGTTAATCATATAATCTTATTTATAAATGTAGTTAAATTGTTTATTGTATATTTTAAATAAAATAATTTTTATATATAAATAAATATAGAAAGTGTGCTATTTATATTTTTTCAAAATTAAAATTTATAAATAGCACACTTTTAGATGGAAATATATTAATAACTAAAATAATAGTATGATTTTATATTTAGACATTGAAAATAATTATGTAAATACAATGAAAACATATATGAATATTGATATAATTAATATGATTTTATAATGAATAAGGAGAAAGTAATATGAATTATAAAATATATATTATAGAAGATGATTCATCAATAAGTTTATTATTAAAGGATTATATTACTAAATATGGATTTCATGTAAAGGTAGCAGAAAACTTTGAAAATATAATGGAAGAATTTAATGAATTCAATCCTGATGTAGTATTATTAGATGTGAATTTGCCTAAATATGATGGATTTTATTGGTGTAGAAAGATAAGACAAAAATCAAAAATTCCTATAATTTTTATATCAGCTAGAGATAGTGGTATGGATCAGGTAATGGCACTTGAAAACGGAGCTGATGATTATATAATTAAACCTTTTTATTGTGATGTTATTATGGCTAAGATAAAAAGTCATATAAGAAGAGCCTTTGGAGAGTATGCACCAAAAGTTGATGAAAAAATAGTAGAACTTCAAGGATTGAAATTTTATAAAGAGAGGTCTGAAATAGAATTTAAAGATGAAAGAGTGATTATAACTAAAAAGGAAGGAATATTATTAGAATATCTTATGAAAAAATATCCTAAGGTTGTAAATAGAGATTTCCTCTTAGAGAAAATATGGGATGATATTGAGTTTGTAGAAGAGAATACATTGAATGTTAATGTAAGTAGAATAAGAAAAAGACTTCATAAGTTAGGAATAGAAGATGGAATAGAAACCGTAAGAGGGGTAGGATATAGATTGAATAAAACTTGGTAGGGAGCAGAAAAAATGAAGTTATTTATAAAAGACAATAAAGGATATATAGCTATATATTTTATAAGTATTTTTGTTACATTGGGATATTTAGCTCTTTTAGGATTTGTACAAATTGGTGAGTGTTTATATATATTATTATTTAATACATTTATTTTAGGATGTTTTTTATTTTTTAGATATTATAAGAATAAGGAAGTATATAGATTTTTAGACAAGGGACTAAATAATCTAGATGAATCTTTTTTAGATTTAGGAAATTCAGTTTTAGGGGAAGGTATCTCTAATATTTTAAAGAAAGAGCATAATTTGTATGAAGCTGAAATTATAAAATACAATAATGCCTATAATGATCATATAACATTTATAAATCAATGGGTTCATCAGATGAAAACACCTTTATCAATAATTCAATTACAAATACAAGAATACGAGGGAGAAGAACCTGTTGAAAGTATGAAAGTAGAGATAAGTAAATTAAATAGAGGATTAAATATGGCTATGTATTTTGCTAGGCTTGATTCTTTTAAGCAAGATTTTATAGTAGAAAAATTTTCTCTATATAATTTAGTTAGGAGTAAAGTTAACGAAGAAAAGCAGATATTTATTAAAAACAAGATATTACCAAAAGTTCAAATAGATGATTCTATAGAAGTACACAGTGATTTTAAGTGGATGAAGTTTGTATTGGAACAGCTTATTGTTAATGGAGTAAAGTATTCCAAAGACAAGGGGAAAGAATTGATTATAAGAGCTTATGATGATGAAAATTCTGTTAAGTTAAGTATAATTGATAAAGGGGTAGGAATACCGAAGAAGGATATTAAAAGAGTTTTTGAGCCATTTTTTACAGGGGAAAATGGACGTAATTTTGGAGAGTCTACCGGAATGGGACTATATATAGTTAAAAGAATTTGTGATAATTTAGAACATGGCATATTTATAGAATCTAAAGTTTCAAAGGGAACAACTGTTTCCATAGTATTTAAAAAGTAGGGTATCATATTAAATATAGAAATAGGATAGATAGTTTAAGGCTATACTATTCTATTTTTTTTATTAATTAATAAGTGTGACATACATGTCATACTTATGTAAGGTTTTGAGATAGTATTTTTATATGGCATCTTTTAAACTAGATACATAAGTATTAGTTTAAAGGAGATGTAGTTATGGGTATTGATATAATATTTATATTAAAAGCTATTATAATAGCAGTTGTAGAGGGGCTTACAGAGTTTATTCCCGTGTCTTCCACAGGTCATATGATATTAGTGGGAAGTGCAATTAATTTCAATGGGGAGTTTGCTAAAATGTTTGAGGTTATAATTCAGCTTGGAGCAATACTAGCAGTAGTAGTCCTTTATTGGAAGAAGATTAAAGAAAGTGTAGTAGAATTTTTTAAGTTTATATTCACTAAAGGTAAGGAAGGTAAGACTGGATTTAAATTTGGAATTAATGTTATAGTAGGTTCTATTCCCATTGGGATTACAGGCCTATTATTCTATCATAAAATAAAAGCATTATTTAGACCAGAAGCAGTAATTATAGGATTTATAGTAGGCGGTATTTTACTTCTAATAATAGAAAATATGTTTAGAAAAAAAGAACATGCTGTACAGGATATAGATAGCATAACTTTTACTCAAGCTTTAAAGGTAGGGTTATTACAAATTTTATCTGTATGGCCTGGAATGTCAAGAAGTGCATCTACTATAATGGGTGGCTGGATTGCAGGAATATCAACGCCAATAGCGGCAGAATTTTCATTCTTTTTAGCTATTCCAGCAATGATAGGAACATCCCTAAAGGACTTATTTGAATTTGATTATTCTATAATGACACCAACTTTATGGAGCGCATTAATATTAGGTTTTATTGTAGCATTTATAGTGTCAATAATAGTTATGAATAAGTTTGTAAGTTACTTAAAGAAGAAACCTATGAAAATATTTGCAATATATAGAGTGCTAGCAGGTCTTTTACTTGCTGTATTAGTATTTACTAAAATTATAATATTAACTGCATAGGATGGTGAATAAAATGGAAATTTTAAGAGTTAGTAATTTAAAAAAAGTATATGGTAAAAAAATTATATTTACCTCTTTAAATAATATAAGCTTTAATATAGATGAGGGTGAATTTGTAGGAATTATGGGCCCTTCAGGAAGTGGTAAAACAACGCTTTTAAATATGATTTCTACAGTTGATAAACCAACTTCAGGACAAATAACAATAAAGGATAAGAACCCTTTAACACTTAAAGGGGAGGATTTAGCTTTGTTCAGAAGAAGAGAATTAGGATTTGTATTTCAAGATTTTAACTTGTTGGATACATTAACTATTGGAGAAAATATAGTGTTACCATTGACTTTAGATGGTATAGCAATTAAAGAACAGGATGAAAAGTTAACTAGAGTATCAAAAATTCTTGGAATAGAGAATTTATTAGCAAAGAGAACATTTGAAGTATCAGGAGGCCAAGCGCAAAGAACAGCTATTGCAAGAGCATTAATACATGATCCCTCTCTACTTTTAGCTGATGAGCCTACTGGTAACCTAGATTCAAAAGCATCAAAAATTGTAATGGAACTATTTGAAAAAATAAATAAAGAGGAGAAAGTAACTACTATGATGGTTACCCATGATCCACTAGCTGCTAGTTATTGCAATAGAATACTTTTTATAAAAGATGGAGCTATTTACAATGAAATTTATAAGGGGGATAGTAGGCAGCAATTTTATCAAGAAATAATAGATGTTCTTGCTCTATTAGGAGGTGGTAACTAATGAATTTTAGAGAGTTTTCCACCATAAATGTAGTAAGAAATATTAGAGCATATTTTGCATATTTATTAAGTAGTACTATATCAGCAGCTTTATTATTTTCATTTACTATGCTTGTATTACATCCTAATTTAGATGTAACTATATTCCCAATGTATTTACAGAAGGCATTTAACATAACAACAATAATTGCATATCTATTTTTATGCTTCTTTATATTTTATTCTGTAAGTGTGTTTATAAAAAGTAGGTTTAAAGAGTTGGGTATACTATATATTCTAGGAGCTTCGGATAAACAAATTAAAAAAATGATAGCAATTGAAAATGTATTAATTAGTTCATTGTCTGGAATATCCGGAATTATATTAGGAGTGATTTTTTCTAAAATATTTTTAGTTCTTAGTGGTAAACTTTTAGGCTATAATGCTTTGTTATTTTACTTCCCATTTAAAGCAATAATAATAACTTTATTAGCCTTTGTTTTAATGGGAATTTTAATTTCTATTTTTACTACATTTATAATAAAGGAAGATGAAGTTTTAAATTTACTAAAGGGAACTCAAAAACCCAAGAGTGAACCAAAGACTTCAAATATTATTGCAATATTGTGTGTAGTATTATTGCTTGGAGGATATTATTTATCTATTACATCAACTATGAATAATATAGCTTATAGAATTATACCTGTAACAGTAGCAGTTATAATTGCAACATATTTGTTATTTTCACAGTTAAGCGTTTTTGTAATAAAGATTTTAAAAAAGAATAGAGAATTTTATATGAATAAAACAAGGGTATTATGGATTTCAACTCTTTTATATAGGATAAAGGATAATACAAGAATGTTCTTTTTAGTTACCATAACTTCTGCCATAGCATTTACATCTATTGGAGCTGTATCAGCTTTTTGGGTAAATAAGGAGGCTGAAGTTGACAGAAATTTTCCACAAGCATTTTTTTATGCATCTAATAAAAAAGATTATAAAAAATTAGATTTTATAGAAGGTTCTCTAAAAAAAGAAGGTTATAATTATACAAAAGTTCAAGGGCAAATTAAGTCTATAGTATATAAGAAAGATACTGTACCTATAAATATAATTAATGAAAGTACCTATAATATGTTGGCTGAATCACTTGGACAAGAAAAAATACATATTAAAAGTAATGAATCAATAGCAGGGTCACCATTAATGATTAATAAGAGAGACAATATTTTAGTAGATAATATGGATATAAAAGTTGTTACAAAGTTAAAAGAGAGGGTAATACCTGCATTATATGATGATGTATATATTGTAAAGGATGATGTATATAATAAGATTAATGGCTCGATATCTTTATTTTCTGCATTAAATGTAAAGAATTATAAAGATACTTTGAATATTTGTAAAAGCTATAAGGAGAAATTTGGAGAAGATAATCATAAGG
The DNA here is from genome assembly GCF_001020205.1 of Clostridium sporogenes. NCBI lineage: Bacteria > Bacillati > Bacillota > Clostridia > Eubacteriales > Clostridiaceae > Clostridium > Clostridium sporogenes. The sequence continues at coordinate 374,108 of NZ_CP011663.1, forward strand.
AAAATTATATTATTTTAATGAAAGCTGATATATTAGAATCCCACAAAATTGGATATGGGGTGGTTCTGTTCTTAGCTATATTCATAGGAATAATTTTCTTTGTAACTACAGGAAGTTTCTTATATAACAAATACTATATGGATGTTAAAGAGGATAGAGTAAAGTATGAACAGTTAAATAAAATTGGGTTAACCTTTAGAGAAATAAAAAAAGTATCAACTATTGAAATCGGAGTATTATTTTTATTTCCTTATATTGTTGCAGTAATACACTCATCATTTGCATTGTCAGCATTAAAAAATGCCTTTGCAATGGATGTTAATATAGTAGCATTCTTTGTAATGGGAAGTTTCCTTATTATTCAAATAATATATTTTTTTATTATAAGAGGGAATTATTTATTAGATATAAAGAAAAGCTTAGTAAATAGAATATAAAACTTGTGTCTCCCGCAAAAATAGTGGGTACCAAAGAGATTCTTTATAGCTAAGATGAAAATCTAAGAATTCTATGATATGAGATCTTTTAAAGATTATGTAAAATTAAATGAAGAAAGGCAAATTGTTATGGATTCAATAAAGAAGGATGGTAAAGTTTATGGTTAATGATGTTTTATATAAAAAGTTATAGAAGAACATCTAGGAGATTTTGAAGAATTTTTATATGAAGTAAATAGATTTTTATAAATAATATAAAATATACCAAAAATATATTTTTTAATAAGAGTGTCTAAAGGGTAATGCAGGGATATGAGCATTACCCTTTAGTAATTAACCGTATGTTTATTTCACAAGACTATTTTATTTATTATAAAATCATTTTCATAATTTTCGTTCATTTTTAAAATTTATATTATTGATTATATATTGCCACAATACTAATTTGTTTAAAAATTTCAACTTTTATTTTACTATGGTATTTATAATAAAAAAGTAATAAAATAAATACTAGTTGTTAAAAACTTAATATTTAGAAAAGAGGTGTTACCTTGAGATTATTAAGACAGTTAGGAATAATTTTGTTGATTTGCCTACTAGGCGAAGCTATACATGACTTCTTTAAGTTGCCTATACCAGGAAATGTTATAGGGATGATACTATTATTTCTATGCTTATCCTCAGGTATAATAAAATTAACTAAAATAAACTACATAAGTAAATTCTTACTTGATCATTTAGCTTTTTTCTTTGTACCGGCGGGAGTAGGAATTTTATCCTGTATGCCTATGCTAAAAGGTAAATGGTTAGCATTTTTAGGAGTATGCTTAATAACAAGTATTATTATAATAGTTGTTACAGGTTGGACTATTCAATTATATATAAAACTAACAAGTAAGGAGGCACAATAATGGTCCAAGATCTTTTAAATTCTCCTGTTTTCGGAATACTATTATCAATAATAGGTTTTGAAATAGGACTTTACATATACAGAAAAACAAAAATAGCCTTATTTAATCCTCTTTTAATATGTATAGCTTTAATAGTATGTATATTAATATCCTTTAATATTAAATTAGATAATTTTAATAAAGGTGGCAATCTTATATCTTTCTTTTTAGGACCTGCTACAGTAGCACTTGCTGTACCATTATATAAAAAAATAAATGTAATAAAAAAATATGCTATACCTATATTACTTGGGGTAACTGTGGGTTGTATAACTGCTATGATAAGTATATTCTATATTTCTAAAGCATTTGGTCTGACCAGTGAATTGTCTTATTCATTGATGCCAAAATCTATAACAACACCTATAGGTATAGAAGTTTCTAAAGTTTTAGGTGGTATACCTGCCATTACAGTATCTGCTATTATAATAACTGGTATAATGGGAGCTGTAATAGCTCCTGTAGTGTGTAAGATATTTAAAATTAAAAACAATATAGCTATAGGTATTTCTATTGGAACATCATCCCATGCTATAGGTACCACAAAAGCTATAGAAATGGGAGAAACTGAAGGAGCTATGAGTAGCTTAGCTATAGGTATAGCGGGACTTATTACTTCTTTCTTAGCTCCTATAATAATAAAATTTTTACATTAATTATTGATTGTTTTAATTTTCTTTTATTCTAACTAATTTATTTTTATATAGGATCTTATTAAAATAATTAATTTTAATAAGAGGGCATCTCAAAATAGATTTAATCTTGAGATCCCCTCTTTTTTAGTTAATGAGAATTAGTATAAAATTTTTTGCAAAAATATCAATTCGATTAAAAAATTAATATTATTAAAATTTAGAATTAACTTTTAATAGATGGGATATATAAAAAAAATTGACAAAAAGCTCAAAATATAATATATTTATTTTAAAAATATATTATATTAGGGGGAAAAATATGAAAAAAGCAAAAAAAGGTCTAATTTTATCACTAATCTTATTATTTATTCCGGTAATGGTAATAGGATGTAGTTCTAAACCAAAGGTAGGTGCTGATGAAACAGCAAAAATTTTATTTGATTTTTACATTAAAGGAAATAAAGAAGCTTTAACAAAAATTGATTTACCAAAAGATAAAATAGAAGAAATTTCAAAAATGCAAAAGGAAAGAACTATACAAACATTAAAAACTAATTTTACTACACAAGGGGTAAAGGTTAGTGATGAAAAAATAAAACAAATATATACAGCTCGTGTAGAAGCTTTAAAGAAATTATCAGCAAAAGCAGAAATTGTTTCTCAAAATGACGAATCAGCTACTGTTAAGATAAAGATGACTTATATTAATGAAGTTGCACTTGATGAAAAAGCAGGAAAAGATGCAGCTGAAGAGATTAAAAAATCAAATATTACAGATAGACAAGAAGCTATTAATAAAGGAATAGATATTTATATACAAAACTTAATAAAAGAATACAAGAATGTAAAACCATCATCTGATATGAAAGAGCAAACTTCAAAATTTGTAATAAAAGATAAAACTTGGATGCCAGAAGATAATAATGGTTTTGCTTTAGGTATTGGTAAAATGACTATAGGATTAAAATAATCTTATAGATAAAAGAGAGAATTTATACATAATAAAGTTGAAACTAAAAGTTTAATAATTGAAACCGAAAATTAATTTAAAATTATATATTTATATTAAGGAGATGGAAAGCAATTTACCATCTCCTTAATATTTGTATTTAAATAATAATTTTTTTATGAAATGAAATTAGTGGTAAACGTGAAAATTATAATAGATCAATAGAAATAATTACAATTTTATTTAATATGACATGCAGATGTCATGTATGATTTGATAATATGAATATAAATATTTAATAAAAGATTTATTAAGGAGTGATAGTAAACTTGGAGTATGTTCCAGCAAAAACTTTAATATCAAATTATAGTAAGGACAATTGGTGGTTTGGGATAAATTATAACATGAACATTTATAAAGGTTGCTGCCATGGGTGTATTTATTGCGATTCTAGAAGCCAATGCTATGGTATAGAAAACTTTGATAAAGTAAGAGCAAAGAAAAATGCAATACAGATTATTAAAAATGAACTAAGAAGAAAAAGGAAAAAAGGAGTTATAGGAACAGGAGCTATGAGTGATCCTTATAATTCTTTTGAAAAAGAACTGATGCTTACAAGAAGAGCATTAGAGGAAATAGATACTTTAAATTTTGGAGTATCTATAGCAACTAAAAGTAATCTTGTAGTACGAGATATTGATATTCTGAAAAAAATTAAGAACCACTCACCCACACTAATAAAGATTACCATAACTACATATGATGATGAATTGTGCAAAAAAATTGAACCCAATGTTTGTGTAACATCTAAAAGATTTCAAGTTATACGGGAGCTTTCTTACAATGGTATATTTACCGGTATATTGCTTATGCCTATTTTGCCCTTCATAAATGATGATGAAGAAAATATTATAAAAATAGTAAGAACTGCTCATGAATGTGGTGCAAAATTTATTTTTGCATATGGCATGGGATTAACTTTAAGAGGAAATCAAAGGGAATATTTTTATAGGAATTTAACAAGAGAGTTTCCAAAAGAAAATATGGTAGCAAAATACAAAGATACCTTTGGAAATAAATATGAATGTGCCTCACTTAATCAAAAAAAATTATGGAATATATTTAGAAATGAATGTGAAAGATTGGGTATTTTATATAAAATGGAAGATATAGTTTTGGCATATAAAAAGAACTATGGAAATAATCAGCTAAGTTGGTTTTAGTAATTTAAATAATTAAAAAATCCATTATATAATAATTTACTTTCAATCAAAACTATGTAATAATATAAAAATGTAAAAACTTAAAGGTTCTTATAAATAAGAATAAAATAATAAAGTATAGTGAGGCGTAAATATGAAAATAGGATTTGATCACGAAAAATACCTTGAAGAACAATCAAAGTACATATTAGAAAGAGTTAACAATTATGACAAACTATATTTAGAATTTGGAGGTAAACTTTTATTTGATCTACATGCAAAAAGAGTTTTACCTGGATTTGATGAAAATGCAAAAATTAAACTACTACATAAATTAAGAGAAAAAGTAGAAATAATTATTTGTTTATATGCGGGAGATATTGAAAGAAACAAAATAAGAGGAGATTTTGGTATTACTTATGATGTTGATGTTTTAAGACTTATTGATGATTTAAGAGAATATAACCTTGAAGTAAATAGCGTTGTAATAACAAGATACAGCGGTCAACCTGCAACTAATATATTTATAAATAAATTAGAACGTAGAGGTATAAAGGTCTATAAGCATGAAGCTACTAAAGGATACCCTACAGATGTAGATACTATTGTAAGTGATGAAGGATATGGTAAAAATCCATATATTGAAACAACAAAACCCATTGTAGTTGTTACAGCTCCAGGACCAGGAAGTGGTAAATTAGCTACCTGCCTTAGTCAACTTTATCATGAATATAAAAGAGGTAATGTAGCAGGATATTCAAAATTTGAAACTTTCCCGGTGTGGAATGTACCTTTAAAACATCCTTTAAATATAGCTTATGAAGCGGCTACAGTAGATCTTAAAGATGTAAATATGATAGATTCTTTTCATTTTGATGCCTATAATAAAGTAGCTGTAAACTATAACCGTGATATTGAAAGTTTTCCTGTACTTAAAAGAATTATAGAAAAGATAACAGGAGAAGAGTCTGTTTATAAATCTCCAACAGATATGGGAGTAAATAGAGTAGGTTTTGGTATAGTTGACGATGAAGTTGTTAAAGAAGCATCTAAGCAAGAAATAATAAGAAGAGCTTTTAAAACAGCCTGCGAGTACAAAAAAGGCTATGTAGATAAAGAAACTTTCCATAGAGCTAAACTTATTATGGAGGAGCTTAATTTAAAAGAAGAGGATAGGAAAGTTGTTATACCTGCAAGAGAATATGCAGCTAAATTAAAAGAAAGAGCTAACAAAAGTGAAACTTGTACAGTTGTAGCTTTAGAATTAGAGGATGGAACAATATTAACAGGGAAAAGTTCAGAGATAATGGATGGAACAGCTGCTGTAATTTTAAATGCAGTTAAGCATTATGCAAATATATCTGATGAAATACATCTTATTTCACCAGTTATATTGGAACCAATTATAAACTTAAAAGCAAAGACTTTAGGAAGCAAAAGAATTGCTTTAAGTTGTGAAGAAGTATTAATAGCCCTTAGCATATGTGCAGCCACAAATCCAACAGCTCAAGTAGCTATGGGTAAATTACCAATGTTAAAGGGATGTCAAGCCCACTCAACTACAATTTTAAGTACAAATGAAGAACAAACCTTTAGAAAACTTGGAATAGATGTAACCTGTGATCCAGAATATATTTCAGAAAGTCTTTATTATAATAACTAAAATTAATATAAATTACATGCCTAAAATTCATTATTTCAAAATTTGGAATAAGTCTTTTGGGCATGTTTTTTATTGTCCATGAAAAAAATATTATCTTATAAATTTAAATTAGATTTTAATTTTTCAATATTGACAATTGAGGGATGCATATTATAAAAGGAGAATTATGAAAAATATAGAAATTTAATTGATATAAAATATAATAGTAAATAATTTACTTAATAAGTAAATTAATATAATAGAATTAATAAAAATATATAAGAAGAGGAGGGAGTATCTATGTTAGAAACAATAATATTAGCCTTAATAATAACTAAATTAAAGGGATATGAAATAAAGCCATTATTTAAATCATGGCATATTTATGCTGTGTTAACCATTGAATTAATATACATAATTATACAAATAAATATATTTCTAGAAAATTATAGTTTGATAAGGCATGTTAAAATATTAGAGACTATATATATTTGTTCCTATTTATTTATTATTATAAAATATGAACAATATGCCAGTGCTATTATAGGATCTATATTTATTTTAATAGGTGGTATGCTAAATAAAATTGCTACAGCAGTAAATAATGGTAAGATGCCTGTATTTCCTACACTATCTTATTTTACAGGATATGCAAAACCTTATTCTTTTCTTAAAGTCAATGATATACATATTCTAGGTGATTCATCTACTAAATTTAAATTTTTAACAGATATAATTGATGTAGGTTATAGTGTTATGAGTATTGGAGATATATTTATAAGATTTTTTGTTTTTATTGTTATTTTTAATACTATAAAACATATAAATAATATAAAATCTATAAAAATTTAAAATAATTTCTAATTATTAGGATGATAAATATATTAGAATATATTATAATTTCAATTATTGAAAAATATATATAAATTGCTAATTATTAAGAGTAAGTTCATTTTATTTCCATAATGTTAGTGATATAATTATAAAAGATGTATAAATATTTACATAATTAATAAAGGAGAAATAAAATATGCTAAAATTATCCGTGGTAGAATTTGTTGCAAGAGCTATTCCAGAAGCATTTTTACTTATTTTTGCAGTTTATACATTTTCCAATACTAGAATGAATAAAAAAAACTATTTATTATCCAGTTTCTTAATGATAATAATGATATTTATAATTAGATCTTTGCCAATCAGTTATGGTATTCACACAATACTTAGTATTATGGTGATTATATTATTAAGTTACATTATAAATGGAATAGATGTAATGAAGGCAGTAAAAAGTACTATTATTACAATAATTTTTCAGCTTATTTGTGAGGGCACCAATATTTTTATAATACAATACATTTTAAAAGAGGATATGAATCATATATTTAAGAATCCTAATTTAAAAACTATATATGGAATTCCATCTTTGATTATTTTTGCTTGTATTATAGTATTACGTTATATTAGATTATTAAAAAGAGAAGAGCTGCAATATGATTAATGCAGAGACAATATCCAATTCTGTTGCTACAAAAATAGCATCAGAATTAAATTTGGATAATGATAAAAAAGAAGTTATATCTTACGGAACTTTTGCTTTTTTTCAAACTATATTTTCTATATTTCTTATAATTATGTTTGGATATGTATTTAATATTCAAATTGAGGCTTTGCTGATATCCTTTACAATAAGCATACTAAGAAAGTTTTCTGGTGGAGTACATGCTACTTCTCCAAATAATTGTGCTGTTATAGGAACAATTGTTTGTGTTGGGTTTGCTATAATAGTAGTATTTTTAACAAGTTCATTAGTTAATTTAGATATATTATTATTTTTAGGGGTAATTATTTTTGTATGGTCTTACTATATTATTTATAAATTAGCTCCTGTAGACTCTAAGGCTAAACCTATAAAGAAATCTAAAAAAATAAAAAGGCTTAAAAAAAGCTCCATTATAACATTAAGTGTTTATTTAGTTATTATACTAATTAATTTTGTTTTATATTATAAAATGGGGAATAAAAAATTTATAATATATTCTTTATGTGTATATAGTGGAATAGTATGGCAAACATTTACTCTTACACAATATGGGCATTTAGTATTGAAAAAATTAGATGATTTTTTGAGTTATATAATAGATACTACAAAGGGGGACAAAAATCATGAAAAAATTAAGTAAAAAGGTATTAATGCTAGTTGCAACATTTACAACTCTTCTTGCATCCGTAGTAGCATCATCAGCGTGCGTTTGGTGCGTGTATCAACCTGAAGAGCCAAAATGTTTAAGAGAAGAATAAAAGAAAAAGATCAGTTTATAACTGATCTTTCTTATTAAATATATATAAATAAAAATATTTATTTTGTGAGAACATGAGGTAGCAGAAAATGAGTAAAATGCAAGATGATAAAATAAATGACATAGTATCTATAGTAAAGTTGTCTATGTTATTATTTTCAGCAATAATATTTTTTAAAAGATTTTTTTATTATAATAGTTCATCAAATATATATTCTTATTATAGTTTGATATCAGTAACATTTGTGGTTCTTTTATTTTTATTAATATATGGAATATGGGCATTCCCTAAGAACAATAGGATTAGTGATAGATATATAAAATATGTGTATTTGATGGAAAATTTAATTTTTATTTTTATAATTCTTATTCTAATACATATATCTGGGTGCTATGCTAGCGAATATAAATTTTTATTTTTATTTATTATTATTATAACAACTATACAATTAGGAATGAAGCAGGGAATAATAATAGCTTGTTTAGCTTCATTGATTATTTTAATTATGGATATTATATGCGTGCCTAATTTAATAGTTAATGAATATTTTGAGCAGGATTTGATATTAGCAGGAGTGTTTATACTTACAGCTTGGCCTTTAGGTTTTTATGTAAAGGTGGAAAGTGAACACATTAAAAAACTTGAAAGTTTAGTTAATAAAGATGGGCTTACAAATGTATATAATCATAGATTTTTTCATGATGCCTTAAGCAAAGAAATAATAGAGTGTGAAGAAAAAAATGAAGCTCTTTCTATGATATTTATTGATATAGACTATTTCAAACATTATAACGATTTATATGGTCATCAAAAAGGAGATAAGGTACTTAAAACTATAGGTGAAATATTGAAAAATAATACAAGAGAAGAAGACATAGTAGCAAGATATGGAGGAGAAGAATTTGCCATACTATTACCTAGTACTTCAGAGGAAGAAGCTATTAATATAGCGGAAAAAATAAGGAGAAAGACAGAATATACTTATTTTGAAGGTGAAGAAAATCAGCCTAATGGTAATTTAACGGTATCAATGGGGATATCTGTATATCCTTATAAAGCTAAGAGTGATATGGAGCTTATTAAGAGTGCTGACGATGCTCTTTATAGAGCTAAATTTTTTAATAAAAATAGGGTTGAAGCTTATACTTCTATTTTAGATGAACTTAAAAATGATATCGATGAAAAACACATAGATCTGGTTACATCAATAAAGACATTAATAAGTGTTATCAATGCTAAGGATAGATATACATATGGGCATGTTGAAAGGGTAGTTCTTTATAGTAGATTATTGGCGGACAAGCTTAAATTATCTGCAGAGGATAAAAAAATTTTTATATATGGAGCCTATATGCATGATATAGGTAAAATAAATATTTCAAGGGAGATATTAAATAAAAAGATGCCTTTAATAAAAGAAGAATGGGAAATACTGAAACAGCATCCTGTAAATGGAGTTGAAATAATAAAACCTGTCAGTTCCCTTCAGAATATTTCTGATTTAATATTACATCATCATGAAAGATATGATGGAAAAGGTTATCCAGATAATCTTAAAGGGGACAATATACCTTTTCTTGCTAGAGCATTAACGGTAGTAGATAGTTTTGATGCTATGACTTCTAATAGACCTTATAATAGAAGAAAGACTTATGAAGAGGCTATTGAAGAACTAAAAAGGTGTAGTGGTACTCAATTTGATTCATATATTGCAGAAAAGTTTATAGAGGTTATTATAGAAAATAAGGATAGTTTTGATGATTTAAGTTTATTATAATGAAGGTACATGTCAATTATGCAGATAAAATGAGCAATATTCATTTTACTATGGCCATTCTTCTCTAATCTGTACTAATGCAATAGAAACTATATTAAAGGCTAAATACAGTATTTGAAATAAATAGATAATGTTGGTACAATCCAATTGTATGTAGATAAATCCTATTGTAAATGCAAAATTTGCACTTATAATAGGGTTTTTTATTATGTTAGGGAGGATTAATTTTAATGGGAGATAATAATGTAGAGCTGAGACAAGAAGTCTTTAAATCAGATGCTTCAATAATTGCTAATTGGTTAGAAGATACTGAAATAACACAATATTTAAATGAAAAACAAAATGTAAGCAAAAGTATTAAAGATATAATGTATAGAATAAATATGCCTATTCTTACTCATTTATTTAATCAGAATGGTAGTTTTTTCATGGTAACAACTAATGAAAAGGAACCTGTAGGATTTTTAAGACTTGTTCCTAAGAATAGTATTGCAGAAATGGTTATAGTAATAGGAGATAAAGATAAATGGGGTAAAGGATTAGGGACTAATGCAATATTAGAAGGGTTAAAACATGCATTTTTTCAATGGAGAGTTGATGAAGTTGTTGCAAAAATTAATTTCAAAAATCAACGTTCAAGAAGGGTATTTAGAAAAATTGGATTTACAGAAGATAAGGAGTTAGCAAAAGAGATGCAATATTCTATGTCTATAAAGGAATTTTTACAATTAGTAGCATAATACTAGTGTTAAATTTTTAGTAAAAAAGTATAGAAGGCATAAAATATATTTCTAAATTTACATATATGGATGAATAATAAAATAATAGTTATAAAAAGTCATATGCAATATAAATGTATATGTCTTTTTATTTATAATAAATATAGAATATAAATCCTTAATAATTAATATAATTATTAAATAGGAATTATAGTTTAAATGGAACAAAATTTGACATAAAATGATTTTTTATATAATATAGAGTTAAAATTTGTTGTAAAAACTAAATTTTTATAAAAATATGACGAAAATATCAATATAAGAAATAAAGAACATATTTTTTCTTGTCATTAATTTTATATAATAGAAAAATATGATATAATTACATATAGATGTTATAAATGAAAAGGAAATAAAAAATATGCTTAAATTATCTATTTTAGAGTTTTTTTTAATATCAATACCAGAAACTTTTATATTTATGGTAGGGATTTATTTTTTATCAAAAAAAAAATTTTCCAAGAAAAGATTAATAATAATGGCATTGTTATTTGCGATAGAAAGCTATTGTGTTAGAATGTTACCTATACATTTTGGGATTCATCTAGCTATAAATATTATTTTTTCAATAATAGTATCTGTTAATATTGGTAAAATATCCATTAAAGATGCCATTTCTTATAATATGCTTATGATAATAATTCTATGTATAAGTGAGTTTGTAAGTATTTTTGTTTTAATTAAGGTATTTAAAATTAATAGGTCATTACTGAGTCTTACACCTATCAATAAAGTAATAAATTTTATTCCCTATTTTATTTTATTTGCATTTAATGTTTTTCTTATAAACAAATTTATGGATAGAAGGAAACAATGTAATAATATATAGGAGTTAAATTAATGAATTTAGATAAAATAAAAATTAAAAATTGGAGTCATGACAAAAAAATATATAATAGCATGTTGATAGTAAAATTTATTATATTGCTTTTTTGTGTAGGTGCTATTTATTTAAAATATACAGAAAAGCATAAAGATAATATTTATAACAATTTTTATTTTGATGCATTAAATTTAGCTATTATTATAATATGTTTAATTAGTATATATCTTATTTGGATGTTTATATCAATAAAAGCTTTTAAATTGAAAAAAATAAAAACAATTCAAGTCATAGAAAATATCATATCAATTATAAGTTTTACAGTCATAATAATAATGTCAGGAAGTTATAAAAGTTCTTATAAGTTTTTATTTTTATTAGTTATAATTACTACTACAATACAATTAGGAATGGAGTATGGAGTTATTACAGCAATTGTATCTTCCAGTATAGTATTAGCTATAGATTTAATACTGGCACCAAAGGCTCCTGTAAATGTATATTTTGAAACAGATTTAATTTTAGTAGGAGTTTTTATAATGACAGCTTGGCCTTTGGGATATTATGTGAATATTCAAAAAGAGGATTTAAGACAAAAAGAGGAAAAAGTAAATATATTAACTACAGAATTAGACCAGAAGGAAATGCAAAAAACATATATGGAGCAATTACTTATAAAAAATGAAAATTGTTATAATTTACTTATAAAAAATTCAAAGGATGCTATATTAGTACATAGATTTGATAAGATTATATTTGCAAATGAAAGAGCAAAGCAAATGTTAGGTTATAAAGAAAATTACAATTTTGAAGATACAGATATAAAAAATTTAATACCTAAGGGTGAGTATAGTATTATAAAAAATAAATTTCAAGATTTATATTGTGGTAATGAAAATATAATTAAATTTCAGCATGGTGTAAATAACAATAAAGAGAAGAAGACAATACAAAATACATCTACTTATGTTATATATAATGGAATGCCTACAGTTTTGAGTATACTACATGATATAACATCTAAAATACAAGTAGAAAAACTTGAACAAGATGTTAAAAAGAATATAGAATTATTAAATGAAAGTAGGGAATATAACAAATTAATTACGGAATTTTTATCTAATATATCCCATGAATTAAAAACACCATTAAATGTGATTTTTACAGCAGTACAATTATTGGGATTTTATGAAAAAGACGTTGACTATGAAAAGGAAGATAAATATTTAAAACTAATAAAACAAAATTGTTATAGACTTATGAAATTGATAAATAACTTATTGGATACAACTAAATTAGATTCAGGATATTTAAAATTAAATTTAGTTAATTATAATATAGTAAGCTTGATAGAAGAAATAACATTATCTGTAACATCCTACGCTGAAAGTAAGGAAATAAATATTATATTTGATACAAATGTGGAAGAGAAGATTATTGCTGTGGATCCAGATAAAATAGAAAGAATTATTTTGAATTTACTTTCAAATTCTATAAAATTTACTAACCCTGGAGGTAATATATTTGTAAATGTAAAAGATTCTGAGGAGTATGTATATATACATGTAAAAGATACAGGGGTTGGGATACCTTCTGATAAATTAGAATCTATATTTGAAAGATTTTTTCAGATAGATAAAACTTTAAAGAAAAATAAAGAGGGGACTGGTATAGGATTACACTTAGTTAAATCCTTTGTAGAGATGCATAAGGGGGAAGTTACTATAAATAGTGAACTAGGAAAAGGAACAGAATTTATAATAAAATTGCCTGCTATAGTTTGTAATAAGAATATAGAATCAAAGAATATAATTTATGAGGCTAATATAGAACGTATAAATATGGAATTTTCAGATATAACTCAATAATATAATTATTATAAAATAAATTCTCTAAAATTGTATTATACAATTTTAGAGAATTTATTTTATTTTTATTTATTAAAACTTATATAAGTTTACAAGTTGATAAAAAAAACTTAGTATATATCCAAAAATGTTAAAATTTTAGTTAAATAGAAAAATAACCTTACATTAATTCCTAAAAGTGTTATAATTATAGTGTAAATACACTAATAAAGGAATGATTTAATTGTGTTGAAGATTGGTATAATAGAATTATTAATAAGATTAGCACCAGAATCTTTTTTGATTATCTTTGGAATGCAAGCTTTTAGCAATAGAAAAATAAATAAAAGTAAATATATTTTAACTAGTATTTTGTTAGCTATAATTATGTACTCAACTAGGTTATTACCAATACATTATGGTGTACATACTATTTTAAATATTATAGCCATTATATTAATATGTATATTTATAAATGAAATTACTACAATTAAAGCTATAACCTATTCTTTAATATTAATGAGTTTTTTAGCGCTAAGTGAGGCTTTAAATTTGTATCTCATATATAAAATATTTGGCGAAAATACAGCAAATATTTTAAATAATCCATTAAGAAAGTGTATTTATGCTATGCCATCTATTGCTATTTTAATGATCGTAGTTTTATTTATTTTTAAAATAAACAATAGGAGAGTAAAGGATGTTTTTTATTGAAAAGATTTCAAATAAAATAGGAAGTGAAATCTCTAGTAATTTAAGCTTTGACAAGGATACAAAAGAAATAATCACTTATGGAGCATTTGTGGTTTTGCAAACATTAATATGTTTTTTGTGTGTAGCATTTTTAGGATTTATGTGTAATGTGTTTGTAGAATCTATAATTATTTCATTAACTTCAGCGATATATAGGAAATATTCAGGAGGAATACATGCTAATTCACCTAATAAATGTGCAATTTTTGGAGCAATCGTTTTTGTAGTATTAGCACTTTTGGTGAAAAATATTAATATAGGATTCAATCTAATATTTATATTTATAATTATTTTTGTATTTATATATTCTTATTATATAGTTTATAAATTTGTTCCAGTAGATACTAAATCTAAACCTATAGAGGATGTAGATGAAAAGTTGAGATTAAAAAAATGTTCTTTTTTATCAATTAGTATTTTACTTTTAATAGAAATTTTACTTATATTATTATATTTAAAATACAATAATATTGCATTAATTTATTATGGAAGTTGTGTAATAGCGGGAGTTCTTTGGCAAAGCTTTACACTTACTCCTGCAGCAAAAAAGATATTTTATAATATACTTATGGAATAATAATATAATTTGCAAATTAATTAAATATTGTTATATTAAAATTGAATATATAAAAATATAAAATTATAGGGAGGAATTACAATGAAAAAACAATTAAAAGAAAAATGTGTAAAGGTTACTGCAAAATTACTTAAATCTGTAGCTTATTCTACAGCAGATTCAGCTTGTGTATTTGGTGCATATCAACCTAAAGAACCAAAGTCATTAAGAAAATAGAATTTTTAAATAGTGTATAGGTAAGGAAACTTACCTATACACTATATGTTTATATATTAATATGACAGTGAGTGTGAGGTATATGAGCGAAATTAATCAAAGCAGAGAAAAAAATATTTATAGTATAACTTGTATAGTAAAATTAGTATCTTTACTTTTTTCTTCTATAATATTATATAATTATCTTTCTCAAAACAATTGTGCTAATAAAAACAGTTATTACAATACTGCCTTTGCAATATTATTATCTTTAATAATGACTGCAATATATTTGATTTGGTCTTTTTTTACTGTAAAAACTAGAATGTTTAAAAATATATTGTTTATACAAAGAATAGAAAATATATTTTTTATTTTAATTTTTACAATCTTGGTTATAATGTCAGGAAAGTATAATAGTCAATACAAGTATTTATTTTTATTTATTATAATTACAACTACTATCCAAAGAGGGCTAAAATCTGGTATGTTTATTTCAATAATATCATCTGTTATAATTTTAACTATAGATTTATCTATGGCTAATTATAATTGCATAAATACTTATTTTGAAAATGATTTAATTCTTTCGGGAGTATTCATTTTAACAGCCATATCTCTAGGATATTATGTTAAATTAGGTAATGAGAGCATAAAACAAAAAAATATCCAATTAGAAAACTTAAACAAGAAATTAAATGAAAAAGATAGTCAAAGAAAGTATATAGAGGAGTTACTTTTTAAAAACGATACTTGCTATAATTTACTTATAGAAAATGCAAGGGATGCTATTATAATACATAGAAAAGATAAGATTGTTTTTGCCAATGAAAGTGCATCAGAATTATTAATTTGTGATAATAATGCTGAACTTCAAAATATAAATATAAATAAATTTATAGTACAAGAAGAACAGAAAAAGATAAAAAATAAATTAGAATTGGTTTACAAAAATAAAACTGATATGATATGTGTTGAGCAAATTATACAAAATAATAAAAGAGAAAAGATAAATGTTGAAAGCATATGTACTTATATTATATATAATAATAAGCCTGCTATATTATCTATACTAAGAGATATTACTTCGCAAAAACAGGTAGAAAAACTTCAAAAGGATGTAGAAAAAAATATAGAACTACTAAATGAAAGCAGAGAATACAATAAATTAATAACTGATTTTTTAGCCAATATATCACATGAATTAAAAACACCTTTAAATGTAATATTTACAGCAGTGCAAATATTGGATTTATATAAAAAAGATGGCAACTCCTATGATAAAAAGGAGCAATATATAAAAGTTATAAAACAAAACTGTTATAGACTTATGCGGTTAATTAATAATTTACTGGATACAACTAAATTAGATTCAGGATATTTAAAACTTAATTTAGTAAATTGTAATATAGTAAATTTAATAGAAGAGATTACTTTAT
Organism: Clostridium sporogenes; assembly: GCF_001020205.1. Taxonomy (NCBI): domain Bacteria; kingdom Bacillati; phylum Bacillota; class Clostridia; order Eubacteriales; family Clostridiaceae; genus Clostridium; species Clostridium sporogenes. The sequence goes on from NZ_CP011663.1 coordinate 390,411, forward strand.
CTGTTGTATATTATGCAGAAAGTAAAGATATAAATATTATATTTGATACAGATGTTGAAGAAAAGATTATGGCTGTAGATCCAGATAAGATAGAAAGAATAATATTAAATTTATTGTCTAATGCTATAAAATTTACAGGTAGTGGTGGAAATATATATGTAAATATAAAAGATTGTAAAGATAGCATTACCATATCCGTAAAAGATACAGGCATAGGTATACCGCAAGATAAAATAGAAAATATATTTGAAAGGTTTGTTCAAGTAGATAAAACTTTAAGAAGAAACAAGGAAGGCAGTGGTATAGGCCTATATTTAGTTAAGTCCTTTGTAAATATGCATGAAGGTACTATAGATATACAAAGTGTAATAGGTAAAGGTAGCGAATTTATAATAAACATACCAGTTAAATTGGTAAAAGAAGAATCAGAAAGTGAAAATAGTATATTATATACACCAAGTAAAGAATATGTAGATATGGAATTTGCAGATATTTATTCAGAGTTTTCATCTAAGTAGAATAGTTTTATATCTATAATTTTATTTGGCTGCATATAAATTTTTTTAAAATAATTAAACTTTTATTAAGATGAATTTTATGTACACCTTAGTGTTTTTAATATAAATAATCACCTTAAATAAGCTGTATTTATTAAAAAATATAATATAGCTTATTTTTGATTTATTAAAAATCTTTTAACACAAAATAATATAAAAGTGTTATAATATTTTGCATAAGTGAGGTGAAAATATGAGTGGTATAGCTGGTAAAGGTTGTGAGGTTTTAGTACCTTTTAATGAGAGAATACCTCTTAAAGATATAGAAAGAAGTATTATTAAAAAATATAGAAAACCTATATGGAATAAATTTATTAAAGCTATTAAAGAGTATAATCTTGTAGAAGACGGTGATAAAATAGCAGTGGCAGTTTCTGGAGGCAAAGATAGTATTTTAATGGCAAAATTATTTCAAGAGTTAAAAAAACATGGACAAATAAATTTCGAAATAGAGTTTATTTCAATGAATCCAGGTTATCATGAAGATATAAGGAAATTATTAATAGATAACTGTGATTATTTAAATATACCTATTCATTTGTTTGATTCTGATATTTTTAAAGTTATAGATGATATAGCTAAGGAGTACCCTTGTTATATGTGCGCTAGAATGAGAAGAGGAGCTCTTTATTCTAAAGCTCAAGAATTAGGATGCAACAAATTAGCTTTAGGTCATCATTTTAATGATGTTATAGAAACTATTTTATTAAATGTACTTTATGCGGGAAATTTTAAGACCATGTTACCTAAATTCAAATCTACAAATTTTGAAGCATTAGAATTAATAAGACCATTGTACTATGTAGAAGAAGAATATATACAAAAGTTCATACAAAATAGTGGAATTTGGCCTCTAAACTGTGCCTGTATGGTGGCAGCAGGTAAAATAGGTAATAAAAGGCATGAAATAAAAGATTTAATTAAAGAATTAAAGAAAAACTTTAAGGACGTAGATAAATCTATATTTATGTCATCTAAAAATGTTAATATGGAGGCTATATTAGGATGGCAAAAGAATAAAGAAAAATATTCTTACTTAGATTTTTATGATGAAGATTAATATTTATAAATAATAGATAAATAATTTAAAAAAGATTTCCAAATATATGTAAATATAAATTTACTTTAATATTTGGAAATCTTTTATCTATAAATAGCACATGAATATCAATTATGTAATTATTTTTAAAAAATTACAGGACATACTACTGTCAATATTTTAGAATCTGTTTTAAGAGGATTAGAAAGTATATGTGGTATAGTAGAAGGAAAATGAATGGAATCACCTTCGTTTACAAAATATTCTTCCCCATCTATATTAGCTATAATAGCTCCTTCTAATACATATATAAACTCTTCTCCTGGATGGCTAAACTTATGTCCATGCTGTTTTTCAGCAGGTATTACGACTAATATAGACTCCATATTTCTTTCAGAAAAATTACCACTTAATCTTATGAACTTAGAACTAGAGCCTTCAAGTTCAAAAACTTCTCTTTCTTGTTTTTTTACTAAATATTTATGAAGTTCTGGACTTTTGAAAAAATAGGTTATAGGTACATTTAATGCATCTGCAATTTTTTTTAAAGAAGTAATTGCAAGAGAAGAGGAATTATTTTCTACTTGTGATAAAAAACTTATAGACAAACCTGTCTTTTCACCAAGATCTTTTAAAGTTAAATTTTTTTCTTTTCTTAGATTTCTAATTTTTTCAGCAATTTCATTGATCATTTTGACCTCCAATATATATATTAGCAAAATCCAGAAAAATCTTACTTTTCTTTCAATAATAATAGCATAATAACCTTGGTAATTCAAGATTATTATCCTATTATTAGAAAAGAATATAATAAATATTAAAAAAATATATACAATAATATAGTGTTATATCAATAATCCAAAATTATTAATATAAACAAAAAAACAACAAATTTATTACAGTAAACAATAAAAAATTACTGTAATATCAAAAAAATATATATACATTAAGAAAAAATTATGGTATTATCAAAATATACTGAAAATATTTAAAAATTTTTAATTTGAATATTTAACGAAACTAAAGAATTGACGTATGGAGGGATAGACATGAAAAAGAAAATAGGTCTATGGGACTTAGTTTTCATGAATGTATCAGCGCTTTTTGGAATTAGATGGATAGCAAAATCTACAGCATCTAGTTTTGGGCTAGGTCTTGGTGCTATACCAGCCTGGGTATTATTTGCATTTATATTTTTCTTACCAAGTGCGCTTATTTGTGCAGAACTTGCAGCCACTTATCCAAGAGATGGAGGTCTTTATGAATGGGTAAAAGAAGCTTATGGAGAAAAATGGGGCTTTATGGTATCTTGGTTAAACTGGACAGCTAAATTATTTTGGTATTCATCATTTTTAACATTTTTAATAGTAAACGTTTCTTATGTATTAGGGAAACCAGAGCTTGCAGGAAATAAAATGTTTGTACTTATATGTTCATTAGTTATATTTTGGATACTTTCATTAATTAGTACCAAAGGTATGGCTTTCGCTAAAATATTTACTAATGTAGGAGCATTAGGTTCAACTGTGCCAGCAGTTCTTTTAATAGTAATGGCTCTTATATCTGTATTAATTTTTGGACATAAACCAGCATCAACTTATACTGTGGCTACATTAACACCAAAATTAAATATGGATTCTTTAGCAGCAATTTCATCAGTTATGTTCGGTCTTGCAGGGGCAGAAACAGCTGCAAATTTTGTTACAGAAATAGACAATCCTAAAAAAACTTTCCCAAAGGCAATTTTAATATCAGCAGCTATAGTTGGAGGACTTTATGTATTAGGTTCAATTGCTATAACTATGATACTTCCAACAGATAAGATAACTGCATCTGAGGGTATATTAGCAGCTTTAGCAACAGTTGCAGCTAATTTAGGAATAGGACCATGGTTTATAAGAATAGTAGCTTTAGGTATTTCTTTATCAGTGCTTGGAGCCATAATACTTTATATAGCATCACCAATAAAGATGTTATTTGGTAGTGTTAAAAAAGGGATATTTACAGAGAAATTTACAAAAGTTAATGAACACAATATACCTGTACAAGCAGTTATATTACAAGCGATTATAGTAAGTATAATATTATTAACTACTACATTATTACCATCTGTTGATGCAATATATAATGTACTTATTACAATGACAGCATTAACATCATTATTTCCATATGTTTTATTATTCCGTTCATATATAAAATTAAGAAAAGATAGACCAAATGAAGTAAGACCATACGAAATGTCTAAAAATAACGGAAAAGCTATAGCTATAGCTAATATGGTACTTATAATATCAATAATAGGAATAGTTTTATCAGCAGCGCCAGTTATGCCAACTCTAGGAAAAAATATAGTATATGAATTAGAAATGATAGGTGGAGCAGTTTTAGTTATAGGTATAGGATTATGGAAATGGAATAATTTTGTTAAAAAAACAGGATTTAGAGAATAGAAATATAGAAATATAGATATAAAGATTAAGAGGCTATCTAAAAGATAGTCTTTTTAATAAATAAATATTGATTTAACTTCTCTTTTATACATAGAGAATTAAAAAAATAAATATAATTATAGGAGTGGATTTTTATGAACCAAGAAAGACTTAATAAAGTTTTAGAGGGAATGAAAGAAAGAGAAATTCCTCAAATGTTGATTTCAGATGCACCAGCTATATTTTATTTAACAGGAAAATGGATCCATACAGGAGAAAGATTAATAGCTCTTTACCTTAATGAAAATGGAAACCATAAATTATTCATAAATGAATTATTCCCAGTAACTGAAGACTTAGGAGTAGAAAAAGTTTGGTTTAATGATAACCAAGATGGAGTAGAATTAATTTCTAAATATGTTGAAAAAGATAAAGTAATGGGTGTAGATAAGAATTGGCCAGCACGTTTTTTATTAAGACTTATGGAATTAGAAGGCGGAAGCAAATTTGTTAATGGTTCAATAATAATAGATAGAGCAAGAATGTTCAAAGATGAAAAAGAAAAAGAATTAATGAGGGCTTCATCAAAAGCAAATGATATTGCTATGGGAAAATTATATGATTTAATTAAAGAAAATCAAGATTTATCAGAAAAAGAAGTTGGCGAAAGACTTGCCAAAATTTATAGTGATTTAGGTGCAGAAGGATTCTCATTTGATCCAATAGTAGGGTATGGAGCAAATGCAGCAGATCCACATCATGAAAATGATGCCTCTAAACTTAAAGAAGGAGATTGCATAGTTTTAGATATAGGTTGTGTAAAAGATTCTTATTGTTCAGATATGACTAGAGCTTTCTTCTATAAAAGTGTTCCAGAACATTCAAAAGAAGTTTATGATACAGTAGTAGCTGCTAATATGGCAGGTATAGCTGCTGTTAAACCAGGAGTAAGATTCTGTGATATAGATAAAGCTGCTAGGGATGTTATAGAAAAAGCTGGATATGGAGAATACTTTACTCATAGAACAGGACACTCAATTGGTATAGAAGATCATGACTTAGGAGACGTTTCAGCAGTTAATACTGAAGAAATAAAACCAGGAATGATATTCTCAATAGAACCAGGTATATACTTACCAGGTGAAGTTGGTATTAGAATAGAAGACTTAGTTTTAGTAACAGAAGATGGTTGTGAAGTTTTAAATAAATATAGTAAAGAGTTAACTATAATAGAATAAATTTTTTATATAAGTATCCTATAAACATAATTCGTGGCTTCAGAGGGAGTTTTTACTCCTACTTTGAAGAAGATGAGAGTATTATATTGGGTAGTTATGGGATAAACAGCACCCTTTAGTAAAAAAAATAACTGTGTAAAAAGTATATTATAAAATATATTTTTTCATAGTTATTTTTTTTATTCATAAATATTATTTTAAATATAATAAATTTAATTTTAACATTAATATGAAAAGTTTTACCATCTTCTATAAGTGATAGTAATTTACAAGAAAATTATCTATATTAAATTAACAATTTTATAAATTTATTATAGGATAAAAATAAAATGAAAAAAAGAAAAGGTTAACATCAAAAACATGATAAATATTTAACAAATAGTATTGACTTAAGATTAATAAAGTATTATCATGTAATTGTTAAATAAATAACAAGTGAGGAATTCTAAGGTATTACTAATGTTAATACTTTTATATTTTAAATAAGTTTGTTAAAATATAAACTATTATTAAAAGAGGTGTTATTAATGAAAATTACAACTACTGAGGAACTAATAAGAAAAATTGAAAAAATTAAAGAGGCACAAAAGATTTATTCAACATACTCTCAAGAACAGGTAGATAAAATATTTAAAGCAGCAGCTATAGCAGCTAACAAAGAAAGAATAAAACTTGCAAAAATGGCAGTAGAAGAAACAGGAATGGGTATTGTAGAAGATAAAGTTATAAAAAATCATTTTGCATCTGAATACATCTATAACAAATACAAAGATGAAAAAACCTGTGGGGTAATAGAAAAAGATGAGGCTTTTGGTTTAACAAAAGTTGCAGAACCAATAGGTGTTATTGCAGCAATAGTTCCAACAACAAATCCAACTTCAACAGCTATTTTTAAAGCATTAATAGCTTTAAAAACTAGAAATGGTATAATTTTCTCACCTCATCCAAGAGCTAAAAAGTGTACAATAATGGCAGCTAAGGTTGTTTTAGATGCAGCAGTACAAGCAGGGGCACCAAAGGAAATAATAGGCTGGATAGAAGAACCTACACTGGAATTATCAAATGCAGTAATGAGTAATTCAAATCTAGTTCTAGCAACTGGAGGACCAGGTATGGTGAAAGCAGCTTATTCTTCAGGAAAACCAGCTATAGGGGTAGGGCCAGGAAATGTACCAGCTATAATACATGAAACAGCAGATGTTAAAATGGCTGTAAGTTCAGTAATACTTTCTAAAACTTTCGATAATGGTATGATTTGTGCTTCAGAACAATCAGTAATTGTAATGGATAAAATATATGAAGAAGTTAAAAAAGAATTTGAATATAGAGGAGCATATATATTAAATAAGGAAGAAACAGAAAAAGTTAAGAAAATAATTTTAGTTAATGGAAATGTAAATGCTAAAATTGTTGGACAAACACCACAAAAAATAGGAGAAATGGCAGGAATCAAAGTTCCAGATTGGGCTAAACTTCTAGTTGGAGAAGTTCAATCAGTAGAATTAGAAGAACCATTCTCTCATGAAAAATTATCACCAGTTTTAGCAATGTATAAAGTTAAAACTTATGAAGAAGCTTTAATTAAAGCAGAAAGATTAGTAGAACTAGGAGGATTTGGACATACATCCTCATTATATATAAATACAGTAAAATGTAAAGAAGAAGTAGAAAAATTCTCAAACAATATGAAAACAGGAAGAACAATTATAAATATGCCATCAGCTCAAGGGGGTATAGGGGATATATATAACTTTAAATTAGCACCATCTTTAACTCTTGGTTGCGGATCTTGGGGTGGAAACTCAGTATCAGAAAATGTAGGACCAAAACATTTATTAAATATTAAAAACGTAGCTGAGAGGAGAGAGAATATGCTTTGGTTTAGAGTACCAGAAAAAGTTTACTTTAAATATGGATGTCTTCCAGTAGCTTTAAAAGAATTAAAGAATATGAATAAGAAAAAGGCCTTTATAGTTACAGATAAGGTGCTATATGAATTAGGAGTTGCTAAGAAGACAACAGATGTATTAGATGAAATAGGAATAAGATACAAAGTATTCTTTGATGTAGCACCAGATCCAACTTTAGAAATAGCTAAAAAAGGTGCAAAGGAAATGATGGATTTCAATCCTGATACAATAATAGCTATAGGTGGAGGATCTGCTATGGATGCAGCTAAAATAATGTGGGTAATGTATGAACATCCAGAAGTAGAATTTGAAGATTTAGCTATGAGATTTATGGATATAAGAAAAAGAGTATATCAATTCCCACATATGGGTGATAAAGCGATGATGATATCAGTAGCAACATCAGCAGGTACTGGTTCAGAAGTAACTCCTTTTGCTGTTATAACTGATGAAAAAACAGGAGTAAAATACCCATTAGCAGATTATGAATTAACTCCAGATATGGCTATAGTAGATGCAGATTTAATGCTTAATATGCCAAAGGGATTAACAGCAGCATCAGGAATTGATGCACTAACTCATGCGGTAGAAGCTTATGTATCAGTTATGTCATCAGAATATACAGATGGATTATGCCTAGAAGCTATAGAAACTATATTTGAATATTTACCAAAAGCTTATAAAGAAGGAGCTAAAGATATAGAAGCAAGAGAAAAAATGGCTCATGCATCAACTATAGCAGGTATGGCTTTTGCAAATGCATTTTTAGGAGTATGTCACTCTATGGCTCATAAATTAGGTTCTATGCATCATGTACCACATGGTATAGCTAATGCTTTATTAATAAATGAAACAATTAAATTTAATTCTGAGGATATGCCAAGAAAGCAAACTGCTTTTCCACAATATAAATATCCAAATGCTAAGGCTAAATATGCAAAAATAGCAGATTATTTATCATTAGGTGGAAAAACTGAGGATGAAAAAGTAGAGCTATTAATAAAAGCCATAGATAAACTAAAGGCAGAAGTAAATATTCCAACTTCTATAGAAGAGGCGGGAGTATCAAAGGATAAATTCTTCAAAACTTTAGATGAAATGTCCGAGCAAGCCTTTGATGACCAGTGTACAGGAGCTAATCCAAGATATCCATTAATAAGTGAAATAAAAGAAATGTATACTAATGTTTTTAGTAATAAAAAATAAGTTTATTTAAAATATATAGTATGAAATAATATTATAGTTACACAAAGCTAAAATTTTAGTTTTTACCCATAAACCAAACATTTATACAAAAAGTAGTACTGTGTCAAAATAGAGTTAATTTTATTTTGACACAGTACTATTTTTTAAATAAATAAAAATAATTTAGTTTATTTTGTAATAATAAATATTAAATTATTTATCAAATGCTATTGATTTTATTTATCATTTGTTATATAATTTAAATGAAATTGATTCTCAGTTTCCGGAAAGAATGCATAATATAAATTTAAAATAGATAGTTTAGGGGTGTTATTCATGAGTGTTTTCGTTGTGGGAGGAGATAAGATTCAAACCATAAAAGAAAACTTAAAAGAAATGGGATTTAATAAAATAAATCATGTTACAGGCAGAAGGACTAGACATAGAAAAATACAGGTACCTACTAATACAGATTTGGTTTTAGTATTAATAGATTATGTTGGTCACACTGTGGTAGAATCCATAAAAGAACAAAGTAAATCTCATAATACTAGGATAGTTTATTCCAGAAGAGCTTGGACTAGCATTGAGAAAACATTAAAGGATACCATAGGGGAAAATTAATGTTAAGAGTGTTATTAAATTAACGTGAAAGGAACTAATACACTAAAAGGAGTTAAATATGAGTAGAAATTTAGTGACAAAGTATATGAATGTTATAAATGCCATGGAAAATAAAAAATATTTATATTCCTTGCTTTTGTATTTAATTGCTCCAACCTTAGATGGAGTAAAACCATCCACTATTGTTACCTTAAGTACAAGCGGTAAAAACTTATATTTATTATGGAGTAAATATAAAAAAGAATTTTTAGATATTTACAAAATTAACTATATAGAATTGAAAAGAACGGATAAATGTACAACTATTTTGTTTTATCATAAAGAAGCCTTAAATAAGGTACTATACAATAAATATAACTTAGAATTTTTAAAAGAGATAGGATATAGAGATTTTTCTAATGAAAAGTCATTTTTATCAAAATTAAAAAGTAGGTTTAAAGATACTTGTCCTCATGAAATAGGCATTTTTTTAGGTATACCTTTAGAGGAAGTAAAATCTTTTATACAAGATCCCAAGAGAGAATGCATATATTGTGGTTATTGGAAGGTTTATAATGATATACAAAAGGCTAAAAAACAATTTACTACTTATGATATAAGTAGAACTAATATGATTTTAGAAGTATTAGAAAAAGAACAAGTTTGCAATTAATATTAAAATATATTTTTAGCTATGAATATAATAGATAAAGAAAAGTAAAAGATATAGAAATAGATTTACATAAGATATCTGAAATTAGGTAGATTATTTGGATTAAGTTAAAACATAAAAGAGAAAGTAAAAATTAATTTCATATAAAAAGCATTATTAAAATACAAGTTGGTGTCTCAAAGCTTTACATTGGGACACCAATTTGTATTTTCTTTTTTACTTTTTCAACTAAATCAACAAGTCCCATATAAGATTTTAACGTACCATAAGTAACAATAGGTCTTCCTATAGGAACAATACCTAATCGTCTAGAGGTAAAACCACCAATTTTCATCCATGTATTTACAAAAGGCTGAGAGCTAACTAAAATTAAATCATTGTCAAATCCTTTGAGTTCTGTATACATGTCTCTAAGAGCTGGTATTACTATATTGGGCTTATATTGCACACTTATAGTATATACTTTATGACCAAATTCATCTATTCCTATAAATTTAAGATGACCTACATCTTTTTTTGTGATTTTATCAAAGGTAGGTAGTTCTAGTAAATCTTCTTTAGGGGGAATTATATTTGATGGTAAATTTTTAACATGTATATTAGCTGCTACACAGCTAGAGTGAGAACCTCCTACATCGTGATATATAATCATAATAATATTCACCTACTTTTCTAATAATAAAAATTTTGTTGTTATGATATATGTTATTTTTACCTTTTTAACATAATATATGTATTAAACATTAATGAAAAGTAGAAAAAATATAATTAGTTTTAATATAAGAATATAATGATATACTTTATAAATATATGAATAAGCTTTAGTAATTGTAAACTTGGTCTAATTAAAAATTAACCTAATTTCTCACAGAAGATGAGAAATTAGGTGTGAACTAAAGGAAGATGAATCAAATGGGTATAAAATTTTTAGTGCAGGAAACTTTAGAACTTTTTAATAAAAATAAATTAGTTTATGAAGTGTATTTTTGTTGTGGGTATTAAATCAAATATAATTTAATAGTATATTCTTTCTATAACATTTTCTCTAGGACCTTTTGCAAATATATTTATGGTAGAAGAATCTTTAGAGACAGAAACTGGTTCAGATGTTAAGTTACCATTGAGATCACTCCAATTACTCCAACTGGAACCATCCCAGTATTTATATATAAGTCTATTATTTCTTCCACGAGCAAAAACATCAATTCTATTTTGCCCTCTAGAGGAAGCACAAGGAGCAGAAGTTAAGAATCCACCGAGGTCTTCCCACTGGCTCCAGCTAGTTCCGTTCCACCATTTATGAATTAGAGTATTGTTTCTACCGCGGGCAAATACGTCAATTCTATTAGGTCCCCAAGAAACCGCACCTGGACCTGAAGTAAGATTTCCTCCTAGAGCTTGCCACTGACTCCAACTAGAACCATCCCACCACTTATGATGCAGTTGATTGTCAGTACCCCTAGCAAAACAATCTAATCTGTTAGAAGCCCAGGAACAAATAGTAGGAGCTGATGTAAGATTACCACCGAGATTTTCAAAGCCACTCCAACTAGAACCATCCCACCATTTATGATACATAGCATTATCAGTACCACGACATACCACATCAATTCTGTTAAAACCCCAAGATACAGCTTTAGGAGAAGAGGTTAAAATGCCTCCAAGGTTTTCCCAATAATTCCATCTACCATTATCAAACCAATTATGAATTAATTCTCCACTTCTTCCTCTAGCAAATAAGTCTATTCTATTAGCAGACCAAGAAGAGGCCCCTAAACCAGAAGTAATATTACCACCTAGATCATTCCAAGGACCCCAAGCTCTAAGAAAACCTTCGTATTCAGTTACTTCTATATTTCTGTTTTCTATGTTTTCTTCTAAATTTTCAAAGTTATTATAGTCACCTCTAAAGTTTTCACAGGTGTTCTCAGAATTATTATAAGAACTTAAGAAATATGGACATACAAAATTTTCATTTGAATCATAAGTATTAAAATAATTTGTATTATAAAAGAATGGATACATAAAGAACTCCTTTTAAAATTGCTCAATTCATAATATTCTATAATAAAAAATATGTTACAATAATATTTTGAAATATAATTATGGTAAGTTAGAGTGAAATAAAAAAATAAGGGAGGACAAGAGATGAATTTTATGCAAAATGTGGACATATACTTATTAGACTTTATTCATAGGAATATAGCAAATGATTTTTTAGATAAAATAATGATATTTATAACATCCATAGGGAATCTAGGATTAATTTGGATAGGAATATCCGTATTTTTATTAATAAGCAAGAAATATAGAAAAGTAGGAATGCTATGTATAGCTTCCTTAGTTTTAAGTTCTTTAATAGGTGAGGTGGTACTTAAAAATTTAGTACAAAGAGGACGACCTTTTACGGCTATAGAAGGAATAAATTTATTGATTAAATCACCTAAAAGTTTTTCTTTCCCATCAGGACATACAGCATCATCCTTTGCTGTGGCTACAGTTATAGGAAGAAGAATAAAAAGTTTTAAATTACCAATATATATATTAGCCTTTTCTATAGCTTTTTCAAGACTATATTTATATGTTCATTATCCATCAGATGTATTAGTAGGAGCTTTAATAGGTATAATTAGTGCTAATATAATACTTTATATTTATAATAAAGGAAATTATTAACTTAAGTTTAAGTATTGTATATAGTTATTAGATAAAAGTTTTAAAATTATATATTCAAATATAAAAAAATGAGGTGTCTCAAATAGATTTAATTTTGGGACATCTTTTTTATATGTATACTTTTATATTTTAAATTGTAAAAGTAAATAAATGGACTGTATTCTGTTAAAAAAAACTTAAAAAATTTTTAATAAAAATAGCAAAAAATAGTATTGACTTTAAGTCATTTTGGTATATAATTAGTATTGTGATAAATGACTTAGAGTCATTATGCTCTAATAATTATAAATGAAATGGGAGCAAAGTATACAGAAATCATAAATTTTAAATTTATATAGGGAGATGATTCCAGTGAAAAAATTTGGAAAATTTATTACAGAAAAGAGGGTACTAGTTCTTATAGTAGCAATAGCTTTGTTAATACCATCCTTTTATGGAATGGCAAAGACAAAGATAAACTATGATATACTATCTTACCTTCCAGAGCAATTAGATACTGTAAAGGGACAAAAGATATTAGATAAAACCTTTTCTAGTGCTGCTACTTCCATGGTGGTAATAGATAATATGGAAGCCAAAGACATAGTGAAGATTAAAGATAAAATAGCTAAGGTAGATGGTGTAGAAAAAGTACTTTGGGTAGATGATTTAATGGACACATCTATACCAAAAGAAATACTGCCAGATAAAATAAAAGATTCCTTTTACAATAAGGATTCCACACTAATGATCATAAAATTTAACGAATCACCGGCATCAGAAAGAACACAAGAAGCCATAGCAAACGTAAGGACACATTTAAATAAGCAATGCTTTTTAAGCGGAATGTCAGCAATAATAAAAGATACTAAAGATTTATCAGATAAAGAAACACCTTTTTATGTATTGACAGCAGTAGCTTTATCAGTAGTAGTTTTAATGCTTACTATGGAATCCACATTGGTACCATTTATATTCCTTATATCCATAGGTTTTGCAGTAGCTTATAATATGGGAACTAATGTGTTATTAGGAGAAATATCCTATATAACTAAGGCTTTAGCAGCAGTACTCCAATTAGGGGTTACCATGGACTACTCAATATTTTTACTTCATAGATATGAAGAAGAAAAAGAAAAATTTGAAAATAGAAACGAAGCTATGGCAGAGGCAGTTAGCAATACTATTACAGCTATAGGGGGAAGTTCTCTTACAACTATAGCAGGGTTCTTAGCATTGTGTGCAATGAACTTAACTTTAGGAAAAGACATAGGACTTGTAATGGCAAAAGGAGTAATTTTAGGCGTTATATCTACAGTAACAATACTTCCAGCTTTTATATTATACTTTGATAAAGCTATTCATAAATATACTCATAAAACTATATTGCCAGAGTTTAATAAGACAGCAGGATTAGTAACTAAAAGATACAAATTATTTATACTAATATTTTTAATAGCATTTTTACCAGCAGTGTATGGAGAGAAAAATGCTAAGGTTTATTACAATTTAGATGAAACTTTGCCTAAGGATATGCAATCTATTGTGGCCTTAAACAAGCTAAAAGATAATTATAATATGACAACAACTCATTTTATAATAGTAAGGGATAAAGTAAAACCTTATGAAATAAAAGAAATGGTAGAAAAAATAGAAAAGGTAGATGGTATAGGTAAAGTACTATCTTATGATAAAATAATAGGTTCAGCCGTACCAGAAAACTTTTTACCACAGGAAGTAAAAGATACCTTTAAAAAAGGTGGGTATAATTTAATAATAGCAAACTCAGAATACAAAGCAGCTAGAGATGAAGAAAATGCTCAAATAGCAGAAATAAATAAAATAGTAAAAAATTATGATAAAGAAGCAATGATAGCAGGGGAAGGTCCTCTAACTAAAGATTTGATAGAAATTGCAGATAAAGATTTTAAAAATGTAAGCTATGTTTCTATATTAGCCATATTTGCAATAATATTCTTTGTGTTTAAATCAGTATCAATTCCAGTGGTATTAGTATCAGCTATTCAATTAGCTATATTTATAAATATGGGGATACCATTTTATACAGGAACGGAGATACCATTTGTAGCTTCTATAGTAATAGGTACTATACAGCTAGGGGCTACCGTAGACTATGCTATATTAATGACAAATAGATTTAAAGAAGAATTGGGATACGGTCATGATAAATTTGAGGCTATGAAAATATCTATACAAGGTTCAGCAAAATCTATAATAACGAGTTCTTTAACATTCTTTAGCGCAACTGCAGGAGTTGCTATTGTTTCTAAAATGGAGTTAATTGATAGCTTATGTATATTAATGGCTCGTGGAGCTATCATAAGCATGTTTGTAACAGTATTTATATTACCATCCATATTGATGGTTACAGAGCCTATAATAGCTAAGACAACAAAGGGATGGAGAAAAAGTAATACAACAAAAGAAGTAAATAAAATGTCAGCTTAGAAGATAAATAAAATTTGAGGAGATGGTTAGGATGAATTATAAATGTATGTCTAAAAAAGTTGCAAGTTTAGTAATAATAGGTACAATTCTTAGTTCAAATGCGGTATATGCTGCAGATACTATTAAAAAGGATGAATCAGTTTATGTTACATTAAATCAAAATGGAGTAATAAAAGAAAAGATAGTTAGTGATTGGTTACATTCAGAAAATGCAGGCATAAGTATAAAAGATAAGTCAGAACTAACAGGAATAAAAAATATAAAAGGAAATGAAAAACCTGAAATTTCAGGAGACAAAGTAACTTGGAAATCAGATAAAAAGGACATATTCTATCAAGGAAAAACAGATAAAAAACTACCTATAGAAACAGACATAGTTTATAAATTAGATGGAAAAGAAATAAAACCACAAGAATTAGCAGGAAAATCAGGAAAAGTAACTATCAATATAAAAATTAAAAATACAGATGCTCATAAAGTAACTGTAAATGGAAAGGAAAGAACTATATATACTCCTTTTGCAGTAGCATCAGTAGTAAATCTTCCAATAGACAAATTTACAAATGTAGAAGTAAGTGAAGGAGAAATAATATCCGACGGAAATAATCAAGCTATAACATTTGTAACTGTACCAGGATTAAAAGAAAGCTTAAATGTGGATGAAAATATACTTGATATAGATTTAAAAGATGAAATAGAAATAACAGCAGATGCAAAAGATTTTGAATTAGCACCTATAATGATGACAGCTACAACAAAAGTACCGGAAATGGACAAAATAGAAAAATCAGATAAAATAGATGAACTACAAAATGGTATAAATGATATAAAAGATGCCACATCAAAATTAGAAGATGGATCTGCCAAATTAGCAGATGGATCTAGTGAATTAGCAAAAGCTATTAACGAGTTAAGAAAAGGTACTGGTGATTTAACAAAAGGTACTGGTGATTTATGTAATGGAACAAGTGAACTAGTATCAGGTTCATCACAGTTATATGCTGGTACTGGAGCATTAGCACAAAATATGAATAAATTTAATGGTGCTATAGGACAATTACAATCAGGATCAGGTACTTTGGCAGGAGGAATAAAACAATACACAGGTGGAGTAAATGCGGCTAAAAATGGTGCAGGAAAATTAAATGCTGGAGTACCACAACTAAGTAAGGGTGCAAATGATTTAGGAAAAGGATCTGTTGACTATAGTAATGGAGCAAAACAATTTGCAAATGGTGCTTCTGAATTAGCTGAAACAGTAAAAAGTAAATCTGGAGAGTTAGCAAGTAATACAAATAAACTTCAAGATGGTTCCACAAAATTAGAAGCAGGAGCAAAGGATATAAATAATAATGTGGCAAAAATAAATGGTGGATTAGGAGATTTAGTTAAAAATACAGAAACAATCAAAGCAGGTAGCCAAAATCTTGTAGGGGCAATGGATCAAGGAGTAAATACAGCAGCACAACTTAAAGACGCAAAACAAAGTGAAATTGAAGGAATAAATTCGGCCTTAGCTAATATGGAGAGCTTAAGAGAAGTAGCAAACTCTATAGAAAATAGTGAGCAAAAATCAGCAATGCTTGCAAGAATAAATACTGAAATAGAAACATTACAAGGAATGAAAAATAGTAGTTCTCAAATTGTTGGAGGATTATCTAAACTAGAAGGTGGACTAGGTGAAGCTAAAACAGGTGCAGAGAATTTAAATGGTGGAATAGCAAAGTTACAACAGGGACAAAACGAATTATATGAAGGTTCACAAAAACTGTATAATGGTACTAATGACTTATCAAATAATATGTCAAATTTGACTAAAGGGGTAAAGGATCTTAACAGTGGAGTATCTAATTTAAATCCTACATTAGGAGCAGCCGTAGGAAAATTAAATGAAGGAGCAAATGGATTAGGAAAAGCTTCCTCAAGTCTTATGGAAGGATCTAATAAATTTGTTAGTGGTTCTAAAGAAGCAGTAACAGGAATAAAGGGATTATATTCTGGCCTATCCGCTATAGATTCAAAATCTAATGATTTAGTAGTTGGATCAAATAAGTTAAATGGTGGTTTATTAGCAGCAAAGGGAGCTACTTCACAACTAAGCTTAGGAGCAAATAAACTAAGTGCAGGATCAAGTAAATTAAATGCAGGAACAAATAAGTTAAATGCAGGAGCAAATAAACTTAATGTAGGAGCTAATAAGTTAAATATAGGAGCAAATAAACTTGGTGAAGGGGCAAATAAGGTTGCACAGGGAAATAAAGAGTTAAGTGTTAACATGACAAAGTTTAATAATGAAGGTGTAAAGAAAATAGATGATAAATTGGGTACAAAGATAACAGATGTAAAAGAAATATTAGATGTAAAAGATGAAATAGTTAACCTATCTAAAAATTATGGAACGTTCACAGGCTTAGGGGATAACATGGAAGGTAATGTTAAATTTATAATGAGAACAGATGAAATAAAGAAACCAAAAGAAGAAGAATCTAAGAAAGAAGAGAAAGCATCAGCACAGGATAAAACATCTGCTCAAAAAGAAGAAAAAGGTGGAATAGGCAACTGGATAAAAAATTTATTTAGTTAATTTTTGTAATAGAGAAAGGCAGTTCTTAATTATTAAGAGCTGCTTTTTTTATGTTCATTATTAAATAAATTTTTCATATATTATTAAAGATGATATGTAAAAATTTTTTCTATAAATTAATTAATAATTGGCAAATAAATTTTGTTTAATGTTAATTAAAAAATGGAGGGTGATAAAATTTGATTAAAGTTTTATAGATATAGATAAGATTATTTAAATATAAGCTATTGTATATGAAATAAGGATAAGAATAAGTACAATATAACTATAATGAATATTATTTAAAGATATATTTTAATAACTTTGTAACCCAAAATTACATTTAAATTAGTATTATTATAATGAAAGTTTTTGGAGGCTGTTAATATGGATAAAAAAAATAAAATTTTATTAATAACAATATGTGCTTTGTTTTTTATAGCAGGTTTTTTTGTCACCAAAAACATAGTAGATAAAAAAAATAAAGAACAATTTATGAAAAAAGAAATGATTAACGATAATAGTAAAATGGTAATTAAACAAATGGATGATAAGGTAGTGTTTAGCGAATATATAAAGGACAAGTATGATGCTAAGGAAGTATTTAAGAAAGACGGTAAAAAAATAGCTTTTTTAACCTTTGATGATGGACCAAGCTATTTAAGTAATGATATATTAGATATATTAAAAAAATACAACATAAAGGCTACTTTTTTTGTAGTAGGAAATTTAGCAAAGGAGAATAAAAGTATAATAGAGAGACAAATTAAAGAGGGACATTCTATAGGAAATCATACCTATACTCATAATTATAAAAACATTTATTCAAGTGTAGATGTCTTTGTAAATGAAGTAGATAAAACTCAAAATGTTATAAAGTCTATAGTAGGATCTAACTATGATATAAAATTAGTAAGATTTCCTGGAGGATCCTTTGGAGATAGATTAAATCCTTATAAAGAGGCTATAAAAAACAAGGGTTATTATAACATGGATTGGAATGCTTTAAATGGGGATGCAGAAGGAAATAATATACCAAAGGAAAAGCTAATACAAAACATAAAAAGTACTATTGAAGGAAAAAATCATGTGGTTATACTAATGCATGATTGTGCTGCTAAAAAAACTACTGTAGAGGCATTGCCAGATATAATAGAATATTTAATATCACAGGGCTACGAATTCAAAGCCTTAAAATAGTATATATAAAAAATATCTTGAACTTATAGTTAAAAGTTGTAAAGAAAGTAAAAATTACAATATACTAAAGATATAAAAATAAGATACTAAAAACTGAGGTGAAATAATGGATAAAATATTAATAGTAGAAGATGAACCTTCTATAAGAGGCTTTGTAAAAGTAAATTTGAAGATGAATAATTTTGATGTAATAGAGGCAGAAACGGGAGAAGAGGGGATAGAAAAAGCAAGGGAACATAAACCACAGGTAATTATATTAGATATCATGCTACCAGGGATAGATGGATTAGAAGTGTGTAAGACCTTAAGAAAGGAGTTCCCTAATATGGGAATAATAATGCTTACTGCTAAAAGCCAAGATACAGATAAAGTTTTAGGCTTAGAATATGGGGCAGATGACTATATAATAAAACCCTTTAATCCTTTAGAACTTACTTTAAGAATAAAAGCCATATTAAGAAGAGTTAATGCAATAAAGAAAAGTGATGATAATATAATAACTGGAGGTCCCTTTAAAATAGATCTTTATTCTAAAAAAATCTATAAAGGTGAAGAAGAAATAGACATAACCCCAACAGAATATTTACTTATGAAAATATTTATTGAAAATCCAGGGAAAGCTTTTAATAGAGATGAGTTATTGGATTTAGTCTGGGGTTACGATTTTATGGGAGATTCTAAAATTGTAGATGTAAACATAAGAAGATTAAGATCAAAAATAGAAGAAACACCATCTGAGCCTAGATTTATAAAGACTGTATGGGGAACAGGTTATAGATGGCAAAACACTTAAGGAGTTATTATGAGTAAAACAAGTGTAAAAAAAAGGCTAATGGTAAATTTTATATTAATTATAATAATAAGTGTTTTTATACTAGAATTTTTATTAATTCTTTTTACAAGACATTATTATTATAATAATTTAGAGGATGCTATTTCTAATCAGATAAAAACTTCTGCAGAATTTTATAATAAATATTTTTCTAATTCCCCCCTAGAAGATAACGTATTAGATAATGTAGATGTATTTTGGAGACAGACCTCTGCTCAAGTACAAATAATAGATACAAAGGGTAAAGTTTTAATGGATTCTATAGGAGTATCAAATAAAAATGAGATAAAAACTTCAGATGTTCAAAAGGCATTAAAAGGAGAAAAAGGAGT
The DNA here is from genome assembly GCF_001020205.1 of Clostridium sporogenes. Lineage (NCBI taxonomy): Bacteria > Bacillati > Bacillota > Clostridia > Eubacteriales > Clostridiaceae > Clostridium > Clostridium sporogenes. The sequence goes on from NZ_CP011663.1 coordinate 410,096, forward strand.
TTGGTTAGGTAAAGTTGACTATGATACTTCTGGTGTAATGGCAGTAACCTATCCATTAAAATCAGACAATCAAATAGTTGGAGTGCTAAGATTTATAACTTCATTAAGATATGTAAATAATGATATAGCAAGGATATCCTTAGGCTTTTTACTTATTGGATTAGTAGTAATTTTAATATCTGGCTTGGTTAGCCTATTTTTAGCTAATAGTATAACAGAACCTATGAAAGAGTTAACTTACGTAGCAAATAAAATGGCAGCTGGTAACTTTAAGGTTAAAAGTGAAAAAATGTTTGAGGATGAGTTTGGAGAATTGTCAGATACATTAAATTATATGGCAGATGAGATAGTAAAAAAAGATCAGTTAAAAAATGAATTCATATCTTCTGTGTCTCATGAACTAAGAACTCCTTTGACATCTATAAAGGGCTGGGCAATAACATTAAATTCTAATGAAGTAGATAAAGAAGTTTTAAAAGATGGATTAAAAATAATAGAAGATGAGAGCGAAAGACTAAGTGGAATGGTAGAAGAATTATTAGATTTTTCAAAGTTTGTATCAGGAAAGATGAAATTAAATAAAGAAGAAATAAATATATGTGAAATAATAGATACAGTAAGAAAGCAATTAGAACCCTATGCTTATAGAAATAGAATAAATTTTAAAGCAACCTGTATAAATAAACTTCCTAATATATATGGGGATAGAAATAGAATAAAGCAGGTTTTAATAAATTTATTGGATAATGCTTTTAAGTTTACTCCAGAAGGTGGATTAGTGGAATTAAATGTTAAGTATGAAGAAGAATATTTAACAATTTTTGTAAAAGATACAGGTATAGGAATAAGCAGGGAAGATTTACCAAGGGTTAAGGAAAAGTTTTATAAAGGTAACAGTGGTAAATCAAAAAATGGCATAGGGTTATCCATATGTGATGAAATAGTAAAGCTTCACAATGGAGTATTACATATAGAAAGCGAAGAGGGTAAAGGTACTATTATATCAGTAAAATTACCAGTAATAAAATTATAAAATAAATTTGTATTATTTTATAGTTTAATATAATTAATATTAATTTAGTGTAATTAGGAGAATTAATATGAAAAAAAGTAAAATTCTATTAATATTTATGATTTTTATCTATTCATTAACCATAACTGCCTGTGTGAATTTAGATAATAATAAAAATAATATAGTTGCTCCTAATAACAACTCTTGTCCAATACAGGGAACCTGGAGAATTGATTTTAGCAATTTAGACAAAGATAGTAAATTAAGGTTAAGACTAAAGGATAAGGATGTTATTATAAATTCTAAATATATAATATTAGGAAATGAAGTATGTAAATCACCTGAATTTAAGGTTAAAACCGTAAAGACAGAGGAGTATTTTCTATATAAATTAAAACTTAAGCCTAATAGATTAAATATAAATAAAAAAGAAATAGAAGTTATCTCAACTTCCTGGGACAATAATCCTTTCTATGACTTTATAAAAATAGATGAAGAAAAATTATTAGTATGTGTAGATAATCAATTATTAATTTTAACAAAAAAATCTAATGATTCATATATTGAACCTAAATACAATATAAAAGAAAAAAATTCCCCAGAGGATATAGTAATGCCCAAAAGATATACATTGCTAAGGACTGGTATATTGATAGGATTAAAAAGTTCAAAAGAGGATTACGTAGATGAGTATAAAAATGAAAAAAAATACAGAACTATTTTTATTTCTTCCCGAAATAGAAATCTAAAGAATGTAATAGAAACGGATAACCTATTTGTGCCTAGGAAAAATGGATTTTATGAAATTGGAGTAAACAGAATAAATAATTCAAATAATACACAAGATTCCATGTTTGTAAATCCATTATACAATAACTATCCAATAAAAATTAATTCTATAGAAGAACAGGATATTAAAAATAAAAGCATATATAGAGATATATTATTTGTAAGTAATGATTACATATCTATAGAATATAATAATATTTATAGAAATCAGCCTACGGATTTATATAAAGTTAAGATGTTACCAATTGACAATATAAATGCAATGGCAGGGGTAAATATAGGTGATATAATAGAGAAGGATAGTGAAAAAATTTTAGCATCATCTTTAGAAAGTTGCATTAAATCTAAGGATAAAGATATATTAAATAAAGTAGAAAAAAGCTGTAGAAAAGATAGCTTCTTCCTTAGTAGAAGAAATGGACATTGGATACTTAAAGGTAGATTAAATGGAATAGTAAACAAAGAAGAATATATTAATTTTAATATCAATGCTGAAATACCTAAAAAAATATTAAATTATGACGATCTACATTTATCTTGGAATAGTATTAAAAGTAAAGTTCCTAATGCCTTAGACGCCTATACTTCTCCTAATAAAGATTTAGCTATAATAACCACAGAAAAAGAGTTATATGTATATACTATGGAGGATGCAAAACTATCTAATAAGCCTATTTATGAAATGGAGCTAAATAAAGAAACTGTAGTTATGGCAGAATGGGCTACGGCAGATTACGTTAAAAAATGGACAGATAGTATTTTAAAAAATAAAAACACACATATAATAAAATAATAGAAATATAGGTGGTTTAATTATAAAAAGGGAATGGTGGAAGATGTCAAAAGAAAAGTTTAATAATGCAGTTAGTATAGCAAAATATATATGTAAAAATTCATTAGAATTTGGAGATATAGTTGTGGATTGTACTTTAGGTAAAGGACATGATACTATATTATTAGCAAATTTAGTGGGAAATGAAGGAAAAGTAATTTCCTTTGATATTCAAAAGGAAGCTATATATAAAACAAAAGAAAGATTAAAGGATCTTGATCATAGAAATATAACACTTATAAATGATGGACATGAAAATTTAGACAATTATATACAAGAAAAGGTAAAATTATTTATTTTTAATTTAGGATATTTACCAGGAAAAGATCATAATATAACAACTAAAGCAGAAACTACTCTAAAAGCACTAAAAAAAGCCTTAAAATTATTAGGCGATAATGGTATAGTTTTATTGGTAATATATTATGGCCATGAAAATGGAAAAGAAGAAAAAGCTGTTTTAGAGAAATTTACAAGTGAGCTAGATCAGAAGGATTATAATGTTATGAAAAATTCATTTATAAACCAAGCTAATGATCCACCATTTTTAATTTGTATAGAAAAAAGGTAGAATGTGTTGAGGAGAATGTTAACTTATGAAAAATAAAAAGGATTTATTTAAAATAGTTACTTTAAGTTTAATTGTTATTATTGTAGCTGTGTTTTTAGCAAAACATGGACATACAATTAAAAGAATGAATATAAGACGTACAGTAAAATATATTAGAAGTTGTGGAAAGTTTTCATCTATATGTTTTTTATTGGTATATGCTTTAAAACCTTTAGTTCTTATTATTCCAGCTTCTATGTTGTCCCTTGTAGGGGGAATCTTATTTGGACCTGTAAAGGGATTTATATTAAATATGTTAGGTTTTTTCTTATCTGGAAGTTTGGCTTTTTGGTTAAGTAGGCTTTTAGGCAAATCCTTTGTGGATAAGATTTTAAGGGGAAAAGCTGTAGAATTGGATAATAATATGGAGAAAGAAGGATTTAAGATTATATTTCTTTTAAGGTTTCCGCCAATATTTCCCTATGATCCTTTAAGTTATGCCTCAGGACTTACAAAAATGAAATATAAACATTTTGTTTTAGGATCTTTATTAGGAGTTATACCAGAAACCCTATGTTATTCTTATATGGGGAAAAATGTTATGAATCCTTTAACTTCAAAATTTATGGTACCTGTATTTTTAGTTATATTAACTACAATTATAGGGATTTATATTTATAAGAAAAGTAAAATTAATGTTATAAAAAATGAAAAAGTATAGTTTAAAACATAACAATATTATTTAATATTTAAATAATAAAAAGAAGATGTCTCAAAATAAAATATATTTTAGGCAACTTCTTTTTAGTTTAAATATTTAAAGATTTCTTGGAAAAATTTACTGTAAAATTACTTTATAAAATTATTTTCAAAGTTTTTTATAGGTAATGGTTCAGAAATATAAAAACCTTGAATAAAATCGCAATCTAGTTCTTGAAGAATTTCTAGCTGATCAATTGTCTCAACACCTTCTGCAATAATATTTATATCTAAACTTTTAGACATAAGTATTATAGATTTTACTATTTGTAAACTTTTATTATCTTTGTGAATATTTTTTATAATACTTTTATCTATCTTAATATTATCTATAGGTAATTTGGTAACGTAACTTAAGGATGAATAACCAGTACCAAAATCATCTAGAGATATTTTTATTCCATGTTTTTTTAATGCTTCTAAAGTTCTAATACTTAAATCCACATCTTCCATAGCTTCATCCTCTGTTATTTCTAGACATAAGTAGTTAGGGGATAGTTTAGTAGTTTTAAGTATATTTAAAACATTATCCACAAAATTTTTATCCTTCATTTGTTTAAAAGATATATTTGCAGATACATATAAGGGATTATTATTTTGGTTTTCCCATAAATGGCACTGAGAACAAGCTTTATTTAGTACCCAATTATCTATATTAGCTATTTCACCAATATTTTTAGCTAATGGAATAAATTGATTAGGATTTATAATTTTATTATCAAATTTCCATCTAACTAAAGATTCTATTGCCACAATTTTAGATGTTTTTAAGTGATAAATGGGTTGAAAATACACTAATAATTCATTTTTTTCTAAGGCTCGCCTTAATCTATTTTCTAGAATTAAATCATCTAGGGCTCTTTCATTCATACTTCTAGAATATACTTCATATTTATATCCACCATTTTTTTTAGCTGCATACATTGCAGCATCTGCATTTTTCATTAGTGTAGAAGTATCTTTACCATCCTCTGGATAGACACTTATACCGATGCTAGCACCAATAAATAAATCATCTTCCTTATATTTTATTGGGTGATTTAAAGTAGTACATATTTTACCAGCTAATTTTTCAGCATCACTTATAGAATTTATAATTTGTACAATTATAAATTCATCTCCACCCAGTCTACCAATCTTATGATTAGGACCTATCAGCATTTTAAATCTAGCAGAAACTTTTTCTAAAACGTAATCCCCAACATCATGACCTAAAGTATCATTTATAGATTTAAAGTGATCTAAATCTATAAATAAAACAGCAAACTTTTTGTTCACATAGTTGTTTATAGTTTTATTTATAGTTTCTATAATTTTTTTTCTATTTGAAAGACCAGTAAGAGAATCATAATAAGCTAGTCCTAAAATCTTCTCTTTATCTTTTTTATTTTCAGTTATATCTGTTAAAAGTAGGGCAAAATAGTCTACCTCCATACTATAAACCACTGCAGAAAACCATTTTCTTAATTCTTCTATATAAATTTCTTCTAAAGTATCTTTTCCACCCATAGAAGAGATTTTTTTTATGGATTTTATTAAAATTGGATTTTCATTTAGGATAGAGGGAATAAATGAAGATATATTTTCTCCAATTATATTTTCTTTATCTGTATTCAATAATTCGCTAAAATAGTTGTTTATTTCTACTACTTTAAAATCTATAATATCAGAATCTTTATTTTTTACTATTTTATTATAGGAGAAGTTAGTTATAACACTAGAAAAAAGATAGTTATATTTTTTTTGGTTTTCTATAATTTCCTCTTTTGATGTCTCTAACATATCAAACATATTGTTAAAGTTTTTATTTAAACTTGTTATTTCATCATTTCCTGCAGTATCTAAGCGTACAGATAAATCAGCAGTTTTAGATACATAATTTAAAGTTTTTTCTATAATATGAATTCTTTTAAGTACTAATTTATTTAGAATTTTTATAAGAAGTATACTCATAAAAATACCTAAAATAAACATAACAAATACAAAAAATTTGATATTCTCTTTTGCAGCAAAGTAAATATCTCTAGTTATATTTAGTTTTAACATAAAAGCATCATTATTAAATATATCTTTTATTAAGCCATAGCTTTCAATCAAATTATTATTACCTTCAACTATATATATATTATTTTTTTTATATATAACATTATACAAATTTTTGTAATCTATAATTTGAAAATTTGTATTATTACCATAAATTTTATTAATATTTTCTTTGGTCAAAAATTTAATAAATATCATGACACCATTAGGAGCTTTAGAATTTAAACTATCTGTAACAGGTGAAGATGTTATCAAGAATAATGAATCATCAAGTTTTTTTAATCCTTTAATAGGAGTAGTATTTTTTATATCAGAAATAGCAATGGAAGAAATATAATCTATATTTTTTTTATCTAATCTTTTATTTTTATTATAATATTGCTGAAATACTATATTATTATTTTTATTTACAAATAATATTAAATCAATATTAAAATTCTTAAAAATGCTACTTCCTTTTAAAATAGTTTCTATATAATTATTATTTTTATCATTTATAAATTTATAAGTATCATCCCATATAGCATAATCTTTATTTAAATCATAGGTATTTTCAATATCTTTATTTATTAATTTTAATAATTGCTCAGTTTTAGATACATTATATTTAAGTTCTATGTTATTAAACTTTTTTATTATATAAGTTTCTGAAAAAATACTAGTAATAATTATGGATACTAAAAAAATTAACAATATTATATTTAGGGACTTTTTATATAATTTCATTATGATCACTACCTCTATATAATTAAATAATGTTATAGGAATTATTAAAAAATAATATATATTTATTATAATATATATTAACTTATAATAGATACATATATATTACAATAGATAAGATTTAAATATAAAAAATACAAAGTTTCTATTAATATAATTTTATAGTGAACTTTGCATCTTTTATCTTATTGTTTATTAAAATTATTTTTACCCTATTATATTTCTACATAACCACTTCAAAATTTTCAAATAGAGTTAAAGTTTAATTTTAATTTGAGAATTTTATTTATTTTTACCCTTATAAAAGTTGAGGGAAAATAGAATTATTCATAAGAAAACATACATATGAATATATAAAGTAATATAATTTAATATCTTAAAATAATACATCTAAATTTTATATTTAATATATTGTATAGTTTAGTATTTTCCAATACTATAAATAAAAATTCTATATAAAATTTGTTAAACCAATTTTAAGACATAAATATAATTAATTTTTATGAGGGATTATATGGACAGAAAATATCCAATGAAAGAAATTCTAGATACATCCATTCCAATTATAGCAGAAATGACATTATATAATCTAATGATAGTATTTGATATGATGATGATAGGAAATTATGGCGGTAATAAATGTTTAACCGCAGTAGGATTAAGCAATGGAGTTATTTTTACTCTTTGCGATGTGTTTATTTCCGTAGGTCTTGCAGTTTCTCTAACGTCACTAATAGCTAGAAGCATAGGAAGTAGATATTATAAAAGTGCACAGCAGTATTCTATATGTGGCTTATTTTTAGGTATTATAATTTCCTTTCTTATAAGTTATTTTATGTTTCATAAAAGTGAAAAAATCTTATATATGGCAGGTGCCAGGGGGGATATACTTAAAATAGCTAATATTTTTAATAAGACAATGGCTATTTCAATTTTTTTTAAGATGAATACAGAGATTATAAATTCTATATTAAGAGGTTACAAAAATACAAAGATACCTTTTTTTACAGCAGTAATAATAAGTAGCTGTAAAATTTTATTAGATTTTATTTTTATATTTTGTATAGGGAAAAAAGGTTTAGGTGTATTTGGAGCAGCATTGGCCTCTATATTATCTCAAATAATAGGTTTTATATTTTCATTTATATACATGTTAGATAAATTAAAATCTCATGGCAATATAAATTTGTTTAAATTGCTTAAAATAGATAAGATAAAGGACATTTTAAATATGTATATACCAGCATCTTTAGAAGAAGCTACATTTAGTATAAGTAGATTATTGTGTGCTTTTATGATAATAAAAATTGGGAGCATTTCCTTTTCTGCTAATGAAATAGCAAATACCATAGAAACAGTTTCTATAATACCTAGTGAAGCCTTAGGGGTTTCTGCTACTACCTTGGTTGGAATAAAAATAGGAGAAAAAAATTATAAAGACGCAAAAAAATATAGTAATAGGTCTCTTTTTTTTGCCCTTAGTATATCTCTAATATTTTCTTTAATATTTATTTTTATGCCTAATTTGTTAGTAGGATTTTTTGTAGGTAATAAAGAAAGGAAAGTTATAAAATTAGCAACTTTATGTTTATTAGTTGGAGCTATAGAACAACCATTTATAGCAGCATCTACCGTTGTTGAAGGCGTATTAAAAGGAATAGGAGATGCTAAAACTCCATTTATTATAACTGTAATTTCTAGTTGGTGTATAAGAGTACCCTTGTTTTATTATTATATATATAAATTAAAATATTCTGTAGTATATGTTTGGTGGATAACAGCTTTCCAGTGGTTTATAGATTTTCTACTTATGAAAATAATTTTGAATAAAAAATTTAAGCAATACCAATCATGATTTTTGAGAAAAGTAAATTAAATAAAGTTGCCTCAAAATAAAATAAATTTCTGAATTTATAGAATATACTTGAAATTATAAGGGATTATTATATAATAAAATCTAAAGCAAAAAATTTTATAAGGAGGCTATTACATATGTTTAGTAGAGAAAAAGCAGAAGAACTATTATTAAATAACTTAAAATCAGAACACTTGATAAAGCACTCCTATGCTGTAGAGGCAGTAATGAGAGGGCTAGCAAAAAAGTTAGATCCAGAAAATATAGATAAATGGGGTATAACAGGACTTCTACATGATTTAGATGCGGATATAGTAGATTATGTACAAAATCCTCATCTTCATGGGCCAAAAACTGTTGAAATACTTAAAGCTGAAGGTTTTGGAGATGAAGACATGTATAATGCTATATGTGCTCATAATCAAGAATCAGGAACAGAAATAAAATCAAAAATGGATCAGTCTATATATGCAGCAGATCCTATAACAGGATTTATAACAGCCATAACATTGGTGTACCCAGATAAAAAAATTTCTAGCGTGAAGGTTAAATCCATAACAAAAAGAATGAAAGAAAAAAGATTTGCCGCAGGAGCAAATAGAGAAGCTATGAAATCTATAGAGAAGCTTGGAATAGAATTTTCAGAGTTCGCAGAGTTAGCCCTTAAGTCTATGGAAGAAATTTCAGAAGTACTTGGATTATAAGATTTGTAATAAATATTTAATTGAACTTAAATGTAATAAAAACTTTATTAATTTAATATATATAAATTAACACCTATAAGTTATGGGGAATAACATAAACTTATAGGTGTTACATTTTAACTATATTTTCTTAAATATTTATCTTTGTTTTTAATTATTTTATTAAGAGCCATAACTAGAAAGTCTATTTCGTAAATGTCATTATACATACCAAAGCTTAACCTAACCATGCCTGGTCTTTCAGACATAGGTTTATCTGCATACGAGCCTATTTCTTCTTTTGGAATGTTTAATATTTTTTGAACATAGGGTTGAGCACAAAAACAGCCATTTCTTACAGCTATACCAAACTCTTTAGAAAGTATTTCTGCGGTTATGCTATGGTGGATACCGTTTATATTAAAAGGTACTATAGCAACTCTAGGGCAACTTATATCTGTGCATGAGTAAATTTTAATATCTGGTATTTGTGCAATATTTTTAAAAGCATATTTGAAAATATTTTGTTCATAAATTTCAATATTTTTCATTCCAATGCTTGTTATGGTATTTATAGCTGCAACAAGAGCTACAACACCCATAACATTTGGAGTACCTGCTTCATCCTTTTCAGGAGGATCTGTCCATAGAACATAGTCTTTAGTTACTACATTTACAGTACCGCCACCTTTATAGTCTGGAGCACCTTCTTCAAAAGTTTCTTTAGGTCCTATTAAAACACCTATACCAAAAGGTGCATACATTTTATGAGCAGAAAAAGTTAAATAATCAATGTGTTCCAAACTATCATAGGGTTTCATACTAATTTTACAATGGGGTACAAGCTGTGCTCCATCTACCAAAATTTTGCTTCCATATCCATGAACTAATTTTGCTATATCATAAATAGGATTTATATATCCTGTTACATTAGATGCACCAGTAATAGTAACTAATTTAACTTTATCACCATATTTTATTAGTTTGTTTTTTAAATCTTCCATTACCAATCTTCCAAACTCATCTACCTCTATATAATCTATCTTATATTTATTTCTCCAAGGTAAGTCATTAGAATGATGTTCCATAGAAGTAGTTAAAATTATAGAATCATCATCATAGGAACAAAGTCTATAAGAAAGCTTATTAATAGCTTCTGTAGTATTTTTTACATATATAACAGTATCTTTGTCTAAATCAGCTTCCACAAATTTCCCAACAGTTTCTCTAGAATCTTCATATATTTTAGAAGATAATTGAGATTTATATCCAGTACCTCTGTGAATGGAGGAATACCATGGAGAAAAATTTACAATGGAATTTATTACAGAAACTAAAGGTGGTGTAGTAGCTGCATTATCAAAATTTATACAAGAAGATAGTTGTCCATTATATAGAGGTATTTTAGTGTCACTACCAACAACTAAATATTTATAAGGAGATCTTTTGTTAAAATACATATAATCACCTCTATTCCCCTACTATATAATATTGAAGATTTAAAAAAAGGTAACTTAATTTTAAAAATATTATAGTATTATTTAAGAAAATTACGACTTAACAGTCTTTAAAGGTTAAAAATTAAAACAGGAAATACTTTTAGTCAATAGATAGCTATAAAAATAGAGTTTATAATAAGTAAATACTTATTATAATTATAAAATAATAATATTTAACTTTTAACTATAAAAAATATAAAATAATAAAGGAAAAGAAAAGTAATAATATTAGTTTATATTTAAAAGTAAAAATCAGAAGATAAAATAGGAGATGGAAAAAATGAAAAAACTAAAAATTATATTACCAGGGATTTTGTTATCATTCTTTATAGCTCTATTAGCAACTTGGCTTGGAAACTTAATGCCGGTAATAGGGGGAGCAGTCTTTGGCATAATAATAGGTATAATAATAAATAATATTGTAGGTAAACCTAAAAATACTATAGAAGGAGTGGGATTCACATCAAAAAAAGTATTACAATGGGCTATTATAGTTTTAGGGGCAGGATTAAGTCTATCACAGGTTAGGAAAACAGGGTTAGAATCTTTAGAAGTTACTATATTTACAATAGCAACAGCCTTTATAACTGCCTATGTAGTGGGTAAGTTTTTTAAGATACCAGACAAACTAAAAACTTTAATAGGAGTAGGTACAGCTATATGTGGAGGTTCTGCTATTGCAGCTATATCTCCTATAATAGAAGCAGATGAAGTGGAGATAGCTTACTCTATATCCACTATATTTTTGTTTAACATAATAGCTGTTTTAATATTTCCACCCTTAGGCCATCTATTAGGATTTTCAGATAAAGCCTTTGGATTATGGGCAGGAACAGCTATAAATGATACCTCCTCTGTAGTAGCTGCAGGATATGCTTTTAGCAATAAAGCAGGAGAATATGCCACCATAGTTAAATTAACAAGAGCTACTCTAATAATACCAATATCATTAATATTTTCATTTATAACAGCCTATAAAAAGAAAAAAGAAGCTGAAATGGGAACGGCAGAAGTAAATTATTCCTTTAAAAAAATATTCCCATGGTTTATATTATGGTTTTTGGTAGCATCCCTATTAAATACTATGGGATTATTTAAAGGAAATACAATTAATTATATAAATGAGCTAGGAAAATTTTTAATAGTAATGGCACTATCAGCCATAGGGTTAAGTTCAAACTTTAAAGAAATGACTAAAGCGGGATTTAAACCAATACTTTTAGGTGTTATAGTATGGTTTAATGTAGCAGTAGTAAGTATAATAATACAATTTATAACAGGACAAATATAATTTTAGAAGTTAATTTATTTAATTCAATTATTAGTGGTATTTTAAATATAGTATTAGATATTTTATTAATTCTAAAGTTAGGATATGATGGGGCTGCTATAGCAACTGTTATTACATTTATTATTTCTTCTTTAATTTCTAATATATATTTAAATAAGTATTTAAATAATTAATTTATAAAATAAACTCAAAAAGACCTACTTAGTAAAGGGCTTTTTGAGTTTATTTTATTGTTTTTATAGGAACTAAAATTATTTTTCAGGGGTTAACATTATTCTTTGACAAGGAGCACGATGGTAGGTTGATAATAATGCAATATATTTTTTGTCTTCTAATAATACTATAGGTCTCCCAGCTGACAGTCCAACATAAGAGCATTCTTTACCTTCATTTTTGAAATGTTCTATTAAATTTGCAACAATATCATCATTATTAAAACACCATTCATCTAATTCTATAAGAATATAGTCCTCTGGTAAAATATTTAATGCTTGTTTGAAACCTTCTAAAAATTCATTTTCTTTTTTCATAAAAACACTCCCTAATAAATTATTTTTATAATATAAATTTATTTAATTTAAAAAGTATTTCACACAATAGAGAAATAATTTCTCCAAAATATCTATAATAATTACTATTCTTATTAAAAACTCTTTTTGTAATTGGATGTGTTTAGTATAGTTTATCATATAAGTATTGTAAAATAATGTATTGCATTATAATGATATAAAAAGTTGAAATTATTTGAAATTAATAAATGATATTGATTATTCAGCTAATTGGTGATAAATGCTTGTTGGGAGTTAATATAACAATTTTTAAAGGTTGTTATAATAATTTTTTATATATGTACAATGTATAAACATCTTAAAAAGAAAAATATAATTGTGTATTTTACGTAACAGAGTGGAGTAAAATCTTCCTTTTGTATTGCTTTTGTCCCATAGAAAATTATTTTTAAAGAGTTATTCTAACTTCCTGTGGTTTAAAAAATGGGGATATGTGGTGTAAAAGGCATTTGAACAAGATTAGAGATTCTTAGTTGTTTTTGCAAAATATATGTATGTTCCAAATTATTGTCTGAGCGTTCAGCGAGTTATAATTTGGAACTATATATTTTAAGAAAAAACAAGTTAGAATCTCTTATTGAAGTGAGTTGCCTTTCTAACCACATATCCCTTTTTTAAACCATGGGTAGTATAACTTCCTTTTAAGTCGTAATTTCCTTATATTAAGAAAGTATTAAGGATTAAGAAAAGTTTTTATTAAGATATTTTAAGTACAATTATTATATAAGATAAAAATGAAAAAGGTTATGGGGGAAGTTAAATTGATACACAAAATTAAAAAAAATATTGTACCATTAATTTTAATGTTAACAATACCAATAGTAAATGTTTTTTATGGTATTTTAAATAACTCAAATAGGGGAGTATATACTTTAGTTACGGAATTTGATAAATCGGTGCCTTTTTTAGCTGTATTTTCTATTCCTTATATGGTTTGGTATCCCTTTATAATTATATGTTTGATATATATGTGTTTCAAAAATAGAGAATTATATTATAAATCTTTGTCTAGCATAGTAATAAGTTTAATTATAAGTTATATTATATTCTTTTTTTTTCAAACCACAGTACCAAGACCAGAAGTAATAGGTAATGATACCTTTAGTGGTATTGTTAAATTTATATATAGTACAGATAATCCTTATAATTGTTTTCCAAGTATTCATGTTATAACTACTTATATTGTTATGAGATATATGTTAAACAATGAAGTAAAAAATAATAGAATAATTAATATTATTGTTACAATATTGGGGATACTTATTATATTATCTACTGAATTTATAAAACAACATGTTTTATTAGATATAATATTTGCTATAATCTTAGGTGAAGGAATTTATAATATGATAAATTATTATGGTTTGGAGATGATTAAGAAATGTCAGCAGAAAAAATACTTATTGTTGATGATGAAAAAGAAATCAGAGATTTAATAGATATATACTTAACTAATGAAGGTTATACAACTTTAAAGGCATCTAATGGAATAGAAGCTTTAGAACTTTTAAAGACTAACAATGTTCATCTTATAATATTAGATATAATGATGCCTAAGATGGATGGAATAGAAGCTTGTATGAAAATAAGAGAAGAAAAAAGTATGCCTATAATAATGCTTTCAGCTAAAAGTGAAGATATGGACAAAATAATAGGATTGACTACAGGTGCAGATGATTATATAACAAAGCCTTTTAATCCTTTAGAGCTTTTAGCTAGAGTTAAATCCCAATTAAGAAGATATATAAAGCTTAACAATTCAAATGGAAATGAGAATGAAGATATTGTTACTATAGAAGATATAACTATAAATGTAGCAACTCATGAAGTTAGAATTGGAGATCAGCTAGTTAAACTTACACCAAGAGAATTTGATATTTTGGAGTTACTGGCTAGAAATAGAGGGGTAGTGTTTAGTATAGAAAAAATATATGAATTAGTATGGAAAGAGGAATTTTTAGATTCCAATAATACAGTGATGGTTCATATAAGAAAATTAAGAGAAAAAATAGAACAAAACCCTAGAAATCCAAGATATATAAAAACAGTTTGGGGAGTTGGGTATAAGGTTGAAAAATAGAATAAAGAGATTATTTAATAAGATAATGAAACCCTTTAAATATGTATACAAATTAATATCTTATAAAGTTAAAAAAAGTGTAAGACTAGAGCTTATATTTACTTTTGGATTATGTTTTTTAATGGCTATTATGACCTTTGTTATAACTAATAGTTATCTAACTAAAGCTAGTAAGTATTCAGAAATAGATTATGACAGAGGAATAAATGAAATTTACAATTATTCTTTATCTATATCAGATGAAATTAATAGACAAAAATTAAAAATAGAAGATAAAAAAATAATACAAGAAATTATAAATACACATTGGAATATGGATAAAAATAATAAAATATTTATAGCTAATACTGAAGGTAAAATTCTTTTTAAAGTAGAAAATGTAGAAGCTGAAAAGGTTGATATATTTGAAATTATAAAAAATAATATACAGCTTCAAAACATAGAGAATTATAGATATGATTATGATATAGGAAGAAAAGAATTTGTAAGTATTAATCCATTGATGTTTGAAAATGAGAAGGCTTATATAATAGTTCAAGGTATACCAAGAGCAGAGACTGTATATTATACCAAGGATAAATCTGTAAGTGCATTTTTGTTAGCTGTTATAGTATTTATATTTGGATTTTTATTTATAACAAAAAGGAAGATGAATTATATAGAACAAATATCAACAGGACTTTTACAAATATCAAAAGGAAACTTAGATTATAGGGTAAAAAGAGTAGGAAATGATGAATTAGCATTATTAGCGGACAATATAAATTATATGGCAAAAGAGTTAAGTGATAAAATAGAAAAAGAAAGAAAAATAGAAAAGGCTAAAAATGACTTAATAACAAATGTTTCCCATGATTTAAGAACACCCCTTACGTCTATAATGGGTTATCTAGGATTAATAAAAGAAAAAAAATTTAAAAGTGAAAAAGAATTGATGGAATATGCAAATGTGGCTTACAATAAATCGGAAAAACTAAAAAATTTAATACAGGATTTATTCTCATATACTAAATATACAAATGACAGAGTAGACTTAAACAAACAAAGGATTATTTTAGCAGAATTATTAGATCAATTAATAGAAGAATTAGTACCTATATGTGAAGAAAATAAAGTAAGCATAAATAAATATTCCTGGGATTCTGAAATAGTATCAGAAATAGATGCGGATAAAATGGTAAGAGTTTTTGAAAATCTAATAATGAATGCTATAAGGTATAGTATAAAACCAGGAGAAATAAAAATTAATTTGTATAGAGAAAGAGTATTTTCTATGGTATCCATATCAAATAAAAGTGAAGAAATATCAAAAGAAGACCTAAAAAAATTATTTGATAGATTTTATAGGCTAGATAAATCAAGAACTGCATCAACTGGTGGAAGTGGTTTAGGTTTAGCTATAGCTAAGAGTATAGTAGAAATGCATAAAGGTAGTATTTGGGCGGAATACCAAAAGGGATATATAACTTTTTATATAAAATTGATTATGGTAGAGGATGAATAAAATTTATTAAAACCTGATGCAATTGCATCAGGTTTTAAATTATAATATAATGAAAAATATTATGTATTAAATAAATATTGTAATATAAAATATAACTTTAATAGAATATAAAAGATTAAAAAAGATATGGAATTAAATCTTGTAAATTATTATGAAGATTTAATAAAATATAGTGGCCTTAAAAAATCATAAAAAAAGAAACAACATAGAAAGGAGAGGTTGTGGTTTGTTATGATTTCCATAACTAGTTTATTGTGAAGGGATATTTAATATTTATAATAATATATGCCATAATACTTATATTAGCAGGATTTTTTGTGAAAAAATATGTAAAAGGTGCTGCAGATTTTTTTGTAGCAGGAAGAAAACTTAATTCTAAATTATTATTTACTACACTAATAGCAGCAAATATAGGGGCAGGATCTACTGTGGGGATAACCGGTATTGCATATAAGTATGGAGTATCTTCTTATTGGTGGATATTTATGTCTGCTATAGGAACAGCCGTATTGGCTTTTTTAGTGGGACCTAAAATATGGGAAAAATCTATGAAATATAATTTGTATACCCTAGGAGATTATTTAGATATAAGATATTCTAAATATTTCAAAGGAGCCATATCTATAATGATGACCATAGGTACGTTAGCATTATTTGCAGGTCAACTTATGGGAATTGCGTGGATATTAAATGTAACTTCAGGCATTGATAAAAATGTAGGAATTTTAATTGGAGCAGTAGTTGTAGTTCTTTATTTTTCATCCGGCGGTCTTTTGTCTTCGGCTATAGTAAACGTATTAGAATTAGTAATAATAATAATAGGATTTATAATTGCAGTACCTTATTGTATAAAGAGTGTAAATGGATTTACTGGATTACATACAGCTATATTAAATAATTTACCAGCAAATGAGGGAGCAAATTATTTTAGTTTAAAAGGTATAGGTATAAGTACCATAGTAGGGTGGTTTTTAATGCTTACACCATCATTTTTTATATCACCAGGATTAATAGGGAAAGTTTATGGAGCAAAAGATATAAAAACTATAAAAAAAGGAGCAGGAATATGTGCAGTAGTCCAAGGATTCTTTGCATTTTTACCTACTATATTAGGAATGTGTGCTTTTGCAGTATTTCCTAATCTTAATCAACAGGAATTAGCACTACCAATGGTTATGAAAAATCTAATGCCTTTTTCAGTATCTGCTTTAGCATTAGCCGCTATATTTGCAGCGGAAGTTAGTACAGCAGATGCGGTTTTGTATATGTTAACAACCACCTTTACAGAAGATATATATAAAACTTTTATAAATCCTAAAATAGAAGATAAAAAATTATTAAAAGCAGGGAGAATAGTTACAATAATAGGAGGAATATTAGGAGTAGCAATGGCTTTTATATTGCCTAATATAATAACAGCATTGTCCATATTTTATACACTAATGTCAGTTTCTTTAACAGTACCACTATTATTCGGACTATTTTCAGAAAAACCAAATACTAAAATAGCTTTTATATCATCTATAATAGGAATAATAGTAACATTGTATTTACAATTTCAAAACAATGATAAAGGTATCTGGATATTAAATGCACAATCTACAGGAATATTATGTTCCTTGATTGTAATGATAATTTTCCTAGCACTAAAAAAGGAAATTAGAACTTAAAATAGAGTTATGCTATCCTTGGTTTAAAAAAGGGATATGTGGTTAGAAAGGCAATTCACTTTGATAAAATTTACACTACATGTCCTTATTTTATTTCATGTGTAAGGGAGTTTAAACTTTTTAAATCAATAATTCTATAACCATATACTTCTTTTTGCAATATGCCTTTTTGACAAAATTTAGCTAGTACATATAACAAATGCCGATAACTAACACCTAAAAATTCAGATGCTTCTGTATGTTTTTCAGTATATAGGTTATTATTTGCTGTCATAAGTATAAATGCAGCCAGTCGATTATCTAAAGGATAGGACTGATTTTGTGTATAATTCATAGTATTTCCAATTGCTTTTTTACTTAAAAATAAGCAGAGATGCTTTAAGAATTTATTATCGTTCAAAAGTCTATCTTTACAATCTTCAATGGATATAGACAGACATGTGCAGGGAGTAAGTGCTTGAACGCCATTTGCATGTGTCTGGGCACCAATTAGTTCCATTTCTCCAATAAAACAAGGGGCTGATAAAAAATTGATAAGTGAAATTTTTCCGTTTTTATGTGTTAAATATAGCTTAGCTTTTCCATCTGTTATGTAATAAAGATCAGATGAAAAACTCCCTTCTTTTAAAATATATTCTCCAGCATTAAAATATATTAAACTTGAATATGGTGTAATATCAAATGAAAAATATTGTTGAATTGAATGTTTTTCTAAATTTAAGGATAAAATTTCTTTATCATCTATATGCTTCATTTATTATTTCCCTCCATAACATGTGAGATTTCTCATATTATTATATTCGTAGAAATGTTATATTTCAATTACAATGTTGTAAAGGAGGATATTATCATGAAACAAAAAGCATATTGGAATGATGTTGCACATAAGAAAGAGTTTACAACACCTTTTCACTTTAAAGAATTTGCTAAATATGTTAGGAAAGATGCAAGGATATTAGACGTTGGATGTGGATATGGAAGAACTTTAGAGCAGTTGTACCAAAATGGTTATAAGAATTTAATTGGTATTGATTTTTCAGAAAAAATGATTCAACGTGGAAAAAAACAATATCCATATTTGGATTTAAGAGTAAAACTACAAGATAACATTGAACTAAAATCTGAAAGCTGCGATGCAGTAATATTATTTGCAGTTCTTACTTGTATTATCAATAATCAAGAACAGTTAAAATTACTTAAGGATATTGAGAGAGTGCTAAAGCCAGGGGGAATTTTATATATTAACGATTTTTTGTTAAACACAGATGAACGAAATGTATCTCGATATAATATATTTGTAGAAAAATATCAAAAGTATGGTGTCTTTGAATTACCAGAGGGTGCTATTGTTAGACATCACCATATCAATTGGGTAGAAAAATGCGTAAATTCTTTTGAAAAATTGTCTTTAAATCAAGTGGTATATACAACAATGAATGGTAATAAATCTAATGGTTATTATTATTTAGGACGAAAAGGGAATGATTAATGCATTTAATTTTATTAATATTTTTGGTAGTGTATATGTTATGGTTTATAAATAGGAGGGACAGCCCCTTTATATAGTAATAGGTAAAACAAATTTTTATGAAAGTGCATAAAAATTTGTTTTATACATGATTATGTTAAAAATATAACAATAAAACAGGAAATTTTTATTATAACTTAAAAAGTTAATGTATGAAGGGTATATAAAAATTTCCATAAAACTATTATATACAAATATAAATAACATATACTTATATTAAGAAATTCATTAAAAATCAATATTATTAATAGAAACAGTATCTAAACCATATAATTAAAATAGAGAAGATAATAAAAGCATTCAATAAATATTTTAACTACATTTTTAAAAATTTGTATATCTTTATATTTTAAAATGCATTTTTAATTTTATTAGTTATTTTTAAAGCATAGAGGGCATAGTATTTTTTCTTAAGTTATAATGCTAGCAAATGAAGAAAATGCAGGATTTGTTTTAAAAACTTACAATTGTATATTACAGCCAAAAAACAACAAGAAAAAATTACAAAAAAACTGTAATTTTTAAACATATAAGTATATAAAATGATATAAAGTATGTTATAAATTAAACTTAGTATTACTCTTGTAAATCGATTACAAAAAACTTATAATGTGTATGAGTATAATTTTATTTTAATTTAATTTAAAATGTAAAATTTTGTAATGATAGCTAGTAAAATTACACTTGCAGATATGGACAAATTCCTATAAAATAATTAGTGTGTTCTTAAAATAAAATTAATATATTAAAAATTTCTTAATAATTACTATTTACTATTTAAAAAATAAGATAAAAATTATAGGAAATTTTTTTGCGCTTTATTTTGGCATAGTTGTTGCTTACAATTATTATGTATTATGTAGTAATTTTAACGTTATGAAGTTGTTTGTTATTTTATTTTAATGTTTATTCTTAATTAATAATAAATTTACTGTTTTTATTCAATCCATATTTTAAGTAATAATATTGTGTATTTCATGATTTTTACCATGTATGCATAAAGATAGGAGGATTAGTATGGAACTATTAACTTTTAAAAAAGGTGTACATCCACCACATGGAAAATACCTTACAGAGAAAAAGCCTATAGAAGAATATTTACCAAAAGGCGATTTAGTTTTTCCTATGTCTCAACATATAGGGGCACCTTGTAATCCTGTAGTTAAAAAGGGTGACAGAGTATTAGTAGGTCAAGTTATAGGAGAAGCTACAGGCTTTGTATCAGCACCTATACACAGTAGTGTTTCAGGTACTGTAAAAAATCTTGCTCCAGTATTAACTGCAGCAGGAACAAAGGTAATGGCAGTTATTGTAGAAAATGATGGACAATATGAAGAAATTGAAATGCCAAAACCAAAAGACTACAACGAAATGACAAAAGAAGAAATAATTAAATTAATCCAACAAGCGGGTATTGTTGGTATGGGTGGAGCCTGTTTTCCAACTCATGTAAAACTTTCACCACCACCAGACAAAAAAATAGACTCAATCATAGTAAATGCAGCGGAATGTGAGCCATATTTAACTTGTGACCACAGACTTATGCTAGAAGAATCAGATAAAATAGTAGAAGGTTTAAAAATAATATTAAAAATATTCCCAGAAGCTAAAGGTTATATAGGAATAGAAAATAATAAACCAGATGCTATAGAAGCTATGAAAAAAGCATCACAAGGAATAGCAAATATAGAAGTTAAAGCTCTTAAAACTAAATACCCACAAGGAGCGGAAAAACAATTAATATATGCTATAAAAGGAAGAGAAGTTCAATCAGGAAAACTTCCAGCAGATGCAGGATGTGTTGTTCAAAACACTGCAACAGTTAGAGAAATATATAATGCAGTAGTTTTAGGAAGACCATTAACAGAAAGAATTATAACAGTTACAGGTGAAGCTGTTAAAGAACCTAAAAATATAAGAATGAAACTTGGAACAAACCTTAGAGAATTAGTAGAATTCTGTGGAGGATATAAAGAAGATCCAGTTAAAGTTATATCCGGTGGTCCAATGATGGGTATGACAATACCAACATTAGATATACCAACAGTAAAAGGTTCTTCAGGCTTATTAAGCTTAACTGAGGCTCAAGCGGTATTACCACAAGCATCAAGCTGTATTAGATGTGGAAGATGTGTAGAGGCATGTCCAATGAACTTAATACCATCTACATTAGATTCTTTATCTAACAGAGGTGAATTAGCTGGCTTTGAAGGATTACATGGTTTAGATTGTATAGAATGTGGATGCTGTACTTTTGTATGTCCAGCTAAACGTCATTTAATTCAATCTATAAGAACAGCTAAGCGTACAGTTATAGCTGCAAAAAGAAAAAAATAATTTAAGTAAGGAGTGACTTTGGATGTCTGAATCAATGTATACATTATCTTCATCTCCACATATTCGTTCAAAAGATTCTGTTCAATCAATAATGAGAGATGTTGTAATAGCTTTACTTCCAGCAACTGTTGCAGGAATATATTTCTTTAAATTAAAAGCACTTTTAGTTATACTAACAGCAGTTATTTCCTGTGTACTAGCAGAATACATTTGGGAAAAAGCTACAGGAAGAGATATAAGCATAGGAGATCTAAGTGCAGTAGTAACAGGAATGTTACTTGCATTTAATGTACCACCAACACTTCCATTATGGATGGTAGTTATAGGAAGCTTTTTCTCCATAATAGTTGTTAAACAATTCTTTGGAGGAATAGGACAAAATATAGTAAACCCAGCTTTAGCAGGAAGAGCATTTTTACTTGCATCTTGGCCAGTAGCTATGACTACTTGGACTGTTGATGGAGTTACTACAGCTACACCACTTGCTATATTAAAGGGTGCACCAGGAGAATTACCAACTTTAGCATCAGCTTTTGTAGGACACATAGGAGGATGTATTGGTGAAACATCAGCTTTAGCATTACTTATAGGTTTTGCATATCTTTTATATAGAAGAATAATAACTTGGCATGTACCTGTTACTTATGTAGGAACTGTATTTGTACTTACAGCAATAATAGGTAGACATGGAGCTATGTCTGGAAATGCAATATATGAAATATTTGTAGGTGGATTAATGTTAGGTGCTATATTCATGGCAACTGATTACACAACTTCACCAATGACTAAAAAAGGACAGGTTATCTTCGCTTTAGGATGTGGTGTTATAACAACAGTTATACGTATATTCGGAGGATACCCAGAAGGAGTTTCTTACTCAATTATATTAATGAATTTATTTGTACCTCTAATAGATAAATTTGTAGCTCCAAGAGTATTTGGGGAGGTGAAATAATGGAAAAGAATGAAACATTAAAATTAGGATTAAAGCTTCTTATAATAACAGCAGTAGCTGGACTTATATTAGGAGGAGCTTATTCAATAACAAAAGAACCAATAGCTAAACAAGTAGAAAAAACAAATAGTGAAGCTATGAAAGAAATTCTTCCAAAAGCAGATAAATTTGAAAAAATGGATGGAAAAGCAAAGGATGCTGTAACAGAAGTTAATGAAGGAAAATCAGGTAGTGATACAGCAGGATATGCTATAAAAGTTTTAACAAAGGGTTACGGTGGACAAATAGAAATGATGGTAGGAGTTTCTAAAGAAGGAAAAGTAGAAGGAATAAAAATTCTTTCCCATTCAGAGACACCAGGACTTGGAGCCAATGCACCACAACCAAAATTCTCAGGACAATTTAAAGGAAAAGCAACAGAAAAAGATTTAGAAGTTGTTAAGACAGCACCAGGAAAAGATAATGAAATACAAGCAATGACAGGTGCAACTATAACATCAAAAGCAGTTACACAGGGTGTTAATGATGCTGTTAAATTTTATAAAGATGAATTGAAGGGAGGACAAAATTAATGAGCGTTTTAGGAGAAAGACTTAAAAATGGTATATTAGATGAAAATGTTATATTTGTTCAAGCTCTTGCTATGTGTCCAACCTTAGCGGTAACATCAAGTGCTAAAAATGGCATGGGTATGGGCCTTGCGGCAACTGTTGTACTTATAGGATCAAACTTAGTTGTATCATTGCTAAGAAAGGTTATTCCAGATAAGATACGTATTCCAGCTTTTATAGTTATAATAGCAGGATTTGTTACATTACTTCAATTTTTAATGCAAGGATTCGTGCCAGCTTTATATAAATCACTAGGTATATTTATACCACTTATAGTTGTTAACTGCGTTATCTTAGGAAGAGCAGAAGCTTATGCATCAAAAAATGGACCAGTAGCTTCAATATTTGATGGATTAGGTCAAGGCTTAGGGTTTGCAGTAGCTTTAACTATAGTTGGAGCTATAAGAGAATTATTAGGAGCAGGACAATTATTTGGACGTCAAATAATGCCATCTTCATTCCAACCAGCTTTAATAATGATACTTGCGCCAGGAGCATTCTTTACATTAGGAATATTAATGGCAATAATGAATAGCAGAAAATTAAAAAAAGCTAAATAACCAAGAGAAGGAATTTTAAATATCCTTATTAAGAAAGAAGGGTGAAAAAGTATGAAAATATTTGCTTTGATTATATCAGCGTTGTTTGTAAATAACTTCGTTTTATCAAGATTCTTAGGAATTTGTTCTTTCCTTGGTGTTTCAAAAAAAGTTGAAACTGCTACAGGAATGGGACTTGCAGTTACATTCGTTATGGCATTAGCATCACTTATATCTTATATAGTGTACCATGCTATACTTGTACCACTTAATATAACTTATTTATATACTATAGCTTTTATATTAGTTATAGCAGCACTAGTTCAATTTGTTGAAATGGTTATTAAAAAGAAGAGCCCTAGTTTATATAAAGCTCTAGGAATATTCTTACCGCTTATAACTACAAACTGTGCTATACTAGGTGCGGTTATTATAAATATGAACGATAAACTTAACTTATTAGAATCATTAATATTTGGAGTTTTCTCAGGACTTGGATACATGCTTGCAATAGTTCTTTTAGCAGGTTTAAGAGAAAGAATGGAAGCATGTGATAAAATGCCTAAAGCAATGGAAGGTCTTCCAATATCATTAATAACAGCAGGACTTATGGCAATGGCATTCTTAGGTTTCCAAGGACTACTACATTAGGAGGTGTAGATAGATGAATGAATTACTATTTCCTATATTAAGCTTAGGTGGACTAGGACTTGTATTCGGTGTTGTTTTAGGATATGCATCTAAAAAATTCGCCGTAGAAGTAGACCCTAAGGTACCATTAATAAGAGATTCACTACCAGGAGCTAACTGTGGTGGCTGTGGGTATGCAGGATGTGACGCATATGCACAAGCAGTAGCAGAAGGTGCAGCTGCACCAAATGCTTGTACAGTAGGTGGTGCTGGAGTAGCAGAAAAAGTAGCAGAAATAATGGGAGTTTCTGTAGACGAATCAGAACCATTAAAAGCATATGTAAAATGTAACGGAACTTGTGATAAAGCTAAACAAAGAGGAGAGTACTATGGAACAATGGATTGCCAACAAGCATCAGTGGTTCCAGGTGGTGCATCAAAATCTTGTCAATATGGATGTTTAGGTTTAGGAAGCTGTGTAAAGGCCTGTGCCTTTGATGCTATCCATGTAACAGAAGGTGGAATAGCAGAAGTAGATCCAGAAAAATGCGTAGGCTGTGGAGCCTGTGTAAAAGCTTGTCCAAGAGCAGTAATAGATCTAAAACCATTATCAGCTGTAGTTAGAGTAGCATGTAACTCTAAGGATACATTAAAAGCTGTTAAAGACATCTGTCAAGTTGGATGTATGACATGTAAACTATGTGAAAGAACTTGTCCAGTAAAGGCTATAACAATGGAAAACAATCTACCAGTAGTAGATAAAGAAAAATGCGTAAAATGTATGGCATGTGTTAAAAAATGTCCTACAAATGCATTAATAGCTTATGGAAAAGACATAGTAGTAAAACAAGAAACACCAGCAAACTAATGGATAGATGACAGAGTATAGAAAAAAAGAGTTAAGTGAAATTTTTTACTTAACTCTTTTTTATACTTAATTAGGAATTTTTAAAACTATATATTTTTTAATAAGCAAGTAATAAATAAGTTTAAGAGTAAATTCCTTATTTTTAAGTTCATTAAAAAGTTTTAGAGTAAATAAGTTTTTATAGAAATATTTATAGTTACAAATTTATAAAATATTTTATTAGTACATTGTAAATTACAAATATACATATATGATAAATTTGATATATTAAAAATTTATATTAAGGTGGAATATTTAAAAATAGCCTCTAAAAAACAAAGGATTTTGTACGAATATTATATAGACTATGCAAATGTGAATTAATTTAGTATATAATTAAAAATATAGAAAATTATATAAATGGAGGGAAACTAATGTTAAAGAAGAATAAAAAAATTCTTTCAGTTATAACTGCTACATTAGTAATGGTATTAGGAATTTCTTTTACTAATGTACAAGCAGCGTCTATAAAAAGAATGAATGGAAGTAACAGAATAGATACAGCTAACAAAACAGCAAAAGAGATATTTAAAAAGGCACCAGCTGTAGTACTTGTAAATGGTAATGGATATCCTGATGCGGTAACAGCTGCACCTTTAGCAAAATTACAGGGAGCGCCTGTATTATTAACAGGGAATAATGGAAACTTGGAGTCAGATGTTTTAACAACGATAAACGACATAGGGGCTAAAAAGGTCTTTATAGTAGGAGGAACAGGAGTAGTATCTTCTAAAATAGAATCAGAATTAAAAGGAAAAGGCTTTACAGTTCAACGTTATGCAGGAAAAGATAGATATTCAACTAATGTAGCTGTAGGTCAGGAAATATTAAAAAATAATAATGGAGAAACCACTGCCTTTTTAGTAAATGGAGGAGAAAGCTATGCAGACGCTTTATCTGTTACATCTATAGCAGCAGCCAAAGGTTATCCAGTTTTATTTGCCAATATGAGAGAAGTACCAAAGGTAGTAAAAGATTTTATAGGTAACAAAAAATTAAAGCCTTTAGCTGTAGGTGGTACTAGTATATTACCTACAAATGTAGTGAGCAGTGTTAATGCTAAAAGAATAACTCAAAAGTCTAAAAACAGATTTGAAACTAATTTAGAAGTATTAACATATTTTAAAGGCAATGGTATAGATTTTAGCAGTGTATATGTAGCTACAGGTGGACAAGGTGGAAAAATAGGAGAGAACCAATTTGCAGATGCTCTTGTAGCAGCAGCGGCAGCATCAAAAACAGGAGCACCTTTGGTGTTAAGTGGACCAGCTGCCAGTTCTAATGATCTAACAAATGCAGAAAACTTTATCGAGACAAACATAAAAGATGAAGGAGAACTATATATCGTAGGAGGAAGTGCTGCAGTATCAGATTCTATAGAACAGAAATTAGATGAAAAAGTGGGGGACTTTAGAATATTAGATATATTTTAGTACAGACTACAGAGTATAGAGTATAAAAGAGTTAAGTAAATAAATTTACTTAACTCTTTTTTAAATTAAGAATAAAAAGCTTAGTTATTAATAGTCAAATTTTTGTTGGCAATTGTTAATTCTTAATTGATCATTGATTATTGTTCTTTAGTTCCTTAAATAGTTTTATATTGCCTAAGTTTTTATGGAGGTATTTAACGCATAGACCTATAAAATAGCCTGTTATTATACCGGAAATCATAAGTACTGGTAAATATACATATATTCTAAAGTCTTTTACTACAAAGGCTGCTATAAAGAGTTGACCTATATTGTGAAATATAGCACCACAAATACTTATGGAGCTTAAACTTAAATGCTCTTTAAATTTATAATAAAGTATAATCATAACAATGTTGCTTAAAAAGCCCCCAGCCAAACTAAACATAAAAGAAGACATATTTCCTGCAAACATAGAACCTAAAAGTGTTCTCAAAAACATAACTAAAAGAGCTTCATATCCACCTAACATAACCAATGTAACTAGTGAAATAACATTTGCAAGACCTAGTTTAATACCAGGGAAAAGTACAGGTATTTGAGCCTCTATTATGTATATAATTAAGGCTATACCTACCATCAAACTTAAAAAAATCATTTTTCTAGTACTATAATTTTTATTTTTCATATAGATTACTCCTAATTTTAATAAGAAACTCCATCTACTTTATCATCATTTTTTTCAATGGTAATTATAAGTTTATGAGGAAGGCAAGCAGCTGTTTCCCCAGGCTTCTTTAATACACCTGATTTTACACAAACCTTATCAGGGCAATTTGCATCTATGAATCTAATAGAACCTTTATCTATTTCTATAATATTATAACCTTTATGATACTTATCATTATAATTAATTTTTAATTGCCTTTTTTTCTTCACCTTAGATAAATCAACCTTTTCTATAATTTTACCATCCTGCTTTATTACTGCTACAGCATTTTCAGATTTTACAAAAAATTTAAAGAAAATAATACTTATTATGCTTACAGCTAACAGCATAGAAACTATATATATTACAACTTTATCACCTTTTTTCATGGCATCACCACCTATTATTTTATAATATAATAAGAATTTATTAAATTCAAAAGTTAAATTTTTGTAAATTTTAATATATCTTCATTCCCATTCATAAAATAAATTATTAGATAAATTTACTTATCCTGTAGTTTAAAATCTGTGTTAGTTAATTCAAAATTATCTTTAAGACCAGAGGTTATATAAACTTTTTTATCCTTGGTTACAAATATAGCCTCTACATCCTTTAAACTTTCTATTAATTTTGTACCCTCATCTAAGCCTAAGGTATAAACGCTAGTGGATAAAGCGTCACCATCAATGGATTTATCTGATATTATTGAAACACTAATAAGACCTTTCTCTGCAGGGTAACCTGTCTTAGTATCAAATATATGATGATATCTTTTTCCGTTTTTTTCAAAGAATCTTTCGTAATTTCCAGAGGTAACTATAGACTTATCAGAAACATGTACTACACCTAACTGATTTCCCCTTGGATTTAAAGGATTTTGAACACCTATGGTCCAAGGATTTTTATCTGGTTTATTTCCTAAAACATATATATTTCCACCAAGACTTAAAAAAGCTGAACTAATATTGTAATTTAAGAATACTTTTTTTAGTTCGTCAGCGGTATACCCTTTAGCAATAGCTCCTAAATCTATAGATTGCCCTTTATTTTTAAGCATAACAGTAGATTCCTTTTCATTTATAATAACATCCTTATAATTTATAAGTTTTAAAGCATTATTTATTTCATCCTTAGAAGGAATTCTTGCTTTATCCGTTCCAATACCCCAAAGAGCTACTAAGGGTTCTACAGTTATATCAAAGGAGCCCTTTGTTTTTGCACTATATATTAATGAAGCTTTTACTACATCAAAAGTATTTTTGCTTACTTTAACAGGAGCTATTCCAGCATTTTTATTAATTTTATTAACTTCGCTGGTAGATATATTAACAGACATTTTATTTTCTATATCAGAAATTTTATCTACAGAAGCTTGCACTGCCTTATCTGCATTTTTACCATAGGCTTTAATATCTACTATGGTTCCCATAAGAAAGGTTTGTCTAGATACAGGTTCTTTTGTTTTAGATTCACAACCTATAAAAACTAAGGGTAAGCAAATACATAAAAGAAATATATTCACATATCTAATTTTCACAATAAATTCAACTCCAATCTTAGACCTCAATAATATTTTTTCAATTAATTATAATAAACTCCATATTTAATTATATATTGTATGTAATCATTATAAAAGTATTGTAGAAAAAATAACACCATATAATAAATTTTTAATGGTACCTAATAAATATTTTATAAAATATTTCACAAAAAGGAGGAGTTTAACAATATATATAGAATAATGTAATTTAAATATAATATGGTTATATATGCAATTATTATAAAAATACTTAAGAAAAAGAAAAAATAAAAAAGACTATAAAATAAAAATGTCGAACTGTGTATAAAAATGAAATAATTTCATATTAATTGTAAAAATATATTATAATATGTAATATTAAATCATAATTTGTAAAAAATATTATTATATGAAATAAATATTACTTATAGAAAATGTTACAAGTACGTGTTATAATTAAAAATGACTTAAAAAATCCTATCAAGTAAAATATATAAAACATAACATATATTATGCTAAATAGGATAAAAAATAATTACAAGATGAATATATAACATACAGGAAAAGTTAACATATCTATTTAAGCAAAGAGAAATAATAGGATGTTATTTATTTTATATTTTATTAATTAATTTTCACAACATTTGAGGAGGTTATGAAAAAATGAAAAAAACATCAAAAGCATTAGCTAGCACAGCGGCTTTATGTCTAGTTTTAAGTACATCATCAGTATTTGCCGCAGAAAATACTGCAGTAGCTCCAGAAAGATTAGCAGGAGCAAACAGGGTAGATATACAGCTGTTAAAATAGCTGAAAAAAGCTTCAATGAAGCATGGAAAGGTCAAGGAAACGCTATATTATCAGCAGCTGCTGACGCAAATCTAGTTGACTCATTAGCAGTAGCACCACTTTCATACCAATTAAAAGCACCAATACTTTTAAATGATGCAAAAGATTCTATAAATGCAGATACTTTAAAAGCATTAAAAGCTAACAATGTTAAAACAGTTTATATAGCAACTGGTGAAGGTGTAATATCTAACAAAGCAAAAGCTCAATTAGAAAAAGAAGGATTCAAAGTTGAAAGACTTGGAGGAAAAAATAGATACGAAACAGCTAAAAACATATTAGATACTTTTAAGAAAAATGGTGGAGACACTAAAAATGTAGCATTAGTATCTGGAAGTGGACTAGCAGACGCTCTATCAGTAGCACCAGAAGCTGCAAGAAAAGGAATGCCAATACTATTAACAGATGGTAAAGATGCAGTAGCAGCTAATTTAGCAGAAGTTGCAAAAGCAGCTGACAAAGTTTACGCTATCGGTGGAAATGGAATAATATCTGATGCTTTAGTACAACAATTAAAAGCAGATAGAGTAAGTGGACATAGCAGATATGAAACAAATGCAGCAGTTATAAAGAAATTTGCTGGAGATAAAGAATTTAGTAAAATATACCTAGGTAATGGACAAGATGGTCATTTAGTAGACTCATTAACAGGATCAGTTTTAGCAGCTCAATCAGGTTCTCCAATAGTTTTAGCTGATGGAAGTTTAGTAGATGCTACTAAAGATACTTTAAAAGGAAAAGTATCTGATAAAACTGGCATTGTAGCATTAGGTGGAGAAGCGGTTGTATCTAATGACTTAGTTAAAGAAGTTACAGATATAGCTAAACCAGAAGTAAATAAGGTAGCTGCTGAATCAGTAGTTTCTTTAAATGAAACTTCAGTTCAAGTAAAAGGTCTTGCAAAAGATACTAAAGAAGCTGACCTAAAAGATAAGAAAATAGAATTAAAAGCTGGAGATATTACTTTAACAGCGAAATATGTTCAATCAAGCTTAACTGAAGATGGAAAAGCTAACTTTGTATTAGAAAACGGTAAAAAGCTAGTAGATACTACAGAATACACAGTAGAATCTGACTGGGCTGAATTTGTTGTAAATAAATTTGTGGCTAAAGTAGTTAATCCATATGTAAAAACAATAAATGTAACTACAAAAGCTATACAAGCAAAGGCAAATAATAATGTGTACTTTGAAGCTAAAAATCAATATGGTGAAGAGATAGCTGTAAATGGAAATGTAAAAGATGTAAAAGTTACAGCTACAATAAACGGAGTGCCAGTAAAAGAAACTGAAATTACTAAAACTAATATAAATGATGGATATATAACAATAACTAATGAATTAAAAGAAGGAGATGACGTATTTGTCAGCTTCATAAATAAAATAGGCGATGAAGATGTAAAAGTTGGAACTGCTACATTTAAAGTAGTTAAAGCTGAAGATGCTGTAGCTACTGAAATTTCAAACATGAAAGCTGAATATACTTCAGAAGCTAATGGACATAAAACTAATGAAGAAGCTAAAGAAGTATTGCCAGATGATCAAATTAAATTAAGTGCTAAAATATCTGACCAATTTGGTAATCCAATGCCAGCAGGAACTAAAGCAAGATGGGTTGTTGAAGCGGGAAAAGACTTAGTAACAAAAATAGATGCTTCAGCTATAGATGAAGTTTCAGACTCAGTAGATTTTACTTTTAAAGCTATAAAAGCTGGAGATTTAAAAGTATCAGCTTATTTAGCAAATGGTAAAAAAGTTACTTATGAAGTTAAAATAGGAGCTAAGAAATTAGAAGTAGTAAAAGTTGAGGGAGAATCAGGAATAAATATAGCTAACGTTGCAGGAATAAATCATGAGGAAAAAATTGTAGGTGTTGTAAATCCTAACAAAGGAGCTATATTAACTCCAGATATGATTAAATTCGACATAAAAGCTACTAAAACTTCAGAAGAAGTTAAGCCATCAGATGTAGAGGTTGTAGCTAAATTAAGAGGTGGAGAAAAAGATAATAAAAATGATATAGTTATATCTGTTAAATCAACAAAGGTTGGAAAATATGTAATAACTCCATATGTTGGTGAATCAGTAGAAAAAGGAATCAAAGGAGATATAATAACTGTTACAACTACAATAGATCAAAAAGTAGCTAGTATAGATGATATAAGCTTTGATGCTGCTGAATTAAAAACAGGAACAGAAATTAAGAAAGATATAGTATTCAGAAATAAACATAAAGAAGTTCTTGTATTAGATGACAACAAGGCTATAGTAACCGTAACTCCTGAGATAGCTGATGCAGCAAATAATGCGAAAGTTACAAAGGATGCTGACAAGAATAAAAATATATTAACTTTAAAAGCTGATGGTGCTAAAACTTATAATGTAGTGGTTAGAGTTAAGGATGAAGATGTAATTAAAGCATTTAATCTAACATTCAAAGCACCAACATTTACAGCTGTTGAATTAGGTAATGATGTAAATGGAGTAGTTGCAGGAGATCCAGCTGATAAAGCTAAATATCAAG
This sequence comes from Clostridium sporogenes, assembly GCF_001020205.1. Classification (NCBI taxonomy): domain Bacteria; kingdom Bacillati; phylum Bacillota; class Clostridia; order Eubacteriales; family Clostridiaceae; genus Clostridium; species Clostridium sporogenes. Next base: position 442,477 of record NZ_CP011663.1, read on the forward strand.
AAGTTAAATTCTTAGACCAAGATGGAAAAACAATGACTGTTAATAAAGAAGATATAAAAGTTTCTGCAACTAAACCAGATGGTCAACCATTAACTGATATATCTAAATTAATAACTTTAGGAAAAACTTATACAGTTGACAAAGATGGAAAAGTTACTTTTGACGTTGTTGCCAATGAGAAAGATCATGTAGTTGCTATGAAAGTAGCACCAGCAGAAGATGTTGTACCAGGAACTTACACTGTTAAAGTTGAAGACAAAGATGGTAAAATTTCAGATACATTAAATATAACAGTAGGATCTAAGAGAATAGCTAAAACTGTAGAAATTAAACCAGCAGCAACTAAAGTTGTATTTGGTGGAAAAGTTAAAGTTAATATAGTTCCAAAGGATCAATATGGTGAGTTCATAGTTGTAGGTAAAGAAAAAGTTGAAGTATTGCCAGGTACTAATTTTGAAGCAAGTGCCATAACAGAAATAAATAAAGATGGTGGAGCTGTAGATGCAGAACATCCATTAGCTGGATATCAAGTTGAGTTAACAGGAAAGACTAAAGGCACAAACGATGTTGTAGTTAACATTAAAGAAGCTGATAAAGTTCTTTCAACTAATAAAGTAAGTATGACAGTTGATTCAGCCGCAGGCTTAATAGATTCAGTAGCTGTAGATACTAAGGATATAAAATCTTTATATTCAACAAAAGCTGGAGCTGCAGAAGTTGATTTAAATGCTATTGTTAAGGATGCAGATGGAACTGTTATACCAGTATCAGATAGTGATTTAGATTGGAAAGTTGTATCTCAAAAAGATGCAGAAGGAAAAGACGTTTCATCTAAAACTGTAACTGTAGATTCTAAAACAGGAAAAGTAACAGCAACTAAAGACACAGTAGGAACAGCAGTAATAGAAGTTACTACAGCTAATATGAAAAAAGCTAATATAACTTTAAAATTTGATAACAAAGAATCAGTTGCACAAAAAGGAACTGTTGAAGTTATTAATACAGTAAAAACTGAAGATGGAAAAACATTATTACCATTAGACGCTGATGATAAAAAAGAAGGAATTCAAATATCATTAGATAATGATGCAAAAGATGGAGAAAAAGATGGAGCAGTTAAAGTTGTATTAAATGCTAAAGATCAATATGGTAATTTGCTTGGAGATCAAGATGCTGAAATAAAAGCAGATCAAATAACTTTACGTGTTGGTGATTCTTCAGTTGTAAAAGCTGAAGTAGATACTAAAGATCCTAAGGGTGTAATAACTATAACTGCTAAAGGCGAAGGAGATTCTAAAGTATATGTAGAGTATGCAGGACAAACTATTGCTTTAGATGTAACAGCTAATAAAGCAGCAGTAGATGCAGCAAAAAGCGGAGAATTAAAGGAAGAAGCTGAAAAAAGCGTAGGTGCTTTAGAAACAGCAGCTGCTAAAGATTTAACTATAGAAGCTAATTTAAAAGAAGCAGAAGAAGCTACAAAAACAGCTAAAGATGCTTTAGATAAATTACCAGCAGGAACAGAAGGTTTAGCTGAGTTGACAAATAGATTCAATGCTGCTGACAATAAGGTAAAAGCTGCAAAAGAAGGGTTTTCTGTAAAACAAGAATTAGAAGCAGCTAAAACAGCTATAGAAGGAGCAACTTATACATTAGATAAAGTAAATCATAATGAAGTAGCCAAAGCTAAAACAGCAGTAGGAGATGTAGTAAATAATTTACCGGAAGTAAAAGATAAAGGATTTACTGTAACTGTAAAAGATGGTGATTTTGTAGCAGCTCAAGATGGAGCGTCAGATGGTTCATATAAATTTACAGTAAAATTAGAAAAAGCAGGACAAGAAATAACTTCAAGTGAAAAGACAGTTGTAATACCACAATAAAACAAGGGTGGCTTTCTGTATTCGGAATAATTCACATGGAGGCTTTAAATAAAATCAAATATAGAGAAGGGTAGATTAATCTATCCTTCTCATATTTAAGATATATGATGAACGGATACGTTTCAAAAAACAAATCATATCATAAATACTCACTAAAATCATAAAAGAGTCAGATCCTATCACTGGCTGAAAAATTAAATAAGCATATCTAAGACTATTGAGTGGATTATTCCATTCAATAGTCTTTTTATGATGTAATAATATTTATTATAGGTAATAATTAAAAATTATAATTTTTATTGTTTTACAAAAACCACATTAATGGCTTTAACTAAAGCTTCTACTTTATCACCTTCTTTAAATCCAGCATCTTCTAGACTTTCTCTTGTCATTACAGACGTAACTACAGGTGAACTAGTTCATCCATCCACAGTCATTTTAATTTGTGCCATTACATTATCGGATTCTATTTCATCTACTTTTCCTATAATTTTATTTCGTACCCCAGCTTCCATTAATTTACCTCCCAAATTTATATTTCATTATTATTGTTTATTATAGTTAAATATAAATACATAATGTTTATTTATAGCTTTCATTAAGATTATTTATAAACTAAGGCAGATATATATAGTTAGGTATGTAATTATATATAAGAGAATCTTAAAGCAAAAATGGTTTTAAGTTTAATATAATAGTAAATATAAAAAATACATTCAATAATTATAAATTACTTTATAATTGCATTTATAGTTTTAAAATTAAAGATATTTTGAGATACTTCCTTTTTATGTTTGCAAATATTAGTACTTTTTCTTAAAATATATGATAATTATATAAAATATTACAATTTTATGGTAACATGGTATTGTAAACCATTATATGTAATGCTTAGGAGGGACTTAACATGTTAAAAAATCGAAAATCACACAAAAGCCTCCTTATTTTGTTAGCAATTGGTTTAACTTTTGTTATCAATTCTAATAAAGTAAAGGCTGAAGATGACATTAATTTTAAAAGATTATATGGTAAAGGTAGATATGAAACATCAGCTTCTATATGTAAAGATGGATGGAAAGTATCGGATTATGCAATTATAGCAAGTGGAGAAGGCTTTGCAGATGCTTTAAGCGCAGCACCACTTGCTAAAAAATATAATGCACCTATACTTTTAACAGAAAAAAATCAACTAAATAATGACGTTAAAAATGAACTAAAGAATTTACAAGTAAAAAATGTAATAATAGTTGGTGGCTCTGGAACAATTTCAAAAAATGTAGAAACAGAATTAAAAAATTTAGGAATAAATATTGATAGAATATTTGGTGATGATAGATATAAAACTAGTTTAAAGATTGCAGAAAAAATAGGCTTAAATAGTGGTGTAGTTGTAACAAATGGCCTAGGATATGCAGATGCATTGGCTATGGCATCTATAGCAGCTACTAAACAAATGCCTATTATATTAACACCAAGTGATAAATTAACTAGTGATACAATGGAGTTTTTAAACAAAAATTCTTATGATAAAAGTTATGTTCTAGGAGGCTCTGCTGTAGTTAGTGATAATATAAAGAACTCATTAAAAAATTCAACAAGGTTAAGTGGAGATGATAGATATAAAACTAATGTAGCTATATTAAATCACTTTAAACAGGATTTAAATCTAAAGGATGTATACATTGCTTCAGGAAATGGCTATGCAGATGCTTTATCAGGATCAGCACTAGCAAGTAAAAATAAATCTCCAATAATATTAATGAATGAAAGTGCAAATAAAAGTACACAGGATTTTATAAATGAAAATAAATCTAATTTTAAAAATGTAACAATATTTGGAGGAGAAGGTGCAGTAAAAGAGCTTTCTGTAAATAAATTATTTGGAACATTTAGGCCTGGGGAAATAATATCAGATACTCAAAAGGTTACTTCAGAATTTTATAAACCTTATATTAAAGATTACCAAATTGATCTACCACAGCAAGGGAAATTAGACATAGAATATGATATTAATAATTTTAGGTATTTTGATTTATTGATTATAGATGATAAAGGTAATGAGATTATGAAGATTTCAAAGGATAATTGGCGAGGAAAAGAAAAGTTACATGAGAATTATAATGATATAAGATTACCTAAAGGAAAATATAAGATAAGAGTAAATTTACGTGACATGGATGGAATTTATACAATTAAAACAAAATATACTCCAGAAGGAGAAGGCTTTGAAAAGGAATTTAATAATAGTTTACAAACTGCAAATGTTATATTACCTAATAAAGAAATTATAGGAAGTATCCCTAATTATAAGGATGTAGATTATTATAAATTTACATTAAATGAAAAAGGTAGTCTAAAGTTAAATTTAAAACATAATCAATATGATAGCTATGGATTTAATGTTACTTTGTTAGATGAAAATAATAAGTTAATAACAGAATTTACTAGCGATGGAGATGAAATAAACTCTTATAGCAATAAAGTAAGATTACCTAAGGGAACTTATTTTGTAAAAATATCACATCTATTAGGAGATGAAGAGCCTTTAAGTTATAAATTGAATTTAATTTATAATGCCGAAAATGAAAATTATGAATCAGAACCTAATAATTATGTACAAGATGCTAATTATATACAGTGCAATAAACAGTACACAGGTAATATACAATCATACAATGATAAAGATTATTATAAAGTACATTTAGATTCAGATTCAAAAATAAAGATTAATTTTAAGCATAATCAAACAGATAAAAATTGGAGGATTTATTTATACGATAAGGATAATAAACAAATGAAAGAACTTTGGTCTGAAGGGAATGAGATTAATAAAACCTTTGATCCAGTAGAATTAAAATCAGGAGATTATTATGTTTTAGTGGTTGGAAGTGACGATTCAGATTATAGTATAAATCTTTTAAAATAAAATATTTTTATAAAGTTAATTTTTATATATAAAATACTGGATATATAAATTATGTGTTATTTAAATATAAAGGAGAATATAGAGATGAAAAATACTAAAATATCTATTATTCTAACTTTGTTACTTATTATAGGGTTACCTATAAAGGCTAACGCTGATAGTAATAAGCATTATAATGTATTAAGGCTGTGGGGTAATAATAGATATCAAACAGCTTATGCCATAAGTAATGAGGTTACAGATAATAATTGTAAAAATATAATACTTGCTAATGGATATTCTTTTGTAGATTCTCTTACAGGAGCTGCCCTTACCAAGAAACTAAATGCACCTATTTTATTAGTGTCAAATGAAATGTATAAAGGTTCTCCAATGGATCTTTGGGAGATAAGAGGTTTTTTAAAAAACAGAGCAGTATCTAAAGCTAATATTTATATATTAGGAGGTACTGGAGTTGTAAATAGTGCATATGATAATGAGTTAAAGAGTATAGGATATAATGTAATAAGGCTAGGAGGCAAAAATAGGTTTAATACTAATGAATTAATAGTAAATAGTATGGATGTAGATCAAGGGACAGCTATGTTCTTAGTTAATAATGCTAATTCTGCAGATATATTAAGTGTTTCTAGTGTAGCCAGTGTAAATAAATATCCTATAATGTTATGCAATAATAATTCTATTCCAGAAAATATAAAAAATAAAATAATCAAAAATAAACCTGAAAAATTATATATAATTGGAGACTCTAAATCTATTTCTTTAGATGTAGAAAAAAACTTAAAGAGTCAATTGCCAAAGTGTACTATAGAAAGAATATATGGTAAAGATATATACGATACTTCTTTAAAAATAAGTAATTATTTTGGGCTTAAATCTTCATCTGCTGTTGTTGCAAATGGTAAAACTTTAGCAGATGCACTGTCAGGTAGTGCATTAGCATCAAATTTGAATGCACCTATAGTATTAACAGATGGTACAAGCTTTAGTAAGCAAAAACAATTTTTAGATTCAAAAGATTATAACAATATAATACTTCTTGGTGGAACAGGTACTATAAAAGAAAATATAGAAAAAGCATTTAATGGATCGATAATTAAAAAGGATAAGGTTTTTGACTATGAGGATAATAAAGACCTTATAGAGAGCTTTACACAAAGGGATGTAAATGGTGATGGTAAATTAGAAAATTTAATAGTAACCAGATCTAAATATAATCTTTCCACAAAATTGTTTTTACAAGATATTGATACTGGTAAAATTATAAGTAGAGCAATTTTGGATGATTATTCAAAAGACGATTTTGGAGATATGAGTGCATGTGGTAAGTACAGTAATATTTTTACAGAGGACATAACAGGAGATTCTGTTAAAGATATATTAGTTGCTACTTATAGTTCAGCTTATTCAGGAAATAGTAATATTCAAAATCCCCATCTTTTAACTGTAAGTGATAATAAATTAAAAACTATTAATACTAATGAGAGTGTAACAAACAGAGCTAGAAATTGGGATTATTCTGTGTCTGATAATTATATCTTACAAGCAACTTCATTGGATACTAATAAAAAGTTTAAGGTAGATTTATCTACAGATACTTTTCAAAAAGATTCTTCTGTAGATCCTTGGCCAGGCTTTGGTCCTAATTGGCATTTAGTAGATATTGATAATGATGGAGTTTATGAACTAGAATGCGGCGTAATTTTATCATGGATTTGTCATGCTGATACAATTGCTGAGATTATAGATTATTATAAATATGATTCTTATAATGATAATCTAAAGATAGTAGATTCAAATTTAGAATCAGGATACCCTATTATTAAATAGCTAAATTCTATATATAAAATTTAAAAATTGAGAAGATTTAATTTAAATAGGTTAAAGTGTGGGAGAGTAAGTATAATACTAATACTTACTCTTCCGTATTTTATTATATTTTTATTTCTTATTCCAAAGTCCATTAGCAAAGATGCTAAATTTATATTGCTGTATTAGTATTTATTATACTTAACTCTTAATAGATAACTAAATAAAATAAATTGAATTAATAGAAAATATTACAATATATGCTATAATTAGACATGAATTCGTAGTATTTTTCTATATTTAAGGGGGTTAAAGAATGAATAAGAAAGAAATAAGAGTCCTGTCTAGTGTTACAGCTCTTGGGATAGTGCTGACAATGGCACCCCAAGGACATGTTAAAGCAGAAGCCGGAGATGTTAATAGAATACCTGGAAAGGACAGATATGAAACAGCTGCTAATGTAGCAACAGTAAACTGGAAAGATGGATCTGAAAATGTAATTATAGCTTCAGGAGAGAGGTATGCAGATTCATTAAGTGCATCACTTCTAGCTAAAAAGCTAAATGCACCAATAATATTAACAAAGCCAGGAGATTTAAATACCAGTGCTAAGGAAGCCTTAAAAACATTGAAAGTAAAAAATGTTTATGTTATAGGAGGAAATGTATCTGTATCACAGTCAATAAGAGATGAACTAAAAAAAGATGGGTATAAATTAACTGAATTAAGTGGAAGAACTAGATTTGAAACAAATATAGCCATAGCTAATCATCTAGTAGAAAACCATGATGTAAAAGCTGATGAAATCCTAGTTGTAAATGGTAAGGATTATTTTTCAGATGCTTTATCAGCATCACCAGTGGCAGCAGCTAAAGGACAAATTCTATTAATAGTGGGGAAAGATCCATCTACAGCTGAGTTAGCAACTAAATTTATACAAAAACATAATTCAAAGGTAACTGTAATAGGAACAGAAGGGGTAGTTCCAAAGGCAGTTTATGATAAATTAGGAGCAAAAGAAAGAGTTAAAGGTGGTAAAAATAGATTTGAAACTAACCTTAACATAATGAAACACTTTAAATTAAATACAGATAAATTATATGTAGCTAATGCTACAGGTGATGGCTATGCAGATGCTTTAGTAGCTTCCGCATTAGCAGGAAAAACTGGATCTCAATTAATTTTAACAGATACCAAAGATTCAGAAGATACTAAAAAGGCAATAGAACATATAAAATCTGTTAAAGATGATAAAACAGAAGTTAGTCTAGTAGGTGGAAATTCTGTTATACCTGAAGAACTGGTAGATCAAATTAAAGAAGTTGTTAAACCAGAAAAGATAGAAAAACCAACTGAATCAGAGAATCCAATAAAACCAGAAAAGCCTATAGATAAAGATAAATTTCAAATAATTTGGTCCTTTGCAGATGTAGATGAGGATTTAGATGTTAATACTACAAATGGAAAAGATGACGCAAGACATGATTACGTATACATAAAGTTTAATAAACCAATATCAGTGGATTCTAAAAATGTATTAGATACTTCAAACTATAAATTCAATAAAAATCCCCTTCCAACAGGAACAGAAATTAGACCTAATATAAAAGGTCTTGATGATGAAGATAAAGTAACAGATTCTATTACTATAGTATTACCAAATGAATATTTAAATGGCAAAAATGAACCACATTTAATAACTATTTCGAGCTACTTAGAAAGTGAAACTACTGGAGATGTATTAGCAAATGGTGGAGATAAAATTCTTACATGGTCATCTAATGGGAGAGAAATATTTAATACTTCACTTGTAGCGGAAAAACAGATTTATGTAGCAGAAGTAGCAGCTAAGAAAGATTTAACATTAAAGGATAATTTAATTAATGCAGAAAAAGCATTAGAAAAAGCCAAAGTATCAATAAAATCTTTGGATAACAAAGCAACAGGAAAATCTGCTTTAGAAAAAAGAGTTAATGATGTTGAAAAAACTATAAAAGATGCAAGAATAAAATTTGATGAAAACAAAGATTTTGAGTTCTCCAATGGTAAGATTACTAAGTATATTGGAAATAAAACAGATATAGTTATTCCAGATATAATTAGGGGGGAAAAGGTTACTATTATTGGAAATGGAGCTTTTAAAAATAAAAAATTAACATCCATAAAAATACCAGAAACCATAGAAAGTATAGAGATCCAGGCCTTCGCTATGAATGAGTTAACATCAATTGAATTACCAGAATCTTTAAAAGAAATAGGCAATGTAGCCTTTATGAAAAATAAACTAAAATCAATAAAGATTCCTAAAGATTTAATTAATATATCTACAGGAGCCTTTTCTCAAAATGAGATAACTTCTGTATTAATTCCCCAGGGAGTTACAACGATTGGAAGAGCTGCTTTTATGGATAACAGATTAGAAACTATAATTATTCCATCAACTGTAGAAAGTATTGGAGGTACTGCTTTTAGCAGTAATAAATTAAAATCTGTAACTATTCCATCTGGTGTAAAAGATATTGGGAAAGATGCTTTTTCTAAAAATGAAAATATTAAGCTAACTTATTCTAAATTAATAGAGGCTATTAAATATGGAGAAAAAATAAAAACAGAGGGTAAGTCAGAAGAAAAAATAAGCGAACTAAAAGAAGCTATTGAAGCAGGAAATAATTTAAATAAAAAATCTAATACTACTTTGTATGAAGTGAATAAGGTAATTGAAGAAATTGACAATGCTATAGAAGCTTTAGTTGGTATAGAGAATTTTGAATTCTCAGATGGCAAAATTACTAAATACATTGGAACTGAAACAGATATAATTATTCCACGTACAATTAAGGGAGAAAAGGTTACTTCTATTGGAGCTAAAGCTTTTATGAAGAGTAATTTAACAGCTATAGAAATGCCTGAAACTGTACAAGTTATAGAAAAACAAGCCTTTGCTATGAATAAATTAACAGTTATTAAACTTCCAAATAAATTAACAAAAATGGAGGATGGCTCATTTTCAGGAAATCAACTAGTTCGTATAGATATTCCAAAGTCTTTAAAGGAGATTCCAGGAGCAGCTTTTTCTAGAAATGATTTAAAATCCGTATCAATACCAGAGGGAGTTATATCAATAGGGGTAGGAGCTTTTACTTCTAATAAATTGGAGAATTTAGATATTCCAGATACTGTTGCATCTATAGAAAGAATGGCTTTTAAAAATAACCAATTAAAATCAATAAAAATTCCAAGAAACCTAGAAATTATATCAGCATATGTTTTTGATGCTAATCAACTAAGTAATGTAACTATTCCAGAAGGAGTAAAGAAAATACAGGGCTGTGCATTTACTAATAATAAACTACAGAATATAGTTATTTCTTCAAGTGTAAACGATATAGAAGCAAAAGCTTTTGATGAAAATACTAAATTAATTTATTCTAAGCTAATAGAAGCCATTAAAAGAGCAGAGAGTATAAAGACAGAGAGTAAAAAAGCAGATAAAGTAAAAGTATTAAAGGAAGCTATTGAAGAGGGAAATAAATTAAATGATAAAGCAAATGCTACTTTAGAAGAAGTAAATAAAGTGGTAGAAAGTATTAATAATGCAATAGAAGATTTAAATAAAGAAAGTTCTAAAACTACTATAAAACAAATAAAACCATTAGGAATAAAAAATATAGATGTGGATTTTGGAACTACTGAAGATAATGTAAAATCAAAACTACCTAAGAAGATTACAATAGTAGATTCTAAAGATAAAGAACATAATGTAGATATAAATTGGTCAATTTTGAAATATGATGGAAAGATAGCAGTAGATTATACTGCTACAGGAACTTTTAAATTACCAGAAGGAGTACTTCAATCAGAGCCAGAAACTGATTTGAAAGTAACATTAAAAGTCACAGTAACACCTGAAGGCGTAGAGAATAAACAATGGGAAGTAAAGGATTTTACTTTTAAGGGAGCAGCTATAACTGGTTTTTCTGAAAGTGGAAAAGAGAAATTTAAAAACAATAAGGATTTAATCTTACCTAATACAAATGAGTCTGGAGAAAAGATAAATGAAATAGGAGATAAAGCCTTTTGTAGTAAATTTGAGATAAAAGCTAATTCTAATGAAAGCTTTAAAGATAAAGATAAAGCTAAACAAGATCCTAAAATAGGATTAAATTCTGTAGTTATACCAGATACTGTAAAAATAATAGGGGAAGAAGCCTTCCGTAATAATTGTTTAACAGATATTAATATTCCTAATGATGTAACTACTATAAAAGACTTAGCTTTTAATAATAATAAATTAAAAACTTTGAGAATGCCAGATAGTGTTACAGAATTAGGAAATGGAGCTTTTACTCTAAATGAGATAGTAGATTTAAAACTTTCTAAGGAGTTAAAAACAATACCAGTAGCTTTTGGTTATAATAATTTAGTTAATGTAACTATACCAGAAGGGGTTACCAGAATAGAGGATATGGCTTTTAGTGATAATAAATTAGCTAGGGTAACATTGCCTAGTACTTTAAAATATTTATCTGGATTTAACAATAATAATTTTAAATCAATAACTATTCCAGAAAATGTTACGGAGTTAGGTAAAAAAGCATTTGCAAGAAATAAGATATCATCAGTTAAGATACCTGGTAATGTTAAGACAATAGGAGTAAGTGCTTTTCAGAATACATGGCATGATACCTTTTTAACCTCTATTACTATTGAAGAAGGTGTTGAAAAAATAGATGGATATGCCTTTTCATTAAACCACTTAAAAGATGTAAAAATTCCAAAGAGTGTTAAAGAACTGGCATCAAATGCTTTTCACAAGAATTTAGGGTATGATGGGGTAGCTCATTTATTTACACCTGATTATAAAAATCCAAATAAATTTGAAGATTCTAAGTATCAGGTAATTAATCCAGCAAAATTAACTATTAAATATGTATTTGAAAATAAGATTTTAAAAGAAGAAGAGCTATGGAAGATTACAAAGAAAGAAGAAAGAGTACAAAATTTAAAAGAAGAAGATAAGGAAAAATACCTTCATATAGGTGATAAAGATATAGAAATAACTCCTAAATACGAAGATAATCAATATGAATTAGAAAATACAGATGTAGTAAAAGTTGATTTAAATAATAAAGAAAATGAGCTAATTATTAAATGTAAGAAAAAAGATACAGCGGAAAAGTTAATAATTAAATCCATAGGGAAAGTAGCACCAGTAGTAGTGGATTTTGGAACATCTAAAGATTCAGTAATTAATAAATTAGCTCAAAAGACTTTTATAGTTGATTCTAATAATAAGAAACATGAGGTGGAGCTAAGTTGGACACTTACAGAGTATGATGGAAATAAACCAGGAGAATATAGTGCCATAGGAACATTCAAACTTCCAGAAGGAATACACCAGCCAAAGCCAGAAGTAAAGCTAGAAGTTCAAGGAAATGTAGTAGTAAAAGAAAAGTTTGAAAATGAAAATAATAAGTGGAATGTAAAAGACTTTACCTTTGAGGGAACAACTATAACTGGTTTTAGTAATGAAGGTAAGGAAAAATTAAAAGGTAATAAAGATTTAGTCTTACCTAAGGTAAATGAAAATGGAGAAAGCATAACAAATATTGCAAGATATACATTTGAAAATATGGAATTAACTAGTTTAATAATTCCAGAGGGTTTAAATGGATTAATAATTGGTACAAATGCCTTTGAAAAAAATCAACTAAATAAAGTATATATCCCAGAAGGTGTAAAGGAAATAGATGCTGAAGCATTTAATCACAATAATTTAACATATATAGATTTCCCTGGAACCTTGAAAAAAATAGGGAATCAAGCTTTTGCTAATAACCAATTAGTTTCTGTTAATTTTTCTAAAGATACAGATAATATAGCATTAGATCGTTTCTCATTTTGTAATAACAAGATAACATCTATAACAATATTAAGAGAAGTAAAAAAGATACATGAAGAGGCCTTCAAAGATAATAAAGGATATTCTAGTGATAGTAAAGTTCATATTTTTACATTAAATCTAGATCCAGAAAATTGTAATCACTGGTTCCCAAATTCACAGTATCATAAAGTGATTGTTTTAGGTGTAGACTCTGTAAAAGAAATACAACCAATAGAAGTAAATTTTGGTACAGAAAAAAGCAATATAAGATTACCAGAAAAGATAATGCTAAATTTAAATAATGGAAATAAGAAAGAAGTAACTGTAAAATGGTCAAGTGACGATTATAATGAAAATAAACCAGGAGAATATATTTTTAAGGCTACTTATGATTTACCTTATGGCATAACATCAGAAAGACCAGATGTAATTGTTAAAGTTATAGTTAAAGGTAAACTAGAATAAACTGTAAAAACTAAATAAATTAATATAAAGGGCGGATACAAAAATTGTACCTGCCCATGTTTTATTAGTATAATTAATATAAAGATATTCTTATATTAGGTTTATTTTAGAAATTAATCTAAATGATAAATATTAATACAATATTTTGAACTTAATTTTGTGTTTGAGTTTCCAGCTTTATTTTGGTAAAGTTATTAAAAAGCTATATATTTATTATAAGGATTTTTGTAATATAATAAATTTTATATCATTTACAATTATACAATAAAACAAAAGAATATTATAATTTCCTAGGAAATAAATATATTAATATGTAAATTTCCAAAATAGAACAAAAATATATGATAAAATATATTAAAAAAAATATAAAATAGTCGATAATTAACATAGAAAAATAAGAAGATATTTAAACAAAAATATATTTTATTGTAAATTTAATAAAAATTAAATAAAAGATTACTATATAGAACTTAGATTTTATATAGTTAAGTGAGGGTAGGTTTATGAAAAAAACAAGACAAATTTTATATTTAATTATTCTTATATTTTCCCTAAATGTTAGTAATGTTTTAGCAGCGGATAATATAAAAAAATATCCAGCACCGGATGTAGAAAGGCATTACTATTCTACACCTGTAAAATATAATCAGCATATTTATGATATTATATTAAATGGACTTACAAATTTACAGGGTAAGGTAGACACATCTGCCTATTCTAAAAATAGTAATGAGGTTTTTAATGTTTTAGAAAAAGTTTTGGATGATCATCCGGAAATATTTTATTTTGATTATGAAAACTGTTCTTTTTGGAGTAACGGAATATTAGAATTAGGATACAGAGGAAATAAAGAAACAATAAATACTATGAAACAACAGTTAAATAATAAGGTACAATCTATAATAGATGGTGTAGTAACTCAAGATATGTCTGAACTTGAAAAAGAAATGGCTATTCATGATTATATAGTTTTAAACACTAAATATGATGAAGAGGCTTTAAAGGGGAATATTAGTTCAGAGTTAATTTTTACTTCCTATGGATGTCTTGTAAATAACTTGGCTGTATGTGATGGTTATGCAAAGGCTATGCAACTCCTATTAAATAAAGTAGGGGTTTATACTATAAGGGTAACTGGGAATGGTAATGGTGTTAGCCATGCTTGGAATATAGTAAGAATAAATGGTAAGAACTATCAAGTGGATGCCACATGGAATGATCCAGTACCAGACAGTGGATATCTTCGTTATAAGTATTTTAATATGTCAGATGCAGATATTGCCAAGGATCATTACTGGGTAAAATCTGATTTCCCTGTTTGTAATGACAATTCTTTTAAATATTTACAAAAAGCAGATTATGTAGTTAAAGATTTAGATTATATTTATTATAGTAATAATGAAGATGATTATAATCTTTACAAAATGAAGATAGATGGAAGCAATAATCAAATGCTTACAGAGGATAGAGCTGTAAATTTGGTTTACTACAATGATTATATATATTTTAGCAATTATTCAGATGGAGGAACCTTATATAAAGTAAAAAATGATGGTACAGAATTAGAACAAATTTTGGACAACCATGTAGAAAATTTACATTATTCAGATGGATACTTAACCTATTATAATGAAGATCTTTCTAAAGATGAAAAAATGAAATTAGAGCAAGTAACCTATGAGGTAGAAGATAAAGAAAAGTTTAATCAAGTTTTTTCTTCTCATAAAAATTGGGGACAAGCTAAAGAAGTTCCACAAAATAAGATTTGGAAGATTAGCTTTAATAGAGCTGTAAATGCAGAGAATTTAAAGGACCAAGTTTATGTAATGGATAGTTCTTTTAATAAAGTAGAAGATATAGATGTAAATGTTAATAATGGAGGCAAAAACATAACAATAACTAAAAAAGATCTTTACAAAAGAGGTGGATTATATTATTTAGTTATAAGTAAACCTATTAAAGATGTAAAAGGAAAAGAAATAAAAGAACCAGTTGTAATGAGATTTAAGGTATATTAAATTTAAACCATTAATATTTAAATATTTTAAATAAAATAATATAGATATAGAATTTATAGTTTATAAGGCTATTTATTTTATATCTTTTTATTTAGGTAAATTTTTTAGGTGAATTTGTATTATTAAAGCTTTTTTAGAATTTATTTAAGTTAAAATTTTATTTAAACTCTATTTTATTAATTTTATAAATTAGGTGTTTTTTATTTTTAAATTATCTTTTATATAAAATATATATTTATTAGATAAACACAATAAAAATATATAAATAAAACAAATAGATACAACAATTAGTATAAATAAGATTTATGGGGAACTTTGTAATAATATAACTTATGATGTAAATATTATGCTAAAATACTATGTGAGATAGTAGGTTTAACATATATTAACGTAATAGTTACTATTACAAGGGAGGAATATTTATGAAAAAAAAGCTAGGTGTAATGTTAAGTGTTTTATTAACATCTGCATTACTTTTTACTGCCTGTGGAAGTAAACAAACTTCTAATAGTGATGAAGGATCTTCAAAAAAGGAATCAGGCAAAATAATGTGTATAGGTTCTTCAACTTTAGCTCCAGTAGTTTCTAAAGCAGGAGATACATTGAAATCTAAACATGGTACATGGAAAAAAATGAATGATAAACTTCCAGATGAAAATATAGAAGTTTCAGTATCTTCAGGTGGATCTGGAGCAGGAGTAAAGGCAGCTTTAGAAAAAACAGCTAATTTTGGTTTAATATCTAGAGAAGTTAGTAAAGATGAAAAAGCTAAAATGAAAGAGTACAATGAAATAAAACTAGGATATGATGCATTAACTCTTTCAGTTAATCCACAGAATCCAATATTAAAAAATAAAAAAGGTTTTACTTCAGGGGAAATTCAAAAAATATTCTCAGGTGAAGCTAAAACTTGGAAAGATGTAGACCCTTCACTTCCAGCTAACAAAATAGTGCTTGTAGTTAGAGATGCTGGTGGTGGTGCTGCAAAAGTATTCCAAAAGGCTGTTATGGGAGATAAAAAAGTAAGCAAAGATGCTGTACAAGCACCATCTATGGGAGCATTAACTCAAAAGGTTATAGAAAATAAGGATGCTATAGGATATGCTTCAGTAGGTCTTGTAGATCAAAATAAGGGTAAGTTAATACCAATGGAAGTTGATAACATAGCTCCAACAAAGGAAAACATAGCTAGTGGTAAATATAAGATAGCTAGACCACTTTTACTTATAAAAGATGGTAAACTTACAGGAGTAGAACAAACTTTTGTAGATTTCTTAAAATCTGAAGAGGGTTTAAAAATAATTGATGAATCAGGTTTTGTTTCTATAAAATAAATTTAAGTCTTTTAGAAGTTCTTATTTATTTTAATTTGTATGTTAATTATATAAGTTATTTTAAACTTATGATTAATGTATATATTTTAAAATGGATTAGGACTTCTTATCCTATTTAAATAATTTCTATGTATGGCCTGTATATAAAAAAAGGAAATACAATAGATTTATTTTATGCTACAGCATATATTAAGAAGGTGAAAATTTTGTATAAATTTTGGGATAGACTTTTTTATTACATAATAAAATTTTTTACATTTCTATCCATAGTAATTTTATCTTTGATACTTATATTTATATTGAAAGAAAGCTTAAATATATTCCAAAATATATCTTTTATAGATTTTATAACTAAAAGTGTATGGGAGCCCTTAGGAGAGCCGCCTAAGTTATCTATACTAAGTTTTATAGTATCTACTATATATGTAACTTTTTTAGCAGTAATAATAGCCCTGCCCATAGCAATAGGAACCTCTATATTTTTAGCTAATATAGCTTCAAAAAGATTGAGAAATATTTTAAAACCTATAATAGATATGTTGTCAGGAATCCCATCTGTAATATATGGATTTATTGGACTTTCTGTAGTGGTAAAATTTTTTGAGAGAAGCTTAGGTGTTTCATCAGGAGAATGTATTTTAAGTGCAGCCATAGTTTTAGCCATTATGATACTTCCCTTTATAATATCTAATTGTACTGATACCATGATAAAAGTTTATGATAAATATTTTCTTTATTCCAAATCTTTAGGTATATCAAAATGGTATATGATGAATAATTTAATAATTCCAGCATCTAAAAAAGCAATATTAGCTTCTATAATTTTAGCAGTAGGAAGAGGTATGGGTGAGACTATGGCAGTTATGATGGTTATAGGTAATAGTCCACTAATGCCAAAACTATTAGGTAAAGGAGAAACTATACCTTCCTTAATAGCCTTAGAAATGGGATCAGCTCAAGTAGGTAGTATGCATTATAATGGACTTTTTGCATCAGGATTAATACTTATGATAATGCTCTTTATTATAAATTCCATATTTTATATGCTAAAGAAAAATATACAACAATGATTTTATTTAAAATTTCTGTAGAAAAGGTGACCTGTATGAAAAAATCCTTAAAAGATATTTTATTGTTACTTTGGTACTTTTTAAGCACTTTTTTAGTAATATTTATAGTTTTTTTTATAATAGCTTATGTGATTAAAAATGGTATACATACTATAAATAAAGATTTCTTATTAGATAACCCAAAGGGTATGCCTCTAGGGAAAGAAGGAGGAATATTTCCAGCTATAGTAGGAAGTTTATTACTTATGTTTATAAGTTCTATAACTGCATCAATACTTGGCATAGCTACGGCGGTTTATCTTACTTTATATAATAAAAATAAAAAAATAGACAGTATAATACATATAATAATACATTCCATATCCGGGATTCCATCCATAGTTTTAGGCTTGTTTGGATATTCATTTTTGGTATTTTTTTTAGATTTAGGAGTATCTCTTTTAGCAGGAGCTATAACTTTATCTATAATGATTTTCCCATACATAGAAGTGGTTACGGAAAAGGCTATAGAGGAAGTAGATAAAAAATTAATAATATCCTCTTATTCTTTAGGTATAGATAAGACCTATACTTTTTTTAAAATAATATTACCACAGTGTGTAGAAGAGATAGTTTCTGGAATAATGTTATCTGGTGGATTTGCTATGGGAGCAACAGCACCTATTATGTTAACCTCCGCCGTGATTTCAGCGCCAACACCGGATTCTATAATGTCACCGGTTATGGCTTTGTCCTATCATCTTTATATATTAATAAGTCAAGGTATATCTATGGAAAATGCCTATGGAACAGCCTTTGTTCTAATGAGCATATTAATAATTTTAAATTTTTTATCTATGCTAATTATAAGAAGAAGGAGGGTGTAAATTGAATATATTAAAGACAAATAATTTAAATGTATATTTAGATAAAAATCCCATATTAAAAAATTTCAATTTAAATATAGAAAAAAATAAGGTAACGGCTATAATAGGCCCTTCCGGTTGTGGTAAGTCTACATTGCTTAAAACTTTAAATGGTATAATAAAAGAAGAGATAAATTTTAAAATAGAAGGGGATATTTACTTTAATGGACAGAACACAGAAAGTATTCCCTTAGAGCTTTTAAGGAGAAAAATTGGTTGTGTATTTCAAATCCCAGCGCCATTTCCTTTTTCTATATATAAAAATTATAATTATGTTTTAAAGTATTATGGAATAAAAGATAAATCTGAAGTAAACAAGATAATAGAAGAAAAATTAAAATTAGTGGGTTTATATGATGAAGTACGGGATAATTTAAATATGTCTGCTTTAAAATTATCAGGAGGACAACAACAAAGATTATGTATAGGAAGGGCTTTACTTCCAGAACCAGAAATACTTTTAATGGACGAGCCTTGTTCTGCCTTAGATATAAAAAATACGGCTATAATAGAAAAACTTTTATTAGAATTAAAGAAAAAATATACTATATTAATAGTTACTCATAATTTAGCCCAAGCCAAAAGGATTTCGGATAATACCATTTTTATGTTAAATGGAGAAGTAATAGAAAGTGGGGAAACAGAGAAAGTATTTAACAGTCCTATAAATGAGGAAACAAAAAACTATATAAGTGGAATTTATGGATAATCTATAATATAAGAAAATATCACATAAATATTGGAATTATTTAATAATACAAGTATTCATTTAATATTAAATAAATATAAAGCTTATGCAAAGTTTAAATGTTTATTTACACAATTTAATTTCAAATTATACAATTATAAATACAGTATCTTGTGGTACAGCACATTAGATATGAAAGAAAGTAGGTATAGAATGATTTTTGTAGAAATTCCAGGTAGAGATAACCTTAATATTAAAAATATTGTTTTTGATTATAATGGAACAGTAGCAGAGGATGGAATTATGGCCTCTCAAACAAAAGAAAACTTAAAAAAAATAAGTGAAAAATTAAAGGTATACATAATAACTGCAGATACTTATGGAAATGTTAAAAAGCAATGCGAGGGTTTACCAGTAAGTGTAGAAACTTTTCCTAAAGGTAATGCCACTTTTTATAAAAAATCCTTTGTAGAAAAATTGGGAGTAGAGGAAACTATGGTAATAGGTAATGGGATGAATGATATAGAAATGTTTAAGGTAGCTATTCTTTCTATAGCTGTAATAGGTGAGGAAGGCTGTGCAGGAAAACTAATAGCTCAATCGGACATAGTTGTTAGTAGCATAGAAAAAGTGTTTTCTATGATTGAAAATACCAATAGAATAGTAGCTACTCTTAGAGATTAAGAGAATGTTTAAAAACATAGTTGTGTGTAAACTTCTATAAATATTATTCAAAAATTAAATATTTTTATTAATTAAAAAGTAAATATTATAATTCAATAAAAGCTATGAAATTAATAGGTATAAGCCTAAATTTCATAGCTTTTATTTATTTAAAATTAGATTTATAGATTATAAAATTTTATAAATTAGATTTTAAAAGTTATTTTTATTATTAGGCAAAAAGGTTCTTTTGAGGTATAAACAGAGTTTTATTAAGAAATTTATTTATAAGTTGTGTATATATATTCAGAAATAGATAAATCCATAAATTTTTATAACCTAAGAACTGGTAAAATTTAAGCAAATTTATTAACAAAAGTAAAGTTTTTATAGTTTAAAATAACTTAAATATTAAATATTGGAAAATATGTTGACAGTTTACTGTTAGAAACATTATAATGAAGTAACAACATCACTAATGGTTAAGTTGCAAGTTGTAACTTATACCTTATAATATTGTTAAATAATCTTATTATTAAAATATTAAAAAATTAACTATATAAATTAAAGGGGGATCATTATGTCTACGCAAAATGACGGCAGTAGCAGTGAGCAGAATTTTGAAAGGGTTTTATCGAAAAAGGATATTATGGCCTTAGCCTTTGGAGCTATGATTGGTTGGGGTTGGGTTGTATTAACAGGTCAATGGATAAAAACTGCAGGAAGCATAGGTGCTATACTAGCCTTTGTAATAGGCGGAATCGTGGTGTTATTTGTAGGGTTAACCTATGCAGAACTTACATCAGCGATGCCAAAGTGTGGAGGAGACTTGGTATTTAGTTATAGAGCCCTAGGTAAAAAAGCAGCTTTTATATGTACTTGGGGTATGATTTTAGGATATATTTCCGTTGTATCCTTTGAAGCAGTCGCATTCCCTTCAGTACTAGGAAATTTATTCTCAGTCTCTTATTTGAAAGGTTATATGTATACCATTGCAGGATATGATGTTTATGCTTCATGGGCACTAATAGGTTCTATAAGCGCTATAATCATAACAATAGTAAATTATTTTGGAGCAAAGCCAGCAGCGGTTATGCAAAGTGTAGTAACATTTATGATTGCTTGTGTAGGTATTGCACTATTTACAGGAAGTTTATTTAACGGAAATGTACAAAATATATCACCTGCATTTGTTACAGGAGGCTCAGGAAAGGGGATTTTAGCTGTAGCTATAATGACTCCTTTTATGTATGTAGGCTTTGATGTAATACCACAGGCAGCAGAAGAAATAAATGTACCCTTTAAAAAAATAGGGAAAATAATAATTTTGTCAGTAATTATGGCAGTTATCTGGTATGCTATGATAATTTATAGTACATCAGTAGCATTAAATTCTAATGAAATAAACAGTTCAAGCTTAGTAGCTGCAGATGCTATGAAAAAGATGTTCGGAAATAATGTGGTAGCATCAAAAATATTGATACTAGCTGGTATAGGTGGGATTTTAACTAGTTGGAATTCCTTCTTTATGGGTGGAAGTAGAGCAATATATTCTATGGCAGAAGCTGGAATGTTACCAAAATTTTTAGCTAAAATACATCCTAAATATAAAACACCAACTAACGCTGTAATATTAATAGGATTAGTATCAAGTATTGCACCATTGTTTGGAGAGAAGATGCTAGTATGGCTTAGCAATGCAGGCGGATTTGGTATATTGATATCCTATTTAATTGTATCTATATCCTTCTTAGTATTAAGAAAAAATGAACCTAATATGGAAAGACCTTATAAAGTAAAACATCCTAAATTCGTAGGAACTATGGCTATACTTTTATGTGCAGCAATGCTTTTAATGTTTATGCCTGGTTTACCATCAGGACTTAGCTGGCCTTATGAATGGGGGATAATATTAACATGGTTTTTACTTGGAGGTATATTCTATTTAGTTGCAAGTAATAAAGCTACAAATGAATCTAAGCATACTAAATATAAGGAGGATTATTATACTAATAAAAAAGTTAGTGTATAGTTAATTTATAAATGTTATAACTAAAACAAATAGAAATAAATTTAATATATATTTTTATTATTATGTGTAAAAATAATTTTATATTAAAAATAAATTGTAGTTTTTATTTTTAAATTCAAATGGCTTGTCTTAGAATAGATTTAATTTTAACATTTCAGATGTTAAAATTAAATCTATTCTATTTTTCATTATCCTCCTTTTAATTATAAATGGAATTACAAAAAAGTATTTTAGCAGTTATAGAAAAGTGTTTTTGTGTATCTATAGCATTGAATTAATATAATACACTAAAGCTTAATTAGCTATACTAAAATGTATAAAAAAGAAAATGATAAAACTTAAACGAATTTATAATAAAACAAGTAAAGAATATATAGAATATTTATAAAATTTATAAATATTTATGAAGTTTCATAAATATTCAAAATATTATTGACAAATTTGGGAAAAACATATTATAATAAACTTACAACTCATATATAAGTTGTAAGTTGTTGGAACAGAAAGCTAAAGTTAATTTTTTATTTAAATATAGACAGATTATATAAGTTGCAATATATTTTGGGGTAATAATTTTATATATTATATAATCTGTATTTTTTATAGTAACTTAAAAATATATTTAAATAAAAAATTACGGAGGTAAAATAAGGGGGAGCATTTATGTCTAAAGAAAGTGCCGTCAGTGGCAATAGTAATGAAAATTTTGAAAGAGTTCTATCGAAAAAGGATATTATTGCATTAGCATTTGGTGCTATGATTGGTTGGGGTTGGGTTGTTTTAACCGGTGAATGGATAAGAAAAGCTGGTAGTATGGGAGCCATAGTGGCTTTTACAATGGGTGGAGTAATGATACTTTTTGTGGGACTTACTTATGCAGAACTCACAGCTGCTATGCCAAAATGTGGAGGAGAGCATGTTTTTAGTTATAGAGCATTAGGAAGAAATCCATCTTTTATATGTACCTGGGCCATAGTTTTAGGTTATGTTTCAGTAGTTGCCTTTGAGGCAGTAGCATTTCCAACAGTGTTAGAATATCTTTTCTCATCTTCTTATTTAAAAGGATACATGTATACCGTTGCAGGTTATGATGTATATGCATCTTGGGTAATAATCGGATCTATAAGTTCAATAATTATAACAATAATAAATTATTTTGGAGTAAAGCCAGCAGCAGTTATGCAGGGGATAGTAACACTTATGATTGCTTGTGTAGGAATTTCTTTATTTGCTGGAAGTATGTTTAATGGGAATATACAAAATATTCAACCTAGTTTTGTAAATGGAGGAAAAGGTATTTTATCTGTAGCAGTAATGACTCCTTTTATGTATGTGGGATTTGATGTATTACCACAAGCTGCAGAAGAAATAAATGTACCTTTTAAAAAAATAGGTAAAATAATAGTTCTATCAGTAATAATGGCAATAGTTTGGTATGCAATGATAATTTATAGTACCTCTAGAGCTTTAAATGCCAGTGAAGTAGCTGCATCAAATTTAGTAGCTGCAGATGCGATGCAAAAGGTTTTCGGTAATAGTCCATTGGCATCCAAAGTGTTAATATTAGCAGGAATAGGTGGTATTTTAACTAGTTGGAACTCTTTCTTTATGGGAGGTAGTAGAGCAATATATTCTATGGCAGAATCTGATATGTTACCAAGATTTTTAGCTAAACTTCATCCTAAATATAAAACCCCTACAAATGCTATAATATTAATAGGTGTTATATCAACCTTTGCACCCCTACTTGGAAGAAATATGTTAGTATGGCTTAGTAATTCTGGAGGGTTCACTATAGTAATATCATATTTAACAGTAGCTATATCCTTCTTAGTTTTAAGAAAAAAAGAACCAAATATGCCTAGACCGTATAAAGTAAAGGGAGCTAAATTTGTAGGTACTATGGCTGTGGTTTTATCTCTAGGGATGCTTTTGATGTATCTTCCAGGATTTCCATCAGGACTTATATGGCCTTATGAATGGGGAATAGTTATAACATGGTTTGCACTAGGTGGATTAGCATATGCCTTTGCAACTTATAAGACTAAAGGTAAGGTAAGAATAGATCCAAGCAGAGATCCCATAGAAGAGGTAAAAGAAATTATAGTTGAGGAAAAAACAAATAAAAATGCAATATAAGGAAAGTGCTAGGCACTTTCCTTTTATTGTGGAATTATTCTATTAAATATTTCTTTGAATTCATTACCAAATTCTTCGATTCCTTTTCCTTCTTTAATTCCATCACCAATTTTACTTATTCTTTCATATATATCTGCATCAGCAGATACTGCTACAGTATCTATTTCTTTATCAGTATTTTTTACAGTATCTTCTACTTTTTTCTTAAGGTCATCTGTTAATTTTCCTTCAGCAGCATTAGGTATACTAACACCTACTAGAGCTCTTTTTTCAGATATAGCTACTCTGGCTTTATCTATGCCATCTATTTTAGTAACTTCATCAGCTATTTTTTGAGCTCTATTTGTTAGATCTGTTCCTTTTTCAGTTACATTATCTTTATTTTCTTCTGCTTTTTCCTGTGTAGATTCATTATTATTTGCAGGTGGGTTTTGAGCGCTTTTATTTGTACAACCTGTACCTAGAAATAAAGATAAACTTAACAATGCAGTTGTGAATAATAATATTTTTTTATTATTTTTTATCATTTTTATCACCTCAACCTATAGTTTATACAGTTTATAAATTTTTATTTAAAAAATAGGAAATATATATAAATATATAATTTTAGTTAAATATATAATTTTAGTTTAAATTAAGTTTGATTTAGAAATTTGTACATATTATAATATAATTTGTAATATAAATTATATTTGGAGGAATTTAGATGAAGCAGCAAAAAGAAGTTAATAGAGAAGAAGCTTTAGATATAAAGTTATCATTATTAGAAAAAGATCAAGAAGTAATGTCAAAGGTACAAAGAGAAATACTTGAGGAGGAACTAGATGAATTAGTTCCTATAAAAGAAGGACAAGTTAATGTAGCAGGCATATATGCTTATGACCTTGGGGATAAATACGAAGTTAAGGCTTATTTAAGAAATGGTATGAAAAATGAAATAAATTTTGAAAAAATTCCTTTTAAAATAATAAATTCTAAGGGAGAACTTTTAGCATCTCAAGCTTTTGATTTAAAACCAATGGGAAATATTCCATCTTACTGTGCTAGACCTTGGATTTTATATTTTGATAAAGAAAATGTGTTTGTAGATAAAATACCTGTGAAGGATTGGAAACTAGTTTTCGATAATTCTTTAAAGGCTCTTAGAAATCTAACAGTAGATATTGAAAATTTGCCAGATGGAATTGATGCTGAAAGTAAAAAAGTTTATACAGACTTTTTAGAAGAACTTCCAGCCTTAAAAGAAGGAGAAGTAAGTTTTTCAAAATTTAGTATAGGTATAAATGAAGATGGTTATTTACTAGTTACTATAGTTGTTAGAAATGGTTGTAATAAAGGAATAAATATAGAAAAATTACCTATGACCATTAAAGATGAAAAAGGCAATTTTGTTGCTTCAGAAGTATTTAACCTAAAAGATTTAAAAGTTAGTCCAATGAAAGCTAAAGTATGTAACTTTGCTTTTCCACTACAAATTAAGGAAAAGGCAGTAATACCTCTAGATTCATGGCAAATAGAATATAATATTTAACATAAATAAAAAGGTGTCTTAAAATTAAATCTATTTTCAGACATCTTTTTTTTATTTAAAATAAAAGAGGGGTATAAAATGAAAGATATAATTTTAATGGGAGAAAGATATGAATACAATTTAAAAACTAAAAAAAGAAAAACTATTTCCATAAAAATTGGGAAAGAATTTGTTATAGAAGTTACAGCACCTTTAAGAACTAATGAATACACAATAGAGCAGCTTCTTAAAAAAGAGGAAAAATGGATCATAAAAAAAATAAAAAAGCTTAAAGAAGTAGAAGATTTTCATGGATATTATTATCTAGGTCAATTGTATTATTTAGAAATTAAAGAGGTGAAGTCTTTATATTTTAAATTAGAAGTAAATAATAATAAATTTATTATTTATATAAATTCTGGTATTTTAAAAGATAACAGAGAAGTGATAATAAAAGATAATTTAGAAAAATTTTATAAAGAACAGGCTATAGATGTATTAAAAGAAAGAACGGATTATTATTCTAATATATTAAAAGTTGCACCTAAAAATATAGTAATAAAAAATCAAAAAACTTTATGGGGAAGTTGTTCTTCTAAAGGGAATATAAATTACAATTATAAAATAGTTATGGCTCCTTTAGAAATTTTGGATTATATAGTAGTTCATGAACTTTGCCATTTAGTATATATGAACCACTCTAAGGATTTTTGGGATTTAGTTGAAAGTATAATTCCAGATTGGAAGAAAAGAAGAAATTGGCTTAAAGAAAATGGATATAAATTAAAAATTTAATAGCTTTAATAGTTGTTTCTGATTATTATCTCTAACAATGGATATAAATATAAATAGTAAAAAACAGTTATTGTGGAGGTAGTAGTATGAATAGAGTTATGCTCATAGGCAGATTAACTAAAGATGCAGAACTTAAGTATATAGAGGATAGAGATGTTTCTTTATTAAGATTTGTAATAGCTGTAAATAGATATTACAACAAAGAAAATTCTAAAACTGATTATATACCTATTGTTGTATGGGGAAGACATGCGGAAGCTATACATAAGTATATGGAAAAAGGTAAATTAATTAGTGTTGTAGGAAGAATACAAGCTAGAAATTATGAGGATAAAAATGGTAATAAAAAATATGGAATAGAAATAGTTTCTAATGAAATAAAATTTTTAGATCCTAAAAAAATAGATAAGGTTGTTAGCAATTAAGTAATTAATATTTAAAAATAAGAGATTAAGTATTAATAAAAATCTGTGTGTATCCCTCTATAAATATTTTAAATAATATATTTTTAAATTTTCTTAAGAATTTATTTTATGTATATAGAGTTAATTTATAAAAAATTAAGTTGTTTATTAAATAACTTTCCTCGTTATAAAAGTAGTACTTTATATATATAAATAATTAAGAAAGTATTTATTATTTAATATCAATAGGGGGATATGATGGAAGTACAAGAGCTTTTTTTCTTAGGGTTAGCAGTTTCTTTAGATGCTTTTGGAGTAATATTGTGCATAGGTATAAATAAAGGTATTACTCTAAAATCAATTATGACTTTTGTATTTTTCTTTGGATTTTTTCAGTTTTTTCTTTCTTTTTTAGGTGGTTATATGGGGATTATTTTTAATAAATATATATTTCCCATACCAACTATTGTAGGTGGATTAATAATAATATCATTAGGAATACTAATGATACTAGAGGGTTTGAAACAAAAAGAAAAAAGTATATTTTTAAATAAAAGCATGTACTTTATATTGGGTATTTCCGTTAGTATAGATGCTCTATTTATAGGTTTTACAACTTTAACTTATATTAGTAATTTATTTTATTTATTTATGAGTTCTTTGTTTATAGGATTAATTACTGCAATAATCTGTAGTCTAGGAGTTATTTTATCTAAATATATTAAAAAAATATCTATAATCTCAAGTTATGCAGATTATATAGGAGGAATAATATTAATATTATTTGGTTTCAAAATGTTATTTTTTTAAAATTATCAATAAGTATTGAGTTATGTTTACTAATTATTGTATTATTATCATAAGGTGATAATTATGATAGAAGAGGAATTATTGAAGAAAAGTAATTTAAAGATAACAAAAGGTAGGATAAATATTTTAAGTATACTTATAGAAGCAACCTATTCTTTAGATGTGGAGAGTATATTCAAAAAATTAAAAGAAAAAAATATAAATTTAGATTTATCTACTATATATAGAACACTAGAAGTTTTTGAAAATAAGGATTTAATAGAAAAATTTGATTTAGGAAATTCAAAATATAATTTTAGGTTTAAAAGAAAAAAGCATACTCACACTATACAGTGCAAAGTATGTCATAAAGAGGTACAAATAGAATGTCCTTTATTTCATCTTGATGAAATAGTAAATAAAGAAACTGGGTTTTCTAATATTGATCATCATTTAAAAATAGAAGGTGTATGTGAAAACTGTATAAAGAATAATTTTATAAAAGAAAAAAAAGATTAAGGCATATTTGGAGTTATTTCTTTTGAATATTTATTATTTTCATATATTTTTTTTACTTTCCATGCTCCATTTTTGCTCTTAGTAAGAAATAAATTGTAGGATACACTTTTATGTGGAGAGCTATTACTAGTTCCATAGACTTTTACAACAGCTACATTACCGTCAGAAAAAGTTAGGTTAAGGCTGTTAATAGAATGCATTTTATATTTATTAAATAAACCATTGGTCATATGTTGTTCAACTACATAATTTAAGTCTTTATTTTTGTAAATTTTAAATTTATAGCTTAGAGGTAGAAACAATAAAAACAAAATACATATTATTAAGATTAATTTTTTTTTCAAAACAGACCTCCCTATATAGATGTGATAATATAATTTTACCTTAACTTCAAATAAAAGTAAATAAATACATATATTTAAATTGTATCTTAAGCATTGTTTAAAGTTATACGAATATATTAGAGTATTTATTTTTAATATATATTTTTAATATATAAGCTAATTTTATTATGAAAGGATTTTATAATATACAAGTAAAAAGTATAAATAACAATGTTTTCTAATTATATTTATTTTTAGGCGGATTAATATAGGTTATGAGGTGTTTATGATAATGCGACTTGAATTTATTAATAGAGTTAAAGAAAATGATGTTTTAGGAAGAAATATTTTTTCCGAAGATGGACAAGTTTTACTTAAATCTGGTATTAAGTTAACAGGAAATTACATAAAAAAATTAAGAAATCTAGGTGTTTTTTATATTTATATAAGGGATGAAAGATTAGAAGATGTAGTAATAGATGATCCTAAATTAATGGAACTTAAGCAAACTACTATGAAATCTATGACTGATCTTATGAAAAACATACATGATTTTAATGGTAAAAGCTTAAAGAAATCCTTTAATCAAGTGGAAGAAATGATAGATTATATAATAGATATGGGGGATGTAAATAGAAGTCTTTATGATATTAAAACCTATGATAATTATACATATATACATAGCTTAGATACTTGTATAATGACTACATTTATAGGACTATCTAGTGGATTAAATGAAAAGGAATTAAAGGATGTAGGTATAGGGGCAATACTTCACGATATAGGAAAAACTCGAATATCTAATAAAATAATAAATAAAGAAGGTCCATTAACAGATGATGAATTTATGGAAATAAAAAAACACCCTATTTATGGTAGCGAAATACTAAAAAAAGATTTTACAATGTCTGATACAATTATAAAAATAGTAGAACAACATCATGAAAGAATAGATGGTAAAGGGTACCCTTATGGACTGAAAAGAAATGATATTTCTAAATATGCAAAGTTAGTTTCTATATGTGATGTATATGATGCCATAAGCAATGATAGATGCTATAGAAAGAAGTTTACTCCTAATGATGCTTATGAGCTTATATTGTCTGGTTCAGGAACTATGTTTGATGAAGATTTGGTTAAATCTTTTAAAAATACCTTTGCTATATATCCTTTAGGTTGTAGGATTAGATTATCAAATGGAGAAGAAGGATATGTAATAAACCAAAATAAGGGTTTCCCAGATAGACCTATAATCAGGATTTTTAGAGATAATGATATGAAATGTTTTCATCAAATAAATTTGCTTAAAAATCCTAATTTAGTTATAAAGTCTATAGTTATGTAAAGGTTGTTAATATGAGTATAAGCACAACATATAATTTTTAATTATATGTTGTGCTTATATGTATAATAATATATATTGGTTAGTATAAAGGAATATTTTTTAATGGTGTTTAAAAATAATTATTATTTTTATTAGGAAGTGATTGGTATAGATAAATTTATAAAAGATATTATAGAAAAACTTATGAGTACAAACAATTATAATGTTATGGAGATAAATATAAATGACGGTCTAGAAAGTAATTGGATAGCTGTTAAGGATAAAGAAGATTTTTATGATGTATTAATTTTTTCTAGTAATTTTGCAATAAAAAATTTAAATAAACAATATATAAAAGAATATATTCAGTCTTTGCTTATGGACAAAGGGATAAATTTAAACATAGCTATATTAATGGATGGAGAAATAGAGAGTTCTTTTATTAATTTTTTAGATATTAATTTAATTAAAGATATTTCTTTTATGCTGGATTATAATAATAGAAATATAATATACGCTGGAGAAGGGACTAGAAGTATTGTAGAAGATATAGTGAGTGTGCCAAAACAAAGAGAAAATATTTATTATAATGAAAATGATGTAAATACCAATAAAAAAACCACTATTACTAAAATAATAATAGGTATAAATATTTTTATGTATCTAATAACAGCTTTTTTATCAGGAAGTATATTTACTAGTGATATTAGAGTGCTAATATTTTTAGGGGCAAAAGTAAATTCTTTTATAAATAATGGAGAATATTATAGATTAATAACAGCAATGTTTTTACATGGAGGATTAATACATTTAGCATTAAATATGTATGCATTAAATTCTATAGGTCCCTTGGTGGAAATTTATTTTGGTAAAGTAAAATATTTAATTATTTATTTTATATCTGGAATATTAAGTTCTTATTTTAGCTATTTATTTTCATCCTCAGTTTCTATAGGAGCCTCAGGAGCTATATTTGGTACATTAGGAGCTACTTTGATAATAGCTTATAAAAATAGGAAAAAAGGGGGAAAAGAATTCTTAAATAACATAATATCAGTTATAGTTATTAACTTAATATTAGGATTTTCTATCCCCAATGTGGATAACTTTGGACATATCGGTGGATTAATTGGAGGTGTAATTGTAACCCTTCTTTTAATGAACAGAACTAAAGCAAAGAGTACGGAGTAGAGAGGATAAGGCACAGAGTGGAGAGTGTAGAGTAAAGAGAAAAAAAGTATAAAATATAGACAAAAGAGTAGAAAGTAAAAAAGAACAGGGAATAGATAAAAATGTTTTGTTTAAAAATATTTTTATCTATTCTCTGTTCTTTCTACTCTGTATCTGATAAGATACTGTCTCAACATAGATTTAATTTTAATGTAGCCAAGTTTAGAACTTCTTAGCCAAATAAAGTGGTTTATGAATATACTTTTTATATTGGTGGTGTTAAAATTAAATCTATTTATATTCTCTTATTTTGATACAATTCTTATTAAATTTTAAATATATTTATATCTTTTTCAAGTTTTAAAGACATTTGAGAAAGATTAGTTGCAACTTCAGCTACTTCTTTCATTATAGCTGTTTGCTCTTCAGCAGAAGCTGCCACATTTTGTGTATTATTACTGGACTCTTTTATTATTGAGTCTATTTTTTCTAAAGAGTTTACAACAGTTTCTGTGCTAGCAGTTATTTCTTCCACTACTGCAGATACATCTTGCATTTCTCTAGAGACTTTATCAATATCAGATAATATATTTTCAAAAGAACTTTTAGTATTTTCTACTATTACTATACCCTCATTAACATTATTAGTTTCAACTTTCATAGAGTTAACTACTTTTGCAATATCATTTTGAACTTCTTTTATGATATTTCCAATACTTCCAGCTGAGGCAGAAGATTCTTCAGCTAATTTTCTTACTTCTTCAGCTACTACAGCAAAGCCTTTTCCAGCTTCTCCTGCACGGGCTGCCTCTATAGCTGCATTTAGTGCTAATAAATTTGTTTGCTCTGCAATAGATGTTATTAGGGAGACTATATTGTCTATATTATTTGATTTTTCTTCTAGTGTATTTACAATGTTTGCAGAGTCTGTTACGCTTTCTTCTATATCTTTCATTTTATTTATAGCTGTAGACACCGTTATATTACCTTCTTCAGCTTTTTTATAAGTGGCCATGGAGTAGTCAGTAACGGATTGAACATTGCTAGATATTTGTTCCATGCCTTTATATATTTCTTCTAAATTTTTAACAGAATCCTGAGAAGTTTTTGACTGAGTTTCACTTCCAGTTGCTATATCAGATATAGATTGTGCTATTTGATCTGAAGCACTTTGAGTTTGCTCAGCACTAGCAGATAATTCTTCAGATATAGAGACTATATCTTTAAGACTTATATTAAAATTATGTATTATATTGTTTAAGGTGTTTTTCATACTATTTAAATTTTTTCCCATAGCTCCTAATTCATCTTTACTATCTATTGATAATGATCTAGTTAAATCTCCATTAGAGATAGTTTCTGAAAATACATTAACTCTGTTTATATTTTTAGTTAAGTAATTGCTAAACCATAAGATAAATATAATTATTAAGGCTAAAGCAATCAATATAAATATTATACTTTTTATTAAAAGTTGCTTTAAAGGTGAAGTAACTTCTGATTGATCTATGGATAAGGCGATAATCCAACCAGTCTCAGGTATAGAATTATAATAAACTAATTTTTCTACATTACCGTCTTTATATTTACCTGTTCCTTTTTTGTTAGATAACATTTCTTTTCCTAAAGTTGATATACTACTTTCACTTTCTTTTGTAATATTCATCTTTATAATCTTACTTTTGTTAGGATTAGTTATATAATTACCGTCTTTATCTAATAATATAGCCTTACCTGTTTTACCAAACTTCACATTAGCTATCATTTTTTGTAGACGATCTAAGTTTATATCAGCAGTAGCCACTCCAAGGAAATTACCGTTTTTATCCTTAAATGCAGCAGAAGTTGATACCATAGTTATATTACTAAGCTCATCTAAATAAGGCTTTGACCAAACGCATGAAGTAGTAGAAGATTTAGCTGATTTATACCAATCATAATTCATATAATTATAAGATTCCGTGCTATACTTATCGGTGTAAACTACTTTGTTACCGTCTTTAAAGCAATAAGGTCCAAAAAATTTTTCTTTGGCATTAAATTTGTAAGCTTCGAACCATATACCTGTTCCAAAGGTCTCATCATTAGTTTTTATAAAATTTCCAACTATATTTTTGTAAGTATCTTTAGGCATAATATCCTTTGAAGACTCTACAGTTTTAGAAAGAGTTTCAGCTATTTTTTTATGAGTTAATAGTGATTTTTCTATATTTTCACTTATAGCTTTAGTCTGAAATTTCATCTTATCTTCTATTTCGGTGGAAATTATGTTTTTAGAATTACTATAACTTAAAATGGATAAAAAAACCATAGAAAGTATAGTTAGTGGTAAAATAGTACATAAAATTAAATTTTTAATGCTTTTAAAATTAAGTTTCATTTTAAATCTCCTTGTGTAAAAATTATGTTGTAATAAGGGTAATAATTAAATTTATAAAGTTAATTATACAATAAATGTAATGATATAAACAACAACAATGTTAAAATTTGAAATTAATACCCACTAATGCCAGAAAAGTAGTTAGAAAGGAAACTGCTTTTCCTAAGAAATTTTAATTTTACCACAAGGATTTATTCTGGCTTTTCTAGCAACATATAGAGTGTTTTCTATCAATAGAAAATTATTATAACAGATTATAAAGGTATTAAAACAATAAAATACTTTTAGAGAAAATAGATATCTAGAAAAATAATAAGAATACTTTATTTGTGAACTAATATTTTAAGCGTGAAGTAAACAGGACTTTTATTCAGAGAAAAGAGTACAGAGTATAGAGAACAGATTCGAGAACAAAGTTAATATTTAAGGAGTTATACTATCTTCCCTTGGTTTAAAAAATAGGGATATGTGGTGTAAAAAGCATTTGAACAAAATTAGAGATTCTTAATTGTTTTTTCAAAATATATGTATGTTCCAAATTATTGTCTGAGCGTTCAGCGAGTTTAATTTGGAACCATATATTTTAAGAAAAAACAAATTAGAATCTCTTATGGTAGTGAGCTGCTTTTCTAGCCACATATCCCATTTTTAAACCAAGGGTAGCATAACTACCTTTTAAGTTGTAATTTCCTTATTTAAAGTCTTCTTCATAAAGAGTTTCTTTTTCTAATAGTTTTTCAGATAATGAATCTAATTGATCTTTTTCTTTTAGTAATGTATCTTTAACATCTTTATATATATTGTCTATCAAAGATTTACATTCTTTGATTATATCATTTTCATTTATACTTAATTCATGTTTCAAACTTCCCATGTTTAATAAGCCTAGGGTTTCACCCATACCGTATTCTGTTACCATTTTATAAGCAATGGATGTACTTCTTTGGAGATCATTATGGGCTCCTGTGGTTATGTGATCTTTTCCAAATATAATTTCTTCAGCAGCACGTCCACCTAAAAGCACCATTATTCTATTTCTTAAGTATTCTTTACTTTGATATAGGCTGTCTTCAGGAATACTTAAAGTATACCCACCAGCACCCTTTGTACTTGGTATTATAGTTACTTTAGATATTTTTTCTTTAGGTAAAACTATGGAAGAAATTAAAGCATGTCCTATTTCATGATAGGCAGTTATTTTTTTATCTTTATTTTTTATATAATCTCTATTTTGTTTTTCATAACCTGCCAATACTACAGAAAAGGCCTTATCAACATGATAATCTTCGATTTTAACACTATTTTCTTTACAAGCTAATATAGCTGCTTCATTTAATAAATTTTCTATTTTAGCTCCAGAGAAGTAAGCAGTTTTTTTAGCCCAATCTTTAATATTTATATTACCTATAGGTTTATTTTTAAAATGAAGATTAAGGATTTTTTCTCTAGCTACTACATCTGGTAAGTTTACCTCAATGTGCCTATCGAATCTACCTGGTCTTAACAGAGCTTCATCTAGTATATCTAATCTATTTGTAGCCGCCATTATAATAATACCTTCTTTTTCATTAAATCCAGACATTTCTGTAAGCAGAGCATTTAAGGTTTGGTCTCTTTCTTCAGAACCACCAGCTTTTTCACTGGATCTTTTTTTACCAATAGCATCAATCTCGTCTATAAATATTACAGCTTTACCTTTATTTCTAGCTTTTTTAAATAATTGTCTAATACGACTGGCACCCACTCCCACATATACTTGGACAAAGTCAGAACCAGACATAGCATAAAAAGGAACTCCAGCTTCCCCAGCAACAGCTTTTGCCATTAAAGTTTTACCTGTACCTGGGTCACCATATAAAATAATCCCTTTAGGCATTCTAGCACCATAAGAAGAATATTTTTCAGGATTTTTCAAAAAATCTACTATATCTTTCACACTTTCTTTAGCTTCTTCATTGCCTGCAACGCTGTCAAAATTAAGTTTTATATTTTCCACTTCATCCGCATCTAAAGAATCCACAGAAGAAAGTTTTTTATTTTTAAAAACAGCAGAATCCTTTAATCCAATAAAAACTATAGACAGAACGGAAAGAACAAACAAGGATAGGGGAATTACCTCTTTAGGTGTGGTAGGAGAATTTTCGGATATTTTCACACCTTTTTTTAATAAATTTTCCTTAAAATTAAGGGATCTTGGATTATCTGTTTCATAGATTTCCTTTGAATTTAGTTTTACTTTCATAGTAGAGGTATCTGTCATATATACTGTAGATACTTTTTTTGCATTTAGATCTTTTAAAAATTCATTATAATCTCTATTTGTTTTTTTAGAACTATAGAAGTTAAAAGAAACCATAACTGCTATAGATAAAAAAGCAGTTAATATAGGTAAAATAATAATCTTATTTTTAATTTTATTCATTAAGTAACTCCTTTCTAATAATAGGAATTTTAATATCTATTTTAAACTTGTACAATAATACTATAATATTTTTAAAAATCAGTCTAATGATTATCATAAAAATTGTTAAAGTAATTTCTGGTACACTTAAAAGTTATTAGTAATAATTATATTAGTTTTAGTATGATTAATTTTAGTGTATACTTATTTATAAGTGAAAGAGTAGAGGGGGAAGTAATGGATGAAGGTGTCATCTGTAAAAGTTACTTTAACAGAAGTAGATATAATGACTTTAATAAAGGATTATTTAAAAGTTTCTGGATTACATATTGAAAGTATTTCTCTAGGGGATTTTATAGAGGTAAAAGGATCTTATACAAAGGGGATTTCTATACCTTTTTTTGCTAAATTAGCTTTAGGAAGTGTGGATAACAATACTTTAAATATAAGAATATTTAAAGTTAAGGTTATGAATTTACATATAATTGATACAATAAAAAAATTAGCTTTAAAACTATCTTTAAGTAGTTTTAGAGACTATGGTATATATGTTAAAAAAGAAAATATAAGAATAGATTTGGATATACTATCTAAAAAGATACCTTATACTTATTTTAAAATAGAAAAAATAAATCTATATAGTGGTTATATAGATGTTTTTGTAGATAATATAGTTTACTCTAAAGAAAATGAAAAGGAAGATAAAGAAGTTGAAGAAGAAAAATTTGCTTTAAATAAAAAATATAAACCTATATATAAGAGGAAAGATAATTACTCTCTCACAAGAAAAAGCTTAAAGATTAAAGTACCTAATAAGTATAATAAATTTTTCGAGTATTCTATGCTTATATCAGATATAACAGTACTATTATATAGATTACTTAAAGACAAAAGAGTAGATGTGAAAACTAAAACTCTTGTGATATCAGTATTAAGTTATATTGTTAGTCCAGTGGACATAATTCCATCTTTTATACCCTTTATAGGTAAAATTGATGATTTTGCTGTAGTGTTTTTTGGATTAAATAAAATAATAGAGGAAGTTCCAGAGGAGATTATTCTAGAAAACTGGGAAGGACAGGGGAATATAATATTTTTAGTAAAACAGGTAATAGGATATATATCAAATATAATAGGAACAGAAAATGTAAAAACTCTTATGAAATTTGTTAATAATATTGTAGGCTTTATAAAGGAAAAATCTGATGGCAAAAGCAACTTAAAAGCCCAGAAACAAGAAAAGGATAAAGCTTATGAGGAGGTGGCATCTGTAGATGAAAAAAGTAATAATATACACTGATGGAGCTTGTAGAGGAAATGGTCAAGAAAATACCATAGGGGCTTATGGAATAGTTTTAATGTATGGTGAACATAAAAAAGAAATAAAAAAGGCTTTTAAGGATACAACTAATAATATTATGGAATTATCTGCAGTAGTAGAAGCACTTTCTTTATTAAAGGAACCTTGCAGCGTAGAAGTTTATAGTGATTCTGCTTATGTTATAAATGCTATAAATCAAAAATGGCTGGATAATTGGAAAAATAATAATTGGAAAACTGCCTCTAAATCCCCAGTTAAGAATAAAGAATTATGGGAAAACCTAGATGAATTATTAAAAAAACATTCTGTTAAATTTATAAAAGTAAAGGGTCATTCAGATAATGAGTATAATAATAGATGTGATAAATTAGCAAATGAAGCTATGGATGAATTTAATGTTTAATATTTTACAAAAATGCATATCCTACATTTAGTATTAAAAATAAATAAAGGAGAGTGTAAAATATGAACAATAGATTTTTATCAGGTATTACTGCAGGTGCTATATTAGGTGCAACTGCTGGAATGTTAATAGTACCTCAATTAGACAGAGGAACTAGAAGAAGAATAAAAAGAACAAGCAGAACTATGATGGGAATGGCAGGGAATATGATGGGAAATATGAGAGGCATAATGAGATAAAAAAGATTTGGGGGAAAGCCCCAAGTCTTTTTTATATACAATAAATACAAAAATGTACATTGAATTTGAAAAAATATGTAATTACTTTTATAAAAAATTTATCCTAATTGAAAAAATATGTTATAATGAGGTTATGAAAACTATAAAAAAAATTAACTATATTAATAGCGAGGAAGATACTTATGGAGATACTTTCTTTGGGGGAAAAAATTAAAAGAAGAAGAAAAGAATTAAATATGACATTAAAAGACTTAGCTGGAGATAGAATAACTCCAGGTCAGATAAGTCTTGTAGAATCAGGTAAATCAAATCCAAGTATGGATTTATTGGAATATTTGGCGGAAACATTAAGTACATCTATAGAATATTTCATGGAATCTGAGGATACTCAGGCAGAAAAGATATGTAAATATTATGAAAATATAGCAGAATCTCATATTATAAATGATAATTTAAATATATCAGAGCAATATATAGAGAAGTCTCTTTATTATGCAGAAAAGTATAACCTAGAATATAGAAAAGCTAGAAATCTTTATTTAAGAGGACTTATATACATGCATAAGGGAGATCTTCCTGTTGCACAGCAATATCTTTTATCGTCAAACGTAATATTTATTAAAAATAATAACTATGAGGAAATAGTTAATACCTTTGTTAATTTGGGAAAGATAACAATATTTTTAAAAGCTTATCATTCTTCCTGTAGTTATTTTCAACAAGCAGAAAAGGTTTATAGTGACAATGATATAGGAAATGATGATCTTTTAGCAGAGATATATTATCATATAGCTTATACATATTTTAAGCTAGATAATATAAATAAAGCTATAGATTATTCTTATTTAGCAAAGGAAAAATATAGACAATTAAACAATAAAAAAGAATATGCAAACTCTCTTTTACTATTATCTCAACAGTATAGCGAAAAGGGAGAAATGGATAGGGCTATAAAATATTCTGAAAAAGCGTTAAATATATTTAAAGAAGTAGATGATGTATTATACACCTCTAAAATAGAAAATAACCTAGGTAAGTTATTTTATGAATTTGATAATTTAGAGGAGTCTTTTATACATTTTAACAGAGCTAAAGAAATAAGGGAATCCAATAAGGATCCTCTACTTTTAGAAACTTTAATAAATATATGTGAAAATTATATAAAACAAAAGGATATTTATAATTGTAAATTAACATTAGATGAAATAATGAATAATTTAGAGAATGGAAATGAAATAGCTTTAGTGGACTATTATTTATTAAAGCATAGAGTAGAACTTCTTCAAGGGGATTTAGAAGAAGCAGAAAGTACACTTTTAATGGCACTAAACTTTGTTAAAAACATGCAAAATAAAGAAAGAATAGGAGAAATATCCATAATAATAGGTAAATTCTATATAGATAATGGAAATGACAAAGAAGCGGCTAAATATTTAAATGAAGGTGTAGAAATGTTCAAGGAAGTAGGATTATTGAAAGACATATAAGTAGATTTATTTTGTGGATGGGTGAGATTTTATGGAAATACTTTCTGTAGGGCAAAAAATTAAAAGAGCCAGGGTTTATAAGGGATATACCCTAAAAGAATTATGTGGAGATACTATATCTGTTTCTAAAATGAGTTGTATTGAAAATGATAAGATAAAGCCAGATGATGAAATATTAAAAATTATATCAGAAAAATTAGAAATAGATATTAAGTATTTAAAAGCTGGAGTAAAAGAGCAACTTTTAGATAATATTGATAAGCTTAAATATAACAAAAATGCATCGGAGTATGAAAAAATTCTAGAATATAATTTAAAGTATGCAGAAGAATATAAATATTATCATATAGCATTTTATATAATACATATGTTATTTAATCATTATTTAGAAAATAGTGAAATAGAGAAGCTACAACTTATAATATCTAAGTATTATGATTATTGGTTAAAATCTAGCATAGATGAAAATAAAATAATTTATTATATGGATATTGCTAAATTTTTCTTTGAAACCAAGGAATATATAGAAGCGGCTAGTTATTATAGGAGTATTAGAAAAATTGCACAGGAAAAAAATAATTATATATTATTATCTGAGGCTACATATGATGAAGCGGCTTGTTATATAAAAATAAAAGAATTTGATAAGGCTTATGAAATAGCTGTAAGTCTTATAGATTTAATAGATTTTTTAGATAACAATATTAAAAAAGCAGAAGTTTATAAAATATTAGCTATTTTATCTTTAAGATTAGATAGAAAAAAATTTGAAAATTATGAAGAAAAATCTTACGTATTATATGGAAATGATTTAATTCATAAAGCAGATGCTACTTTTAAATATGCTACAGCTATGTTTGATATAGGTGAAAAGGATAAAGCAATAAATTACATAAATAAAGCTTTAGATTTATATCCTAAAAATAATACAAGAGCTTTTGTATCTTTTATGTTAGACACTATGAAGATTTTATTAAAAAATAATATATTATATAGAGCTCAAGAAATTTCAGACGAAATATTAAATTATGCTATAAAGATAAATAATATAAGATTTATAGAAAAAGCTTATTATTATAAAGCTATAATTCTAGAAAAGCAAGGAAGTTTAGATACTGCCGAAATGTATATGAATCTTTCTTTAGACTCTATACTAAAATTTGGAACAAAACAAGAAATATATGAAAGATACATGAAAATGGGTAATATGTATCATAAAATGAACCAAGTAGGGGAGTCTATAAAATATTTTAATTTAGCAATTAAGCTTTCTAAAAAACTTTAGTGTATAAAAAATTATGATTTAAAAGAGTGTTATACTACCCTTAGTTTAAAAAAAGGATATGTGGTTAGAAAGGCAACTCACTGTGATAAGAGATTCTAATTTGTTTTTTTCTTAAAATATATGGTTCCAAATTATAACTTGCTGAACGCTCGGACAATAATTTGGAACATACATATATTTTGAAAAAACAACTAAGAATCTCTAATCTTGTTCGAATACCTTTTACACCACATATCCTAATTTTTTAAACCAAGGGAGGAGAGTATAACTTTTTAAAGATAATTTTTGTGGAGCATAATAGAGTAAACTTTCTGTTTACTCTACGCTTATATATCAGTTCATAAATAAAGTAGTGTAATTATTTTTATGAATTTAAGGAGGAGTTTTATGGATATTAATTGGGCTAGTATATTTTTTTGTTTTATTAATTTATTATTATTATTTTTAATTATAATAGGAATATTTAAAGTAGTAAAAAATATAAAGATATTTATTAATAGGAATAAAGAAATAGAGAAAAAAATAGATACTATTATAAATAACCTGGAAGATAATTAAGTATTCTATATAATTATATTTAGTTCATATTTAATGTAGTAAAATTAGATAAAATATATTGAATAATTTGTTAAAATAATAAAAAAATCTATTTTAAAAGGCTTATATTAGATTATAATTTTTAAAAATGTTAAATATATCCTTGAAAATAGAATTTTTTTGAATATAATAATAATTAAATAATATATGCATGTTAAACTAAATTTTGAAAATAGTTAATATGTAAGTATATTATATATTAAATTAAAAAAACTAATTCTGTACCATTTAAAAAGGGAGGTAATTTTATGGATATTGAAAAATTAACTTTAAAGGTACAGCAAGCTATAAATGATTCTCAACTTGTTGCAGTTAAGTATAATCATCAGCAGATTGATACTATACATTTGTTTTCAGCCTTAATTTCTCAAGATGATGGGTTAATACCTAATATTTTAGGGAAAATGGGAGTAAATATAAGAGAGATTAATGGTGAAACTAATAGAGTTTTAGATAGTATGCCTAAAGTATTAGGTGAAGGAGCACAGTCCTCTTCAGTGTATCCTACTAGAAGATTTGAAGAGGTTTTTGTAAAGGCAGAAAGTATAGCAAAGGATTTTAAAGATTCATATATAAGTGTAGAGCATGTTTTATTGGCTATAATGGATGTGGACAAAAATAATGTTCTTCCTATATTAGAAAAATTCGGATTAAAAAAATCAGAATTTTTAAAGGCATTATCAGCTGTTAGGGGAAGTCAAAGGGTTGATACTCAAGATCCAGAAGGCACCTATGAAGCTTTGGTTAAGTATGGTAGAAATTTAGTTGAAGAAGCTAAAAAACATAAATTAGATCCTGTTATAGGAAGAGATGAAGAAATAAGAAGAGTTGTAAGAATTTTATCTAGAAGAACTAAGAATAATCCTGTACTTATTGGAGAACCAGGTGTAGGTAAAACTGCTATTGTAGAAGGATTGGCAGAGAGAATTGTTAGAGGAGATGTGCCAGAAAGTTTAAAAAATAAAATAATATTTTCTTTAGATATGGGTGCACTTATTGCAGGTGCAAAATATAGAGGAGAATTTGAAGAAAGATTAAAGGCAGTATTAAAAGAAGTTCAAAATAGTGAAGGAAGGATAATTTTATTTATAGATGAAATCCATACTATAGTAGGAGCAGGTAAAACAGAGGGTTCTATGGATGCAGGTAATTTGATAAAACCTATGCTTGCTAGAGGAGAACTTCATTGTATTGGAGCTACTACTTTTGATGAATATAGACAGTATATAGAAAAAGATAAAGCTTTAGAGAGAAGATTTCAACCTGTAATAACAGATGAGCCTACAGTAGAGGATACAGTATCTATATTAAGAGGTCTTAAAGAAAGATTTGAAATATATCATGGAATAAGAATACATGATTCAGCTATTGTAGCTGCAGCTAAGCTCTCTAGTAGATATATTACAGATAGATATCTTCCAGACAAAGCAATAGACCTAATAGATGAAGCTTGTGCTATGATAAGAACAGATATAGATAGTATGCCAACGGAAATGGATTCAATGAAAAGGAAAATATTCCAGCTAGAAATAGAAAAAGAAGCATTATCTAAAGAAAGAGATGTGGCTTCAAAGGAAAGATTAGAAGCCCTAGAAAAGGAACTAAGCGAATTACAAGAGAAAGATAAAGAAATGACAGCTAAGTATGAAAATGAAAAATCTCATATAACAAAAATAAGAGATTTAAAAGAAAAGTTAGATGATGTTAGGGGACAAATGGAAAAGGCTGAAAGAGAATATGATTTAAATAAAGTGGCAGAGCTAAAATATGGCTTAATACCAGCTCTCCAAAGAGAAATAGAAGAAAAAGAAAAGTTAATAAAAGAAAATAGTAATGGAAATGCCATGTTAAAAGAGGAGGTTACAGAACAGGAAATTTCTGAAATAATCTCTAAATGGACTGGTATACCTGTAACAAGACTAGTTGAGACTGAAAGACAAAAATTATTACAATTAGGAGATCAACTAGAAACTAGAGTAATAGGCCAAAGGGAAGCAGTAAAAGCAGTAACTAATGCGGTTATAAGAGCTAGAGCAGGATTAAAAGATCCGAGAAAACCTATAGGATCATTTATATTTTTAGGACCTACTGGGGTAGGAAAAACAGAACTTGCTAAAACTTTAGCTAGAACCTTATTTGATACGGAAGAAAATATAATAAGAATAGATATGTCTGAGTATATGGAAAAATATTCAGTATCAAGACTTATAGGAGCTCCTCCAGGATATGTAGGATATGAAGAAGGTGGGCAATTAACAGAAGCGGTTAGAAGAAAACCTTATAGTGTTATATTATTTGACGAAATAGAAAAAGCCCATGATGATGTATTTAATATATTTCTTCAAATATTAGACGATGGAAGGCTTACAGACAATAAAGGAAAGGTTATAGATTTTAAAAATACTATAATTATAATGACTTCTAACCTGGGAAGTAACTATTTATTAGATAATGAAAGTAAAGAGGGCATAGACGAAAGTGTAAGAGTAAGAGTAAAAGAAGCTTTAAAGTCTAGATTTAAACCAGAATTTTTAAATAGAGTAGATGACATTATAATGTTTAAACCTCTTACAGTAGAAGATATTAAGAAAATAATAGATATATTTTTAGATGATATAAGAAAAAGACTTAAAGATAAGAATATAAATCTTAAAATTACAGATAGCGCCAAAGATATCATGGCCAAAGAAGGGTATGATCCAATATATGGTGCAAGGCCACTAAAAAGATATATAGAAGATACTATAGAAACAGAAATAGCAAAACAAATAATAGCAGGAAACATATACGAAGGTACTACTATTGGAGTAGACATAAAAGGAGAGTCAATAGTTATAGAAAGAATCTAAGGAAATTACGACTTGAAAGGAAGTTATACTACCCTTGTTTTAAAAAAAGGATATGTGGTTAGAAAGGCAACTCACTTCAATAAGAGATTCTAACTTGTTTTTTCTTAAAATATATGGTTCCAAATCATAACTCGCTGAACGCTCAGACAATAATTTGGAACATACATATATTTTGCAAAAACAACTAAGAATCTCTAATCTTGCTTTAATGCCTTTTACACCACATATCCCTATTTTTTAAACCATGGGAAGCTAGAATAACTCTTTAAAAATAATTTTC
The DNA here is from genome assembly GCF_001020205.1 of Clostridium sporogenes. NCBI lineage: Bacteria > Bacillati > Bacillota > Clostridia > Eubacteriales > Clostridiaceae > Clostridium > Clostridium sporogenes. The sequence goes on from NZ_CP011663.1 coordinate 486,369, forward strand.
TATGGGGCAAAAGCAGTACAAAAGGAAGATTTTACTCCACTCTGTTCTGTAAAATACACAATTATACTTTCCTTTTTAAGATATTTATACATTGTACGTATATAAAAAATTTTTAGTTATTTATATTTTTTATAGTAAGGACTTCAAAAAATTTTCGATAGAAAATTCATGCGTAGCATGTCAAAAGATTATATTCTTTATAAGATTTATAACAAATAATTTTAAAATTGAAACTATTTGCGGTAGCAAACAAATTTAATAGAATAAAAGTAATGATTTTAGTAAATTTTATTTTCTATAAACATTATAATTAAAGATTTTGTGTAGAAGCGCGGAACAAAATCATCCTTTTGTAGGTTTTTCTTTCAGTAGGAAATTATTATAACAACCTTTAAAGGTATTAAAACAAGAAATACTTTTAGAGAAAATAGATATCTAGAAAAATAATCAGAATACTTTATTTGTGAACTAATATTTAAGCGTAAAGTAAACAGGACGTTTACTTAGCTCTGTTGCCACAGGACGTGGCATTAGAGCGTTAGCTTAAATATTAGGACATAAATATTAGTATTCTTTAATTTTATAGCTATCTATTGACCAAAAGTATTTCTTGTTTTAATTTTCAACCTTTAAAGGCTGTTAAGTTGTAATTTCCTTATATTAGGACTTACTTTCTCTATTAACAATAAATTCTTTTGCTTTGATTTCTAGATTATCATCTAGGGGTTCTAGGTTTATGTATTCCCCATATTTATTTTTTAGAGCAGTAGAAAGTAGTCTGTCTGCTAGTTCTGGGTTTTTGGAAAGTAGAGAACCATGGAAATAGGTTCCAAAGGTGTTTTTATAAATACAACCTTCTTGATGATCCTCACCATTGTTACCATAACCCACTATAACTTTGCCTAAAGGTTTTAAATTTCCTATATAGGTTCTTCCAGAATGATTTTCAAAACCTACATAGGTTTCATTAAATTCTTCATTTTTTATTACTGTGTTTCCTATAAATCTAGTGTCTCCACCTTCTGTGTATATATCTAATATATTTAGTCCATCAAGTTTTTCACCTTCTGGTGTAGTATAATATTTACCTAATAATTGATAGCCACCACAGATAGCTAATAAAACTTTTCCTTTTTCTATGTATTCTGTAAGGTCATCTTTTTTAGTTTCTACCATATCTTTTGAAACTATGGCCTGTTCATAATCCTGGCCTCCTCCAAATAGAGCTATATCATATTTATCTATGGGAAAGCTATCTTTTATGGAAACATTAGATAAATTTATTTTTATACCTCTTTGCTGAGCTCTATATTTTAATACTAGAATATTACCTATATCCCCATATACATTTAATAAATCAGGGTATAGATGACATATATTAAGTTCCATGTATTTCACCTTCTTTACATTAGTTTAAAATGTTTAATTTAAATTGTTTTATATATTAATTACCATAATTTTTTAATATATCCTTTAGAATTTAGGAATTTTCTAAAAGATGTCATAGCAGTGTATGTAGCTAATATATATACTGTTTCTTCCTTGCAACTTTTTATATCCTCTAATAAATCATCATGATTTTGAGATAGTTTAAATTTTTCATTTGGAAGACCTGCTATTTTTAATCTTATAGCCATATCATATAATCTAACGCCAGAGATTAGTATATTATCTATATCTAGAGAATTTAATTTTTCAAATTTTACATCCCATATCCAGGATACATCTCTACCATCTGCATAGTTATCATTTAAAAGTAGGGCTAAATTTATTTTTTTCTTATCTAAAACTATGGTATTTATGGCTTGATCATATCCAGCAGGATTTTTAACTAATATTATTTTAACATCTTTACCTTCTATGTTTATGCTTTCTTGTCTACCAAAACTACTTTTTTGACTTTTTAATGAATTAAATATAATGGATTTTTCTATACCTAATGTTTTAGCCATAGAATAAGCACATAGGGCATTATAAACATTGTATAGACCAGGTTGATTTATGTAATATTCTTGATTATCCATTATAACCAAAGATCCTTCTGGTGTTAAATCCTCTACTTCATCTAAGGAAAAGGTTAAGTTAGGTCTTTTATATCCACAGCTTTCACAGTAGTAGTTTCCTAAATGATTATAAGTTAAAAATTCATAGGAATAAGGATGTTTACATTTTTTACAAAATTTTGAGTCTGCATTTACATCTATTACAGTATCACTGTTTTTAGAGTTGGAAAATCCATAATATAAAACTTTATTAGGAAGAGAATTATTTAAATCACCTAAAAGTGATTCATCTCCATTTAATATAAGCTTTGAATTTGGAGATTTTTCAACACCTTCTAATATTTTTTTCAAAGTAGTATAAACTTCTCCATATCTATCTAGTTGATCTCTAAATAAGTTTGTTATAGTTATTATTTCAGGAGATACATATTCTGTAATAAATTTTACATTGGCTTCATCTACTTCTATAACTGCATACTTCTCTTCTTTATTATTGAAAGAAAAATTTTCTACAAAACAAGCTACTATGCCTGGAAACATATTTGCACCAGTGCTGTTGGATATTACAAATTTATTACTGTCTTTAATCATATTGTATATCATACTAGTTGTAGTGGTTTTACCATTAGTCCCTGTTACAAGAATTATTTTATAATCCTTAGCTACTGTTTTTAATATTTTTCTATCTAATTTTAAAGCAACTCTTCCGGGAAAATTGGTTCCACCTTTAAAGAGTGTTTTAGATAATTTTAGCACTATTTTTGAAATCATTATACTGAAAAAAGATTTTATATTAATTTTACACACTTCCTTTTTGAATTTTTAAATAAATAAGATTACAACTAACTATTATAATATAATTTTAACTATTTTACATTAATATTAATAAAATGTTCAGTTAATTTTTGTGAATTATTATTTTAGTAATGTAAATTACTAGTTAATTTTGAACTATTATTAATTGTTGTAAATAGATAAATAACTTAAATATCACAGATTAAAAGTATTATAAAATTAGTGCTTAAATTTCATATATACTATACTTTTTATATTTAGTTTAGTTAAAGTCTTTAAATGTAATTAATACATGTAAAGCGGAATATATATTAATTAAATCAATTTATATTTAAGGAGAAGAATGTATCCTTTAAAATTTAATAATATATATTTAAATAAAGTATGGGGTGGAAGAGGTTTAAAAAAATTTAGAGATAATCTTCCTAAAGGAGATATAGGTGAAAGTTGGGATATATCATTTCACCAAGACTTAATAAGTGTAATTAAAAATGGAGAACTTAAGGGGAAAACATTAGAAGATGCTATAGAATTATATAAAAATAAACTAATGGGAGATTGTATATTTGATAGGTATAAAAAATTTCCATTACTTTTAAAAATAATAAGTGCAGAAAAAAAATTATCCATACAAGTACATCCAGGTGAAAAAGATATTTTAAATTCAAAGGAAAGTCCCAAAAAAGAAGCCTGGTATGTTATGGAAGCTAAAGTGGGTTCTTATATAATTTTAGGTAGCAAAATAAAAGATAAAGCTGTACTTAGGAAGGTTATAGATAATGGCACAGTTGAAGATTATTTATATAAAGTACCAGTAAAAAAGGGAGATGTATTTTATATAGATAGTGGAATGATTCATGCTATAGGCAAAGGAGTTACATTAATTGAAATTCAACAAAACAGTGATACAACTTATAGATTATATGATTATAATAGAGGAAGAAAACTAGATTTAGAAAAAGGAATGAATTGTGTAAATTTAGATATTAAACCTAATAAGAAATCAGGCTTAAAAGTGCAATTAAAAAATTGTAATAAAACTTATTGCTTTCTGTCAGAGGCCTTTGTTATGGAAAAATATGAAGTATATTATTTTTTAAAAGAAAAAAGTGATAAAGAAAGATTCTTTATTTTTACTTGTGTAGATGGACAAGGACAAATTAATTATAGTGAAGGGCGACAAAATTTAAATAGGGGAGATAGTATACTCATACCTGCTTATATGGGTGATTATACATTAAGAGGTAATATGAATTTGTTGAAATTTTATATACCTGATATAGAAAAGTCTATTAATAGTATTGTAAATATAATAAAATGTTAAATAAATTTTATCCGATGACTTTCCGCTCTTTACTCCTATCTTCTTTAAAGTGGAAGTAAAGAGCGGCTACGTATTTGGATAACAATTTCTTAAGCTTCCGAGGGAGTAAAAACTACCTCTGAAGCTAAGAACTCTGTTTATGTTGTTGCTTTTAAATAGTATAAATTAGAAGAAGTGTGTATAGTATAAATAGAAATTTAGAAGATGCTATATAAAAATAGATTTAATTTTAATATGGTAAAGTTAGAAAATACACTTATAGAATAATGTTTATTAGGTGTATTTTTTATTTTTGCTATATTTTATGTTAAGTTACTCTTTTTTAAATAACTTTTTACACTGTATTTCTAGTTAAAAAATATAGTGAATATTATATAAATAATGAAAATTTTAAATTAATACTATATACTTAATATACGATAAACATATTAATATATAAATAAAGAAGAGGGGGAGTTTAAGATGTATAGAAAAAGATTAAAATTAAAGACTGTATGTGTTTTTATTCTTGTATTATTTATTAATATATTGTTTATTTCCTGCAAAGGGGGAAATAGCAATAAGGGTATTATAGTAGAAAAATGGGATAATTTTTATGAAGGAAACAACATACATTTTTATTATAGTGATGGTAAAAGTCCAAACCCTCAACAATTGAAATCTAAGTATTCTTTAGATAAACTTACATCAAAAGGGAAAGATGATATAGATAAGGCTTTAAAGATAACTAGTTGGTTAAATAACAAATTGAAGTTTTCTAAAAATAGCATAAAGACAGAAGATGATCCTTTAACTATATTGGAGAAATATAAAGAGGGAGAGACAGTTTCAGATAAAGAGTTTAATGAAATTTTTACAGAGGCTATTTCTTCTGTTGGCATATATTCAAGAATAGGGGAATTTAGAGTTAAGGACGCTCAGCATAGCAAGAAAGATGATTTTTTCATGGTTTCAGAAATTTGGAGCGATAAATATAAAAAATGGATAATGATAGATGTGGTTAATTCATGTTATATGAAGAAAGCTGGAGTACCTTTAAGTGCTATAGAAGTTTTAAATAATGGAATAAGTAACCTGGAAGTAAATGGAGTTAAAGATAAAAATAAATATATTAAAAAAATGGAGAGATATTTTTATAGTTATACTATAGGAATTGATAATAATATTCATGATGGAGTTAAAAGTAATTCCTATGTTACCTATATATCAAAGGGACAGGTACCAGAATTGAAAACTATTAAGGGATATATTAAACCAACTATTTTTGTAAATAATGATTCTTTATTTACTATTTCACCTAAAACTCAGTATAAAGATCTACAAAATGATAAAAAACCCACTCTAATAATATCTAAAAAGAATACTGAAGGAAAAGAAGAAGAAACTCCAAGTTTTTATGTGGCTTCTTTTAAAGATAGTGTTATGGTTAAAGAGTTCCATATAAGTGTCAATGGAGCAGATTTTGGTAAGGTAAACAATATTTTTGAATTAAAATTAAAAGAAGGGCAAAACTCTATAAAATTATCAGAAAATGGTAAGGATGTTGTAAGGGAAGTAATAGTGAATTATAAAAAGTAATAAAGATTATTATTTTCTTATATGTTTATTAATATATTTGTATAAGTCATAAAAAATAGTATAATATAGGGGTATTAAATAAAAAAGAGAGTGAGGAGTTAGGTCAATGCTATTAATATTAAAAGCAATAATAATAGGAATAGTAGAAGGTATAACGGAATTTCTACCAGTATCCTCTACAGGACATATGATAATAGCCGGATCCCTTATAGGATTTGATGGAACAGTGTACAGAAAAGCTTATACAGATATGTTTAGTGTTGTTATACAATTAGGAGCTATATTAGCGGTGGTGGTTTTATATTGGGACAAAATTATGAGTACTCTTAAAAATTTTTTACCAAGTGATAGGGTACCAGTAAAAAAATGTGGTTTAAAATTTTGGATTAACATAGGAATTGCATCCATACCAGCAGCGGCTATAGGAATCCCATTTAATGATAAAATAGAAGAAAAATTATTTTATCCATGGCCGGTAACAATAGCTTTAATTGTAGGAGCTATATGGATGATATATGCGGAAAATAGATATAGAAATAATTCTAAAACTACTAGTATAGATAATATAAATGCTAAACAAGCTATTATTATAGGATTGTTTCAATGCTTAGCATTATGGCCAGGTATGTCTAGATCAGCATCTACAATAATAGGAGCCTGGATAGTTGGGTTATCTACAGTGGCAGCAGCGGAATTTTCATTCTTTTTAGCTATACCAGCAATGATAGGGGCATCAGGAATGTCGTTAATAAAGCATAATGTATTTAGTACATGCTCTTCTATAGAATTGATAGCTTTAGCAGCTGGATTTATAGTATCTTTTATAGTAGCTCTTGTAGTAATAGATAAATTTATAGCATTTTTAAAGAAAAAACCAATGAAAGTTTTTGCTATATATAGAATAGCTTTAGGAATAATTTTAATTATTCTTTTATATTCAAATATAATAAAGTGGCATTAAAATATTAAAAAGTGTTGTTATATAGGACTATTATCAATGTGAATTTGCTAATAGTCCTATGTTTTTATATGATATTAAAGATAACTGTACCCAGTGTGTCTATATGTAAAAAATTAAAAAATATGAAGGATATTAAAGAATTATAAAAATAATTTTATTATATTAGGCATGAGAGGACAAACATGGTTGAAAGCTGTGATAGAATATTAATTGTCGTCGCGAGATGACAGGTCAACAAAAACAAAAAAAGTATTGACCAAGATAAAAAAATGTGCTAATATTATTAAGCACTGAGAAATGGTCTTTGAAAATTAAACAGAGAATTAACAAGAAACATTCTTGTAACAGCCAGTAAGATAAGGTAATAAACCTTGTCAATGAATTTGAGAAGAGATTAAACTTTAAAATTGAGAGTTTGATCCTGGCTCAGGACGAACGCTGGCGGCGTGCTTAACACATGCAAGTCGAGCGATGAAGCTTCCTTCGGGAGGTGGATTAGCGGCGGACGGGTGAGTAACACGTGGGTAACCTGCCTCAAAGTGGGGGATAGCCTTCCGAAAGGAAGATTAATACCGCATAATATAAGAGAATCGCATGATTTTCTTATCAAAGATTTATTGCTTTGAGATGGACCCGCGGCGCATTAGCTAGTTGGTAAGGTAACGGCTTACCAAGGCAACGATGCGTAGCCGACCTGAGAGGGTGATCGGCCACATTGGAACTGAGACACGGTCCAGACTCCTACGGGAGGCAGCAGTGGGGAATATTGCGCAATGGGGGAAACCCTGACGCAGCAACGCCGCGTGGGTGATGAAGGTCTTCGGATTGTAAAGCCCTGTTTTCTGGGACGATAATGACGGTACCAGAGGAGGAAGCCACGGCTAACTACGTGCCAGCAGCCGCGGTAATACGTAGGTGGCGAGCGTTGTCCGGATTTACTGGGCGTAAAGGGTGCGTAGGCGGATGTTTAAGTGGGATGTGAAATCCCCGGGCTTAACCTGGGGGCTGCATTCCAAACTGGATATCTAGAGTGCAGGAGAGGAAAGCGGAATTCCTAGTGTAGCGGTGAAATGCGTAGAGATTAGGAAGAACACCAGTGGCGAAGGCGGCTTTCTGGACTGTAACTGACGCTGAGGCACGAAAGCGTGGGTAGCAAACAGGATTAGATACCCTGGTAGTCCACGCCGTAAACGATGGATACTAGGTGTAGGGGGTATCAACTCCCCCTGTGCCGCAGTTAACACAATAAGTATCCCGCCTGGGGAGTACGGTCGCAAGATTAAAACTCAAAGGAATTGACGGGGGCCCGCACAAGCAGCGGAGCATGTGGTTTAATTCGAAGCAACGCGAAGAACCTTACCTGGACTTGACATCCCTTGCATAGCCTAGAGATAGGTGAAGCCCTTCGGGGCAAGGAGACAGGTGGTGCATGGTTGTCGTCAGCTCGTGTCGTGAGATGTTAGGTTAAGTCCTGCAACGAGCGCAACCCTTGTTATTAGTTGCTACCATTAAGTTGAGCACTCTAATGAGACTGCCTGGGTAACCAGGAGGAAGGTGGGGATGACGTCAAATCATCATGCCCCTTATGTCCAGGGCTACACACGTGCTACAATGGTAGGTACAATAAGACGCAAGACCGTGAGGTGGAGCAAAACTTATAAAACCTATCTCAGTTCGGATTGTAGGCTGCAACTCGCCTACATGAAGCTGGAGTTGCTAGTAATCGCGAATCAGAATGTCGCGGTGAATACGTTCCCGGGCCTTGTACACACCGCCCGTCACACCATGAGAGCTGGTAACACCCGAAGTCCGTGAGGTAACCGTAAGGAGCCAGCGGCCGAAGGTGGGATTAGTGATTGGGGTGAAGTCGTAACAAGGTAGCCGTAGGAGAACCTGCGGCTGGATCACCTCCTTTCTAAGGAGAACAGAAAGAAGAAAATTCTTTCTAAAGGCTGAATTCTCTGTTTAATTTTGAGAGACCAATATCTCTTATATAACTAAAATAAGTTAAGATAAATAAATCTTAACTATTAATTATGGAATATAACTTAAATATGGGGGTATAGCTCAGTTGGGAGAGCACCTGCCTTGCAAGCAGGGGGTCAGGAGTTCGAATCTCCTTATCTCCACCATTTAAGGGTCTATAGCTCAGCTGGTTAGAGCGCACGCCTGATAAGCGTGAGGTCGATGGTTCGAGTCCATTTAGACCCACCATGTTCTTTGAAAATTGCACAGTGAATAAGTAAAGCTAAAGGTATAAAATCCTTTGTAATTAAAATGAAACTCACTCAGCAAAGCTGAGGAGTATAGGATTCTAATAAATCTTAGATTTAAAGAATTCTTAATAGGTCAAGCTACAAAGGGCGCATGGTGAATGCCTTGGCACTAGGAGCCGAAGAAGGACGCGATAAGCTGCGATAAGCCTTGGGTAGCCGCAAATAGGCTGAGATCCAGGGATTTCCGAATGAGGAAACTCACATGGGTAACCCCATGTATCATGCACTGAATACATAGGTGTATGAGGGTAAACCCGGGGAACTGAAACATCTAAGTACCCGGAGGAAGAGAAAGAAAAATCGATTTCCTAAGTAGCGGCGAGCGAACGGGAAAGAGCCCAAACCAGAAACTTGTTTCTGGGGTTGCGGATAGATCATAAAAGAAGAGGTATCTTAATCGAAGAGGGCTGGAACGCCCTACCATAGAAGGTAATAGTCCTGTAGGTAAAAAGAGAAAACTTCGAGATCTAATCCAGAGTACCACGAGACACGTGAAACCTTGTGGGAAGCAGGGAGGACCACCTCCCAAGGCTAAATACTACCTAGTGACCGATAGTGAAGCAGTACCGTGAGGGAAAGGTGAAAAGAACCCCGGAAGGGGAGTGAAATAGAACCTGAAACCGTGTGCCTACAACCGATCGGAGCACGTTAAAGTGTGACGATGTGCTTTTTGTAGAACGAGCCAGCGAGTTACGCTATGTAGCAAGGTTAAGTACTTAAGGTATGGAGCCGAAGGGAAACCGAGTCTGAAAAGGGCGAAAAGTTGCATGGTGTAGACCCGAAACCGGGTGACCTATCCATGGCCAGGTTGAAGCGAGAGTAAAATCTCGTGGAGGACCGAACCACGTTGGTGTTGAAAAACCATGGGATGAGCTGTGGATAGCGGAGAAATTCCAATCGAACTCGGAGATAGCTGGTTCTCCTCGAAATAGCTTTAGGGCTAGCGTCGTGTAATTGAGTAATGGAGGTAGAGCACTGAATGGGCTAGGGGCTATAGTAGTTACCGAACCCTATCAAACTCCGAATGCCATATACTTGTATCACGGCAGTCAGACTGCGAATGATAAGATCCGTAGTCAAAAGGGAAACAGCCCAGACCATCAGCTAAGGTCCCAAAGTGTAAGTTAAGTGGAAAAGGATGTGGGATTTCTAAGACAACTAGGATGTTGGCTTAGAAGCAGCCACTCATTTAAAGAGTGCGTAATAGCTCACTAGTCAAGAGATCCTGCGCCGAAGATGTCCGGGGCTCAAACTTACCACCGAAGCTATGGGTGTACACTATGTGTACGCGGTAGAGGAGCTTTCTGTATGGGTTGAAGTCGTACCGTAAGGAGCGGTGGACTGTACAGAAGTGAGAATGCTGGCATAAGTAGCGAGAAATAAGTGAGAATCTTATTGGCCGAAAACCTAAGGTTTCCTGGGGAAGGTTCGTCCGCCCAGGGTTAGTCGGGACCTAAGCCGAGGCCGAAAGGCGTAGGTGATGGACAATCGGTTGATATTCCGATACCGCCTATTTACGTTTGAGAAATGGGGTGACGCAGTAGGATAAGATGTGCGCACTATTGGATGTGCGTCTAAGCATTTAGGCATGCTTGATAGGTAAATCCGTCGAGCTAAGCTGAGGTGTGATGGGGAGCCATTTATGGCGAAGTATCTGATTCCACACTGCCAAGAAAAGCCTCTATCGAGTGAATAGGTGCCCGTACCGCAAACCGACACAGGTAGGTGAGGAGAGAATCCTAAGGCCATCGGAAGAATTGCTGTTAAGGAACTCGGCAAATTGACCCCGTAACTTCGGGAGAAGGGGTGCCTACGAAAGTAGGCCGCAGAGAATAGGCCCAAGCAACTGTTTAGCAAAAACACAGGTCTCTGCTAAAGCGAAAGCTGATGTATAGGGGCTGACGCCTGCCCGGTGCTGGAAGGTTAAGGGGAACACTTAGCGTAAGCGAAGGTGTGAACTTAAGCCCCAGTAAACGGCGGCCGTAACTATAACGGTCCTAAGGTAGCGAAATTCCTTGTCGGGTAAGTTCCGACCCGCACGAATGGCGTAATGATTTGGGCACTGTCTCAACAGCAAATCCGGCGAAATTGTAGTGCAAGTGAAGATGCTTGCTACCCGCGATTGGACGGAAAGACCCCGTAGAGCTTTACTGTAGCTTAGCATTGAATCTCGGTATTGTCTGTACAGGATAGGTGGGAGACTTGGAAGCTTGGGCGTCAGCCTGAGTGGAGTCATCCTTGGGATACCACCCTGACAGTACTGGGGTTCTAACCGGCGGCCATGAATCTGGTCACGGGACATTGTTAGGTGGGCAGTTTGACTGGGGCGGTCGCCTCCTAAAAAGTAACGGAGGCGCCCAAAAGTTCCCTCAGCGCGGTCGGAAATCGCGCGAAGAGTGCAAAGGCAGAAGGGAGCTTGACTGCGACACATACAGGTGGAGCAGGGACGAAAGTCGGGCTTAGTGATCCGGTGGTACCTCGTGGGAGGGCCATCGCTCAACGGATAAAAGCTACCTCGGGGATAACAGGCTGATCTCCCCCAAGAGTCCACATCGACGGGGAGGTTTGGCACCTCGATGTCGGCTCGTCGCATCCTGGGGCTGAAGTAGGTCCCAAGGGTTGGGCTGTTCGCCCATTAAAGCGGCACGCGAGCTGGGTTCAGAACGTCGTGAGACAGTTCGGTCCCTATCCGTCGCGGGCGTAGGAAATTTGAGAGGAGCTGTCCTTAGTACGAGAGGACCGGGATGGACCAACCTCTGGTGCACCAGTTGTCACGCCAGTGGCACAGCTGGGTAGCTATGTTGGGACTGGATAAACGCTGAAAGCATCTAAGCGTGAAGCCAACCTCAAGATGAGATTTCCCATAGCGTAAGCTAGTAAGACTCCTGGAAGAACACCAGGTTGATAGGTCAGAGATGTAAGCATGGCAACATGTTAAGTTGACTGATACTAATAAGTCGAGGGCTTGACCAAAATAAAATTCACTGTGTAATTTTGAAAGAACAATCTTTCAAAGAAAATATAAAGGTAACTCACTCAGCAAAGCTGAGGAGTACTGATTTAAAACGAAATCGAAGATTTCTGTAAATCAGCATCTGGTGATTATGGCTTGAAGGTAACACCCGTTCCCATGCCGAACACGAAGGTTAAGCTTCAAAGCGCTGATGGTACTGCAGGGGAGGCCCTGTGGAAGAGTAAGTCGTTGCCAGATAAAAATATTCCGCGATAGCTCAACGGTGGAGCACTCGGCTGTTAACCGATAGGTTGAAGGTTCGAATCCTTTTCGCGGAGCCATTTTTATTTTTTGATAAATATAATATAAATATAAAAAGGATGTTGGTATATTTTATTCTAGCATCCTTATTTGCATGTAAAAGCTTAATTTAATATATATTGAATTTCAATATAGACCTAGTTTTAATATGAATTCAATTTCAATACATAGTTAATTTTAATATAGCAAAAATAAAAAAATACATTTAATAAACATATGAATAAGCTTTAGTAGTTCTTAATTTGGCGGAATTAAAAATTTTTGTAATTTCTCACAGGACGTGAGGAGCCAGTAGTGAAGCTAGGATGGCGCCTCTGCTGGGTAGAAAATTTTTAATGTAGTCATATTTAGAACTACTTAGCAAAATGAATAGTTTATAAATGTATTTTTTATTTTTGCGGTGTAAAAATTCACACTATATACTAATTCTTTTTAATGTTTTCTCCATCACTTGTTAAAAGTATATTTCCATCTATATCTGTTCTATAAACTTCGATATTTCTTTTTTTCAATTCTTTCATAGTTTCTTTGTGCGGATGTCCATAGTCATTATTTTTACCACAACTTATTATAGCTATTTTAGGATTAATCTTATCTAAAAATTCCTTAGAGGATGAAGAATGGCTGCCGTGGTGCCCAACTTTAAGTACATTAGCAGATAAATCCTCATTTGAATTTAGAATATCCTTTTCACTTGTTTTTTCTGCGTCCCCTGTAAATAGGAATTTTGTATTTCCATGAGTTAATTTTACTACTGCAGAATAATCATTTGTATTTTCATAATTATCTTTAACTGGAGCCAAAAAATCTAAGGAGATATCATTAGATAGGTCTAAAGATATACCTTTTTTAGCTACATTAATTTTTAAATTTTTCTTTTTAAGTTGTAATATCATATCCTTGAAAATTTTAGTATTAGCAGTTTTTTTAGGAGCATAAAAATTACTAATTTCAAACTCATCAATAACCTTTGGCATTCCACCTATATGATCTTCATGAGGATGAGTGGCTATTACATAATCTAATTTTTTTATATGTTGTTTTTTTAAATAATTTATTAGATTATCAGAACTTTTACGAGTTCCAGCATCTATTAATATATTTTTTTCTTTTGTTTGAACTAGAATACTATCTCCTTGTCCAACATCTATATAATGAACTTTTAACTCATTAGATTTGTTAGAAGTATTAATAGCATTAGAGGACTGCTGAGAACAAGCTGTAAATATAATTGATAAGCATATCAATAAACAAGCTATTATTAAATTTTTTTTCTTAAGTTTCATAAATTCAACTCCCTGTATTATGTTAAATAAAGTATACATTATATAATTCTAACATAAATTAACCAAAAGTAGATAAGTTTTTTTATATATATTATAATAATAAAGTAAAGTTACATAACAAAAGGAGAGAATTTATAATGAAATCATTTATTTTATATTTAGGTTTTGCATTTTACATGCTGCTATCTCTTTTAAGAATAATAAAATTAAAATATTTAAAGAGAAAAGGTAATAAAGAAGAAATAGAAAAGTATATTAATAAAAGCGTTTTAGGATGGGCAAATTTCATAGTTAATGGTATAGGCATACGAATAAATAAAAGAGGATTAGAAAATGTTCCTGAGGGACCTTGTTTATTTGTTGGAAACCATCAAGGATTATTAGATGTACCTGTTATAGTTTCATCCTTAGATAGATATGTAGGTTTTGTAGCTAAAAAAGAAATGCTAAAGCTTAAAATATTGACTTATTGGATGAAAGAAATGAAATGTGTTTTTATGGATAGACAAAATGTTAGAGCAGCAGTAAAAACCATAAATGAAGGTGTAGAAAATTTAAAAAACGGATATAGTATGTTGATATTTCCAGAAGGTACAAGGAGTAGAGGGGAAAATTTAGGAGAGTTTAAAAAGGGAAGTATGAAATTAGGTATAAAAGCAGGGGTGCCTATAGTGCCTATAGCTATTAATGGTACCTATAAGGTGAGAGAAGCTAATAATGGGAAGATAAAAGCTGCAGATGTAGATTTAATAGTATGTCCACCAATATATCCTAAAGAGCTTTCTAAAGAAGAACAAAATAATTTATCTGAGACTATTAAAGAAGTTATACAAAAGGAATTAGAAAAAGTAAGGAATTAATAAAGGGTGTCGGTGTCTCAAAATAGATTTTATTTTAATATGGCAAATATAGAAAATACACTTAATAAACATATGATATGGTTTATTAAGTGTATTTTCTATATTTAGGGTATTAAAAAGTAAATTCAATCCATTTTGAGTACCTTTTTAGGTATATAGAAGGATATCTGCAAGATTATAAAAAAAAATATCAATTGTATGATTTTTAAAGCAAAAACAAACAATTGCAATATATTTATTTAAAATTGCAAAATTAGAGTAAAAACATAGTTGATTAATTTTTAGCAGGGTGATAGAATACCAATTATAAAGCATATATAATATTAAAATACAAGTTAAACAGTAATATCAATTAATACATATTAAATATATTTGCTAATTATAATATGATGGATAAAAGTTAAATACTATCTAAAATGAAGGAAAAAAATTAAAAAATGCATAATGCGGGTTTTGGAAAAAATGTGGGGGGAAGAACAATAAATAAATTTAGGGGGAATTATGATGGTTAAAATAGTTAAGTCTTCATATAGTCATGTGCTTCAAAATATATCAAGTGCTAATTTGTATAAGGATTTATTTCCATATGATGAAATACCAAAGGTAACATTCAATGATATACAGGTTCCAATGGACTTACCAAAGGATATATGGATTACTGATACAACATTTAGGGATGGACAACAATCAATGCCACCATATACTACAGAACAAATAGTAAAAATATATGATTATATTCATAAATTAGATAACGAATCTGGGATAATAAGGCAAACAGAATTTTTCTTGTATTCTGAGAAGGATAGAAAGGCAGCAGAAATATGTTTAGATAGAGGTTATAAGTTCCCAGAAGTTACTTCATGGATAAGAGCAAGCAAAGAAGATTTTAAATTAGTTAAAGAAATGGGAATAAAAGAAACTGGCATGCTTATGTCTTGTTCAGATTATCATATATTTAAGAAACTTAATACAACAAGAGAAAAGGCTATGAATATGTATTTAGAAATTGCTGAAGAAGCTTTAGCTAATGGAATTGTTCCAAGATGTCATTTAGAAGATATAACAAGAGCAGATTTTTATGGCTTCGTAGTTCCTTTTGTAAATAAATTAATGGAACTTTCTAATAAAGCTAATATTCCTGTTAAAATAAGAGCTTGTGATACTTTAGGATTAGGGGTTCCTTATAGTGGAGCATCACTACCAAGAAGTGTTCAAGGAATTATTCATGGACTTAGATATTGCTGTAATGTTCCTTCAGAGAGAATAGAATGGCATGGACACAATGATTTTTATGGTGTAGTAGCAAATGCTTCAACATCATGGCTTTATGGATGCTCATCTGTAAATACTTCTCTTTTAGGTATAGGAGAAAGAACAGGAAATTGTCCGTTAGAGGCTATGATTATAGAATATGGACAATTAAAAGGTAATACCGCTAATATGAACTTACATGTTATAAATGAAATAGCAGAATATTTTGAGAGAGAAATGAACTACAAAATACCACCAAGAACGCCTTTTGTAGGAAGTGAGTTTAATGTTACAAGAGCTGGTATCCATGCGGATGGTATATTAAAAAATGAGGAGATATATAATATTTTTAATACAGAAAAGATTTTAGACAGACCAGTTGTGGTTGCTGTAAATCAATATTCAGGTTTAGCTGGTATTGCAGCTTGGATAAACACTTACTTTAAATTAAAAGGTGAAAATAAGATAGATAAAAAAGATGAAAGAATTCTTGCTATAAAAGAATGGGTAGATAATCAATATGAAAATGGTAGGACAACAATAATAGGAAATAATGAATTAGAAATTATAGTAAAACAGCTTATACCAGACTTATTTCAAAGAGCTAGTTAGTGATTAATATATAATTTTACAAAATTCAAAAGTTAAACTGGGTGAAAGATTAGTATCTGAAAAGGAAAGTTAGGATAAATTAAAGATTAGTAGGAAAAACAAAAGATAAATATTAAAGTACAAATTGATTGGGGGAATAACAGTTGGGTTTAACATTAACAGAAAAAATAATAAAGTCCCATTTAGTAAAAGGAAATATGACTAAAGGAGAAGAAATTGCTATTAAAATAGATAATACTCTAACTCAGGATTCTACAGGAACTATGGCTTATCTTCAGTTTGAAGCCTTAGGTATAGATAAAGTAAAGACTAAAAGATCGGTGGCTTATATAGATCACAATATGTTACAAACTGGACCAGAGAACGCAGACGATCATTTATATATACAAACAGTAGCTAAAAAGCATGGAATTTATTTTTCAAAGCCAGGTAATGGAATATGCCACCAAGTTAATTTAGAAAGATTCGGCGTACCTGGAGAAACTTTATTAGGATCCGATAGTCACACTCCAACAGGAGGTGGCATAGGAATGTTAGCTATAGGTGCTGGTGGATTGGATGTAGCAGTAGCTATGGCAGGTGGGGAATATTATATAAATATGCCTAAAGTAGTTAAGGTAAATTTAATAGGAAAATTAAGCTCCTTTGTATCTGCAAAAGATGTTATTTTAGAAGTTTTAAGAAGATTATCTGTAAAGGGTGGAGTAGGAAAAATATTTGAATATACAGGAGAAGGGGTAAAAACTCTTACAGTTCCAGAAAGAGCAACTATAACTAATATGGGGGCAGAACTGGGAGCTACTACATCAATTTTCCCATCAGATGAAATTACTAAGGAGTTTTTACAAGCTCAAGAAAGAGAAGGAGATTATAAGTATTTGGTAGCAGATGAGGATGCTATTTATGATGAAGAATTAGAAATAAATTTATCAGAGCTAAAACCTTTGGCAGCCTGTCCACATAGTCCTGATAATATAGTACCAGTATCAGAACTTAAAAATATAAAAGTAAATCAAGTAGCTATAGGTAGTTGCACAAATTCCTCTTATAGAGATATGTTAAGAACTGCTAGTATATTAAAGGGAAAAACTGTATCAGAAAATGTATCTTTAGTTATAGCTCCAGGTTCTAAACAGGTTCTAAATATGATGGCTAATAATGGAGCTTTAACAGATTTAGTTATGGCAGGATCAAGAATATTAGAATGTGCTTGTGGGCCATGTATAGGAATGGGTCAATCCCCTTGTACAGAAGGGGTATCCTTAAGAACTTTTAATAGAAATTTTGAGGGTAGATCTGGAACAAAATCCGCTAATGTATATTTAGTAAGTCCAGAAGTAGCGGCAGTTTCAGCTTTAACAGGATATATAACAGATCCTACAGAATTAAATGATTTTCAAGATATAAAGATGCCTAATAAATTTTTGATAAATGATAATTTAATAATAGAACCATCTAAAGATGGAGAAGTTGTGGAAGTTAAGAGAGGTCCTAATATAAAGCCTTTTCCTAAATCAGAAGCTTTAAAAGAATTAGTAACTGGAAAGGTATTAACTAAGGTGGGAGATAATATTACAACGGATCATATAATGCCATCTAATGCTAAGCTTTTGCCTTATAGATCTAATGTACCTTATTTATCAAATTTTTGCTTAACTCCTTGTGATGAAAAATTCCCTGAAAAAGCTAAGGAAAATGGAGGAGGTATAATAGTTGCAGGAACAAATTATGGGCAAGGTTCTAGTAGAGAACATGCAGCCTTAG
Organism: Clostridium sporogenes; assembly: GCF_001020205.1. Lineage (NCBI taxonomy): Bacteria > Bacillati > Bacillota > Clostridia > Eubacteriales > Clostridiaceae > Clostridium > Clostridium sporogenes. The sequence continues at coordinate 504,353 of NZ_CP011663.1, forward strand.
CTCCTGTTTATTTAGGAATAAAAGCAGTTTTAGCAAAATCCTTTGCTAGAATTCATAAAGCAAATCTAATAAATAATGGTATATTGCCTTTGGTTTTTGAAAAAGAAGAAGATTATGATTCTATAAATGAAATGGATGAATTAATAATAGAAAATGTATTAGACCAAGTGGAAATAGGAAAAATAGAAGTGATAAATAAAACTAAAGGTACAAAATATAAAGCTTTATTAGAAGCAACAGACAGACAGAAGAATATGATTGTAAAAGGTGGTTTATTAAATTTAATTAAAAGTATTCAATAATAGGTATGAAATTTGATAAGTTTTCGGAGGGATATGATGAAACACAATATAACTTTAATACCAGGAGATGGTATAGGACCAGAAGTAACTGAGGCTGCAAGAAAAGTTATAGATGCAGTAGGAGTAGATATTAATTGGCATGTAGTAGAGGCGGGAGAAAAAGTTTTAGACAAATATGGAACCCCTCTTCCACACTATGTTTTAGATAGTATAAAGGAAAATAAAGTAGCATTAAAAGGTCCTGTAACTACTCCTGTAGGAAAAGGCTTTAGAAGTGTAAATGTTACATTAAGAAAAAGTTTAAATTTATATGCAAATATAAGGCCTGTAAAAAGTTATAAAGGAATAAAATCTAGATATGAAAATGTGGATTTAATAATTGTAAGGGAAAACACAGAGGATTTATATGCAGGTATTGAGCATATGATTGGTGATGATATAGCAGAAAGTATAAAGGTAATTACTAAAAAAGCTAGTGATAGAATAGTAGAGTATGCTTTTAATCTAGCAAAAGAAGAAAATAGAAATAAGGTAACTGCAGTGCATAAAGCTAACATAATGAAATTATCAGATGGATTATTCTTAAAATGTGCTAAGAAAATAGCTAGTAGAAATCAGGATGTAAATTTTGAAGATGTAATAGTAGATGCTATGGCTATGAAATTAGTTTTAAATCCAGAAAAATATGATGTACTAGTAATGCCTAATTTATATGGTGATATTTTATCAGACATGGCAGCTGGTTTAGTTGGTGGATTGGGATTACTTCCAGGAGCTAATATAGGACATAAGGGAGCTGTATTTGAAGCTGCTCATGGCGCTGCTCCTGATATTGCAGGAAAAAATAAAGCTAATCCAACAGCTTGTATATTAAGTGGTGCTATGATGTTAAAGTATATAGGAGAAAATGAAAAAGCTAAAAAGATAGAAAATGCTATAGCAAAAGTATTTATAGATGGGAAATATCTTACAGAGGATTTAGGTGGAAATTCTACGACAGAAGAATTTACAGAAGCAGTTATAGGAAATCTTTAAATTAATATATAATTTTAAATTAGCTATTACCTTTAAATTAGATATAAATTTTTAGATCCCCTCTTTACAATTATATTCAAGTTTTTCTTATGATTTTAAGATTATAAGAAAAACTTTTTTTTATAAAATTTTTATTTTATTATTTTCAAAGGTGAGTTAATATGATAAAGTATTAATAAGAATTTTATTACTGTATTAAGATAAAGTGATAAAATTATACGGATGAAAATTATATATATTGGAGGGATAATGGTGGAAAAATCTTTAATTATAGATAACTACAACAAGATGATAGATAAACAAGAGGTTATGATAGAAACTAAAAATATTAAAAAGATTTTTGGTGATTTGATAGTTTTTGAAGATTTAAGTTTAAAAATTAAAAAGGGTGAAGTAGTAGTAATAATAGGATCCTCTGGATCAGGTAAAAGTACTTTTTTAAGATGCTTAAATGGTTTAGAAGAAATAGCGGGAGGAACAATAGAAATAGAAGGTCAGCTTTTGAACCCTAAGAATAAAAAGTCTATGAAAGAAGTATGTTCTAAAATGGGGATGGTATTTCAAAATTTTAATTTGTTTCCTCATATGACCGCATTAGATAATGTAATGATAGGCCCATTAGTTTCTAAAAAGGAAAATAAAGAAGAGGTTTTAAAAAGAGCTAAAGAACTTCTTAAAAAGGTTGGATTGGAAGATAAAATGGATTATTATCCTAGTAAATTATCTGGAGGACAAAAGCAAAGGGTAGCCATAGCAAGGGCATTAGCTATGAATCCAGATATAATGCTTTTTGATGAACCAACTTCTGCCTTGGATCCAGAGCTAGTAGGAGAAGTTTTATCTGTTATGAAAAAGTTGGCAGAAGAAGGTATAACTATGGTAGTTGTAACTCATGAAATGGGATTTGCCAAGGAAGTTGCGGATAGAGTTATTTTTATGGATGGAGGTAAATTCGTAGAAGAGGCTAGTCCAGAAGTATTTTTTACATGGCCCAAAGAAGAAAGAACTAAGGAATTTTTAAAAAAGGTACTATAGAAATAAAATTTAATTTATGAAATATTTTCACCAATATACAAATTTATTAAAGATTTTTAATGGATTTTTACAGGGAAATTTATATAATATCATGAAAGTATGAAAATCATTAGAAAATAGCTTGACTATATATGATATAAATACTATAATAAATTAAAAGTGAATAGCAAGTAGATAGAGGTGCGGTGTTAATTAGTACTTTTACAGAGATAAGCACTATGAAGTAAAAGGAAAGGGAATATCGCCGAAGTATACAACTGAGGCTTTAAAGTTGTATGCTGGGGTTACATAGAATATGTGTAACACTGTCACAAATTTATTTTGTGGAGAGCTATCATTCAAAGTATTCGTACTGTTTTATTTATGTGCGCACAAGTACGTCTATATGCCTTGAGTGTAAAGCTTAAGGCTTTTTTGTTTTTGATGATGGTTTTCCTCCCCATATTCACTTAAATTTTAAAGCTTATAGGGCTTGAAATTTATAAATAGAGGAGGAGATTTTTATGAAAAAAAATAGGGGAATATTATTAACTTTTTCATTTCTTTTAATGATTTTATTATTTAGTAACATGTCAGTATTAGCGGCAGACTTAGATCCAAAGGTTGTAGCACAAAATGCTAGCAGATTGGGAATATGGACTATTTTACCGCCGGTAATAGCTATCGTATTAGCCTTTATTACGAAAAATGTAGTTATTTCTTTAGCAGTAGGTGTTTTTAGTGGAAGTTTTTTATTACAGATAAATGGAAACAACATATTCGGTGCTATTTTCAAAGCTTTCTTAGATTTAATAAATAGAATATTAAATTCTCTTGCAGATCCTTGGAATGCAGGAATAATACTTCAATGTATGGTTATAGGTGGACTTATAGCAGTAATTTCTAAAATGGGTGGAGCTAAAGCTGTTGCAGAATCCTTAGCTAAAAAAGCTAAAACTCCAAAGAGTGCCCAAATTATAACTTGGTTTTTAGGTTTATTAGTTTTCTTTGATGATTATGCTAATGCTCTTATAGTAGGACCTATAATGAGACCTGTTGCTGATAAAATGAAAATATCAAGGGAAAAATTAGCTTTTATAATAGATGGTACAGCAGCACCAATAGCTGGTATAGCAGTTATATCTACATGGATAGGATATGAAATAAGCTTAATAAAAGATGCTTATGCAAGTATTGGTCAAAGTGTAAATGCATATGGATTGTTTTTATCAACTATACCGTATAGATTTTATAACATATTAATATTAGTATTTATAGTATTAATAGCTTTAATGGGAAGAGACTTTGGTCCAATGCTTAAAGCTGAAAGAAGAGCAAGAACTACAGGTAAGCTTTTATCAGATACAGCGAAACCAATGGTTTCTGATGAAACTACAGAACTTGAACCAAGAGAAGGAATAAAGTTAAGTATTTGGAATGCTATAATTCCAATAGTAATATTAATAATAGGAGCCTTTGCAGGTTTTTATTATAATGGTTATCAAGCTATAATGGGAGGAGAAGATAAGGCTTTAATACAAATGCTACAAACATCACCTGCATCCTTTGATGCTTTAAGAGAAACCTTTAGTGCATCAGATGCCAGTGTAGTTTTATTCCAATCCGCATTACTTGCAAGCATAGTAGCAATAATAATGGGAGCATCACAAAAGATTTTTAAAGTAGGAGAAGCTATAGATGTTTGGATTACAGGAATGAAATCTTTAATTATAACAGCAGTTATATTACTTCTTGCTTGGTCCCTAAGTGCAGTTATAAAAGAACTTGGAACAGCTACTTTTTTAGTTTCAATTTTGTCTAACTCTATACCAAAATTTTTATTACCAAGCATAATATTTATATTTGGATCTGTTATATCTTTTGCTACAGGGTCAGCTTATGGAACAATGGGTATATTGATGCCTTTAACAATTCCATTAGCCTATGCTATATCACCTGATCATGCATATGTAGTTATGAGTGCGAGTGCAGTTTTAACTGGAGCAATATTTGGAGATCATTGTTCTCCAATATCAGATACAACTATAATGTCTTCTATGGGATCAGCTTGTGATCATTTGGATCATACTTCAACACAAATGGTGTATGCTTTAACCATAGCAGCATGTACAATATTATTTGGATATATTCCAGCAGGATTAGGATTACCAATATATATAGTTTTACCATTGTCAATAATATTAGTTGCAGCAGTAGTTAGATTTATAGGGAAACCAAATGATATAGTAGAGGAAAAAAGTTTACAAGAAGAAACATTAGAAATGAATGCATAAAATAAGGAAAGTGCTAAGCACTTTCCTTATTTTTCTTCTCTAGGTTCTTCGTTTCTGTCTCTACCATAGAATGAAATTGCATATAAACCTGCTATTCCTACAAGAGCATATATAACTCTTGAAAATGCAGACATGTCTCCAAATAAAGCTGCAACTAAATCAAATCTAAAAAAACCAATAAGTCCCCAGTTTATAGCCCCAATTACTACTAATGTAAGTGAAATAATATCTAATGTTTTCATATTTACATCTCCTTTATTAGTTTTACAATGTTAGTATTTCCAAAATTTAATATAATATAAGTATTATGAAAACATTAATAAAAAATAATTATATTATTTCACTATGTCTTTCATAATTAGTTAATTTTTCTAAGCTATTTTTATTGTCCACAAATAATACTTTAGGATTAAATTTTTTAGCTTCATCTATAGTTAAATCACAGTAACTCATTATTATAATTTTGTCCCCTTTTTGAACCATACGTGCAGCAGCTCCATTTAAACAGATTACGCCACTATTTTGTTCACCAGCTATTACATAGGTTTCAAACCTACTTCCATTATCTATATCTACTATTTGAACTTTTTCATATTCTAAAATATTAGCTTTATCCATTAAATTTTTATCTATAGTTATACTTCCTACATAGTTAAGATTAGCTTCTGTTACAATAGCTCTATGAATTTTTGATTTTAGCATAGTTATTGTCATTTGTTTATACCTCACTTGTAATATTTTAAGTAGTACAACATGTACTATAGGAATTGTATATAATAAATCTAGTCTATATTTCACTATGAATTTTATTTTAAAATCACAGTACAATTATTTTGCAAAAGTAAAATTATCTATAAGTCTTGTTTTACCTATATAAACTGCTATAGCTATTAATATTGAAGATTGAATCTCTTCAACAGGTTGTAAGTTAGCACTATCAACTATATTTACATAGTCTATTTTTGTTAGAGGTTCTTTATTTATCATATTTACTATAATTTTTTTTATATTATTTAAATTTCTTTCTCCATGGTTTAATGCATTTAGGGCTTCTTTTAAACTTTTATTTAATACTAAGGCGGATTTTCTTTCTTCTTCGCTTAAATAAATATTTCTTGAACTTTTGGCTAAACCATCAGATTCTCTAATTATAGGACAACCTATTATTTTTATAGGAAAATTTAAATCTTGAACCATTTTTTTTACTACAGCTAATTGTTGAGCATCTTTTTCACCAAAATAAGCTCTTGTAGGGGTTATTATATTAAAAAATTTTGTTAAAACTGTACATACCCCTTGAAAGTGACCAGGTCTTTTTTCGCCACATAGATTTTCTGTAAGTATATTCACATTTACATGGCTATACATTTTATTAGGATACATTTCTGAAGCTTCAGGATTAAAAATTAAATCTGCTCCAAATTCGTAACATAAGGATGAATCTTTGGTTAAATCTCTAGGATAGGTAGAATAATCTTCATTTGGTCCAAATTGAATTTGGTTTACAAAGATTGAAACTACAACCCTATCATTTTCTTCTCTGGCTTTTTTTATAAGAGAGGCATGACCTTCATGTAAATATCCCATAGTAGGTACATAACCTATAGATAAATTTTCGTCTTCCCATTTTTTTATAACTCTCTTAACATCTTTTATTGTATGAACTATATTCATATTATTCAGCTGAGAAAATCAGCCTGTACCCTCCCTTTGGTTCTTAAATAAATGTTTAAGAACAATTATTGTTTTAAGATTTTTTCCTACACAGTTGCAATTAAATTATTTTTCTATAGATTTCTTATATAATTGCAATTAAGTTATTTATAGATAGATTTTTTATATTATTATAATTAAGTTTAAATCATTCTTTTTATATAGTCTCAATTATATAAATTGTTAGTTTTTTTACTAATATAATTTATTTATTACTTCATCATCTATTTTAAAAGTATGTTTTTTTTCTGGAAATTCAACTTCTTTAACTTCTTTTATATATTGTGAAACACCATCTCTTATAGCTTCTCCTATATTTCCAAAGGATTTAACAAATTTAGGTGTAAAATCTGAGAACATAGAAAGCATATCTTGATAAACTAGTATTTGACCATCACAATATTTTCCTGCACCTATGCCTATAGTTGGAATAGATATGGATTCTGATATTATTTTTGATAATTTTTCAGGAATACATTCTAAAACTATGGAGAAAGCTCCTGCATCTTCTAAAATTTTAGCATCTTCTATTAATTGTTTTGCTATTTTTTCATTCTTTCCTTGAACTTTGAATCCACCGAACATATTTATAGATTGAGGGGTTAAGCCTATATGACCCATTACAGGAATTTGAGCTTTAACTATAGCTCTGACTTCTTTTTCTACAGTGGCACCACCTTCTAATTTTACAGCATGGGCTCCAGCTTCTTTTATAAGCCTGCCAGCATTATAAACTGCATCATAAATAGAAGTTTGGTAAGACATAAAAGGCATATCTCCTACAACTAAAGCATTAGAAGCCCCTCTTACCACTGCTTTGGTATGATGAAGCATATCTTCCATAGTTACACTTAGTGTATTTTCATATCCTAGACACACCATTCCTAAGGAGTCTCCAACTAGTATTCCGTTAATTCCAGAGGAGTCTATAAGTTTTGCCATAGAATAATCATAGGCAGTTAACATAGTTATTTTTTCACCTTTGTTTTTTAATTCTTGAAAAGTTGATACAGTATTACGCATTGTATCCCTCCTAAAATATTAATATTATATTGTAAATAATTTTGTAAAAATTTATTAGGATGGATAGAATACCAATGTGCATCCGAATTGTTTTTATAAAAAGATTAGACAATTAGACAAAGTACTTTAAATAAGAATATTTAAAGTATATTTAAATAGAATAAATTGGAAATAAACATACTGTTTTGAGAAAGATTTTTTCAAATACAGTTGTATTAGTATTATAATTTAAGACATTAAGATAATATTTTGCCTTAATTTTATTGATGTGAGCAGTTTTTATACAAATTTAAAAATAAAAACAATCAGGTGCAGTTCCATATTGGATACTACCCAAATTTATTTTAGCACAAATAATAATGATAATAAATATAATAGTGTGGTTGAAAATAAAATAGATTTAATTTTAACACTGCAAATATATAAAATACACTTACAAAGTAACTCATTTCGCTAAGAAGTTCTAAACTTAGCTCTATTAAAAATTTTCTACATTACAGGTTTAAATTTGGTAGAATGTATATAGATGAAATTTAAGTATAACTTATTTGAAGAAGTGATTTTTAGGTTCAGATAAAGTTCTTAGAATAATTATATTTTGATCTCTAAAGAGTGTTAACAATGATAGTAATGGGATAAAATTTTAAATAGGCATATACTATATTCAATTTATTTAAATGTACAGAATTTAGGGAGTGGATTTTATGAGTTTAAGATTTATATATGGAAGGGCTGGCAGTGGAAAAAGTCAATATTGTTTAAATAGTATAAAAAAAAGAATAGAAGAAGATGTAGATAGATCACTAATATTATTGGTACCAGAACAATTCTCTTTCCAAGCAGAAAAAAATTTAATAGAAGTTTTAGGTGAAAAAACCGGGTTTAAAACACAGGTATTAAGTTTTAAAAGAATGGCTTATAGGGTTTTTAATGAGGTAGGAGGTATAACTGCTAAGCATATGAATGAATCCGGTAAAAGTATGCTTTTATACAATATAATTGAAGATAATAAAAATAATTTAAAAGTATTTAAAAAAGCGGCTAAAAGACAAGGATTTATTACTACAATTTCAGATATTATAACAGAATTTAAAAGATATAATGTAACTCCTGAAATTATAATAAATAATTTAGATAATATTGAAGAAGATAATTTAAAATATAAAATGGAAGATTTATCTTTGATATTTTCTGAGTTTGAAACAAGATTACATAAAAATTATATAGATAATGAAGATGATTTAACTATATTGGTAGAAAAATTAAATAAAAGTAAGCAATTTGATAATGCAGAAATATGGATAGATGAATTTTCAAGTTTTTCTCCTCAAGAATACTCTGTACTAGAAAAATTGCTTTTGAAATCTTATAGAATAAATATAACTTTGTGTACAGATTATTTAAATGAAGGTGGATTTGTTGACACTACAGATGTATTTTCTCCTATTAAAAATACAGAGAATAAATTATTAGAAATAATAAAAGACAATAATATAAAATTAGATAAACCAATAGCACTTAAGTGTGATCCTTGCGTTAGATTTAAAAATAGCATTGAACTTCAACATCTAGAAAAAAATATGTTTTCTTTTCCATATAAAGAGTATAAAGATGATACAAAAGATATTTGTATGCTTAAAACTTTAAATCAATTTACGGAGATAGAAAATACTGCAAAAGATATTATAAAACTTTGTAGGGAGAAGGGGTGTAGATTTAAAGATATAGCAGTGATTACTGGGGATCTAAATGGATATGAAAATATAATAAGTTCAGTTTTTTTGCAATATAATATCCCATTTTTTATAGATAAAAAAAGAGAAATAAATAATAATCCCATAATAATACTAATTCTTTCTGCACTAGAGGTTTTATCTAAAAACTGGACTTATGAGTCTGTATTTAGATATTTAAAAACTGGACTTTTAGATATTAGTAATGAAGAAATGGATATTTTAGAAAATTATGTGCTTGCTAATGGTATTAAAGGATATAAATGGACTAATGATAAGCCTTGGAAACATAAATCCTTTACCAATTATGAATTAGAAGAGAATGTTGAAAAAGAGTTATTAAATAAAATAAATGATATAAGATATAAAGCTATGGAACCTATTTTATCTCTTAATGAAAGTTTTAAAAGTAAAGATAGTGCAAAAGAGTTTTGTGAAGTATTGTATGAATTTTTATGTGGTATAAATCTACCAGATAAAATACAGGGTATGATAGAAGAGCTTAACTTAGAGGGTGAAATAGAAAAGGCAAGTGAATACAATCAAATATGGAATATAGTGATGGAAGTTTTAGAGCAAATAGTAGAGGTTATAGGTGAGGAAAAAATATCCTTAAAAGAGTTTTTTATGGTGCTTGAAACAGGATTTTCAGAATATGAAATAGGACTTATTCCACCTGCTTTAGATCAGGTAATAGTAGGAAGTATAACAAGACTTAGAAGTCACAATATAAATACTTTATATATAGTAGGGGTAAATGATGGCATATTTCCAGCTCCATTAAAGGAAGAAGGAATTTTAAATGATGAGGATAGACAGTTTTTATTAGATAAGGGCCTAGAAATAGCGAAGGATACTAAAAGTATAGCTTTTGAAGAGCAATTTTTAGTTTACTCTACATTAACTACTCCAAGTAAATATTTAAGATTAAGCTATCCTATAGCAGATGGAGAGGGAAAAACTTTAAGACCATCTATAATTATATCAAGAATAAAGAAAATATTTACAAATATATGTGAAGAAAATGATATAGTAAAATCTAATAGTGAAGAAGAAGCACTAAAAAATATATCCTCTGCTAAACCAACTTTTAATTATTTAATATCTAATTTAAGAAAGGATGTAGAGGGTGTAAAAATAGATAATCTGTGGGGAGATACTTATAAATGGTACTTGGAAAATGAATTTTGGATTGAAAAATTAAATAGATTAATAAAAGGATTTGATTATACAAATCAAAGTAAATATATAGAAACTAAAAAGATAAGAAATTTATATGGTAAGCCATTAAAAATAAGTGTATCTAGAGTAGAAAAATTTTCTCAGTGCCCCTTTGCCTACTTTATACAATATGGATTAAAGGCTAAGGATAGAAAAATATTCAATTTAAGTTATCCAGATTTAGGAATATTCATGCATAGCATATTGGAGAAGTTTTCACACGAGCTAGAAAAGGAAGGACTAGAGTGGAATACCATGGATTTAAATTGGGCAGAAGAAGAAATTGATAAACTAATTAATGAGGAATTAGATAATAAATCCTTAGACATATTAAATAGTTCAAAGAGGTATGAATATGTAACAAAAAGTGTAAAGAAGATTTTAAAAAGATCTATATGGCTTATAGGAGAACATATAAAAAGAGGAAATTTTAAACCAAGTTATTATGAATTATCCTTTGATGTAGATGGAGACTATCCTCCTATAGCAATGGAACTTCATTCTGGAGAAGTGGTAAATTTAATAGGTAGAGTAGATAGAGTAGATCTTTTGCAAAAGGATGGAGTTACTTATTTAAAAATAATAGATTATAAATCCGGTACAAAGGAATTTAAATTATCTGATGTTTATTATGGATTACAATTACAATTATTAATATATTTAGATGCTATACTTACAGAATTAGCTGAAAGATCTGGGGTAAATGGAGAACCAGGGGCACTTTTATATTTAAAATTAGATGATCCTATAGTAAAAAATACTGTAGATATTAGTGATGAGGAAATTGAAAAAAATATAATAAAAAATTTAAAAATGAAAGGGTTAATTTTAAATGATCCTAATGTTATAAAAGATATGGATAATATAATATCTGGTATATCAGATATCATACCTGTTATGCTTAAAAAGGATGGAGGAGTATCAGAAGGTAGGTCCTCTGTAGCTACAAAAGAAGAGTTTGAAACATTAAGAAAATATGTAAGGTATACAATAATTGAAATTTGTGAGGAAATGTTAGAAGGAAATATAGAAATAAAGCCATATAAAAAGAAGGATGGATCCTCTTGTGATTATTGTATATATTCTTCAGTTTGTAAATTTGATACAGAAATAAGAGGAAACAAATATAATATATTAATAGATAAAAAAGATGAAGAAGTATGGGAATCTATTAAGAAAAAACTAGAATGTTAAAAAATCAGTTTTTATAATTATAAATAAAGAGTTTATTAATAATATAGCTTCATTAATAAACTCTTTGTAAATTTGTAGAAAGTATTTTTAATGTTTTTTAGAAAGAATAATTACTGAAGAATATTAATCATCATCATCATCAAAGTCATAATAATCGTCATAGTCATCATAGTTATCATAACTATAGTTGTAATTATAATTAGGATTATAATCATAAGGTCTTCTTCTTCTTCTCCTTCTTCTTCGTCTACCAAAAAGTTCATTTATAAGTATTATTCTTATAAGATCATTTACAGCATGACGTCTTCGATAACGACGTTGTCTACTGTAGTCATCTTCATCCTCATCTAATTCAGGCTTTATTCTTTTGTAAATTTCTTTACAAGCCTCATCTACTTCTTTCTCACAAGGACAATAGTCCTTACCCTTTTCTCTTTCCATCATGTCACAGTGTCTTTTTACTAAAGGATAGACTTTAAAATAAATTTTTGGATATAAGCAATTTAAATCATCATCATTCTCTTTAGTTTCACTTACATGATCATAACCATATCCCATAGGTGCCATTGGATGGGGACCTTTAAGATAAATAGGGATAGGCATGCACATAGAGCAAGGATTATAATAATTAAACATTTATGAACCTCCTATAAAATAAACACACTTTTATTCTATGCAGAAAATAAATAAGTGTTAATAAAAGGATTCCATTTGAAAATAAAAATAGATTTAATTTTAATATAGATAATTTTATACTTATTTAGTAATGCAAATATTTATATTTTCTAAGTGTAAATTAAGTAGATAAAAATTAAATAGGACAAATTTCCTATATATTTATATAAAATAATTACAAAAATATATAAAATTTTGCATGTAAATGAAAAAATATTGTATACTTATATGTGTTATATTATTTATTTTGAAGGGAGAATAATGGGCAGGAATGAAAAAAAACTTAAGTAAGGAGTACGAAAAACTTCTTTTACATAATTATAGACAAAATATAAATGACTCGAATTATAAAGATTTAATATTAGAAGGAATAAGTAATCATAAAGCTATACATAGATATTTAAAACATTATATAAAAAATAACAAAGAAGTCTTGGATTTAAATTGGGGAAAGCAAATGCTTTTGTTTATAATTTCTTTTAATGAAAAGGATCTGGAACTAGCAGAGGGGTGTTATAAATCATTAAAAAAATATCCAGATAATTATTTTGCAGAGTCTGTAATGGCAGATATTGATTTAAGATTTTATGGGAACTTATTTAAAGCTAGAGATAAATATTTAAATGCTTTAAGTTTATATGATAGAGATGCTCTTGTGTACTATAACTTAGGATTAATATATTATTTGTTAGGTATGTTTCAAAAGAGTATGGATTTCTATAATAAGAGTTTAAACTACATAAATAAAATGGATAATAAAGAATTTATAAAATCTAAATGTTTATATAACATAGCAGTTTGTGAGATTAATTATAATAATAATTATAAAGAAGGCGAAAAGTTACTTAAAAGAAGTTTAAAATTAAATCCAAATTATAAGGAAGCAAATGATTTATTAGAAAAATTAAGAGGTGAAAAATAGTCATGATGCCAAAACAGAAGGAGTTATGGATACCTAATGATGAGGTAGCAGAAAAAATAATATCAATACAAATAGAATGTTCTTTAAATGAAAAATACGAAAAATTAGAAAACAATACTATATTTATTGAAGCAATGAAAAGAAAAGATAATTCACCAGTATTAGATGTAGCACCTAAATTAAAAAATACTAATATATTAGGTTTATATGAAAGAATGTTACCATTTACTAACGGAGATTTAATATATGCTTCAGTTTACTCTAAAACTGGTGGAATACTTAATTTATTTAATGAAAAAATTTCTAAAAATATAGATATACAATTTAAAGAATTAAGTAGTAAATCTAAAGATAAAAATCAAGCCATAAAGGAATGGAAAAATGAACCTTCAGAATTATGGAGCGGATTAACACCAGCACAAATATGGGCAGGTGGAGGGAAGGTAGAAAAAGTTTTACTAATGGATTTTTTAAATAAGCTTACAGAGTTAATGAATGGGAAGCAATTTACTACAAAAGGAGCAGCTTTTATGAACTGCATAGACGTATTAAGAACTTGGCAGCTTAATAAAAATGACATATGTGATGGTAAAACTCCTATGGAAGCTATAATAGAAGAAAGAAATCTTATATTGAAAGATAAGATAGACTTTATAAAAGAAAATAATATAGAATGTGACTTTAAATAAGGAAAGTGCCATGCACTTTCCTTATTTATAGTAAAGAGAACAGAGAATAGAGTACAGATTTTGTTTATAAAATAATTGTACTTACATTAAAAGGTAAAAGAATATATTTTTCATTCTATTTTATATAATTATTTTCTAGTATAGTATTGTTTATATAGTTCACATGTACCATATCCACTGCAGTCTTAATTATTAAATTTTATTTAATTTTTTTTAATACTACTTGTTGAACTGGAACTTTAGCACATATAGTTCTTTCGCTTAAAAAATATTTTTGTCCATCAATTAATAATGTAGTATTATTGATAACTTCACAATTTCTACCTTGCTTTTTTAAATATTCAACAGCTGCTTTATTTAGATCATCTTGATTATAATATCTATCATCTAATTCAAATACTATCTTTTTATTGTAAAATAAAAAGTAGAAATTTATTATAGCTAATATAATAAGTAGCCATGATAAGATTTCCATAAAATTCACATCCTTTTTAATTTAAATATATATAATTGTATATTGATATTTAAGTATTAAAATTACTTTTCATAGTAAACAATAGAAAATATAATATAATAAACAGATGATTTTATAGAATATTTTTACTTATTAATAATATTATAGTACTTTATATAATAAAATGACATAGAAGTAATTTTTATCTTTGTAGTGATATAGTAAAATTCTATTAATAATAACTCCTTATTGAAAAATTAACTTTTTAACTATTAATTACAATATAATATATAATTTGGAATATGTAAACATTATGATTAAATATCTAATATAAATAAGTTGAATAAAATTATTGATGTTATTATTTTATATTTTCTTAGTCTTTGAAGATATGCTCTATATTTTTACTTTAATCTATGATATTCGCTTTTTTTATTTTTAAATCTATAATCTTCTATACTCTGTAATCTGAAGTTTGTGTCCTATTTTAGAAATAAAGCTTATAATATAGATAGAGTTAATAGTATTTAAAAAAGAGGTGAAACATGAAGAAGAGAAAGAATTTAATTTTTATATTTTTATTTAGTATATTTTGTATATTTAACTTGTCTATTACAGTATCAGCTAGATCTGGTGGTGGACATAGTAGCGGAGGGGGACATAGTAGTAGCAGTCATAGCAGTAGCGGTGGACATGGTAGTGGTATCCATGGAAGCAGAGGAAGTTCTTCTAGAGGATATTATGAATCAAGAGAATCTAATGTTGGCCATTTAATAGAAATTTTGATAGTGCCTTTATTTATAATACTAATTTGGAAAAAAGATACTATAATTTGTAGAACTAAAATTTCAAGAAAGAGTAAAGAGGCAGAAGAAGTTATTAGGAGATTAAAAAAAGTAGATATGAGCTATTCAAAAGATATGCTACAAAATAGAGTTGAAAAAACTTATTTTAAGATGCAAGAAGCATGGACAAGCCTTAATCTTGAAATATCCAAGGAATATATGAGTGAAGATATCTATAAACTACATAATTCTAAGTTAGCCTGGATGAAAATTAGAAATCAAAGAAATGTTTTAAAAAATATAAAACTTCTAAATGCAAAACCAGTAGGATTAGAGCATTATGAAGATAACTCAAAAGATTTTATTTGGTTTTACATTCATGGAGCAATGATAGATTATACAATAGATGAAACAACCACACAAGTTGTCGATGGAAACACTAGAAATAGCAGTTTTGTTGAGTATTGGAAATTTATTAAGAAAAATGATTCATGGGTTGTTGATTTAATAATGCAGGAAGATGAAGTTAATATAGATAGAGATTTTGTTATAGCATCAGAGGAATAAAAATTTTTAAATCGTGTAGTATGGAGGTTGTATATATTATAATCTTTATTTTGAAAGGGACTGTCGCATTAAGAATAAATTCTTTAATGCGACAGTCATTGTTTTATTGTTGATTTAAAAATTCTCGCTATGTGCAACATCATAATTATATAATATTGACTTTTTTATTTTTGAATCTGCACTCTGTACTTTGTACTCTCTACTCTGTAATCTGAATTTTGTACTCTATTTTTAAAATACGGGTTATAATATATATGTAGTTATAGAGTAGTATTTAAAACGAGGTGAAAAAATGAGTAGCACTAAGTGGACAGATGAACAAAGGCAGGCTATTTTTACTAAGAATTGTAACTTGCTTGTAGCAGCAGGGGCAGGGGCTGGTAAGACTGCTGTTTTGGTTCAGAGAATAATTGAAAAAATATTGGATAAAGAGGAACCTATAGATATAGATAAATTATTAGTAGTTACTTTTACTAATGCAGCTGCAGCAGAAATGAGAGAGAGAATAGGAGATGCTATTTCTAAAGGGTTAGATGAAGACCCAGAGTCAAAGGTATTAAGAAAACAACTTACTTTATTAAATAAGTCAAATATAATGACTATTCACTCCTTTTGTCTACAAGTTATAAAAAACAATTTTCATACTATAGAAATAGATCCTAATTTTAGGATATGTGACGAAACAGAAGGAATACTTATGAAACAAGAGGCAATGGATGAGCTTTTTGATGAATTATATGAAATAGACAATGAAGATTTTATTGATTTAGTAGAAGGCTACGCTAGTAGAAAGGATACTAGATTACAAGAAGTGGTTTTAGAATTACATAGATTTGCTAAAAGTGCACCTCTTCCTTATGAGTGGCTTTTAAATATGGCAGAAGAATTCAATGTGGGGGAAGAGTTTAATTTTGAAGAAACATTGTGGGCAGATATGATTATGGAGGATATGAAAGTATTATTACATGGATTTAAAAATATGCTACAGCAATCTATAGATGTAATATTAAATTCAGTAGGCATAGACTATTATTATGAACCTTTTAAAATGGATTTGAATTTTATAAATAATTTACTTCAAAAATCAAGTTTTAGAGAATTTAGAAATGAAATAATATTTTATGATTTTCCTAAGTTGCCAGTAAAAAGAAATAAAGATGCGGATAAAGAGGCTAAGGAAAGGGTTAAAAAATTAAGGGATAAGGTAAAGAAAAAAATACTAGAGCTTAAAAGTATATTAGATTCCTATGAAAATGAATTTATAAGGAAGGAATTTATATTTTTATATCCTTCAATGAAGACTTTATCCAACTTAGTAATACTATTTGATAAAAAATATGAAGCTAAAAAAAGAGAACGAGATTTAATTGATTTTAATGATATAGAGCATTTAAGTTTATCTATATTAACAGATAAAGATGATGAGGGACATATAATTCCTTCAGATATTGCTTTAGATTATAGAAAAAAATTTGCAGAAGTACTTATAGATGAATACCAAGATAGTAATTTGGTACAAGAAGTTATTATGAGTATGGTATCTAGGATAAAAGGTTATTGGAGTTTTTATAATGGTCAATTAGTGTTTAATGAAGAAGAAATAAATTTCGAAGAGCCTCAAGTAGGGTTAGATATTCCTAATAGATTTATGGTAGGAGACGTAAAACAAAGTATATATAGATTTAGGCAGGCAAAACCTGAGATATTTTTAGATAAATATAATGAGTATAGTGAAGAGGAAGGTTCAAAATATAGAAAAATAAAGCTCTTTAAGAACTTTAGAAGTAGAAAAGAAGTAATAAATGGTGTAAATTATTTATTTAAACAAATAATGTCTAAAACTATAGGAGAGTTAGATTATACAGAAAAAGAAGCTTTAACTGTTGGAGCTAGTTACGGGGAAGAGGTAAAGGGTGAGCCTATAGAATTATGTTTAATGGATAAAAAGTATGAATTAAGTGAAGAAGTACTAAAAGAATATAATATGGATGAAGAAGAAGCTTTAGATAACATACAATTAGAAGGACGATTGGTAGCTAAGAAAATACAGGAAGTAGTAGGAAATGATTTAGAAGGGGGATTAAAGGTATTTGATAAAAAACTAGGAGAATATAGAAGAATTCAATATAGAGATATAGTAATTCTTATGAGAGCTACATCGAATTGGGCACCAGTATTTGTAGAAGAACTTGCAAAGGAGGGTATACCGGTTTTTGCAGATACAAATTCCGGCTATTTTGATACAACAGAAATAAAGACTATTATATCTTTACTGCAAATAATAGATAATCCTCTGCAAGATATACCATTACTTTCCGTATTAAGATCTCCTATAGCTTCTTTTACAGATGATGAACTTATAGATATAAGAATGGTAAATAAAAATATAGCTTTCTATGAATGTATGGAAATAATATATAGATTATATAAAAATGAAAAATTAGATTCCTATTATAGTTTTTATATAGAAGATGAAGATAAGACAAATAAAATAGTAAAAGACATGAAAGAGGAATTAAAAAATAAAATATATAGTTTTATAGAAAAGTTAAATTTATGGAGAAAAAAGTCTATTCATATAGATATAGATGAGTTTATATGGTTTTTATATGTAGAGACAGGATACTATGGCTATGTAGGGGCTCTTCCAGCAGGAGAACAAAGACAGGCAAATTTAAGAATACTTTTCCAAAGGGCAAAGCAATATGAAAAGACTAGTTATAAGGGATTGTTCAACTTTATAAATTTTATAAATAAATTAAAATTTAGTAGTGGAGATATGGGAAGTGCAAAAATACTTGGAGAAAATGAAAATGTAGTAAGAATAATGAGTATTCATAAGAGTAAGGGGCTAGAGTTCCCAGTAGTTATATTAAGTGGTACCGGTAAGAATTTTAATATGACAGATCTTAATAAAAATATATTATTTCATAGAGACTTAGGATATGGTCCAGATTATGTAGATATAGAAAGAAGAATAGCTTATCCATCTTTAGTTAAAAATATCATAAAAAATAAAATAAGGTTAGAAACTTTATCAGAAGAAATGAGAATATTATATGTAGCTTTAACAAGGGCAAGAGAAAAGCTCATAATAACAGGATTAATAAATAATGTAGATAAAACCGTGGAAAATTGGTTGAATCTATCAGAAGAGAAAAATAAAGTACCAGAATATGCTGTTATGAGTGGGAAAACATATTTAGATTGGATAGGGCCAGCTGTTATAAAACATAAAGATGCTGTAAGTTTTAGAGAAGAACTAAAGATGGCATCAGAGCTATGTAATATAGTAGATGATAAGTCAAAATGGAAAATAGAATTATGGAATAAAAAAGAATTATTAAAGGAAAAAGTTGAAGAGAATGAGATTGAGATTAGTGAAAAAATAAAGGAAACGCTAATGAATTTAGAAGAAAGTAACTATAAAGAAGAAATATATAAAAGACTTTCTTTTAATTATAAATATGATAGTGCATCGAGCATACCAACAAAATTATCAGTTTCAGATGTGAAAAAACAATTTATATTAGATGATGAAGAAAATACAGAAGAATTATTTAAAAAAGTAGAGCTTAGAAAACCCATGTTTATGGAAGAAAAAAAGAAAATATCTCCTTCAGAGAGAGGAACTATTATACATTTATTCATGCAACATTTAGATTTAAAAAAGGTAGAAAAGGAAGAGGATATAAGAGAACAAATAAATAGACTAATAGAAAAAGAATTTATAACCTATGAACAATCAAAGGTTATAAATCCATATAAAATATTAAAATTTTGTAGAAGTGAACTAGGAAAAAGAATGATTAATTCTAATAATATAAATAGAGAAATGCCTTTTTCTATTGAAATACCTGCAGTAGAAATTTATAAAGAGCTAGATAAAGAAATATATATAGATGAAAAATTAGTGATTCAGGGAATAATAGATTGCTATTTTGAAGAGGAAGAGGGGCTAGTATTATTAGATTATAAAACAGATTATGTTAATGATATAGAAGAGATAAAGAATAGATATAAAATACAGATTAAATATTATGAAGAAGCTTTAAAG
The DNA here is from genome assembly GCF_001020205.1 of Clostridium sporogenes. NCBI lineage: Bacteria > Bacillati > Bacillota > Clostridia > Eubacteriales > Clostridiaceae > Clostridium > Clostridium sporogenes. Next base: position 524,031 of record NZ_CP011663.1, read on the forward strand.
AGAATAACAGGAAAAACTGTAAAAGATAAATATTTATATTTATTTTCTATAGATAATTATATAAAAATTCATTAATTTAAAATGGGCTTAATTGTAATTTGTTAATATATATACTTTGTAAAAAAATTAACAAATAAGAAGGGAAAAAAATAATATTGTAGAAAATTATATATATTATGTAAAATTAAAATTTTCATAAATTTAAGGAAGGTTGGTGAGTGGCTTGAAAAATAAGCTTATAAGACAAATAGCTCTTTTATTTAATGCATTAATACTTATATTATGCGCCACTTTTTTTGTTGGGACTAGATCTATTTTAAAAGGCTTAGGAAATAATGATTCTAATTTATTAGCAAGCTTTAGCAGTTCCTACTTAAAATTTATATTTATAATGTTTATAGTAATGCTGGCAGTTTCTTATATGATAGTTAGGGCTTTTGTGACTAAAGCATACAGATCCATAGAAGAAGTAGCAGAAATAATAGATAGAGTATCTAAGGGGGAATTTGCAACTAGGGTACCAGAAAATGGGGCTTTAGCAGCTATTGGAGTAAGTGTAAATGCTATAGTTAAAAATACTAAAAAGATATTATCAGATTTATTACAAATATCACAAAAAAATAGGGTTATATCAAACACATTGCATGAAAATGCATTAGATAGTAACCAGGCTACAGAAAATATAGCATCCTCTGTAATTTCTGTAGCAGAAACAGCAACAACTCAAGCAGATTCAACCACATCTACAAGAAACAATACAAGTGAAATGGCAGAAAATTCAGCTGTAATAGCAGAAAAAGCCCAAAATACTAAAAATATAGCTGAAGAAATGGTTAAAACAATAAAAGAAAATCAAAAGACTTTTGAAACTATGATATACAAAATAAAAGCTACAGGGGATGTTAGTAAAAAATTAGCTAAAAATGTAAAAATTTTAGAAAATGAAGCAGAAGAGATAAGTAAAATAACAGATGTAGTGACAGAAATAAGTGAAAGAACTAATTTGCTTGCATTAAATGCAGCCATTGAAGCTGCTAGGGCAGGGGAGCATGGTAAAGGTTTCTCAGTGGTAGCAGATGAAGTAAGAAAACTTGCAGAGCAATCCTCAGAATCTGCTGGAGAAATAAGAAAATTAATAGAAAAAATTAATTATCAAATAAGCAATATAACAGAAGAAGCAGAAAAGCAAAGTAAAGAAGTAGAAGAGGATATAGTTTATGCAGACGAGTCTAAGGAATCATTTAATGAAATAATATCTTCAACAGATGAAACATATAATTCAGTAGAACAAATATATGATTTATCAGATAAAAATACTACAATATCTAAAGAAGTGGATCAATTGATGGAAACTATAGCTTCAGGGGCTCAGCAAAGTGCTTCTATGACAGAAGAAATTTCCGCAGCAGTAGAAGAACAATCTGCATCCATAAATGAGATAACTCAATTAATAAAAGAAATGAATGGGTGTACAGATGAAATAGATAGCGAATTAAAAGCTTTTGTAACAAATATAACTATAAAAGAAGAGCAAAGACAACTAGTTAATGAAGGATTTAATATATTAGAAAAAGTAAGTAGAGAAATAAGTTCTAATGCTTTAGGTGTAGATGTCTGTTCTAACATATGCAAAAAGTATGTAGAGGCAAATAATCAATTTGAATATATTGGAGTAATAAATAAAGAGGGCATAATGAAATCTGCTAATGTACCTATAACAAAAGGAAATGATGATTTTTCCCATAGACCTTATTTTAAAAAGGCTATTCTAGGAGAAAAATATGCTAGCAAACCATATATATCTAGTGTTAGTTACAACTATTGTATAGCTATAGCTATTCCATTAAAAGATAAAGATGGAAATATTCAAGCTGTAGTAATGGGAGATGTTTGCATAGAACAATAGTATATTGTAAAATATAAGTAAACAATTACAAAAACAAGAATAAAATACAAAATTTGTTTTAGAGGGGGATTATTAATGAAAGATGTATTAGAAAGATTTTTAGGGTATATAAAAATAGATACCCAATCATCAGAAGAATCTGAAACTGTGCCAACTACTAAAACTCAATTAGAGTTTGCAAAAAAATTAGGAGAAGAATTAAAGACTATAGGACTTAAGGATGTATCTGTGGATGAAAATGGATATGTTATGGCTACTTTAGAATCAAACATAGAAAAAGAAGTTCAAACAGTTGGTTTTGTAGCACATATGGATACAAGTCCAGATTTATCAGGAACTAATATTAATCCTAGAATTGTAGAAAAATATGAGGGACAAGATATAGTTTTAAATAAAGAAAAAAATATAGTATTAAAAGTTGATGAATTCCCAGAAATACTAGAATATAAAGGACAAGATATAGTAGTAACAGATGGAAATACTCTTTTAGGAGCAGATGACAAAGCTGGAATAGCAGAAATAATTACAGCTATGGAATATTTAATAAATCATCCAGAAATAAAACATGGAACTATAAAAGTTGGATTTACTCCAGATGAAGAAGTAGGTAAAGGAGCAGATCACTTTGATGTGAAAAAATTTGGGGCGGATTTAGCCTATACTTTAGATGGTGGCGGTATCGGAGAATTAGAATGTGAAACTTTTAATGCTGCAAAAGCTAAAGTTATCATAGAAGGAAGAAATGTTCATCCAGGTTCAGCAAAAAATAAAATGACAAATGCAGTATTAGTAGCTAATAAGTTTATAAATATGCTTCCAGAAAATGAAGTACCAGAAAAAACAGAAGGATATGAAGGATTTTTCCATCTATTATCTGTAAAGAGTGAAGTAGAAACAGCAGAACTAAATTATATTATAAGAGATTTTGATAGGAAAAAATTTGAACAAAGAAAAGAACAAATAAAAGAAGTTGGTAAAAAAATAAATGAAGAATACAATAAAGAAATAGTATGTGTAAAAGTAGAAGATCAGTATTATAATATGAAAGAGAAAATAGATGAAGTAAAATATGTAGTTGATATAGCTTATGATGCAATGAAGGCTGTTGATATTGAACCAAATTTAGTTCCTATAAGAGGTGGTACAGATGGTTCAAGATTATCCTTTATGGGATTACCAACTCCAAATCTATTTGCAGGCGGACATAATTTCCACGGAAGATTTGAGTATGTTCCAGTTCCATCAATGGAAAAAGCTGTACAACTTATAGTTAAAATAGCTGAGCTATATGCTAATAGATAATAAGTTTTTTATTTAGAATTATTTTTATTAAAAATAAAATGTATTAAAAGGGAAAATTAATTTTAAGACATTAAAGATAAAAAATACATTCATGAACCACTTAGTTTGCTTATGAATGTATTTTTTATCTTTTCTGTATTTAAGCACTACCTTCTTTTTTATACTTATTTTTATATTCTTCAAAATTCCAGGTTCTAATAAATTTCTCCGCGGATTTATATCCGGATTTATATAGTTTTAAAGTTTTTTCTTTAGATAAATCAAAGTCTGTGGAGCTAATTCCCAGTGTTGGAATTAGTACAGTTCTATCTATATTTTTATTTGTCATCCATCCTTTAGAGTCTTTTTTATTCATGGTATCAGCTATGTCAAATAGAAAGGATAGGGGGTCATTTTTACCTTGCTTAGTATTACTTAATTCAATATTATCAAATTTAAAACCTATTGTAGGAACATCTTCCTTATCATTGTAGCTATCAAATATAGAAATTGGATAAGCACAGCAAACACCACCATCTACTATATAACTTAAACCATTACCATGAATAAATTCTACAGGTTTAAAGAAAAATGGTATACTTATACTCATTCTAATGGCTTTAGAAACCCTAAAATTACTTAAGCTAAATCCATAAATATAAAGATCATCAGGGAAGGTGATCATTCTTTTTTCAGTGATATCCGAAGCTATTATTTTTAGTTTACAAGTACCGTTATTCATAAGGTCGCTAAAAGTATTTATTCCCTTAACTTTAAGCATATCATCAATCCATTTTTCTATAAAATCTCCAGAGTAAACTCCATTAAACTTAAAGAAATTTATTGCTTTACCAACAAATGTAAATTTTTGGATACCTTCTTTATTAAGAAGCTCCATAAAGTCTGTATTTACAGTTATATGTTTTAAATCTTTTGCAGTATATCCAGAAACCAATAATGCTCCTATTAAAGCGCCAACAGAAGTTCCTGCAATATTATTCCAAGAAAAACCTTTACTTTCCATATAGTTCAAAGCACCAATTATTCCAATACCCCTAATGCCACCACTATCAAATATAGCATTACATTTCAATATAAAACCCTCCCTTAGTTTAATGAACTAATTAAAATAAAGTCTTATATAGATTATACAATAAAATCCAATATAAGGAAATTAATAATATGATGATTTTACACTTAATAATATTATTTTTAATACTAAGAAATCTAATCCAGATTTAAGATAAATATTATATTGAAATTAATTTTTAAAATGTATATAATTAAACAATATTTAATTATATATTCGTTAAAAAATATAAAAATTATATCAAAAAAAAGGGGAAAACTATTTATTAAAGTATAGGGGTGAAAGTTTAGTATGATATTTAAAGAATTTGGTAACAAAAATATGCCAGTTATTATTCTAATTCATGGGGGAGGATTATCCTGGTGGTCATGGAAAGCACAAATTGAAGTTTTAGAAAAGAATTATTATGTTGTTACACCTATTATTGATGGGCATGGAGATGATTATGATACTGAGTTTGTAAGTATAAAAAAGTCTGCTGAAGAGATTATAAAATATGTAAAAGAAAATTGCAATGGAAAAGTTTTTGCAATAGGTGGTCTTTCTATTGGTGCTCAGATTACTGTTGAAATACTATCTCAAGATAGTGATATTACAGAGAATGCTGTTATAGAAAGTGCTTTAGTTTATCCTATGAAAATGGTAAGTGCAATGACTGTACCAATGTATAATATATGTCATGGACTAATTAAAAAAAGATGGTATGCAAAACTACAGGCTAAAACATTAAATGTACCAGAGGAATTATTTGAAACATATTATGAAGATAGCTCACGAATGACAAAAGAATCACTTATAAACATTGCAAAAAGTAATGGAGATTATTCAATTTCTTCAAACTTATCCAAAACAAAAGCAAAAGCATTGATATTAGTTGGTGAGAAAGAATTAGGGGTAATGAAAAAATCTGCAGAGTTACTTTACAATACCATTAAGGGAAGTTCTTTAAAAATCATTGAAAAAAGTGGACATGGTGAAATAAGTTTAATACATCCAGATCAATATATTGAGTTGATACAAAAGTTTTTTGAAGGTAATACTAATTAAAAAAACAATGCTAGTTTGTATATTTAATTCTTATACATACTATATTTTTAGTTTTTGTTCAATAAATTAAAAATATAGTATGTTTTTGTTGTTTTTACCATATTGAAATTAATACATATAATGTATACAATTAAATTATTATTTAGTATATATTTATAAATAATAGTAAAATATTATAAATATTACAGGAAGTATATGGGGATTTAGAAAATATGCACGGAAAAAGAAATTTTAAAATAAAAAATATAAATAAACATAGTTTCAAAAATTATTTTCCAACGGTAATCTACACTTTTTTTACTTTAATTATATATCGGTTTGTGTTAAATGATTATAGTTTTAAATTTCTAAAGACAGCAAAGTATTGGGCTACCATGGTGCCACTACTAGTATTAATTCCAATTTTAATTATGGTAATTATCGAGGCAAATAGGTAGTTTTTATAAATGTAAAATAATAATATTGTAATAAGAAATAATAGAGATAAAAAATGGGGTGAATATATGTTTAAACAATTAACTAAAAGAGTTTATTATTTAGAACACAATGAAGATACAGATAGACCTGTTTTGGGATATATTAAGGGAGATAAATTTTCTCTAATGATAGATGGTGGTAATTCAGCTAAACATGTGGGAATTTATATGGAGGAGCTGGATAAAAGGCAATTATCGCATCCTAAATTTGTGGCTATTACACATTGGCATTGGGATCACACATTTGGTCTTTCAGCAGCAAATGCTATTATTATTGCAAATTCATTAACCAATAAGCAGCTATGTAAGATGAGAGGATGGAAATGGGATGAAGAATCTATGGACAAGCGAGTAACTGCTGGTGAGGAAATTGAATTTTGTAATAGTATGATTAAAAAAGAATATCCCCAAAAAGATAACATTAAAGTTATTAGCGCAGATATAGTATTTAATGATTATCTTATGCTTGATTTAGGTGGAATCACTTGCCAGATGATAAAAATAGGTGGATGTCATAGTGATGATTCAACAATTTTTTATTTACAGGAAGAAAAGATATTATTTATTGGAGATGCCGCATGTGAAGATTTATATCATGGAGAAGGTTATGATAAAGATAAACTAAAAAAGGTTATTAGGATTTTATCAGAAATTGAATTTGATATTGTTATAGAAGGTCATAATGAACATACAGACAAAGCTGAGTTATTAGAGTATTTACAAGGAAAGCTTGCAGAAATTTAAAATAGAGTAGATGTGTATATTTATAGTTACATTTATGTAATATAGTGGAAAGTTTAATATATAGAACATACTTTAAAGATTCATTCCGTTTATGAAGAAACAATATTTAATGAAACTGTACTTTTTTACATCGGTGGAGTAAGCAACTAACACAAAATCAAAGATTTTGATTCTCTGTTTAAATATGAAGAAATTATAGATTATCATAAGATATTATTTATATAAAGGGGGAATTTATATGGAATTTAAATTGGCATTATTAGCAGTTAAAAATGTTAATGTTTCTAAACAGTTCTATGAAGAATTGTTTGACCAAAAAGTTATTCTTGATTTAGGTAAAAATGTAACATTTAGTGGTGGATTTGCAATACAAGAGGATTTTGCATGGCTTACAAACTTACCTAGTGATTCTGTTATAGAGAAGTCAAATAATATGGAATTATATTTTGAGGTAGATGACTTTGAAGCATTTATGCAAAAGATAAAAGGGTATGGAAACATTGAATACGTTCATCAGCCTAAGAAATATGAGTGGCAACAACGTGTTGTTCGTATTTACGACCCAGACCATCATATTATAGAGATAGGTGAATCTATGGCAGTTATAGCAAAACGCTATCTTGATGAGGGGTATTCCATAGGGGAAACATCAAAAATTATTCAGCATCCCATTGAATTTGTTGAAATGTGTAAATAGAGATAATGATGATCAATAATTTTTATTAATTAAAAGATTATAAAACAAGAAAGTTAGCTAGTCATGTTGAATATATTCTATATATTGTTTCATAGTTTTAAAAGATACAATTGAAAAGGAAAGAGGATAATAATTTTGAATTTTTCAAATAACAGTAGCAATGATCAAGATAAAGAATTATTGAAAAGACTTGAAAAAGCAGAAAAGAAATTTGATGGAGATACTGATAAAAAAGTGTAATTAAAAAATTAATAGATAATTTAAAAGCATTAGAAGTTAGTGGCACTGAAACAGATATTAAGAAGATAAAAAAAGACTTAATTCCAGCAATAATGGAGCTATTATCTTGGTTATAAATTTAATATAATACTAATTAAAACTCATCCCTTTTATACCTCTCTTGTCTATAGGAAATTATCTTTAAAGAGCTATGTTAACTTCAGCCTATTAAAAAGAGAGATATGTGTCGTAAAAGGCATTCGAAAAAGTTTAGAGATTCTTATTTGTTTTTTCAAAGTATATTAGGTAAAAAATGATTGTTTCAGCGTTCAGCGAATTTCATTTTTTACCAATATATTTTATGAAAAACAAATCAGAATCTCTTAGTGAATTGAGGAGCCTTTCTACACACATATCCCTTTTTAATAGGCTGTTGGCATAACTACCTTCTAAGCTGTAATTTCCTTAATATGCATATTTTTTTTCTAAAGTTCTAAATATTATTACTAAAAATGCGGTTATTAATAAATATATAGCTGCAGCTATAAAGAAAGGTGTTATAGTGAAATCTCTAGTTACTACTTCCTTTGCGGCCCTTAGCATATCTCCTATTCCTATGGCAGCTACTAGCGCAGAATCTTTAATTAAATTTATACTTTCGTTACATATTGGCGGTATAACATTTCTTATAGCCTGTGGTACAATTATTTTAAACATAGTTTGATTGTAGGTAAAACCTAATACTTTAGCAGCTTCTACTTGACCTGTATCAATGGATTCTATACCTGCTCTAAAGGTTTCTGCGAGATATGCTCCATAGTTAATTATAAATGTTAAATAGGCTGCAGTTAATGGTTCTAATCTTATGCCTATTACGGGAAGTCCGAAATAGGCAAAGAATAATTGTAGCATTAGGGGAGTTCCCCTAAATATCCAAGTATAAGCACTTAAGATAATTTTTAAAGGTTTAATTTTAGAGTTTTTTCCCATAGCTACCAAAATACCTAGTGGAATAGAAAATATTATTGTTACTATGAATAATTTAAAAGAAATAATACTACCTTTTAATATAAATATAGTTATATCTGAAAGATTAGACATATTAATCACATCCTATTTTTTGAAGATTCCTTTACCAAACCATTTTTCAGATATTTTATCTGCAGTTCCATCTTTTATAACTTCATCTAAAGCTTTATCCACTGCTTCTCTAAAGCTATCGTCAGTTTTTCTAAAACCTACTCCATAAGATTCTCCTCCAAAGTCTTCATTTAATACTTTGAATACATTAGGTTTTTTGCTAATATAATACCTACCAACTACTTCGTCTACTACAACGGCATCAACTCTTTTTGATTGTAAATCCATAAGTGCTTCAGTGTTATTTGAGTATTTTTTTAATTCTTTTAATGATTTTACAAAGTCTTTATCTGAATCTAAAGCAACTTCACTACTACTACCTAATTGTATAGCTACAGTTTTTTTGTTTAAATCCTTTTTTGATTTTATATTAGAATCATTATTAACAACTATTATTTGTTTATTTTCTACATAAGGTTTTGAAAAATTTATTTGTTCTTTTCTTTTTTCAGTTATTGTAAGTCCATTCCAAATAACATCAATATCTTTATTATTCAAACTAAGAACTACACCATCCCATTGAACTGGCTTAAAGACTACTTTAACCCCCATTTTTTTAGCAACTTCCTTTGCTAAATCAATATCGAATCCAACTATTTCACCTTTATCATTTTTAAATCCCATAGGAGGGAAGCTATCGTCTAAACCTACAACAAATTCACCTTTATCTTTTATATCCTTAAGGGAAGTATCTTCTTTTGATTTATTACCACAACCTGTTAGCATAAAGATTAACCCCATTATTAAAATAGAAAATAATATATTTTTTTTCCTCATATAAAAAATCCCCCTTGTTTTATTTTATTATATTATACTTTAGCGCAATGAATTTGTAAAGTGATAAAATTAAAAAATCGTAACATAATTTATAGTTTTTCATATATATAATAGTTGTAACACAAATAACTAAAAATTTTTTTCTTGAAAATTTTTTTTATTAATGATAAAATCTACAATTATCAATGGGAGAAATTTAAGAAGGGAGTGTTATATAATATGAAGAAATATACAAAGCCATATTATGGCCCAAATAATTATTTTAGTGCTATTAAATTTTTCTCTGCAGGAATTTTAGGTTTGATAACTTTTATGTTTCTTCTTCAACATAAAGAAATAAAAAGTTATATAGCTTATTTTATATTATTCATATCCATATTATTTATAGTTAATGGTTTAAGAATAATAAATTTTATATTTGTAGGAAGATTTAAACACATAAATAGAATAATTTCTAAGGTTAATTGGACAGGGAATGAAAATGTATTAGATGTAGGTGTTGGAAAAGGTATTTTAGCTATAGCGGTAGCTAAAAAACTAAAGAATGGATCAGGAAAAGTAACTGGTATAGATATATGGAATAGTGAAGGGATATTGGATAAAACTAAATATTATGTGAATCAAAATATAGAATTAGAAGGTGTAGCACATAAGGTTAAAATAAAAACTCAAAATGCTTCAGCATTATCATTTAAGGATGAAACTTTTGATGTAATTGTAAGTAAACAATGTATTCACAATATAGAAGATATACAAGAAAGAAAAATGGCCATAGAAGAAATGTTAAGAGTTTTAAAATCAGGTGGTAAGTTAATAATTTCAGATTCTATATATATAAATGAATATGAAAAAATATTGTTGGACAAAGGATTAAAGGTAAATGTATCTCCAAAGTATTTTTTAGATACTTATCCTGCCTCAAGTATATTAGAAGTTATTAAAAAGTAACTATTAATTTAATTATTATATTTTAAAAATAGGGTTAGTATTAATTTATATAAAACAATATGATAGATAAATATAAAAAAGTATAAGATAAAACTTTAGTACAAAGATTCTATCTTATACTTTTTATTTATAAAATTAAATTATATAGACTATTTAAAGATTGAACTTATTTGTCCAATTCAGAGCATTTATATAAATAGTAGTTAATTCATTAGGAGATAAGTTCAGATGTTTACATATAGTATTAACTCTTTTCCATTCACCTTTTTCATAGTTTAATACAAGATTAAGTATATAATTTAACTTGTTTTTTTTACCAAGAAGAGCGGACTTGGTATCTTTAGATATAGGAAGATCATGTAGAATATCTTCTAATGGTTTATTTAGAAAGTCTTCTATTCCATAAAATAATCCCATAAAAAATAATTCATCTGATTTATTTATATAATTTGTTTTATTAGATAGAAGATCTAGAAATTTTGCCCTTACTAAGGTTGTCTTTACATATTCTTTGTTGTTACTTGTTATATCATACACTAATATAAATGAAATAAATCTTATAGTTTGTTTTTCACCAATTAAAGCTATAGCTTTTTTTACAGATGTTATATTTTTCTTAAAAGAAAAGGAAGCATTTATAAATTTAAGTAGTTTATAATATAGGGATAAGTCTGTTTTAATTAATTCTTCTAGATAGTTAAAGTCTATTCTTTCCTTATTTATTTCTTTTAAAATTTTATATTTAGTAGTGCTGTGTATAGGAATATCCTTTTCATTAAATATGGTAGGTTTGCTAAAAAAATATCCTTGAAATAAAGAATATCCCATAGAAGCAGCGGCAGTAAATTCTTCTCTAGTCTCAATCTTTTCAGCTAGAAATTTTATTTTGTTATTTATTTCAAGTATTTTATCTATAATTTCTTTTCTTTCAGCGCCTTTAGTAATAGTAAAATCTATTTTTATAATATCCGCTAATTTTATTAGTTCTTTTAAATTATCCATTAAAACAAAATCATCTAATGCTATAGTATATCCTTCTTGTTTCAATTTTTTACAGGAGCATATTATAGCTTTAGAGGGAGTTACATTTTCTAAAATTTCTATTGTTACGTATTCTTTTGGGAGAAGTGAGGCTATATCATTTAAAATAAGATTTTCTGTAAAATTGATAAAAGCTTTTTTACCATCAGTTAAGTTTTTTATTCCTATTAATAGAAAACTGTTAATTATTACTTTAGAGGTTGCTATATCTCCATCTATATTATTAAATTTATTATCTTCATTATTAGTTCTAAATAACAATTCATAGGCTACTACATTTTCATTTATGTCAAAAATAGGTTGTCTAGCAACAAATGTATCCAAAAAAATTCCTCCAATAAAAGTTTATTTTAAGTATATTCTAATATATATAATAAACAGAAGTCTACTAAATTAAGTAAATACTAAGGGTAAACTTTAATTTTAGTGTAAAAACTTAATTTTTTATATTAAATTTATTAGAGTAGAAAAATGGACATACTAAAAAATAATAGATTTAATTCTAATACTACTAAGATAAAAAGTATGCTAATATTTTATCATTAATGTATTAAAATTAAATCTATTTTAAGTTACAGTATTAAATTAAGGAAGTTATTTGTTTATTAAAAGATTATTGGCAGCAATGTTTATATCATCTTCATCTAATATGGCTGAAATTACAGAAATTCCTTCTATACCAGTGCTTAAAACATCTTTAAAGTTAGTTTTATTTATGCCACCTATGGCTACAGAAGGGATAGATATATTGTTCTTTATTTTTGATAATCCATCAATACCAATAATTGCATCCACATCTTTCTTACTACCTGTAGGGAATATAGTTCCTATTCCTAGATAATCTGCACCATTATTTTCAGCTTCTAAGGCTTCTTTAACATTTCCAACAGATATGCCTATTATTTTATCCTTACCTAAAATTCTTCTGGCTATATTAAGGTGCATATCTTTTTGACCTAAATGAACACCATGAGCATTTATAGCTTGAGCAATATCTAATCTATCATTTATAATTATAGGAACTTTGTAATGGTCTGTTACTTCTTTTACTTCTTTAGCTACATTATAAAATTCTCTAGTAGATACGTCTTTTTCTCTAACCTGTACTATAGTTACTCCTCCGAGGATAGCGTCTTCTACAACTTTTTTTAATTCACGTCCCTTTAAAAATCTTCTGTCTGTAATTAAATAAAGTTCATAATTTAAATCCATTCTACATTACCTCTTTTCCAAATTTCTTCATCAGATAGTGTGTATATACTATCTATTAAAGCAATTCTAAAACTACCTGGTAGCTGTGCTTTTTCGTATGCTTTTTCTCCAGCAATATTCATAGATAATATGGCGGCTGTAGTAGATACTAATTTATCTTCAAAATTTGCACAGGTAGCAGCACATAGGGCACCTAGCATACAACCAGCTCCAGTTACTTTAGTTAGCATTTCTGTACCATTTTTTATTATAACACTGCTTTTTCCATCGGATACAAAATCTTTTTCACCAGTAGCAGCCACAACACAATTATATTTTTTGGCTAATTGACTGCAAGCTTCTAAAGCATTTTCACCATTATCTAAAGAATCCACACCTCTAGTTTCAGAATTCATTCCTGCTAAAAATTTAATTTCTCCTATATTTCCTTTGATAATATCTATTTTGCCAACTTCAGCTATTCTATTTATAACTTGAATTTTTCTTTTTATAGCAGGGCATCCTACAGGGTCTATAACTACAGGTACATTATTATTTTTCGCAGATATGGAAGCAAGTACCGCTGAGGTTTCTTGTTCTTTAGTTAGAGTTCCTAAATTTATATATAAGGCTGATGATATAGATGCAAATTCATAAACTTCATCATAGGCTTCACACATAGCAGGGGAAGCCCCAAAGGAAAGAAGTATATTAGCACAATCGTTTATAGTAACATAGTTAGTTATGCAGTGAATAAGTGGAGTTTTTTCTCTCATTTTTTGTATAACATTTTTATTTTTCATATAGATCGCTCCTTTTATTTAAATTATAGATTATTATAGTTAACATTTAATAATAGCGCTGCAGGATTTTTTAATAATCTAAGTGGGCTTTTTTATAAAGATCTATAAAGTGTCCAACAGGACCTACACCTTCACCAATAGGGAAGGAATTTTCAATAGCTTTTGTAATATATTCTTTAGATAGAGATACTGATTTTTCTATACTAAAGCCTTTAGCTAGATAAGATGCTATAGCAGAGGATAATGTACAACCAGTACCATGAGTATTTTTAGTTTCTATTCTGTTGCCAGGAATTGTTATGAATTTATCTTTATAAAGAAGTATGTCATTTGCATCATTGCATCTATGACCACCTTTAAGTAGAACGTTTTCAGCTCCCATAGATTGTATTATAGTGGCAGCTTTTTTCATATCATCTTCTGAACTGATTTTCATGCCACTTAGAACTTCAGCCTCTGGTATATTAGGAGTTACAATGTGAGATATAGAAATTAAATTTTTAAGTTCTTCTATAGCCTCTGGTTTAAGGAGAAAATAACCACTTTTAGAAATCATAACTGGATCTAAAACTATGTTTTTAGCTTTATATTTTTCTAAGTATTCTTTTATAGATTTTATAGTCTCAGAATTGGAAAGCATGCCTATTTTTACAGCGTCTACATCTATATCATCAAATATAGATTTGATTTGGGCTTCAACCATATTCTTTGGTACTTCATGAACATCTTGTACACCTATGGAATTCTGAGCAGTTACAGCAGTTATAATGCTCATAGCATATACCCCTAAAGAACTCATAGTTTTTATGTCTGCTTGAATGCCAGCTCCTCCACAACTATCAGAGCCAGCTATAGTTAAAACTTTTTTCATAATAAAAAACCTCCTATGTAATAAATAAAAAAAGATGTATTCAAAAGCAATACATCTTTTTAATAAATTTTATAAAAATCTATTATTAGATAAGTTGCTTCCCTACGCCAGTACTATCTGGATCAGGTTATTAGAGTTAGATGTTTAAATCTTCTCAGCCCCAAGGCACCCCCACAACATAAAGGACATTTGATTTTATAGTTTCATTTTATACTTAATAGGTTTAATTTTCAATATTTAAAAGATAGTTTATAGGTTATTTATATACCACTTACAAAGTAAAAAACAAGTTAGGTGGTACTTTATTATACTTAAAAAATGTATAGAATATAGTAAGAGGGTAAATAAAATCTGTGGTAATATATAATAAAAGTTTATTATATATTACATATACTCTTAATTAATAAGATTAGGATGACAGGATTTATTATAAATAAAGAAATAGTAAACATAAAAAATATTTATCTTAAAGTTAATATCAATAACATTAATATATAGATATTGGAGGAGTAAATAATGAAAATTGGAGTTATAATGGGTGGAATATCTACAGAGAGAGAGGTTTCCTTGAATTCTGGTAGAGAAGTTATAAAATATTTAGAACTTTTAGAACATGAAATTATTCCTATTATTATAGATAAAAAAGAAGATGTTATGGAAAAAGCTAAGGGTATAGATTTTGCTTTCTTAGCATTGCATGGTGAGTTTGGTGAAGATGGAACAGTTCAATCAGTTCTTGAAACTTTAGATATACCTTATTCAGGATGTGGTCCTTTAACAAGTGCTATATGTATGGATAAGGATATGACTAAGAAAATATTAAAATATGCCAATATTAATACAGCAGATTGGGTAAATGTATCTAGTGTAGAGAATATAGATTACGAAGCTATAGAAAAAATAGGATATCCAGTGTTCGTAAAACCTAATAGTGGTGGCTCTAGTGTAGCTACTAATTTAGTAAAAAATAAAGAGGGCATAAAAGAAGCAGTAGAGCTTGCATTAAAATATGATAAAGAAGTTATGATAGAAAATTATACAAAAGGTGAAGAAATAACCTGCTGTATGCTAAATGGCAAAATGTTACCAGTATTAGCTATAAGACCACATGCAGAATTCTTTGACTATACAGCAAAATATGCAGATGGCGGATCGGATGAAGTGGTTATAGAATTGGAAGAAAATCTTCATAAAAAGGTAGAGGAAATGGCCTTAGCTTGTTGGAAAGAACTAAAATGTGAAGTATATGTAAGGGTAGATATGATAGTTAAAGAGGGAGTACCTTATGTATTAGAATTAAATACATTACCTGGTATGACAAAAAATAGTTTGTTTCCTAAGAGTGCTAACGCAGTAGGAATATCCTTTGCAGAATTATTAAATTTAATAGTTAAATATTCATTAGAAGTAGAAAGATAATAAAATAAATTAGGATAAAAAATACTTATAGATGGTAAGTGATCTATAAGTATTTTTTATTTGAATGAAGTTTTTTTCCATGATATTCTGTTAAAGAATAATTAAAAAATAATTAAAAAAATATTTAAAAAAGAATAAAAGGGGAGAGAATTATAGTGAAATTTGCAAAATTTAAGAAAAAATCTTTAATTGCATTATCTAGCATACTAGTATTAAGTAGTTTAGTTGGTTGTCAATCAAATTCAAGTGAAAAAGATGGAACTATAAAAGTTGGATTAGTAGCGCCATTATCTGGAGCTATGGCGCAGGATGGAAAAAGTATATTAAATGCAGCTCAATTAGCAGTTGATGAAGTTAATAAAGAAGGCGGAATTAATAAGAAAAAAATAGAATTAGTTTACGAAGATGATAAGGGAGAACCAAAGGAGGCTGCATCTATTGCGAATAAATATTCATCAAATAAAGATATTATGGCAGTCATAGGAAGTTTCTCTGCGGCATGTACTTTAGCAGGAATACCTATTTATACTAAAGCTAAGATTCCAATGATGGGACCTTGTGGTTCAGCGCCAGCTTTAAGTGATAGCAGTGAATATTATAGAAAAGTAACTCCATCAGATTTAACAACAGGAAAAGAATTATCAAAATGGATGTTAAAGGATTTGAATTATAAAAAAGTTGCTATTATATATGTAAACAACGATTATGGTAAAGGTGTTGCGGAAAGTGTAGATAATTTTTATAAAGAAAATGGAGGACAAGTTGTAGCTAAAGAAAGTTACATGCCTAAAACTCAAGATTTTGGAAGTATAATAACAAAAGTAAAAAGCAAAAATCCGGACATAGTTATAATGGGATCTTTTTATGGTGATGCAGGGGCATTTCTTAAACAAGCTCATAATGTAGGATATAATCCTAAAGTAGCAGGACCTACTCCATTACTTTCAAAATCATTAGTAGATTTAGCAGGAAAAGATGCAGAAGGAATATTTACTATAGGATCTTTTTCTACTAATCTTGAAAATGAAAAAGTAAAGGAATTTACAGAAAAATATAAAAAGAAGTATAACCAAGCTCCAAGTAGTTTTGCAGCTTATTCTTATGATGCAACTAAGATATTAATAGAAGCAATTAAAAAGGGTGGTAATGATAGAGAAAAAATCAATGAGGCATTAAAGAATATGGGAACTTATACTGGAGTGACAGGAAATACTAAGTTTGAAAAAAGTGGAGATGCAGAAAAGAATCTAATAAGATTCATAGTTAAAGATGGAAAATTTGTTGAATGGAAGAAATAACATATGATTATAGAAGTAT
Source organism: Clostridium sporogenes (assembly GCF_001020205.1). NCBI lineage: Bacteria > Bacillati > Bacillota > Clostridia > Eubacteriales > Clostridiaceae > Clostridium > Clostridium sporogenes. Next base: position 540,998 of record NZ_CP011663.1, read on the forward strand.
TAGTAAATGGAATTACCCTAGGCAGCATATATTGTTTGGCTGCCCTGGGTTTTAATATGATTTTTGGTGTATTAAAAATGTTAAACTTTGCTCATGGTGAAATATTAATGTTTGGAACTTTTGTTTTTTTTACTATGGTAAGTATATTTAAAATACCATTAATTTTAGCTATTATTTTAACTATAGTTATTACTGGACTTATGGGGGTTTTATTATATTTAATAGCTTATAAACCAGTATTAAAGGGAGATGCAATGGCTCCTCTTTTAAGTTCATTAGGAGTTTCTATAATGTTAGAAGCATTAGGACAACTTATATGGGGAACAGAAATAATACCTTTTCCAATAAATATACCTAAGGGAACATATTCTATTGCTCCAATAAAGCTGTCTAATATACAAATATTTATTTTCTTATTTTCTATAACTTTAATGATAATTTTATACAAATTTATAATGAAGAGTAACGTTGGATTACAGATAAGAGCATTGTCTTATAATAGAAAATATGCAGAACTTATGGGAATAGAAACGGACAAAATTACTATGATAGTTTTTTCTTTAGCTACTATATTAGCTATGGTTTCAGGAATATTAAGTAGTATGTATTACGATGCCCTTTATGTCACTATGGGAAGTGGCGTAATGATTAAGGCTTTTGCTGCTGCTATTTTAGGTGGTATTGGAAGTATTCCAGGAGCCTTGGTTGGAGGATATATATTAGGAGTATCTGAGAGTTTGGTTGGAGCTTATATTTCTACATCCTATGTAGATGGAATAGCCTTTATAATATTAGTTCTAGTATTAATTATTAAACCTAATGGAATATTTGGTGAAGAAATTAAGGAGAAAGTATAGATGAAGTTATTTAAAAATAACAAAATTATGTTTTTAATAATTTTTGCAATATTGCTTGGAGCACCTTTTATCATCACAAATCAATATATTCTACATATTATTATAACTATACTTTTATATAGCATATTAAGTATGAGTCTTAATTTTGTTAGTGGTAATGCAGGGCAAATTTCTGTAGGACATGCTGCTTTTTATGGCATAGGTGCGTATACAACTAGTATACTTATGATTAATGCTCATTTGCCTTTTATAACTGCTATGTTATTAGGGGGATTGTTAGCAGGCATATGTGGGATATTTTTAGGTATACCATCTCTACGTGTAAAAGGGAACTATCTTTGCATAATAACTCTTGGATTTGGAGAAATAGTAAAATTAATATTGTTAAATTGGGATAAAGTAACCGGCGGACCTATGGGTATTTCCTCTATACCTAATCCAGAATTTTTAAACATATTTAAGGATAAAAATTTAGGATTTTATTATCTAATATTATTTTTATTTGTGATTTTTTTTGTTATATTATATAAATTAACTTATTCTAATTATGGATTGCTTATGTTAGCTGTTAGAGAAAATGAAATAGCGGCTACATCATTAGGAGTAAATATAACTAGCATAAAATTTTTTGCTTTTATAATAAGCTCTTTTATAGCAGGTATAGCTGGAGGATTTTATGCAACTTATGTTTCATTTATAAGTCCAGAGTCTTTTATGTTTAAAGAATCTATAACTATTTTAGCCATGGTTATAATAGGTGGAAAAGGAAATATATTTGGAGCAATTATTGGAGCCATAGTTCTAGCTATTATTCCAGAATTTTTAAGAGAATTTAATGATTATAGAATGTTATTTTATGGTTTAGGGTTAGTATTAATGATTGTATTTAGACCTGATGGAATTTATGGATTGAAATATAGAAAGAAATTTACGTATAAATCGTAGAAGGGGTATATATGAACATATTAGAAGTAAAAGATTTAGATATAAATTTTGGGGGAATAACTGCAATAGATAATTTGAATTTTTCAGTGAAAAAAGGAGAAATATTAGGTGTTATAGGCCCAAATGGAGCTGGTAAAACTACATTATATAATACTATTACAGGGATATATAAACCAAGTAAAGGGGATATATTTTTAAATAATAAAAAAATAACGGGAATGAAACCTTATAAAATAAGTAGATTAGGTATTGCAAGAACCTTTCAAAATATAAGATTATTTAATTCTTTAACGGTTCTTGAAAATATTTTAGTAGGTAGGGTAAGTGAATTAAAAAAACTTGTTAAATTGAATCCTTATATGAAGGAAACCCTTGATATTCTAAAGGTTGTAGGATTAGAAAAAGTAATTAATAATATGGCTTCTGATTTACCCTATGGACAGCAAAGAAAAGTGGAAATAGCTAGAGCTTTGGCTATTTCACCTAAGATATTACTTTTAGATGAACCAGCCGCGGGGATGAATAATTATGAAAAACAGGATTTGAAAAATTTAATTAATATACTTAGAGAAGATTTCAATATAACAGTACTTATAATAGAGCATGACATGGGAGTTATAATGGATTTATGTGATAGAATTTTAGTATTAGATTACGGAAAAAAAATTGCTGAAGGCAGCCCAGAGGAAATAAGTAATGATGCTAATGTAATAAAAGCTTATATGGGCAAAGGTATAAAGGAGATTTAACATGTTAATAGTTAAAGATATTAATGTAAATTATGGGGTTATTCCTGCTCTAAAACAAATATCTATAAATGTTAATGAAAGGGAAATAGTAACTATAGTAGGTAATAATGGTTCTGGGAAATCTACATTATTAAAAGCATTAACAGCACAATTAAAATATACTGGAGATATTTCTTTTTGTGGGGAGTCTTTAAAGGGAATGAGTACTCATAAAATAGCCCAAAGGGGGATATGTTTAGTTCCAGAAGGTAGAGGTATATTTCCATTGATTACAGTAGAGGAAAATTTACTTTTAGCCTTTTGTAACAAGATAAATAAAGGGACTAAAGATGAAAAATTACAAGAAGTTTATACAAGATTTCCAAGATTAAAAGAAAGAAGAACCCAATTGGCAGGGAGTTTAAGTGGAGGAGAACAACAAATGCTTGCTATAGGACGAGCTATCTTATCTAGTGCTAAGTTGATATTACTAGATGAACCTTCTATGGGATTAGCTCCTATTATTGTGGAGGAAGTTTTTGAAACTATAAAATCTATAAATAAGGAAGGAACATCTATACTTTTAATTGAGCAAAATGCTTCTATGGCTTTAAAAGTATGTAATAGAGGATATGCACTAGAAAATGGGGAAATAGTATTAGAGGGTAGCACAGAAGAACTGATTAAAAGTAATTTTATTAAAAAAATTTATCTTGGAAGGTAGAGTTCATATTAAAAGAGAGGTTAATTTTATGGATATAAAAAATATATGCCAGAATTTATATGCTACATTAAATTTAGAGAGAAAAATGGTAGGGGTTAAATTTATATTTACAAAAGACCATTTTGAAAAGTTGGATATGCCTAAATTAAATAGCAAAGTAAATTATTGTTATATGGTGAAGATGGCTTCTAATGGAAGAGAATTTAAAGCTAATGAAGAAAATTTTAATTGCTTAGCTTCTGCAAGAGCTTTAGGCATAATTTCAAGTAATAATTATGTAGACTCAGGTCAGCACTATGGAAAACATGGCCTATATGATAGCTTAGCTACAGCTAAAAAAGTACAAAAGGATATTACTTTTATAAATCATTCAATATATGGTATAGAAATTAGACCTTTAGAAAATTTTGTAGAAGAGCCAGATGTAGTTGTTATTATAACTAATCCCTATGGTGCAATGAGGATAGTTCAGGCATATACTTATAAATATGGAGTACATAAAAATATAACTTTAGGTGGTAATCAAGGAATATGTTCTGAGTGTACAGCAGTTCCTTACGAAAACAATGATATTAATATATCAACTTTGTGTTCTGGAACAAGATTTTTTTGTAAATGGGATGAAAGTGATATGGGGGTAGGATTTCCATTTAATAAGCTTTCAGACATAGAACAGGGAATATTAAAAACATTAAATCCAACTGAGCCAAATCATAAGAAAAAAGAGATAGAATTAAAGTTTAAAAATATAGAAAATAATATTGATGTAAAGTATAATGAAAACTATTTTGTTAATTATAAGTAATATTATGATTAAACTTAGATTATAAAAAATAAATTCTAATTATGTTAGAGCCGGTTTGAAAAAAAATTTTATTAAAACATTAGTATTGAATTGGTATAATATAAAGCGCTATGTAGATTATTTTAGAGTGAATAATTTATATAGTGCTTATTTTATATTTATTGTAGATTATAATAAGTATAGTTAAGCTTTTATTATATTTATTTTGTAATGTTTTATTGTGTTTAAATACTAGGAATTTCATCATTTTTAATGATAATAGGTAGAATTCCTATAGTATTTAATGTAACTAGAAATTATTTAATTAAATATATTACAATTGTATAAAAAATTTGATATATTATTTATAAATACAATATGGTATTAAATACATTATTTATTTGAAGTGGGTGTGTAAAATAAATAGGTGAAGGGGTATAAATATGGAAGCTAAGCAGGTTTTAGAGATTTCACTTTCTGTAGGAAAAATGCTTTTAAGCAATGGGGCAGAATCCTATAGAGTTGAAGAAACAATTGAGAGAATTTGTAGGGCATATAATTTGCAGTGTGAATGTATGGTTACGGCTAAAGGTGTTTTTTTGTCTATTATAGATGATAATAATGAAAAGATAACTTCACTTAAAAAAGTAAAAACAAGAGGGGTAGACTTAGCTAGAATAGATCGCCTTAATTCTTTTTCTAGAAGCCTTCAAGATAATCCTATTTCCTATGATGAAGCTAAAGAAACCTTAAAAGAAATAGATTCACTGCCATTTTTCAGTTTACCAGTAAGGATTGTAGCTGCAGGCATGACTTCCTTTGTTTATTCCTTATTTTTTAAGGGGACAATTTATGATGCTATTGTTTCAACTTTTATTAGTATGGGAATTTATTATATGTTAGATAGGGTATCTAAGATCGGATTTTTTCAATTTTTTCAATTTTTCTTTGCAGGTTTTATTATAGGAATATTAAGTTTAGTTGCGGAAAATATATTCCCACTTGTAAGTAGAGGAAATGTTATAACAGGAGGAATAATGATATTAGTTCCAGGAGTGCCACTTACAAATGGTATAAAAGATATTATCTATGACGATTTTATGTCTGGTATAGTAAAGTTTGGAGAGGCAATGTTAGTGGTAACTGCTATGGGAGCAGGAATTGCTACAGCATTGACATTGGGAGTAGGTGTTAAGTGGTGATAAAACAAATTATATTAGCGTTTTTTGGAAGCGTGTTTCCCGTTGTACTTTTTAATATTGATAGAAAAAAAATAATATGGACTGGTTTCGCAGGTTCTATTGGTTGGACGGTATATCTTATAGTATATAATTATATACATAGCCCTGTTATGGCATCCTTTGTTGGGGCTTTTATGGTAGGAATATATAGTGAATTTATGGCAAGAAAGCTTAAAACACCTGCTATGCAGTTCTCTATACCAGGCATATTCCCATTGGTACCAGGAATTACTGCTTATTATGCTATAAATTCTATAGTTGAGCAAAATTATGCTTTAGCTTATTCTAAGGGATTTCAAACTGTAGCTGTAGGTGGAGCAATTGCTTTTGGTATAATGCTTTCTTCCACTACTGTTAGGTTTATTACGAAAATAACACAAACTAAAAGAGTGAAATAAAGCATATTTAATTTGTACAATGAGATTTTGGGAGGAATTTTATGTTATTTGATATAAAATTAGATAAAAATTCACCAGTATATATTCAGATAAGTGATTATATAAAATCTATGATATTAAAGGGAATGATAAGAAAAGATGAAAAATTGCCATCTACTAGAGAGCTAGCTTCTATGCTTAAAGTTAGTAGAAATACTATCATATCTGCTTATGAATTTTTAGAGGATGATGGCTTTATATATATGAAAAAGGGAAAGGGCGCTTTTGTTTCTAATGTTAACATTCATGTGGAAGAAAAATGGGAAATTAATTGGGAAAAGAATATAAACGATTATGCTAAGAAAGCTGAAAGTTTAGATATTATAAAGCATGAGATACCTTGGGAAAAGGGCATGATATCCTTTAAAAGTATTTCGCCAGATGAGAATTTATTTGATTTAGATGAATTTAAAAAAGCTTTTTTAAATAGATTTTCTTTAGAAGGGGAAAAAATATTAAATTACGGTTATGCTATAGGATATAGGGATTTAATAAATCATATTATGAAATATATGAAAAATAAAGGAGTGGATACATCAAATAAAAAGATATTAATAACTAATGGTTTTACAGAAGGCTTTGATATCGTATTATCTTCTCTAATACAAAAAGGAGATAAAGTATTATGTGAAAACCCTACTCATAATACAGCTATAAAAATAATGAAAATGCATGATATTGAAATTGTAGGTATCGATATGGATAAAGACGGTATAAATATAGATAAATTAAAAGAGACTATAGGTAAAAACAATATAAAATTAGCTTATTTGGTACCTTCTTATCATAACCCTACAGGTATAGTTATGAGTCCAGAAAAAAGAATAAAAATATACAATATATTAAAAGATAATAACATACCTATAGTAGAGGATGGTTTTAATGAAGAACTAAGATATTCTGGTGATCATGTATCTCCTATGATTGCTTTTTCTGGTAAGGGTAATAGTATTATCTATATAGGAAGCTTTTCAAAGGTACTTTTCCCTGGAATAAGAATAGGTTGGGTATTAGGAGATGAAAAGCTCATAGACTATTTAGAAAGTGTAAAAAGAAGTAGAAATATCCATACATCATTTTTAGATCAGGCTATATTATATGAATATTTAAAGAGTGGAAATTTTGAAAAATATATTAAAAAGGCTAGGAAAATATATAAAGGAAAATATGAATTCGCTTTAAAATGTGCTAAAAAATATATACCTGCAGAATATATAACAGGAGAAGGTGGTCTTCATATATTTGTAAAATTAAAAAATGTAAAATCAAGGGAATTATTAAAAGAGTGTTGTAAAAGGGGAGTAATTTTTACTCCAGGAGACATATTTTATGTAGATAATAAAGGAGAAGACACTTTTAGATTAGGTATATCTAGGGTTTCTTTAGAAGAAATAGAAAAAGGTTTCAAAATTATAGGAAATTCAGCAAAAAAACTTATAAATAATTATATTTAGTGATAATTGTGGTAACTTAATGTATAATATTAATAAAAATATTAAAATGGTGGTGAAGTTTATGAAAAAAGGATTGAGAAATACCCTTATAGTAGTAGGGATAATTTTATTAATACTAGTTCCTTTGATAGGAACATATAACAAATTAGTATCTATGGATCAAAATGTAAATAGAGCAGCGTCTAATATTGATACTAATCTTCAAAGAAGATCTGATCTTATATCAAATTTAGTAGAAACAGTAAAAGGTTATGCTGCACAGGAAAAAGATATTTTTAAAGGTGTAGCAGATGCAAGATCAAAATTGGCAGGGGCACAAAAGATAGATGAAAAAGCTCAAGCTAATGAAGAATTATCAGGAGCTTTATCAAGATTATTAGTTGTAGTTGAAAGATATCCTGATTTAAAGTCTAGTCAAAATTTTAAAGATTTATCAGTAGCTATAGAAGGAACAGAAAACAGAATAGCTATCGCAAGACAAGATTATAATGAATCTGTAAATAAATATAATACTAGTATAAGAAAATTCCCAAACTCTATTGTAGCTGGTATATTTAGATTTAGTGAAAAGCCATACTTTAAAGCAGAAGCAGGAGCAAGTAAAGTACCAAAAGTAGATTTTTCTAAGTAGGTGAAAAAATGAGAAAATTTTTGGAAAGAAATTTAAATAAAACAGGGTTAACTTTTATATTAGTAATAACCTTAATTATAGCTTCTCCAATATTAGCAAAGGCTGAAAAAAATTTTCCTAAACCTACAAACTTAAAATATGTAAATGATTATGTTGGAGTTATAGATGATGAAACTAAAGAGTATATGGTTTCAGTAGGAAATGAGTTAGAGAAAAAAACCGGAGCACAAATGTCAGTAGTTGTAATAGATTCACTGGAAGGATCTGATGTAGAATCCTATGCTAATACTTTATTTAGACAGTGGGGACTAGGACAAAAAGGTAAAGATAATGGAGTTATGATACTTCTATCTGTAAAGGATAAAAAGTGGAGAGTAGAAGTAGGAAGAGGCTTAGAAGGAAGAATAACAGATATTTATTCTTCTAGGGTGATGGAACAAATAGCTAAACCTTTACTTAAAGAAGAAAAATATGGTGAAGCCATGAAGAAGGTTTATTCTGTATTTGCAGATGATGTAGCTAAAGAATATAATGTTACTTTAGAAAAGAATGAAAAAGTTAAAGTGCCACAAAAGAAGAAGAGCGGAGGAGGTGTTATACCCTCTATAATTTTCATTATAATTTTATTAAGTATTTTTGGTGGAAAGGGTGGAAGACGAGGAAGAAGAACCTCTATTTGGGATCTTATATTTCTAAATTCACTTTTCTCTAATAGAAGAAATAGATGGGATGACGATGATGATGACCCATTTGGCGGCGGAGGTTTTGGGGGCTTCGGCGGTGGAGGATCATCTGGCGGAGGCTTTGGAGGTTTCGGTGGCGGAAGTTCCGGAGGCGGAGGTTCCTCTGGCGGATGGTAGTTATTTAGAGTAGAGGGTAAAGAGTACAGAGTAAAGAGTATAGGGCATTTAAAGAGTTTTTGCTTTAGGGCAAAGACTCTTTAATTTAATTATATTATTTTCTTTAGATAGGGTTTTACAATAAAAAATAATATTAATTTTTAGGGGAATAGGAGATGACAATATGCTTAAAAGAGATACTAGAGTTCAGATTGTTATCGTGGAGAATGGTAAGTACATATTATTAAAACATTGGGTTAAATTAGAAAATAGATATTTTTGGGCTTTGCCTGGTGGGGGAAGAGAAAAGGGTGAAAGCTTAGAAGAAGCAGCTATAAGGGAAGCTAAAGAGGAAACAGGACTAGATATAGAGCTTTTGCCCTTAACATATGAATCTTTACCACCAATAAAAAATTCTATGTATAAAAACATGGTAACTTTTATTGGATATCCAGTAAAGGGAGAAGCAAATGTAGGGTATGATCCAGAAGAAGAGTTAAAAAATCTTTATGGATTAGTAGATATAAAGTGGCAAGACTTACGAGATAAAAAAGGATTAACAGATGTAACTATAAGAGATGTAGATGGGATATTAGATAAGCTTCAAACACAGAATATAGAAAAGGAAAAAATATTTTTAATATATAAACAGAAAGATAGTGTAAGAGAGTATTTAGTTTTAAATAATAATATAATGGACCAGTGTATCTCACCTAATATAAATAAAAGTGTAAGTGATAATGAAATAAAATTTTTATATTTAAATAAAGACAATGAATATAGTTTTTGTGGAAATAATTGTAGTTTAAATTCAAAAAGCTGTAGTCCGGAAGTATATTTACAAGAAATATTAGGTATTAAATTAAAAAATGTAATAGGACAAAAAAAATTAGGCATATTTTTGTATAAAAAAAATAATAATTTTTTCAAAAGAAATATTACCCTAATTCCGTTGAAAAAAGAAGAAAAAATTTATAAAGAACACAGTTTTATAAAAGAAGATGATGTATTAAAAGAAAATATTTCAGAAGATTTAGTTAGAATATTTACATTTATCAAGGATAATATATAAATAAGTTTGTAAAACTAATATTAATGGTGGGGAAAAACACATATTAAAGATCCTATTCCATAAAAAGGAAAAAGCTTTTTTTTATAGAAGAATTTAAGGGAAAGCAATTTAAAGTAATTAGGAGGTAATTAAATGGATGTGTTAGAAGGGATATTATTAATATTAGTAGGGGTAACCTTTATATTTTGGATTGTGTTAACTTTTATAAATGTTTGGTACAAAAGTAAAGAAGGTGGAAAAGTTCTTCTAAATATAAAAAGAGGTATAGAGCGAAATATTATGATACTTATGTCTTTAATAATAATATTATTTTCTCTTTTAAATGATAATCCTAATACTTATATAGAAATAATAATAGGTATAGTTATATTATATAATGGTGTAGAAAGATTTGAAATAATGGAAAATGGAATTTTTGTAGAGGGAAACTTTAAAAAATGGGAAGATATAGAATCATGTAAATGGCATGAGAGACTAGATCATACTTTAATAATAAGAGGTAAGGAAGATGTGGATTATTTAAGAAGATTTAATACTATAAAACTAAAGCTTAAAAAAGAAGAACAAGAACAAGTTTTTAAAATAATAAATAAAAAGATAGCTCAGATTTCTTAAGAAGTATAGACATTACAAGATAGTATTAATTTGAGATTAGGTTTCAAATTTAAACATTAATATGTATAAATTTGAGAATTTTAATTTAAGGAATGTTTATTTTCTTATTTTAAAGCCATGGCATACTTCTTGCTATTATTTAATAATAGGCATTATTTTTAGCAGGAGGTATTTATATGGTACAATCAAAAAATAAACAATTAGTTAGAGGTGCATTATTAATAGCAATAGGGTTATTATTGCCTTATTTGTTTCATGGAATAAAAAATGCAGGATCAATATTTTTACCAATGCATATTCCTATTCTTATAGGAGGTTTTATATTGAGCCCTTATTTTGCTTTAGCAGTAGGAGTATTAACTCCTTTATTAAGTCATTTATTTACAGGTATGCCACCATTTCCATTTGTTTATGTAATGGTAGTTGAATTATTAACTTATGGAGTGGTTATATCAATTTTATATAATAAAAAGAAGATGGGAATATACCCATCACTAATATTAGGAATGTTAAGTGGAAGATTGGCTAATATATTATGTAATTATTTAGTTTTACATTTAATAATGGCAAAACCTTTTAAATTCCCAGTTGTATTAGCAGGATTATTTGTAAAAGGTTTACCAGGTATAATTATTCAATTAATACTTATACCTATATTAGTTAAAGCATTAGGAAAAGTAGAATTAGGAAAGGCTGCATAATATGAATGATAGAGAGTTTTTTAATAATTTAGCAGATAAGTGGGACAGTATGTGTTTTCACCCTAAAGAGAAAATAGAATATATTCTTTCAAAAGCAAATTTGAAAGAGGGAGATAGAGTTTTAGATATAGGTAGTGGTACAGGGGTGCTTATACCTTATTTAGAACATATAATTTGTAATAATGGTCATATAACTGCTATGGATATAGCAGAAAATATGTTAAAGGTATCAAAAGAAAAAAATACATACTCTAATTTGGATTTTATAGTAGGGGATTTTTTAGGGTATAAATCTAAAAAAACTTTTGATTGTATAACAGCATATTCATGTTATCCTCATTTTAAGGACAAGGATAAATTAGCGAATAGAGCTTATGAACTACTTGAAGAAGGTGGCAGATTAGTTATAGCTCATAGTGAAAGTAAAGAGAAGATAAACTCTAGACATAAAGATGTAGACCACAAGATAAAATCACACATATTGCCTAAGGTGAAATATACTGCAGAATTAATGGAAAAACATAATTTTAAAACTATATATACAGAGGATAATGAAGAATATTATATTTATATAGGTGCAAGAAACAAATAATTTGATTAGATAAATTTTATGCATGATTAACCAAAATAAGAGTGTAGGGTAAACTTTATATTTTTACTCTACACTCTTATTTTTTTATAATTTAATTTATATTATTTTTCATCTTCCTTTTGATCTTCATCTTTTTTATATTCAAAAATATCTCCAGGTTGGCAATTTAATTCTCTACATATTGCCTCTAAAGTAGAAAATCTTATGGCTTTAGCCTTGTTATTTTTTAAAATTGATAAATTAGCATTAGTTAAATTAATTTTTTCAGCCAATTCTTTAAGAGAAATCTTTCGTTTTGCCATCATGACATCTAGATTAACTACAATTGACATATTAAAACTCCTATCATATATGATATTTCTTATATTGTTAAGTCATTTTCATCTTTTATCTGAACAGCTTTCTTAAAAATTTCAGCCAAAACTAAAGCCATAATACCTAACACTAAATATAAAATGCAATTTGGTCTAATACCAATAATTCCATCTTCTAACATAATACCCAAAGCTACAATATCATCTAATTTTTTAAAGTTTATTATACTATCCAAGGCATCTATAAGAGATAAAAGTAACATAAGATAACCTATTATTTTAAAGCTTTTAACATTTTTAAAAGAAAAAGGGGCAGAGTCCATACTAAATATAATTTTTAAAAGATTATATGCAACAATAATATAAACTCCAGTATTAAATAGAAAAGTTAGCATATTAGGAAACCCATTAGGTATATCTTTCGGAGTAAATAAACTCATAAAACCAAATTTCCAAAACGCACATATACAACCAAATATTATAATACTTAAAAGTACCTTGATAAATTTTATTGAAAAAGTTTCTTTCATAAATAAGTCACTCCTATCATATATGATATTTTTATATTGTTAAATCATTTTCATCTTTTATCTGTACGGCTTTCTTAAAAACCTCAGCTAAAACTAAAGATAGAAGACCTAGTATTAAATATAAAAGACAACTACCATTAATGCATATAGGTTGATTACGTATTTGCATACGTAGAAGTATAAAATTACTTGTACTTGGTTTTTTAAAATTGGCTATAACATCTATAAAGGATAAAAGCACCATAAGATAACCTATTGCTTTAAAACTTTTAGCATTTTTTAACGTAAAAGGAGTAGATTCTATGCTGTATACAATTTTTAGAAGATTCCATGTAATAATAAGATAAATTGAAATGACAAATAGGAAACCTGGAATACTACTAATATCAACAGATAGTTCTTTGGGAGCCAATAAACCCATAAAGCTATATCTCCAAATGAAAACTGTGCAACATAATATTATAATAATTAAAAGCACTTTAATAAATTTTATTGAAAAAGTTTCTTTCATCAATAGATCACTCCTATCTATATATTCACATTGGAAAAATTAGAATAATTTGTATTTTGTAATTATATAGTACAATATAATTTGTTGTATGTCAATAATTTATTATCGTTATTCGATAATAAATCATTGATTGTAAATAAGAGTATAGTGCAGAAAACTCAATAGTAACACGAGATGCCACTTTGTAAATTGAAAAGCAACCTTTGTAACTGACAACTGAATATTTGTAAACGAAACGCCACTTTTGTATCCGAAATGCATGTTTTGTAAATGAGATGCAGTTTTTGTAACCAAAATGCAGTTTGATTTTTCACATTTATTGAAGTATTATATTAAAAATAAGCATGCTAAATGGAGGTCGACTCCCTCTCGATTTTTTTGTAATCGGAGAATCCACCCCTTAATTTCTTAGATAAATTAGTGGTTGGCGGCACGCATTTTTATTATTTTTTTAGAAGAGCAGGTTTTAACATGATGTCACTGGCGGCAACCGGTGCGCATTCAAGTTTATGTAAAACTTCTTCTCCGTGGTAAAAGTTGAATGTTTCGTACGGACTGCGATTATTCAGCTTTTTTCTTTTGTATGAATTTATATGATTCATCATTAAGGTGATATCTTCCTGTGTAATATTATTAAAACTTGTTCCCTTAGGAAGCACCCTTCGGATTAATCCATGATTTACCTCAATGGCTCCTTTTTGATAAGGACTACCTGCATCACAGTAAAATATATTAGTACGCAAAGCTGGTACAGATTTTCGATATTCAATTGCTTTAGGATTCGAGAACTCACTCCCATTATCCGTAAGGACAACAGGAAAAAGTCTGCTGAAAGCATTTTTTCCAAGTTTTTTATCAAGCTGATTAAAAATATCAGTTACAGACTTTGAGGTGTTTGCATCTCTTAAAAATGCCAACATTAGACTGCAATCCACGAAGTGAATGGTCAAGAGGCATTTACCACCTTTGTTGCCAATAACAGAATCCATTTGTACCACTGCAGTATCAGGGTTCTTTTTAATAAACGCACTAAAATCTTCGTAATTGCGACCAATGCGGCAGCTTTTATCCACTTTGAATTCAGGCTTCTTATAACGCTCACGGAATTTGACTTTCCTTGGAAGATCAATGTTCCTGACATCAAAAAGACACGCATCGATGTAATTATAAATGGTCTTTTCACTACACATAAGCTCGTCCTGATGGTTGATGTAAATTTGATTTACAGACTGACCATTTTGAATAAGTGGCGAAATAATCTTATTCAATCTGGCGATTTCATCTTCAGATACACATAAACCACTTCGTGACTGTGATATAGATTCATGTGCCTTGATGTGAGCATGCTCTGCATCATAAATATTCTTTAAAAGTGTACATTTACCAATGGTTTTACAACCATTACAAACATAAGGAACTCTGAATCTGGCAGTACAGACTTCTTCAATAAAATCTGGACAGTTTGAATTACAAGAAGTACAAAGCTTACAATAGATAGCCGATTTTCTAGTGCATTCTTTGCCACAGACTTTCTTATTTCTACAGTTAATACGCTTCTTGCAAGCATTGAATGGAAATCCAGGGTAACCTGTAGCAATTTTGGAGCTATACTTGCGGACTTCTCTAGAAATAGTAGTTGGATTTTTTCCCAGCCTGCGGCTGATTTCTTTAAAAGAAATACTCTCTTTTAAGTATTTTTGCAATTCAAGTCTTTCTTCATAAATAAAAAATTTAGACATATATATCCTCCGTTCTGCCGCCAACAACCATAGGATATATAAAACAAAACTAATAAGCAAACAAAAGACTGGTAATTAATGAATCTTTTGTTTGCTAGGATGCAATCACTCAACGAGTGAATATTTATTATTATTAATACAACCTAGTTGGTATCCAAAGGGTTGCATTTCGATTTACAATTGAGGAAATTAATACAGTTATTTTTATATTTTTAGTATTAAGTTTGTAGTTTATATATGTAATGAAAATATAAATAAAGGTATAATAATGAATATATTTCCATAATAATTTTATTTAGACCACAAGTGATGGGAGTTACGTTATAATATAAATAATAATATGAGTTACTTATTTTTTTATAGTTTTTAGTATAGATAACAATATAATTTATTTTTATTTAGATTGTGAATATATTAAGAAAAATGAGTTGAGAAAATGAAAAGTTAACTAGATACAAAAGGGAGATGAAAATCATGAGAATATTACATACCTCCGATTGGCATTTAGGAAAGAATCTTGAAGGTTTTAGTAGAATGGATGAACAGGAAAGATTTATAGAGGATTTTATTAACATTGTGGATAAAAATAATATAGATATGGTGATAATAGCTGGGGATATATATGATAATGGGAATCCGCCAGCTAGAGCAGAAAAAATGTTTTATGATTGTATAAAAAAAGTAAGCAATAAGGGAGAAAGATTAGTTTTAATTATAGCAGGGAATCACGATAATCCAGAAAGACTAGTTGCTGCAAGTCCTTTGGCTTATGATGAGGGAATAATACTTATGGGTACCCCTAAAACCATAGTTCCAAAGGGAAAGTATGGGGAGTTTAAGGTAATAAATTCAGATTTAGCCTGTTTAGAAATAGAGGTAAAGGGAGAAAGGGCAGTAATTATATCTTTACCTTACCCTAGCGAAAAAAGATTAAATGAGATATTGTCTAAAGAAATGGACAATGATGAGGATAGAAGAAAAACTTATTCAGAAAGAATAGGAGAAATATTTTCTAATTTACAAGAAAAATATTATAAAGATGACACTGTTAATTTAGCTATTTCTCATATATTTGTAGATGGATCAGAGGAAACAGATTCTGAGAGGCCAATACAACTTGGAGGAAGTTTAGCAGTAGATGCAGACAAGTTACCTAAAAAAGCTCAATATATAGGCCTTGGACATCTTCATAAACCACAAAAGGTAAGGGGATTAGGTAATGCATATTATTCTGGTTCACCACTGCCCTATAGTAAAAGTGAGAGAGGATATAGTAAAGGGTGTAAGATAATAGATGTACATCCAGGAGAAAAAGCTATTATTGAAGATGTTTATTTTAACAACTATAAACCTATAGAGGTGTGGAGTTGTAATGGAATAGAAGAGGCTATAAATAAATGTGAAGAAAATAAAGAAAAGGATATGTGGCTATATTTACATATAAAAACAAAGGAATATATAAGTACAGAAGATATAAAAATTTTAAAAGAAATAAAAAAAGATATAGTGGAGATAGTGCCAGAGATAGAGGAAAAAGGAGAAGAAACTTTTAATGAAACTATAAAAGAAAAGTCTATGGCAGAATTATTTAGATCCTTTTATTTAAATCAAAGAGGAATAGAGGCTAGTGAAGAATTAATGGATTTATTTTTAAGTATAGCTCAAGAGGAGGATGAATATGAAACCAAAGAAACTTGTGATTAAAGGGCTAAATAGTTTTATAGAAAAACAAGAAATAGATTTTGAAACTTTAGTTAATAGAGGTTTGTTTGGTATATTTGGACCTACAGGCAGTGGAAAATCTAGTATATTAGATGCAATAACTATGGCTTTGTACGGAGACATAGCAAGAGATAGTACTCAATTTATAAATTTAGATACAGATTCTTTATTTGTAAGCTATGAGTTTCAGATAGCCTCAGCGGATGAAAGAGAAGATTATATTGTTTCTAGAACAGTAAAGAGAGATAAAAAAGGTGGTTATAAGACCACTGCAGCTAGGTTAGTTAAAAATGGTGAAGAGGAAGAAGAAATAATAGCAGATAAGCCTAGGGATATAGAAAAAAATATAGAATCTATAATAGGGTTAACAGCAGAAGATTTTACTCGTTCCGTAGTTTTACCTCAAGGTAAATTTAGTGAATTTTTAAAGCTAAGTGGTAAAAGTAGAAGAGATATGTTAGAGAGAATATTTGGACTAGAAAAGTATGGTAAAAAACTTTCAGAAAGAATAAGAAAAGCAAGAAACAAGCAATTATCCTCTTTAACACTAATAGAAGGTAGATTAGAACAGTATAAAGATATATCTAAAGAAAAATTACAGGAACTAAATATACAATATGAAAATTTGTTAAAAGAAAAATCTAGAATATCAAAGGAAAAAGAAGAAAGCAATAAACTTTATGAAAAGTATAAAAATATATGGGAACTTCAAGAAGAGTTAGATATTTATTTAAATAGATTAGAAAAGCTTAAAAAAGGCTTATTGGATATTGAAGGGAAAAAAGTAAAAGTAGAAAAGGGAAAGAACGCGTTAAATATTAAACCCTATATAGATGAGATTAACAAAATTGAAGAAGATAGAAATATAAATGAAAAGGAATTAAATATTGCAATAGAGCAGTTAAAAAATATAGATTTAAATTTAAAAAATTTAGAGGATGAATATAAGAAAGCATCAAAGGATAAAGAAGAAAAAATCCCTTTATTAATGCAAAAAGAAAATAATTTACTACAGGCTATAGAAATAAATAAGAAGATTGAAATTATAAAGAGAGAAAAGGCAACTTTAGTACAAAAATATAAAGAAAAAGATGCTTCAATAAAAAATAAAAATATAGAGAAAAGAAATACAGAAGATAATATAAATAAAATTTCTGAGGAAATAAAATTAAAAGAAGAAGAAATAAATTTCTTAAAAATAGATGGGGACAGAAGAGAGAAGATACAAAAACTATATGAAATAGATAAAGAATATAAAAGATTAAATTTAGAAGTTTGCAATATAACAGAAAGAATAAATATAAAAATAAAAAGCCTAGAAGAGTATGAATTAAAGTATAAAGATACATTGGAAACACAGAAGGATATAAATAAAAAATTAGAATATGTTTTAGACAAAAGAGAAGATTTAATAAAAAATTCTCCTGGTAATAATGATATTTTGCTTGATAAAAAAGATTATATAAATAAATTAAGTGAAACATTTAATAATTTAAATAAAATAAATGATAAAAAGCAGGAATTAGAAAAGAATTTGAAAGAAAAGCAAGTAGTAAAATTAAATCTAGAAAAACAGTATAAAGAAATATTAGAAATAGTAAAGTCCAGAGAAGAAACAGTTGTGATTTTAGAGGAAAAAATAAAGAATATAGAAAAAATGGATATGGCCTCTATATTAGCTGCTAATTTAAAGGAGCAGGAACCTTGTCCTGTATGTGGATCTATGCATCATATTAAATTAGCCAAAAAGGTTGATATAAAAGAATTAGAAATTTTAAAAGAAGAACATGGAAATATATTAAAAGAACTAGAAAATATAAGAATAGAGGAAAATAAAAAAAATATACTTTTAATTTCCATAAAAAAAGAAGAAGAGTTAATATTAGAGGAATTAGAAAATTTAAAAAAGCAATTAAAGAATATAAATTTACAGGATTTAAGAGGAGAATTACAAAAAGAAAAAAATGATTTTCACAAATTAAATGAAAACATAAAGTTCTGGGAAGAAGAAAAACTAATATTAGAAGAAAATATAAACAAGCTCCAAAAAGAAAAAAACCATATAGATAAAGAAGAAGCTAAAAAAAATGAAGCTATATCAAAGGAAAAAGAATTAATAGCTTCTATAAAAAAGGATAGAGAAGAAAAAGAAATATTATTTAAGGAAAAAGAAAAAGAGCATACAAATTTAAAAGAAGAAATTAAAGTATCTAATGTGGAAGAAGAAATAAATAAAATTAGAGTTTGTGATAAAAAAGTAGAGGAATGTAACAGAGTTATAAAAAACAAAAGAGAAGTTTTAGATACTGAAAATAAAAAAAGAGAAGAGATAATTAAACAGATAAATACTATGGAAATAGAATTAGGAAAAATAATAGAAGCGGGAAAAGAAAAGAAAAATTTTATAGATAAAGAAGAGGAAGAAATAAAAAAATTAAATGTAGGAGAGATTTCTAAGGAACATTTAGATGAGGTAAAAAAATCTATAGAGAATATAAAGGGAAAAGAAGAAACTTTAAAATCTAAGTTAGAGTTAGAAGGTAAAAATAGAGAAGTATTATGGGAAAATAAAATAAGTAAGGAACAAATAAAAATTAACTTAGAAAAACTCTATAATGAAAGATTTATTCAGTTAAATAAAGCATTAGAGGAAAATAAATTCCATACTTTAGAAGATGCAAAATTAATGTTAATATGTAAAGAAGAAATAAAAGAATTTGAAAGAGAAATAGAGGAATTTGAAAAAGAGTATAATAATTTAAATATGAATATAGAAAGAGTAAATAACAAATTGAAGGGGGAAAGGATAGAGGAAGAAAGATGGAAGGATATAAGGCTTAAAAAAGAAAATAAGGAAAAAGAACTAGAGGATATAATTAAAAACATTGTAATAGAAGAGAAACTTATAAGTGATATGGAAAGTAATATAAAGGCACTAAAGGAACTATTAGATGAAAAAGAAAAGGTGTCTCATAAAAAAGCTTTGTTAGAAGATATAGATAAATTAGTTCAGGGAAATAAATTTGTAGAATTTGTAGCTATGAATCAGTTAGAATATATAGTTTTTGAAGCTTCTAAAAGACTTAAGGATATAACTAGAGGAAGATATGCATTAGAATTAGATTGTAATGGAAACTTTACTATGAGGGATGATTTTAATGGGGGTGGTATAAGACCTACAAATACTTTGTCTGGTGGGGAAACCTTCTTAACATCATTGGCCCTAGCTTTGGCGCTGTCTTCACAGATACAACTAAAAGGAAGCTCCCCTTTAGAATTTTTCTTTTTAGATGAGGGATTTGGCACTTTAGATAGTGAGCTTTTAGATACAGTTATGACTTCTTTAGAAAATTTAAGAAGTGATAGATTAAGTGTAGGAATAATAAGTCATGTAGAGGAACTTAAAAATAGAGTACCAATAAAACTTATAGTAGATCCTGCGGTGCCAGGAGAGGGTGGAAGTAAAATAAAAATAGAGTATAGCTAATAGTAGACAAAATATGGAGGTAATTAGATGAAGAAATTAGAAGAGAAAATATTATACAAGGGTAAATGGATAAGTTTTAAGGAAATAAATTATTTAAATAATGAAGAAAAGCTTTTAAAATGGGAGGCAGTAGAGAGAACTAATACAACTAAAGCTGTGGTTATTGTGGCAAAATTAGTTCCTTCAGAGAGATATGTATTTATAAAACAGTATAGACCAGCTATAGATAATTATGTTATAGGATTTCCTGCAGGATTATTAGAACAGGAAGATATTGAGTTAGGGGCTAAAAGAGAATTAAAAGAAGAAACAGGTTATATAGGCAGGATTGTAGATATAAGTCCAGAGATAAGACCTAATCCAGCTTTATTAACAGATTATACTATATTAATTCAAATGGAAATTGATGAAAATGATGAATTGAATAAAAATCCTAAACAAGAGCTAGAACCTTCAGAGGATATAGAAGTTATATTAGTACCTAAAGAGGAAAGTAGAGACTTTTTAATAGAACAAAAAAATAATGGAGTAGATGTGGGAGTAGGTCCTTGGTACATATTTGGATTTAAATTATAATTAACTGTTTATTAAGTGAATATAGTTTTATTTTTTAATTTAAATATAAAAAATAAGGTGTTTCAAAATAGATTTTATATTATATGTATTAAAATTAAATCTGTTTTATTATGAAACATCTTCTTTTTTTGATTCATCAAGTGAGCAAAAGGAGCTTAAAAAATTTTATCTATATTTTAATTAAATTATAAAGTATTTTTATGGGGTTAACTTATATAAAATATATATATGAAACCTTCATAGTTAATGAAAAATATATAGAAATTAAAAAAATATATAACATTTGCATAATTTCCGTCAAAAAAGAAATGAAATAAAAATTTCATTAGTGTATAATTGGGATATGATTAAATATAGCAACATATTATTAACGAAACTAGAATCTATTGATAAATAATGGGTTGACACATTATGAAAATATTTATATATTAAATAAAAAGAAGGTTTTTATTCATTTTTTTAGTGTTTGTAAAATAAAATTTAGTTTATGTATTTAAAAAAAATAATATGAAAAGTTTTTGGTGAAAATGAAAGTTTTCATTCAATATGTTTCATAACTGTTATTAATAATATAAAAATTCAGTATAATAAATTCATAAAAATAAAAGACTAAAGAAAATATAAATATAATTGCCGCACAATTTATAGTGGCCTAAGAAAAAAATGGGGTGTTAAGTTTATGTTTGACAGCGGGTAATATATTAAATTTCCCAATAAATGAATATTTAAAAAATAATTATTCATTTACCTAAAAATAATTACTAATAAAAATATTTTTTAAAAGAATAAACATATAAATATGTATGTTATAGTAAAAAATAAGTCTAATTTTATTTTGGAGGTTTTTATTTATTATGCATTTTAAAAAAGAAAATGTAAAAAGATTACTTTTAGTGATGATGGGAAGTTTGATATATGCCATAGGGGTTAATATGTTTCTTATACCACATAAATTATTAAGTGGTGGAGTTGCTGGTATTGCAATAATGTTACAATATTTAACTAATATACAATCAGGATATTATATTCTTCTTATAAATATACCTATATTCCTTATAGCTTTCAAGGAAGTGGATTTAGACTTTGGTATTTTTAGCTTTGTTGGAATGATAAGTATGTCTTCATTTTTAATTCTAAGTAGAAATTATATGGACTTTTACGCTATGAATGATATTTTAATTTCTTGTATATGTGGTGGTGTTTTAAGTGGAGCTGGTATGGGATTAATATTTAGAAATAGAGCTTCACAGGGAGGAACAGATGTAATATCTGTTTTAGTGAAAAGAAAATTTGGAATAAAAATATCAACTATAGATTTTATGATAAATTGCGTGGTAGTTACTATAGGTGCATTAATAGGAAGTTTTGAAGTAGCTGTTTATACAATGATATCTATGTTTGTAAAGTCACAAGTTATGGGAAAAGTTATAGAAGGTTTTGATGGCAAAAAGATACTATTTGTTGTAACAGACCAGGATGCAGAAATAAAAAAACAACTTGTAGAAAGATTAGGGGTAGGTGCAACTATTATGTATGGTGAAGGTGCTTATTCTGGAGCAAAAAGAAAAATAATATACTGTATTATGACTGCCCAACAAATAGTAAAAGCTAAAAAAATAATAGAAGATTTTGATGAACATGCATTGATATCAGTATCTAATACTACGGAATGTCAAGGTGGAGGCTTCAAAGCAGCAGCTTTTTAAAAATAAAAAATAATAAGATTAATTATTAATTGAGAAAATAATAGGGGTTTATATTAAAATTTTTAATATAAACCCCCATTTTTTACATTTAATTAGTGGCTATATTCAAAGCTTCCACAATCTGTGGATTCAACACTTTCAGCCTCATGTGTATGCTTAGTTACTTGGATTTTGTCTAAAGTACAATAGTCTGAGTTCTTAGCGTGATATTTACATTCAGAAACAATACATCCTATACTATCATTATGGTTCATGTTAAATTACCTCCTACAATTTAAAAAAATCTTATTTCGGTATTATTATTTGATTATAGATTTTTTTTTATGTGTAGAAAAAATAGTAAATTATTTTTAAAATAATGTTGTAATTTAAAAATAAATATGGTACATTATATTTAAACATATGAACAATTATTCATGTATTCACATATAATATTAATTAAGATAGATATAAAGGAGAATGTAAATTATGAATAAAGAAAAACAAATAGATACTTGCACATGCAATGTAATTCATCATGATGTAGTAGATAAAGTTAAAGATAATATGATAGAAGAGGATAAAGTGCAGGATTTAGGTGATTTTTTTAAGGTTTTATCAGAACCAACTAGAATAAAAATTTTATATGCATTATCATCATCAGAAATGTGTGTATGTGATATTTCAAATCTTCTTAATATGACACAATCAGCAGTGTCACATCAGCTCAAAGTCTTAAGAACAGCTAGGCTTATAAAATTTAGAAAAGAGGGTAAAGTTGTTTATTATTCATTAGATGACTCACATGTAGAGAATGTATTTAAGCAAGGGTTAGAACACATAATGCATAGATAAAATTAAGTTTAATACTTTATTGTAATTTCAGAAATTTTGATTTTTTAATAATTATTTTAGAAGGATGGTGGGAGTATGATTATAAAAAAGAAATTGCTTTTAAAAGGCTTACATTGTGCCAATTGTGCAGCAAAAATAGAAAGAGCTGTTCAAAAGTTAGATATAGTAGAAGAGGCTAACTATAATTTTAACAACTCAACTTTAATTATAAACTTAGAAGATGCTCATAAAGATAGCATTATAAAAACAGTACAACAAATAGTAGATAGAATAGAACCTGGAGTAAAGGTGATAGATAAAGAAAATTTAAAAAGGAAGGTAGTACAGGCACCTGTTAAAAATAGTAATAATTTGAACGTGCAGAATAATAAAGAGGAAAATTTAAAATTAGATAAAAAAGAAAATAGTTATGAGCATAATCATGGACACAGTCATGATGGAGAAGATAGTGATGCCTTAGAAAAGAAGACTCTTATAAGAATTATTTCAGGAGTTATTTTATTAATCTTAGCTACCGCATTTAAATCTAGAGAAACTTTATCTATAGGTTTATATTTAGCTTCCTATGTATTAATTGGAGGTAAGGTAATATTAAGTTCTATAAGAAATATATCTAAAGGACAAGTATTTGATGAAAACTTTTTAATGGCTGTTGCAACTGTAGCGGCTATAGCAGTAAAACAGTATCCAGAAGCAGTAGCTGTTATGCTGTTTTATGAAGTAGGAGAGTTCTTGCAGGATAAAGCTGTTAACAAATCTAGAAAATCTATAACAGCACTTATGAATATAAGACCTGACTATGCTAATTTAGTTAAAGGTGAAGAGATAGAAGTAGTTTCCCCAGAAGATATTAATATAGATGATATTATAATGGTAAAACCAGGAGAAAAAATTCCGCTAGATGGTATAGTGATAGAGGGACAATCTTCTGTGGATACATCAGCTATAACAGGTGAATCTTTAATAAGTGAAGTTGCAAAAGATAGCAATGTATTAAGTGGATATATAAATAAAAATGGAGTTATAAAAATAAAAGTTACAAAAACCTTTGAAGAATCTACAGTTTCAAAAATATTGGAATTAACAGAAAATGCATCAGCTACTAAAGCAAATACAGAAAAATTTATAACAAAGTTTGCCAGATATTATACTCCTGTAGTTGTTTTTGCGGCTTTAGCTTTAGCATTAATCCCTACACTAGTACTAAAAGATCCAGATATATCTAAGTGGGTTTATAGAGCAGCTGTATTTTTAGTAGTATCTTGTCCCTGTGCTTTAGTAATATCAATACCT
This sequence comes from Clostridium sporogenes, assembly GCF_001020205.1. NCBI lineage: Bacteria > Bacillati > Bacillota > Clostridia > Eubacteriales > Clostridiaceae > Clostridium > Clostridium sporogenes. Next base: position 565,330 of record NZ_CP011663.1, read on the forward strand.
TTAAGTTTCTTTGCTGGTATCGGAGGTGCATCTAAAAAAGGTGTTTTAATAAAAACAGGAACAGCTTTAGAAGCTCTAAATGATGCAGATACAATAGTATTTGATAAAACAGGAACTCTAACTAAAGGTGTATTTAAAGTATCAAAAATTGAGCCAGAAGAAGGAGTAAATTCAGAAGAATTAATAGAATATGCGGCTTTAGTAGAAAGTTATTCTAATCACCCTATTGCAAAATCTATACTAAAATATTATGAAAAAACCATAGATAATAAAAGAATAGAAAATTATGAAGAAATAGTTGCAAGAGGTGTAACTGCTTATATCGATGGCAAAAAAGTTTATGCTGGTAATAATAAATTAATGGAAGAATTAAATATTAACTACAAAAAAGCTCCAGAAGATGGGGTAATCCTTTATATAGCATTAGAAGATAAATATATAGGTTATATAGTTATAAATGACGAAATAAAGAAAGATTCAAAAGAAACAATAAAATCATTAAAAGATATAGGCATAAAAAAAGTAGCTATGCTTACAGGAGATAGAAAATCTACAGCTAATAATATAGGGACATTCCTAGGAATGGATGAAATATATTCAGAACTTTTACCACAGGAAAAGGTAGAAAAGATGCAGGCTTTAAAATCCCAAACATCCAAAGATGGAAAAATTGTTTTTGTAGGTGATGGAGTAAATGATGCTCCAGTATTAGCCATGTCAGATATAGGGGTATCTATGGGAGGATTAGGATCTGATGCAGCTATAGAAGCATCTGATTTAGTTTTAATGTCTGATGAACCATCAAAATTAATAGATGCTATAAAAATAGCTAGAAAAACTCATAAAATAGTATGGCAAAATATAATTATAGTTTTAATAATTAAGTTTGCAGTACTAGCTCTAGCTATAATGGGAAGAAGTACTATGTGGATGGCTGTTTTTGCAGATGTAGGCGTTGCTTTAATAGCGGTAATAAATGCTTTAAGAATATTAAAATAAAAACTTATTAAACTTACTGTTTTTTTATAAGTATTAGAATGAAAGAATTTTAAATAAACAGATTTCTTAGCTTTATATGAACTTTTTATTATCACTGAAGCTTAGAAATCTGTACCAAAGATATCTAACATTTGTATAATTATATTTAAAATAATATAGTTTTAATTAAATGATTTTTAGGTTCAGATGGAGTTTTCTAGAAAGATTATTTATCTCCATCTGAACATTATAATTTATTGGATAAGAATAAATTATAGAAGATTAATTTGTATAAAATCATAAAAAATTTAATGATTCAAGAAAAAAATTAAAAATAAATGAAAATATTTCTAAAAAATATTGACTTAAAATTTGGGCTGTAATATAATTATAAATGTTGGAAGAAAATAATTGAGGCTTCTTGGTCAAGCGGTTAAGACGCCACCCTCTCACGGTGGAATCAGGGGTTCGACTCCCCTAGGAGCTACCAGATTTGAAGAAATGCTGTAAACACTAGTGTTTACAGTGTTTTTTTATGCTTGATACCAGCATTTTTTTATATACTAGTGTATAATTTAGAAAAATTATTTTCATTAATAGGTAATCCAGTATTGGTTGTAAATACATAATAAGTATCGTTATAATAATTTTCACATTTTAATCTATGGGCTTTTTTATTTTAGATTGTTTATCAAATAATTTAATTAAGTTGCTAGGAATAGGAACAGAACATATAGAACTTTTACTTTTAGGTGGTTGTTTTATTACTTTCCATTCCTTTTTATTATCCTTAACATGATGGATATGCTTATGGCAAATATATAAGGTATTAAATTTCAAAAGGTACTTCCAAAATGGGAGTATCCTATTTTTTGTAAAATTTGATAAAAAATTCAAATAAGATAAATGGATTATATGTAAAAATTTAAAATAATTATTTTATTAAGTTTAAAAATTATAAATATATGGTAACTTACATTAAAAATTACATTATAATGTATAAAAAAGTAAAAATATGAAGGAGAAAAAAAGAAGGAATTCAATTAATTGTAAAGAATATAAGTATAATGGTATAAAGACAAAATAAATAGACAAATAGGAGGAAGCGACATGAAAAAGAAAACAACTATATTAAGTATCTTTTTAGCTATTTTTATGGCTTTAACACTAAATGTAGGTAATGTTAAAGCAGCAGCAAATGGACAAGATATAGTAAACTATGCTAAAAAATTTATAGGAACACCATATGTTTGGGGGGGAACATCACCAAGCGGATTTGACTGTTCAGGTTTTGTACAATATGTTTATAGAAATGTAGCAGGTGTAGAATTACCAAGAGATACTTATGGACAAGTTAATGCAGGAACTAGAGTTTCACAAAGTCAATTACAGCCTGGTGATTTGGTATTTACAAGTACTCATCATGTAGGCATATATGTTGGAAATGGACAAATGATACATTCACCCCAAACAGGTGATGTGATAAAAATATCATCAATATGGAAATTTTATGCGGGTGTAAGAATAAATGGTATAACTAATTACTCAAAAGACTTTATTGCATCAGTTCAAAGAGATTTAGCAAGGTGTAGTTTTTATACTGGACCAGCAACAGGAACTATAGATGGGAAAACAAAACAAGCTATAAGAAATTTTAGAAGTACTATGGGATTACCAGTTAATGATACTTTAGATTCTTCAGTTGTTGATGCATTAAATCAGATTGTTCAAAAACATTCATTATCAGTTAATACAAATCTTAAATATGCTACAAGATTTGTACAATGGTGGATTGGTAGTACCAAAAACGGAATATATGATAATAATATGAAAGAAAATGTACGCCAATGGCAAATTAAAGCAGGTATATGGAGTGCTGCAGGTGCAGATGGTGTCATAAGGAAAAAAGATTGGGATAAGATGTTAAGACAGGTGGATGACAGTGGGTACACAACAGATTTTGTTGCATCAGTTCAAAGAGATTTGAGAAAATGTAGTTTTTATACTGGTGAGGCAACAGGAAATACAGATGGAAAAACCAAAGAAGCTATAAGACATTTTAGAAGTACTATGGGATTATCAGTTAATGATACTTTAGATTCTTCAGTTGTTGATGCATTAAATCAGATTGTTCAAAAACATTCATTATCAGTTAATACAAATCTTAAATATGCTACAAGATTTATACAATGGTGGCTTGGTATTGAAAAAAATGGCATATATGATAATAAGATGAAAGAAGCTGTACGCCAATGGCAAATTAAAGCAGGTATATGGAGTGCTGCAGGTGCAGATGGCGTTATAAGAGAAAAAGATTGGAATAAGATCCTAAAATAAAATACTAAAATAAAAAAGAGGTAGTTCGAACATACCAAAACTGCCTCTTTTTTTATTGTTATTTAAAGAACTTTTTCAACATTTGTAGAATAATAACTATAAAATTTTATATATTTTAAACATTAGACTTTCTTATTAAAGAAAGAGTCTCACTTTACTATAGATGGCTCTTTTGTATGGAATTTTTTATACATGTTTATATATTTTTTGGTCGTTTTTATTATGTTTAGGTATAATAATTCTAATTATAAAGTTATCAACAATGTTAATAATAAAAGGGTGGTAATTAGAATATTGTAACCTGAATTTTTCCACACTAGATTTAAATTGTTTTGTTTTAATGCAAAATCCTATAAAGCATAAATATCAACGGATGTAAGTATGTATAAATTTTATTAAACCTTACCAAAATAAATCAAGGGTTCGACTACCCTAGGAACTACCAATTAGTAAGAAGTACTGTAAACACTAGTGTTTGTAATTCCTTTTTTATTTTAAATTTTAAAATTAAGCACTGTAATTTATTATATAAATATATATTTATTTGTTTTCAAGATTTTGTTTTTGAGCTGCTATGGTTGATATAATGGTTCCTACTGCGGCAAGAAGGTTTCCAAGTACATTTAATTCGTTGGCATTTTTCCCTTTAGATAATTCTAAGGCTATTAAATTAGCAAGGAGAGCCAATTCTTCAGGGCTTATACAATTTAGGTCCTTCATATATATAACTCCTTTTATAGTATATACTATATTAAATGATATACTATAAGATTTTGTTAATGAAATATTTTCATTAATAATAAGTCGACTATTTAGTGCGTAAAGATGATAAATATATAATAAAATCTGAATATAGAGTAATTTAGAATAAGCTGCTAATTTAGATATTTTAAATTATTTGTAAAAAATAAGTATTAGGAAAATTTAGAAAGATTATTGACAACCCTTAGGATGTGATATATAGTTTTATTAAACGGTATAATTTACTACTTAATAAAACTATTTTTACTATTTATTATTATATTATATAGAGGACATTCTTATTTACGCCTCTTTATTTTATTTTTATTTAAAAGATTTCTATTAATATAGAGGTCTTTTTTTATTTAAAGGATTTTTATTAATGTAGAAATCTTTTTTATTTGAAATTATATAAAAGAATATTAGATAGTGTAGAAAGTATAGTATTACAAGAATATAATATTTTTCATTTAATAAAATGAAGAATTTAATAAAGTTATAACTTTAGTTGAATATAATAATATAAAGAGAGGAGGAATAGGCTTGAAACTAACTTATGTATTAGATACTAACGTTATTTTATATTCACCAGGAGCTATATTTTCTTTTGCTGATAACGATGTAGTTATACCTGAAGTAGTTTTAGAAGAATTAGATAGCTTTAAAAAGAATAATAATGATTTAGGGGCTAATGCTAGGCATGCGGCAAGAATAATAGATAAATTAAGAAAAAATGGAAGTTTAATAGATGGTGCAGTGTTACCTGGTGGAGGAACTTTAAGGGTGGAAATGAATCATTATGATGTAAAATTGCCTCCATCTTGGGATAAGAGTAAGCCAGATAATAGAATAATACAGGTTTGTAAAGGGCTAAAAGAAAGAGGAGAAAAGGTAGTATTAATTACAAAGGATACTTTTGAAAGAATAAAAGCAGATACTATTAATATAGATGTAGAAGATTTTTATGAAAAGGTAGTACCAGAATATGAAAGTCAATATAAAGGAAGATGTGAAGCTTTTGCATCTCACAATACTTTAGAAAATTTTTATAAGAATAAATATATAAATGTAGAAAATCTATTTTTTTATTCAGAGGATAAGAATGATTACTACAAAGCAGAAATTAATATAAATGAATTTATATTAATTAAATCTATGGAAAATCCAAAACAAACAGCGCTGGGAAAATATAATGGAGAAAAAGTTGTTCCTCTTTTCTATAAAGATGTTAAGCCATTAGGAATAAGTCCTAGAAACGTAGGACAAAAGTTCATGTTAGAGGCTCTTTTAACAGATTCTAAAAATGCACCTTTAGTTATAGTAAAAGGCCCTGCAGGTACAGCTAAAACTTTATTTTCTTTAGCGACAGGACTTCATAAAGTTATGGAAGAGGGAGAAGAGGGATATAGAAAACTTTTAGTCTGTAGACCTAATGTAACTATGGATGAAGATATAGGTTTTTTACCTGGAACAGAGGAAGAAAAAATAATGCCATTTATGAGGCCTATTTTTGATAACTTAGAAATTTTAGTGGATTCTGATGAAAAAGAAAGATATAAAAATGAAAAGGAATTGTATGATAAGATAAAAGAGTTATTTGATAGGAGAATTATAACTACAGAAGCAGTAGCCTATTTGAGAGGTAGATCTATAGTAAAAAATTGGGTCATAATAGATGAAGCTCAAAATTTAACACCAAAGCAAGTTAAGGCGGTTATAACTAGAGTAGGACAAGGAACCAAACTTATATTAGTAGGTGATCCAGACCAAATAGACCAACCATTTTTAGACTCTAGATCAAATGGTTTATGTTATGCATCAGAAAAAATGAAGGGAAGTAAACTTTGTTATCAGGTAACATTAAAGGATCATGAATGTGAAAGATCACCATTAGCTTATGAAGGGGCAAAGCGATTATAAACAGAGTTCTTGGTTTCAGAGGAAGTTTTTACTCCCACTAAAGATTAGAAAATGGTTATCCAGGGACATAGCCGCTATTTACACCTACTTTTAAGAATATGGGAGAATTAGAGCGGGTAGTCATGGGATAAATTTTATAATATGGGTAAGTAGAGAGTGTCTCAAGATTAAATATATTTTGAGATGCTCTTTATATTTTGTGGAATATAATTTATTTTAATTAAGATTGTGGAAATTACTGTATAAATAGTTTTAATTTGGTCAATGAGACATAGTTTAAAGAAAAATAAAATGAATTTTAGAAAGTTTTACAATATTTCATAAAGCTTACTATTTAAAAAAAATTATATTTAGTGTACAATAATGAAAGATGTAAAATAAAGAGAAAGGAATTTTTAAATGGAAAATAAAGAGAAAAAGTCGAAAAATAAGAAATTTTCTTTTAAAGTATTTTTATATTTTATAATTTTTGAATTGTTTTTTACAGCAGCTACAGCGCCCTTTATAATATTTCATGGGCCTTTTAAAAATGTTAAGAAAACTATGGTGGGAGCAGCTATGACTACTTTAAGCCATCAATATATAGCTAAGACATTTTTGTCAGATGCTAAAATAAAAGAGATATTAGGTGAAGATTCTATACAAACTATAAAACAAGATAAAAATTCTGTATTAAAATTTGAAAACAAACATGATAGTACAATAGAAAGATATGATATAAGTTACGGTAAAAAGTTTAAGGGATATATGTTAGTAGTTCATGATCCAACTAGAGTAAAGGTTGGATATAGTTCAAAATTAGGAGTACAAGGAGAACTTACAAGTCAGATAGCAAGAAATAAAAGAGCTGTTGCAGCTATTAATGCAGGTGGTTTTACAGATAAATCAGCCAATAGTAAGTGGACAGGTACCGGTGGTAATGTTGAAGGAGTAATAATTAATAAAGGTGAAGTTAAATATAATAGTGATAAGCAAGGAAATTTTACAGGAGATGTAGCAGCTATAACTAAAAAGGGAGCTTTACTTGTAGGTAAACATAGTTTACAAGAATTAAAAAATTTAAATGTACAAGAAGCTATAACTTTTGGACCAGCTTTAGTAGTAAATGGGCAAGGTACCATAACCTCTGGAGACGGTGGCTGGGGAATGGCACCTAGAACCGCTATTGGACAAAGAAAAGATGGAGCTATACTTATGCTGGTTATAGATGGTAGACAAGCATCTAGCTTAGGTGCTACCTTAAAAGATGTACAAGATATCATGCTACAATATGATGCATATACTGCTACAAATTTAGACGGTGGATCTTCAACTACAATGTATCATGAAGGTGAAGTTATAAATAATCCTGCCAATTCTTTAGGCGAAAGATCAGTACCATCTATTTTGTATGTTGAACCTTAGGAGGAAAATATGAAAGTAGTAAAAAAAATAATATTATGGGTCATGATTTCATTAACGTTACAATTTGCAGGATTGTTTTATATTGATAAATATTTTTTAGCATCAGGAGGAACGAAGATAAAGGCTAAAAGAATTACAAACACAGGAACGGAAAATAAAGATTATGATGTAAATATACCAGAAAACGTAGAAGAGTTAGATGTATCCTTTAATGGGAAATATATTTCTTATTTTAAAGATAATAAATTGAATATAATCAATACTAAAAATGGTGAAAAAAAGAATATCGAGTTTGATAGTAAAAAAGATAAATTGGAATATATATGGCTTTCGGATAGAAATAGAATTATATATACGGAAAATAAAGAAGGACAAGTATTGCTAAATTCTTATGATGTAGATAAAGATCAAAAGGATAAAATATGCGAATTCAATTTTGAAAGTTCAAGTGCTAAAATTGAGGATATAAAAGCAGCGCCACTTATGAATTTAATATATGTTAAGGTTAATGTAGGTGGAAATAGTAATAGATTATATAGTGTTAATATAATGAAAGAAAAAGATAGAATAGATATAATGACAGATTCAGTTGGAGATATGAATATAGTCCCTCATGAAGATATATTGATTTATGAAGATAAAATAAATAAAAAGATTTTTGCAACACATAATGAATCATCTATAAATATAGAAGGGGTAAAATCACCAAAATTGTTATCTATAGATGATAATGATAATGCATATATAGGAGAATTGCAGCAAGACAAAGTAGTAAAAGTTTATTATGGTAATGTAAAAAATAATACATCTACTTGGAAAGCATTAGATATACCTAATGGAGCTAAAGTAAAAGATATTTATGTTTCACCACTAGGAAGTGTATATGTAAATGATGACTTAAGGGGTGTTATAAAAGAGATAAGCACAGGAAAAGAAACAAAGTATTCTGGAGTTATGATGAAGATGTATATAGATGGAGTAGCTTCTATTAGTGATGGTAAATTAGTAAAAACTAAATTTAAGTAATAATATAAATTTCAAGTGTACATGAAAATAATTAAAAAGGATTATTAGGTATAATAAATTTGAGGTTGTCTCAAAATAAAATATATTTTGAGATAACCTCTTTTTCTATAATTCTATTTATAAGATGAATTTACTAATACAAATAATAGGATATAGGCAATATTATTATAAAATATATAACAATTTCGTTATTTTTTTTACAAAATTGTTAAAAAGTATAAATTATATATAAAGCTATTCGATACTATAAATATAAAGAAGTATTAAATTAAATATTAAATGTCATTTAATTTAATATTTAATAGTAAGGGGTGAAAGATATGTTAAAATTTAATGAACACGTACTGACAACTACTAATAACAATAATAATAAGGTTACTGTGGCTCCAGGAAGTTGCTGCTGCTGCTCTTGTTGTTGTTGCGTTAGTGTTAGTGTAGGTGGCGGTTCAGCATCAACAGGTGGCGGAGCAGCTGCTGGACAAGGTGGAAATTAAAATAATTTTATCTTGTACAAGCATCTTTCACAATTTAATTATTTAATAATAATTTAAACCCACATAGCCAGGTGATTATAATTTAATATTATTTTATCACCTGGCTAATATCATTTAAAATATTTAATTTCTGTTTAACATTTAAAAATATAAATAAGGAGCTAAAAATGTTATTAAAAAACTTGAAGAAACAAAAAGTAAAAAAGCAAAAAAATACTGATATAGAGAATAGAATCCTTATTCATTTCAATACTCAGTATTCTAGTATATCACCCTATGCTGATAGTACTGTGGTTAAAACTCCAGATACAGTAATAAAGGGTAGCTTATACTCTAAACATAACAGATTTGTAAGTGAAGAATATCTTTTAAACTATAGATCTAACAATAATAATTTAGGATTTAGAACAGGAGTAGCAAGTTTTTTCCAAAGGGATGCTGCGTTAACTTCTGTGAATTTAAATATGGAAGAGGACAGGGAAGGTACTATTATAGAACTTCCATCTTCTAAAAATATAAGAGTGGGTTTATCAACAGCTATAAAATCTAGACGTAGTATAAGAAGATATTCTAATAAATATATGTCTTTAAATGATGTGGCAAATATACTTTATTATACCCAAGGGATATGTGATGAAATAGAACCATATAATCTCCAAGGTAATGAAAAGAAAATTAAACTACGAGTTAATCCATCTGCAGGAGGGTTATACCCTATACAATTATATGTATATATGAAAAATATAAAAGACCTAGAGGATGGTATATATACATATTATCCTTATTCCCATAGTCTAAAACCTATTAAAGTGAATAAAGAAGGTTTGAAGATAGATGAGTTAGCAGAATTTGGAATTTTGAATGCTGAAAATGCAAATATAATTGTTTTTTATGTATATAATTTCTTAAAAAATTCAAGAAAATATGGGGATGGAGGCTTTGCTTATGCATTAATTGAAACAGGAGAAATGGCTCAAAATCTGCAACTGGTGTCTACGGCTTTAGGTTATGGAGCCTGTGACATAGGTGGATATGAAAAACAATACATAGAAGAACTTTTAAATATAGATGGAGTATTAAAACATGTAGTACATATGACTGTTGTAGGCTCGGAAAAGGAGGATTAATTATGGAAAATAATAATATATATAAATTAAGCAATAATTTAAGAATATATGATAACGGTGAAAATGAAATAAGATTTAGAAGTGGATTATGGAACTATAATGAAGCAGTTTTAGACTTAAGCTCAGAGACACCAAATTTTATAAAAGTTTTTAGAATTATTATAAATGATTTGAAAAATAATAAAGCTTTTTCGATGAAATATTTAGATGAACATAATATAAATGATGAAGAGAAGAATAATTTAATTAATGTTATAAGTTCTTTAAGTGAAGCAGGTATGTTATGTAGTGAAAATGAAAAAGACAATGAATTTGAAATGTCAAAGGTATTATTAGGAGATTTTAGATATAATCTTAATAAAAAAGAGGGGGAACCCCAAAAAGTATTATTTATATCAGATAATGATTATGCTAAAGAAACTGCTAAAAGTTTATCTGATGGAATGAATATGAAATTAGATTTATGTTCAAAAGAAACTATAGATAATATAATTTCTATGGATTTAACTTCTAATTTGGATGCTTTAGAAAAAAAATCGAACACAGAAAATCTAAAAAATAAATTAAAGAATTACTCTAGCATACTAATATGTATGGGTCACATTAATATGAATTTATTTAGAAATATAAATAGAGTATCTATAGAACTTAAAAAACCTATTATTATGTCCTTTATTGATGGACCATTTATAACTATTTTAAGTACATTACCACCTAAAACAGGATGTCTAGAGTGTTTTGAACAAAGAATACTATCAAGACTTGAAGATCATGTTTTATATCATAAATTTATAGAAAGTGACTTCAAAATTAGTGAGAAACCTCATAAATCCATAATTCCTTTATTAAATATTATGACTAATATGTTGATATCTGAAGGTTTTTTAATAAATAATTTTAATACTTGTAAAATTGAAGGTAGGGTACTTAGTATATTTGTACCTACCTTAGAAATACAAACTCAAGATTTATTAAGAGTACCATTTTGTCCTGCTTGTGGAAATATATCAAAGGCTAAGTTAAGTGAAATAAATATATCCACTAGAAATATTGTGGATGAAATTTTAGAAGATATTAATTCTTAACTAGGAGGCTTTGAGATGATAAAATTTTACCCAAGTTTTAATAATATATTAGAGAACTTTAAAGCTTTATCAGGAAATCAAAGTGGTATATTAGAAGCATCCTGTATGCCTGTAGTTAATTTTAATGGTGATGTGTTTTTAAAAAGTATAACAGGAAACATGCCAGATTATCATAAACAAGTATTTAATAAGGATGTATCTATGCAATATCACATAATAGGTTATGGATCACATTATGAGGAAGCTTTAATTAAATATACCGGTGAAAGTATTGAAAGGTATTCTAGTATTATGGGACCGACACTATTAAAGGATAAGATTATATATAAAAGTTATAAGGAATTAAGCAAAAATAATAAAGTGATGCCTTTAAAATATATAGATGTATTTACAGAAAAACAAATAAAAAAAGCTAAAGAATTAAATGTGGATATTTGTGATAAAAAAGTAAAAGAAGATGACATAATAGGATGGATTAAATGCCCTTCTTTATTAAACAAAGGTGAAGAAATATATGTACCAGCAAAAATGATGTTTGTAGGCTATGAAGAGAATAAAAGTAAAGGAGAAATGAATTTTATACCATCCTTTAGTACAGGTACTGCAGCTCATAAAAGTCTTAAAAAAGCTCTTTTAAATGCTCTAATTGAATATATTCAAATTGATTCTTTTATGATTACCTGGTATACAAAAGGGAAATGTTCTTTAGTTAAAATAGATGATGAAAATGTGCTTAAAGTTTTAGAAGATGTAAATCTAGGAGAAAATTCTTCCTATGAAATAATACCTGTATATATGGCTTTAGAGAAATGCCCTATACATAATTTTGGAGTTTTTTTAAGAAGAAAGGATAATAAACTTCCTTATTTATTATTTGGCGTACAAGGAGGATTAGATGCCTCTCATGCTTTAACTAGAGGAATAATGGAAGCAGCTTCAATATCCTATGGAGCATATTTTAATGCGATTTATAATAAAAATATGCTAAATAATGTTATGAAAAATGATCATAAATTTTTAGATTTAGATTCAAATGTGTTATATTATTCTCTTCCAAATAAAATTGAAGAAAAAAATAAATTAGTAGAAGAGTTTATAGGGAATGAAATTACTTTAAGTTCTTTAAATAAATTAAATATAAAAGATATAGATGATCAAATAAAGACTTTATTAAATTATTTAAAAAATATAAGTGAATATGCAGTATATTTAGATTTAACGCCGCCAGAAACTAGGGACAAGGGTTGGTATGTCATGAGAGTTATGATTCCAGAATTAATTGAAATGTGTATACCAGAGTTTCCCTTTGAAAACCATCCAAGAATGAAAAAATATGGAGGAGTAATTAATGAACATCCGCACCCAATGCCTTAATTTGTTAATACTATTAGTTACCTTTAATCCGATAGTATTAGCTCAGTTATTTTTAAATAATGAAAAATCCTACAATGAATCCTTAGAAAAAAGTCTTAAAATACTAGCTATAATTTATATAATAATACTCATGGGGATATTTGTTATTTCCCAGGAAAAATTTTATATAAATATAGATAATAATTACTACTGGTATATTATTGCTGTTTTATTTGTACCATTAACTATAATTTTGGAAATAATTGTAGGATATATTATAATAGGTGTTTCTGATAAGAACCTTCCGAAATTTAAAATATCTTTAGCATTTACAAAAACCAATATTAATGTGATTATATTATCTATTTTTATAGGTATTTTTGAAGAAGTTGTATATAGACAATTATGGTTCAACATCTTATTTAAAGATTTTAAGTTACATATAGTGGTAGTTTTCATTATTACATCCTTTGTATATGCTTTAAATCATATATTTTTAGGTGAACAGGTATTTTTTCAAAAAATACTAGCAGGGGTTGTTTATGGAGGATTATTCTATTTAAGTGGATTTAATATATTGATTCCTATAATAGCTCATTGCTTAGAAAATACAGTCATTCTCTTGAAAGGTTGATAAGTTTATGAGTTTATATTTTAAAATTTTAGTATTTATTTTAATGAGTATATACATAGTACTGCTTTATTTACCTATTAATATTAATTATAAAAAATTTAAATCTATAAAAAAATTATGTTTAAATTTAGGTGGATTTATAGGAATATCAGCAACTAATTGTTGGAGTTTAATAAAATATATACATTTATTAACTATGGGTGTAATACCTATGGCATACTTTTTTTACAAAGGTTTTGTTAAAAGTTATAACATATGTATCCAAACAAATATAATTGAGTCTTTTATTTTGATAATATTGTCTTTTATAGGGATTTTAGAGATAAGCTTTTTTATAATTATAGTTATTGTTTCATATTTAATGAAAAAGGATAGTAGAAAAGAAATGAGTAAGGTATCCTGGATAAAATTTAATAAAGAATATCCCTTTTATACAGGAATAGTTAAACCAATAATATATTCTTTCTTTGAAGTGTTATTTTATTATTATGTAATGTTGTATATATTTAATGATTATTTACAAGTATCGCTTATGAATTCCATTATTGGAATCGCAATATTATATTTCATAAGTAAATTAGTTTTTACAAAAAATAAAGAACAAGCTTTAATATATGGAATTTGGGCCTTTGTTTTAAATTTTATTGGGTCTTGTATAATGATTTACAGTAATTCCATCATTCTTACACTTATTTTATATTTATTTTATTCATTTATAATAACTTTTAAAGAATAAACCTTAAACATTATACTTTTAGAGAATAGTAAATCCTATATTTTATACAAGAAATGTTATATAAAAAAATATACGCTAGATCCTTTTATCATATGTATAAAATATTATAAATGTTTATTTTGCACCATTACTGTAGGAGATATTACAAAGGAGATGATCTTATGAATATTATAGAAATAAAAAATCTTGAAAAAAAATTCGGACATAATACTGCTGTTAATAACATAAATTTAGCTGTTAAAGAAGGACAAGTCTTTGGATTTTTAGGACCTAATGGAGCGGGAAAAAGTACTACTATAAATATGATTTGTGGACTCTTAACCCCAACTAAGGGTGAAATATTTATCCTAGGTAAGAAAATGGACAATAAAGCTAAGGATTTAAAAAATAATATTGGCATTGTTCCACAGGATATAGCTATATATGAGGATTTAACTGCCTATGAGAATGTGGCTTTCTTTGGAGGTCTTTATGGTATAAGAGGACAAGAACTAAAAGAAAGAGTAAAAGAAACCTTAGAATTTGTTGGTTTGTTAGATAGAGCAAAGGATTTTCCATATAAATTTTCTGGTGGTATGAAGCGTAGATTAAATATTGCTTGTGCTTTAGTTCATCAACCTAAACTTATTATAATGGACGAGCCTACCGTGGGTATTGATCCCCAATCAAGAAATCATATCTTAGAGTCTATAAAAAATCTAAATGCAAAAGGTTGTACAATAATATATACAAGTCATTATATAGAAGAGGTAGAACAATTATGTACAGATATAGCAATTATTGATAAAGGAACTATTATTGCTCATGGAAAAAAAGATGCGTTAGTAGAAAAGTATTCTGAATTAAATATAGTTGTAATTAATACAGAAAATTCAAGTGAAGTAAGTACAGAAGCATTGCAATCTATAGATGGTGTAGTGGAGGTTAATATTAAAGATAATATTATTGAAATAACAAACAATAATTCTAATAACTTAGATGATATAATTATGTACTTTTTAAAGAATAAAATTAAAATAAAAAATATAGAAAACAAACATAGTGATTTAGAAACTATATTCCTTAAACTAACTGGCAAAAAATTAAGAGATTAGAGGTGACCTCTATGAAAATATTAAATATATTAAAAAAAGAAATACTTCAAAATCTAAGAGATAGAAAATCTATGTTTTTGATGACTTTATTTCCTATGCTTTTAATTTTAATATTAGGAACAGTTTTCTCAGGAAATTTTGCATCTGAAACTAATATTCCAGAAATTAATGTTGTGTATTTTATAAATAAGGATGTAAAAATAGATAAAAATTTTAAAGATTTCACTAAAGAGATTGAAAAAACTATGGATGTGAATTTTAAAGAAACTAAAGATGAAAAAGATGCTTTAGAAAAAATAAGTAATGGAAATATTGATGTATATATAAAAATTGTAGATGATAAAAATATACATATTTATGAAAACAATGTACGTGCTTTTAATTCCCAATTAGTTGGAAGCTTGTTGGATACTTTTGTAGATAAAGTTAATATGACAAAAGAGGTAGCTTCAAAAAATCCAATGGCTTTATCTAAAATAAAAGTAGATAGTTCTGCAGATTTTATAAATACAAAAACTATAGATGGCAAAGCTTCACCAAGAGGAATAGATTATTATGCGGTCACTATGATGACTATGACTATTTTATATGGAACAGCAGTGGGCTCTATGAGTATTGCTAGTGAAATAAAACGAAAAACTTATAAAAGATTAATTTGTAGTAACACATCATCTTTAAAAATATTATTTTCAAAAATACTAGCTTCATTTTTGGTTATAGCCTTTCAAAGTTTTTTAATATATTTGTTTAGTAAATATATTTTAGGAACAAATTGGGGAAATAATAAATTAGCTTTGATTTCTGTGGTAGCCTCTTTAATATTTATGGCAGTATCTGCAGGGGTATGTATAGCTAATACTGTAAAAAATGAAGGGGTTATGGCTATAATTATATATATGTTCGTACCTATTTTAACTTTCCTTGGAGGCGGTTATGTACCTTTAGAACCAATAGGAAGTAAAATATTAAATTCTATATCAAATATATCACCATTAAAATGGAGTAACGATGCTATATTTAAAATTATTTTTGGCAATAATCTAAGTATATTTGGGACAACTATATTAATTAATATAGGGGCTGGAATTTTATTTTTATTAATAGCTATATTATTTCCAAGAAAGGATGTGATATAAAATGAAACAAGTATTTTTATTAACCAAAAGTATTTTAAAAAGAACCTTTAGAAAAAAGTCTAATATAATAACCTTTATATTACTTCCTTTATTGGCTGTATTTATAGCTTTATTTTTAAATGCCTCCGGAACTTCTTATAGTAAAATAGGAGTGGTAGATTTAAATAAATCTTATTTGTCTAAGGATATGATAAAATCTATAGATGCTAAAAAGAACTTTGTTGTAATTAAAGTTTCAAAAGATGATATGAATAAAAAATTATTAGATAAAAAAGTGGATTGTGTAGTGGTTATTCCTGAGAATTTTCATAAGGATATAATAGATGGTAAATTTAAAAAATTAGATATCATATCTCTTAGAGGTGAAGATATTACTTCGTGGATAAAAAATTATTTGAATTATTATGTAGATACTCTTAATAATATAAGTGTAGCTTCAAATAAAGACGTAAAAGTTTTTAAAAAACTATATGATGGATTTAAAAAACAAAATTTAAAGATTAATTATAAAGCTATAGGGGATAAAACTAAAAGTAAATCCGTAACAAAGCAAAGTATAGGTTTATTACTTGTATTTATGCTTATAGCTTCTAGTACAGCCTCATCTTTTATATTAAAGGATAAAACTAATAAAACATATTATAGAATATTTTGTTCTAATATTAGTAAAAGTAAATATATAATAGCTAATGTAATAGCTAATTTTATAATTTTTTTAATACAGATATTTGTAATTTTGTTTATGTCATTATATGTTCTGAAGCTTAATTTTTATATAGATACAAAGATAATGTTTATAATATTATGTTCCTTTGGATTTGTATCTATTGGTTTTGGAATAATTATTGCAGCTTTTTCTAAAAGTCTTAATCAATCATCCTATTTATCAAATATACTAATAACTCCAACCTGTATGCTATCAGGATGCTTTTGGCCTTTAGATATGATGCCAAACTTTATGCAAAAACTAGCTAATATATTTCCCCAAACCTGGATACTTAAAACTATAGATTCTCTTCAACAAGGGAAGAGTTTTAATGAGGTTATCTCATACCTTAGTATAGTAATTTTATTTGCAGTAAGTTTCTTTATTATAGGAATATTAAAATTAACTAAGGATGAAAACTTAAAAAGTATTTTTTAAGTTATAAAAAATAAATGTAGATAAAAATTTTTTAATAGGTTTTTATTAAAATTAGTGAGTTAAAATAAAATTAGTATGTTAATATTTATAAAATTATAAAAGCATTTTTAGAATTTTAAAGTTTATATGATGTAAATATATGAATGATCATTTATTTTATATTAATATTTATTTAATTGTTGTATCTATTTAAATTTGCTATAATTGTTTTGAAGTCTCAATTTTAGGAGAGGATGAGTTTTTTGGACTTAAACTATAGAATACTTTCAAAAATACTAATAATACCAGCTATATTAGTAGGTCTTACAGTACATGAATTTGCTCATGCTTATGTAGCAGACAAATTAGGGGATAAAACTCCTAAATTTCAAGGAAGATTAACATTAAATCCCTTTTCACATATAGACATTATAGGTTTTATAATGATATTATTAATTGGATTTGGATGGGCCAAACCGGTACAAATTAATCCAAGTGCATTAAAAAGAGGATATAAAGATGAGATAAAAGTTTCTGTAGCAGGGGTAACTGCAAATGTAATTACAGCATTTTTATTTGCATTATTAACAGGTTTCTTGTTAAAGTTAAAATTAGTGAACTTTGGAGATATAACTTCCTTAGGTGGTATAATAGGTTTAATATTAAACTATGTAGTTAGAATAAATTGTATGCTAGCAATATTTAATTTAATGCCTATACCAGGACTTGATGGCTTTGACATATTGAGAGATTTATGGCCTAAGACTTTTTATAAAATATCTGATGTAATTTATAGATATCAAATGATTATTCTATTGATATTTGTGGTAACTCCTATTTCATCATTTTTAGTAGGAATACCAACTAATTTTTTACATTATTCTTTTATAAAAATAGCTATGATTATATTTTAGAATTTAAAAAAAGTTCCTCAAAATTAAATCCATTTTGAGGAACTTTTTTAGTTAGTAGAAATTGTAGACAATTTACATAAAATAAAAGTAATCGTAAAACTGATTTATTGCTTAAAAATAAAAAGATTGTTGATTCAATTGCAAATAATGAATAGAATTAATGATATAAATATATTTTATGTTTTGTGATATATAAATTTAAAACTATATTTTTTATTAATATGTTTAGCATATTAAATGGGAGAATTTTATGAGAGAATACATAATTTATAATAAAATGATAATATTTTTATATTGTGCATATACGTATACTGAACAAAGAGTTTATACTTGGACTATTATATATTTTCTTTTATATATAATATTTAACTTTTCTATAGAGATTTCAAAAAACAATAAGGCAAAACTTATTTTAAATTTGTGTTCTATAATTTTGTGGTTATTATTTATAAGCAAGGGTGAATTTAATATATTTTTAATAATAGTTAATATATATGATATAAATTATTATTTTAATAAGAAAAATTACATAGCATTAATTATAATTTTTATATTAAGTTGTTTTATTCCTTATGAAATAGCCAAGGAATTTTTAGTAATAGCTCTACTAAGCTTTATGAATTTTTCATTATATAAAAAATGCTATAAAAGAATAGGTGAATTGACGGAAAAAAATTATAATATTACACAAAAAAATCATAACTTAAATAATCAAATAGTTTTAAATGAAAAGCAAGAAAATTATAATTTATATTTGTCACAATTGGAGGAAAGAAATAAAATTTCTCAGGAAATACACGATAAAATAGGACATGTGCTAGCAGGAAATATAATGCAATTAGAAGCTTGTAAAATATTAATGGAGAAGGATAAAGAAAAAAGTGAAAAATTAATGGAGAAATCTATAATGTCTCTAAGAGAGGGATTAGAAGAAGTAAGGTTAACAGTTAGAGATTTAAAACCCCCAAGGGAACAATTAGGTTTGACAAAGATAGAAACTGTTATAAATAAATTTATGTTAAAAACAGATATAGATACAAAATTGGTTACTAAAGGGGATTTAAGTTTAGTAGGCTACAAGCAGTGGAAAATAATTCAGGAAAGCTTGCAAGAATGTCTTACCAATATAATAAAATACTCTAAAGCTACTAAAGTTTCTATAATTATAGAAGAGCTAAATAAATTTATAAAGTTTAATATAAAGGATAATGGAATAGGGTGTATGAATATAGAAAAAGGGATAGGGATTAGAGGAATAGAGGAAAGATGCGAAAATGGAAATGCTAAATTAATAATAGATGGAGGAGATGGTTTTTCGCTTATAATACTTTTACCTAAATAAAGGATTATCTTTGTTTAACATATTGCAAGTTGTCCATTCTTTAATAATAATACTTAAGATTAAGAAATAATTTATTTTCTATATATTTTAAGATTGTATGTATTTAAAATAGTAATGTAATTAGAAAGTGTATTTAAAATATAATTAATGTATAAAAAAGGGGGGAATGGAGTGATTAAGGTTTTAATTGCAGATGACGATGTTTTTATAAGGGAAAGTTTAAGTATAATATTGGATATGGATGAAGATATAAAAATAGAGAAAACAGTAGAAAATGGATTGCAAGCAGTAGAATATTGCAGAAATAATAAAATAGATATAGCGCTTTTAGATATAAGAATGCCTGTAATGAATGGAGTAGAAGCTACAAAAATAATAAGCAAAGAAGGTTATGGAAAGGTTTTAATATTAACTACTTTTGATGAGGATGATTACATAAGAGAAGCTCTTCATTTTGGAGCTAAGGGATATATTTTAAAAAACAATACTCCGGATATTATAATAGATACTATAAAAATGGTTTATAAAGGTAACTCTGTTATACAAGATGTGGTTATGGATAAAGTGCTTAGTTCTTGTAATTCTAATACTAAAAATATTGATAAAGATATGTTCTCAAAAAGGGAGATGGATGTAATAGAGTGTATATCAGAAGGATTATCTAATAAAGAAATATCAGCAAAATTATTTATTTCAGAAGGAACTGTAAAAAATTATATAAGTTCTATTTTATCTAAGACTGGTTTAGAACATAGAACTCAAATAGCTATATATTGTTTAAAGGGACAAATTAGGTGATTTTTAGATTTATATAGGATTTGCTTACAAAGATACTCGTTCCAGTTAAAGCTTAGAAGAACTTATTCAAAGATATAGTTTTCGTTATTTATAATATTTAATAATATAAAGATATTGTGGTAGGTAGGAACGGGATAATTAAATATATTACTTTCGTCATACATATAAAATGACCTTTTACACTGATGTGAAGGGTCATTTTTTTATAGAATTAAGTTATCCGATGATTACCCGCTCTAATACTTCCATCTTTTTCAAAGTAAGAGTAAACAGCGGATACGTCCCTAGAAATCTGTTTATAAACTAAGTTCTAATTTAGTTTAATTAAACCATTATATCAGCAAGGGTTTGCTTAAAAATATACTTTACTAGATCTGATAATCACTAACAGAGTTTTTAGGAGATTGTTTCTTATTAATAAAGGATATAGATATATCAATAGCAGGTAAAAAGTATTGGGAAATTATAATTTTGTTAAGCTACTTGTTAAATATATGAAATAATATAGAAAGGAAGTGAATATTTAGTGGCATGTATAGATTAAATGCATTGTCTCACTAAAGATAATTTATGAATATTGTTAAAATATATAATTTGAGTAAGAACTTTAAGAAAGTTACAGCTTTAGATAATGTAAGTTTAGAAATAAAAGAAGGAGAAATATATGGACTTTTGGGTCCAAATGGTGCAGGTAAAAGTACCATGATAAATATAATTAGTGGACTATTAAATTTTAATAAAGGAAATATTGAAATTTTAGGTAAAGATATAAAAAATAATATGAGAGAAATTAAGAAAAATATCGGTGTAGTTCCTCAGGATATAGCTTTATATAAAGAACTTACTGCCTATGAAAATATTAAATTTTTTACTTCTCTATATGGTTTTAAAGGAGAAGAGTTAAAAAATAGAGTGGAAAAAGCATTGGAATTTGTTGGACTAAAGGATAGGGCTAAGGGACATCCTAATGAATTTTCTGGGGGAATGAAAAGAAGATTAAATATTGCTTGTGCTATTTCTCACACACCTAAATTAATAATAATGGATGAACCTACAGTAGGTATAGATCCACAATCAAGAAATCACATATTACAATCAGTAAAAAAACTTAATGAGATGGGATCAACCATAATATATACTAGTCACTACATGGAGGAAGTTGAAGAAATATGTACTAATATAGGAATAATAGATCATGGTAAATTGGTGGCAGAGGGTACAAAGGAAGAATTAAAAGCAATAGTTAGAGATAAAAACACAGTATATATAACAGTTGGTGGAATAGAAAATATTGATGAAAAAGAAATAAAAAATATAAATGGAGTTACTGATGTACAGGTGAAAAATAATTTAATAAAAATAGATAGCTATAAAGAGGTAAATAATCTAGATAAAATAATTTTATTTTTTACTAATAAAAATATCCCTATTAAAAATGTTGAAACTAAAAATCCAGATTTAGAAACTGTATTTTTAAGTTTAACAGGAAGAAAATTAAGAGATTAAGGGTGAGGTAAATGAAGTTTTTAAATATAGCTATTAATGAAATAAAAATTAATTTTAGAGATAAAAAAAGTATGATAATGTTTATAATTTGGCCTATTATGCTTATTACAGTGCTAGGATTTTCTTTAAATAGTGCTTTTAATAAAATTGATTTATTCCAGGATACTAAAATTGTATATACTATGGGAGAAAATACAAAGAATAAACAAGCATTTGAAGAATTTTTAGATATAATAAAAAAACAAGGAATAGAAATTTATCAAGAAAATAATACAAAAATAGCTAAGGAGAAAGTTCAAAATAAAGAGTATATTTGTTATTTTAATTTTCATAAAGAGGGTAATAAAATTGATTTTTATAAAAATGATAAATATAGTTCACAGGCTTCAGTAGTAGAAGTAATAGCAAATAGCTTTATTAAAAAATATAATACGGTGGTGGAGGTAATAAGAATAAATCCCACACTTATTAAAAAAGATAATATAAATAAATATGTGGAAATAGAATCCTTAGAAAATAAAAAAACTCCTAGTTCTTTGGAATATTATGCTGTAACTATGATAGTAATGATAATTCTATATATATCCTTAGCAGCAGTGAATTCTTTTGGCAACGAGTATACTAGGAATACTATAATTAAGTTAACTTCTTCTCCTGCCTCAAAACATGAGATATTTATAGGAAAAGTATTAGGGCTAATTTTTGTATCTATAATACAAATTTTATTGGTATTTTTATTTAGTAAATATGCATTAAAAGTATATTGGGGAAAAAGTGAAGGAATAATACTTTTAGTTTTGCTATCAGAAATAATTATGGCTATATTTGCAGGAATATCTATAATATATTTATTCAAAAAACAAAGTGTAGCAGAATCATTTTTAAATGGTATATTGCCCTTTATAACATTTTTGGGAGGTGGGTATACACCTATAGATTTTCAGGAGAGTAAAGTGTTAGGATTGATTTATGATTTTAATATATTTAGCAAGATTAAGGATGCTATATTTAATAGTATGTTTTTTAATAATAATGATTTAAGCTATAAAATTATTATTATAAATTTATCTATAGCATTTATATTTTTAAGTATCTCCTCTTTAAATTTTAGTAGAAGGGAGGCAATATAATGAGGGAAAGTTTATTAATAGTTTTTAACACGATAAAAGTAGCTATGAAGAAAAAAAGTACTCTTTGGATAACTTTTGTATTACCAATTATATTAGCAGTATTTATGATAATAATGAATACTAGTGGTGGAAGAGATATAAAAATTGGTATAAATAATAAGGACACTGGAATAATATCTAAAAAATTAATAAAGTACGTAGAAAAAAGAGATAGATTTAAAATAGTAAACCTAGATGAAAAAGAAATAAATAATTTTATTTCAAAGGAAAAGGTAGATTGTGTAATAGTTATACCAAAGGATTTTTCAGAAGAAGTATACAATAATAATATAAAAAAAATAAAAATAGTATCTATAAAAGGATCTGAAGTTACGGGTTTATTAGAGAATTATTTAAATATATATATAGATAATTTAAAAATTATAGGTAACCTTCATAAGGGTGATAAAAAAAGTTTTGATGAATTTTATAATAAGACTGAAAACGGAATACTTAAACTTAATGTAGAAAAAGTTAAAGATAAATCTAGAGAAAAAGAATTAAGCTATATAACTATAGGAATGTTATTGATGTTTGTATTAACTTCCTCTTCTAATATAAGTAAGTTTATATTAGAAGAAAGAAAAAATAAAACCTATAATAGAATTGCAACAACTCCTGTAAGTCCTAAGCAATATATCTTGGGAAATATACTCTGTAATTTTATGTTTAGTTTAATTCAAATAATTATAGTTATGGTTATAGTAGACAAATATGTATTAAAAGAAAATCTTATTGGAAGTAAAAATCTTATAATACTTTTAACATTAATTATGTTTTCTATAGTTGCTATTTCTCTTAGTATATTTATAGTAACTATTTGTAAATCTTCATCAGAAGCCTCTAATTTAAGTGTAATAGTTACAGTATTAAGTACAATGATAGGAGGAGGCTTTTGGGAAATAAAAATAATGCCAAAATTTATGCAGAATTTAGCTAGCTTTACACCACAAAAATGGGCTATTGATGCTATTTTTAAAATAAATACTGGAGCTAATTTTAAAGATATAGGTATAAATATGTTAATTTTAATATTGTTTGCAAGTACATTTTTCATCATTACGGTATATAAGCTAAAAATGGAAAATAAGACAGAGGAGTTTATATAAATTAAAGAAAAAAGTCTAGGATCATATATTTCAAAATAGATCCCTAGACTTTAATAGTTTATTAGTACTATAGTTTTTATAATTTTATATATTATAAATTATTTTTTGTTTTATTCATCTTTAGTTATTTTTTCAGGCTTATCATAAACCATGTCAGCTTTAATAGATACTTCTTTTAATTTTTCTTTTAAGCTTTCTATATTTTGCTGTATATCGGCTAAATCATATTTTGAAACATTATAGTGTAAATAAAGATCTTCAAAAGATTTAGCTATATCAACAAAATCCTTTCCGGTATTAATGAACTTATTGAATTTATTACTATTTTTTGCATTTTCAAACTTAGATATATCTACTTTTATAGTGTTTATTACATCTTCTTCTTTCTCAAACTGTCCAATAGTTACATTGTAGGGAGAAATTCTTTCTAAAAAATATTTATTTTTTTTATCTAAGTGATACATGTATTTTATCTTCACAGAGTCTATGGTAAATTCTACATAGCATACTATTCCTGTTATTCTATGAATTTTAGCCCCCATTTGTTCTAGTAAAAAAGTTAACATTGAATTTTTTACTTTCATATAATTGTCCATTTAAAATCCCCCCTATAAATTAAATGAGTTAATCTTTGATTATATTATAACACTAAGAAATCAGTATTATGAATAAATTTCAAAATATTGTAAATTTATTTAGAGAAAAAATAGTAAGAGATAAGCAGTACATATTATTATTGATACTATCATTACAGGGAAACCAAGTTTAAAGTAGTCTTTGAAAGAAATCTTATAGCCACTTTTTTCTGCTATACCTATTACAACTAAGTTAGCAGAAGCTCCAATCATAGTTCCATTTCCACCAAGACAAGCACCTAAAGATAATGCCCACCAAAGTGGAGCTACATCCATACCGCCCATAGTGCCCATGGCTTTTATTAAAGGTATCATAGTAGCTACAAAAGGAATATTATCTATAAATGCAGAGGCAAAAGCAGATATCCAAAGCACAAATATTCCTGTCATAACTAAGTGACCTTTTGTTACTGATAAAGTTTTTTGTGCTAAAACTTCCATAATACCTACATCCTCTAAAACCCCAGTCATTATAAATAAACCTATGAAAAAGAATATAGTACCCCATTCTGTTTCTTGTAGTATTTCATCTGGTTCTACCTTACTTATAGCTAATAATATAGCAGAACCAGCAATAGCAATAGTCGCAGATTCAAAACCTAAAGAACCATGAAGCAAAAATCCTACTAAAGTTAGGGCTAGTACTGTTAGAGATTTTTTCATAAGTGACATATCACGAATAGCTTTACTTTCATCTAAAGCCATAATTTTTTTCTTATCCTCTTCAGAAGTTTTCATAGAATTTTTATATAATTGTTTTATCCCTAATAATGTAACTAAAAGTATTATTACTATTACAGGCGCTAAGTTTTTAACAAAATCTAAAAAACTTAATCCTGCAGCACTTCCTATCATTAGGTTCGGTGGATCCCCTATTAAAGTAGCAGTACCTCCTATATTAGATGCAAATATTTCACACATTAAAAAAGGAATAGGATCTATTTCTAATGTTTTAGTTATAACTAAGGTTACAGGTACTATTAAAAGTACAGTAGTAACATTATCTAATAGTCCAGATAAAATAGCAGTTATTATAGAAAACAGTATTAATATTTTAATAGGATTTCCCTTAGAAAATTTAGCTGCTTTTATAGCTATGTATTCGAAGACACCGGTCCTTTTAGTTATATTTACTATAATCATCATTCCAACTAATAAACCTATGGTATTAAAATCAATTTTTAAGAAAGCCTTTTCTTGGGTGATTAATTTTAATATAAGCATAATGGCAGCTCCGCTTAGAGAAGCAACAACTCTGTTTACTTTTTCTGAAATAATCAATGCGTAAACTATTATAAATATAATTGCTGGAAGTATCATGTTAAAATTATTAAATATTTCAATCATCCCCCTATAAAAATTTTTAGTACATACCTTTAGATTTTAATACTAATTTTCAAATAAATAAAGACCTTTTTGATTAATTATATATTTAACAAAGATTCCTTATTTTATTGATTTTTCCAATTCATTATAAAGATATTTAACACCTTTGTGCCAATTAGTATCTTCAGCGTATGTATTATTTACCCATTTAAAAGGGTCTTGCCCTTTAGGCATAGTTTTTAATAAATTAAACACAGTTCTTGCTGCTATTCTAGAGGAATCTTTAATATTAGAATTATACTCCTCCCAACTATGAAAAACATTGAATGGATTATTTGCTATTTTTTTAGCAGACTTATTATTTTTAGGCACAAAGCCCTGTTCTTGTCCAGTTATTGCAAATAATATTAAAGGATTTATATCAAATTCCTCTGCAGTTGCTATTATAGATGAAAAATAAGGCTCTTCTGCTAATAAAGAATTTTTGGTATATAAATATTCCTTTAATTTTTTATTATTTAAAGTTTTATATTTAACATATTGGGGAAGGTTCTTATTTTTATCAAGAAGATTATTTTTTTTAGTTTTAACATTTTTATTTTCATAAACAATAATATTTTTACTATTAGTTTTAATGCTAGTATTTATATTTAATAAATATATAGATATTAAAGAAATAAATAATATAGTTAATGCAAAAGCAATAGAGTTATTATAAAGTTTAAATATATTATTTTTATATAAAAGATCTATATTAAGTTTTTTAGTAATGTTTTTAGGATTATATGTATCATTTATTATATTTGTTGGATTTTGTTTAATATTAATAACATTATTATTAAATTCTGCATGTATATTTTGTAGATAAATAGAATCATCTTCTTTAATTTTTATATCAGGTTGTTCATTTGAGAGCTTAGTGCTAGAATCTTTAGAACTAGAACTAGAACTAGAACTAGAACTAGAACTAGAACTAGAACTATCTTTAATTTTATTATTTTTTTCATCATATTTTAGTAAATTATTTGTATATAAATAATTCACTAAAGATTCTTTATCAGTTTTATTTTTTATATTAATATTAGTCCAATTTAATAATATTTCTAGGTTTTCTTTTTTTAAATCTGCATAATCTATATAAGAATAAAATATATCCCATAAATAAATGGAATCTTTATTTTTTAAAAAAGTATTTTTAAAAATAGTATTTTTTAAGTCTTTCTGTATTGATTTTGGAAAGAAACCTACTTTACTTTCAATAATATTATGAATAGTAGAAGATACCATATAAGCTTTTTTTTGGCTATCTTCATCTTTATACTTAATATTTATAAATTTCTTGATTTTTTCAATATCATTTTTGCTTATAACTTTAGTGGTTTTTAATTCTTCTAAAAAATTACTCATAATATATATTCCTATATAATCCTTCCAATAATAATTCTACTAAATAGTATAATTATCGCCATATAATGAGCTTACTTAAATTATTATAGTAAATAATAGACATAATGTGAGGGAAGTACTAGTCCTGTAGTTACTTGTTAAAATAATTACAGCATAGTGAAGTTGTATTTTAAAATATAATTAAATTATAGATTACTAATAATAATAGATGTTATGATATAATATTTCAGTAGTAGATTAAAAATATCTGGAGGTTAAAAGATGAGACTTAGAAAGAAATGGTGGGCAAGACCAGAGATAGAAGCTAGTGATAAATTTGCATACGAACCTAAAGAACTAAAAGGAAAATGGAATAAGGAATTTAATAATAATAATGATATACATTTAGAATTAGGT
This sequence comes from Clostridium sporogenes, assembly GCF_001020205.1. Taxonomy (NCBI): domain Bacteria; kingdom Bacillati; phylum Bacillota; class Clostridia; order Eubacteriales; family Clostridiaceae; genus Clostridium; species Clostridium sporogenes. Next base: position 593,120 of record NZ_CP011663.1, read on the forward strand.
TGTGGAAGAGGAGGATTTATATCACAATTAGTAGAAAAAAATGAAGATATAAATTATGTAGGAATAGATTTAAAAGATGAAGTTATAGTTTATGCTATAAGAAAAGTTGAGGAAAAGGAAGAAGAAGCTAAAAGAAAACTTAAAAATATAAAATTTATTACAATGAATATAATGGGAATAGCAGAAGTATTTGATAAAGATGAAATAAGTAAAATATATATAAACTTTTGCAATCCTTGGCCAAAAGAAAGACATAATAAAAGAAGATTGACTCATACTAAATTACTAACAGAATATAAAAAATTTTTAAAGCCAAATACAGAAATATGGTTTAAAACTGATGATAAAGAACTTTTTGAGGATTCACAGGAATATTTTAAGGAAAGTGGATTTAATATAGAATACATCACATATGATCTTCATAATAGTGACTTTAAAGAGAATATAAAAACAGAATATGAAACAAAATTTGAATCTATGGGAATGAAAATAATGTTTTTAAGAGCTAGATTATTATAAAAGAATTTATATGTGATGAGCTGTAGTATAAATTATTTGTCATAGGATAGATGTTAGAGTTTATGAAAACCACTTTAGAAAAATAAAGAGGGCTAATACATAAATTAAAAAATAATACTAAAAATTAATTAGAGAATTTTAAAAAATATATTTATAAAATATATAAATATATTTTTATTGGGAAACATAATAATATATCCTTAATTGGAGGTGTTATTATGATTGGTGGTAACAATAATTTTGGTAAAGATATTGTAGCTCTAGTAAAAGATGGGAAAGGTGCCGTAACTGGTTATAAATTAAATAATGGTGAATTATTAACTAAAGAACAGGCCATAGAAAGAGCGGCAGAGGGAGAAATAAATGATGTAGTTATAGGTACAGCTCAAAATGGAGAACAATATTTACATGGTATACCAGAAAAAACTGGCGGAATAGATCTTCAAACATTACCAACTATAAAACAAAACTCATTTGAATAAATTTTAGTATTCTTTTAAATAATATTAAAACAGGTATTTCTACAAATTAAGAAATACCTGTTTTAATATATATGTTTAAATAAGTTTATTTTATATTATTGGGCAATTTTGGAAGCTTCTAACACTTTATCAAAATTTGGTTGACTTGTAACTTCTGGTACATATTCAACAAAAGTTATTCTGTTATTACTATCTATTACAAAAACAGCTCTTGTTAATAAACCTAATTCTTTTATATATGTGCCATAATTTTTACCTACTAATCTATCCTTAAAATCAGATAAAGTTATAACTTTATCTACACCGTGAGCTCCACACCATCTAGCCTGTGCAAAAGGTAGATCCATAGATATGGTATAAATAGTTACATTTGGAATTTCAGCAGCTTTTGAATTAAATGTTCTTGTCTCAAGATCACAAACTTCAGTATCTAAAGAAGGTACTACGGAAAGTATTCGTACACCTTTGGTATCTTTTAAAGAAACTGGTTTCATATTATTGTCTATAGCAGTAAAATCTGGTGCCATGTCTCCAACTTTTAATTCATTTCCTTCAAGGGTTATTGGATTTCCCATAAATTTTATTTCCATTCAAATTACCTCCTGATAATACATATTAAAAAACAATTAATATCTATTAAAAGCATATCATAAAATTTTTCATTATGCAATGAATTTTATAAGATTTTGAAATAATTAGAAAACAATTACAATGTAATATAGTTTTTACTAATAAACTCACATTATAAATAAGTTTGTAAGTAAAAGAACTTAATGTTAATATAAATTTGATAAATATTGTAATTAATAAGTCAGATTAGAAATGCTCTTAGTATTATAAGTTATACAAAAGTATTTATGAAAATACAGTATAAATATAATAAAAAAATTTTTAATTAAATTAAAAATTGCACTAAAGAATTAGTGGTTTTAATAGATAATTAAAGGGAGAGATAAAAATGGTAAATTTAATAGGAAAAGTTGCAATAGTTACAGGTGGGTCTAGAGGAATTGGTAGAAGTATAGCTTTAGAACTTACAAAGGCTGGTGCTAATGTAATTATAAATTATAACAAAAACAAAGAAGATGCCCTAGAAACTTTAAGTTTTATCAAAGACCTAGGGGGATATGGATATGTATGTAAGGCAGATGTTTCAAATTATAATAGTTCAAAGGAATTAGTAGAATTTGCAATAAATAAATTTGGTAAAATAGATATTTTAGTTAATAATGCCGGTATAGCTAAAATAGGATTATTTATAGATATGGATGAGAATGATTGGAATAACATAATAAATACTAATTTAAAAGGAGTATTTAACTGCAGCCACAATGTAGTTAAATATATGTTAGATAAAGGGGAAGGAACTATTATAAATGTGTCATCTATGTGGGGAAATATAGGAGCATCTTGTGAAGTTATTTATTCAGCTTCAAAAGGGGGGATAAATGCTTTTACAAAGGCATTAGCTAAAGAACTTGGTCCTAACAACATAAGAGTAAATGCTGTAGCGCCTGGAGTTATAAATACAGATATGAATAGTTCTTTATGTGAGGAAGATTTAAATAATCTTAAAAATGAAATTCCACTTATGAGATTGGGAGAAGGAGAAGAAGTAGGGAAGGTTGTTGCATTTTTAAGTAGTAAAGATTCTTCTTATGTAAATGGACAAATTATAACGATAGATGGAGCTATGTGTTAATCAATATTAAATATAAAAATTTCAAAGTATAAAAAATAATTTAAATATGAGAGTGATAAGTGTGCAAAATATTATAATATTAGATGATATGAGTTATATGAGATACAGAGTTAAAGACCTTTTAGAGGAAAAGGATATAAAAGTTTATGAGGCTTCTACTTCCTTTGAATTTTTTAATAAGCTTTATGAAAAAAAGGATAATATAGATTTGATAATACTAGAGGTAGGTTTGACTAGGGAAGATGGATTTGAGGTAGTTGAAAAGATAAGAGAAAAAAATGTGGACATTCCTATAGTTATATTAACTAAGGTAAACACTAGAGATGCCTTTGCAAAGGTAATAAGAGAAGGTATTTCAGATTATATATTAAAACCTTTTGATAATAAAGTTCTATTAGATAGAATAGTTAAAACTATAAAAGAAAGCAAAGGTAGTAAAGAACAAGTATCAACAGAAAAGGAATCTAAAGTTCAAAAAATATATATTAATGAAGATAATGAAAACACTAATGAAGTTAAAGAAGAAGTTGCAAAAGAAAAAGAAATTATAGATTTCAATGTTAAGGAAGAAGAATTACCGGAAGAATTTAAAATTTATTTTGTTGATGAACTAAATAAAGCTAAAACAGATAATACAAAAGTTTCTTCAGTTATATTTACTCTTATAAAAAATACAGATGAGGAAGAAAAAATAGATGTAAAAGAAAGCTATATAACATTAACAGATGTTTTTTATAAAGGAATAAAGGATATTTTTAAAGGCCCAAATTTTATAACAAAACATGGTTTATTAACTTTTGTAGGTGTACTGCCAAATTGTGATGAAGAAAAAATTGAAGATATGAAAAATAAAATACAAGAAAAATATAAAATGCTTTCTTTAATTTATCCTCAATTATCACAATATCATGTAGGATATGGAAATGTAACTTATCCTGTAGATGGAGATACTGTAGATGCACTTTTGGATAAACTTATGGATAAGATGAGGGAAAATATAAAATTAAAATAATAATTAGGAAAAATTTTATTGCTATTTTAAAATAAAGAGTAATCAAAAGAGCAAAGGCCCCCAGCAATTATTTTGCAGGTAGGCCTTTTATTCATACTAAAATCCTTTTATAGTTTTTAAATTTATATAAAGATTTGTTAATTATTTTATTCTTACTCCTGCATAAAATGCCCATACTGATGAAATTTTTACTACATCACCTGGTTTTGGAGCATGTATCATTTGTCCTCCACCTATATATATGCCTACATGACCTGTATGTGGGAATACTAAATCACCAGGTTGTAATTGATCTTGTGAAACTCTAGAACCTGCTCCAATTTGTCCATAAGTATCCCTTGGTAATTCTATACCTGTTGCATTTCTATATACATATTGTACAAATCCTGAACAGTCAAATCCACTTGGTGAAGTTCCCCCCCAAACATAAGGAGTGCCTAGATATTGTTTAGCATATGATATTACGTCTCCATGTGTTGCTGGTGTTTTTTCTGACACACTGCTTTCTCCTCTTGATTGAGATTTGGAAGCCTCATCTTCAGTGGCTTTTCTTTGAGCCTCTTCAGCTGCTTTTCTTTGAGCCTCTTCAGCTGCTTTTCTTTGAGCCTCTTCAGCTGCTTTTCTTTGAGCTTCTTCAGCTGCTTTTCTTTGAGCTTCTTCAGCTGCTTTTCTTTGAGCCTCTTCAACCGCTTTTCTTTGAGCTTCTTCAGATGCTTTTCTTTGAGTCTCTTCAGTTGATTTTGTCTGTACAGGTTCAGATGATTCTTTTTTTTCTTGTTCTTTTTTTGATTTCATTGCAACTAATGTTTTTTCATTTTCTGTATTAGACTTTACTACTTCAGCACTCTTATTATTTACAGTAACTTTATTTTCATTAACTCCATATTTTTTGCTTTGTGGAATACTTTGATTAAACGCGACAACTTTTTGAGCTGTATCTTTTATGTATTTGCTATACACGTAACCTGTAGTATTTTTAAAGTTAATTTTATACCATTCACCGCTAGAAGATAGTATTTCTACTTTACTTCCATAGGCTAATGATGAAATTACACTGCTATTTGTTCCAGCATTTTTTCTTACATTTAAAGTAGAATATTTATTGGATAGATATACAGTTCCAAATCTTTGGTTTGTTACGGAAGATCCGCTACTGCTTGAAGAGTTGGAAGTAGTTATAAATTGGCTGCTTGCATAACCAATTTTAGAACCGTATTTAATTTTATACCAGGAACCAGTTTTACCTAGTATATCAACAGAAGAACCATGTGAAAGTCCTCCTAGTATTTTAGAAGATAAGCTTGGATTCTCTCTAAGGTTCAATGAAGAGCTTGTACTAGATAATTTTACAGTTCCCTTACCAGTTGAAGTATTAGAATTATTATCAGAGCTAGAGTTAGAATTGTTGCTTGATGAAATATAATTTGAACTTACATAAGCAACTTTAGAACCATATTTAATCTTATACCAAGAACCGGTTTTACCTAATATTGATACAGAGGATCCATTCTTAAGGGAACCTATTATACTAGAAGATAAATTGGCTGAACTTCTAACATTCAATATTGAACTACTATTAGATAGTTTAACAAAACCAGGTTGTGTACTTTCATTACTAGAAGAACCACCATTACCAGAATTGATAGTATTATTTCCAGCATATAGATATTTAGAACTTACATAACCAATTCCAGAGCCATATTTTATTTTTGACCATCCATTACTTTCACTGATAATAGAGACAGTTTGATTTTTTGAAACACCACCTATAACCGCTGATGATAGAGAAGGATTACTTCTAACATTAAGGCTTGAACAAGAAACCTTAGATGTTTTTATTATAGTATAGTCGTTATTGCTATTATTGTTAGAGCTATTTGAACTACCATTTAAATAGATATATCCCTTTAAGAATAAGTTACCTCTATTCTTTATAGCTTGTTTAGATATAGTTTTTACATAACCATCATAATAGCCTCTTCTTTCAACATTTCCTTCGTTGTAATAAATAGTATCTCCTACAACTTTCTCCACAAAACCAACATGTCCATATCCTTTTGAGCCTCCACTCCAAACTACTATAGAATTAGCTCGGGGTTCTGAACCATAGGAGAATGTATTTGATCTAATATTAGAATACCACCAATCTATAGCATTACCATAAAATTGACTTGGAAGTTTCATGTTTAATTTTTCTAAAGCCCTTCCATAGGTAAACCAAGTACATTGTCCTTTAAATCCGCATTGAGTAAATATATTGTTAGAGTTATAAGCACTACTATTAACATTAGGGTACATGCTATCACTAGCGGCTAAAACGTTTTGAGAAAATAAAAAATTTTGTCCTAATAAAGCAGCGGATACGGCACAAGTAGCAAAAGCCTTTCTTGATTTATTCAAAGAAAATCCTCCCTTCATATTTAAAATAAGTATTTATTAATATTTATCGTTAATTTTAACAATTTTATTATACCATAGAGAAGAAATAACAAAAGTTTTAACAATAATATACCATATTTTGGTATTAAATTCAAAATACAGTTAATTCATTATTAAATTTTTATAAATTAGGTATTTTTAAGTAGTATTTTTTTTATAAATCTAATAATATATTTTTATAGGACAATTTTCAAAATTATATAGAAGAAATTTCATAAACATTAATAGAATTTAATAAAAAAGTAATTTGACAGAAGGGAGACCCATATGAAAAGTAGTTGTTTTTCATTTAAAGGTAGAGAAGATACAAAGATAAATGTTTATAAATGGGAGCCAGATAATAAACAAGACATAAAGGCAGTCATACAGATATCCCATGGCATGGCTGAAACTGCTAATAGATATGAAGGGTTAGCTTACTATTTAAATGAAGCTGGATATATAGTTTATGCAAATGATCATAGAGGACATGGTAAAAGTGCATTAAGTTTAGATAAATTAGGATACTTAGGAGAAGAAGATGGCTTTATGTCCATGGTAGAAGATGTACATGCATTAAATACTATAATAAAAGAGGAAAATGAAGGATTACCTGTATTTTTATTAGGTCATAGTATGGGTTCTTTTATAAGCCAAAGATATATACAATTGTATGGACAAGAATTAAATGGAGTTATATTAGTAGGAACTAATGGCAATCAAGGCTCCTTAATAAATATAGGTATTTTAGTAGCTAAATTAGAAATGAGATTTAAAGGAAGAAAACATAAAAGTAATCTTTTAAATAATCTATCCTTTGGAGGATATAATAAAAAATTTCAACCTAATAGAACAGAATTTGATTGGTTAACTAGAGATGAAAGGGAGGTTGATAAATATATAAAGGATGAATACTGTGGAACGATTTTTCCAACCTCCTTTTATCATGATTTTTTAAAAGGATTAAAGTCTATATGGAAAGAAGAAAACAAGAATAAGATACCTATAAATTTACCTATATTTATAATAGCAGGAGATAAAGATCCAGTAGGAAACTTTGGGAAAGGGATACTAAATTTATATAATTTTTATAAAAGTATAGGGGTACTAGATGTAAATTATAAACTATATAAAGAAGGAAGACATGAAATTTTAAATGAGATAAATAGAGAAGAAGTGTTCCAAGATGTGTCAAATTGGATTAATAGTAAATATAATAATACTATTGATTAAAAGGCACTTATTAAGTGGATATCAAAAAAATATATCTGTGGTTAGAAAGGCATTTTGATGTTTTTCCTAACCACAGATATATTTTTTGATAATATATGAATTTTTAAATATAATTTTCTAAGTATAGTTTCATATAAAATAAAATTAAAAGATTAAAGAAGTTATTATAATTTATAAGGGAATAGTTCTTTTATAATATGTGAATATGTATAAGTTTTCCGTAAAAACTTCGAAGATTATAGTAGTATATTTAAAATTATAATATGTATAGGGAAGGATAAAATTTATGGTAAAGTATGGGGATATAAATGCTTTGAATTTATTTGTAGGGGAGTTAAATAATGTTTCCATATTCATTTTGGATAAAGATTTTCATTATATAAAATTAAACAATAGTCATAAAAAATTTATGAAAAAATTATTAGGTATTGATGTAGAAGTGGGTATGAATATATTAGAAATAATTGAAGAATATTGTACCCTAAATATTAGTGATAATTTGATAGTAAGAATAAAAGAAAAAATGAAGATTGCATTAAAGGGAACTAAGATTATAACAAATGAGGAAGTTTTAATTGATGGTAGTAAAGTAGAATTTTATGAAATAGAGATAATTCCTTTAAAGAATGAAGATAACAATATACTAGGGGTAGGTGCATGTTGCTTAAATATAACAGAGAATGTAAATACAATGATAAAGGTATTAAAGACTAAATTAGATTTAACCTATAAAAAACATTTAAAAAATAGTGAATTACCAAATAGAAAAAATAGTAATAAAAAGATATTTAAGATATTGATAGCAGAAGATAATAATGTAAATCAAATAGTAATGAGTAAATTAATTGAATTGAATGGATGGATAGCAAAAACAGTTTCTAATGGGAAAGATTCTATAGTAGCTTTAGAAAAGGATAGCTATGATTTAATTTTTATGGACATATCAATGCCTATAATGAATGGATTAGATGCAGCAAATATAATTAAAAAAAATCCTGAATGGAGTAAAATACCTATAGTAGCTTTAACAGCATACGATTCTTTAGAACAAAAGAAAAAATTTAAATCATTAGGTATGGATGATTATTTAAGTAAACCTATAGATTCAGATAAGTTACTATATATAATAGATAAACATTTAAATGACAATAGGCAAATTAAGAATAATAAAATGAACTTAAAGAAAAAAGAAATATATAGTAGCTTTGAACGGCTAGAAAAAAATTTAGATGGTAATAAAGAATTAGTAATAGAATTAGCTCATAAAATAATAGAGTTATTTTCTAAAGAGCAAATGGATGAAATTATAAGGTTGTCAAGAGATGGAGATATAGAAAATTTAAGAAATTTAATACATAAATTAAAGGGAGCCTCTTCGAATTTTGATTTATATGAGGTGAAAAAATTACTAAATGAAATTAAGGAAAGAGCTATATTAGGTGATATTGAAAATATTTATAAATTAGTAGAAAAAATAACAATAAATATGAATATATTAGAGAAAGATTTGATGTATTATAGAAAAAATAAATAAATTTATAAAAAACATTTTTAATTTTAGTTGAAATCTGGCAATTAATGATATAAAATTAAAATATAAGGTAACATTAACAATATATATGGAGAATAAGTATTTATTTTGCCACATATAGGTTAATATAGAAATGAAAATTAATATTTACTTAATAATTTAATAAGTGATTGGTGTAATAGATAGAAAATAAGGAGTTATTTAGCTAGATATAGCCAACATAATTAGTTTACGTATGAGAACTAATTATGTTGGCTTTTGTTTTTATAAATTTATAGGGATGGGGAGGAGCAATAATATGTATAAATTAAGTAGTTTATCAACAAACACCTTGAAAATATCAAAGGATGAAAAATTAGATTTAGAAATATTTTTACATAGTAAGAGAGTTGCTATATATGTAAAAAAAATTGCAGAGTTGATGAAGCTTAGTTCAAAACAAAGTAATAATTTAGTTTTATTAGCATTAAATCATGACATAGGAAAGGCTAGAATACCCTCTAGTATACTAAATAAAAAAGATAAATTAAGTCATAGTGAGTTTGAAATTGTAAAAGAACATACCCAGTTTGGTTCTGATATATTAAGAGAATATGGATATTGTTTAGAAATTTGTAATGTTGTAAAATTTCATCATGAAAATTTTGATGGTAGCGGTTATTATGGGTTAAAGGGAAAGTCTATTCCTATGGCAGCTAGAATACTTCGTATAGCAGATGTATATGAAGCTTTAACTTCAGATAGATGTTATAGAAGGGCTTATACAAGGGAAGCAGCTTTAGAAATTATGGTAAAAGAAGAAAATATATATGATGCTGAAATATTAGAATTATTTATTAAAAATATATATAAATATTCTTTAAATTTACAATTATGTATATAATTAGTCAGTAACTATATAGAACGAGGAGGAAATTTATGAAGTTTAATTTTAAAAATACTAAGGATAAAAATTTTATAAGTGTAAAAAGTGTAATAAATATGCAAATATTAGGTTTAATTATTTTGATTTGTGGAATTTTAGGAATTGTATCTTATAAGAGTGCCTCTAAAGCTCTAACTAAAAATATTAAAATGCAACTTGAAAATAAGGCTAAAAATGGATCAACTATCTTAGCTAATAGAATGAATGAAGCAAAGGATAAATTACAAATAATAGCCGATTGGCCAGAAATAAAATCTATGGATTTAAAAAATCAAAAGTATCAATTAGCAGATGAAGCTAAATCATGGGGATTTAAAAATTTTAAAATAGTAAATTTACAGGGTAATGCGTATACTATGAGCAATAATGAAGTAGAAAATATAGCTAATAAAGAATATTTTAATAGAATATTAAAAGGAGATACATTTATAATAGATAGTGATATAGATAAGAACACTAATGTTCCTTTAATAAAAGTAGTTACACCTATTAAATCTGATGATAAAAAAGTAGTAGGTGCTTTAATAGGTTCTTTAGATATAAAAGACATAAATAAGTTAGTAAATGATGCACAATCAAGTAATAAAGAAGAAATTGGTTTTGTAATTAACAAAGAAGGATATTATATAGCAGATGATGATATTAATTTAGTTTTAAAGAGAGGCAATGATTTAAAGAATTACAGTAATGATTCAAAGTTTGAAGAACTTTTAAATTTTCAGAAAAAAATGATTAATGGTGAAAATGGGTTTGGAGAATATAAATACAATAATGTTAGAAGATTTATGGCCTATGAACCAGTTACAGGCACAGAATGGTCTATGGCTATAGCTGTTGAAAAAAATTATTTGTTTAAAGATATTTATACATTAAGAACAGTAATACTAATTTCAACTATTTTATTTATAATTTTAGGTATGATAATATCAAATGTTATTTCTAAAAATATTAAAGATCCCCTTGTTAAAATGAAAGAGCATGCGGAGCAATTAGAAAAGTGTAATTTAACATATAAAAATTCTATTAATAGAAAAGATGAATTTGGGGAAACAGCCAGGGCTTTAAATGAAGCTAGCAATATATTAAATCAAACCATAAATTCTGTAAAGAATGAAAGTGAAAATATATTACAAAGCAGTAATTGTGCAAAAGAAACTTTTAATAAGGTAAATGCTGAGGTACAACAAATAACTGCATTTACTGAAGAGATTTCTGCTAATATGGAGGAATCTTCAGCGGGAATAGAAGAGATGGCATCTATGACTGCCTCTGTCAAAGAAGATATGAATATTACTAAGGAAAAAGCAAAAGAAGGACTTGATTTAGCAATAAACATTAAGGAAAAGGCAGAAAGCGTAAATGAAGATGCTTGTAGTTCAATGAGTGAAGTGGAAAAAATATATGAAAATTCAAAGGAAAAATTAGAAAAAGCTATTCATGAAGCTCAAGTTGTAGAAAATATATCTGAAATGGCTGAGAGTATTTTAGGTATATCCGAAAAGACAAATTTATTAGCTTTAAATGCGGCTATTGAAGCTGCTAGAGCAGGAGAACAGGGCAGAGGTTTTGCAGTGGTAGCAGAAGAAGTAAGAAAATTAGCAGAGCAATCCTCTAATGCAGTTGAGAATATTCAAGTTAACGTTAAGACTGTATTAAAAGCAGTAAATGAACTTTCATCTTCTTCTGAATTTGTTTTAGAGCTTATAGAAGAGAATGTATTAAGAGATTATAAAAAGCTTATAGATATGAGTGTACAGTATAAAAACGATGGAAATATTGTTAAAGAGTTAATTGAAAACTTTTCAAATTTATCAGAAAAAACTTCTAAAGCTATTGAACAAATAGCAAGGGGGATGGAAGAGATGTCTGGATCTGTAATAGAAGTAGCAGAATCTTCCGGGGAGATTGCAGAAAAAATAAGCAATGTAAATCAACAAAATGAGTTAATATTGAAAGAAAATGAAAAGAATTTAGAAATATCCCAACAATTAGTGGATACAATGGATGAATTTCAAAGTATTTAGAAGTATTTAAAACTATATAATATAAAATTAAAATAAAGTTATAAACAATATTTGACTTATTGTTTATAACTTTATTTTTACAAAAAAATTGAATAATATATACATATTTGATAGAATTAATTTGATATTCTTATACAATAAAGCAGGGGTTACTATATGCTAGAAATCTATTAAAGTTATTTAAAATATGTTTAAATAAGGAGCTTGTTAAACAATGGATGCTATTGAACGAGTAATGAATAATGTTAAAATATTATATGTTGAAGATGAGGCCATAACTCAAATTATTGTAAAAAAAATATTAAAAAAAATTTCAGGTAAATTATATATTGCTGAAAATGGCCAAGAAGGCTTTGAATTATTTAAGGTATATAGACCAGATATAGTAATTACTGATTTAAGAATGCCTATTATGAATGGTATAGATATGATTAAAAAGATAAGAGATTATGATCAAGAATGTGGAATTATTATTAATACTGAAGTAGATGATATAGAATATATAATAAAAAGTGTAGACATTGGTATTGATAAATACCTTGTAAAACCTATAGAAAAAGAAGAAATTATAGAAGCTATAAAAAATGTATTAAAAAAAGTTATAAAAAGAAAAAATGACAAAGGAAGTCTATGTGAATTTGTAAATTTTAGTAAAGAACATAAGCTAAAAATAACAGAAGAAATAAAAACAAAAATCTCTTTTTTAGTAAAAAAATATACGAGAAAAGGGCCTAAAGATGTTCAGGTATTTTGGGGTGGCAGTACTATAGAGATTAATACTTATGATATATTAACTCCTATGGAAAAAGCAGTTATAAAAAATAACAATAATGTGGCTTTGATTGAATATTATAGGGAAGTATTTTATGAGCAGGTATCAAAAGAATTTAATGATATTATTAGTGAAGTTATTGGATTTACTGTTGAAATTTCACAAATAAATATAAATGTAATAGAAAATACGGAAAGAATTATAATGAAACTAAATTTAAATAATATGTTTAAGTAATATAATAATGAAATAAATACATTGAAAGAAAATTTACAAGTAAAAATAAGTTTTTACTTGTAAAAAAGCATAGAGGAATATATAATTAATCTATAATTGATAAAGATTAAAAACAGTGTTGATAAAAGCTACGATTTATAAATTTCTTCAGAGAGCCGATGTTTGGTGAGAATCGGTGAAAGGTTAAATCTTTCCACTTTTGGAGCTGCTAGTGATAAACTAAAAGGTTAGTACCCTTTATCTTACTACTGTCGAGTGGCTGGTTCTTATGGTAGACTGGCAATTTGGGTGGCAACGCGGATACTTCCGTCCCATATTTATATATGAGATGGAAGTTTTTTATTTTATGGCTTCAAAATTATCATATTACTTATATTTATGTAGGAGGGAAAACTATGTTAGATTTAAAATTTGTAAGAGAAAATCCAGAAGTTGTTAAGGAAAACATGAGGAAAAAATTTCAACACAATAAGTTGGATTTAGTAGATGAAGTAATTGCTTTAGATATTGAACTGAGAAATATAAAACCAGAAGCAGATACTTTAAGAGCTAAGAGAAATAAGATTTCAAAACAAATCGGTGGATTAATGGCTCAGGGGAAAAAAGGAGAAGCAGAAGAACTAAAGAAACAAGTCACAGCAGCCTCAGATTATTTAGCTGAATTAGAAAAAAAAGAAAGTGAACTGGAAGAAAAAATAAAGAGAATTATGATTACTATTCCAAATATTATTGATCCAAGTGTTCCCATTGGTAAAGATGATAGTGAGAATGTGGAAATTCAACGATATGGCGAACCAATTGTGCCAGATTTCGAAGTTCCCTATCATACTGAAATTATGGAGAAATTTAGTGGACTTGATTTGGATAGTGCTAGAAAAGTTGCTGGTAATGGCTTTTATTATTTGATGGGGGATATTGCTAGGCTACATTCTGCAGTGATTTCTTATGCTAGAGACTTTATGATTAATCGTGGCTTTACATATTGCATTCCACCTTTTATGATTCGTAGTGAAGTGGTGACTGGTGTTATGAGCTTTGGAGAAATGGATTCTATGATGTACAAAATAGAAGGTGAAGATTTATACTTGATTGGAACTAGTGAACATTCTATGATTGGTAAATTTATTGATGCAATATTACCGGAAGCTTCTTTACCACAAACATTAACTAGTTATTCACCTTGTTTTAGAAAGGAAAAAGGAGCACACGGGATTGAAGAAAGAGGAGTATATCGAATTCATCAATTTGAAAAGCAAGAAATGATTGTTGTATGTAAACCGGAAGATAGTGTAATGTGGTATGATAAGCTATGGCAAAATACAGTGGATTTTTTCCGTTCTTTGGATATTCCCGTAAGAACTTTGGAGTGTTGTTCTGGTGACTTAGCAGATTTAAAAGTAAAATCAGTTGATGTAGAAGCTTGGTCTCCTAGGCAGAAAAAATACTTTGAGGTAGGAAGCTGTTCTAATTTAGGTGATGCACAAGCACGCCGTCTCAAAATTCGTGTAGCTGGTGAGAATGGTAAATATTTTGCCCACACATTAAACAATACTGTAGTTGCACCTCCAAGAATGTTAATTGCTTTTTTAGAGAACAACTTAAATGCAGATGGTTCTGTCAATATTCCGGCTGCATTACAACCATATATGGGTGGAATGACTGTCATTAAATAATTAATATTTGTTTTTTTAGAATATATTGTTCCAAATTAAACTTAATGAACGCTGGAAGAGTAATTTGGAACATAAGGAAATTATGACTTGAAAGTGAGTTTATCTACGGCCTATTAAAAAGGGATATGTGACGAGAGCGGCAACTCAATTTGCTAAGAGAGTCTAATTTGTTTTTTTATAAAATATATTGGTAAAAAATGAAACTCACTACCGCTGAAACAATCATTTTTTACCTAATATATTTTGAAAAAACAACTAAGAATCTTTAAGTTTTTTCGAATGCCTTCTACGCCACATATCCCTCTTTTTAATAGGCTGAAGCTAGCATAGCTCTTTAAAGATAATTTACTGCGGAATACAAAGCACCAAAGGAAGATTTTACTCCACTTTGTTTTGTAAAATCCACAATTACAGTAGCCTCTAACTTTCCTTTTATGTCATCTCTTATATTGTTTAAGATAAGTTGCTTATTATATTCTGGTGAATATTCAGGAAATCTAGGAGGTTTATTATTTATATCTGTCTCATCTTGTATATATTCTCATTGTATAAAATTAATAATATTTTTTATTTTAAATAATAAAATGCAAATTTATTATGAAAAATTAATTTATATAAACTTATGATATAATTTGTATTAATAAACTATATTGAAAAGGTTGATTTATATGGAATGCAAGGGTGAAGTGAATATATCCGTCAGAAATTTAGTGGAATTTATATTAAGAAACGGAGATATTGATATTGGATATCTAGGGGGAAGCAGAGCTCAAGAAGGAATAAAAGCACATAAAAAATTACAAAAAATTAGGATGGAAAGTGCTACCCCTTTACTTATGATGGAGTATGAGAAAGAGGTTTTATTAAAATATGCTATAGAATATAAAAATTTTTTATTTAATGTAGAGGGAAGAGCAGATGGTATTATTATAGAAAATGAGTCTATTACTATAGAAGAGATTAAAACTACAACTAGAAATTTGGATGAATTAGAAGATAATTTATTACACTGGGCTCAAGCTAAGTGCTATGCTTTTATCTATTCAAAAGATAAAAATCTTGAAAAAATTAATATTAAATTAACTTATTATAATATTAAAAATGAAAACATTAAAAGTATAGATAAAACTTTTAACATACAGGAATTAGAGGAGTTTTTTTATGATATTATATATAAATATTATGTTTGGATAGAGTTTAATTATAAATTTAAACAGGAAAGAAATAGGGACATTAAATTATTGAAGTTTCCCTTTAAAGAATATAGAGAAGGGCAAAGGAAATTAGCTGTATCTGTTTATAAAACTATAAGTGAGAGTAAAAATATATTTATAGAAGCGCCTACAGGTATAGGAAAAACTATTTCTACAATATTCCCTAGTATTAAGGCTATTGGAGAAGGTGAAGTAGATAAAATTTTTTATTTAACAGCTAAGAATACTACAAGAGATTTTGTTTTGAGTAATTTTAAAAACATGATAGATAAGGGCATTGCTTTTAAAGTTATCACTTTAATTTCCAAGGAAAAGATTTGTCTTAAAGAGGAATTTAAATGTACACCAGAGAAGTGTGAGTTTGCTAAAGGTCATTTTAATAGAATAAATGAAGCTGTATTAGATATTTTAAATAATGAAAATGTTATAGATGAAGCTGTTATTAAAGAATATGCCTTAAAACATAAGGTTTGCCCCTTTGAGTTTTCTTTAGATATAAGTTTATGGTGTGATGGAATAATCTGTGATTATAATTATGTTTTTGACCCTAGAGTATATTTAAGAAGATTCTTTTCTGAGGGGAAAGATGACTTTGTATTATTAATAGATGAAGCTCATAATTTATTAGATAGATCTAGAGAAATGTTTTCTTCGACTATATCTAAAAATAATGTTTTAAATTTAAGAAAGTGTATTAAAGATAAAAGTAAAGTTTTATATAGAATTCTAGGAAAAATAAATAATGAACTTTTAGATATAAAAAAAATCTATGAAGTAGATAATTATTATATAGAAAAAGAGAAACCAGAAAAATTACAAATATTATTAAATAATTTCACATCAGAGATTGAAGTACTTATGATGAAAGGAAACTTTCAAATAAATGATGAATTACTTAATTTTTATTTTGAGACTTTATATTTTTTAAAGATATGTGAATTATATGGAGATAATTATATAACCTATGCAGAAGAATGCAATAGGGATTTTATAATTAAACTTTTGGCTATAGATACTTCAAGTTTATTAAATGAAATTTTGAAAAAATCAAAGGCAAGCATATTTTTTTCAGGAACCCTGTCTCCTATAAAATATTTTAGGGAAGTTTTAGGGGGACGGGATGAAGATTATGTTTTAAAATTAAATTCCCCCTTCTCAATAGAAAACCATAGAATTTTAATAAGTTATAATATTTCTACAAAATATAAAAATAGATGTAAAAGCTATGAGAATATATGTGAGTATATAAATATTGCCTGCAAAATTAAAAAAGGAAATTACATGGTTTTTTTCCCATCTTATAAATATATGAAAGAAGTTTTTTCATTATATAAAGAAAAATATCCAGAAGAAAATATTATAGCTCAAAATTCTTCTATGAGTGATGGAGAAAGAGAAAAATTTATAAATAAATTTGAAAAAGAAACAGAAAATATAATAGGCTTTTGTGTATTAGGTGGTATTTTTTCAGAAGGAATTGATTTAACAGGAGATAAAATAATAGGAGCTATAATAATAGGAGTAGGATTACCTCAAATATGTGTTGAAAGAAATCTAATAAAAAATTATTATGACGATAAATTACAGTCTGGCTTCCAGTACTCATATATTTATCCAGGGATGACTAAAGTTATGCAGGCTGCTGGTAGGGTAATAAGAACAGAGATAGATAAAGGAATAATATTACTTATTGATGAACGATTTAATAGTTATTCCTATAAGAAGTTATTTCCTAAACACTGGTATCCTAATATTAATGTAAAGAGCAAGAAAGAGTTAGAAACAGCTTTAAAGGAGTTTTGGAATTAATATATTAAATGTATGACTTTAATATTGATATAAGATGTATTTAAACTATATTCCTTTGAGAATTAATGTAGTGAATGGAGAGTTTAGAAGTTTTTAAAACGAAAAGTATATAGTTAAGATTTTTTAATAGATATGATTAAATAAAATGTTCCAAATTTAATTTTTGGAGCATTTTTATTATTTTTTGGAGGAGATATTGATAACGAGAATCATTTAAAATTGAACTGATAGATATATAGGTAAGGAAAATAAAATTATATTATATTAGCAATTTTTTATATGTTTAATTAAAGGAGAGATACATTTATGAATAAAAATAAAGAGGAATTGCTCCACAAAGAACCTAAAGAGTTGATGCTTAAATTATGTATTCCAGCAATTATAGGAATGGTAGTAATAGGGCTATATTCATTTATGGATGGAGTTTTTGCTGGACAATTAATAGGGAAGAATGCTATGGGTGCTGTAGCAGTTGCATATCCAATTACATTTTTAAATAGTGCTATAGCTACTTTGATAGGAATTGGGTCTTCATCTATTTTATCAAGAGCTATAGGGAAAAATGATCAAGAAACAGTAAATAAAATTATGGGGAATTTATTATGCTTAGTATTGATATTTTCCACTATTGTCATGGTTGTAGGAATTGTATTTGCAAAAGAACTTTTACTTTTAACTGGGGCAGAAGGACAAATTTTAGAGTTAGCTGTAAGATATCTTCGTATTATTTTCATAGGTTCAATTTTTGTTAATTTTGCTCAAAGTGCAAATATGGTAATGCGTGGAGAAGGAATTATGAAGAAAGCTATGCTATTTATGACAATAGGAGCTGTTTTAAATATAATATTAGATCCTATTTTAATAATAGCTTTTGGAAAATATGGAATTGAAGGTGCTGCAACAGCTACTATAATATCTCAAGTTATACAAGCTGTTATTACAATGGTTTACTTTATAAGAAAAAGTAAAAATGTTAGATTTCATAAAATACAAATTGAAAAGACACTTCTTCCAGAGATATTTTCAGTAGGATTATCTGCTATGATGATGCAACTTATGAGTATGATACAACAGACATTAATGTATAGAATGGCAGCAAAGTATGGCGGTAATAATCAATTAATATTAATGGGAGCAACATTAAGAATCCAAGCATTATCTTTTATCCCTCTTTGGGGAATGAGTCAAGGATTACAGCCAGTAGTTGGAACAAATTATGGAGCAAAATTATTTTCAAGAGTAAAAAAATGCATGAACATATTTATACTAGGAGCTACTATTCTTGCTTGTGTATTTTGGATACCTATTGAATTGTTTCCTCAAAAGGTATTATCATTAATGATAACAGATGTGGATATAGTTAATGAAGGAATTACTAATTTTAGAATAATGTACAGCTTGTTTCCAGCCCTAGGAACCTTTATTATGGGAGTAACATTTTTTCAATCAATAGGTAGTGCTAAAAATGCGGGTCTTTTAGTATTGTTAAGACAGGTAATACTGTTTGTACCAGCAATTATAATATTTCCTTATATAGTAGGAATTAGTGCTGTATGGTTTGTAAGTCCATTAATAGATGGAATAGTATTTATTATGTTAGTATATTTAATTTTAAAGGAATATAAAAAGATGGATACAGTAAATTTATCTGAAGCTATATAAAAATATAATTTTTTAAAGTGGATATGCTAATTAATTTTTATTAGATTTAAAGAATTATATTAAAAAATCAAAAAATAATTAGAATACTTCATTTGTGTACTAATATATAAGCGTAAAAGAAACAAGATGTTTATTTAGTACTAATCTATAGAAGGGGGACATCAGTGCCTTAGCTTAAATATTAGGACACAAATATTAGTATTCTTTATTTTTATAGATGCTTATTTTTACTAAAGGTACTTTTTATTTTAATTATGAATATTTCAAGGTTGTTAAGTTAAAATTTTTTTAATTTTATGTTTAATAAGAGTCATATTTGTCTAATACATTACGAAGTTTTTTTGCTTGAATAGCTTCATTTTCTGCAAATTCTCCAAAAAGATCAGCTACAACTTTATCATCTATTTTATGAGAGTACATTTGATAGTCTCTCACGTTTTCTTGAGCATCTAATATTTTCTTTTTAATAATGTCTTTAGTTGTCAAATCCATGTTCATTCCTCCTTTTTTTATTAGTTTTCTCTTTTTTAAATTTATTATGCAAAGCTTTAAATAGTAATAATAAAAAATAATTTTTACAAGAATTTATATGAATAAAGAACATTGAATTTAAAAATAAAAAGATTTAATTTTAATACTGCAAAGATAAAAATACACTTAATAATGTTATTAAGTGTATTTTTTATCTTTGCTATATTTAAATTAAACCTATTTGAAGTTTCTAATATATTTAAGATTAAAATTGTTCATATTAAATATTATTTATATAATAATTTAATTATCAATACAAAATATAGTAAATGAAGTTATATATATATAAATAATTAAGGATATTTATTTTTCATATAAGAAGTTATAAACTTTCTTGTAAACATTATGAGTTCCTATTACAACTATAATATCACCTTCTGTAAATATATAATTTGGACCAGGAGATATTATAATTTCTTTTGCTCTTCTATAGGCTACCATAGTTGTGCCAGTTTGTTGCCAAAATTTAACTTCATTAACTTTTTTCCCGATAAATTTACAATTCTCCTCAACGGCTACTTCTATTAAAGTAAAAGGAGAAATGTTTTCAAAACGATCCATTAAGTCTAGTATCTTATTAAAATTCTCTTGCAATTCTTCATCTAATCTTTTTTTTCTAAGAAGAATATCCTCTATATTTTCTTTAACTGTAGCCAGATATACATTAGACTTATTTCTTTCTATAAATTTTTCAGCGGCAGATATAGATAATATTTCTATTCCACTACCCTTGGTAGATTTTACCACACTCATATCCTCTAATAATGCAACAGCTCTCCTTATAGTTTCAGGAGATACATTATACATACTAGCTAAGGTAGATCTACCACTTATTTTTTCGTCACTTTTTAATTTTCCCCTAACTATACGATTAGCAATATCTAAGGCTATATTTTTATATAAAGGACCAGTACTATTTTTCATAAATGATTCCTCCTAATATGCATAATTAAAAATATGAGTACTATATATGGTATCCCTATAACATCTTACTATATTTTCAATATTAATTCTACTAGTACTAAGTTTAAATTTAACATTTTTTATATTTTTGACACAAAAATCCGTATAGTGTATAATATTATTGATATTTAACAACTTTATATATGTTATAAAGTTGTAACTATAATAAATATTGTTAAATATTATAGTTATTGTACAAATAAATAAAGGAGGTAATATATGAAATTAGGATTTTTGATACCAAACCATCCAAATGAAAAAAGAGTTGCTTTATTACCAGAACATGTTAAGGATTTTAACAATGAGCTAGTTGTAGAGACAGGTTTTGGTGAAACTCTAGGAATTTCAGATGAAGAATATGTAAAGGCAGGTTGTACTATAGCTTCTCGAGAAGATATATTTAAAACTTGTGAAGGCGTATTTTCATTAAAGGTTTTAAAGCCTCAGGACTACCAGCATATAAGAGAAGGTCAAATTATAGTGGGCTGGACTCATCCAGAGGGCTCAGGAAAGATATTTATGGAAGAACAGGGAATACCTAAAAATCTAATTATAGTAGATTTAGATAATATTCATCCTTCAATCTATTATAAAAATTATGTAATACCAATGGATTGGATTCCATCTAACTTTGTAAGAAAAAATAGTTATATAGCAGGTTATGCATCTACTATGCATGCAGTTATGAATTATGGAAGCATACCAACCTCAGAAACTAAAGTTGCTATATTAGGATCAGGCAATGTATCTCAAGGTGCCTTTTCAGCAATATCTAAATTTAATTCAGATATAAGAATGTTTTATAGAAAAACTATGAATCAATTAAAAGATGAATTGGAAGAATTTGATATAATAATAAATGGAATAGAAATGGATAATCCTAATAAGCATATACTAACTTTAGAAGATCAAATGAAATTAAAGAAAAATTGTTTAATTATAGATGCAGCAGCTAATCTTGGAAAAGCTATAGAGGGTGCAAGACATACTACAGCATCTGATCCTATATACAATAAAGATGGGAAATACTATTATGCAGTTAATAATTCACCATCTATATTTTATAGACAATCTAGTAAGGCTATAAGCGAAGCCTTCAGCAAATATGTATACAGTAAAGAATTAGAATTTTACTTAGATGTTGTTGCAGAAGCAGAGGAAATGATAGTATAAAAAATTTTATTATAAATAATAAACTGAAAAAACCTATAATTAAGTGTAGTATTTAATTAATGTAAAAACTATACACTATAAAATAAAAAGGTAGGTAATGTTTTATCGGTTATTTACGGAGCATAAAGATATAAAAGACCACTTGATTTTATAAAAAAGCAAGTGGTCTTTTTTATTATATTATAAACAGAGTTCTAAGCTTCAGAGGGAGTTTTTACTCCCATTGAAGCTTATTAATAGACTTCTTAGGAGTTTCACTCCTTAGAAGTTGTTATCCTTTAGGGGAAATCATTATACAGGGACGTAACCGCTCTTTACTCCCACTTTGAAGAAGATGGGAGTATTAGAGCGGGTAGTCATCGGATAAAAGTTGTAATTTATTTTAAAAGCTTATATTCACTTCATTTTCTTCTTTTATAAGACCTTTTCTGTAAGCAACTAATAGCATTTCTAAATCATGTATCTGTTTTTTTATTTCATTACCACTATCTGTATCTAATACTCTTTTTCGAGAGGATACATGTTCTAATATTATAGTAGATGAAAGTATATCATTTCCTTCTACTATAGCTTTGTGTATAGAACTAAAAGGCTCATGAGAGGTTAGAAGTAATCCATAGGAATTATATATTAATGTATATCCTGCAATGCCTGTCTGTGGCTGATAAGCCTTACAAAAACCACCATCTATAACTAATAATTTACCGTTAGCTTTTATAGGACTTTCACCCTCTTTGGTTTTTACAGGAATATGACCATTTATTATATGTGAATTATCAATATCTAACCCAAATTCTTCAAATATTAGTGTACACATTTTTTCATCATTTCTATATTTGTAATAAGGATTTTTTTCTTCTTTATGTGTACTTTTATCATTTAAAAAATATCTTTCAAAAGTAGTCATTTTTTCTTTACCAAATAAAGGAGAGTTAGAACCACACCATAAATACCACATCATATCCATACCATATAATTTTGATTCTGGATCTTTTTTGAAAAAATAAGCTTCTCTTGCTAGGTGATCTAATTTATCTAAAAGAGATTTACCTTTTAAAGTTTCGTTGCATAGAGTTACTTCTTTTAAAGATCCATCTTCATTTAAAGGTATACAACCATGATATAGCAAATTAGAGTTATATTTTAAGTAAAGACTTCCATTACTATATAAAAATTTTATATGTCTTTGTAACTTTTCACTATTAATAAAGGAATTAGTAAGTTTTTCTACTAAATCTTTTTCTCGTTCATTTAATTCATAAGGATTTTCTTTATCTAATGTAGGGAAGTTAATATCATTTAATTTGTAAATATTTCCATTAAATTGTAATGTGCCTTCTTTTATATTTATTTTATCCAATAGTAGTCTTTCTTCCATTTTAAATTCAGGTCTTCTTTTAATTATTTTACCTTCTAATTTAAATTGGATTATGGATATAGCTTTATGCATTTTTGATAGAAGTTTTATATCTGTTTCATTTAAATTTTTATCTATAGTTCTAGGTTTAAAGTTTTCACAACTATCTTCTTTATAAAAATCCATAGCAAAGGTAGCTAATGGCAATAGATTTATACCATATCCATCTTCTAATGTGGATAAATTAGCATAACGAAGAGATACTCTTATTACATTAGCAATACAAGCTTCACATCCTGCAGCAGCTCCCATCCATACAATATCATGATTACCCCATTGTATGTCTATAGAGTGATGTTTACTCAAAGCTTCAATTATAATTTCAGCTCCAGGTCCTCTATCATAAATGTCTCCTATTATATGAAGTCTATCTACTACTAATCTTTGGATAACTTTTGATATAGCAATTATAAATTCAGAGGCTCTATCAATGTCTATAATAGTTTCAATTATACCATTATAGTATTCTTGTTTATCAACTCTATCACCCTGTTCATTTAACAATTCTTCAATAATATAAGCAAAATCAGAAGGTAGAGATTTTCTAACCTTAGATCTAGTATATTTAGAAGAAACTATTTGACATAATCTTATTAATCTATATAAAGTTATTTTGTACCAATCCTCTAAGTTAGTTTCAGATTTTTTTATTAAGTCCAATTTTTGTTCAGGATAGTATATTAATGTGGCTAAATTTTTTTTGTCACATTCCCTTAAGGAAGTTCCAAAAACATCATCTATTTTTCTTTTAATAACTCCTGAAGCATTTTTTAGCATATGGGTAAAAGATTCATATTCTCCATGAACATCACTTATAAAATGTTCTGTTCCCTTAGGGAGGTTTAATATTGCTTGAAGATTTATAATTTCTGAACTAGCACTTGAAATACTAGGATACTGTTTGGACAATAATTTTAAATATCTTAAATTATCTTTTATTATATGTAAGTTGTTTTCATCATATAAAGTCATGGTTTTTCTCCTTTTTTATTAATATATAATATATTACTAATTATATAAATATGCTATATATAATAATAATGTGTATATTAAATCGCTAGAAATACATTAAATAGTATATACTTTATGATATAAGAAAACATATATTTATACAAGTCATGAAAATATTCAATATAAAGTTAAAATACAGTTTTATAATGAAAATCTTTTCATTATAATAATTATATATAGTTTTTAAACAAAAATCATCAAATTTTAATTAATAAATTATAAATAGGAGGTTTGTATGAATAAATTGAGTAATTTTATAAAGTCTACAGGGAATTTGTTAGGAAATGGTATTGAAAATGTATGTGAAAATACAGGTGAAATTTTATATAAAAGTTTAAAAAGAAATAATCATAATAGCATGGCTAAAGGAGCAAAAGGTAGCGGAAAATTATTAGGAAAAGTAGGGTCATTAACAACTAAATCTATTTTTAATATAGCTGGAATAACTTTAGAGAGTGGAGTGAAATTTAGCAAGTTTACTGGAAAAGTTATAAAACAGAAAGCAGTGAAAAAAGAAGTGAAAATATATGGGGAATCAAAGGAATTTTACAAGGGCAAATTTGTAGAGGCTGATTATAAGATTATAGATAAAAAATAAATTTATTTTTTATCTTAAACATGAAACATGAAAAAATTAAAGAAATGTGTTATAATTATTTGTAAATAATAAATATTATGTAATAATAAAACAGCATTTAAAATACATATAATTAATATAAAGATTTATTTTTAAAAGTAGTGTAATATTTATTTTTAACAATTAATATATAAATTTTAAATATAATATTAAAGAGGGGGATATTAATGTTTCAATGGAAAGAATGCTATAGTTGTAACATAAGTAAAATTGATAATCAGCATAAAAGATTATTTGAATTAGCAGATGAAATTTATACTATAGTTTCTCTAGATGATGGATATGATCATTTTGATGAAATTATGGAAACTATAAGGACCTTAAAAGAATATACAGTATATCATTTTTCTTATGAAGAAGATGTTATGAGAAAATATGAGTATAATGATTTAGAGAATCATAAAATAGAGCATGAAGCTTTTATAAAAAAAATTAGTTCTATAAATGAAGAAGAAATAGATGAAAAACAAAAAAACTTCCTAATGGATTTACTGGCCTTTATTGTTAATTGGATAGAAAATCATATATTAAAATCAGATTTAAAATATAAAGAATATTTAAATGGATTGGGAGTATATTAGCAAAAATTATATACTTTATATAAAGACTAATTAAAATAGCATATGTATTTTTGGGTATTTATAAATAAAGAAAACACTATCAAAGTTATAAAAATAGGTAAATTTGATAGTGTTTTCTTTATAAAATAATTTTTTAAATTATTTATTGGGAGTAACATAATATACAAGATATTTATACAGCTAGGATATAGTAGAAATTATATTATATATTTATTTTTTTTTGTTTTTATTTTTTTTATAGTAATAATTATTATTTCCTCTATGAAAAAATAATAGATATATGCATAAAGCTATAAAAAAAGTATCAAAATCATTATGAACTTTATGTTCATTATTTTTTCTAGGAATTTCAGTACTGATTTTTTTATGTGCTTTTAAAGAGCGAATACCAATATATTCTGCGAAACTTTCAACTTTTATATATTTAATTATGTTATTTTCTACATCTATGTCCAATTCAGAAATATTACTATAACCTTTTTCATCACACCAATTTTTTTTACCTTCAATAACTTTTAATACATTGTTTTTTGAATCTAATGCAGTTATTTTAACTGGAAAATATGATAAATATGTTAAAGATAAAGAACAAACAGGATTTTCAAAAACAATGTACCTATAATTGTCCGAAAAGTCCTTTTCTTTAATCCAAGTAGCTATACTATGTTCAGAATAAGATGGTTCTAAATTTTTAGATTCCTTTAAAGTAATCCAGCCTGGAAATTTTATTTTACCTAAATTAGTTTCAATATCTAAAATAGTATTAAAGTCTTTGCCGCCTTTAAAATTTATAATAGAACCTTCTAGGTTATCTTCTTTTATATCTTTTGTATAAGATAAACTTTCTTTAGCACTTTTTTTATTTTTTAAAGCATCTTTTAAAATTATTTTTTTATATATATCCATTATATTCCCCCAAAAATATTACTATATGTAGTTTATGAAATATAAGGGGATTTTGTGAATATGTTTAAGATAATATTTCGGATATATAGAAATATCTATGATTTATATCATCTATGCTTTTATAACTTATTAAAATAGGAGAGTTCTA
Organism: Clostridium sporogenes; assembly: GCF_001020205.1. Classification (NCBI taxonomy): domain Bacteria; kingdom Bacillati; phylum Bacillota; class Clostridia; order Eubacteriales; family Clostridiaceae; genus Clostridium; species Clostridium sporogenes. The sequence continues at coordinate 619,700 of NZ_CP011663.1, forward strand.
TTAATGAAAGTATCAAGTACAAATATTTATATAAAGAATAAAATTATATATAATAAACTCCCACTTATATAAGTGGGAGTGAGTTATCATTTAGCACCAACAAACAGGTCTAGGTCTACATAGACAATTGCAAATTATTGCTATTATTATAATAAATGCTAATATCCAGCAAATCCAACCACAACACCACATAAAGATACCTCCTTTGTGTATAAAATTAGCCTGTCAATATATAATATTCAATTAAAAAAAAATTGTTTATCTTTAAAGCTATTTTTTAATTTAAATTAGAAAATCAAAGCAATTTTATATAAATGCATAAAAATCATTAAAAATAGTAATATTAAAAATGAGATAGTAACATTTTTCATAAACAGTAATATAATATATATGAAACAAAAGAAAAATAGAATGGACAACCTTTAAAATTTACAGGGAAAGGTGATAAAAATATGAATGTATTTCATTTACTCCCTATAAGCATATCTTATTTTGAGATTAGTGATATAGAAGAAAAACAGTTAGAAAAAGAATACAAAAAATTTATATCTAATATAAAAAAATTGGATTGCACAGATTTAAATGAGGAAAATTTTACAGCTGAAATTCAATTAGATTTATTTTCTATAGGTTTTAAAGCGAATAAAGAGATTAGTGTATTGCTTATATATAAAAATTATATTTTAGAAAAAAAAGAAATGGATCCATATAATCCATTAAAAAAAATTTGTATAGATACAGGAAATGAAAAATTAAATTTAATATTAGAGTTAGTAAGTTTAAAACCATATAAAATAAAAATAAGTGGAGATTCCTATGACAAATGTGATAGAAAGTGGGAAGTAAAAAAGTTTAATCAAATTATAGTCTTATAAGCTAAATAAATTGTTTTTATACTGCTGATAAAATCTTTTGTCAGCAGTTTTTTATATTATAATAAAGAAATAATTACTATAGGTTTAAATTTTATCTTAGTTTTAATAAACTTTAATAAAATATGTTTCTGTAATTCATATTTCCATAATTCATAGTATTAGCTAAAATCATATTATGATTTAAAGAATTTATTAAAGTATAGTATATACCTAATCTGCAATTTATTAAATTCCAGTTTATATTTTGAAGAAAAGTATTCATATATTTTTCTTTATCTGTTCCAAAATCCATAAAATAAGCATGCTCATACACATCCATTATAAGTAAAGGATAGGAAAGCCATAGGGCACCATTATCGTGAGAATCAGAGCCAAAAATGTGAAGTTTATTATCTAAAGGATCTATACCTAGTACAACCCATCCTCTCATAGTCTTACCAGTTTCTTTAAATAGTTCCGTGAAGTTTTCTACGGAATTAAAATCTTCTAGGAGCTTATCTAATATAGGTCCATTCATAGGAATATATCCAGAAGTCATATTTTCAAAATATAATTCATGCAATTTAACTCCGTCTAAGGCATAACTTTCTCCTCGTTTTATACATCTTAATTTGCTAAAAGTGGAATTACTATTTTTAAAATCTTCAGAGTTATTAGGTATACTCCAAATTTCATTTAGTTTATTTACATATCCATTATATAATTTATAATGGGCATTTAATTGATTCAAACTTATTCCTTTTACATTATTAAAATTATAATCTTTAGCAATTATCATTTTAATATCTCCTAAAAAATTTTTCCATCAATATTATTATATTTATATAAATAAATTTGGATACTTATATAATCAAAAATGAATACTTTATTAAAAAATAATATAAATATATTTAAAAAATATAAAATTGTGGTAAAATTATAATATGTTTGTAATTAATTGACAATTATAACCTATTAGGGGGAGAGGAATATGAGTATTAAAATAACTACTCTGATAGAAGATTCTAAAAATGAAGAAAGTGAATTGATAGAGGAGCATGGGCTTTCTATGTACATAAATACTCCTAGATGTAATATAATATTTGATACTGGTTCTTCTGGAAACTTTATAAAGAATGCTGACAAATTAAATATTAATTTACATGAGACTAATTATATGATACTAAGTCATGCTCATTATGATCATTGCGGAGGCGTAAGAAGTTTTATAGAAAATATAAAATGTTATCCAGAATTATATGTAAGTGAAAATTTTTTTGAAAATAGCAATAAATTTAAAATAGGGAAAGAAATAGAAAATAAATATTTAGGTATAGATTTTGATGAGAAATATTTAACAGATAATGGTATACCTATAAATTATGTTGAGCAAGATATTTTAGAAATAGAACCTAATATATTTATAGTTACAAATTTTAAAGAGGATAATAATTTTGAAGAGTTTACATCTAATATGGTAATAAAAAAAGGAGAAGGATATATATTAGATAATTTCAAAGAAGAAGTAGCATTGGTTATAGATACTTACAAAGGACTAGTAGTTTTAGTTGGTTGTAGTCATGTGGGAATTATTAATATATTAAATAGTATAAGTAAAAGATTAAATAGAAGAATATATGCTGTATTAGGAGGAACTCACTTGATTAAATGTGATGAAAATAGAATAAATAAAACTATAGAAGCTTTTAATGAATTAGATATTAGCATTATAGGACTTTCCCATTGCACAGGAGAATTTGCTACAATAAAATTGAAAGAATTAGAGGATAGATTTTTCTTAAATAATACAGGGAATATATTAGAAATATAAAGCTATAGGAATAGATATTAAGTTTTTAATTTATCTATTCCTATAGCTTATTTTTATCCCATGACTATCCGTTCTTTATTCTCATTTTTTTCAAAATGGAAGTAAAGAGCGTGTACATCCCTAGATAACGATTTCTAAGCTTTAGAGGAAGTAAAAACTTCCTCTGAAGCTTAGAAATATGTTTATACTCTTAAATTTAAAGTATAAAAGTATATTTAATTTATTATTAAACTTCTTTATAATCTACATCAATTACATTTTTTTCAGAAATATCAGGTATATCATTAGGAGATAAATTATCAAATTTCTCAAAGGTTTTTCCTTTATTTTTTCTATTATTAAAGCCTTTTTTATTTATCTTCCATGATTTTATATAATTAACTAATTTATATATCCCGAACAATACTAAACCTGCTACTACAACTATAGGAAGTACAGAAAAAATTAAAAAATTAGCTAAAAATAAGATTAATATAAACAACAAAACTCCACTTATCTTCCAAGAATTATTGCTTGTAAATGGCATAAAAAACGATCTCCTTTTATATAAATTTAATTTATAATTTATTATATCATAATAGAAAAAACAAATAATATAATTTATCTTAAGATTGTATTAACAAAGTATTAATATAAGGAAATTATGACTTAACAACCTTTAAAGGTTGTTATAATAATTTCCTACTGGGAGAAAACCCACAAAAGGATGATTTTGTTCCGATACTCTACACAAAATCTTTAATTATAATATTTATGCTAAGTTAATTATTGATTTAAAAATTATAAGATTAAATTTTAATTTAATATAGATGAGTTCAAAAAAGCCATAGCGCCGCCGGAGGCTTTCTATAAAAATTAGTATTTAGTTTTATGTGAAAAATTTTAAGTTTAATTAAACATAATTGGCGTAGCAATTATAATTGAATTGGAATTTATAGAGGCAGTAAGAAGTAAGAAGTAAGAGTTATGGATAAAATTCATAGAGTTTTTTATAGTTTAGTATACTTATTAACTAGTCCATCTTAACTATTACTTATTCATAACCTATCCACTATTAAATTTGTTTGCTATCTCAAATGGTTTAAATTGTAGGTGCATACATTATAAATCTTATGAAAATATAGTCTTTTGACATGCTCCCGCATTAATTTCCTATGGAAAATTTTTTGAAGTCCTTACTATAAAAATATAAATAACTTAAAGTTTTTTTTACCACTTATAAAAAATTTAAACACCATAAAAAGGATGCTATAATTGTGGATTTTACATAACAGAGTGGAGTAAAATCTTCCTTTTGTACTTTCCCTTCCCCATAGGAAATTTTCTTTAAGGAGTTATAGCTCCCCTTGGTTTTAAAATAGGGATATGTGGTGTAAAAGGCATTTGAACAAAACTAGAGATTCTTAGTTATTTTTGCAAAATATATGTATGTTCTAAATTATTGTTCGAACGTTCAGTGAGTTATAATTTGGAACCATATATTTTAAGCAAAAATAACTTAGAATCTCTTATTGAAGTGAGTTGCCTTTGTAACCGCATATCCCTTTTTTAAACCAAGGATAGTATAACCCCTTTTAATTCGTAATTTCCTTATTATATGTCTATGTTTCTGTCTATTAGTTGGGATAAAGAAATGAATGTATCCGTTCTTTGTATGCCTTCAACTCTTTGTATTTTATTCATTAATAAATCTTGTAAATGAGTTATGCTCTGACATATTACTTTTACAAATATAGAATATTGGCCTGTTGTGTAATGGAGTTCTGTTATTTCTTTAATTTCGTTTAATTCTTTTAATACGGAATTAAAGTAAGAGGCTTTATCTAAATAAATTCCTATGAAACAGCAAACATCATAGCCCAGTTTAGAATTATCTATTATAAGTTTTGTACCTTTTATTATGCCTATGTCATGCATTTTTTTCATTCTAACATGTATAGTACCACCACTAACATGACATTTTCTAGCTATTTCTAAAAAAGGGGTTCTAGAATCTTTAATTAAAATTTCAAGAATTTGTAAATCTAGTTCGTCTAAACCATCTATATTTAAATCCATATGAGCACCTCCAAGTTATGATTAGTTTAATTAAACACATATACTTTTATCTTATTACATTATAAATATTATACCAGAAAAAATTATGAATTTGTTAAAATTTGAAACTTTATTTTATTAATAATTTTATTAATTGAAAAATAAATGAAGTTTATAGTATATATTCCAGTGATAATAACAGTATTAAACTGTTAAAATAACTAAAATTTAAATAATAAAAAATTATAAAATAAAGTAAAATTTAGAAATAGAAGGGTTATTTAAAAGTGAAATTTTATTTTTAATATATTTGAAATAATAGGAAAAGAGTTCATATTAAAAGAGATTGTAAATTTAGAGGGGGAATTATTTACAATCTCTTTTATGTTAAAGTTTTTATTCTTTAATATAATATGTTATTATATTTTATATTGTTACATATTTATAATATAAAATTAATATAAACATTTTCAAGTAAAAGTATTTATATTAATATATTGATATATTATATGAAATATATAATAATAGTATAGTATCAAATTTTTAAGGAGGGAATGTTATGCCAGTTTGGTTAAAATTTGCATTACAAATACTTTTCTTTTCTATTATTGTTATAATTGGTTATACAGCTCTTAAAGTTTATGTTTTAGACAAAATCAATATTAACAAATGGTTGGTATTTGCATTATCTATATTTATATTAATTTTTCCTGCATTAATAAAATTCAATATTAATGGTACTATATGGCAGTATGTTCAATCTGCTATAGTAATAATCCTTACATTATGGTTTTTAGATTTAATGGGTATAGGAGCAGGAAGTAGGGCAAAAAAGAAAAAGAATGATGTAGTTATTAGACCTAAAGCTAAGCCAAATCGAGCAAAAAATATTAAAAAACAAAATAATAAAAAGAAGTAAATATTGCTTAAGTTTTATATAAAAGCACACTAAAATCTAGTTTTAGAGGTTAGTGTGTTTTTTAGTTTTTATAAATATATTTAAGGTTGAATTGTATATAATTAATTTTTAAATTTAGTATTTATTACTATAAATACTTTTTAATATACTTATATTTTAAAGGTAGCATTTAATTGTAAATTATATAATTATTACAATGATATAATAATATATGAAATTATTATGAATTTCTAAACTTTATAATAATACATAATAATGCATAAAAATAACTTATCGCAATTATAAATAAAATTTATAATTGATTTTGGAAGTTAACTAAATTTAATCTTAAATCCAGAAAGAAATAGGAAGAATTATAAAAATAAATTAAGAAAAATAACAAAAAGAGTAATGTAATTTTATTAAAAGGCTGTATTTTTATGAATTTACTAATTTAAATAAAAATATTGGGAGTTTAAAAAAGATATTTTTTATTTTTAAAAAAAATTATAAAAACTTAGTATATAAATTTTATTGTTTACCTCCATTTTTTTACTATATTAAAAGGATTGACAAAATTATAACCCAATATAAAATATAAAGTAGCAAAGCTTCTTGTTATGAAGTTGGAGGTTGGGGGGAACTTGAAAAATGGATAATGAAGGTCATAGTCACAAAAAAATAGGTCTATTTGGAGCTACTTGTGTAGTTGCAGGGAATATGATTGGGTCTGGCGTATTTATGCTGCCAGCTAGTTTAGCAGCAGTATCAGGTCCAGGAGCTACCTTAGTAGCATGGTTAATTACAGGTATAGGATCTATATTTATGGCTTTATCCTGTGCTAGATTAGGAAGTAGAATTCCTAAAACAGGTGGACCATATGAATTTGGTAAATTAGCCTTTGGGGATTTTATAGGATTTTTAAATGCTTGGCTTTATTGGAGTGCTACATGGATATCTAATGCAGCAATTATAATAGCTATAGGAAGTTATGCATCCTATTTAATACCAGCTTTAAATAATGGATTTAACGCACTTTTGTTTAATAGTTCTATATTATGGATATTTACTTTTTTAAATGTTAAGGGAGCTAAGGAGGCGGCAAGTTTTGAAACTGTTATTACGGTATTTAAATTTTTAGTATTTATATTCTTTATAATATTTGCAGCTGCTCATTTTAATATGGGAAATATTACACCAATGATGCCAAAGGGAAAAGGATTGAGCACATTACCATTAGCTGCAACTACTACATTATGGGCTTTTACGGGTTTTGAATCTTCTGCAGTAGGTGCTGGAACAATTAAAGATCCAGAAAAAAATATAAGTAGAAGTACTATATTAGGCTTGGTTATAACAATTCTTTTTTATGTTGCAATAAGCTTTTTTGCCATGGGGGCTATACCACAGGATGTCTTAGCTAAGAGTCCTTCACCAATGACGGATATATTAGCTCAATTCTTTGGTGGTGGAGTAGTAAAAGTATTTAATTTAGCTATAGTTATAACTATATTAGGAACTATTGCAGGGTGGATTATGATTGCAGGACAGATGAGCTATGCAGTAGCTAAGGATGGATTATTTCCAGCAGTATTTGCAAAGTTACACTCCAAGTATAAAACTCCTTATAAGGGATTAATAATAAATGCTATATTAACTAATATATTATTAATATTAAATTCATCAAAGGGAATGGTATCTGCCTATAATTTTATGATACTTTTAGCTACATTATCATATTTACCGGTTTATGCTACTACATCTGCATCAGATATATTATTATTATTTAAATGTAGGGGACAATTAACTGTAGGCAAATTTATAAAGATAGCTATTATACCATTAATAGGATTTACCTATGCTTGTTGGGCAATATACGGTTCAGGAGCTGAAACAGTACTATACGGATTTATGTTAATGTTAGCAGGGGTTCCATTTTATATATATATGAAGTTGAAAAATAAAAAAGATATTTCTAAAGCTGATATAGATATAGATAATATTGTTCAATGTTCCAATGAGTAAGATGTAAATGGAAGACTATAGTTAGTTAATAATATAAAGAAAAATTTTAAAAATTAAATTTATTAAAATAGATTTTAAATAAAGTATTTTATATATATTTACTTAAAATTTAATAATCAAGGAATAAAAAGCTATGAATTTTGAAATATAATATTTTGAATTCATAGCTTTTTACTTTAAAAACCACATTTGTATTTTATATACAATATACAGAATTTTTTTATATTGATAGTTAATTGAATATAGTAGATTAAAAGATAATAATTAAAATTAAAAAATATATTTTATAATATTGAATGCTTTTAAATAATACGTATTTAGATAATAAAGGAAAATATTTAAGTTTCTTAAAAATGTATTTATTTTAAAGTAATAATTTTTGCATAAGGAATAAATAATAGTATTAATACAATTTAAATAATTATATGAAAATTTTTTATTATAGTATAGTTTATAGATTTTTACTAAAGATGATATGAAAGGAGTATTAATATGGAGGGACATGATAAATTAAAAAAAGAAATAGGACTTTTTGTTGCTACATTTATAGTGGCAGGTAATATAATTGGATCAGGAATATTTATGCTTCCAGCCACTTTAGCGGCGGTGTCAGGACCAGGAGCTACTATGGCAGCTTGGATTATAACTGGCATAGGTTCTATATTTTTAGCATTATCTTTTGCACGATTAGGATCGAAAATTCCAAAAACAGGAGGTCCTTATCAATATGCTAAAATAGCTTTTGGAGATTTTGTGGGCTTTATTAATGCATGGCTTTATTGGAGTGCTACATGTATATCTAATGCGGCTATAATAACGGCTATAGGAAGTTATTCTTCAAGTTTAGTTCCAGCTTTAAAAACTAATGGATTATATGCTTTTTTATATACCTCTGCTATATTGTGGGCATTTAATATATTAAACATTATAGGGGTAAAACAAGCTAGTGCCTTTGAAACAGTTATAACTATATTTAAACTAGGAGTATTTTTAATTTTTGTAATAATAGGCTTTGCTAATTTTAATCCACAATACATTACTCCTGCTTTTCCAAAGGGAAAAGGGTTTAGTACAGTGCCTTTAGCAGCAGCAACTACATTATGGGCATTCTCTGGATTTGAGTCCGCTAGTATAGCAGCAGGAGAAATAAAAAGTGCTGAAAAAAATGTTAAATTGAGTACTATTTATGGACTTTTAATAGCAGTGCTGGTATATTTAGTAATAAGCTTTGTAGCTATGGGTGGATTACCACAAGATATGTTAGCAAAAAGTAATTCTCCTATGAGTGATATATTAGCTTTACATTTAAGCAGTAGAGCTGTAAATCTATTTTTATTAGCTATTGTTATAACCATTTTTGGAACTATAGCAGGGTGGATAATGTTAACAGCTAGAATTTCCTATGCAGCAGCTGTAGATGGAATGTTTCCAGAAGCTTTCGCTAAGATTCATCCTAAATATAGAACTCCTCACGTAGGGATTATAATAAATGGAATATTAACTAACATTGTTCTTTTTATGAACTATACAGGTTCTATGACTTCTGCTTATAATTTTATGATTTTATTAGCTACATTAGCATACTTACCTGTATATGCTATAACTAATGCTGCAGATATATTACTTTTATCTAAAAGGGAAGAAAAATTTAATTTAGGAAATTTTATTATAAATTCCATTGTTCCATTAATAGGATTTATTTATGCTATTTGGGCGGTTTATGGAACAGGTGCTGAGTCTGCTTTATATGGGTTAATATTGGGTTTTATAGGTATACCATTTTATATTTATATGAAGATGAAAGACAAAAAACAGTTAGAAAAATTAAGAAAAGAACAATAAATTTTGTAGTATAATAATATTTTTAATAAAAAAGTGTCATATACTTTATTGTAATGATATAATAATATTGTTGAAAGCCCTGTGCAAGAGTACAGGGCTTTAGAATCTATAATTTTATTTTAAAATATAAATTTAATTAAAACATACTAATAGAATTAAAAAATTCATGTATAAATTTATAAAAAAAGGAGGTGAATAACCTTAGTAAAACTTAGCTAATTATATTTATTTTTATAGTCTAATCTTTATTAATCTTATATTAAATAAACATACTAGAGTTAATAATATAGATAAAAAGAGAAATATAAAAGAATTTACATAGTTTTATTTAAGGGCTAAAGATGATTTACGAATATAATGGGAAAAAACCTATAATAAAGAAAAATGTTTTTTTAGCTAAAAGTGCAGACTTAATAGGAGATGTGGTATTAGAAGAAAATTGTACTGTATTGTTTGGGGCGGTTTTGAGAGGAGATATAAATAGTATACATATTGGTAGTGGGTCTAATGTACAAGATAATTGCGTTTTGCATGTAGATGAAGGAGATTTAAATATACATATAGGAAACAATGTAACAGTGGGTCATGGATCTATACTACATGGATGTAAAATAAATGATAATTCCTTAATAGGCATGGGGTCTATTATATTAAATGGAGCAGAAATAGGTTCAAATACTATAATTGGAGCAGGAAGTCTAGTAACTTCCAATAAAAAAATACCTTCAGGAGTTTTGTGTATGGGATCACCTGCAAAAATAATAAGAGAGCTTAATGAGGAAGAGATAACTAGTATAAAAGAGTCAGCAGAGGATTATATAAATTTAAATAAAAATTTTAATAGAGAATAAAATATAACTTACTACAAAAAATAAATCTAATAAGGAGGTGTATTATGAAAATAAAAGCACCTAGAACTTTCTTAGTGTTTATTGTTGTAGTAAGTTTGTTTTATACAAAAGCTTTGGCAAGGGATAGAGGGCCCGAGGTACATTTTATAGATACAGGGCAAAGTGATTGTATATTAATTAAAACAGGAAAAGAAAATTATTTAATAGATACTGGTTGGAAATATTATAGTGGTAAAATATTAAGTTATTTAAATTCCAATAATGTAGATAAAATAGATGGAGTTATATTAACCCATTATCATGATGATCATTATGGTGGGTTAGAGATGCTCTTAAAAACATCTAAAGTAAAAAAGCTTTTTTTACCCAAACATGATGGTGGTGATAAGAAAAAAGTAATTAATATGGTAAAAAAACATAAGGTTAAGTATGAATGGATAGAAGATGGATGGGAAGTTAGAGGAAGAAAGCTAAATTTAAAGGCTATAGCTCCTATGAATATAGATAAGAAGAATGAAAATAATAACTCTATAGTATTATTTGGTAAAATAGATGGAATTAAATATTTATTTTTAGGAGATTGTGAAGAAAGAGAAGAAAGAGATATGATATATAATGAAAAAATAAAAAAATGTGATATTTTGAAAGTTTCTCATCACGGATTTAAAACTAGCAACAGTAATGAACTTATAGATATGGCAAAACCTAAAATTGCTATTGTTACTTGTGACGGAATCTATAGTCCAGATAAAATTGTAATAGATAGATTAAAAAACAAAGGCATAGAAGTTTTTACAACAAGCAACAAAGGCAATATAATAATCAAAGATAACAAAATAATTTGGAATAGATATTCTTATTATATAAACAAGGGGAAAAATTTTATAGGAAATATTTATTTGAAATTTATATCTTAAAATTATAGAGTCTCAAAATAGATTGAATTTTGAGACTCCTATTATTTATTTATCCTTTAATCTTTTAAAGAATTTCACTATTTCATTTATTATCAAAGGTATTATTGATAATGCACATACAAATATCCAGTCCTGCATTGTTAAATCAAAAACCTTAAAGATAGATGCTAAAAATGGAATTGTTATAACCATATCTTGTAGGAATATTCCAAATATTACAGAGGCAAATAAATATTTATTTGTAAACAAACCTAATTGAAATATAGACTTTTTAGGGTGTCTCATATTAAAGGAATGGAATAATTGAGATACACTTAATACAACAAAGGCCATAGTCTGAGCATGCATTAATGAATCAGAATATCTTATCCTTCCAACCTCAAAGGCTATTAATGTAAGCACACCTATTAATAAACCATTTAATATAAGAGAAATACCTGCGCCACCTGCAAATAAACTCTCTTTAGGATTTCTTGGCTTTTCATCCATAATATCAGGATCACCAGGGTCTATACCTAAAGATAAAGCTGGTAGGCTATCTGTTATTAAGTTAACCCATAAAAGGTGTATAGGTCTTAATGGAGCTGGCCAACCAAGAAGTATACCTATAAATAGAGCTATAATTTCTCCAAGATTACAGGACAAAAGAAAGATAATAGATTTTTTTATATTGTTATATATATTTCTTCCTTCTTTTATTGCAGATACTATGGTAGAGAAATTATCATCTGTTAATACCATATCAGAAGCGCCCTTAGCAACGTCTGTACCTGTTATACCCATAGCCACACCTATATCTGCAGCTTTTAATGAGGGAGCATCATTAACACCATCACCGGTCATAGAAACTATATTCCCTTTAGATTTTAAAGCTTTTACTATTTTGACCTTGTGTTCTGGAGACACTCTAGCAAAAACTCTTAAACTTTCAATTTTAGAGCTTAATTCTGAATCTGACATATCATCTAATTCATATCCAAATATAGCTTGAGATTCATCCTCTGCTATACCTAATTCCTTTGCAATAGCAAAAGCAGTTACTTTATGGTCACCTGTAATCATTATAGTTTTTATACCAGAATTTTTACATTCAAAAATAGAATCTTTTACAGACTCACGAGGTGGATCTATCATACCTACTAGACCGATAAAAGTTAAATCCATTTCTAAATTTTCTTTATTGTAGTTAGTATCTTCTAATATTTTATAAGCAGCTCCTAAAACCCTAAGAGCATTTTTAGACATATCATTAGATGCATTCATTATATTTTGTTTTATTTCATCTGTTAAAGGAACTACTTCTCCATTTATATAAGCGTTAGTACTTATTTTTAATAAATTATCTATAGCACCTTTAGTCATTACATAGTTTTTATCATCAAAATCATTTACAGTGGTCATCAGTTTCCTATCAGAATCAAAAGGAATTTCATCTATTCTTTTATGTTCATTTTCTATATTGTTCTTAACAATATTATATTTAGCTCCTGCTTCTAGTAAAGCTATTTCAGTAGGATCACCAGTACTTGAATCCTTAGAGAAAGTGGCATCATTACATAAAACTAAATTTTCAAGGAGCATTTTATGAATATTATCTTCAATATTTAACTTATCTATATCTTGTATTTCATTATTAGTATAAAATTTGATTACGGTCATTTTATTTTGAGTTAAAGTACCAGTTTTATCTGAGCATATAATATTAACAGCTCCTAAAGTCTCTACAGCAGGGAGTTTTCTAATTATAGCATTTTCCTTTATCATTCTTTGAACTCCCATAGCTAAGACTATAGTAACTATAGCAGGAAGCCCTTCAGGAATAGCAGCAACAGCAAGGCTTATAGCGGTTAAGAACATTTCTAAAATGTCTCTTTTTTGAAGTAAGCCAACAACAAACATTAAAGCACATATACCTAAAGCAGCAAAGCCCAAAATTTTACCTAATTCAGCTAACTTTTTTTGTAGAGGAGTGAGTTCTTTATCTTCTCCCTCAAGCATTTTAGCTATTTTACCTATTTCAGTATTCATACCTGTGCCTACAGCAATACCAGTACCTCTTCCATAAGTAGCTAGAGTAGACATAAAGGCCATATTTTTTTGATCGCCTAAGGATGTTTTAGGATCTTCTAGTTTTTCTTCAGCATGCTTTTCAACAGGAACAGACTCACCTGTAAGAGCTGATTCTTCTATTTTAAGATTAGCAGTTTCTATAAGTCGTAAATCACAAGGAACATATCTACCTGCATCTAAAACTATTACATCTCCTGGAACTACATCTTCTGATGGAATTTCTACATTTTCTCCATTTCTTTTTACCAAGGCTTTTGGGGTGGAAAGCTGTTTCAAAGCTTCCAAAGCCTTTTCAGCTTTGGATTCTTGTACAACCCCTATAACGGTGTTAATAATAACAACTATTCCTATTATTAGTGCATCACTAATTTCACCTAAAACCCCAGAAATTATAGCTGCAGCTAATAGTATATAAATTAGAATGTCATTTAGTTGTTCAAAGAACATTTTTAATAAAGATTTTTGTTTTTTAGAATTTAATTTATTCAGGCCATACTTTTCTTTTCTCTTTCCTACTTCCTCAGAACTTAAACCTTTGGAAGTGTCTACAGCAAGTTTTTCTAATATTTCCTGAGAAGTTTTGTTAAACCACATAATATTCACCTCGCTATTATTGTTTGTAAAATTTTATATATTATAAAATAAATCTATAATATTTGAAATTAATAAAAAATATTTTAAATTCATTAAGAGTTTATTCACAAGAATATTATAAAGTTATTATATAGATATAAAATATAATTATAAAAAATATTTATAATTATATTTTATATAAATAAAAAGACCTTTGTCCTATATTTATATAGGACAAAGGTCTTGCAATCTCTTAAAGAGCAAACTATCCGGGATTTTAATCCGTAATGACGAATAGTTTAAAGTACTTAACTTTTGCTACTCCCCTTTGTCTTCATGACATTTCAAATTATAGCATATTGTTCTATTAAGTACAATATTTATTAAAACATTTTAAAAGGGAACAAATCCATAAAAAATGATTCCTAAAAGTCCAGCTATTACTATGATTATAATAGGGTGTATTTTTTTAGATAGCAAAAGTATAAATGTTATTATACCAATTATTATACTCTTTAAATCTATATAGGATTGAGAAGCTAAGTTTAAAAAAGCGTATATTATAAGACCTATAAGAGCAGGTCTCATTCCCATTAGAGCAGATTTTAAAATATTTGATTCTTTAAACTTTATAATAAAATGGGTTGCTACTGTTACCAAAATAAAAGAGAAGGTTATAACCCCTAGAGTAGCCATTAAGCTTCCTTTGAATCCAGCTACATTATATCCTACAAAAGTGGCAGAGTTTATAGCTATAGGTCCAGGTGTCATTTGAGATATACCTATAATGTCTATAAAGGATTTGTAACTTATCCAGTGCTTATTGTGTACAATCTCTCTTTCTATAAGTGGAAGCATAGCATAACCACCACCAAAACTAAACATACCTATTTTTAAGAAAGAAAAAAATAACTCTAGTAATGTTTTCATTACTGCACCTTCTTTCTAAGAAAAATATAACCATATATTCCAGAAAGAAGTATAATTATAACAGGGTGCATATTAAAGAATTTTAAAAGTACCACTGTTAATATAATTATGGTATAATTAATGTAATTTTTTTTAATAGATTTGGAAAGGCTTATTACCGCTACTAACACTAGTACGGGAACGGCTCCATTTATCCCTTTGAATATTAAATCTACATAATAATTATTTCTAAATTGCATAAAAAAGCTTGCAATACATAATATTATAAAGAAGGATGGTAATATGGTTCCTAAAAGAGCAAGTATAGCTCCAGGTAAATTTCCTATTTTATATCCGATAAAGGTAGAACAATTTACCGCTAAAGCACCAGGAAAAGATTGAGATATTACAAGTATATCTAAGAAATCTTCTTTAGATATCCAAGAGTTTTTATTTACAACCTCTTCCTCTATAAGTGGAATCATTGCATAACCACCACCAAAGGTAAAAGCACCTATTTTAAAGAAACTCCAAAACATTTTTAAATATTTAAGCATTAATATCACCTCATAAAAAAATAAAAGACAAATTAATTATAACCTATGAATACTATATTTTCTAATAGAATAATATAAATAAAGTAGGTAAATGATAGATAAATAGATTATTAATAAATTTTATTTCTCTTTCAAATTTTGGTATTATATAATTGTTATAGGGGGAAAGAGCAATGAAAAACTTAAATGATATGAACAGTGAAGAATTAGGAAAATACATAAAAGATACAGAAAATCAGATACATAAGTTATTAGATGAATACATAAATAGGGTTAACAATAAAATAGATAAAAATAAAAGTGCTAAAACTTTGAAAGAGAAAGCATACGCATTAAGTAAACTATATAAATATGTAGAATGGGTAAATGATGGTATAGAAATGAATAATAATGTCAAGAATAGAATTAGGATAGTTCCTAAGCGAGGTGAAGTTTGGACTTGTGAATTAGGTCAAAATATAGGATCAGAAGAAAATAAAATTAGACCAGTTATTATTATACAAAATGACACAGGAAACCAAAATGCACCTACAACCATAGTAGTACCCATTTCTAATAGGCCAAAGAAGATAGCTGTACATATTTCCATAAGAAATGGAGATTTTGAATTAGTTAAGGGAGAAAAAATGGAAATAACAGGAACAGTGTTAGCAGAACAAATAAGAATTGTGTCAAAAGCTAGACTTGGAAGACACGTAGCTACTTTATCAGACAAATTCATGCAACTTTTAGATTCTAAAATAAAAATTTCGCTAGATTTGTAGTTAAAACAAAAATTATAAAGAATTTAATAAAAAAATATTAAATTTTTATAAATTTATGTTGTATAATTTTTTGTTTAATGGTATAATAACAATTGTGTTCAAGAGAAACATACCTAGCAGAGGTTAGGAGATTATATCTCATATATCCTTTCTTTAAATTGAATAACATACTCGGCATAGGTCGAGAGATTATATAACATATCATGGGACTGATTCTATATCAGTCTTTTTTGGTTTATAATGTTAAAATTATATAAAGTGATTTTTTTGTAAGTATTAAATTTATAGTGCACATTTAGTGCTTTTTTTATGTTCTATAAAAATAAAAAAGCATTAAATGAAAAATATAATTGGTTTACAAATAAAACATACTATATTTTTAAAAGAAATTTAGCTATAATATATATATGATAAAAATATTTAATGGAGTGATTTTATTTGGAAATCAAAAGAGTAGGAACCAATTCACCGATACAAACAGAAAGTAAAAGGGCCATAGAAAATAAAAAAGGATTTTCTCAAAATTTTAATTTTGCTCGTCAGCAAAAATCAGAGCAAGAATTAAAAAAAATGTTGGAGAATATAAATAAAAAAGGAAATAGATTAGCTATAACTAAATGTTATGCTGATGTTAAAGCATATAAAAGAATGATAAAAGAATATTTAAAATCAGTTTTAGAATATATGTATTCCGTAAAAAAGGATATAAGTTTTTGGCAAACTCAATACTTTATTACAGTAGAAACAGTAGATGAAAAACTTGAGGAATTAACAGAAATGTTATTAAGTGCAGAAAAAGAAAATTTAGATATAGCAAAAACTATAGATGATATAACAGGACTAATTGTAGACATATATAAATAATTTAATTATTATTTTCTAAGTGAAAATTGTTTTATTTAATAAATAGACATAAAAATTATTAAATCATTGAATTTAATAATTTTTATGTCTATTTATTATTATTTAGGATAGTTATAAAAATAGAGAGTGTCTCAAAATTAAATTTATTTTGAGACACGTTATTAAATTTCAAAAGTAAATACCTTATTTTATTTTTGTTTCCAAAGGTTAAAACTTGCGTCTGATGGCATTCTCCAATCTCCTCTAGGGGATAAACTTATAGTTCCCACTTTAGGACCATCTGGGACCGCAGAACGTTTAAATTGTTGAGTAAAGAATCTTCTTATAAAATAAGAGAACCATTTATCAATAGTTTCCTTGTCGTAGGAATCTTTAAAAGCTACTTTAGCTAATTGTTTTATTTTATCTGGAGTGGATCCTTGACGAATAAAATAATAGAGGAAGAAATCATGTAATTCATAAGGTCCTACTATATCTTCAGTTTTTTGAGAGATATTACCTTCTTTATCTTTTGGTAGTAGTTCAGGACTTACAGGTGTATCTAATATATCTATAAGTATTTCTGATATTTCTTTTACTACTTCATTTTCAGCTACATATCTTACCAAATATCTTACTAAGGTTTTAGGAATAGAACAATTTACACTGTACATGGACATATGATCTCCATTATAAGTACACCAACCTAAAGCTAATTCAGACAAGTCACCAGTTCCTATGACTAAGCCGCTTTCTTTATTAGCTATATCCATAAGTATTTGAGTTCTCTCTCTTGCTTGAACATTTTCATAGGTAACATCATGTATATCTTTGTCATGTCCTATATCTTTAAAATGTTGCAATGCTGCATCTACTATATTTATTTCTTTTAAGGTTGTATTTAAGTGTTTACATAGATTTACAGCATTATTATAGGTTCTATCTGTAGTTCCAAAACCAGGCATTGTTATAGTTATTATGTTTTCTCTAGGAATGTTTAATTTATCAAAGGTTTTAGCTATAACTAATAAAGCTAATGTGGAATCTAATCCACCTGAGATACCTATAACTGCTTTTTTCATAGTAGTATGATCAAGTCTTTTAGCTAGAGCTGAAGTTTGTATATTAAATATTTCTTTGCATCTTACTGCTCTTTCTTCTTTATTAGAAGGAACAAAAGGGTATTTGTCTATAGGTCTATCAAAGTCACCCACATCATTAATTGCAAATTTAAAAGTTATTTCTTCTAATTCCAAATTCATATTCATTGAGTTATCTTTGAAGCTTACATTTTTAAGTCTTTCGTTATTAATTTTATCTATATCTATAATACTTGTAATGACTTCATTTTCTCGTTGAAATCTCTTGTTTTCTTTTAATATAGAGCCATTTTCTCCAATTAATAAGTGTCCACTAAATACTAAATCGGTAGAAGATTCATATACTCCTGATGAGGAATATACATAGGATGCTAAGCATCTACCACTTTGAGATGAAACTAAATTTCGTCTATAATCTGATTTGCTAACTATTTCATTAGATGCAGATAAATTTCCGATAATATTAGCTCCCATTAATGCAAGATAACTACTAGGTGGAATTGTAACCCAAAGATCTTCGCATACTTCGAAAGCAAATTTAAAAATTTTATCAGAAAAAATAAGGTTAACTCCAAAAGGAATGTTTTTTTGGAATGGTAGATTAATCCTTTCACTTTTTATTTTATATCCTTCAGTAAACCATCTTTTCTCATAGAACTCTGAATAATTAGGTAAATAACTTTTAGGGACAATACCTAGTATTTTTCCGCTAAATATTATAACAGCACAATTATAAAGACTATTTCTATATAATAAAGGTGCTCCTACAGCTATTAAAACATCTTTATCTATAGAATATTTACATATATTATGTATTCCATCTAGGGCTTTGGATATTAATAGACTTTGTGAAAAAAGTTCTCCACAAGTATAAGAAGTTATACAAAGCTCTGGAAAAACTATTAATTTTGATTTTTTTTCTATACACATATCTATACATTTTTTTATGTTTTCTATATTAAAATCTATATCTGCTACATTAGTTACAGGGCAAGCAGTAGATACTCTTATGTAATATTGTGAATTATTCATATAAAATCCTCCATTTAAAATATTATTACCTTATGATTATATCAAATTAAAGGTAAATAATTAAACTTTAATATAAAATATTAATAAAAAATTATGCAAAGTACATTTTATTATAAAACTATATCATAATAATATATAGATTATTAAGTTAAAAACTATTTATTTATATTATTTATAAGATTATAATGTATAATAATAGTAATAATTCAAAAGGGAGGGAGAGTATGTGGAGCAATTTTAGTATTATTGTTTGGATAATAATTGGAACTGCTGCTTTACTATTAGATCTTGCTACTAGTTCTTTTTTATTTGTTTGGTTCACTTTAGGGGCTATAGCTGCACTTATAGTTCAAATATTAGGATATTCTATGTTTACACAAATTATTGTTTTTGTATTAATTAGTATTTTATGTATGGTATTAGGTTATCCAATGGTAAAGAAAATTATTAAGAAACAGGAGAACTCTATATTATCTATTGAAAAAAATTATATTGGAGAAATTTTTATTGCAGATAAAGATATAAAAGATGAGGGGGTGCTAAAGTTCCAAGGAGTATATTGGAGAGTCACGAATAGTGGAGATTATATAAAAAAGGGAGATAAGGTAAAAATAATCTCAGTAAAAGGTAACAAAATTTTTATTGAAAAAGTAGAGGAGGAATAAGTATGGCGATACTTACAATTGTATTATTAGTTATTATATTAGTAACATTTTTACTGTCTATAAAAGTTGTAAATACAGGTTATGTTTCTATAGTAGAAAGATTTGGTAAATATCATAGAACCTTGGAGCCAGGTTGGCATATAATTATGCCCTTTGCAGACTTTGTAAGAAAAAAAGTTTCTACGAAACAACAAATCATAGATATAGATCCACAGAGTGTTATTACACAGGATAATGTAAAAATATCTATAGATAATGTTATATTTTATAAAATAATGAACTCTAAAGATGCGGTTTACAATATTGAAGACTATAAAGCAGGTATAACATATTCCACTATAACAAATATGAGAAATATAGTAGGTAATATGACTTTAGATGAAGTTTTATCAGGAAGAGATAAAATAAATTCAAAATTACTTGAACAAATAGATGAAATTACAGATGCTTATGGTATTAAAATTTTATCTGTAGAAATAAAAAATATAGATCCACCAAGAGAAATACAAGAAGCTATGGAAAAACAAATGAGAGCAGAAAGAGATAAGAGAGCTGCTATACTTCAAGCAGAAGGGGAAAAACAATCAGAAATAGCAAGAGCAGAAGGGGAAAAGCAAGCTAAAATATTACAATCAGAAGCAGAGAAAGAAGCTAATATAAGAAGAGCAGAAGGATTAAGAGAATCTCAATTATTAGAAGCAGAAGGTAAAGCTAGAGCTATAGAACAAATAGCTAATGCAGAATCAGAAGCTATAAGAAAGGTTAATGCATCTATAATAGAATCAGGAACAAATGAAGTAGTTATTGCTTTAAAACAAGTAGACGCACTAAAAGAAATGGCTAAAAATCCAGCTAATAAATTAATATTACCAAATGAAACATTATCTTCATTAGGTAGCATTGCTGCTATAGGTGATTTGTTAAATAAAGATAATAAATAAAGAACATCCATAGATTTGATGTGAACAAATCTATGGATATTTTTTATTTAACAATTATAATGTGAAATTAGAAGAAATAATAAGTTATATCCCATATATTATTGTGATATAACTTATTATTGTTAACTTAAATCATAAAGGGATATTACTAAATATTACCTTTATGATATAATATGTATAATTTATATGATTATATATAAATTATTATTTTGCATAGTATAGTAGAAAAAATTTAAATATGAATATTAATTAATGCATTGACTTTTTTATATATTAATTTTAATATTAGAACTTTTTTTATAGGGACAGTAATTTTTATAATATCAGGAATTTTGCTTTAAAAATATATTAGAGAGCTGAAACGTGATAGTTCTAATATAAGTAGTGCAGAGTAAAAAAATTACAATGTGTATAAGTAGAAAGTTAAAAAATGAATAAATAAAAAACTATAGGAATATAGCAGTTAAACACAAAATAATTAGGGGGGATTTTTGTGAATAAAGAATTTTTTATGAGAAACAGAAAAAACTTAGGGGAGAGTATAGAAGAGGGGATAATTGTTATATTTGCAGGCAAGGCACCTTATAAGTCAGCAGACGAAACCTATCCATTTACACCTAACAGAAACTTTTATTATTTAACTGGAATAGAAGAGGAACAGATAATATTAGTTATAACTAAAAAAAATAAAGAAACAAAAGAACATTTATATATACAAAGACCGGATCCAATAATGGCAAGATGGGTAGGGGCAACCATTAGTGAAAAAGAAGCTAAAAATATAAGTGGAATAGAAAATATAGAATATGTGGATAAATTTTTTGATGATTTTCCGATCTTTATAAATAGAAGTGGGTTTAATAAAGTATACTTAGATTTAGAAAGAAGAGAGTGGGAAGAAAACTTTACACCGGCTCAAATTTTTGCTAAAGAATTAAAAGAAAAATATCCTTATGTAAAAATAGAAAATATCTATAAAAATATATGCTATTTAAGAACAATAAAAAGTGAAGAGGAGATAGAATTAATCAAAAAAGCTATAGATATAACTAAAGAAGGTATATATAACATGATGAAAAACATAAAGCCAAATATGATGGAATATGAAGTGGAAGCATATTTTGACTTTTCCTTAAAGAAAAATGGTGTTACAGATTATGCCTTTGAAACTATAGCAGCAGCTGGAAAAAATGCTACAGTGCTACATTATAGCGAAAATAATTGTAAAATAGAAAATAACTCTTTAATACTCTGTGATTTAGGAGCTCAATATAAATATTATAATGGTGATATAACAAGAACTTTTCCAGCCAATGGAAAGTTTACAGAAAGACAAAAGGAAGTATATAAAGTAGTTTTAGAAGCTAATAAAGCTATAATTAAAAATGCAAAATCAGGAGTTACCTTTAAAGAAATAGAAGAAATAACTAAAAAAACATTAATAGAAGGATGCAAAAAATTAGGAATATTACAAGATGAAAAAGAGTTAAGAAAATATTATTTTCATAGTTTTGGGCATTACTTAGGCTTAGATACTCATGATGTAGGAAGTTATGAAGTAGAATTAAAACCAGGTATGGTTATAACAAATGAACCAGGTCTTTATATAGAAGAAGAAGGTATTGGAATAAGAATAGAGGATGATTTATTAATAACAGAGAACGGGTGTGAAGTTTTAAGTAAGGATATAATTAAAAGTATAGAAGAAATAGAAAACTTCATGAAATAAGGAAATTACGACTTAAAGTAAGTTATACCACAGCCTATTAAAAAGGGATATGTGGCTACAAAGGCGTCTCAATTCGCTAAGAGATT
The DNA here is from genome assembly GCF_001020205.1 of Clostridium sporogenes. Lineage (NCBI taxonomy): Bacteria > Bacillati > Bacillota > Clostridia > Eubacteriales > Clostridiaceae > Clostridium > Clostridium sporogenes. Next base: position 642,224 of record NZ_CP011663.1, read on the forward strand.
CTAATTTGTTTTTTAGAAAATATATTGAAAAAAATGAAACTCGCTGACCGCTCAAACAATCATTTTTTTCTAATATATTTTCAAAAAACAAATAAGAATCCCTAAGCTTTTTCGAATGCCTTTTACGCCACATATCCCTCTTTTTAATAGGCTGAAGTTAGTATAACTCTTTAAAGATAATTTCAGTGGGGCAAGATAGGTACAAAAGGAAGATTTTACTCCACTTCGTTCTGTAAAATCCACAATTATATTTTCTCTTTTAAGATATTTGTATCATTATTAAGAATATAAATAAATATAAACTATTTATTAGTAATACAATAATTTGTATTATATAAAATCTTAATTAGCAATAAGAGTATATTCATTATTAGTAAGTGTAAAGTTACCTTTTAAACCATCAGTGATATATATTTTTTTATCTTTGGTTATAAATACAGCATCAATATTTCTAACTTTTCTTACAAGGTCCATGCCACCTTTTAATCCAAATTGAAATACACAATTAGACATACCATCTGCATTAGATGATTTATCAGCTATTATTGTTACAGAAAGAAGCTCGTTTTCCACAGGATAGCCTGTCTTACTATTCATTATATGATGGTATCTTTTACCTTTGCATTCAAAAAATCTTTCATATGTTCCAGATGTAACAACAGATTTATTCGAATTATTTTTTATTTGTACACTTCCTAAAATACTTCCTCTAGTAGCATATGGATCTTGAATATATACATTCCAGTGGTCTCTATTGGGATTACTTCCCATGGTTAGGATATTTCCACCTAAATTAATAAGAGCATTCTTAACATCATTATTAGCTAATACAATAGCAACCTCATCTGCAATATAACCTTTTGCTAGACCACCTAAATCTATTTTTGTCCCTTCTTTTTTTAGCATAGCTGTATTACTGGATTCATCAATTTGTAAGGCTCTATAATCTACATGTTTTAGAGCATTTTGTAAATCCATTTGATTGGGGATAGCTTCTTTATTAGTACCAATATTCCATAATTTAGAAATAGCTCCAATTGTAATATCAAATTTTCCTTGAGAAAGTTGAGAGTAATAGATACCCTTCTTTAATATTTTTAAAGTATCCTTACTTATTTTTACAGCATGCTTACCAGCAGCATTATTTAGTTCAATAATTTCACTAGTATCAGCATTGTTCACTGTTATTTTACTCTCAATTCCCCTAATTTTGTCATAAGCCCTATCTAATACTTTTTCATTAACTTTATCATATACACTAATTTTGCAAAGTGTTCCTAAACAAAATTCATCTTTTGATATTGGCGCATTGTAAGCACGTTTAGAAAATACGTCTAAAGTAACAATGATTATTAAAATAACAACCATTATTATTGTTAAAATTAATCTTTTATTAAGTTTCATTTTAACATCTCCCCTACCCAAATAATTTATTTTATTGCTGAATTGTAGAGTTTTTATACATTAAATAGAGTTAAACATCTTCCGTACATATGGCTTCAATAGACTTCTTCTTAAAAATGTATCATATTTTACTAAAATCATATCATTTAATGGCAATAATTCAATCATTAGTTAACAAATAATCTTCCCTACATCCCATAATTTAGAGGCATTTTACAAAAAGAAGATTTAATTTTTTATTTGGAAAGTTAATAACATATATGTAATTAATTACATACATTATTTTTCTAGATATCTATTTTCAATAAAACTATTTATTGTATGTTTTGTAAGGTTAACTTGACATTGGAATAATTTGTTGATATATTTGCAATGTAAGGTTAACATTACAGGAGTGATTATTAATGAAGAATAGAATAAAAGAATTTCGTGAAGTTTTTGGATTAACACAAGAACAATTAGGAAAACTTATAGGTGTGTCAAGACAAGCAATTAATGCTATTGAAACAGAAAAGTTTGAACCATCTATATGGTTGGCTTATGATATTTGTAAAATATTTCATCGCTCTATAGAAGAGGTTTTTCTTTTTGAGGAAAGTGAAAAAAAATCCAGGGCACGGCAAAGTAGAGGTGTATTTTAAATGGCATTAAGACAAATTAGGATGTTTGATGATAAAATATTGAGAAAAAAGAGTAAAGTAGTTGAAGTAGTAGATGATAAAATAAGACAAATATTAAATGATATGGCAGATACTATGTATAATACAGAAAATGGGGGAGGATTAGCTGGGCCACAAGTTGGTATATTAAAACGATTGGTTGTAATTGATATGGGACAAGGGCTTATAAAATTAGTTAATCCAAAGATAATTAACAAAGAGGGAACCCAAGAAGTTATAGAGGGTTGTTTAAGTATTCCTAATACATGGGGAAAACTAATAAGACCTAAAAAGGTAACCATACAAGCATTAAATGAATGTGGTAAGAAGATTATACTAACAGGTACAGGAGATTTAGCAAAATGTTTCTGTCATGAAATAGACCATTTAGAAGGTATTGTTTTTACCGATTTAGTTACTAAATATATAAAATAGCATTACTTGTACTTTTTATTTTAATTTTTAACTTTTGGAGGAGTTATACTGTCTTCTTTTTTTAGCAAGGGTAATAACTCCATTTTAAATGTTGATTCCTTACAGCATTAAGTATCATAATAGGGTAAGGAAGTTAATTAAATACATTCATTTTTTTCAGTTGTGTATAAAACCAGTAGTTTATTAAGTATGGCAGTAAGTAGCTTATAAAGGTAAATCCTATATTCCAACCATTTGAATAGAATATCTTCCCACTTAATATTCCAAGCCATTCAAGGGAGGTTGTAAAAATTGTTGCAATAAATACAAGAATATAAGGGTTAATTTTTGACTTATTAATATAATGAATTAAATAAACTGAGAGTATAGGATATATTCCTAAATCATAGGGGATAGTAGCAAATTTACCATATTGTTGTGGATATATGCTCCAAAAGTTATAAAAGAATCCTAATGAATTCACTGTATATGCTATAACACTTTGAAAAGGTGCTATAGTAAAAAGTACTTTTCTATCTTTAAAATAAAATACTATGCCTGAAATCCACGGAATTATAAAAGCAATTATTATATTAAATAACATTAAATCACCTAATTAATATTTTTGCATTATTATATCCATTATTTAAATAAATATTATAAGTTGCATTGTAATATTTTTATTACGCGTATTTCTGTATAGCATATGATTAATTCATTTAAGTATTTTTAAGATATTTTATTCTTTTTATGGAAATTTATATTTCCCTTGTTAAATTCATTTGCTTCGATATTGGTTCCTATGTTCTATATTATAACTAAGAAAAGCATTCATAATTTTATTTAAAAGAATATATAGTAATTCTTTTAGTAGTAGTGGACTTAAATATAAAAAAGGGTTATAATATTTGTTATTAACAGATAATAAATATTATATAAAAGATAGGAGATAGTAATGAATAATAACGCAAATGAGCAAATAATGGATAAATTGAAGAAAGTATGCATATGTAAAAATATAAATAGATTGACTATAAAAAATGCTATAAAATCAGGAGCTAAAACGGTAGAAGAAGTTAGAAAAGCTACTGGAGCAGGTACTGGAGCGTGCAAGGGTAATAGATGCACTTATACTATAGAAAAATTATTAGAAGAGTACTCAAAATAATATAAAGGACTATAAAGTATTTTAAAGTTATGATTTTGTTGTGAACTTATTCCTTGCTTAATAAAAGTGTAAGCTATATATTTAAGATATTAATAATCTTTAAAGATATAAAAAAATTGTATTTAAAAATTAAATATAATTTTTAAGCATTATCAATATTATTGAATTATTTACTTCAATAAATTTTGATAATGTTTTTATTATTTTGTTATAGAATATACTCAACAAATTGAAGTATTATATATTTGATATTTTGCTTTATATGGAATAAAATGTGAGTATATTAAAAATAGCTAGTTATTAGTTTTGTAGTTAGGGGGATAATATGAAAGTAATATTATTGATTTTATTAATATTATTATTGGTTATAGTTTTTGTTGTATCGTGGAGATTAACAGATGTAGTTATTTATCCAATAGTAAGAAAGGCAGAATTTACTTATCAAAAAGAAATAGAACAGGGTGGATTTGTAGAAGAAGAATTTAATAAATTAGAAAAAGAGGAAATTACTATAAAATCCCCCTTCGGATATGATTTGAAGGGAATGTATTTCCCAGGCAAAAATCCGAAGAAAACTGTAATAATATGTCATGGGATAAAATGTAATTTATATAATTCAGTGAAATATATGAAAATATTTATGGAGAAAGGTTTTAATGGAGTAATATATGATCATAGAAATCATGGAAGTAGTGGTGGAGAAAATACTACCTTTGGTTATTATGAAAAACAAGATTTAAAAGTTGTTGCAGATTGGGTATTTGAAAGAAATGGTGAAGACTCTATAGTTGGTATTCATGGAGAATCTATGGGGGCAGGTACTATACTTCAAAATGCAGCAATTGATGATAGAATAGCTTTTTATGTGGCGGATTGCCCATATTCTAGTATGAAGGGTATATTACAGTTGAGGTTAAAAGAAGATTATAAATTGCCAGCTTTTCCCTTTATACCTGTGGCAAGTTTTATAAGTAAATTGAGAGTTGGAGTACTTTTTTCGCAAGTTTCTCCTATAAAAGATATAGAAAAAGTAGAAACACCTATACTTTTCATACATGGTATAGAGGATGAATATATACCAAAGGAAATGAGTATAGATATGTACAAAAATAAAAGAATAGGAATAAAAGATATATATTTGGCTCCCAATGCAGATCATGCAGAGTCTTATATAAAAAATAAAAAAGAGTATAAGGAACGTATATATAAATTTTTAGAAGAAATAAATTTATAAAAATATACTTATTTATTATATAAAGTAACGTTAATATTATTTTTATAATGGCACCCTTTTGTTAAAATTTACATAAAATATTAATATTTACAGATATTTTTTAATATTTAAAAATATACAGACAAATTTTAACATAAATAAGGATATATGAAGTTTGATTAGTATTTATCAAAGTGTTATGATTTATTCAAATAGGGGGTGGGGATTTATGGATGGAAGATTATATATTAGTAAGTTAGAAAATTCATACAGATCCCATTTTAAAATAAAGAAAGATACTTATTTTTTAGAAAATCATTTAGATATTTTAGCTCATTGTAAATTAGTTAATGTTAGAACAATGATTACAGAAAAAGATATTATTGATAGCTTTGAAACAAATGAATTTTGTTTTGTAAAACATTTAGATAATATTTCAAAAGAAACATTAGATAAGCATATAGACATGCTTATAGAAGCAGAGAAACTATGTGTAACACCTCATAAAGATCATAAAAGTTCCTATTTAACAGGCATATTAATAAGTGAAAATTCCATTGATGATAATATAAAACAATATGTTAAAAAGTTTAAATTTGCAAAGGCTTATAAATTTTATTGGTTTGGATGGTGCGATATAAGATTAATTGTGATAGATTTAAAAAACAAAGAAGTTATAACTAATAAAGCTGGTAAATTTGTTAAAAAGGTGTATCAAAAACACTTTAATAAAAATTAGGAGGGTTTTTTATGAACTCAGTAGTGTTACTTTTAACTGGTATCATTTTATTTTTGATTGCTTATCTAACCTACGGGAGATGGCTTGCTAAACACTGGGGCATAGATATAAGTAAGCAAACACCAGCTCATACTAAATTTGATAATGTGGATTATTGTCCAGCAGATGCTAAAATTTTATTAGGTCACCATTTCTCATCTATAGCAGGGGCAGGACCTATAGCAGGGCCTATACAAGCATCTATATTTGGATGGGTTCCTGTAATGTTATGGATTGTTATAGGAAGTATTTTTATAGGTGGTGTTCATGATTTTGGTTCTTTATTTGCATCTATAAGACATGGAGGAAACTCTATAGGAGAGATAATTCGTGTTAATATAGGGGAAAAGGGTAAAAAATTATTTAATATTTTTGCTTGGGTTACATTAGTTTTAGTTGTAGCAGCCTTTACAGACATTTGCGCCTCTACTTTTGCATATAATCCACAAACTCCAGAGCTTTTAACAGGAGCACGTTCTGGAACTGCTTCAATTTTATTTATAATACTAGCTATGGGCTTTGGATTTTTTGTATATAGAAGAAATGCTCCAGTAGGGGTATCTACAATAGTTGGAGTTGCTTTATTATTTTTCTGTATATATATAGGATATAGATTTCCAGTATTAAAATTAAGTAAGTTTCAATGGCAGATAATACTTTTAATATATATTACTGCAGCATCTACTATGCCAGTTTGGTTACTTTTACAACCAAGAGATTATCTTTGTTCATTTTTGTTGTATGCAATGCTTATAGGGGCTTTTATAGGTATATTAGTTCTTCATCCAACAATGCAATTAGCACCAACCACATCATTTACGGTAAAAGGTCAAACTTTATTCCCATTCTTATTTGTAACAGTAGCTTGTGGCGCAGTTTCAGGATTTCACTCTCTAGTAAGTTCAGGAACATCATCAAAACAATTAAATAGTGAAAAGGATACTCAACTTATAGGATATGGCTCCATGTTAATTGAAGGAGTTGTAGCTATTATAGCTTTAATTGCTGTAGGATATGTTGCTAAAGCTAAAGGTACACCAGCTCAAATTTTTGCTAATGGTTGCGCAGCTTTTATGAATTCTTTTGGAATACCATTGGCTATAGGTAAAGTATTCGTAACATTATCCTTCTCTGCTTTTGCTTTAACAAGTTTGGATACAGCTACAAGAATAGGAAGATATATATTCCAAGAGTTCTTCCAAGGCTCTAATGAAAAAGAGGTGGAAAAGAAATCAATATTTAGTAATATGTATGTATCTACACTAATAACAGTATTTTGCGCGTTAGGATTATTGTTATATGGATATGAAAAAATATGGCCAATATTTGGGTCAGCAAACCAATTATTAGCTGCATTAGCATTACTGTCATTAACAGCATGGCTTTCAAGAAGAGAAAAGAAGACAATAATGATAATAATACCAATGATATTCATGTTTGCAGTAACACTATCTGCACTATTCTTAATAATAAAATCCTATTTATTTGGAGCAAAGCCTAATTATATATTAGGAGTAATGGCAGTAATATTACTTGTATTAGCTGTAGTACTTGCAGTAGAGGCTTATAATACTTTAAATAAAAATAAAAAGGCTAATACAAATTTAGGAGCTTAGCAAATATATAACTTTATAAAATAATAATTAGATTATCCCTATACAAAATATAAGACTTCAGTAGAATATTAGGTCAAGATTATGACACTTTGCCTAAGTTTTACTGAAGTTTTGTTTTTTATTATATATATAAAGTTATAACTTTATTATAAATCTATGCTAATTAAAACTTAAATAGTAAAGATATTATTTAAAAGCACTTAATGAGGTGAATTACTATTTTTGTTAATATATAATTTTGCTTTACGATATAATAAATAATTACTTTTGTCATAGTGAAAAATTACCTTAGATACTAACATATAATTCATTTTTCTTATATAATAAGATTAATAATAATTAACTGATTTATTATATTAATATGAGATTGAGGATTTAGTAAATAAAAAAATAATTTTATAAATGGAGGGATAAAAAGTGAAGGGTAAAAGTAGTTTAGGTATTATATTTCTTGTTATAGGCTTAGGAATATTTTTAGAAGCATTAAATTTATGGGATTTTGGAAATATTATAAGTAATTATTGGCCAATTATATTAATAGTTATTGGTGTCAAAAAACTTCTAGAAAAATCAGTTTCATATGTAAACGGAATTGTATTAATATTGTTAGGAGTAATGTTTCAATTAAGGAATTTAAATATATTATATAATGTATCTAAATTTTTTTGGGCAGGAATTTTCCTTTTAGTAGGTTTTTATTTATTATCTTATAAGGAAAGCTTTAGATCAAAAGATAAAACTTTTTTTGGAGGACAAAGTTCAGAGGATTTTGTAAAAACAGGAGCAATATTTTCAGGAGCTAGAACTAAAAATAATTCAAAAGCTTTTAAGGGGGGAAGTATAACAACTATATTTGCAGGAGTAGATTTAGATTTATTAGATGCTCAATTAGGTTTTGATGGCGCTTATATAGATGTATTCGTAGCCTTTGGAGGAGTAGATATAGTAGTTCCTGAAAATTGGAATGTTGTCATAACTGGCATACCAATATTTGGTGGATGGAGTAATAAAACTAGAAATAGAAATATGAATAATGGAGGACCAACTCTAAAAGTTAATTGCATAGTAGCCTTTGGTGGGTTAGATGTAAAACATTATTTTGATTAAAATTTTAAATTATAATATACTGTGTTTAATTTTAATATAGTAAAGATAAAAAAATACACGTAATAAACATATGAATAAACTCTAGTAGTTCTTAATGGATCTAGATTCAGAACTTATGAGAGAAATGAATTAGTTTATTAAGTGTATTTTTGTCTTGGTGGTGTCAAAATTAAATTTATTTTGACACCTTTTTTTATTGCTTAAAATTTAATTGTGTATAATTACTAATTATTAAAATAAATAATTATAAAGATTACGGGACAAAATATAGAAGAAGGGAATTAATAATTATAGTAGTGTTCTTATACTATAGAGATATTAAAAAATTTTTTAAAATTAGAATTTAAATGATTTAATTCTATAGTAAAAATATTATTTTAATATCTTTATAAACGGATATCTTTTTAAAGCTATATTAAGTTTTATAGAATACAGCTAAATTAAATTAATAGTTTTAGCATGTAGCTTTAAAAAGTTAGATGAAGTTTTGTATATTGAGCTTTAGTATATTATTAATATCCCTTCTAATTTTATATTTATATAAAATTAAAAAAATTGCATTTCTAAAAATTTACTTTTTTTATAATTTATTGATTGAAGTTGCATGAATTCATAAAAATCTCTATATTCAACCAAAATTTCACATTAATAACTTTTAGTTTTTAGTTCATTTTATTATAATTAACTTATAATAAAGTTTATTACAATATAGTTTAATTAAGGTATATTATTAATAAACCGACAATAGTATTGAAAATTATATTTAGCTGTTAATATTTATAGTATAATATAATATAAATTATGAGAATTTTTTATAAAACGGGGGGCTTTTTATGAAAAACAAAAGTATAAAACGTATAATTTCCACTTTACTTATATTTGTAGCTTTAATTCCTATATTAATTGTTGGTATATATACTAATTATTCACAAACTAAAAGTTTAAAAAGTAATTTTGAATCAACAACAAAGAATTCTGTACTTAGTTTTCAAGCTATGATAGCACAAAAAAATAAAAACAATATGGAATCAATTAACACTTTGGCCAATGATGGTAATGCTAAAAATTTATTCAAAAATAAGGATAATGCTAATTGGCTTTTCTATGCATTAGAGGCCTTTAGAAGTTCTCATTCTGAAATTACAAATGTTTATCTAGGAACAGTTAAAGGAAATACTATATTTTCACCTAAAACTGATGTAGTTAATAGCATTGATCCAAGAACAAGACCTTGGTATAAGAAGGCAGTAGAAATGAAAGGAGATCCTATTATTACAGAACCATACAAAGATACAGCAGGTACTAATAGTTTAATGGTAACTATAGCTAAAGCTGTTATGGATGAGAAGGATTCTTTAGTTGGAGTAATTGGTATGGACATAAAATTAGATGATTTATCGGCTATTGCTAAAAATACTAAGATTGGTAAAGAAGGCTTTGTGGTATTAGTTGATAAAAATGGTTCAATTATAGGGCATAAAGATAAAGAAAAATTAAACAAAAATATAAAAGATTTAAATTGGCCTAAAGAAATACTAAATAAGGGAATTATAGATAAAGTAAAAATTAATGGAAAAGAGTATAAAGTCATAACAGAAAAAGATGGAGCAACATCCTGGAGCATTGTAGGATTTTTACCTTATAGTGAAATACAATCTGAACTTAATAAATATTATAGAATTATAGTTACAATATCCCTTTTATCTTTAGCAGGAGCGTTAGCAATAGGAGCAGTATTCTCTAAAAAAATAATAAATCCTATAAGAAAAATAGAAGATGCATTAGCCTGTATGAAGAATGGAGATTTTACCCAGAGCATAGATAAAGGTGAAACTTCAATTTATGAGATGGAATTAATAATGGATGGAATTAATATAGTGAGAGAAGAAACAGTAAAAATTTTAGATAGTCTTAAGAGTGTTTCTGGTGATGTGAAAGAATCTTCTGATATTTTAAAGAATATAACAGAGCAATCAGAAATGGCAGGAAATGAAATAGTACAAGTAGTACAAAATATAGCAGATGCAACTTCAGATCAAGCTCAGTCTATGGAAGGAAGTTTAAATTCTATAAGTGATTTATCAGATAAAGTAGAAAATTCCATGGAAAACTCTAAGGAAATGGTCAAAGAGTCTGATATAGTTAGGAATATTATAAAGGATAGTGGACAGGCTGTAAAAGGGTTAAAAAGTAAATTTGAATTGAATTCTAAATCAAACCAGGAATTAGCTAATAAAATTGACACATTGGCAGAAAGTTCAAATCAAATAAGTATGATAACAGAAACAATACAATCTATAACAGAACAAACATCTTTATTAGCACTTAATGCTAGTATAGAATCTGCAAGGGCAGGAGAAGCAGGAAAAGGATTTGCAGTAGTAGCAGAAGAGGTAAGGAAGCTTGCAGAACAATCTTCAACTTCAGCTTCAGAAATAGAAAGGGTTATTTCTAACATAAATAAAGAAGTAAAAGATATACTAGATAAAATGTATGAAACTATAGAACTTGAAAAGGATACTAAGGACAAAATTAATATTACAGATAATGCCTTTAATACTATAAGAGAATCTATAGATAAATTAGAAGAAAGCATAAGAAATGTTAATGAATCACAAAAAATTATATATAATAATAAAAATGATATATTAAATAAAATAAATGAGGCATCCTCTGTTTCAGAGGAGATAGCAGCAACTACTGAAGAAATAACTGCATCAGCAGAGGAACAGGCAGCTGGACTTAAAGAGGTAGTAGGATCTGCAGAAAAATTAAATTCTTATTCAGATACATTAAATTCATTAGTAAAACAATTTAAGATATAAACAGAGTTCTTGGCTTTAGAGGGAGTTTTTACTCCATCTAAAGCTTAGAAGTCGTTATCCAGAGACGTAACCGCTCTTTATTCCCACTTTGAAGAAGATGGGAGTATTAGAGCGGGCAGTCATCGGATAGATAAAAAAGGGTTGTCTCAAAGTAAAAATAGATTTAATTTTAATTCCGCAAATAGAAAAAATATATTCATAAACTATTCATTTTGCTAAGTAGTTCTAAATTTGGCTGCATTAAAAATTTTCTACCCGGTAGAGGCGCCATCCTTGGCTTCACTACCGGCTCCTCACGTTCTGTGAGGAATTACGCAAATTTTTAATTCCGCCAAATTAAGAACTACTAAAGCTTATTCATATGTTTATTCCATATATTTTTTTCTATTTGCTACATTAAAATTAAATCTATTTTAATATGCACTCTTTTTTATAATAGGAATTTAGTTGTTTTTTTATAATTTAATTTGATTACTTTTTTAATAATTTGATGTCGTTTAATAATTTAATATATTCCTCATTTAACTTCTCTTTAACTATCAAATCTTTCTCAAAAGATATTTCTGAAATTATTTTTGAAAGTCTATTTTCTAAGATTAATAATTTTTCCTTCTTTTCACGCTCACTATGGTTATCCTGTTTTTTAGTTTCATAGTTTACTCTTTCTTCAGTGAAAGCAGTATAAGTACCCGAAAAACAATTTAGTTTAGTATCTTTTATTTCAATTATATAATTACATATACTAGAAATAAAAGATCTATCATGAGATATCATTACAATTGTTTTGTCTGTATTAATAAGTGCATTTTCTAAAGCTTCAATAGATTTTATATCTAAATAATTGGTAGGTTCATCTAAAATCAAAGTATTAGTATCACTTAAAATTATTTTGGAAAGTGCAACTTTAACTTTTTCTCCTCCACTTAATATAGAAACATTTTTGTATATAGTGTCTCCTTTAAACCCAAATCCAGCTAATTGTATTCTCATAAAGCTTTCATCATAAGAACTAGTTGATTTTATATTATCTAATATTGTTTTGTCTTTATCTAAAATGTCTTGATTTTGATCAAAATATCCTATAGAAATATACTTTGATAATCTAATGTTTTCTGTATCTCTTTTTAATATTTCTTTTATTAAAGTTGTTTTACCACAGCCATTTTCACCAATAATAGCTGCTTTTTTACCGTTTTTTATTTTGAAATTTCCATCTTTTATAAGAAGTTTATCACCTATATATAAATCTAAATTTTTTACTTCTATTACTGTTTTAGAAGGTATTTTATTACCTTCAGTAATTTTTATCTTAATATCTTTGCTAGAAATAGGTTTTTCTTTCACTTCAAGATGATTAATTCTACTTTTTAAAGATTTTATATTTCCATCTAAGTGTTTTTTTGATTTCTGATCTCCCATTTTATGAAGTCTTGCTTCCGAATTTCCCATTCTTTTAGGTGCTTTTCTAATAGAATCTTGTTGATTTTTTTTTACCATCATAGCCTTTTCAAGTCGCTTTTTTTCAGTTATATATTCTTCATATTCTCTTTTTTCAACTTCTCTTTCTTTAGCTTTTAGTTTAAGATATTTTGAATAACCACACTTATATAATTTAACTTTTCCATTTTCTATTTCTAATATATTATCACAAAGATTATTTAAAAAATCTCTATCATGAGAAACTAATAAAAGTCCTCCTTTATATTCACTTATAAGTTTTTCAATGCTTTTTATAGTATTAGTGTCAAGATTAGCTGTTGGCTCATCTGCTATAAGAAAATTGCTATTAGAACTAAGGGCTTGATTAATACTAATTTTCACCTTTTCTCCACCGGATAAAAATTCATTATAATTATCTGGTGCACCTAATATACTCTTGATTCTGCCATCATTGCAGGAACCAGTATAGTTTTCACTTTGGCTTATATATGAATAATTAGCATGAAAAAATACTTTTCCCTCATCAATATCTAGTTCACCTAAAATAACTTTAATAAGAGTTGTTTTACCAGCTCCATTTTCTCCAACAATTCCGATTCTACTATTTTCTTTTATTTCTAAATTGTCTATATCTAAAATTAATTTATCTTCATAATATTTTTTTACTTTATCTAATTTTATTGATACCATAAAAAAAATCCCTCCTTAAATTTAGGAGAGAGTATATAATAATTCCGTAAAAAGGTATAAGTATCCCCTAGAATAATTTACTCTCTCAAGTTTTAAGTACAACAAAAAAGCCTAATTTCATAGAATCTTTTAAAATTAATTTGATTTGTCATACTTAATAAAATAAAAGTGTAAATTACATTCTCATTGGTGAAACTACCTCGTTCTTTCTTTAATTTATTTTATTATAGCATATAATTGTATTTTTGAAAATAAATTCATGTTTATACTAACATAATAGGTCACATATAGTTAGAAAATTTGCTAAACAAAATAAAATAACTAATTATCTAAAGATAAGGAGCAAACAATGATTTTGAATCTAATGATATAAGTAACAATACATGAATATTTTACTAGAATAAAATTCTTGAAAATAAATGATCTTTATTATAATATACATAATAGTTTATAGTTAAATATGGAGGTTTTAATTTTGAAAAATATAATTGAAGAATTTAAAGACTTTGCGGTAAAAGGAAATGCTGTAGAATTAGCAGTAGGTGTGGTTATAGGTGGAGCTTTTGGTAAAATAGTAACTTCTTTAGTAGAGGATATTATAATGCCTTTAGTAGGATTGTTAATAGGTGGTATAGATTTTACTAATTTAAAATTTACAATGAGCTTTTCAGAAAAAACAGTAGTTTCTATAAAATACGGTAATTTTATACAAGCGGCAGTAAACTTTTTAATAATTTCCTTTTCTATTTTTTTGTTTATTAGATTAATAAATAAGTTCAAGAAAAAGGAAGAGGAAGTAGAAGAACCTAAAATAAGTAATGAAGAAATATTATTAACAGAAATAAGGGATTTGTTAAAGGAAAATAAATCCTAATAATTTATTTATGATGTGAAGGTTTTCTTTGTTGACACTTATAATTATTAGTAATAAAATTATTATGTAAATAAAATTAAGTGCTAGGGGTGCCAAAATTTATGGCTGAGAAATGATAAATTCATTAACCCTCTAACCTGATCTGGTTAATACCAGCGTAGGAAAGCTTGAGTGTTAATAAAATTAAACATTTTTAAACTCAAACTTCCTTATAGCACAATATAGGAGGTTTTTTTATGCAATCATTAGAATGGGGAAAAAGATTTTTTCAAACTTTTTCTGGATTTTCTGGCAAAATGGCAGAAATATTAAAAAGTCCATTATCAATTTTAGCAATAATAGCTTTTTTAGTTATATTTATTGCTGTATTTAAACTGAAAAAAATTAAATTAAACCCAAGAACAATAACTCAAATTGGAATTGCTCTTGCTCTCTCTACTATTCTCAATATTTTTAGAATATATAGGTTTCCACAAGGTGGAAGTGTGACTTTAGGCTCTATGGTTCCTATTCTGTTACTTACATTTGCTTATGGAAAAGAAATTGGATTTTTAACAGGATTTTTATATGGATTGATTTCTCTTATAACAGATCCTTTTATATTACATCCAATCCAAATGTTGTTCGATTATCCATTACCATATTTGGCCATAGGTCTTGCAGGATATTTTAGAAATAATAGAACTTTAAGTATATCATTTGCTTTTTTTGTTAAATTCTTATGTCACTTTATATCTGGAGTAGTATTTTTTGGTTCCTTTGCCCCAGAGGGAATGGGACCTATTATATACTCATTATCAGTGAATATACCTATAATAGGAGCTGAAGCTATAATTTGTATAGTAATATTTAAATTAATTCCAGTTCGTAGGCTATTAAAAAGTATAAATCCTAAATATTTATTAGCAGTTCAAGAGTAAAAATTAAAAAATGGGGTATTTCAAGTTTATTTTGAAATACCCCTTCTTATATTTTTATAACTTTTGACAGGCTATATAATCTATTTAGTTTATTTTAGCGGCGGCAAAATAAGCCTAATAATACTAAAAGTATTAAAGGATTGTTGCAGCCACTACCACAGTTGTTACCCCAGCCGCCACCACAGCTATTACCGCAACAACCGCCAAATAGATTACCAAAGTTATTGCATCCGCAGCTAGGTCCGCAGCATTCATATTTTTCATAGTTACAACATTTGTGTTTATGATGTTTGTGTCCCATGTTATCACCTCTACTTATAGCGTTAGAGTTGTGTACCAAGATATTATCTTTAGTTATAATAGTAATATATGAAAAAGTTAAAAAAATGTTACTTTATATTATTATAGTTTGTGGTAAGTGTTGAAAAAAAGTTATTATTTATATACAATTAAGATTGTGTCATTATAATTTTAAAATGGGGTATTTCAAAATCACTTTGAAATACCCCTTTTTTATATTTTTAAAAGTTTTTTACAGGCTATATAGTCTATTTAGTTCATCTTAGCGGTTGCAGAATAGAAATAATAATACTAAAATTATTAAAGTATTATTATCGCCACAACCAAACCCGTTGTATCCATAGCTAGGTTCGTAGCATTCATCGTTATGATGTGTGTGTCCCATTTTATCATCACCTCTACTTATAATGTTAGAGTTGTATATCAAGATATTATCTTTAGTTATAATAGTAGTATATGAAAAATATAAAAAAATGTTACTTTATATTACTATGACAGCCTATGATGAGTATTGAAAAAAAGTTATTATTTATATACAATTAAAATTGTGTCATTATACAAAATAAAATATACAGAATAGGAGAATGGTTGTGAGTTGTAATAACATGTCGAAATTAAATGAAAAAAACAATTTAGAAACATTATTAAATAATTTAACTAAAAATGATTTAACAGATATAAGAAAATCCTTAGATATAAAAGGAGCAAGTAAATTAAATAAAAAGGAACTAATTGAAGTTTTAGAAAATAAGTTGAAAAATAATTTAAATGAAGTAATAAGTAATATTGGTTTCTATGAATATATTTTTTTAGATAGATATTTTGATGAGATAGAATACATAAATAAAAATACAAATAAATTTGATAATGCAATTAATGATTTAAAGAAAAAAGGCATAATATTTCAAATAGATATGGACAAAAATAAAGTTGTTATACCAGAAGAATTAGAAGATAACATAAAAGAAAATTTCATAGATGAGGAAGAATTTAACTTAGGATTTTATATATCAAAGGATATACTTAAAGTAGTTCAAGTTTTGCTTCATTATTACGGAGCCCTAAGTTTAGAAGAATTATATGAAATTATACATAGTATGTCTTCCAATTTAAATTATGGAAAAAATAAAAATATAGAAATAGAATTCGATAGAAGTTATTTAACTAATCTATTAAGTGATAATAATAGAAGTTATTATGGAATAAAGAAACAAGATAATATTTATTATGTGGAAGATGTGATTAATTTATCTTATGTGCTACAAGGACATAAAGCAGTACAATATTTAGATTATAAAGAGTTAAGTATTAATTATATAAGAAAATTTAATAAAGAAGAATTTTACATAAAACCACTAGAAAAACTAAAAAAATATATGAAAAAAAACCTGAATCTTAAGGAAGAAAAGTTAAATGAAGTAATGTATTCTACAAGTTGCCTTATGAAAAATGCTTTTTCTGTAGATTATATATTTGAAGATATAAAAGGAAGAATATATTTGAAGAATGAGGAAATAGAAAGAGACATAAAAGATATTATAACTGAAATAAATAATAATATTGAAAAATGGTGTTTAAGAGGTCACAGTATAACTGAAATAAAATTAAAAGAAGATAAAATATATGAAAAAGTAGAAAAAGTTAATCATAAGGGTAAAATAGGTAGAAATGATCCATGTCCTTGTGGTAGTGGTAAAAAGTATAAAAAATGTTGTTTAAATAAGTAGTAAAATTAAAATAAAGAATACCATTAGAATTTTTAATAAAATGTACTATAGAGTAGATAAATAAAAAAAGATTATATGCTCCTATTAAGGTAGATAGATTTAAAATAAAGATCTGTATACCTTAATGGGAGCATTTTTATGTATAATAAAATATTAATTTATATATAAGAAATAAATATTTTTTATATAAGTATTGGCCATAGAACTTTAAACAATATAGAGAGAGAAAAAAATTATTATTTTAAAATAAATTTTATAATTATATTGACAATACTATAACACTAGTGTACTATTTAGATAGTACACTAGAACTTTGGAGGTGAAGTTTTGAAAATTAAATTCGATGATAAAATAGCAATATATATTCAGATAATGAATTATGTAAAACAGAATATAGTTAATGGTAGCTTTCATTTAGGAGATAAACTTCCATCTGTTAGAGAATTTTCTAAGGAACTTACTGTTAATCCCAATACATTACAAAGAGCTTATCAAGAATTAGAACGAGAAGATATAATTTTTACTCAACGGGGAATGGGATCCTTTATTAGTAAAGATAAAAAAATAATAGAAAGGCTAAAAGAGGAAATGAGTAGAGAAATAGTACAAGATTTTTTAGAAGGTATGAAAAAAATAGGTTTTAAAAAAGAAGAAATATTAAATCTAGTGAAAAGAGAATTAGAAAAGGAGGATATAAAAAATGGATAAGATATTAACTTGTTCTAATTTAAAAAAAGGTTACTTTAACAAAAATGCATTAAATGGTCTTGCAATGGAAATAAAAAAGGGAAGAATAGTAGGTTTATTAGGACCTAATGGCAGTGGAAAAACTACATTTTTAAAAATAGCAGCAGGAATATTAAGATATAGCTCAGGAGAAATATTAATAGATGGAGAGGCTCCAGGGGTAAGCACAAAGGCTAAAGTTGCATATTTACCAGATAAAAACTTTTTGTATAAATGGATGAAAATAAAAGATGCTGTAGGGTTTTATAAAGATTTTTACAAAGATTTTGATGAGAAAAAATGTAACGAACTCTTAGAATTTATGAATTTAGATAGAGAAAGTAAGGTTACTTCGCTATCTAAAGGAATGCTTGAAAAATTACTTCTTACATTAACATTATCTAGAAAAGCAAAATTATTTTTATTAGATGAACCTTTAGGTGGAGTAGATCCAGTAAGCAGAGATAAAATATTAGATGCTATAGTAAATAATTATAGTGAAGATAGCACTATAGTAGTTACTACTCATTTAGTTAATGATATAGAAAGAATTTTTGATGATGTTTTCTTTATATCTGAGGGAGAGATAGCATTAAGTGGTATAGCAGAAGAACTTAGAATGGAAAAAGGAATGTCTATAGATGAATTATATAAGGAGGTATTTCAATAATGGGTAAGCTTATAAAATATAATTTGAAATGTTATTATAAAGAAATTTTGATATTATTAAGTTTAGTAGTTTTATCTAATTTAGGTCTTTTTTATAAAATAAATAAATGGCCGAGGGAAATAATATTTCTATTATCAATAATGATACTTTCCTTTGCCTGTTTAGTTGTTCTAATATGGAATATAAATATGTTTAGTAAGGATCTTTATTCAGATACCTCTTATTTAGTATTTACATTGCCAGTGAAGGGAAGAAGTATATTAGGGGCTAAATTAATAACATCAGTTATTCAAGTTATATTAGTAAATATAGTAGCAGGAATATTTATATACATTAATTTCAAAAATAGTTCTTTAGCACATCAAGATATTGTAGCATATCTAAGTTTTAAAAATATTTCTATTGCAAGTATTATAGGAATATTCGAGTATATAAGTTTGTTATTAACTATATATGTATCTATAGCATTATCTAGAGTTGCTATTAGAAAGAAGAAACTTGGGAAATTAGGATCATTCGGTATATTTGTTGGTATATGTATAATTGTAGGAAAATTATCTATGTGGATTACTAAAATCTTTCCTCAAACTATACAATTAGCTATAAATCCAAATGCAATTATATCAGGTACAGTAGATGGTGCAAAGATTTCTTTGAATTTTGTGAATGTTAATATAGCTTCTACAATATTTGATATAGTGTTTGCAGTGACATTATTTATTGTAGTATCATATTTGTTACAAGAGAAAGTTGAAATTTAATTAAATAAAAACTTCATTTTAAATTTAAAAGGCTATGAATTTAGGATATTATATTTCTAAATTCATAGCTTTTATATATTTAATTTGCAAGTATTGTATGTGTAAAAAATTTTAAAGAACTAATATCATATATTAATAAATTTTAAAAAATATGTATAAAAATATAAAATAAGGAAAAATAAAAAGATATAATATTAATAAAATAAAGGAAATATATCAATAAATGTCGAATTAATTAAATTATTGAAAAAATATATAAGGAATATTTGATAGGAATAATATTATCCTAAGAGGAATTTACAGAATCTAAAATATATTAAAAAAATTAAAAAAATAATTTTTGTAGAGGTGATAAAATGAAAATTTCAAAATTTTTAAAAATCATGGGTGCAATATTTACTGTTATAATTTTAGCTAATATTTTTAGTGTATATTCTCTAAGGCAAAGTTTTAAAAATGAAAGACTAACTATTGAAAGGCAAAAGGAATTTAAACAATTAGGAATAGATCTTAGAAATGCATCAGAATATTTAACAAATCAAGCAAGAAGATATGTACAATTCGGAGAACAAAAGTTCTATGATAATTATTGGAAAGAAGTAAAAGAAACAAAAACAAGAGATCATGTGGTAGAAAGATTAAAGGAATTAGGTTCCCCACAAGAAGAATTAGATTTGATTGAAAAGTCAAAAAATAATTCGGATGAGTTAGTAAAGATAGAAGATGAAGCCATGAAATCTGTTAAGAAAAAGGATTTTGATAAGGCAAGGCAGTTAATGTTTGATTCTAATTATGATAATAATAAAACAAAAATAGAGGAACCAATTCTAGAATTTCAAGAAAAAATGAATTCTAGAACTGAATCTGAGGTACAAGCAGAAAGAAAAAAATCTAATATGCTATTTAATATTACAATAGGTTTAATTATTATACTTATAGGATTAATTATATTTACTTTTATAGTATTAGTAAAAAAATATCTAACCTAGCTGAAATATCAGATAAATTAAAAGAGCTTTCTAATAATGAGGGGGATTTAACTTCTAGGATACAAAGCAACAGTAAGGATGAAGTAGGGGAAATAGCTTCTTCCTTTAATAATCTTCTAAAAAATTTACAAAATTTAATAATTCAAATAATAAATACAACTTTAGATATTAAGAAACAAAGTGATGAATTTATTAGAATTTCCCAAGGAATAAAAGAAGGAAGCGAGCAAATAACAGTTACAATGGAGGAAATGTCAGAAGGGGTAGAAGAACAAGCGGTATCTGCTAGTGAAGTTGCTAGTTCCTCACAAAATTTAAACAATATCATTGAAGAGGCAAATGAAAGTGAGAAATCTCTTAAAATATCATCAAAAGAAGTACTACGTATAACTAAAGAGGGAAAAAATGAAATGGAGAGTTCTGTTAATCAAATTATTTCTATAAATGATATTGTTAAAGAATCAGTACAAAAAGTAAATAGATTAGACTTCCAATCTCAAGAGATATCTAAATTGGTTCAGGTTATTAAAAGTATATCTGAGCAGACTAATCTATTAGCTTTAAATGCTGCAATTGAAGCTGCAAGAGCAGGAGAATCAGGAAAGGGATTTGCTGTAGTAGCAGATGAAATTAGAAAATTAGCTGAAGAAGTTGGTCATTCAGTTAATGAAATAACCGAATTAGTTATATCTATTCAAAATGAATCTAAAACTGTAGCAAACTCTTTAGAAAAAGGTTATGAAGAGGTAGAAAAAGGGACAAATCAAATTAAAGGGACAGGAGAAATCTTTAGAATTATAGATGTAAATATTTCAGAAATAGTAGACAAAATTGATTATGTATCTAGTAAATTCGATAATATACAGCAAAATAGTAAAAAGATAGAAGAAGAAATTCAAAAAGTAGCATCAGTATCGGAAGAAACCTCCGCAGGTATTGAGGAAACTACAGCTTCTGTTCAGGAAGAAACTAATTCTATAGAAATTGTATTTCAAAATGCACTTAAGGTATCGGAGTTATCCGATAATTTAAGTAATATGGTTAAAAAGTTTAAAGTAAAATAATATTATAAAAAACTGTGTAAATTTTTAAATTGCACAGTTTTTCTTTAATATAGCTCATTATTGTCATAATAGATAGGTTAAGCATAGTATTAATAACTATAAAGGAATTTTTCTCATAATTATTTCAATTTATATGAAATAAATTGTAGAATTTTCTTTATAGCTTTGCTATAATCTAATCTGATAGATTTAAAAAATAATTCATAAATTTATGAGTTTAACTTTGTAAATAATAAAAAAATTGTTAAGAGGGATGTTATGATTACGGACAAGTTGCTAAGTAGGAATTTTATATTAGCAAAAAATAAAGAAAAAACAGGGGCGGATGGATAAAAAGATATTTCAGTTTTCATGTATATATGAACAACTGTATTAAGGAATTATTTATGACTTTTTTTAGGACTTAAATTAACTCCAAATCCATATAAAAAGATTGTTTACTTATGCTATAAATTATTATTGCAAAATCTTTACCCCTGTGATTCTTACACAGGGGTTATTTATTTATAAATTTCTATTTGACCAACTTAATTTTATAAAAGTAGTAATAAATTTTACATAATTTGTATTTATAGAATTGAATGTAGCTAAAATAAAGCAATGAATTTAGAAAATAATTAACTTAAATTTGTATAAATAAATATTATAAGGTAGAGGTGATTTTCTTGATTGAGGTAATGGTTCAATTAAAAAATGTTAGTAAAAAATTCTTGGAGAATAATTCTTTAGCTGTTGATAAAGTTTCTCTAGAAATAAACAAAGGAGAATTTTTAACTATTTTAGGTCCAAGTGGATGTGGTAAAACAACAACATTAAGAATGATAGCAGGTTTTGAAGACCAAAGTGATGGATTAATTTTCATAGATGGTGAAGAAATTTCAAAGATGCCTGCATATAAGAGATGTGTTAACACTGTATTTCAAAGTTATGCATTATTTCCACATATGAATATTTTTGAAAATGTAGCTTTTGGGTTAAAGGTTAAAAATGTACCAGAAAGTCAAATCAAAGAAAGAGTAACAGAAATGTTAAAGATGGTGCAGCTTGAAGGGTATGAGAATAGAATGCCAAGTGAACTCTCCGGTGGGCAAAAGCAAAGGGTGGCTATAGCAAGAGCTGTTATAAATAATCCTAAGGTGCTTTTATTAGATGAGCCTTTAGGAGCATTAGATTTAAAGCTTAGAAAACAAATGCAACTAGAGCTAAAACAACTTCAAAGAAAGTTAGGGATAACTTTTATTTATGTAACCCATGATCAAGAGGAGGC
This sequence comes from Clostridium sporogenes, assembly GCF_001020205.1. Classification (NCBI taxonomy): domain Bacteria; kingdom Bacillati; phylum Bacillota; class Clostridia; order Eubacteriales; family Clostridiaceae; genus Clostridium; species Clostridium sporogenes. The sequence goes on from NZ_CP011663.1 coordinate 664,836, forward strand.
ATTAACTATGTCAGATAGGATTGTGGTTATGAATAAAGGCGTTATAGAACATGTTGGAACCCCAGCGGATATATATGAAAGACCAAAAACTAAGTTTGTTGCAAACTTTATTGGAGAAACTAACTTATTTGAAGGGAAAATTTTGGAGAAGGATAATAATAAATATCTATTAGATGAAGATGACGGAGAAGAAATTTTAATAACTGAATCTCCTACATCTATGACACAGGAAGTGTGCCTTGCTATTAGACCAGAGAGAATCAAACTTTCCAATAATGTGGATAATGGAATGGTAGGAATAAGAGTAAGTGTTAAAGAAAGAATTTATAATGGATCTGTGATTAAAACCGTTGTTGTTACCCAAAATGGAAGAGAGTTTGTGGTATCAGAGCCTATAAGTGATGTGTATTCTCTAGATAACCACAACGAAAATTATGTGTTTGCCACATGGAATCCTAAACATGCTGTGGTGATGCACTAATGTGGGGGAAATTTAGCAATGCTTTTTCAAATATTTTTAAAAAGCAATTGCATAATAAAAATACGGATATTATTTTAAAAGAAGACAAAGACGGAATAAAAGGTAAAGTAAAAAAATTCACCCCTATATTTAAAACAGTGGGGCCCGTTGCCCTATGGCTCATTACATTTTTTATTGTTCCCTTACTTCTTGTATTAGTGGTTAGTTTTTTATCAAGAGGTGAATATGGAGACGTAAGATTACCTTTCACACTAAAAAATTATAAAAGGCTTATGGATCCTATGTACGGACAAATTTTGATTAAAACTTTAATAATTTCTATTAGTACTACTTTAGGGTGTTTGCTTATAGGTTATCCCTTTGCATATTTTATTGGAAGAGCAAATAAAAAACATAGAGGACTATTATTATTATTAGTTATATTACCTTTTTGGACTAATTCTTTAGTACGTACTTATGCATGGATAATACTTTTAAAGACAGAGGGAGTAATTAATACATATCTTATGAGATTTGGACTAATTGATGCTCCAATGCAAATGCTTTATACAGATGGTGCTGTATTTATAGGAATGCTTTATATAATGCTACCTTTTATGGTGCTACCTATTTATACTTCCATAGAAAAATTAGATATGAGTTATATAGAAGCTGCCAATGATCTTGGAGCATCACCTTACAAAACCTTTAAAGAAATAACATTACCTTTAACTCTACCGGGTATTATAGCAGGGTGTATGCTTGTATTTATACCAACCTTAGGTTATTTCTTTATATCTGATTTAATGGGTGGAAGTAAAACTATGTTAATTTCAAACCTAATTAAAAATCAATTTTTAACCTCTAGAGATTGGCCCTTTGGTTCAGCTATAGCAGTAATATTAATTATTTTAATGCTTATAGCTATAGGTTTTTATTTTAAAGGAAATAAACCAAAGAAGGGAACAAAGGAGGTTAGCTAATGATGAAAAACAATAAAGGGTTACTAAGTAAAATATATGCAACTTTAGTTTATATTTTTTTATATTTGCCAATCTTCGTTCTAGTAGTATTTTCTTTTAATAAGTCTAAACTAAATGCTACCTTTACAGGCTTTACACTAGATTGGTATAAAAATTTAATAAATAATACTCAGATATTAGAAGCATTAAAAAACAGTTTAATAATAGCTTTTATAAGTACTTTTTTTGCAGTAATTATAGGAACTTTAGCTGCTATAGGTATGTATAGATATAAATTTAAGGGGAAAAGAGCTATGGAGGGACTACTTTATATTCCAGTAGTTATTCCTGAAATAGTTATGGGCATATCCATGCTTGCTTTTTTCTCTTCACTTAATTTGCCCGCAGGACTTATAACTTTAATACTTGCTCATATAACTTTTTGTATTTCCTACGTTATTATAGTAGTGAGAGCTAGGTTAGATGGATTTGATTCTGCACTAGAAGAGGCAGCTCAAGATTTAGGTGCTACACCTTGGCAGACTTTGACTAAGGTTACACTGCCTGTAATATCACCGGGGATTATATCAGGAGCACTGCTTGCTTTTACACTATCTTTAGATGATGTTATTATAAGTTTTTTTGCGGCAGGACCGGATAGTAATACCTTTCCACTTAAAATATTTTCTATGGTTAAGTTTGGCGTAACCCCTGAAATAAACGCATTATCTACTGTGATGATGGTATTTACTTTAAGTATGGTAGTTATAGCTGAAGGTATAAGAAGAAATATGCTTAAAAATAAAAAAGTAAAAAAAGCACTATCTTTTATAGTAATACTACTAATGGTTACTGGGATTGGCTTTACTATTTTCGGCAATACATCTAAAACAGAAAAGCAAGTGTTAAATATATTCAATTGGTCAGAATTTTTACCACAGTCTGTTATTGAACAGTTTGAAAAAGAGTACAATGTAAAGGTAAATTATTCTACTTTTTCTTCTAATGAAGAAATGCTTGCAAAATTAATGGGAGGCAATGTGCCTTATGATTTAGTAGTTACCAGTGATTATGCTATTGAAATAATGACTAAACAAAAATTAGTTCAACCAATAGACAAAAATAATGTTCCGAACTTAGCTAATATAGATAAAAATGTACTTGATTTAGCCTTTGATCCTAAAAATACTTATAGCTTACCTTATATGTGGGGAGGCAACAATATAGTAATAGATAAGACTAAAATAACTAAAAAAATTACTTCTTTTGATGATCTATGGGATAGCCAGTTTAAAAATTCTATGGTAATTTTGGATGATCCAAGGGTTATGATAGGCTTAGCACTACAAAAGAATGGATACTCTATAAATACCAAAAATCCAAAGGAACTTCAAAAGGCTAAAGAGGATTTAATAAAATTAATGCCAAATGTAAAAGCCTTTGATAGTGAATCACCAAAGACTTTACTTATAAATGGAGAGGCTTCTATAGGATATGTATGGGGAACAGAAGCATATCTTGCTAAACTTGAAAACCCTAATTTAGAAGTAGTTTTAACAAAAGAAGGAGTAATTCCTCAATATGATAACTTTGTAATACCTAAAAAGGCTAAGAATAAAAAATTAGCAGAGGAATTTATAAACTTCATATATAAACCTGAAGTAAGTGCCCAAGTGTCTGAAGAATTTCCTTATGCAAATCCAAATAAGGCAGCATATCCTTTAATGGATAAAGATAAACTAAATGATATAGCCGTTTATCCACCAAGAGAAGCGGTAGAAGGAAATGAGCTTATTAAGGATGTAGGTGAAACTACAAAATTATATGATGACATATGGACTGAAATTAAAAATAGTAAAAAATAAATACAGTTAAATTTTAGGTATAATTTTAAGAAACTTGTTTAAAATAAAATAGATTTAATTTAAAAGCCGTAAATATAAAAGCACTAAAAAGTGGATAGTTAAGAGTTAAGGAAGAAATTTTTAAATTTTGATTAAACAAAGTTTAAGTAAAACTTCCATAACTAAAAACTATTCACTTTTAATTTTGAGTTTTAGAGATGCCTTATCAGTTTTATAAAGAATCAGATTAATATTTAATTACTCTAGATCAAATTAAATATAAATAGGTTGTCTTGAAACTCAATTATTAATTCTATATTATGATTAATATTTTTATCTTACTATTAGTATGATAAAATTTTAAATTCTAATAGTTTTTAAAGTTCTTGTAATAATCCTTAGGAGAGATTCCGTAGGCTTTTTTAAATGCACGTATAAAACTTGAATAGTCCCCAAATCCACACTTTATATATACTTCTGTAATCTTGTGTCCTTTTATTATAAGAGACTTAGAAAAAGTTAAACGTTTTTGCTGTATATATTTATGAACAGTATAGCCTGTTTGGGATTTAAATTTGTGCATAAGATAATATTTATTTATAAAAAATTTAGAGGATAAAGTATCTATAGATAGATTCTCTTGAAGATTTTCTTTTATATAATTTATAATTTCTTCTATTTGTTTATCATATTCTATATCATTTTTTTCTATGTGGTTTGTATTTTTCATAAATAATCTATTTAGGTATACCATTAATTGAATAAATAAAGAATTTTTTAATACAATATTGCCGAATTCCTTATCTTTTGTAGCAGATTCAAGAGAAAATAAAGTATGTTTTATTAAAGAAATATTATGTTCTTCCATACGGAAGAGATTAATTTTAAGCTTAGAAGATAATTGAAAGCAAGTAAGCAAGTTGCTGTTATTTTTATTATGCATTTCTAAAAATTTTGAATTAACCCATATTATTATCCTTTCATAGGGTTCATCATTATTTATTATAACTTTATGTAGATCATTACTGCTTACAAAAAGTATATCCCAGGGTTTCAGTTTATAAGCCTTTCCTTCTATAAGATAACTAACATTACCAGATATAAAAACGATTATTTTGTTAAAGTCATGATAATGAAGTTTAAATTCCATATCTTTTTTATCTTTTAAATGAAAAAATCTAAAATCTTCTTTTAAATATCCTCTCTTTATATTTGATGAGGAGTTTTTTATATCCATTATTATCCCATCCTTAAAATTTATATATATATTATAGCAGTTTTTGCAATATTAATAGCAGTTTTAGCAATAAAAATAGTAAAAATTATATATATAATATATTATAGATTTTATAAAGTTATGTATAAATTTGGGGGAGATAAAATGAAACTATGGGAAAATTATAAATGGTCTATAATATTACTGATTTTTGTAATTGTAGGAGGGATAGTTGGATTAATTATAGGACCGAGAGCTGAAGTAGTGGAACCTTTAGGTAATTTATTTTTAAATCTAATGTTTACTGCAATTGTACCCTTAGTATTTTTTAGTGTGGCTTCAGCCATTGCTAATATGGCTAATATGAAAAGATTAGGAAAGATTTTATTAAGTGTATTTATAGTATTTACTTTTACCGCATTAATTGCAGCTGTAATTGGTGTTATAGGAACTTTAATAATAAACCCCACAAAGGGAGTAGATCCTTCTACTATGCAAAAGATAATGGCAAATACAGTTAACGAAGTTCAAAATAAAGAAAAGGTAAGTATGTTACAACAGATTGTAAATACAGTTACAGTATCGGATTTTGCATTATTATTTTCTAGAAAAAATATGTTACAGATTATTATATTTTCAATAATCTTTGGTATTTCTACAGCTATGGTGGGAGAAAAGGGTAAACCCGTTGCAAAGTTTTTAGAAGCTGGTTCAACTGTAATGATAAAAATGATAGATATAATAATGTATACAGCACCAATAGGACTTGGTTGCTATTTTGCTTCAGTAATAGGACAGCTTGGACCACAAATAATTGAAGGATATGTGAGAGTATTTATATTATATTTGGTACTTACTTTGGTATATTATTTTATTATGTTTACTATATATGCATATATGGCAGCAGGAAAAACAGGGGTAAAAGTATTTTGGAAAAATGCATTAGCACCTTCAATAACATCTCTTGCTACTTGCTCTAGTGCAGCATCTATTCCTGTTAATTTAGAAAGTACAAAAAATATGGGGGTACCAAAGGATATTAGAGAGACAGTTATACCACTAGGAGCAAACACTCATAAAGATGGATCTGTTATAGGTGGAGTTTTAAAAATAACTTTTTTACTTGGATTATTTGGTCATGATATGACTAGTTTTAAGGCAATAATTACAATAATTATAGTGTCCTATTTAATAGGAGCTGTTATGGGAGCTATTCCTGGCGGAGGACTTATAGGTGCTATGCTCATTATAAGCATATACGGTTTTGCCCCTGAAGTTTTAGGAATAGTGGCAGTTATAAGCACTATAATAGATGCTCCAGCAACCTTATTAAATTCTACAGGAAATACAGTATGCGCTATGATGATAACAAGGCTTGTGGAAGGAAAGGATTGGGTTGAGAAAATTACAGCTTAGAAGAAAGTTATACTACAGCCTATTAAAAGGGATATGAACAGCTTTAAAATATAAAATAATATAACACATCTTTAAATATTAATCATAATATGCTATTGGAGTATAATTTTAGGAGGAATTTTAGTGTACATTATGCCAAGAGGTGAAATTCCAATGATGAATAATATACAATTCCAAGAAGCATTGGAGGAAATTAAAAGAGCAGTTCAGCATGAGAGAAAAGATGAATTATTTAATGAGTACCTTATAAATATTGCTCCTACCAGGGAAGAAGAGAAAATTATAGAGTCTATAAGAGATGATGAGTATAGGCATAATAAATTGCTTAGAAGAATTTATATGGATTTTACAGGAATGGAAGTACCTATTGATGAGGAAGAAACTATTGCAAACCCAGAAAACTATTTAGATGGTATTAAAAAAGCTTTATTTAGAAAACTAAGAACAATAGAAAAATATAGAGCTTGGAATAGAGGACCTTACAAAGACATGGTGTCTAATATAATTACAGATGAGATAAAGCACTCATCAAAGTATAATTATTTATTTGCATTAAATAGTAATATGAAGGTTATGGATATGAATAGAAGCCCTGTGCAGGATACTTCTAAATTCACACCAGACGATTGGGTAAGATATATAACTCCATTAGTAAATCGAGCTTTAGCAGAAGCTAAGGCAGGAATTAACCCTGAACATTTATATCAGGAATTTATTTTAGCGGGTGTACTTGTTGGACTTGGAAAGACTCCACAGGAAGCCATCGATCAGGTTGAGGAATGGGAAAATACAGGTGAATCACAGTTGCTTGCAAAAAGTAAAATGGCAAGAGGGTTTTATTAATAAATTAAAAGTCTCAAAAGTAATAAAAGGCGATACCATTAAAATGGGATATCGCTTTTTATGTTTCAGAGTTTTTTTATAATTATTCTTTAAGTATTCCCACTTTAGGTAGTTTTTCTAGTTTGCTTGATATTCCATGGCAGGTCTGAAATTCTGAAGTTAAGTTTTTACCAGCGGTTAAGCCATAGTGTTTTCCACCGCTCCATTTTGATATATTAGTCACATCATATACAATTCCATTAACTGCTACATAAGCCGGTTTTCCCATGGTACCGTCATATTGAGCAAGTTCATTTAAAGTAAATTTCCTTGTTTCCCTACAATCATTTAAATTAAATCTTTCTTTACTAAAATCAGTATCAAGGTATTTAGCAACTTGAAGTGCTTCATCAGTTGTAAATTTAGTTTTAGAAGAGGAAGTAGTATCTTTATATTTCATCAAATGTAGATTAAGAATGCAATTATATTTATAATTATGATTTAATTCATTGGTAAGTATTTTAGATATTATATCTTTATGATACTTATTTGGGATAAATGTTATAATATTTTTATACAGTTCTATGGAAGCTAATTGATGAAATTTAGCTTGCTTAATTCCATCAATATAGGATTTAGGTTTTTTAAAACTTTTATTTGGTTGTAAATATACATTTTCTCCAGTATAAAATGTATATATTTTTCTAAAGAATTTATTATGTTTTCTTTCATCCTCTCTTATTCTATCAATGATATTTTTTTCTTTTTGAGTAGGTGCAACAGAAATAAGAAAATCATAAAAAAATTCCTGCTTTTTTTCAGCATGAATAGCTTTTTTTACTAGAAATAGAGTTTGGTTTAATGTTTGAAAGTAGTTGTGTATTGGATTATTTCCATAAAAATTATTTGGATTACAATAAGGCATAAAAAAATACATATTATCCTCCTAAAAATATAATACACTATATTTTATGTAATGAATTATAGGTTAAATACTGTTATAAGTAAAAATATATATTATATTGAATATATATTTTTATATGGATATAATTAAAATATTGCTAAGTAGAAATTTATAAAATATTACAGAGAATAAAGATATGGGATGAAAATATAAACAAGAATAAATTATTCTCATTAATAAACTGAAATAATTGTGATTTATGGTCCATTTTATATATTTTATGAGGAGGTAAAAAATGTCTGAACGCAGTATTTCAAATAAAGATCTTACTTTATTTTTGTTGATAACATTTGGGTTTACTATAGTTATGGGGATTGCTATGGCATTCGCATATAATAAATATACAGTAGATGCTTTCCCTTTAGTGCAGATGTATTATCCAGCTATGGGTGTTATAATAGCGTTATTGTTAAACAAGAAGAGGCGTAAAGATTTGCCAATAAAATTTTATGGAACTTATTTGTTTTTTACTATTACCTCAGTTTTATATCTTTTAATACAGATATTTGTATTTCAGAAAGATCCAGGCGGATATATGGAATACTGGACTGTTATAGGAAGTTTTGCTTTAATCGTTATGTATTTTTCAGATGAAAAATGCAAGATAGACGCTTTTGGATTGGGAGTTAATAAAAATTCTAAGAAATCTATTAGCTATACTTTACTATTTGTTATTTTATATCTATGTGTAAGCTTTTTAGGAGAACTTATTTTTGGTAGTGTTAAAGAATTTATTACTCCTTTTACAAATCAAAAAACATTGGTAGGATTATTTTTATTACCTTTTTTATTTCCACTTTCATTCATTATATTTTTAGGTGAAGAATATGGATGGAGATATTTTCTTCAAACTGCTCTTCAGGAAAGATTAGGTAAACGAAATGGGGTAATACTTCTAGGATTTATTTGGGGTATATGGCATTTACCATTGAACTTATTTTACTATAGTCCAAGAACTTCATTTTATTCTGTTATAAATCAATTAATTGTTTGTATTGGTTATGGTATATTCTTTGGGTTTGTCTATATGAAGACGAAAAGTATATGGGTTGTTTCTATAATTCATTTTATCAACAATGAGCTTAGTTTTATTCTCTCAGGGAGCGCGGGAGCCGATGTTGTTCTTAGTGGAAAATTAGTCTTAGGAAATTTATTCTGTATTTCTATAGTATACGTACCTTTCTTATTCACTAAGGAATATGGAAAAACAGAAACCAAAGTTTCTAACTATAATGCTTAATTAGAAATTTTTAGTTTTTAGCTATTTTTATAAAGTAAAGGTATTCTATAAAATTAAATTGGCACTTAGTAAACATTTGTAAAGATATAACTTAGTAAAGACTAGTGAATTTGATTTTACTACTTAATATATTTAAAGTGATAAATATATTAAGTAGTAAAATTTAGATTAATATGCTTTCCTTAAAGTAAATAGATTAAAAAATAAAAATCTATTGTTGAAAAAGGTACATATCAGATTTGAATAATACGGTGTTTTAGTAAATTTGTGTTTTGGGTTATGTCATTAAATAGGAATATTTCTATATTTGTTAGTTTTTTAATTACTTTGTCCAATAGGTTGGACGAGTTATCATTTTAGGTAGTTTTGTATGAGAATCGCCCTTAGCTGTATTGATTTGGGCTTGTGTAAGAAAAATGCTATTTCTAAGATTAGCTCCACTAATATCTGCATCTCGCAAGTCAGCACCAATAAGATCAGCCCCGCTTAAATCCACTGCTCTAAGGTTTGCCGCAATAAGACAGGCTCCTCTCAAATCTGCACCTCTAAGATTTGTTTTTCTTAGGTCTGCACCAAGATAATCTAATGAGCGACAGTTAGCTTTTCGATTTCCTGAAGACTCCCTTTTTCCGTTGCGGGTTTTAGAACGTACTAGTTCACTGGTATTTTTAAGTATCATGTTAACCTTGGCTCGATGAGCTTCAATATCAAGTACTAGTAAAGAATTAACATCAAGAAGGGTAAGCCTTTCAGTATTCTCTATCAACGAACTTATATTTTCTTGGATACCTTGATCTGTCTGAAGGATAAATGCTTGAGTAAGATACCATAACATTTCATGAAGTTGTCTCATGATCAAAAATGCCTCAAACATTTGATTAGCAGATTCGGGGGCTTGTCTCCAGTTATGTCCCCCATAAGTAACTTGAGCTACTTTTTGACCAGCACCAAAGCAGTCATAAGCAGTACAACCTTTAAGTCCTTTATTTCTAAGATTTTGGTGAACAGAGCAGGTAAAGTCTGGTTGTAAGTTTATACAAGGCTTGCCGGCGTCTTTATTGATTGGGAAACCTTCTGAAGCTGAAAAGTACAGGGCTATGCAACATAGGCCGAAACATTTCTTGCAATCAACTCTTAATTCTTTATTGAACTTATCTTCATTTTCATATATCATAATTATTTACCTCATATCAAAAAATTTAAATAATTTTTACTTTAAAATTATATCACATACAAGGTGTTTTTCAATGTTTGTAAAAGTAATATTTGTAATTAATGTTATAATTATTATATAAAGTAACTATAGATTAGGATGTATTTGAAAAAAATACTGTGCAGTGAGCATAATTCAAATTATAACCAATATAGAAAAAGTAAATTTTATAAAGAACATAAGAATATTATAATTAGTGAAAATAAGTTGTAAAGGAGGAAATGATATGGTTGCTCCAGTTAAAGAAAATATCAATATAGATGTACTTGACAAGATTGATATTAGAGTGGGAACAATTAAATTAGTTGAAGATGTTGAGAAATCAGATAAATTAGTTAAGCTATCTGTTGATTTTGGTGAATTTACCAGAACTATATTAGTAGGAATGAAGGGTGAAAGAGATAATCCTAAAGAAATTGAAGGTAAACAGGCATTATTTGTAGTTAATTTGGCTCCAAAGAAAATGGCAGGTGAAGTTTCTGAAGGAATGCTTTTTGATATAGGATATGCTGATGGTATTATACCTGTTTTAGCACAACCTGAAAAACCAATACCTAATGGCACAAGAGTTGGATAGATACTTAATAGTACATAACATTCTCAAAGTGCAAAGCAAATTTTATTAGTTAATAATTGACAATATACTTATACAATGATAATATGAAGTAAACTTCACATGAAGTTTGCTTCATATTTTTATTTTTAGGGAGGTGTATAGGTGAAAAATAGAGTGAAAGAATTGAGAATTGCATCAAATATGACCCAACAACAACTTGCTGATTTAGTTTCAGTTTCCTCAAGAACCATTATTTCACTTGAAAAAGGACAGTACAATCCCTCAATTATGTTGGCATATAAAATAGCGCGTGTTTTTAACACAACTATTGAAGAGTTATATTGTTTAAAGGAGAATTGGGAAAATGAAGATTAAAATATATAATAAAAAGAAGTTTTTAAGTGGTATGGCATTTTTATTATTAGCAGCAATTAGTATTCCATTTATAATTACACGCTTTAGCAATTTAAACACCTTAAGAATTGTCAAATCTATTATAATAGATACATTTTGTATATTATTTGGAGTAACAGAAGTATATAGAAGCTTAAATAGAAAATGTGCAAAAGAAGATGAGCAAAATGATGATGAACGAGAAAAGTTTATTACTATTAAATCCAAAAGTAGGGCTTTTGATGTTACATTTTTAATTTGTGCTATTATTGCAATACTATCTGGAATTGCATTTAAAGTAACAAAAAATAATATGTTCATTGGTATTTTTATTGGTATAGGCATTGTTCCTACGATTATGATAATTATTGAAATGATTAGCTATTTTTATTATGATAAGAGAAATTAATTACTATCATAGCATTGTGATTTAATTTTTGAATTAGAGGGGGAAAATATTATGGATAAGAGAAAAGTTAAAAAAGAGATTGAAAGTTGGATTTTTTCTATTTTGGGGGCTATTCTTATTGCAGGTTTAGTTAATAGTAAGGTTTTTGCAAAGGTCCGAGTACAACAAAGCTCTATGGAGAATACTTTACTTACTAATGAACAATTAGTAGTAGATAAATTAAGCTATAATTTTGCAGAACCTAAAAAAGGAGATATAATTATTTTTCATGAAAATAAAGAAAGGGGAACTATAGCCGAGGACACTTTAGAAATGGTAGATAATATAATATCCATATTTAATAATAACAATAATTCCATAGAAAAAGATGATAGATTAATTAAAAGAGTAATTGGTGTTCCTGGTGATGAAATTGATATTAAAGATGGACATTTATATTTAAATGGTAAAAAACTTGAAGAATCCTATGTAAAAGGGGAGACTATTAAAAGAGAATTTAAACTTCCTATTCAGGTTCCAGAAAACAAATTGTTTGTTTTAGGTGATAACAGAATGATAAGTAAAGATAGTAGAATATTTGGACTTATTGATTATAAACAAGTAGAAGGTAAGGCAATATATAGGGTATATCCTTTCAATCACGTGGGAAAGGTAAAGTAGAATTTTGTATAAATATTATGTTGCTGTAATATAATTTTCTTAGATTTTTATAACAATAATAATTTAAAGTTTTGTTTTAAAAGAATATTTTTATATAATAATTAATAATTTTTAAGGGAAGTTAAATAACTTCCCTATTCTCATTTTAAGAATCCCACAAATTTAAATTAATTTTTTTAATTGCTTGTTAATATTTTAAAAATTTCTGTTTCTGGACCTTGGTGGATTTATAAAAAATTAAAGCTTTTACTTATGAATTCTATATTTATATATTTTCTATATTTGTAGGTTAATTGTGTAATAATTGTTAACATAAAATTATTTTTGTTTTAAAATTACTTATCATATAAAAATTAAACCTAATTTTTATGATATAATAAAACCTAAATTAATATGGATATGATTTTGTGTTTAGGTTAGAGTTTTTAATTTATCTAAAACTTAAAGTAGCTACCCAGAGATATAGTCTTTATTTAATATCACTTTGAATAAGGGTGAAGTATTATAGGTATGCATTATATAAAAGGCTAGAAATTTAATTGCTTTTATGGATTAAATTATAGTACGGTGTGTGGATTTAGTCTTCATTGATAATAGTTATCGGTGATATGTATATTTAAATATTTAATTAAATATTTCTTGGCTTTTTTTAAAAGGTTTACATTATATTGGTTTTATATATAGTAATAAATAACGGATTCTAAAATATATCAGATTTAATTTATTAATCCTAGAAAGATTTAAAAATAAATTTTGATCTAAAATTTATTTTTATTTATGTACTTTTTTAGACTTATATTCAAAAAAAATACAAATGATGAAAAATTTTTTACTTATTTTTATATTAAATACTGTGTCATCACCTTTTTTATTAGATTGTAGAATTTGCTTGCCCATGAATGCTAAAAAACTAATAAAAGGGAGGACATTATATATGCGCATAGGAATCTGTGGAAATGATGTTGAACAAAGAAATTATTTAAAAAATCATCTAATAAAAATTATTAAAGAAACGGAATTAGAATGTGAATTATTTGAATTTAATTGTGGAGAAGAGCTTCTACAAAATTATGAAAAAATGAATATTATATTTTTAGATATAAATATGGGAAAAATAAATGGAATAGAAATAGCTAAAAAAATAAGAGAGTTTGATTCAGTAGTAGAAATAATATTTGTAACAAAGCTTGTGAATTATATTCATCAGGCTTATGAAGTAAGAGCATATAGGTATTTGCTGAGACCTATAAATTATGAAATTATAAAATATGTTACGTTGAATTGTATTAAGGGTATTGAAGCACAAAAGAATTTAGTTATTAAATATAAAGGTGAAATTATAATTTTAAATATAGATGAAATTACATATATAGAAGTTATGCAAAAGATGTTAACTATACATACTAAAGATAAAGATTATACATTTAAAATGACTTTATCAAAATTTGAAAAAGAATTATCTCAACATGATTTCTTTAGATGTCACAAAAGTTTTTTAGTTAATCTTAATAAAGTAAAAGAGTTTAAGGACAATATAATCAATGTTAATGATACCTACATACCTATAAGTAAATATAGATCTAAAGAATTTAGACATAAATTAACAAAAATATTAAAAAATTCAATATGGCTTTGAAAAAAAATCTATTCATCCTAATACAGATATTATTCATGCCAATCATATTGAAAAAATAATGAAAGGATAGTAGAATTTCTTTAAAGTTAAAATAAAAAACATGGGACAAGCTAATTTAAATACATTAAAATCTATTATTAAAAATAGGAAGTTTATTTTTAGGTGATGGATTGTTAATATTTTCTCATACTTTAATAATATTAAGGCTGGAATGTGTATATACCATATTTTAAGTTTAATATTGATTAATGGAATCTGTTAAACCACTATAATTATATTATCTTTGAAAACTATATAACTTTGGAATTTTTTTAGATTTTAATTAAGCCCCTATAAAATAGGACATCTATTTTATCTATGATATAGAAATAAAAATTTATACTAAATGCATCCATTAAATAGTTTATAAGATTTAATAAGACTATATTAAAAAGATAAAAAATTTAATCAACTCTATAAAAACTAACTAAATCAAATCTATAATATAATTTAGTTTTGTACATTATTCTCTTTTTCTTTAGAAATTTATTTGATTTTTAAAGAAAATAAGAGCTAATGTTCATATAATTTAAAAATTAAAGGGGGGAAATATTATGAGATTTATAAAAAAGCCATCTAAAAAATTTCAATTAGGATTCTGTGTAGCTTGTTCTACAAACTGTGATAACAGATGCGCAGATCAATGCGTAGTTGTACAACCTAATAGCAACTAATAGATAATTTAGAAGAATAATTAATGGGGGGGTGGATCAAATGAAATTTATAAAAAAACCATCATCAAAATATGTATTAGGATTTTGTAATGCGTGTTCAGAAAATTGTCATAATGATTGTTCTAAGCAATCAGGATGTGGATATTGCGCATCATATGGTGTTTAAAAATAGGAAATGAAGAATAGAATACTCCTAAGTCTATCTATACTAAGAGTCTTAATTATTTTTATTTAAAGATAATAGGTAGCTATATTTAAGAAGAATAGTTATATGTATTAAGATGAGAATTAATTTAAATTCTATTACAGCTTTGTAAATTCCTCGAAATTATCATTCATATATATAACATCAATTATGTTTAATATATTTAACAATTCAATATTAGTATAGGTAGACTAGGACCAAAATTATAATAATTTGGGGTATTAATATTATGAAATTTATAGTAAAACCTAAAAGTTTTAGAATAGGCTTATGTTATTGTGATCAGTGTGACTATTGTTCTTTAAAATGTAATAGCAGATGTGGCATTTATACGTAATATAAAAAAGTTTATTAAAGATACTATTTAATATTAACTTAATACAGTTAATTTAAGGGAGGGGAGGGAAGTCATGAAATATATAAAAGAGCCTGCTAAAAAATTTTCACAAGGATATTGTGTTGTATGCTCTGGAAATTGTGTAAATAATTGTGTAGGTCAAAGTGTATGGGGATAGAAATATGCTGAAGTTAGGTATTAAAAATTTAAAACAATTATTCAGAAAATTCAAACTATATTCTTGAGAAATAGTGAAATTTAGTATGTTTAATATAATATACCTACTAATTTAAGGAAAATTAAGAAATGGGGAAGGAGGGATTAAATGAAATATATTGTTAAAAGAGTAAATTTAAAAGAGGGATTTTGCGTTGTAGGCTGTGGAGAAAAAGGGTGTAGCGGTGTTTGTGTAAATAATTGTTTAAGAGTGTGCGTAATAGATTGTGCTCTTAATGGAGGAGAAACATCATAAAAATAATTTTAAATAAATTAAATTTTAGATTGGAGCTTTATCATGAAATATATAATTTATAGAAAGAAAGAATGGAAATATGTTTCTGGATATTGTCACTGTAGTAATTGCGATAATTGTCATGAAAATTGCGGAAGCCAATGTAAGACCTATTACCACTAAGATCATATTTACTTTCATAATACTTAGTTCATAACTATAAATTCCCAAAATGATTTTAAAATTATTAATTTGATTTCTCTTTTCTTCTAAGAAAAATGTTTTAAAATCAAATCATTATAATGGGGAGAAAAGAGAAATCAATTTTAATATAGCTTTACAGAATTTTGAGAATAAATAGGGGGGAATAATATGAAATATATAATCAAGCCATCATTAAATAAAAATTGGTATTGTTATTGTTCTGATTGCAACGTATGTGTGAATTGCAATAACTGTGAAGTATATCACTCAAGGATATAAATATTTGAATGAATATAGAAGTGTAAGAGAACGACAGCTAAGGGAATAACTAAATGATATGGGAACAAATAACGCAATAATAAAATAAATTTAAATTATTATACATTATATTATTAAAAATTTAACAAAGTAGGGGGCAAAATTTATGAAAAAATCTAAATACAATAAAATAATTAAACTAGAAGATGGAAAAACTATAGCTTTTAATAGTGTTACTTGTGCGCTAGCAGAGGTAGATCAGAATTTTTTAGATGTATTAGGAAACATAGAAAATATAGATATAGAAAATTTAGATGAAAAAAAGAGAGAGTTAGTTGAAAACATGTCAGAGGGTAATTATATAGTTCATGATGATATGGATGAATTAAAGTTATTAAAATATAGAAATTACAATGGAAAGTTTTCAAGTGGCGCATTAGGATTAGTTATTGCTCCTACACTAGCTTGTAATTTTGCCTGTCCTTATTGTTATGAAACTCCAAAAGCAGGCCTTATGGATAAAAAAGTTCAAGATAGTTTAATAGAGATGATAGAGGAAAATGCTAAAAATAAAAATAATATAAGTATAACCTGGTATGGCGGAGAACCCTTATTAGCAAAGGAAATGATATTTGATTTTTCTCAAAGGGCTATAGAAATATGTGAAAGAGAAAATGTTAAATATAGTGCATATATTGTAACTAATGGATACTTGATAGATGAAGAAACTATAGAAAATATGAAAAAAGCTAAAATAACAGGGGCGCAAATTACAGTGGATGGCCCTCCAAGTATTCATAATAAAAGAAGAAAATTAAAGAATTCAGATGAGGAAACTTTTACTACAATAATGGCTAATGTAAAAAAACTTATAGATGATGGAATTAAAAATATAGCTATTAGAATAAATGTAGATAAAACAAATGTTGATCATGTGGAGGAGTTATTAGATATATTAGAAGAAAATGGATTGAAAGATGTTGTTGTTAATCTAGGACATGTTACTGCATATACAGATAGTTGTAACGGAATTGCAAATAATTGTTTAAACACAAAAGAATATGCAAAAAGTGATACTAAATATCAAAAAGTACTTTTTGAAAGAGGATATAAGGTGGCAGGAGCATATCCTTTCTATCCAAGCGTAAAAGCAAATTATTGTTGTGCTGATAATATTGGAGCTTATGTAATTGATTCTGAAGGATATATGTATAAATGTTGGAATGATGTTGGAAATATTGATAGGGCAGTTGGAAATGTTACTACAATTAAAGAAAAAGTAGATGAAAAAATGTATGCAAGAAATATGGAGTATATATTATGGTCTCCATTTGAATATGAAGAATGTAAGGAGTGTAGTATATTACCAATATGTATGGGAGGATGCCCATATAAGGGAACTATGAAGGAAAAACCTGAATGTGAAAAATGGATATATAACCTTGAAGAAACAATAATATCAACATATAATCAAAAAAATGGAGCTGAATGTAGTCAGCAGGGATGTTGCTGTGAATAATCTTAATTTCCATATTAAAGATTTAAGAGCATTAAGAGATATTGAAAGCTATTTAGATTTTTATAATAGAGCAATGAACATAAAAAATGTATTTAATTTTAATGATAAAGTCATTGTAGATGTAATAGATAGTTTAGAAGAATTATCAGAAATACTAGAAGTTAAAGTACCCAAATGGGTTATTGGGACAAGTTTTGAGAATGTAATTTTAATATTAGATCATGATAAATGGAAAAAATCAAATAATGAAAGTGTTGAAAATTTAATATTACATGAATTTGTTCATGTAGTATTAAATTTAAAGGCACAATCACCATTGCCTATATGGTTAAATGAAGGGCTAGCTGTTTATCTTTCAGATCAGTATGGTAATTATAAGGGCAAAAAGCCTAATATAAACGAAGATTTTGATTTTTATAATGTAAATTATAATAATGAAAAACTTTATCATATATCTATTTATATTACTATGAAATTGATTGATAAGTACAGCATAAATAAAGTTATTGATGAAACATTAAAAACTAAAAATTTTAAAAAAAGCAAAATGTTTAATAATGAAAGTTTGTTAGAATTGTTATGATTTATCCGATGACTACCTGTTCTAATACTCTCATTTTCTTCAAAGAGGGAGTAGAGAGCGGCTACGTCCCTGGATAACCATTTTCCCCTAAAGGATAACGACTTCTAAGGAGTAAAACTCCTAAGAATTCTGTTAATAAGCTTTTGCTGGAGTAAAAACTCCCTCTGAAGCCAAGAACTCTATTTATACATTTTTAGTGATTCAAAGGAGAGGTGATTATGAGAGAAGACATAGAAATATATAAAGCAGGAATAAGTGATATGGACAAGATAGCCGATCTCATAGTAGCTATAAATGAAGAAAAGACGAAAATTACAAAATATGATGATTTTAATTTTTATCATTCTAAAAATTCTTTAAAGGAAGTTTTAAATGGTAAGAATAAAAATGAAATGATATTCATAGCTAGAAACAAAGAAAATTTTATAGGTATGATAAATCTGTCATTTAGTGATTCAGATTATATGTTTTTTATTGATAAGTTTTTATATATAAAGTATTTGTATGTGGATAAAGATAAATTCATAGATACACAAGAGTATAAAGATATTGCTAAAAAATTATTTGAAGCATCAATAAATGAAGCTAGGGAGCATGGGTTTAAGTATATATGTGGAGATGTACTAAGTGAAGAAGAGGAATTAAGAGAATTATTTGAAGTAAATGATATGAAAAACTATAAAAATAGATTATATAAAAAAATAAATACTATGTAGATCTTTTATTCATAGTTTAATTTAGGGAGAAATTATGAAGAAAATATTAAACAATGTATGGAAAGTAGCAAAAGAATATAAAGGCAAAGAATTAATTGGGTTAATTTTTACTATTTTATATACAGTTGCTATATTTATATCTCCAATGGTGTCTAGATATTTAATTGATAGTGTTATTCCAAGTAACTCAATTTATAAGTTAAAAATAGGCATACTAATATTTTTCGGTGGATGCATATGCCAACCCATATTTGGATACCTAAAAAATAGAGTTTTTATGGGGATAAGCGAAAATATAACAATAATGTTTAGAGAAAAAATGTTTAATAAAGTAATAGATGCACCTATGGAATTTTTCGATGGATGTAGTAATGGAGCTATTGTATCTAGAATAAGTAATGATGGAAGAAGTGTAAGTGAATTTATTACTAACTTTTTTGTTGTTGTGGTGAAAAATATAGTGTTAATAATTATGATTATCATTGGAATGCTAATGATGTCTAAAGAAATCACATTAATGGTTATTTTTTTATATGCAATATATTTTTTTATTAACTGGAAAATATCACGTAAATTTAATCCTATGTCTAAGAGTATCCAAGAAAGTTATGACCAAATATGTATAAAAATTAATCGAAGTGTTGGATCAATTAATACTATTAAAGCATTTAATCAAGAGGAGAAAGTAAAGAGGGAATTTAAAGAAATAATAGAAAAAAATTATACAAATAATTTAAAGTTTAGAAAATTAAGTATGTTAATGAATAGTATTAGTAATGGAATAATGATAGCATCGTTATCTATTGTATATGGAATAGGAAGTTTACTTGTTATGGATGGAAAAATAACAATAGGAACAGTTGTGGCCATGGGGCTGTATTTTCAACTATTAGTACAACCAATATATGAGCTACTAAATAGTAATATAGATATACACACAATAGTTCCCATATTTAATAGAATTAATGAGTATATTAATTTAAAAACTGAAAGAGTTAATAAAGAAAATAGTGAGCTTAGTTTTCTTAAAGAAATAGAATTTAAAAATGTTAGTTTTAAATATAATAATGGAAGCCGGGCTATAGATAATATTAACTTTAAGTTACCATCAAAAGGAATCTTTGCAATAGTTGGGGATTCTGGAGCAGGAAAAAGTTCTTTAATAAAATTATTGAGTGCATTTTATGATTCATATCAAGGAGAAATAAAAATTAATGAAAAAGAGTTAAAAGAATATGGAGCAAAACATATAAGAAAAGTTATAAGCTTAGTATCACAGGATATAGAGCTTGTGAATGAATCCATTAAAAACAATATAAAGATGGGTAGAGATATAAAGGATTCAAAAATAAAAGAAGTTGTAAAATTACTAAACCTAGAAAAAACTATAGAAAAATTAGAACTAGGTTATGACACTATAGTTAATGAAAGAGCAAATTTATCAGGTGGTGAAAAACAAAGATTATCCATTGCTAGAGCTTTAGTAAAAGAATCATTAATTTATATTTTTGATGAGCCTACAGCAGCCCTTGATACTATAAATGAAAAAAGAGTAAAAGATATACTAGAAGAGTTATCGAAAGAAAGACTGGTAATTATAATAACCCATAATTTGAGTTTATTAAATAAGGCTCAATGTATTTATACAATTAAGCAAGGAGAAATAGTTGAAGAAGGTGATTATGAATATTTAACAAAACAAGACTCATATTTTTCTAAGCTTATGAAAGAACTGTCTAAGAAATAGTACAAGCAGTTAGGTTATGGAAAGGAGAAAAAAATGAATAAAATTATCATAGGATTTGCTCTGATTATTATAGCCACTTTAACATTAACCTCATGTTCTAAGAAGAACAAGATAAAATTTAACGATGAAATAGCCCCATATACCAAAAAAGAAACTAATGAGTTTAGTTATAAAATCAATAGTGACACAGTAAGAATAAAAAGCAATTGTGGAAATCTAAAAATTAAAAAAGGTAATGTTGATGAAGTTAAAGTTACCATAGAAAAACTTGTTGGCGGCAAAAGTCAGGATAAACTACAAGAAGCATTAAATTCTATTAGTTCCACTTTAGAGGATGGGACTATTAACATAAGTTTATCTAGTAAAGACAAGTCTAGCGTCAGTTCTGTAAATATAGAGACCACTATAGTTATCCCTAAAAAGATTAGTTCATTAAATATACAAAATGATATTGGAAATATTGAATTAGAAGGTAATTATAAAGATTTGAAAGTTCAAATGGAAAATGGAAATATATCATATAAAGGAGAGTTAGAGAAATCTAATATAAGTTCTAAAGTAGGAAATATTAATTTGAATTTACAACAATTAGAAAATAATTATCAGTACGAGATTAATGGAGAGGTTGTAAATGTAAATATTAAAGTATCAAACAAAAGTAAGATTAACCTGATAGGATCTATGGCTAATAAAATTAAAGTTAAAGATAGAGGAAATATTAGTGAAGATGGTGCGGTATTTGATATAAATGTAAAAACAGGCAATGCAAAGATAGAAAACTAAAAGAAGATAAGGGGGAGCGCTTATGGACTTTATAGTTAGGGAAGCAAAATTATCTGATCTAGATAATATATTAAAGCTATGGAGAGAGTTATCTGTAGATCAATTAGGAAAGGATAACTATTACAAAGGAAGTTTGGAATTTAATTGTGGAGATGGGCAAATTAAAGAGTCTATAATAAATGATAATTGTGGAATGTTTGTTGTAGAGTATAATGAGGAAATTTATGGATTTGTAGAAGTATGGATAAATAGAAAGGATTTTTCATTTGAACATGATGATTATGCTTATATATTACACTACTATATAAATGAAAAAGGTAGAAATGTAAGAAATATTTTCTCTATTATATATCATCTTTATAAAATTGCCGAAGAGTGGGCTATAAGTAAAGGAAAGTCTTATATAATTTCGGATGCTTTTGAACATAATGAGAGAATAGTTAAATTTTTAAGGAGAGTAGGAGTATCTAAATATAAAACACGAATGGTGAGAAAGATATGAAGTTATTTTTAAAAATTTCATTTAACAGCATAAAGAAAAATAAGATTAGATACATGCTATTAACTTGTACCTTAGTTTTATCTACAATTATTATGTTATCTACATCTATAATAAAAGATTCTGCAATTAAAATTAGAGAAGATCAGCTAAGAAAAACAACTTTAAATAGCCAACTGGTAATAACAACTGCAGATGAAAAAGATCCTTTTTTCAATCCTAAAGATATTATAAATTCTATCAAGGATATAGATGGAATAAGTCATATTGTACCTAGAATAGGGGGGATGACAAAGGACGCTAAAACTTTAAAAGATATAAATATTATTGGGGTTGATCTTAATAAACAGAAAGCAGCATTCCCAATAGAGTTGATAGATAAATATAAGATTAAAGATAAAGAAAATCAGATTATAATTAATGAAAAGTATGCAAAGGAAAATTCTTTAAAAGTAGGAGCTAAGATAAAACTATTAATTGGAACTAAGAATAAAGAGTTTATTATAAGTGGAATATCAAAAAATACAGGGGTATTTGATCCTAGTATGAATACTGCAATGATTAGTATTGACAATGCCCAGTACCTTTTAGATCAAAAGGATAATGCTTATTCAATTGGAATAACAATAAAAAATTTAGATGATATAAATAATATGATTGAGGAAATAAAACCTAAAGTATCATCAAAATTTATAATCCAACAACGATATGATATGGATTATTTTAAATCCTATGTAGGAACTATAGATATGGCATTAAAGATAATTGGTGTGTTGTCTATATTTATAACATTGTTTCTAACCTATTCAACATTTTCACTTATAATTTATGAAAGGTTGCATCAAATTGGTATCTTGAGAAGTTTAGGTATACCAAAGAAGGATATTAAAGTAAGTACTATAGTAGAAAACTTACTTATAGTATTAAGTTCAATAGTTATAGGGAGTGTATTAACTATTCCTTTCGTAAGGCTAATTTTAAACTATATAGTGCAGGATGGATATTTTACTTTAGATCTGAGAAAATTTTTATTCATTGATTTAATAATTGTGATTTTTAGTGCATTAGTAATATTAGTTGCTTTAAGGAAGATATTAAATATGTCTGTTATAAATCTTTTAAAAGGTATTGGGAAAAAATATTATACAAATAAAATAGGGAAAATATTTAAATCTTCTTTTGGAGTTGTATTATTAATTGCATCCATAATTATTTTAATTAGTGAATATAAGAGAGAAAATGGACCATTAGTATTAATTTTAGGGGCTCTTTTCTTTATTATTTCTTTTGTATTTTTAGCAAAGCTACTACTTATAATATTTAATTGGATTTTCCAAAAAATATTTTCTATATTTAAAGGTTCGGTTAGCATTCTGTTTAAGGAGCTTGTAATGCAATTTTCCAATATTGTAGATATAGTAATAATTACATCAATAATTATTTGTTCAATTTATGTAAGTGTTACACTTAAAAATATGATAAACAATGGGGTAATGAATGTATACGGTAATGCAGATTTAATGCTAAGTATTGATGGGACAGTAGAGGAAGATTTTACAGATAAAATAAAGAATATAAAATATATTAAAAACTCTCTACTACAATCAAGGACAACAGAGGTCATAAAAGATACAAAGGTGGATATTGCAGGAATAGATGGATCCCAGTATAAGAAAGATTTCTCAACAGAAATTATTAAAAAAGGTGAAAATAATATATTTGATAAACTTGATAATGGGAAAAACATTATAATAACAACAACATTTAGTAAGAATACTGGCGTTAATTTAAATGATTCATTAAAAATTAATGAAGTGAATTATAAGGTAGTTGGAGTTGTTAGTAGTTTTGAAAATATGGGAAAAGTATTATTCCTATCCAAAGATAATTTCAATAAAGACATAAAGGTAAAGGATAAGGATTTATGTCTTATAAAAGTTAATAGTAAACAAATAAAGGCTACAACAAATGAAATAGAAAAACTGTTTAAAGACAAATATGAGAATAAATACTCTATACAAGAATTAACTGTTCTTAATGAAGAAAACAATAATAATAACAAAAAAACATTTACCATAGTAAATGTCTTAATATGTATCTCAACAATTATATGCATAATTAGTATGAGCAACAATGTTACTATAAATCTTTTATCTAGAAAAAAAGTATATGCGACTAAAGGAGCTTTAGGCATATCTAAAGGTTATTTGAGTAAATGTATTTTATTCGAAGCTATAGTCTTAGGTTCTTATAGTGGAATATTTGGATTAGGTTTAGGAGTTACATTAAGTAATTATATTAATAAAATCTTATCTTATTACATTGGAGATATGGTCTTTATTAAGGATTACAAAATAATGGTGATTTTAGTTCTGATTTCTATAGGTATTACTGTTATTAGCTATATTTATCCTATGAGAAAAATATATAGAATAAATATAATAGATGAAATAAAGTCAGATGAATAATAGGGTGATTGATTATGAGTATATTAAAAGGTATTAATATTAAAAAGAAAATTAATATAGGAGATAATTCCTATGATATATTAAAAGGTATTAATTTAGGAATCAATGAGGGCGAATTTTTAAGTATAATGGGGCAATCTGGCGCTGGCAAAAGTACATTATTATATATTCTTAGTGGCTTAGATAAACCGAGTGAAGGTAGCGTATTATTTGAAAATGAGTATATTCTCAATATGAAGGATACCAAGCTTAGTAAGTTAAGACGAGAAAATTTTGGGTTTATTTTTCAGTTTTATAATCTAATAGAAGGTTTAAATGTTGAGGATAATATATCAATTATATTTGAATATGAAGGAGTTCCTAAAAAAAAGTATAAGGAAAAATTAGAATTTTTACTTAATAAAGTTGGCCTATATGAAAAAAGAAAATGCTATCCATACCAATTATCAGGAGGACAGCAACAGAGGGTAGCTATAGCTAGAGCATTAATTACAGATCCTAAAATAATATTTGCAGATGAGCCTACAGGAAGTTTGGATTCCAATTCTGGTAACACTGTGTTAGAAATATTAAAATCTTTGAATGTAAATGATAAGAAAACTATAGTGATGGTTACTCACGATAAGCATGCAGCTTCATTTAGTAACAGAATTATAGAAATAAAAGATGGAAAAATTGATTTAAATCATGAATAATGATTGAGAATTAAAGCAATAAATAATTTTGACCAATATATAGCTATAAAAATAAGGATATGTGTTGTAAAAGGCATTCAAAAAAGCTTAGAGATTCTTATTTGTTTTTTGAAAATACATTAAGAAAAAAATGATTGTTTGAGCGGTTACGTATTTGGATAAGGATTTCTGAGCTTTAGTGGGGGCAAAAACTCCCTCTGAAGCCAAGAACTCTGTTTATAAAGAAGGGGAGATGAAAAAATGAAAATTAGAGTTGCTACAAAAAATAATATAGAAGATATTTGTAGGCTGTATGAAGAATTATTTTCAGATATGGGAAGTTTACAGCCTACTTACTTTAAAAGCGCAGAACAGGATAAAGAATTTCTTGAAAGTATTATTGCTAGTGAAAAATCTGATATTTTAATGGCGATTGATAATAATGAAGTCATTGTAGGATTCGCCCTTATTCAGGAACAGGAAACACCGCCTTTTAATTGCTTAGTAAAACATAAATATAGCTATTTAATGGATATGATTATAAAAAGGCCTTATCGTGGTAAAGGTATTGGTACAACTTTAATGGATGAAGTAAAGAAATGGTCTGAAAATCGGAATTTAGAATATGTAGAATTAAATGTCCTACCAGAAAATATTAATGCAATAAAGTTATATGAAAAACAGGAGTTTAAAAATGTAATGCAGACTATGAGATGTGTGCTATAAACATAAGTCTAAAGTTAATATATATAGTAGTGTGAGTTAATTTTAAAGATATAGGGACAAATATAATGTATAAGAAAAGAGTATCAAATAGGGAAGTTACTATTTGATACTTTTGTCTAACTCTAAATTTAAGCATAAAATCTGCTTATAACTTTTTTAAAATTTCATGAATATATATTTCTCCTTTTTCCACAATGTCAAATTCTCCGTTGGAAAAACACCATGAAGCCATAAATCCTCTTACAAAACTTTCTAAATATAAAAATATTTCATCTGCTGTTTGTTTTGTTTCAAATACCTTTTGGTTAATACCTTCTAAAATTAATAGTTTTAAGTCTTTTGTAAATCCTCGTCTTTCAAAATGTTTGCTATCTTCTGATATACTTTCTGTTAAATTAGTTATATAAGCCCGACATGTCATTTCATGTCCAGCGTGATTAGTAAACATAAGTTCTGATATAAGGAATTTTTCTATTTTATCCTTAATACTCATATTTTTATTTTTTGAAATTAATTTTTCATATTGTTCTAGAACGAATTTATCCATATCGGAATAGTAACTTTCTTTTATAATATCTTCTTTGGATTTATAATGAACATAAAAAGTACCCTTTGCAACTCCAGCTTTTTCGCATATTTGGCTTATGGTAACATTGTTATATCCTTTTTCTTTAATTAGTTCAATAGCGGTTTCAAAAACCTTGTTTTTAGTAAGAATAGCTTTTTCTTTTCTTAACATATTTATTCCTTTCTTGACGGGTTTTCATTGTAAGTGTATAATAATGACTGTAGTCACTGACTATGGTCATTATTATAATAAACTATTTAAAGGAGAAAATCAACATGTTTATAGTAACTCTTACATACATAAAACCTATTACGGAAGTGGAAAAATATTTGCCTAATCATATATTATTTCTAGACAAGTATTATAATTCAGAAAAATTTATTTGTTCTGGAAGAAAAAATCCACGTACAGGTGGAATTATTCTTTGTAATGCTGAAGACATTAATGAAGTTAATTCTATACTAAGTGAAGACCCCTTTTACAAAGAAAAAATCGCTAGTTATGAAATTATAGAATTTATTCCCAGCAAATATGCGACCAATTTCAAATATTTTATTTAATGACAATGAAAAATTCACAGCTTGATTGATGATTTTATAAATAATCTTTAGGTTATAAAATAAGGAAAGTGCGACGCACTTTCCTTATTTTATGCACTTGGTAGCATTATGAATCTTATTATAAACAATACAGCTAATATATAAACTATAGGATGTACTTCTTTGTGTCTTCCAGTAGCTACTTTCATTATTGGATAGAATATTATACCTGCGGCGATTCCGTTAGCTATACTATAACTAAAAGGCATAATTGCTATGGTAAAGAAGGCTGGAAGAGCTTCTGTAAAATCATCAAAGTTTACATTTTTAATGGAGCTTACCATTAACACCCCTACTATTACTAATGCTGGTGCAGTAGCTTCAGAAGGGGTTATTCCTACTAATCCGCTAAAGAATAGGGATAGTAAAAATAATATTCCTACTACTAAAGAAGTTAATCCTGTTCTTCCACCTTCAGCAATTCCTGCTGTAGATTCTACATAGGTTGCTGTAGTTGTAGTTCCAAACATAGAACTTACAGTTGTAGCAATAGCATCTGATAAAAGGGCTTCATTCATATTTTTAATTTTCCCATTTGGTAAAATCATATCTGCCTTTTGGGCTGTTCCTACTAAAGTTCCTATAGTATCAAATAAATCTACTAAACTAAAAGTTAATATAACCATTATTATACTGGTTAAGGCTCCTATAAATCCAGTACCATTATGGCTTATAAGTCCATTAAAATCAAAGGCTAAAAATGTTGGTGCTACAGAAGCAGGAGTGCTTAATATTTTTAGTCCAGAAAGATTAGTTATTCCCATAGGTATTCCTATAATAGTAGTTATAATTATAGATATAAGCATACCACCTTTAACCTGTCTTGCTACTAATATTCCCATTAAACATATTCCAATAAGAGTTAATATAACTTTAGAATCAGAAAAGCTTCCAAAGCTAATAAGGGTTCCTGGATTGGAAACAATAATATGGCCACTTTTTAGCCCTATTAAAGCAATAAAAAGACCAATACCCCCTGTTATGGCTATTTTCAAATTTTCAGGTAAAGCTTCTACTATTTTTTCTCTTATGGAGGTAACAGTAATAATTATAAATATAATTCCAGAGATAAATACGGCTGCTAAAGCTTGTTGCCAAGTATATCCTAATGTTAAACATACACTATAAGTAAAGAATGCAGTAAGTCCAATACCAGGAGCTACAGCAAAGGGCAAGTTACCATAAAAGGCCATTATTATAGTTCCTATAGCTGATGTAATACACATACCTGTAAATACAGCAGCTACTACAGGATCATTTAAAGTAGAAAGCTTAGCTGCTGCATCTCCTTTTAATCCTAAAGAATTCATTCCAGAAAATTTTAGGATGTTAGGAATAACAAGTAAAGCATAGGCCATAGTAATAAAAGTTGTAACCCCAGCAATAATTTCTGTCTTTACATTGGTTTTGTTCTTTGAAAGTTTAAAAATTTTTTCAAATAAAGAATTTGTCTTTTGTTTTGATTCCATTTTTGTCCTCCTAAATAATAAACATAAAAAACTATCTAGGATATAAGTAAATCCTTGATAGTTTTATGCATATAAATATGTATATATAAATATAATATATAAAGGATTCACCCATAGAAAAGGTATTTATGGTACCTAAGTAGAGACTTCTGAACCCTATTATCAGAATTATATGGATGATATCTATACAATTTTAATAGAAATAATAACATTTAATAATAGGTAAGTCAATATTTATTTAAAGAAAAATTTAATAAATGTTAACAAATAAAAGTAAAAAAGTAATTTTTATAATTATTAATTCCTATGTTATTAATGTACATAATTCTAAAAAAAGTACGAATTTTTTACATTATTAAAATAAAATATTCAAAAATAGATAAAAAAAGTTGACTATTGAACAGATGTTCGATACAATAGAATTGTAATAAAAATTATTATGAAATTAGGGGTTGAAAAAATGAATATTTGTGAAGTGAAAGATAATTATAATTTATTCGTTAAAATTAATTATAAATCTGGTGATGACAAAATATTGAGCAAAATAAAAACTCATTTAAACAATAAGGTATTAGGTGAAAGATATCTTATTGGAGGTGGAATTTTAAATAGAAAAGGATCAACACTAATTTTAAAAATAAATAGTATAGAGGACATAAAGGAAATAAGTAGTGAAAAAGATGTTAGCTACAAGTTGTTAGCAGTACCTAAAATATTAAATTAAGCTATAATAAAATTAATTGAATTTTTACATAGGCTATAATATTTTTTATAATAAATAATAAAATAAATAGATTAAGGTATAATAAATATATAAAATTTATTATATCTTATTTTTTTTGAATCTATTGTCATATAATATTAAAGTGTTATAATTAACCTATATTCATATATGGTTATTTAGGAGGAATTTCAATTGGAAAAAATTGCATTGATTACTGATACAACTAGTGATTTACCAGAAGATATACTAGAAAAATATAACATAAAGCAGTTAGCTTTTAGAATAATATATAAAGATAGGGAACTAAAAGATAGATTTGATATAAGTTCTAAAGAGGTTTATGACAATCTAGAAGTAGAAGTTCCTACATCCTCACTACCATCTATGGAGGATATGGATAATCTTTTTACACAGTTAGAGGGAGAAGGATATACCCATGTAATAGCTGTAGTTTTATCCAGTGGATTATCAGGAATATATAATGGAATGAAAATAGTAAGTGAAAACCATCCAAAACTTACAACATATATATGTGATTCTAAATCTATATCCTTAGGTGAAGGCGTATTACTAATGGAATCTGCAAGAATGCTAGAAGAAGGTAAAAGTTTTAATGAAATAGTTGAAGCTATTCCTAAAATAAGAGAAAGTGTTAAAACATTTTTTGTAGTTGGAACCCTTGAATATCTAAAAAAAGGTGGAAGAATAGGAAAAGTTGCAGGAACTATAGCAGAGCTTTTAAATATTAAACCTATAATTTCTATAGATAATGAAGACGGTAAATATTATACATATACAAAAGTAAGAGGAAGAAAACAATCTCTAGCCAAACTTATAGATATAGCCAAAGAATTTTTGGAAAAGGGTAAATGTAAAATTTATGTTATGCATGGAAATGCAGAAGAAGAAGCTAAGACAGTTTTTGAAGTCCTTAAAAATTTACCTAATGTTACTTTTGCTATGCTTGGAGGATGTATAAGCCCAGTTTCAGGTGCCCATAGTGGTCCAGGGTTAGTGGGTGTTGCATGTCTTAGAGATATAGATTATTGTGGAAATTAATTTAGATTTACAAATAAAAATATTAGTAAATTATCTAAGTAAATATAATGAAAAAT
Organism: Clostridium sporogenes; assembly: GCF_001020205.1. NCBI lineage: Bacteria > Bacillati > Bacillota > Clostridia > Eubacteriales > Clostridiaceae > Clostridium > Clostridium sporogenes. The sequence continues at coordinate 694,985 of NZ_CP011663.1, forward strand.
TAAATAAATTAAAGGCCTTAATAATAAAGTAAATTTTTTTAAAAAAGTACTTTATATTAAGGTTTTTTTGTGTTATAGTATAGCAGTTAGTTGGAAATATGGATTGAATTTGACCTAAAACTTGCGTTTATACACTTGTTTTAATGGCCTGTTTGAAGCTTTTAATTCATATTTAAAATTTATATAAATTTAGTGTTGATATTAATTTTGAATTTTAAATAATTAACATATATTTTTTAAAAATGCTATTAACAATTAATCATTTTCCATATATAATATGTTATGGTTGATGATTAGGAATTATATTTTGTATTAAAAATAAGGAGATAGGGGGGGCTGGTTAAATGTTATCATATTATGCATTTATATTTTTTGCTAAAATTATGGAAGTGGCACTAATGACGGTTAGAACCGTTTTGATTACTCGTGGTGAAAAATTATATGGGTCAATTATAGGTTTTATAGAAGTAACTATATGGCTTTATGTAACTAGTTCTGTTTTAAGTGGAATTAAAGATGACCCTATAAGAATGGTAGTTTATGCTTTAGGTTTTACTTGTGGTAATTATATGGGCTGTGTAATAGAAGAAAAATTAGCTATAGGCCTATTAACTATAAATGTTATAGCTTCAGAATCAGATGGTAAAAGATTGGCAGAAATATTAAGAGATGAAAATGTAGGAGTAACCATGGTAGATGCAGAAGGGAAAATAGAACAAAAGAAAATGCTTATAATACACGCTAAGAGAAAGAGAAGAGAGGAAATCATAAGAACCATAGAAGGTAGCGATATAAATGCAATGATATCTATAAATGATATAAAAACTGTTTATGGTGGTTATGGTATAAGAAAATAAAATATATTTTCATATAGACTTTTAATGATAAAGACCTTATGTTTATGCATAAGGTTTTTATTTATAATTTGCATAATCTATATATAAACATATATAATAATCAAGGAAGAAATATTAAAGAAATTTTAATATTTTATTTAAACCCTATACATAGGGAAATTTTATACTAGTATAGGTAAGTTATAATTGATGTAAAAAAACTTAACAAGTTGATTTGCTATTTGTTATATAAATTTAAAATTTTTATAGATTTAAATTAATATAATGTTTAGTAGATAAACAAAAGATAAATAAATTTAATAATAAGTTTTATAAATATTATTAGTGAGGGATGGAAATGGAGAGGGCTTTAAAGTTGAAAAATATAATTAAGAAAATAGTTATTAGAAATTTAGATATAATACTATTTCTGATCTTAGTAAGTTTAAAAGTAATGTTTTATGGGAAAGAAATATCTCCAGAATTTTTTAGCTATAAGTATATATTATTACCAGTTATAGCATCTGTAGGGGTATTATTAGGTATAGGCTATTTTTTACCAAAACATAAAAGAACTAAATTTTTATATGTGTTAAATATAATAATTAGTTCAATAATTTTAGCAGATTTACTATATTACAGATATTATAAAGATATTATATCTATAGGAGCTATAAGAAATGCCTTTTTATTAGGGGGAGTTGCCTCTAGTATTACAAGTTTGTTTAAACTTATGGATTGTGTGTATTTTTTAGATATATTATTGATTATACCTTTCCTAAAAGTGTATAGAAATATGCCTTATAAGGAAAATAAAAAAATTATAAGAATAGGTATGGGATCTTTAATATTAGCAGGAGCTGTTCTATTAAATGGTATAAATATATATAAATTATCAGTAGATCAACCGGGATTGCTGAATACTATGAGTAATAGGATATATATAACTAAGGTTTTAGGGAATGTAAATTTTCATGTTATAGACGCTTATCAGTTTACAAAGAATAAGATAAACAATAGTAAAAAACTTCCGGAAGCTAAAGAGAAGGAACTAGTAAATACTTTTGAGGGGAAATCAGAAATACAGGGAAACAAATTAAAAGGTGTAGGAGAAGGTAAAAACTTAATAGTTATACAAGTAGAAGCACTTCAACAATTTGCTATAAATGCAAAGGTGGAAGGGCAGGAAGTAACACCTAATTTAAATAAATGGCTAAATAAAAGTATGTATTTTGATAATTATTTTTATCAAGTAGCAGCAGGAAATACATCTGATGCGGAATTTTTGTCTAATAATTCATTGTATCCAGCAGCTTCAGGAGCAGCTTATTATATGTATAGTGGTAATCAATTTAAATCATTACCAAGCACACTTCAAGATAAAGGATACTATACAGCAGCTATGCATGGATATAAGGATGGATTTTGGAATAGAAATGTAATGTATAAAGCCCAAAAATTCCAAGATTTTTACGGGGAAAGTACTTATAATATAGATGAAGAAGTAGGATTAGGTCTTAGTGATAAATCTTTCTTTAATCAATCTTTGGAAAAAATGAAGACTTTTAAACAACCTTTTTATAGTTTTTTAATAAGTTTAAGTAGTCATTTCCCTTATGATGATGTAAAAGGATACGGGGAATTTAATGTAGGAAAATATGAAGGTTCATTTTTAGGAAATTATTTAAAGGGTATACACTATACAGATGCCCAATTAGGAATATTTTTAGAGAACCTTGAAAAAGATGGATATTTAGATAATTCAATTGTAGTTATTTATGGAGATCATAATGCTATATCTAAAAATTATATACAAGAGTTGTATGACTTTGTAGGAGAAAAATCACCAAATGATTTAAAATGGTATGAACTTCAAAAGGTACCTATGATGATACATTTCCCACAGGATCAAAATAAAGGAGTAAATCATACTTATGGTGGTCAAATAGATTTATATCCTACATTGGCTAATTTATATAATTTGCCTAGGAAATATATGTTAGGTAACGATTTATTAAATGTAAAAGAACCTAAAGTTACTTTTAGAAATGGATCCTTTACTGATGGAAGAGTTTTCTATATATCCTGGACAGGAGAATATTATGATATAAAAACTGGAGAAAAGATTACTGAAACAGAAGAACTAAAGGCTAAAAAGCAGGAAAGTTCAAAGGATTTACAAAGTTCAGATGAACTATTAAATCATAATTTAATAAAGAAATTAGAAAGTGAATCAAAAGAGGAAGGGGAAAGTGAGCAAAGTAAATAGGTTCACTTCCAAATCTCAGCTTAATAACAACAGGGCTATGTTAAGAAATTATTATACTAACATTATATTTTCTTAACATAACCCTATTTTTTATAATATAACTAAATTCATATTCATAAACAGAGTTCTTGGCTTTGGAGGGAGTTTTTACTCCCTCTAAAGCTTATTAACAGACTTCTTAGGAGTTTTACTCCTTAGAAGTTGTTATCCTTTAGCAGAAATCGTTATCCAGGGACGTAACCGCTCTTTACTCCCACTTTAAAGAAAAGCAGAGAGTCCAAATCTTTGATTTGGTGCGAATCGCTTTCACAGAGTGCAATGGGAGTATTAGAGCGGTTAGTCATCGGATAAATAATATTCAATTAGTTTAATCCTGTTTATTTTCTAATATTTCATTTAAATCTATACTATATTTATTTATTTTTCTATATATAGTTGCTCTACTTATGCCTAATAATTCAGAAGCCTGTACTATATTTCCTTTACAATGAATTAGAGCTTTTTCAATGGCTTTATGTTCTAAAACATCTAATGGAACTATAGGATCTTCTCTTCCAATACAACAGCTATGGTGCTCATTTTTCATTAATTTGTTATTTAAAAATTTGTCTGTAATAATATTATCTTCACAAATATAGTAGCTTCTTTCTACTATATTTCTAAGTTCACGTACATTACCAGGCCAATGGTAAGCTTTAAGTTTATCCATAAATTCAGGAGCTATTTTTTTAAAGTTGCCTGGATTTTTTATATTTAGTTTATCTACAAAACAATTGGTTAAGGCTTCAACATCCTCTGCCCTATCTTTTAAAGGAATGAGATGAACATTTATAACGTTTAACCTGTAATAAAGATCTCCTCTAAAATTTTTATTAGAAACTTCTTCTGATAAATTTCTATTAGTAGCTGCTAGTACTCGAATATCTATTTTCTTTTCGTGAGTGCCACCTACTCGCATTATTTTTAAGTTGTCTAGAACTCTTAATAGTTTAGATTGTATATCTAATGGTAATTCTCCAATTTCATCTAAAAATATAGTTCCACCATCAGCCAGCTCAAATTTACCAGGATAACCACCTTTAGAAGCTCCTGTGAAAGCACCTTTTTCATATCCAAATAATTCACTTTCCACTAATTCTCTAGGAATAGCAGCACAATTTACTGCAACAAAGGGACCGTTGCATCTATTGCTATGGTTATGAATAGCTTGAGCAAACAGCTCTTTACCAGTCCCACTATTACCATCAATTAAGATACTGCAATCAGATTCAGAAGCTTTTTTGGCTAATTCTATTATACTTTTCATTTTTTGATTTTTTGTTATTATATCATCAAAGGTATAGGAAGCTTTATAGCCAACTACATTGTTAACTAATTTATGTATATGTCTTGTATCTCTTATAGATACAATAGCTCCTATAATAGAATCCTGAAACTTTACAGGCATTATATTTGTAATACATCTTATAGAGTTATTATTTATAAAAAAAGAGGAGTCTATGCTAAATTTGTGAATCCCTTTTTGTAGGCAATCTTCTATAAAGTTGAAATTTCTTATGATATCTTTTATGGAATATTTTTTTAATTTATCTTCTGTAGAATTTAATATGTTTAAACCCATGGTGTTTATTTTTAATATGTTATAATTTTTATCAATAAGAATAAGTCCTTCATAAGCTACATTAAAAGCTGTTTGAAGAACAGAAATAGATAAAAACTTTTCACCGTTTTCATGAGAAAATAGGTCTTCTAAACACATATTATTATCGTAATTTACCAAAAAAATCACCTCAGTATTAATCATTGGTTCTAAAAATGTGATTAATTAAGTATAACATAAAATCGAATATATATTAAGAGCTCATGTATATATACAATGATTGAATAATTTTGGTGATGAAATTAAGAGAGGCTTTAACATTTGACAATTGAATAGGTTTCTCATATTGAAGTTGAGAAGAAAATGATTTGTTTTATCTAATATTTGATAATTAAATAAGTAAAAAGGTTAATTTAAAATAGATTTAATTTTCAGATAACCTTTTTACTTATTTAAAATAAAATTTTAGTTTAATAGAGAATTATTTTTATACAGAATTTATTTGTTCTATATTAATATTCCAGCAATACAAGCTGTTAAGAAGCTAGCTACTGTACCACCTACTAGTGCTTTAAAGCCAAGCTGAGCAATTTCACTTCTTCTTTTTGGCGCCAGTTCTCCTATACCACCTAGTTGTACTGCTATGGAACTGAAATTAGCAAATCCACATAGGGCGTAGGTTAGTATAGTTATTGTTCTTGGATTTAGCGTTCCTTGCTTTATAAGTGTTGATAAATTTGAATATGCTACGAATTCGTTTATAACAGTCTTTTGTCCAATAAGAGAACCAGCTGTTAACATATCCTGAGAGGGGATACCCATTACATAAGCAAAAGGAGCACAAATATAGCCTAATATATTTTCAAAGTTTAAGCCATTAATTCCAACTAAGTGTCCAATACCCTCTAAACCTGCATTTAACATAGCGATTATAGCAACAAAAGCTATTAACATAGCTCCAACATTAAGAGCCATATGAAGACCTTCAGAGGCACCTCTAGCCGCTGCATCAATTACGTTCTTATCTAATTTTTCTACTTCACAATTAACGTTACCCTTAGTTACAGGTTCCTTCGTTTCAGGCACTATTATTTTTGCTGCCACAAAGGCTGCTGGTGCAGACATTATAGAGGCTGATAATAAGTGAGCTGAACTTATTCCCATACCTATATATCCAGCCATTACACTACCGGCTACTGTAGCCATTCCACCAACCATAACAGAATGAAGTTCAGACCTTGTCATTTTTTCTATGTAAGGTTTTACTATTAAAGGAGCTTCAGTTTGTCCAACAAATATGTTTGCAGCAGCAGACAGAGATTCAGCACCGGAAGTTCCTAAAGTTTTAGCCATAAAATTAGCTATATGTTTTATTAAAAATTGCATAATACCTAAATAATATAGAACTGCCATTAAAGATGAGAAAAATATAATAGTTGGCAATACTTGAAAAGCAAATATATACCCAAAACTATCCACATTGTTAACTAATCCGCCAAATAAAAACTCTGAACCATTTTTGGTAAACCCTAAAATAGCTGTAATAAAATCAGAAAGTTTTTCAAAAATTATTCTACCAATGGATGTCTTTAAAATTAAAAAAGCGAAAATAAATTGAATAATAATTCCTGCAAAGACTAGTTTAAACCTAACCTTTTTCTTGTTTTCTGATATTAAATAACAGATACCTAAGAAAACAAAAATACCTATGAAACTTATAAATCTTTCCATAAAATCCTCCTTATTTTTTGTAAGTGAGTGCTATTAAATTGTAAAAAATAGCAAAAATAAAAAGCCTTCACAATATGGAAGGCTTAAATATAAACACAATTCAGAAAAATCTAACATACGTATACATTTACAACCTTAATATTATAATAATATGAAGAAAAATTTACTTTTCTGAAAAAATATTATAAAGATTTATATTATAAAAGTCAATGGTTAATATAGTAATTAGTGTCATAATTCAGTGGGATACGAGTATTATAAAGGGCTTGATATATTTAAAAATATTAATTATCAACCTATTTATTGGAAAGTATTTCATTTGTAGTATATATTATATTTTTAAAATAATGAAATTACAAAATTTAAAATATTTTCTGAACTTATAAAGTAATCTTATAAGTACATATAAATAATGTTTTTTGTAGTATATTGTGATATGATATATCCAAATAAAGTAATTATTGGACTTGATTATAAAAAGTCATTGTTAAATATCATTGACATATAATATTATAAATATTATAATTTTGTAATAAGTTCAATAATTATTGATATTTACTGTATAAATTTTTAGACAATCACTAATAATTGTAATAAACACTTTTATATAAGATCCATAAGGATTTTAAAGTATTTAGATTATTTGAATTAAGTTCTAATTTATATAGAATAATAAAATATTCAACAAAAAACTATGAAAAGAAAAGTAGGTATAGATAATATTTTAAAGCGAGTGGATGATGGTGTAAGTTCCATAAATATGCTATATTGAAGAACATCTTGGAGTTTCTAACCGAAATTTTTTAAAGAGTAGGCTTAGAGGTTGCCAAAGCCTTATATTTGGATTGTATGATTATATAGAGTCATACTTTAAAGTTGGCCTTTTGGCAATTTGGGTGGTACCGCGGAATATATACCTTTCGTCCCTTTTGGGATGAAGGGTTTTTTTTATATTATGAAATAAAATCCACAGAGGAGGAAAAAACATGGATATAACTTTAATAAAATCACTTTACAGAGAAACTGAAAAATACATGGATAAAGAAGTTAAAATTAATGGATGGGTAAGAACAGTAAGAGATTCTAAAAACTTCGCTTTTGTAGAAGTAAATGACGGAAGTTTCTTTAAAAATGTTCAAATAATACTTGAGGCTTCTTTAGAAAATTTTAAAGAATTATGTAAAATGCCAATAAGTACATCAGTAGAAATAGAAGGGGTAATTCAAGCTACACCAAATGCAAAACAACCTTTTGAAATAAAGGCTACAAGAGTTTCAATAGAAGGTAAATCAAGCACAGATTACCCTCTACAAAAGAAAAGACATACTTTTGAATATTTAAGAACTATAGCTCATTTAAGACCAAGAAGTAATGCTTTCTCAGCAGTATTTAGAGTACGTTCTTTAGCTGCTTATGCAGTGCATAAATTTTTCCAAGAAAGAGGATTTGTTTATACAAATACTCCAATAATAACAGGTAGTGACTGCGAAGGCGCAGGAGAAATGTTCCAATTAACTACTATGGATTTAAACAATATACCAAAAACTGAAGAAGGAAAAATAGATTTTTCAAAGGATTTCTTTGGATCACCTGCAAACCTTACAGTAAGTGGTCAGCTTTCAGCAGAAACTTTTGCTTTAGCCTTTAGAAATGTATATACTTTTGGACCAACTTTTAGAGCAGAAAACTCAAATACTGCAAGACACGCATCAGAATTTTGGATGATAGAACCTGAAATGGCTTTTGCAGAACTTACAGATTACTTAGATAATGCAGAAGATATGGTTAAGTTTGTAATAAACTATGTAATGGAAAATGCTCCAGAAGAAATGGCATTTTTCAATAGCTTCGTAGATAAAGGTTTATTTGATAGATTAGATAACGTTATAAACTCTGATTTTAAGAGAATAACTTATACAGAAGCAGTAGAATTACTTCAAAAATCAGGAGCAAAATTCGATTATCCAGTAGAATGGGGAATAGATCTTCAAACTGAACATGAAAGATATTTAACAGAACAAATATTTAAAAAACCAGTATTCGTAACAGATTATCCAAAGGATATAAAAGCTTTCTACATGAGATTAAATGATGATGGAAAAACTGTTGCAGCAGCAGACTTACTTGTACCAGGAGTAGGAGAAATAATAGGTGGAAGCCAAAGGGAAGAAAGACTAGATGTATTAGAAAAAAGAATGGAAGAATTAGACCTAAATAAAGAAGACTACTGGTGGTATTTAGAACTAAGAAAATATGGAGAAACTAAACATTCAGGATATGGTTTAGGTTTTGAAAGAATATTAATGTACATCACAGGAATGACTAATATAAGAGACGTAATACCATTCCCAAGAACACCAGGTTCTGCTGAATTTTAAAATAACACAATTTTATATAATAATAAATAAAAAACAGGGTGCTGTAGGCATCCTGTTTTTATTTATTGTATATATATGTTTTATTAATAGAGCATCACTAAATTTATTTAATTATTTAACTCAGAGTGGCTTGATATTACTTTATTAACTATACCATATTTTATAGCATCATTAGAGCTTAACCAATAATTCCTATCGGTGTCTTTTTCAACTTTTTCTAGTGGTTGACCAGTAGCCTCACTTATAATTGTATTAATTCTTTTGCGAACTCTTAATATTTCTTCAGCTTCAATACCTATGTCTGTAGCTTGACCATTAAAGCCTCCTAATGGTTGATGAATCATATATCTTGTATTAGGAAGAGAATATCTATTTTCTTTATCAGCTGCAAGGTAAATTGTTATGCCTGCACTTGCTACCCAACCTGTGCCTATCATAATAACTTTTGGTTTGATGAATTTTATCATATCATGTATTGTATCTCCAGCTTCAACATGTCCACCTTGACTATTTATAAATATTTTAATAGGCTCATCTCCCATTTCTTCAAGAATTAACAGTTGAGTAATTACCTTTTCAGCTAAAGGTTGGTTAATTTCACCAGAAATAACAATAGTTCTTGATTTTAACAATTTTTCCATTACTATATTTGGGGTTTCTTTTGATTTTCCTTCTTTTTCATTCTCATTACCATAAAAAATCATAATATTTGTTCCTCCTCTAATTTAAATATAGTTTAATGTATTAAATAAATATATTTATTTAAATATGATACTACTTTTATATAACTATAATATCATGAATGAGACATATTTCAAAAATATTTAAATATTTCATATTTTAATAAAAAACTTTAATTATACTATAAATATATATTTTAATATAACATTTTTGTGAGTTAGGGAGAATATATTTTCTGCTATTATATTAATTGGCATATTATAGGTAAAATATACAATTATAATATAAAATAGGTCAGGTGGAAGAAGCTAGAATAATATAAATTATTATAAGTAGATAGGAGAAAAATATTTAAAGGAATTCAAAAGATGACAATAAAGTTTTTTATGAGAATAGGTATATAAATTATTGATAAGTATATCATTTAATGATATACTATATTTAATGGTATATCATTAAATGATATATATAGTTTGGTGGTATATAAGAATATAGAAAGGAGAATTTTATGTCAAGGAAAGATTCTATTAATACTGGTGAGCTAACAGATTCTGCTTTTTATATTTTATCTAGTGTTATTGAAAAAAAGCATGGATACCTAATTATGAAAACTATTGAGAAGTTTACTAATAATGAAGTTACTATTGGACCGGCATCTCTTTATACAACACTTAAAAAACTTTTGAAAGCAGGACTAGTGGAATTAAATTCTAATGTAGATGAAAACAAGAAAGTTTATAGGATAACAGATAAAGGAAAAGAAATGCTTATAAAAGAAATAAATCGTAAAAAACAGATGATTACCTTTGCTGAAAATTTTTTGAAGTAGAAAGGAATGATATCTATGAAAAATAAATATGTAATGATCGGTGGATTTGCATTTAGTGAAGAAAGTGATATGGAAAAACTAAGAAATTATGCAAAAAATGGATGGATATTAGAAAGTATAGTAGGAGGATTTTTTTATAAGTTAAGAAAAGATGAACCTCAAGATATAATATATAGTTTAGATTATCAAACAGATGTAAATGAAGAATATTTTCATATGTTTAAAGAGGCAGGATGGAATATTGTTATTTCTTTAGGCAATGAAATGCATATTTTTTCAGCACAATACGGCACTAAACCTATTTATAGTGATTTTGAATCAAATTTAGGTAAATATATATCAATGCAAAACACAGTAGGAAAATCATCAATTTATTCTTTAATTGTAGGTATAATATTAATAATTTTATCATTTTTTATAAATAACATTTTTTTAACCGGATTATTATTAATAGATTTTATTGTATTTATATTTAGCTTTATGCCCTATGTAGCTTATAGTTATAGAATCAAAAAAATGAAAAAATATAATAAAAATAAAAAAAATTTATAGTACACAAAATAGCCTAAACTGCCTATAGAGTAGTTTAGGTATTTATTTTCTAATATTTAATAATTTCTTCTTTATAATAGAATTCTCATAATATAATATGCATAAAAAGTATACCACTTATATGTAATAACTGACCACTTACAATTTTCATATTTACATGGCAAAACACAGTTAATATAATAAAAAAGTAGGGAGTGAAAATATGAAAATAAGTATTGAAGTAGATAATGAAATTAAAGAAAATGAAGTTATTATTAGATGTAGTGAACTAAGCGAAGATGTTAAAAATATTGAAATTATGCTTAACGATATGTTGTCACACAAAAAACAGATAACTTTTTATAGAGGTGATACTGAGTATTATCTTTCTTTAGAAGAAATTTTATTTTTTGAAACTGAAGGAAATGGTATTGGTGCACATACTATTGATAATATATACAATGTAAAGTATAAGCTTTACGAACTTGAAGAATTTTTACCAGGATATTTTATGAGAGTTTCAAAATCCACAATTTTAAATACAAATCATATTTACTCCATAACACGTAGAATATCATCATCAAGTAAGGTTGAATTTCAAAATACTCACAAACAAGTATATGTTTCAAGATATTATTATAAACCATTAAAAATTAAATTATTAGAAAAGAGGAAATGAGATGAAAAAACACAGAATATTTTGGGGAGTTTTCCTTATAGTAGCGGGAATATTTTTAATTATAAATAAGCTTGGATATTTGCCTGATGTAAATGTGTTTAGCTTATTGTTAACAGTTTTTTTAGTAGTAGTTATTATGAAAAGTTTGCTTCGTATCAACTTTGCAGGTATTTTATTCCCTAGTGCATTTATTTGCATAATATATGATAAACAATTTGGGATTACTAACATTACACCATGGACTGTATTGATTGCGGCACTACTTGGTAGTATTGGTCTTTCTATGATTTTTCATAAGCGTCCTAAATGGGTTAATAACAAACATAATCATGAAGATTATAAGTTTGAGAAAATTGATATAGAAGACGAAAGTCATGTTAAATTTAAAAGTTCATTTGGTGCTAGTATAAAATATATAAATTCGAATAATTTCCAGCAAGCAGATTTTGATTGTTCTTTTGGAGCTATGAAGGTTTATTTTGATAATGCAATTATGTCTAATGATAATGATGCTATAGTTAGAATTAATGCTTCTTTTTCAGGAATAGAACTATATGTGCCTAAGAATTGGAACATTGATGATAAAACTAATGTATTCTTAGGAGCTATTAGTGAAAAAAACAAAAGTGATAAAACAACAACTAACACTTTAACAATAATTGGTGATATTACTTTTTCAGGAGTAGAAATAATTTATATCTAATTAAAAATCAAGAAGAGAGAAGAAGCTGATTTTGAAACAGATATATAAATAATTTTCTTGTATTAGGTACTATATATTGAAAGTAAGGATATTAATTTATATGATATTTTTATAAATTATTCATATGCTCAATTAAAGGAGATATATTATGAAAGTGATAGACTTCATAATTTAGTATTAGTTTTATAAATGTGCTTAAGGATATGTGTACTATTTAAGAAGAACTTAAGTATATTGATATAAAGGAGATAATTATCCGAAGTTGTAATGATATGAATATAAAGGCTAACAGATATTTGTTAAAAATAATATAAAATATAAGTGGAGAAGAAAAAGTAAATATAGAAAAGTAAATATAGAGAAGTATCTATTAGTAGAGGAAATTTTTAGATAGTGGTTTACGACTATTCAAAATCAATTAAAAATATAAGTAATTTAATGAATCCGTGACTATAGATAATCTAATTCAATATAATGATGTTTGAATATATTGGTGCCCAATGGGTATAATATAATCAATATATAGAGATAATAAAAGCAGAGTGTTGGTAGCACTCTGCAGTATACAATTTTAGTTGTCTTAGACAACTGGTATAACTAATTTAACATGTAATAAAAGTAGCTTTACCAATTGCGGCGGTGGGCTACTTTTTTATTTTATCTATAAGTATGATAATTAAATTTATCAAAGCTATCATAAATGACAGAGCAGTAAAAACTATCATAAACATTTCATACATACGTATCACCTCCCTTCTAGAAGGGATAGGGATACCAGTTGCCCACACACAACTATATTAAATTGTATGAAGATATTTTAACATAATGAAATATTAATGGCAACATATGGATATTATTATAATTTTTTAACAAATCATTTTTCATTTTTAAGGGTCTATTTTCTGACTAAATAAATTTTAATTGTATGATATTTTTTCAATAAAATTTATTTTATTGGAACAATTAAACTATTCTTGTTGGTAAAATATAAAAATACATTTCAAAAAATATCATCCTATAATCGCTAAAATGTTGAAAATTCAAGAATGTTAACTTTGGTTGACATATTGCTAAGCTTAATTGGTAGTCATTATTAGAGAGAAAATGTAAACTTTGTTGTAAGAAAAAGTATATTTATTTTCATATAAATAATTAGTTGGAGGCAGAGTTTATGAAAGAAATAATGATGATGATTAATCCATTTAAGGAGGATGTAGGTGATATTTCTAAAAAAGTATATGTAATTAAAAAATTACTTGGCTTTATTGTAGTATTTATATCATCCAATATTATTGCAGAGGTTATAGTAATATTGGGACTAGCTGCAGCAGGTTATAATTTTTTACAAGGAGAGATGCCCAGTAAGGATTTTATGATGTTAATTAAGTATTATGGGGTTTCGATTCACTTGGTAATAACAATACTATATTGCAAGTTTATAGAAAATAGAAACTTAGAAAGTATGGGGATTGTAAAAAAGAAAATTGGGAAGTCCTATTTTTTAGGAACAGGAATAGCAGTAATACTAATTTGTATTATATTTGTTTTATGCGTATTCAGTGGGGCTGTTGTATATTATGAGAAAGATAATGATATAAATACAATCCTTATTTTAGCATATCTAGGAGGTTTTATTATTCAAGGTGCTATGGAAGAAATTATGTGTAGAGGATTTTTGATGAATTCACTTCTATATAAAATTCCTACTAACATAGCAATATTGATTAGTTCAGTTATGTTCGCATTTCCACATTTTTCTACGCTTTTTCAGTCAAATATAATAGTTGTAATTGTAGGAATAGTTAATTTGTTATTATTTTCCACGGTAGTATCTTTGTTAATGATTAAGTATAATAATATATGGGTATCATGTGCTGTTCATAGTATTTGGAATTTTATGCTATCAATTATAATTGGAATTAATCTAAGTGGTTCAAACAGTACATCATCAGTGTTTAAATTTAGTGCTAATGAAAATATGGAACTGTTAAGTGGTGGCAAATATGGAATAGAGGCTGGGCTAATTTGTACAATAGTATTAATTTTGTTTATTATAGTATTAGGTAGAAAGATTAAGAGGTAGAGAGGTAAGGCCATGGCGTTTAGTAATAAATTATATTCTTTGAGAAAGCAAAAAGGATTATCACAAGACGAATTAGGTAGCAAGCTAAATGTTTCAAGACAAACGATTTCTAAGTGGGAACTTGGTGAAACTACGCCAGAACTAGAAAAATTAATAGCCTTAGGAGACTTTTTTGAAATATCATTAGATGAATTAGTAATGGACGTAAAAGCAAAAGAGAGTACAAAGACAGAACCATTAGTAATGAATAGGCTTGAAACAATAATTGATAGTATTGATCGAGAAAATGTTAAGATGTATACAAAGAAAATATCTAAAATAGTACTAATAATTATGATATTAATTCTTGCTATTGATTTGATTTCAATGATTGTGTACTTTATACTTAATGGTTTCTCTATATAAACTTATTATACACAAAATAAATAAGAAAAAATAATGAATTAATAGCTAGTAAAATGTATTACATTTTACTAGCTATTAATATATATAAATAAAAAATACATTTAAAATTCTCACCCGGAAACAAAATGGCAACAAATTCATTATATTTGGTAAAAATACCATGGTAATATTTAGGTATACCAAATGGGAGGAGTGAATTTTTATGAGAAAAAAAGCTATAATTTCTTTACTATTAATATTAATAATTATGTTAAGTATTTCAGGTTGTGGTAAAAAAGAAAAAACAAGTGTATTAACCAACAATGTAAAACAACAAGAAGCCATGAAAGAAAACGAAATAAAAAAGTTTATTAAAAATGGAACTAATTTTTTAAATGAAGGAAAATATGATGATGCTAAAAGTTCTTTTGAAAAAGCAGTTTCAATGGAGAAATCTAACAAGGAATCTTATATAGAAATAAAAAATAAATATATGGGAAAAAATAGATTAGATGATGCCTATTATTTTGTAAAACTAGCTGTAAATAATAATGTAGATACTGAAAACATGAAAAAACTATTAAGTGATATAAAATCAAGATTTGAAGTTACTAAATTATATATTAATGTATATCAAAATAATGAATATAAATTGCCGGATAAAATTAAAGCTAAAATAAATAATGAAGACAAGGAGGTTGAAGTTATTTGGAATAATAAAAGTGTGGATACAAGTGAAATAGGAACTACAAAGTACCAAGGTAAAATAGAACAGTATGATAGAATTGCTGAATTAAATCTTAAAGTATTGCAATCTCCAAAAGAGAAAAAAGAGAACAAGAATAAAGAGGAGAAAATCAATAAAAATATAAATAATTCTCAAAAACCATATAATGATAAAAATATAAAAGAAGTTAAAAATGGAAAACAGATAGGATTTATAAATAGAATATATGAACAAAATGGTAAAAAATATTTAAAATTTGATAAGGTAGAATTCTTTAAAAATAAAGATTCTAATGATAGGACTGCAGAAAGAGAAGCTATAAAAGATGGAAAAGAAGACTATTTATTTGATGATGGGCGAATAGCAAATGATTATTATCTTAGAAATAATGATAATAGTTTAGAAGAGTATGAAATATCCCCAAATGTACAGGTAAATGTTTGTACGTATCATATAAATTCAAATATCAATACTATAGATTTGCAAAGAATCAGTTATGAAAAACTTAAAACTTTAGATAATGTTTATGGTCAGGGCAATGCTTTATTCTATATATATGTAGAAGATAATGTAATAGTAAAAATACAAGAACAATTTAGACCTTAAGGGTATAAAATATTAAATAAGTTAAAAATAGATTCCTTTAAATAGTGGTGATGCTTAGAATATTACTGAAACAAAAGATTCAGCAATATTCTAAGCATATATTTGTAAAGTATTATATAATTTAAATTTTCACCCGGAAACAAATTGGAAACAAGTTTATTAATTTTGGTAAAAATACCATGGTAATATTTAAATATACCGAATGCAAGGAGTGAAAATTTATGAGAAAAAAAGCTATAATTTCATTAACATTAATATTAATAGTTATGCTAAGTGCTTCAGGGTGCGGCAAGAAACAAAAAACAAGTATATTAACAAATGATGTAAAACAACAAGAGGCTATGAAAGAAAATGAAATAAAAAAATTTATTAAAGATGGAACTAATTTTCTAAATGCAGGAAAATATGATGATGCTAAAAGTTCTTTTGAAAAAGCAATTTCAATGGACAAGTCTAACAAGGGGGCTTATATAGAAATAAAAAATAAATATATGGAGAAGAAAAGAATAGATGATGCCTATTATTTTATAAAATTAGCTGTAAGCAATAATGTTGATACTGAAAATATGAAAAAATTATTAAATGATATAAAATCAAAATTTCAAGTTACAAAAGTGTATGTGAATGTATATCAAGATAATGAATACAAATTACCAGATAAAATTAAAGTAAAAATAAACAATGAAGACAAGGAAGTTGGAGTTGTTTGGAATAATAAGAGTGTAGATACAAGTAAAGTGGGAACTATAAAGTACGAAGGTAAAATAGAACAGTATGATAGAATTGCTGAATTATATCTTGAAATAATAGAGATTGAAAAAGAGATTGAAAAAGAAGATAACAATAAAAAAGTGAAGAACACTCAAGAAAAAAATAAGAATGAAAAAGTAAAAGAAGTAAAAGAAGGAAAACAGATAGGCTTTATAAATGAAATATATGAACAAAATGGTAAAAGGTATTTGAAATTTGATGATGTAGAATTTTTCTTAAATAAAGATGATAATGATAAAACTGCAGAAAGAGAAGCTGTAAAAGATGGCAATAAGAATTTAGTGGTTGACGGATGGTATTATATTAGAAATAAAGATAAGAGTTTAGAAGCTTATGAAATATCTCCAAATGCATATATATATGTTTGTGGATATCGTAATAATTTAAATGCTTTAGACTTACAAAAGGTTAATTATGAAAGTTTTAAAAATTTAGGATTTGACCATGGAAATTTTTTAGCGTATATATATGTAGAAAATAATGTAATAGTAAGAATAGAAGAACAGTATAGACCTTAAAAATCATAAAATATTAAATAACTTAAAGACATATTAGTTTAAATAGTGATTATTATAAGAGCATTACTGAAAGAAAAAGATTCAGTAATATTCTAATATATATTTATAAAATATTGTATAATTAAATTTTGGAGATGTAGTTATTGACATAAATGAAAACAATAGGGGGAATTTGCAGTGGGATTTAAGGTTCTAATAGTTGAAGATGAAGTGTCTATAAATGATATTTTAGTATCTGCATTAAGGGCAGATGGATATACTGCCAAGGGTGTATTTTTAGCTAAGGAAGCAAAAGACGCTTTAGAGATTTTTCACCCAGATTTAATATTATTGGATATAAACTTACCGGATGAGAATGGTTTTGAATTATGTAGGTATATAAATAATAAATCTTGTATTCCAATAATTATGTTAACCGCCCGTAATGATATTGTGGACAAGGTTTTAGGGTTAGAGTTAGGTGCAGATGATTATATTACTAAACCATTTAATATAAAAGAGGTATTGACTAGGGTAAAGGTGGCAATAAGAAGAGTTAATAAGTATAAAGAAAAATCAGAGGAAGAATTTATATATATAAATAAATTTGTTAAAGTTAACCTAGAAGGTAGAATTGTATTTAAAGATGATGAAGAAGTTAAACTAAAACCTCAGGAATATGAATTATTAGAGTTTTTTATTAAAAATAGAAATATAGTTTTTTCAAGAGAAATTCTCTTAAATAAAGTTTGGGGATTTGATTATGAGGGTGAGGTTAGAACAGTGGATGTTCATGTTAGAAGATTAAGAAGCAAGCTTGATAAAGAGAATGTAACATCTATTATAGATACTGTTTTTGGAATAGGATATGTAATGAGGTAACTTTTATGAAAATAAGATATAAATTTATAGCTGGTTTAATATTTATACTGATAGTTTCTATGGTAGTAATGAATGTTGCAATAACAAATGTTTTAAATTCAAATATGGAAAATGGTATAAATAATTTTTTAAAACAAGTAATGAATAGCACCCACGAGTATGTAAAGTACACCCTTGTGACTAATAGTACTAAGGACAAAAAAGAAGCATTAGTTGAAGAGGGTAATTATATAATAAAACACATATCTTTAAATTATGAATGTAAATGTGATATAAGAGATATAAATTATAAATTGATAGAAGGAAATGTTCCAGAAGAATTCAGAAGTATAACAAAAAAAAGTAAAGAAATAGTCATGGATGGTAAAGCTGTAGTGGATTTGAAATATAAAAATAATGGAGTAGATGCAATGCTAACTTATCCTATATATATTGATAATAAATATATGGGGATTGTAAGTATAGTAAAGAATTATGATACAGAATATAGGAACTATAAAAATACTATAAATATTATAAATATTATAGAACTTGGAACATTTATAGTTATATTTATATTTTTATTTTTAAGGACAAATAAAATTACTGAGCCAATTACCGAATTAACAGATGCAATAAAAAAACTAGGATATGGGGATTATGATATTTACATTGCTGAACATGGAAAAGATGAGGTAGCAATATTAGCAAGAGAATTTATAAATATGAGAGATAAAATAAAAGAACAAATAGAAACCATTGAATCGGAAAAGAACAAGGTCTATAAATTAGAAAAAGGAAGAAAGGAATTTTTTAATAGTGTAACTCATGAGTTAAAAACACCATTAACAGCTATATCAGGATATGCTGAATTATTACTTACAGGAATGGTTCAAGATGAAGAATTTGATAAAAGGGCTATTGAAAGAATCTATTCCGAAAGTGATAGACTTCATAAATTAGTATTAGAGCTTATAGATGTGTCCAAAGGTATGTGTGTTATTGAAGAAGAACTTAAGTATATTGATATAAAAGAGCTTATTATTCAAAGCTGTAATGATATGAATATAAAGGCTAACAAATATTCCTTAAAAATAGTACAAAATATAAGTGAAGGAACAGTTAAGGCACAACAGGATAAAATCAGGCAAGTATTAATCAATATAATCGATAATGCAATAAAATATTCCTATGGAGGAAATGAGATATACGTTAATTCTTATATATTAGATAATAAATATGTCATTGAAGTAATAAATAATAGTAATCCAATTCTAGATGAAATATTTAATAATATATTTGAACCTTTTATAAAATCTAGTAATGATAATAAAGATAGTAGGGGACTGGGGTTATATTTATGCAATGAAATAATTAAAGAGCATAATGGTGAAATAACTATAGAAAATGGTTCGTTAATAAAAGTAAAAATTACTTTAATAATTTAAATATATGAAAAGCACACTAATCTTTGTGGGATAGGTGCTTTTTTATTTGTGGTTAATTTGTATATGAATTCCACAAAATTTAATCTTAATATTTAAGTTACAGCTAAAAAATATATGTAAGAAAAGTTATGATGAGGATTTAAGGAGTTATATAATAATGGGATGATTTAATAAAGCCGTAAGTTTTGTGTCCGTTTTTTATAAACTTAAGATTTCGTAAGAATTTTTTATAATTCTCTTAAACTCTATCTTCTACAATGAGATTACTATATTAGAAAGGAAGTAGAAGATATGAAAAAAAGATTTAAAAAGAGTTTATTATTTATTATAATAATAATAATTTGTGGATTTTGTTATATGTTAAAAGATACAGTAATAGAATTAGAAAATTCAAGTGTTATAGGAATTAATTCTAGCTTAGCTGATAAAGATAAGTTAGTGAAAGAAAATGGTGTTAATATAAGCCCAGAACGATTATTAGTAAACAGAGAGAATGGACTAAATAAAGATTACATACCAGAAGGGTTAAGTATACCCAATATACCATTTTCAGATAAATCAGAGGATGAAGAAAAATATGTAGCAGGAATTATTGTAAAACCATTAGAAGAATTGATAAATACAGCTAAAGAAGAAGGGATAATATTATTTGGTAACTCAGGTTATAGATCTTATAGCTCACAAAAAAATATTTATAAGAATAGGGCAAAATATCAAGGGAAAAAACTTGCAGATGCATATGTAGCTAAGCCAGGATTTAGTGAACATCAAACAGGACTATGTATTGATATTACTAATAAAGATAGATATTTTGTAGAAGGAACAAAGGAAGCCGATTGGCTTGCAAAAAATTGTTATAGATTTGGATTTATTATAAGATATCCAAAAGGAAAGAAAAGTATAACCAATATAGAATATGAGCCTTGGCATATTAGATATGTTGGGAAAGAAGCTGCTAAATATATTTATGATAACAAAATTACCTTAGAGGAATACTTAGGTAAATAATTGTATAATTGGAGGATAAAATGAACAATAATATTCTTGTGGTGGATGATGAAAAAGAAATAAGAGATTTATTAGAAATAAATCTTACAAATGAAGGATATAATGTATTTAAGGCAAGTTGCGGATTAGAAGCTTTAGAAATATTAGAAAGAGAAGAAGTTAATTTAATGGTTTTAGATATAATGATGCCAGATATGGACGGTTTAGAAGTTTGCAAAAGAGCAAGAGAAAAGTATAGCATACCAATTCTTATGCTAAGTGCAAAAGTAGAGGATATGGATAGGATAGAAGGTATAATGACTGGTGCAGATGATTATGTATGTAAGCCTTTTAATCACTTAGAACTTACAGTTAGAATAAGAGCATTACTTAGAAGAGCATATTTTTTAAATACTAAAATGCAAACTACAGATAACATAATAAGAATTGAGTCAATGGTTATAGATAAGAAGCAACACAAGGTGATAATAGATGATAATGAAATAGATTTAACAGCAAGAGAATTTGAAATTTTATATTTATTAGCTAACAATAGGGGAAGGGTTTTTAGTGCAGAAGAAATTTTTGAAAAGGTATGGAAAGAAAGATATTATCAATCCAATAATACTGTTATGGTACATATGAGTAGACTTAGAGATAAAATAGAAAAATATATGGAAGGTAGTAAGGTAATTCATACTGTGTGGGGAGTAGGTTATAAAATTGAAAAATAAAAGATTATATAAATATTTTTTATCATCATTGGTAGATATATTAATAGCTTTAATATTAACTTACATGACAGCATATATAAGTAAGAAAATATTAAACTATTTATATGTGAAGTTTGACAACGAATTTGCTTTTTATTTTTGGATGTTTTGGAAAAGGCTTAAGTATGAAATAGTTGGTCAATATCTTAATATAATAGTTGGAGCAGTTTTATTTTCAATGTTTTATTTCATCATAACTTATAGAAAAGCTAAAAATTTTGTATCTATTATAGAAGAAACTAAAATAATGGCCAATGGTGATTTAGATAGAGTGATACAGGTTAATGGAGAAGGGGATATTAAAAATTTAGCAGAAAATATAAATAATATATCAAAACAACTTAAAGATATAACAGTAGCAGAAAGAAATGCACAGAAAACCAAAAATGATTTGATAACTAATGTTTCTCATGATCTAAGAACTCCATTAACTTCAATAATGGGATATTTAGAACTTATTGATAATGATCAATACAAAGATGAAGTGGCACTTAGATATTATGTTAATATAGCCTATGAAAAATCTAAGGGGTTAAATTTGCTTATAAAGGATTTGTTTGAACTTACTAAAATGCAAAATAACACTATTAATCTAGAGAAAGTTGATATTAATTTAGTGGAATTATTAGGGCAAGTAGTTGCTTATTTTGAATATCAATTTAAAAGTGCAAATATGGAATCAAGAATTAATTTTTCAAAGGATAAGCTAATAGTAAATGCAGATACAGGAAAATTAGTAAGAGCATTTGAAAATTTATTATCTAATGCAATCAAATATGGGAAAGAGGGTTATTATGTTGATGTAGTAACAAGGCTTGAAGAAAATATGGCAGTAATTCAAATTATAAATTATGGTCAATCCATACCAACAGTAGACTTACCATATATATTTGATAGGTTTTATAGAATAGAAAAATCAAGAAATAGTAATATATCAGGCTCTGGTCTTGGGCTTGCAATAACAAAAAATATTATAGAACTACACCAAGGAACCATATCAGCTTATAGTGATAATGACAGTACTATATTTGAAGTAAAATTACCAGTTAAATAAATACTTGATATGATTAGTGCTAATGGAGTTTTAATTTGATGAAAAGGTACAAAAATATTTTATAAACAAAAAAGAAGGAGAAACCTTACATAATAGGAGAGGTCCGCCTTTTTCAATTTTACTATAAGGATATAATTAGTTAAGAAGATGAAAATTAAATTATAGTTCACAATTAGGAACAGCAACTTATAGGAAACAAGAGAAAAAAAGTTTTTAAGAAAATGTTTTACCGCATACAGAGGGTATGTAGGTAAATTTGTTTTTACACAAATCTACCTACATACCCATTTAGTGCAACAATCTCTTATTTTTAATTTATACTACTATTTCTGTTTTAACTTCTTCTAATTTAGTTTCATTTTTTTTATTAAAAGGTACTGCTATGAGACCTAAGGCTGCAATAATTGCTGTGATTAGGAAACATTTATTATAAATTTTGTTGCTTTCATCATTTTTTATTGCAGTTGCTTCAGCTAAGATATTATGTATTTCTTTTGCTTGAACATTGAATTTTTTCTTAATAGATGGTTTCATTTTATCTGGAACAGATGCTAATACTGTTTTTTCTTTAGCCTCAATTAATTTATCAACCATATCTCTAGAAAAAGAAGTATTCTGGCTAGTGTTTGAAGTCTTTATTTTATCACATATTGTAGATTTGACTTGTTGTTCAAGCACTACATTTTTATTAACTGTATCTATGATTCTACTTTTGGTATTGTCTATAGCTTGAGTAGTGTAATGACTACTTAATGTTGAAACTAAAGCTATAGCTAAACATGCAGTTAATTGCCTAAAACTATTTAGTATACCTGAAGCAATACCATTTTTATCCTTTGATATCTCTTCAAAAGCGCTTTGATATAATGGGGAAGTTGCACCAATTCCAAGTCCTACTGTAATAAAAGAAATATAGATTATCTTTATATTGTTTGAACTATTCATAAATACAAACATAAGGTCTCCTAAAGATACAAAAATTATAGCTAATAGAGAAGTAACTCTAGCACCATATTTTTTAGATATAATACCGAAAATTGGGGACATAATAAAGGAGATACAGCTTACTATACCTAGTATAATTCCAGATTTTAATACTGTATAGCCTAATTGATTTTCTATATAGAAATTCATTAAATAGGAAATAGGCATAAAGGCGAAGAATATTACTCCAATTATTATTATGGAAGAAGTAAAGCTTTTTATTTTGAATAATTTAAAGTCTATCATTGGATTTTTTACTTTAGCTTCATGTATTATAAAAATGATAGTTGAAATTAAAGATGTTACTAATAAGGTAATTATTATTGTACTTTCCCAACCATAGTAATTTCCTTTAACAAGTAGGAAAATTAGTGCCCCAATTCCATAGGCTAAAAGTATAGAACCTATAATATCTATTTTCTTTTCTATTGTCCTGTCATAGCATTCTTTAACATATTTTACTCCTAAGAAGATAGAAATAAGAATAAAAGGAACATTTACATAAAATATTGCCTTAAAAT
Source organism: Clostridium sporogenes (assembly GCF_001020205.1). Lineage (NCBI taxonomy): Bacteria > Bacillati > Bacillota > Clostridia > Eubacteriales > Clostridiaceae > Clostridium > Clostridium sporogenes. The sequence goes on from NZ_CP011663.1 coordinate 718,918, forward strand.
TAAAGGCTTCATTTAAGATTCCACCTATAACGGGGCCAGAAGCTGCAGCTATAGAAATTATCATACCAATTATAATAGCAAGCTTTGACATGGAATCTTTTCCAAATAATTCTATGCCTAAGGGTATAGATAATGGAGTAAGAATTGCAGCTCCTATACCTTGAATGATTCTAAAGATTGTAATCATATAAAGAGAAGTAGATAGTCCACAAAATATTGATGAAGAACCAAAGACTATAAGACCAATTAAAAATAGTTTCTTTCTTCCATAAATATCTGCAATTTTTGAGAAGTTTATTAAAAGAGCAGAGAAAGGAATTAAGTAGGCTGTACTTACCCAAGATATTCCTGTTATATCAGTTTTAAAATAATGAGCCATAGATGGCAAAGATACATTAACTATAGTTGAGTCTAATACTGTTAAAAAGCAAGCTATTGCTAGAGATATAAATGCTAATATTTTTTCTTTTTTATTCATGATACCCTCCAAAATTATTATTATATAAAACATGAATTTGATTTCATATTCATATAATACACCTGGAAAATTCCAATGTCAATATATGAAATCAATTTCATGTTTCGTTGACTTTTATTTTTTTATCTTTTATTATTAGAATAGGTGATGAAAATGAAAAGAAAAACAAGAATACCAACTCAAAAAAGAGCTTTGGAAAAATATAATAGAATATTAGAAGCAGCTTATAAATTATTCAATGAAAAAGGTTATTACAATACTACTACAGCAGATATATCTAAAGAAGCTGATGTTGCTACTGGCTCAGTATATGCCTATTTTGAAGATAAGAAGGATATTTACATCAAGGTGATTGAAAGGCTTAATGAAAAATTTATATATCCAACCCATAACTTTTGGGTAGAGAATATTGATAAACAACTTAATAATGTAGAAGAGGCAAAAGAGCTTTTTAGGATATTTATAAAAATGATGATAAAAAAACATGACTTTTCTAAAACCTTTCATGATGAAATGGAAGCATTGACACTTTTAGATGAGGATATAGCTATGATAAGAAAGGAACAAGAGAGGCGTAGGAATGAAAATATAGGAGATATTTTCAGAATTTTATCTATACCTTTTAAAGGTGAAGAGGAAGAAAAGATATTTTTTCATTATTCATTTTTCATAATTGATGATATATGCCATAAGAGTATATACGACGATGAAATAAAAGATATGGATTTATATATTGAAAAATGCGTTAATATGATATATTTTTTGTTTCAAGATTGTACTGACTATAAGAATAAATAAGTATAAAAGCACTTTGTACTATTCCTTCCTAGTTATCCTATTATAGAATTTTCATAGTGCAACTTGGATATTATATGATAATTATCTAGAATAAATTTGGGTATTATATGGAAAAACTTTACTTAGATGTGAGACAGTAATATGTAGGTAAATAAATAATTAAAAATTAAAGGCTTATATAAAGAGCAAAAAAATTATGATATTGCATAATAAAATAAGGCATTATAAAGCCCCATGTATGTGCATGGAGCTTGAACAAGCTTAGTAAATATAAAAATATTTACTCTTTTATTGCTAACTTAATTAACTATTTCACTGTATTAAAAAGCTTTACTTTTAGCAATTAATGCATCAGTAATGTCATCATTGGTATCATCAGCAATTTTACCACTAATACTATTAATATCATCATTGACTTCATTAATTTCATTAACTGGAATCTCATCTAACTTGTAGTCTTTTCTAGCAAAACCTTTAAAAACAACTGATCCAACAAGTCCACCTATGGTTCCACCTATTACAGCAAAGGTAACAGCTATAAGAACTTTTTTAGGGTCATTAAATCCAAAGGGTGCAAGTAGTCCTGGTATAGGAGATGCTGTTCCTGGAGCATTATTTATTATATTAAAATATGCTGCTGAAAGTCCTGCTAATCCTCCGCCTAGAATATTTGATCCATATATGGGGATAGGATTTTTAGTTACTATTGGTGCTTGAGTTAATGGTTCTAACATTACTGCTACTATATTACTTTTATTACCTAGTTTAAGTTTTTTAAAAATGATACCATTTGTAAAGGAGCCTCCAACACAGGCTAAAGCTGCAATTCCCATTGCTAATCCCTGTAGTCCAAGCATAGCAGTAACTGCCATTGAGCTTAGTGGTGAGGTACATACAACTTTCATTATTCCACCAAGTAAGAATCCCATAACTAATGGTGATTGTTGTGCAGCTAGGGATATCATTTGCCCAATATTAACCAATGTGGCATTAACTACAGGATCTACTCCCATTGCTATAAATCTTGCTAAGGGAGCTATTAAAAGAGCTCCTACTATAGTATTTAGTCCTTCTGGTAATTTTTTATCAAATATAGGTGCTATAAGTCCTATAATGTAGCCAGCTATAAATCCTGGAAGTATTCCATATCCACCTAAGGCTACACCTGCTACCACTGCATAAAGTGGATTAGCTCCCATAGATATTGGCACTAAAATAGCTGCTGCCACACCTCCCATAGATCCTGACACTGATCCAACTTTACCTAGAAAAGCAAAGTTTAAAAAATCTCCACTTATATATTTATGAATAGCTTCTACTAAAAAAGTTGCTACTGCTGCATTTGCTAGTCCTGACATAGCTTTACTTCCCTTAGGGGCTTTAAAGCTGAATAATGAAAATAATCCTAATGTAAATAACAATAGGCCCATTCCTTTAACAATTTCCACAATATGAAACCTCCTTGATTCCAACTTTACTAATAGTTTTCAGAATTAATTGATTATTTAGACTATATAGCCTAGCTTTCAAAAAGTTTCGGAAAGTTTCAAAAAGTATTTTGTTATAATTATAACAATTTCAAATACATCTTATTCATTAATGTAATAAGCTATTCCTTGTAAAAATTTTTTAACATTAACGGATCCTTTTTCAGAACTTTTTCCTCTTATATAATCCATTTCTTTTTTTACTTCTTCAAAACTAAAAATAGAATTTGAAAATTCTACAAAAGTATCATTCATGTAATCCTCTATGCCTAAATTAGCAATATTATTTAAAGCTACAAAGGCTGTTCTTCTTATTCTTTGTTCTATGGATTTAGGTTTATCTGATATTTCTTTAAATAATTCTTTAAGAGTATAGGTATCTCTAGAATTATTTTCAATTATACATTCTATGCTTTTTATTATATCTTCGCATCCTGACTCACCTAATATTCCTAATTTATTCATTATACTTTTGATATTAGATGTATAATTATCCCCATCTTCTTTTTTAAATATAGAATCTATATTGCCTAACTTTTTTTTCATAAGTTCACTATTAATCACTTTTTTTAAAACAGATTTAACCTCAACTGCATTTATAGGTTTACTTATATAAAACTCAATTCCATTTTCATAGGCTTTAGCTATCATATCTTTAGAGGATACTTGGGATAGCATTATATATTGAATATGAGGATATTTAGATTTATATTCTTTAACTAGAGTTAAGCCATCCTTTCCAGGCATTAAAAGGTCTACAATAACAATATCTGGCTTTTCCGTTTCTATTAAAAATCCTCCATTCTCCCCATTTAGAGCAGCCTGTGTTATTACTTCTCCCAAACATTCATGATTTATTATTTTATTAAGAATCTTATGAACATTTATATCATCATCTATTATTAATATTCTCAAATTCTCGCCCCCTCTAAAATGTCTTTGGGTATAAAAATCATAAATTTAGTACCTTTTCCTTTTGAAGACTTTAGTGTTACAAAGCCATTTAATTTAGCTTCAACTATATCTTTTACTATGATTAATCCTAGTCCACGATTCACATCACCTGTTTCAAAATCAATTTTAGTAGAGAATCCTGGATTAAATACGTATTTTTTATCATCCTCATCTATTCCTTCACCATTATCTATAATTTCAAAACAATGACCTCTCATATTATCAATGTTCGTAGAAACATGATTTAAATATATTAGTCCATTATCTTTATCTTTTAAAGCATCAATGCTATTCATAATTATATTTCTGAATATAGATATTAAATAATAATGATATATAGTATTAAAATTTTCTCCTTTTTGAATTTTTAAGGTTATCTTTGTATTTTTTATTTCTATATTTATCATATGTCTTAATATATCTAGTATTTCATAATAATTCATACTGTCTTTAAGTTCCTTTGTGTTTGTTAATTCGTTAACACCTCTAACTATTAAATTGAATTCTTTTTTTATCTCATGGATATCTTTTGTAATTTCCATAATTTCTTTTTTAAAGCTCTTATCTAAATCCTTTTGGTTTATATCCATATATAAATCATAGGATTTTCCCATGACATTTTCTATATTATCCATAGATTTTTCCATAAGATAAATCTCACTTTTTAAAGTAGAATTTGATGCTAATAGTTTTATATATCTTTCTGTATGCTCTTTTTTTAGAAGGGTAGTATTATATCTAATCATTAAATTTATCATAACCCATATTAATGTAGATCTTAAAAATGCAACAAAAAGTAAACCTATGATTATATTAAGACTAAAATTTTCTAAATAAATAGTATGTCTAATGGACATTTCAGTGAAGTTAGCAAAAAAATCGCAGATAATGAGTTTAAATAAAAGGGTATTTAAATTTTTATTTTTAATAGTAATAATAAAGTAAATAGTTATATAAACTAAATAAAATATAAATTCTGGAAAATGATTGCTTATACCTAATTTAAGAGCAGAGTTCAGTTCACTATTTTCTAAGAAATAAACCAAGATTCTTATTATATATACAAGAAAAGAAGAAGTGATGGCTACCATTATTTTATCATCCATTTCAATCATATATAGTAGGATTATTAGAACTATAATACCAAAGGATATATTGAAATGATTAACAAATAATTTTATATATATTTGAGATGAAAACATAACTAAAAAGCCTATAAATATAAGTTGATTTAAATTGCTCTTAACTTTCATTATTTTCATCTCCTTATAAAGCTTCTTTAATAGTAATATTCAATAATTTTTTTAAATAACCTTTGAAAAGTCTATTAGAATAGCTGATAGTGTCTATTAATAAAACTTATTTTATATATTAAAAGAATAAAAACTGTTTCAATTATACTGAAACAGTTTTTATCTATTTAGCTATATAAATAGTCTCTTGTTATAGGAATTTCATTATTTAATCCTTTTGTTAGCAAAAATTGATGTAAATCTATTACTCCATAATGGAAGGAAGCAGCGCAGGCATTTAGATATAATCTCCACATTCTAATAAACTTATCATCGAAGCCTAGGTTACTAACTTTATCTAAAGAATTTTCAAAGTTTTTAGACCAACATTCTAAAGTTTTACAGTAATGTAGGCGTAAGCTTTCCAAATCGATTAAATGCAAGTCATTTTCCGCCATATTATAAACTAATTCTCTTGTAGAGGGGATATATCCACCAGGGAATATGTATTTCTTAATCCATTGATTACCTTCACATTCTTTCTGAGCTGTTATACAGTGAAGTAGGAATACTCCTTTATCTTCTAATAAATCACTTATAGTATTTATATAAAGGGGAATATTTTTTCGGCCCACGTGTTCTATCATACCAACACTTGCAATTCTATGAAATTTTTCACCTGTTTTTAATAGTTCTCTATAATCCAATAATCTAACTTCTACTTTATCTTCAAGGTTATTTTCTTTTATTCGTTCATTGACTCTATTAAATTGTTCATTACTTAAAGTTATTCCCAGTGCTTTAACACCATATTCTTGTGCTGCAGTTATTATAAGGTCGCCCCAGCCACAACCTATATCTAACAATCTTTGTCCATCATGTAAATTTAATTTTTTTAAGATATAATCAACCTTATTTAGTTGAGCTTGATATAGAGAATCATCCTTTGATTTAAAGTAGGAACAAGAATAGTTCATAGTTTTATCTAACCATAATTTATAAAAATCATTACCTAGATCATAGTGGTGATGTATATCATTTTTACTATTTTTTATAGAGTGGGGGGTAATTTTGTATAATTTTTCAAATAGGGAAGCTTTGTGCAAAAAACTATCCGTATTTCTATATACTGATTCTATAATTTCTTGAATATTACCTTCAAAGTCTATAGTTTTATCCATATATGCTTCACCAAAAGTTAAGAAGGGATCTTTTAAAATATCACTTTTGGGTATATGATCATTTATTATTATTTTAAACTTTGTATTTCCTTCACCAAATTTTTCAATTGTTTCATCCCAGAATTTTACTTCAAAGGTATCTGAGAATATACTTTTTAAAAACTTTTTTAAAAATAACTTTTCCATTTCTATACCTCCCTAAGTATTTTTTAGAATATAATATTAATATTTAAATATATAATTAGAATAATATTTATTATTTGATTAAATATTTTAAATTTTTATACCTATATATGGATCAATTGTATTATATATAAATTATAACATAATTTATACAAATTTAGATGAGAATATTTATTATTTACATCTTTATAGGGTGAAAAATTTGGCTTAAAATAGCTAAATATCATAGAAATGGAATGCTACAGCATTGGTGATAGTGATTATCAAATAATTTTTGTTTTGTGTTTTATTTATATAAATAGTCTCTTGTTATGGGAATTTTATTATTTAATCCTTTTGTTAATAAGAATTGATGTAAATCTATTACTCCATAATGGAAGGAAGCTGCACAGGAATTGAGGTATAATCTCCACATTCTAATAAATTTATCGTCAAAACCTAATTTTTTTACTTCATCTAAAGAAGCTTCAAAGTTTTTAGCCCAGCATTCTAAGGTTTTACAGTAATGTAGGCGTAAGCTTTCCAAATCTATTAAATGTAAATCATTTTCGGCCATGCTATAGACTAGTTCTCTTATAGATGGTATGTATCCACCAGGGAATATGTATTTTTTAATCCATTGATTAGCTTCACTTTCTGTTTGGGCTGTGATGCAATGAAGTAGAGATACTCCATTTTCTTCTAATAAATCACTTACAGCATTCATGTAAACAGGAATATTTTTTCTTCCCACATGTTCTAACATACCTACACTGACAACTCTATGAAATTTTTCACCTGTTTTTAATAGTTCTCTGTAGTCTAATAATCTAACTTCTACTTGATCTTCAAGATGATTCTCTTTTATTCGTTCATTTACCTTATTAAATTGTTCATTGCTTAAGGTTATGCCAAGTGCTTTAACATTATATTTTTTTGCTGCAGTTATTATAAGGTCTCCCCATCCACAGCCTATATCTAATAATTTTTGTTCTGGATGTAAATTTAATTTTTTTAAGATATGATCAACTTTATTTAGCTGAGCTTGATATAGAGAATCTTCCTTTGATTTAAAGTAGGAACAAGAATAGTTCATAGTTTTATCTAACCATAATTTATAGAAATCATTACCTAGGTCATAGTGGTGCTTTATATCATTTTTACTGTTTTTTATAGAGTGGGGGGTAATTTTGTATAATTTTTGAAATAGAGAAGCCTTGTGTAAAAAGCTATCATTATTTTTGTATACAGATTCTATAACTTCTTGAATATTACCTTGAAAATCTATAATATTATTCATATATGCTTCGCCAAAGGTTAAGAAGGGGTCTTTTAAAATATCACTTTTGGATAAATGTTCATTTATTATTATTTTAAACTTTATATCTCCTTCACCAAATTTTTCACCTGTTCCATCCCAGAATTGTACCTCAAAGGTATCTGAGAATATACTTTTTAAAAATTTTTTTAAAAATAATTTTTCCATTGTTATATCTCCTTAAATACTTTTTAGATTGTAACTTTAAGATTTAAATATATACTTATAGTAAATATTTAAAGTAAAATGGTCAATTAGGATTTTTGGTATGATGATTTAGAATTTTAAAGTAAATAGAAGAATAAAATAGAAAAAAAGGTGGTCATACCACTATAAAGATGAAAATAAGGCATAATAAAAATGCAAAATATTTAAAAATATCTTACATTTTTATAGAGTGGCTAAGTCTATATAGATTTAATAACCAAAGACTTACTGTAATAAAGTAAGTCTTTGGTTTAGTTATTAAGAAAATTATGTATTAACCTAATTTATCACCTTTTTTAACAGGCTGTTGTGGTTGAATTAATACCACTCCTTGTGTAGAATAAATGCCTAATACTAGTACCTCTGACATAAAATCGGCAATTTGTCTTGGAGGAAAATTTACCACTCCTAAAACTTGTTTACCTACAAGCTCTTCTTCTTTATAACATTCAGTAATCTGGGCACTGGATTTTTTTATACCAATTTCGTTACCGAAATCTACTAATAGCTTATAAGCAGGCTTTTTTGCTTTCTCAAAAAATTCTACTTTGATAATTTCTCCAACTCGTATATCTAATTTCATAAAATCCTCAAAATTAACCATAAAAACACCTTCCTTTATTCTATTATAGCTTTTTGGCTAGATAAGTCTTTTCTAAAATCTAGATAGTTTTTAGCTTATTTTTTGATTTTTTTCTAAATTCAGTAGGTGATGTTTTTTCTAAATGCTTAAATACTCTAGTAAATGATGAATTATGGTCATAACCTACCATTTGAGAAATTTGTAAAATTGTTAAGTCTGTATTCAAGAGAAATTCTTTTGCTTTTTTCACTCTAAGATTTTGTATATACTCAACAGGGGGAGATCTTCATTTTATTTTTGAACCATTCACTATAATAACTAATATTGTAATGCTCAATAGCTGCTAATTTTTTTAAATCTATATCTTCTGTAAAATTTTCATTAATATATTTTATAGAATCAGGTATACTTTCATCCGTAATAAAATGATAACAGTATAGGAATAAGTCATTGATAGAGCTAGAACTTTTTTTATTGGCAGCTTCATTTAATAATAAATACCTTATAGCTTTCCATTTATTATCAAACAAAAATTCCTTTCCACCTACCATTTTTCCCATATCATATTTATTAAGTACATTAGTAGGTATATCTAAAACCAAAAATTCATTACTCTTATTAGCTCCAAAGGTATGTTTACAATCTGGAGGAAGGAAGAACAAGTGCTCATCTTGTAATGGCAGTTTTTTATAATTAGTTTCTATATAAAGCACTCCATGAATGGGTAAAATTAATTGAGCATATGAATGAGAATGTGTATAAAATTTATAATCATATATTCTACGTTCACATTTTATACTATTCAAGACTATCCACCTTTTCCTTTTTTATATACTATAATTGTAAATTGGCGTAATAAACTTATTATAACATAAATTTATTATTCCCTATTCATATAGTCTACCTTATAAGCATTACAGTGAACCGTATCATAAATGTATTATATTTTTTAGTTGTAAATTACAATTGAATTTATTATTCGCTTATTACTTTCATTAATAGTGTTGTTATTTATTTTAAAGTTAGTTAAAAGGATAATATAAGAAGAAGTAGAATTGTAGTTAATATAAAAACAATTTAATGTGGAGGAGAAATTATGAATATTAGATTTAATACAATTACTGTGAAAGATTTAGATGAATCATTAAAGTTTTATAAAGAAATTTTAGGATTTATAGAGATAAAAAGATTCAATCCTATGGAAGAGGTGACTATAGCTTTTTTGAAAGATGAAGATTCAGGACTAATTGAATTCATTGAATATAAAAACACTTCTAAGGATGAGGATATTAGAGAATCAATTGTGTCAATTGGTATAGGAGTTGTAGATTTAGAAAGAACTTTAAATGAACTAAAGGACAAAGGAGTAGAGATCATACGCGGTCCAATAGAAGTTCCGAGTGGCGAAAAGTTTGCATTCATAAAAGATCCTAATGGTGTTGAGATAGAATTAATCCAAGGATTCGATATACTTATGTCATAGGAAAATTTAAGTTTTTAAAGTTATAATCTATTTATAAGTCAAGTAGGGAGACATTATTTTGGGAATGACTGTTAGTTTACTTATAAAAAACTAAGTTAAAGAGAAACTGTGTATGGTGTCATAAATAAATGGGTTTTACTAATATTAGATGAATAATAAAGATTAAAAAGATTAGTATAACTATATATAATAAAATTGACAATTAGACTGGATTTAATGTATATTATATTTAAGATAGATTTCAAAAGAAGAGAGGGAAGTTTGTGAGTGTCTAGTATCTAAAATAGTTAAGTTAATATTAATTCTAAAAAGTAGGAGGGTTATACCTTTTATTTGTTATGGAATTAATTTGTACTATTAAAGATACAAGTCCACGAATTTACTTTAAAGGGGTAATATAATTACCTTTATTAATTGTTGAATTTTAAGCTGTGGGAGTATCCATAGCTTTTTTTATTATATAAAAATAGAAATCTATCAAGATTTCGTAGACTTGTATTGTAATAAAAAATACAGGGAGAGATTATTGAGATGAATATAGAAACATTAGAAAAATTACATTATTATGAATTAAAAGAAATGATAAAAGAATATTGCGTCAGCGGATTAGGAAAAAGATTAATAGACAAATTAGAACCTAGTAGTAATATAAAGATTGTAAATCAAAGACTAGATGAAACATCAGAAGGAAGAAGATTGTTAGATGCATCTTATAATATACCATTAGAGGGCATTTTCAATGTATTACCTCTTATCGAAAAAATTGAAAAAGGAGCATCTTTAGAACCTACTGATTTGACTATGATGTCAAATTTTTTAAGAGGATGTAGGAAGGTTAAGTTATTCATAAAAGACAAAGAGGGATATGCACCTACATTGAGTGCTTATGGAGAGAATATTTGTGATTTGAGTTATATTGAAGAGGAAATAAATAGATCAATTAGAGGTAGTGCAGTTGATTCAAATGCTAGTAAGGAGCTTAAAAAAATAAGAAGAAATATTGATATATGTGAAGGTAAGATAAAGGAAAAATTAGATAAGTTCCTTAAAAATAGTGCAAATAAAGAGTATATTCAAGAATTCTTTGTTAGTCAGCGTGATGGAAAACATACTATTGCAATTAAGGCAGCGTATAAAAATAAAGTAGAGGGAACTATCGTTGAAACATCTTCAAAGGGAACAACAGTATTTATGGAGCCCAATGTTATTTCAAAGCATACAAGTGAATTAACAGTATTAAAAGCAGAAGAAAGTGTAGAAGAATACAAAATACTAGCTACTTTAACGGAGATGCTTTTTGAAAGAATAAAAGATTTGAAGATGAATGTCGATGTCATATCTGAATATGATATGATTTGGGCAAAAGCTAAATATAGTAAAGTAATAAATGGAATTAAACCTAAATTAAATGACTATGGATATATAAAAATAATTAAAGGGAAATACCCTCTTATTAAAGATAGTATACCTTTAGACTTTGAAATTGGAAAAGATTATAAAGGATTAATAATAACAGGGCCAAATGCAGGTGGTAAAACAATAGTATTAAAGACAATTGGGCTTCTAACATTAGCAATACAATCTGGATTTCACATAGAAGCTAAAGAAGGAACAGAATTTTCAGTATTTAAAAAGTTATTTGTTGATATTGGTGATAATCAAAGTGTTGAAAATGCATTAAGTACATTTTCATCTCATGTAAAGAATCTAGCTGAAATAATTAGAGAAAGTACAAAATCAACATTACTATTGTTTGATGAAATTGGTAGCGGAACAGAACCAAATGAGGGATCTGCTTTGGCTATTGCAATATTAGAAGAATTGTATCATAAGGGCTCTATAACTGTATCAACTACTCATTATGGAGAAATAAAAAACTTTTCAAAAGAACATCCTGATTTTGAAAATGCAGCTATGGAGTTTGAGAAAGAAACTTTAGAACCCTTATATAAGCTTAGCATAGGAAAAGTAGGGGATAGTAATGCTTTATATATTTCTAAAAAGATGGGATTATATGATTCAATTATTGATAGAGCAAGAAAATATATGGATACTAAAAGTTATAATTATAATTTAATAGAACGCAGCAAGATTATAAGAAATAAAGAGTTACAAACAAAGGAAGATCTTTATGAATATTCTGTAGGGGATAAAGTTATCCTTTTAGAAAATAATGAATCTGCTATTGTATATAAAGAAATAGATAGATTAAATAATGTGACTATACTATACAATAAGGAGTTTATTGAAGTTAACTATAAAAGAATAAAATTAGAATTAAAGGCAAGTGATCTTTATCCAGAAGGGTATGACTTAAATCAGTTATTTATAAGTTTTAGGGAAAGAAAGCTAGAAAAAGATATTAAGAGAGGATCTAAAAAAGCATTAAAAAGAATAAAAAAAGAAACTTTAAAATGTCCTAAATAATACTCATTGAACTTGTAAGCAACTCACATAAGGATGTGGATTGCAATTTAGTGTACACTAAAGAATTCTTTTAGAAATATTAATATACAAAACTTTAAAGAGAACTGGGATGCAGTTCTCTTTAAAATTTATTATTTACTTTCTTATTTTTCCAGTGCACTTAATTATTTCATTTACTAGTTCCGTGCCTTTATTTATATATCTATGATTAGCACCATTAATTATTTTGTATAATTCGGTAGGCATATTAATATAACACTCTTCAACTCTTTTACTTTATACTTTGAAAGATAATAAATTCCTTTATTATATTCTATAATATGTCCCATTAAAACAATATACTTATAACCTAATTTTGGGCAATATCTATCCATAATTGTATATCATATACACAATCCTCAAATGTAGTTCCAAATCTTTTGGTTGGTATATCACCATTTTTATCCACAATGTTAGTAGTTATGTCAATGATAGTACCATAACCACATTATGTATAAATAGAAAACCATATCCATGTAATATATTGTGAACAAGGTATTGTAAACCCTTTGATATAGATAACTTTACAAAGATTATATATAATTTATGAAATCTATAGTTTAGTAGGATTAAGAAACAGATATAAAAATACATCATTTAAATATGAATATTTATTAAGTCGTTACAAATAATAATCTATGTATTAATAAAATAATTTTTTAGGAGGTTACTAAAATGGGAATAGTAACAAATTCAACAGACAAATTTCAAAAATGTATTGATGAGTGCAATAGATGTGCTCAAGCATGTTATGAATGCTTTAAAGCGTGTTTAGATGAGTCTGATGTTGGAGCAAGAAAAAATTGTATAAAAATTCTTGTTGAATGTGCACAAATGTGTGAAATGTCATCAGGAATAATGTCTATGAATGGTCAATTTGCCAAGGAGCATTGCCAATTATGTGCTACTATTTGTGATAAATGTGCACAAGAATGTGAAATGTTTAAAGATGACCATTGCCAAAAATGTGCACAAGAATGTCATACATGTGCTAATGAATGCAGAAATATGGCTAATATGTAATTAGCACATAATACAGAAATCAGTAATTTATATTATTCAGATTGTTAAAGAGATGTAGTAGTATTATATTACTGATTTCTGTGTTATTTTAGTTATTACTAAAATTATTATATAAAGAAATATTATATTACTGTATTAAAAAACATCATTATTATTCATCATTTTTCCATTGAATTGATTCTATCCATAAAGGCATTTCAAAAAACATTATTACTACTCCATAATAGCAACAAATAGGAATTTTATATTTTTATCATAAAGTATATCTAAAAGTATCTAATTGTATTTTTATTTCTTTATTTTCTCTGTTGTAAATATTTAAAACAATATTGTAAATTATTACCATGAATTTTATTATATCACAGTTAAAAATTTCAGTTTAATAAATTTATTTTAGATTATGGTCTGAAATTAAGTTAATAGAATATGTTATAATAATGTGTATTGTAATTTGTTAAATAGTTTAAATAATATAAATAAAACTAAAATTTGTAATTGCAAAAGATAAAGGAGAAAAAATGTTATTTGAAAATTTAGAGATAATTAAGCCTATTCAAAAGGCTTTAAAAGAAGAAGGATATAAAAAAACTACCCCAATACAAGAAAAATCTATTCCTTATATATTAGATGGAAAAGATTTGGTTGGTTGTGCCCAAACTGGTACTGGAAAAACAGCAGCCTTTGCAGTTCCTGTATTACAAAATCTTTCTAAGGATAAGAAGGTTAATAAAAATCCTAGAACTATTAGAGCATTGGTATTAGCCCCTACTAGAGAACTTGCTATTCAAATAGGAGAAAGCTTTGAATGCTATGGTAAATATATAAATCTTAAAAGTGCAGTCATTTTTGGTGGAGTATCACAAAATCCTCAAACAAAGGCACTTAGAGAAGGTGTGGATATACTAATTGCAACTCCAGGAAGAATGCTTGATTTATTTAATCAAAAGTATATTGATTTACGTAACATAGAATGTTTTGTTTTAGATGAGGCAGATCGTATGCTAGATATGGGCATGATTCATGATGTTAAAAAAATAATATCAAAGTTACCTAAGGTTAGGCAAAACTTATTATTTTCTGCAACCATGCCATCTGAAATTACAAAGCTAGTAGATTCTATTGTAAAAGATCCAATAAGAGTAGAAGTGACACCAGTTTCATCTACAGTAGATACTATTACACAAGAAGTATATCATGTTCGTAAAAAGCAAAAGAGATCTCTACTTAAACATTTGCTTAAAGATGAATCTATAGATTCTGCTTTGGTATTTTCAACAACAAAACGTGGAGCAAATATGATTGCAAAAGATCTTGTTGAAGCAGGCATAGAAGCTGAAGCTATCCATGGCAATAAATCACAAAATGCAAGACAACGTGCTTTAAATAATTTTAAGGAAGGCAATATTAGGGTTCTAGTTGCAACGGATATAGCAGCAAGAGGTATAGATGTCAATGAACTATCTCATGTATTTAATTATAATCTGCCAGATGTTCCTGAAACTTATGTTCATAGAATTGGACGTACTGGAAGAGCTGGAGCTAAAGGTGTTGCAATTTCTTTTTGTGATATTGAAGAAACAAAATCTCTTAAAGCTATTGAAAAACTTATTCATAAGGAGATACCAGTAGTAGAGGAGCATCCTTATAAAATAAGACATATTAATGAGGATGAAGTTAAGGAGGAAAACACTAATAATAATTCTAATAAAAAACCTTCCTCTAAAAGACAGGGCGGAAATTGGAGATATAGTAACAATAGAAGAAAGAATAATTCAACAAAACAGATTAAGAAATAAGTTTATATAAATATAAAAAAAGATGATTTCTATATTAACAGGAGTCATTTTTTTATTTTGCGCCAAAATAAAAAGTTGACAATGAAATTTAATCATGGTTCAGTAAAAATTCAATTATGTTAAAAGCAGTGGTATTTATTACATATAAAATCCTAGGCAGAATTTATAGAAAAATTCAGAATATTTAGTGAGGAATAAATACATAATATGATATAATATATTCATATTAATTTTATAAGTAAAAAAATATAGGGTCTAAATTGGGTATTATAAGGTTACATTAATTATGAAAAAATATTTTTGTAAATAATAAAGTTAATCCATTATTTATTTTAGGTATTAAAAATATAAGATTTATATTTTATTGATTATAGTATGATAAATGAATAGTTTATAGTAGTTTATGAATATGCTACATATAGGTCAAAGATGGATATTTTTTTTCGCTAGATTTGTTCATTGATTCTGCTCTCATTTCTGGTAGGTAATATTCTTGTGCTAAAACCACTATATTTCAAAAAGCTCAGAGTAATCAATGTTCATATAATTTAAAAGAACTTACTATAAATATAGGAGGTAAAATTATGAATAAGGAAGAATTAAAGACTATTAAGCAGGCTATAATAAATGAAAATGAAGGTTATGAATTTTATAAAATGGTGTCAAAAGATACAAATTCAGAAGAGGCTAAAAAAGCATTCCTAGAATTGGCAGAAGAAGAATTAAAACATGTGAAATGGTTAAAAGATTTATTCACTAAACTAAAAGATAATAAAATGGATAGCATAGACTTAAAGGAGATCCAAGTAGCTTCACCAAAGATATTTGCTTGGGAAAATTTAGATAGGGAAGGTGCTTCAAAAGCAGTGTCAGTGTTTGGTATAGGGATTCAAATGGAAAGAGATTCTGTAGACTTTTATAAAAAGGCTGCTAAAGATACAGAAGTTCAAGAGGCTAAAGTAATATATGAAGAATTAGCTAAGTGGGAACAAAGTCACTTAGAACAATTTTACAAAGAATATGAAAGATTAATGGAAGAATGGTGGAGTGAGCAAGGATTCGAGCCATTTTAAAGAATAAAATTACCTGCATCTTAATTTTTAGATGCAGGTTTTTAAATTATAAGAGAATGTAAATAAATTGTATATAAAAGTATAAAAATTCATCTTAGATATAGTTGACTAATCAACTATATTGTGATATATTGAAAAACGGTTGATAAGTCAACTATAGGGGGATTATATATGAAAAAAAGAAATCTTTTAAACAAATATATAGCAATGATAGATAGAGCATCACAAGGTTATTTAGATGAAGCCTTAAAGAAGTATAAGTTAAGTTCAGGAACATATCCTTTTATTTTGGCACTATATGACAATGAAGGTATAAATCAAAATGCTCTAAGTGAGTATGTAAAAGTAGATAAGGCTCTTTCTGCTAGAGCTATAAAAAAGCTTATAGAACTTGGATATGTAGAAAAAATTATAAATAGTAAAGATGCAAGAGCATATAAATTATATCTTACAGAAAAGGCCAATGATGTTGTTCCAGAAGTTAGAGAAGCTCTAGATGCTTGGTTACATATAATAACTAATGGATTAACAGAGGAAGAGAAAGAAACTGCAGAATGTTTACTGCAAAATATGTATATGAATATTAAGGAGTCTAAAGCTAAAAACTAATATAACTAAAGAGGAGGAAAGCTAGGTATGATTAATAAAACTAAAGAAGAAACCAATACATATAAAAATAATTGGATAATACTCGCCATAGTAGTTATGTCACCATTTATGGCATGTCTTGACAGTAGTATAATAAATGTAGCATTACCAGTTATGGCAAAAGAACTTTCTACATCTATGGCAGGAATTCAACAGGTTGTTACAAGTTATCTTATAGTAATTTCCGCAGCTATACTTATATTTGGAAGATTAGGAGATATAAAAGGAAAAACAAGTGTATTTAAATATGGATTTATAATATTTGTTTTGGGATCTTTTTTATGTGGAATATCAACTACACTTAATTTTTTAATATTTTCAAGAATTGTTCAAGCAATAGGAGCAGCAATGACTATGTCTACAAGTCAAGGAATTATAACACATACATTTCCACCTAATGAAAGAGGTAGAGCACTTGGAATTTCTGGTACATCTGTTGCACTTGGAACTTTACTTGGACCACCTTTAGGAGGATTAATAATATCAGTAGTAAGTTGGGAATATATATTCTTGATAAATGTTCCTATAGGATTAGTAGCATTTATAGCAGCAATGAAATATTTACCTAAAGATAAGGTAAAAAGTGATCAATCTCTAGATATTAAAGGCGCAATACTTTTTATTATATGCATAGTTGCTTTATTTTGGGCAATGCTTAAAGGTCAGCAAACAGGATATAATCATATTAATATAATTATATCATTTATAGTATCATTAATATGTTTTGTAGTATTTATTATATTAGAATTGAAAATTGAAAACCCTATGTTAGATTTATCAATATTCAAAAATAGAGTATTTTCTGTTAATATATTTAGTGCTTTTGTAATGTTTATAGGAATAAGTTGTATAAACATAATACAACCATTTTATCTTCAAGATGTATTAAAATTATCACCAGGGAAAACAGGACTTATAATGATGGCATATCCTATTGTTTTAAGTATTGTAGCTCCAATAAGTGGATATTTATCAGATAAAATGGGGAGTAAGAAACTTACATTAGCAGGGATTGTAGTAGCATCTATTGGATTATTTTGTATGGCATTTTTAAATGAGCAATCAACATTTTTAATGATTACATTATTGTTATCTGTAGTGGCATTAGGAAATGGATTATTTCAATCTCCTAATAATTCATTAGTTATGTCATCAGTTGAAAAAACTAAATTAGGAATAGCAGGTGGTGTAAATGCTCTTATTAGAAACTTAGGATTTATTTTTGGAGTTTCAATTTCAACCACCATATTGTATAATAGAATGAGTTATAAAATAGGTTATAAAGTGCTAAGCTATGTGGAAGGAAGAGGAGATGTATTCATCTATGGTATGAGATGGGTATATTTTATCGCAGCAGTATCATGTATTATTGGATTTTTAGTATCCTTAATTAATAAAATAAAATTAAAATCATATATATAAAATATAATAATAGAAATGATTTTTATGTGCTCTCTTTATAGTAGATAGTTGAAATAAAAAAGCTGTTACTATGAAGGGAGTTTATTTTTATTAATTACATATGTCAAAAGTTTATGTTACATTAGAAAAAGTAGGATCTAAAAAGAATTTTTGTGATGTCTATTTGGGACTAAAGTTTGTCGGAACAGAGGGGACAAGGTAATTAAATACTAGTATAATAATATTAGGTTATATGAGACTAACTTTAATATAGAGTTTTCTAATAAGATTTATAAATAGAATTTTACAGGGGGAATTTTGATGAAAATAACTGTTTTGGTAGAAAATAATACTAGTAATCCTAATTGTGAAGCTAAGCATGGGTTGAGTTTACATATAGAAACCACTCATCATTCTATTCTTTTTGACTTTGGACCGGATGGTTCTACTTTATTAAAAAATGCTGATGTTTTGGGTGTTGATCTAAGCAATGTAGATACTGCTTTTCTTTCACATGGACATATGGATCATGGTGGTGGATTGAATACATTTTTGGAGGGTAATACTAACTCTATGATTTATGCTCGTCCAGACGCTTTTTCATCACATATAATAAAAGTGTTTGAAAAAGACTATGCTGTAGGAGTAGAGCCATCTTTGACCAATCATCCTCAGATAGTGCTAACTAAATCATCTCAGATTATTGATGAAGAGCTACAGGTATTTAGTAGTCCTTGTGGGAATGTGCTTAAGCCTATGTTTAATAACACTCTTTATGCTGAAAAAAATGGCGTGATGGTGGAGGATGATTTCTCTCACGAACAGAGTTTACTTATTACTGAAGGAGAAACAACTGTATTAGTAGGTGGTTGTGCTCATGGAGGGATTGTAAACTTATTAAACAGAGCAGAGAAGCTATTAGGTCGTCCTGTAGACTATGTAGTGTCTGGATTTCATCTATATGATCCACCGACTAAAAAGACTGAGCCTGAAAGTCGAATTGATGAACTAGCTGGGGAACTATCTAAACATTCAACAGGCTATTTTACTTGTCATTGCACAGGTGAGACAGCTTTCAATAGACTTCATTCTTTGTTAGGAGAGCAAATAGGTACACTTTCAACAGGGGACGTAATAGAATTATAAATTTTTCTTAAAAACCATCCATTTTTATGGGTGGTTTAACTTTTTTATATACCTAAAAATTTATTGTATGGTACAATATTGAGAAGAAAGTTAGAAATCATGTGAAATTGCACAGTATTTATGTAAAATAGATTTACTAGAATAAATGGCAAAGGAGGAGATTGGTGTTGAAAGAGAGTGATATGATACAAGAGCATGAGCTTTTAAATAAAATAGCATCCATTCAAAAGTGTGATAAGGACGGATATAGAACTATATATAAAATGGATTGTCTAAATGGGGTAGGAACCATGATGGTTTATAAAGTATTTACTGGTATTGAACTAATCATTAATGAATTTGAATCCACAACCTGTTTGTGTAATGTATCAACCAATGACAATATTATAGAAATCAATCACTGTGAAGAAGGTCGTCAGGAATGCGAGTTTTTAAATGGTTCTTATTTGTATTTGGGTGAAGGTGATCTATCTATCCATACTATGAATAATCATGCTCATACCATGGGATTTCCACTGAAATATTATAAAGGAATTTCTGTTCTATTATATTTAGATGAAATTGCAAGAGATGTACCAGAAATTTTGAAAGATATATCTATTGATATTTATGGACTGAAAGAAAAGTTTTGCATTAATAATGAGTGCTTTGTCATGCGAGCAAATGATAAAATTAAAAATATTTTTTCTGAACTCTACTATGTACCGGAATCTGTTCAAAAAGCATATTTTAAGTTAAAAGTTTTAGAATTACTTATGTTCTTGAATATAATAGATGTTTCAAAAAAGAGGCAAGGAGAATATTATTCCCAACAACAAGTTGAAACCATTAAGCAAATTAAAAAGCTAATTACGGAAGATTTCAAACATAGATATACAATCCAAGAGCTTTCAAAAAAATACTGTATTAGCCAAACTACGTTGAAAACATATTTTAAAGGTATTTATGGCACTTCAATGGCCTCATATATGAAAGAATACCGAATGAAACAGGCTGCGGTGATGTTAAGGGAAACATCAAATAGTGTGGCTGATATTGCAATAAGTGTTTCATATCAAAGTCAAAGTAAATTTGCCGCTTCCTTTAAAGAAATTATTGGGATAAGTCCTTTTGAATATAGAAAAAAGTGCTTAGCAGAGGCAAATATTTCTCATCAAGAGTATATTTGTACTTAATAGTCTTTTAGTATGGAAATTTATTATTTAATTTTTTTATCAATAGAACTATAAATCAACTAATTATAGTTAAAATAATATATGTTATAAATAAGAGTACCTTTAAGAGGGAGTTTCAAAATTAAATTTATTTTGAGACTTCCTCTTAATCTTATTTTAAAATTTTGATGCAGCAAATATGAAGTTATAATTTTTTTTCATACTTTTGATAATTATTTTTGTTTCCTTGTCTACTCGTAAAGATTCAGTAATTTTTTGTAGTGATTTGTTATAAGTAAAGTCATCTAAGCTATTGTTTTTCAAATAATCCATAGTTTGTTTTGAAAATTTTATATAGCATATAGAAATAGTCCAAGCAACTGCCATTTTTGCATAATAGCCAGGGTGTTTTATAGTATCTAGGGATTTAATTACTTTATCTATGTACTCATCATTAATGTAAAAATGTAGTAGCATTACAACACTAAAGCGAACCTCAAATTCTTTATTAGAGGATAAAAATGGTTGTATAAAATTCCAGACATGTTCCATGTTATTTTTAGTAAATTTTAGACCAGCACAAAAGCTATCACAGACATACCAATTATCAATTTTGGGTACAAAATCAGCAACGTATTGAAGAATTTCTTCAATGTCTGCTTTTGCATAACCTAGCACCAGTCCTTGAAGCATAATTTCCTCAAAATATTTACTGTCATAGTTTGCCATAAATTTACGCCAATCATCTTTTGCAATTGCTTTTGCTAATTTGCGAAGTTGAGGTAGTCTAACCCCTAAAATATTATCTGTATTAGGTAAAAGTGATGATGAAAATTTTTGATATTCTTTATCTGCTAATTCAAAAATCTGCTCTCTAATTGTTTTATTCAAAGTTTTGCTCCTTTTTTCAATTTAAATTTGCCTTGATTTATTGTTTTAGATCCCATAAAAATCCTACTAAGCATTTTTTTATCCTATAAGATTATTCTAGATATAAAGGTATTTTTATTCAAATTTATAACACAGCTTATATAAGAAGATATTGCATAAACTTTTAACCGTTCTCATATTATTATTTATTTTTTTATAATTCTGCTTTTATTTAATGATATGTTCAGAATTTTGTTTATGCCTATCATTAAAATACTGTAAAAAATAACGAAAATAAAAATATAAATATTTAATGACTGCTTTAAACTTTAATAATTTTAAAAACTATATGAAATTAGCTATTCTTTAAATTTTTTGAAGGTACGAATTAATTTCTTAGTGTAGTCCTTCTGAGGATTATTATATACATCATAATTTTTGTCTACTTCAATAATTTTACCTTTATTCATTACGGCTATTTCATCACAAAAGGCTGTAACTAAATCTAAATCATGGGATATAAACAAATAGGTTATACCAAATTCCTTTTGAACCGTTCTTAGTAACTGGATAATCTGAGCTTGTACAGAAACGTCTAGCATAGAGGTTGCTTCATCTAAAATTATAAATTTGGGTTTTAAAAGTAAAACTCTAATAAGAGCTATTCTTTGAATTTGTCCACCACTTATTTCATGAGGATATCTACTTAAGATTTCTTCTTTTAAATTAACATAATCCAAAAATTCTTTGATTTTTACCATTGCTTCATTTCTATTCATTAAATTATGAATTGAAATAGGTTCCAGTAAACTAAATAGTATAGTTTTACTAGGATTTAAAGAAGTATCAGGATGTTGAAATATTATTTGCATATCTTTTCTTAAGCTTATCATATCCTTTGAGGAATATTTTGTTATGTTAATATCATTAAAATAAATTTCTCCACTGTCTAAGGGAATAAGTTTAAGAATTACTCTCCCTAAAGTAGATTTACCACAGCCGCTTTCTCCTATAAGCCCAAGGGTAATTCCTTTTTTTATATGTAAGGATACATTATCTAAAACTAAAGATTTAGTTTTTATAAAATTATTCTTTTTAAAGGTTTTAGTTAAGTTATTTACTTTTATCAAACAAAAAGCACCTCACTTTAGAGCCATTTTCCATTGTATAAAAATCCGGGTTTTTTAATGAACATATAGGCATTTTATTAGGGCATCTTGGTGAAAACTTGCATCCTTTAGGAGGACTAATAAGACTAGGCGAAGCGCCTTCCATAGGTTTTAATCCTTTATGAGGCTGAGAAAATATAAGTCCCTTTGTATATGGATGATTAGAATTTTCTAAAACATCACAAGCTTTTCCCATTTCAACTATATCGCCGGCATACATAACTGCAATGTCATCACACAAATTTTTAGAAAGCATCAAATCATGGGTAATTAAAAGCATACCGCAGTTACTAATATTAGTTATTTTTTTCAAGGTTTCATATACCTGATCACGAACTATAGCATCAAGTCCCTTTGTAGGTTCGTCTGCAATAATCCAATTAGGATTACCACATAGGCCCATAGAAGCTAAAACTCTTTGTTTCATACCACCGCTAAGTTCAAAAGGGTAGGAATCTGCAACTTTAATAGGATTAGGAAGAAATAATTCTTTTAGTAAACTAAGTACTTTAATTTTACGAGTTTTTTTATTGGCATTCATTCCTTCACTTATTTGTTTTCCTACTTTCATTATTGGATTTAAAGCAGTACCAGGATTTTGAGGGATTAAAGCTATATCCCGTCCTCTTAAATTCCTTAGAGAATTGATGTCTAATGATAATAAATCTGTATCTTCATATAATATTTCCCCAGAAATAAGAGCATTACTAGATAATAAACCTAATATGGATAGACCCAATACAGATTTACCACTACCCGTTTCTCCTATAAGACCTAATACTTTTCCCATATTTATTTTTAGAGAGATACTATCTACAGCACTTACATTTCCTTCTTTTGTGGGAAATTCTACTTTTAAATTTTTTATACATATATCCTTATTCATGAAATTTACCTCATTTATATATTTGGGCACATTGAAAAAAATAATAGGCTAATTTAATATATAATTTTCCTTAATACTTTGTTAATAGATTCTCTTAATAGTTGTATTATTAAGAGAATCTGTTGCATCGTATTAAACAAAATTCTCTCATTAAATTTAAACTATTATTTGATTTAATATGCCATATTGTGAATATTTCTTTTATTGTCCAAATAATCTCGTGCAAAATCCCCAATTATATTTATGCTTAAACTTAAGAGCATAATAGCAGCGCCAGGAGCTATTATTAGTATTGGATGACTAAGATAATAGCTTTTAGCATCACTTATCATTATTCCCCAATCAGGAGTAGGGGGCTTTAATCCAAGTCCTAAAAAGCTAAGACTTGCTATGGATAATATAACTTTACCTATTCTTACTGTGAATAAAACTATAAAAGGACCTATTATATTGGGAATTATATGATGAATTATTATATAGAAATCCATAGCACCAATAGCTTTAGTTCCTTCAATATAATCTTCTTCACGTATACTTAAAACTTCACTTCGAACTATTCTAGAAAAACCAGCCCAGGATGTAATAACAACAGATAATAATATGCTTTTTATACCAGAACCCATTATACCTATTATGGCAATCATAAAACTCATTGAAGGTATGGATTGCAGTATATTTACTATTATTTGTATAAAGGAATCTAATTTTCCGCCATAATAACCAGATAATATTCCAATTATAAAGCCTAAAGCCATAGTCATTATTGAAGCTACAATAGATAAAAGAATGGAACTTCGTCCGCCATAAAGTAATCTACTGAGTACATCTCTACCTAAAGCATCTGTGCCTAATAAATGGGATCTGCAGGGAGGGCATAAAGCATTTACCATATCCACTTTTACAGGATCATAAGGAGAAATTAATGGGGCAAATATGCTTAAGAGTAGAATTATAGCTAAAGTAATAACAGCAAATTTATATATTTTCATATTAGGATTCACCTCCTAGTCTTATTTTAGGATTTAAAATAAGGTAGGATAGATCTATAAGTAAGTTAAAAATTATATAGACAATGCCTGTAAACAAAACATAGCCTTGTACTACAGGGTAATCTCTATTAAATATTCCTTCAATAACAAATCTTCCCATGCCAGGAATAGCAAATATGCTTTCGATTATAGCGGTACCGCCAAGTATACCAGCAAAATAATTTCCTATAAGTGTTATGACTGGTAACAAAGAATTTAAAAATGCATGTTTCATAACTATAATTTTATAGGAAAGACCCTTTGATTCTGCGGTTATAATATAATTTTTATTAAGCTCTTTTAAAACATTTGCTCTTGTAAGTCGCATTATCACCCCTATAGTTCCTGAAGCTAATATAAAAGAGGGCATAATAAGACTTTTAAAGCTTTCAAAACCACTGGTAGGGAGTATTTTAAGTTTTTCTGAAAAGATTGTTATTGAAATAAATGCAAACCAAAATCCAGGAATAGAAATAAAAATTAAGGCTATAATTCTGCCTATATTATCAATATAGCTATTATTTTTTACTGCCATAATAACTCCTAAAGGTATACCAATTAAAATGGCTAGAATTACTGAAAATATAGCTATAGAAAAAGTTACTGGAATTCTTCTAACTAGTTCATCAAATACTGGTTCTCCAGAGATATAAGATTTTCCTAAGTCACCATTAATGGCTTTTTTTACCCAATTTACATATTGTATAGGAAGGGGATCATTTAACCCCATTTCTTCTCTAAGATTAAATATTTCTGTTTCTGTAGGCTGATTTATACCGTCCATAGAAAGAACTTGAAGCGCCGGATCTCCCGGCGCTAATATTCCTAATGTAAAAGAAATAAGAGAAACTCCTATAAGTACAGGAATCGAATGAATCAATTTTTTAAACAAATATTTTAAAGACTGTTTCATTTATTTGCTCCACTGAAGTTCTGGAAGGGTAGTTCCATAAATAAATGCATTGTGTCCAGTAACTCTTTTATTATAAACTACTAAATTTACTTCATTAAAAAGAGGGATTGTAGGAAGTTCTTTAGCTGATATATCCTGAAGCTCATTATATATTTCTCCTCTTTTTTTCATATCTACAGTTTTTGTAGCAGTTTGTAATAATTCATCAACATGAGAATTTTTATATCCTAAGTTATATTCTTTATTTGTATCACCAGTACTTTTCATATGTGTTTCAAGTATAGTGTATGGTTCCATATTTGGTAGTCCACGTCTGTCCATGAATAAATGAAAATTACCTTTTTTAGCAATTTCCCTAGAAGCAGCTAATTCACAATTAACTATAGACACATTTAATCCTATAGATTTTAAAGTAGCCTGTATGTATTCAGCCTCTTCCTTATAAGGATAAGCTTTTACCAAGTGAGCAGGAACTATAAGTTGAACATCTGCAGTTTTACCCTTTAATACTTTAGATGCTAAATCTTTTGCTTTTTCTAAATTATGTTCTGCTTTTATGTCCTTATAAAAAGGGGAAGTATAGTTTAAAATATTTTGTGTAGATTTTCCAAAGTTGTTATAGAATTTATTAACAATCAAATCTCTATCTAAAGCAAGACTTACTGCTTGTTTCATTCTAACATCATTAAAAGGCGCTTTATTTCCATTAGCATAAAGATAATGAGAAATTGTTGATTTTTCATATGAGCTTACAAATTTATCATCTTTTAAAAGTTCTTTAGCTAAATTAGGTGGGATTGCACCTAAGTCTAAAACTCCCATAATTTCTCCAGACTTTAGAGCTGAAAATCTTGTTTGAGGATCTGGAATAGTTTTGATTTTTATTTTTTTAGATTTAGCTTTGCTTCCCCAATAATTATCAAAAGCATCTAATACACAATAAGAATCTTTTTTGTATTCAATTAGTTTAAAAGGACCTGTTGCATTAGGCTTATCCACTACAAAATTACCATCTTTACCGAAATCCTTTGGATGGAATATAGGGCTTCCGAAGTTAACCATATTGTATGGTAATGTAGGTACTGGGTTTTTAAAATTTAATTTTACTGTGTAATCATCTACTTTAACACAATCAATTAATCCAGGATATATTTTATTTACTTTAAAAGTGTAGAAATTAGATTTACCTTTTTTAAGTTTTTTATATCTATCAAAGTTAGCAACTACTATATCTGCATTAAACTTTTCTCCATTATGGAAAGTTACTCCCTGTTGCAGCTTAAAAGTCCATTGCTTTGCATCTTTTGACATTTCCCAAGACTTAGCTAATTTGGGAGAAGGTTCACCTTTTTTGTTCATAGTAACAAGTGGTTCCCAAACATAGGATATAATATTAGTGAAATGTATATTTTCTTTTCCTGGAGCTATATCTCTAGGAGCAGCTAGTACTATTTCTTTATTATTATCAGTTTTTGTAGTTGTCTTTTCAGATTTATTTGTACATCCTGATAAAATAATACACGATGCCATTATAAAAAGTAACAATTTACTGAATATGCTTTTTTTCTTAGATAATAGTTTTGTCATAATCAATCCTCCGATTTTAATTTGAAAATAAAAAAATCTTCCCTTTGAGGAGAAGATAGTTGCAGCTTAATAAATATTAATAAATATCAATATCTATTAATAAACAAAAAAACAAACACCTCCCCATCCGCGTGAGTAAAGTTATACAAGTCTTTATGGCAGGTATCCTGACTTGAGATCATAGTAACATCATTACCTTCCCATTAATAAATAACAGTGGCATCCAATGAGATACTCCCTCTTACAGTGGCGGGACCGTGTTGGATTTACACCAAGCTTCCCTATTAAGCAATATAAAACAAATATATTACACCATAAAAAATCATAATATTACATTTTTCCCTTAATTATACCATTACATGACCAAATTTACCAACACAATTTATTTTGAAGGTACGTCTAATTGCTTATATAAAATTGCCAAAAACGCAACTATTTATTATGAAACATAAACTAATAATCTTTATAATTTAATTAGGGACGTTTATGAGTTATATAACATGTAAACTTACAAGGCTTTGTCGAATATTATATAGTGAAAGAGGGGGTAATTATAAGTATATCTGAAAGTAAAGAGAAGTTTAATATAGATCAAAATGAAATAAAGGGTATAGATAAAAGTTTAAGCTGTGTATGTCCAGAACCTACAAAACTGATGAAAGAATCAGCAAATCTTTTATTTAGAGTACCTGTATTTTTGAGTCATCCAAGTAGATTAAATACAGTACAACAGGAGTTTGTAGATGCAATAATTAGGCAAATTAGAAAAGCACTGCTTTTCCCACGAACACTTCCTGTAAGTGAACAATATCCAGAAACACCATTAACCAATATTCGTAGAATGATTTTATCCAGTTATGGAATGGTGTCACTTAATCTAAGACAATGGAAAGTTAATATTATTAAAAACAATCTTAACCAACCTATAGGAGAAACTGTGTGGGAAGGAAGTCCCTTTGCACAAATTCAACCTGCAATGGCTTATCAATATGGACTACCTCTATTGTTAATCAGGGAAGTAGGAGTAGAACAAACTGGAATTTGGTCTTTTGGAATTGGACCATTTTTAATATTGGAATGGGATTCTAAAGCAACAAACCCTATTGAAACTTTTTTTGAAAGAAATGATTGGAAGTCTATTTTTGAAAATTGGGTTGGTCAAGTAAGAACTGGTTATTATATTCAGACTCAACAACAGTTCCAATACTCATGTCTTCATGACTAGATAGGATACTGTAAAAAAATATCCTATAAGAGATTGGATAAAACTATTGGAAGGCTCAATGGATGGCTTTAAAAAAGAATAGCTAATACAGATAATTTTTTAAATAAATAAGAAAAAATGAAGATATCTCAAAATTAAATCTATTTTGTGACATCTTCACTTTTTATATTAAAAGCAACATAACAATATTAGGACATTATGGTAATGCCATGTGAATAAAATTTTTTATAGTTTTTATTTAGTATAGTTATCAAAGTAACCTTGTATAAAGATTATAGGAGTACCTTTATCTCCACTTCCAGAGGTTAAGTCAGAAAGTGAACCTATAAGGTCTGTAAGTCTTCTTGGTGTAGTTCCTTGAGACGCCATAGAACCTACAAGATCATCTTCTTTATTTTTTATATATTCAGATATAGCTTTTTTAAGTTCATCACCTTTTAAATCAGCAAAGTCATTATCTGCAAGGTATTTTAATTTAACTTCATTTGGAGTTCCATCAAGTCCTTTTGTATAAGCAGGTGCAACTACTGGGTCAGCAAGTTCCCATATCTTACCTACTGGATCTTTGAATGCTCCGTCTCCATAAATCATAACTTCAACATTTTTGCCTGTTTTCTCTTTAAGTTTAGCTTGTATATTATCAACAACAGGTTTGCAGTTACGAGGGAATAACTTAACGGTGTCTTCAGTAGATTTATTTGATCCTAAAAGACCATAGTTTTCATTAAATCCACCGCCATCAACAGATGAAGATAATATATTATCAAGGCTGTATATTTTTTCGCCCCCATTGTTTTTAAGTATTTTTTTAGTTCTAAATCTTGTATGTATATCACAAGTAAGAACGTTCTTTGTATAATTTAATATAGTTTTTGGATTATTTGAAAATATAACTTCACATTCAACACCATATTCTTCAATTAAAGATTTATAGTATTCAACGTAATCAACTCCAGTAAATGTATGTTTAACTTCTCCAAAACAATCACGGAATTGTTTTTCAGTTAAAACATCACTCCAAGGGTTTATTCCTTTTTCATCTAACATGTCTATGTCAACAAGATGATTACCAACTTCGTCAGATGGATAGCTAAGCATAAGAACAATTTTTTTAGAACCCTTTGCAATACCACGAAGGCATATAGCAAAACGGTTACGGCTTAGTATTGGAAATATTACTCCTATGGTATCATCACCAAATTTTGATTTTACATCCTTTGCAATCTGGTCTATTGTAGCATAGTTACCTTGAGCACGAGCAACAACAGATTCTGTTACAGTAACAACATCTTTATCATTTATTTTAAATCCTTCAACTTCAGAAGCCTTTAATACGCTATCAACAACGATATCTTCTATACAATCTCCTTCGTTAATAATAGGGCAACGAAGACCTCTAACAACAGTTCCAACTACTCTTTCCAAATTTATCTCTCCTTAATTTCAAAAAAATTTTGAATTAAAATTACTTCCTATACTTGTAATATACAACATTTTTATGGTATAAGTAAAATAAATAGTATATATAGTGGGTATAAGGAGGGCTTATATGATAAGTAAATTAGATTTATATAGAGTATTTGGTTGTGTAGGAAAGTGTAAAAGCTTTTCAAAGGCAGCTAAGGAGTTATATATGACACAACCGGCCGTAAGCCAATCCATAATGCAATTAGAAAAAGAACTTAGTATAAGACTTTTTACACGAACTCCTAAAGGGGTTATTTTAACTAATGAGGGTGAAATTTTATTTGAATATGTAACCTCTGCCATAAGTTTAATAGAAGCAGGAGAAAAAAAGATGCTAGATTCTAAAAATCTTATGATAGGGGATCTAAAAATAGGGGTAGGGGATACTACTTCTAAGTATTTTTTACTATCTTATTTAGAAGAATTTCATATAAAGTATCCAAATGTAAAATTAAAAATATTAAACGGAACTACTGTAGAGTTGTGTAACTTGGTTAAAACAGGGGATATTGATTTGGCTATTTGTAACTTACCAATAGAAGACGCTGCTCTAGAATTTAAAAAGTGTATGGAAATACAGGATATATTTGTTTGTGGGGAAAGGTTTAATAAAACTATATCTAAGCCTTTAAGTTTTGTAGAAATTTCAAAAATGCCCCTTATATTATTAGATGGCAAATCTAACTCAAGACAATATGTAGAAAAATATTTATTGTCAAAGGGGGTCAATATTAGTCCAGAAATTGAGCTTGGAGCTCATGATTTATTACTACAATTTGCAAAGATAAATCTAGGAATAGCCTGTGTTGTAAAGGAATTTTCATTAGAATATTTAGAAAAAGAAATTTTGTTTGAGGTAAAGACTAAGGAACCGATCCCTAAGAGGAATATAGGATTTTGTTATTTAAAAAGTGTATCATTGTCCCCAGCTGCAAGAACATTTTTAGAAACCCTATAAACAGAGTTCTTGGCTTCAGAGGGAATTTTTAATCCCTCTGAAGCTTAGAAATCGTTATCCAGGGACATAGCCGCTCTTTACCCCAACTTTAAAGAAGATGGGAGTATTAGAGCGGGTAGTCATCGGATAAAACTCTGGCTTTTATTCAAATATCATTAAATATAGTATACTATATTTAAAATAAAGAAAATTAAATATTAAAAAATAGATTGGTAAAGAATAGATGAAATTAAATGAGAGTGATGGTAAGTGAAAAGAATACCTGGCAAAGGATTGGGAGGAAAAGTTCTCAAGATACCTTACTATGTTATAAAGACAATATATTGGGAACAATATTTCCAAAGAATAAATCTTACATTATTAGGTGCAGATAGCACTTATTTCATAAAAAGTGAAGATGAGAATAATAAGGGCTACGTAGATATAATGCTTAAAAGAAAGATTCAGTTTAAAGATATAACTAAATTTCAGTGGATTATAGAACTAAAATATATAAAGGAAAGTGATAAAAATACCTTAGAAAAAGTAGAAGAAGAAGGACTAAAGTAGCTTAAGGGATATGCTGAAAGTAAAATGGTGAAAGAGGAACTTGGAACAGATAATTTAAAGAAAGCCTTAGTTATTGTAGTAGGAAAAAAAGATATTTATACTGTAGAGTTATAATATTTTCTAATAACTCATCATCCATAACTTCTGAATTAGCAATTATATTAAATAAATATAGAAAGAATTAAGGAAAAGGGATTGGCGGGATATCAGGAGACGTTAATTGAGGATTATATAAAAGATATTATAAACGTGATGATAGTATAATAAATAATGAATACTAGAAATCTTATGAATAGTTATGTCAGGGTATATCAGTGGAGGTGTAAAACTTTGAAAAATAAAATGAAAAGGATATTGACGGTTATTATGGTAATAGTTTTAATGGGAACAGCAGCAATATTTTTTATTGATTTTAGGGTAAGATCAGAAAGTAAAAAATACATTGTAAATCCTAAAGATGTTCCAGAAGCAGAGGCAATTCTAGTGTTAGGAGCTTATGTCAAACCAAGTGGTAAACTTTGTGATATGTTAGAAGATAGAGTAGCAGTTGGAATAGATTTATATAAAAATAACAAGGCAAAAAAACTATTATTTAGCGGAGATCATGGACAAGTTAATTATGATGAAGTAAATGGAATGAAGAAAGTTGCTGAAAAAAAAGGGGTTAAAAAGGAGGATATATTTTTAGATCATGCTGGATTTAGTACCTATGAAAGTATGTATAGAGCAAAAGAGATTTTTAAAGCTAAAAAAATAATAATTGTAACTCAACAATACCATCTTATGAGGGCTGTGTATATAGCAAGAAAGCTTGGATTAGATGCCTATGGAGTAAATTCAGATCAAAGAAATTATTGGGGAATAGATAAATATAAAACTAGAGAAATTGCAGCAAGAGTAAAGGACTATTTTAATGTTAATTTAATTAAATCCAAACCTAAACATCTAGGAGATACCATACCTGTAAGTGGAAATGGTATAGTTACACATGATAAGTAAGTAGAGGGAAACAGCTACTTGTAAAAAATGTAAGGGTAAAAATACACTCCAGTAGTTATTAATACATAGCTGCTGGAATTTTATATGGTATAATGAATTATAGAATTTAGTTCAAGTAAGAGGTAAAAATGGATATGATAACTAAAAATAAAATGGTTAC
Source organism: Clostridium sporogenes (assembly GCF_001020205.1). NCBI lineage: Bacteria > Bacillati > Bacillota > Clostridia > Eubacteriales > Clostridiaceae > Clostridium > Clostridium sporogenes. The sequence goes on from NZ_CP011663.1 coordinate 751,319, forward strand.
AATTACAGATAATATTGAATTTAAATCTATAGAAAATGTTAATGACAATTTAATAAGAAATGAAATATTAAAAGCTAGCGAAACAGGATTAGTTAATAAATTAATAGATTCAAATTTAGCTCTAACTCCAAAGTTAGTTGTCAATGATTATTCTAAAGGGAGCAAAGTGTTAAGTGAAATAATATATGAGCTTAATAAGTGTGAAGAATTTTTTATATCTGTTGCTTTTATTACTAATAGTGGAATACTACCTTTATTAGAAACCCTGAAAGTTTTAAAGAAAAAAGGTGTTAAGGGTAAGATTTTAACTACTGATTATTTAAATTTTAGTGAGCCAAAGGCCTTAAAAAAGCTTTTAGAATTTCCTAATATAGAAATGAAGTTATACAGCAAAGAGAATTTTCATACAAAGGGATATATTTTTAGATATAAAGATCACTATAAATTAATAGTAGGTAGTTCAAATTTAACACAAACAGCCTTAACTAAAAATAAGGAGTGGAATTTAAAGGTTTCATCTTTAGAAGAAGGGTCATTAACAGAGGGAGTTATTTCGGAGTTTAATCAGCTTTGGAATGATGCAGATGAACTAACTATTAAATGGATAGAAAACTATGAGGGTATATACAGAAAGCAAGTTGAGTTTGCTAGGAAAAGTAAGGTCCCAAGACTTTCTCAATATAAGTTAAAGCCTAATAAGATGCAGGTAGAAGCAATACAAGGGTTAGAAAAACTTAGAGAAAATGGACAAAATAAGGGCCTTTTAATTTCTGCAACTGGAACAGGTAAAACTTATTTATCTGCCTTTGAACTTAGAAATTATAATCCTAAAAGAGCATTATTTATTGTACACAGAGAGCAAATAGCAAAACAGGCATTAAATAGTTTTAGCAATGTATTTGGTGATACAAGAAGTATGGGGATATTATCAGGTACTAGTAAAGATGTGGAGAAAGATTTTATCTTTTGTACAATTCAAACGTTGTCAAAGGATGAGGTATTACAATCTTTTGGTAAAAATAAATTTGATTACATTATAATAGATGAAGTTCATAAAGCAGGTGCAAATAGCTATCAAAAAATAGTTAACTATTTTAATCCTAAATTTCTTTTAGGTATGACAGCAACACCTGAAAGAAGTGATGATTTTGATATATTCAAAATGTTTAATTATAATATTGCATACGAAATACGATTGCAGCAAGCCTTAGAAGAGGATTTGCTTTGTCCATTTCATTACTTTGGAGTTTCTGATGTTACAATTGACGGAATTGAGTTAGATGATAAGACCGACTTTAAATATTTGGTAGCAGAGGAAAGGGTAAAGCATATTATTGATAAAATAAATTTTTATGGATATTGTGGTGAGAGAGTAAAGGGATTAATATTTTGCAGTGATAAAAAAGAAGCTAAAGAGCTTTCAGATATATTTAATAAAAAAGGATATAAAACTGTCTTCTTAACAGGAGAAAACTCCCAAGAGGAAAGAGAAACAGCTATTGAAAGATTAGAGCAAGATGAAACTTTAAATTCATTAGATTATATTTTTACAGTAGATATATTTAATGAGGGAATAGACATTCCTTCTGTAAATCAAGTTGTAATGTTAAGACCAACTAAATCCTCAATAGTATTTGTACAACAATTAGGTAGAGGACTTAGAAAAAATAAATTTAAAGAGTATGTTGTAATAATAGATTTTGTAGGTAATTATAACAGTAACTTTTTAATTCCAGTAGCCTTATCAGGGGATAGAACTTTTAATAAAGATACTATTAGAAAATATGTTATGGAAGGCACAAGGGTTATACCTGGGTGTTCCACTATTAATTTTGATGAAATATCAAAAAAGAAAATATTTGAATCGATAGATTTAGCAAATTTTAATAATTTAAAGTTAATTAAAGAAAGTTATTTTAATCTTAAACAAAAAATTGGTAGAATACCTAGCTTAAATGATTTTGATAACTTTGATTCTATAGATCCATTAAGAATTTTTTCTACTAAATTAGGCTCCTATTATAATTTCTTAAAAAAGTATGATAAAGAATATGATGTAGAGCTAAATGATTTAGAGGCTTTATTTATTGAGTTTATCTCTAAAAAGTTAGCTTCTGGTAAAAGACCTCACGAACTTATAATGATTAAAAATATAATACATAATAAAGTAGACTTAATAGGTGAGTTAAAACATGAGCTTAAGGAAATGTATAATATAGATTTTAAACAAATTACTGAAACAAATGTAATTAATGTATTAACAAATGAATTTCCAACAGGATCTGCTAAAAAGACTTACTCAAAATGTATTTTTTTAGAAAGACAAGATAACTGTTATATAATTTCAAAGGGCTTTAAAAAATGTATTGAAAATAGTTATTTTAAAGAAATGGTTATGGAATTAATAGATTTTGGATTAAGTAGATATAATAAAAATTATAGTAATAGGTATATGAATACTAAATTTCAATTATATCAAAAGTATACATATGAAGATGTGTGTAGGCTATTAGAATGGGAGCATGGGGAAGTAGCTTTAAATATTGGTGGTTATAAATATGATAAAATTACTAGAACTTATCCTGTATTTATTAACTATGATAAGTCAGATGATATAGAAAACACTATAAATTATGAGGATAGATTTGAATCAGAATCACAGTTAATAGCAATTTCAAAGTCAGGTAGAACTATACAATCTCAAGATATTGTTCAAGCATATAATGCAGAAAAAGATGGAGTGGAAATGACTTTGTTTGTAAGAAAAAATAAAGATGATAAAATTTCAAAGGAGTTTTATTTCTTAGGAAAAATAAAAGTAGTAGGAAAACCTAATCAATTTACAATGAAAAATACTACAAAAACGGCTGTAGAAATAAGATACAAATTAATTACACCGGTGAGAGAAGATATTTATGATTATATAATATCATAGAGAAGATAACAAAATAAAAATAGGGAAAAAGAGTATGATATTTATAAGTATATAATATTATAAAGAAAGAAAAGGATGTAGCACTATTATTACTGGTGCTACACTTTTTCTTTAACTAATTGCTCTACAGCAGGAATATCAGCAGGAGCCCAATTTAAAGAAAGTAAATTTTCTTTAGGAAGCCAAATAAGTTTATCGTGTTCATTAGCAGTAGGTTTTCCTTCTATTAATTTGCATCTAGAAGTTGTTAAGTTAACTATAAATTTATCATATTCATGAGTATTATCATTAAAAACATCTATAAATTTTATAGTACAATCAAGCTCTTCCTTAATTTCGCGAACTATAGCCTCAGCTAAAGATTCACCTTTTTCGATTTTACCACCGGGAAATTCCCAAAGGTTAGGAAGGGACATTTTAGTCGATCTTAAGGCACATAAGATTTCATTATTTTCATTTTCAATAATAGCACCAACAACTTTAACTAATTTTTTCATGTATTTCACCTCCAATGATATTTTAGCTAAATAACATTGTTAAAGTCAACAATATGAACTTAATATATATTTGCCTAAGATAAATGTGGGAAAAATAATTTTTGTGTTATATGAGATATTTTAAAAGAAAAAGTGCTATGATGATATTGAATATATATTTTCATTAAAATCTAAAGGAAAAGAGAATAAGTTCAGATGAATTCATACAAAGACTTAATGAAGAATATGAAAAGTTCATTTGTGATTATTTTTTATATAGATTTTAGGACAAATAATACTTAAGTTATTAAGAAAATAAAGAAATGCAGTTGTGGAATATAATTTTTAGTTAGTGTATTGATATAAAAATATGTTTATGCTAAAATAATTTGTAAAAATTTATAGAAAATTATAGAATATAGAAATAGGTTTAATAATATTTTATTAATTAAAAGGGAAGTTGGGTGCAAATCCCACGCGGTACCGCCGCTGTAAAAGAGGAGTTTTCTTCAATTAAGTCACTGTTGTAAAAATGGGAAGGCAGAAGAAAATTATGATACTTGAGCCAGAAGACCTGCCTATTTTTTTACTGTAACTCTACGAGTATAGGGGGTGTTTGTTATGCACTATTTGTGTATTTATAACTCTTTAACTGATAGTAGTTAAAGAGTTTTTTGTTTACGTTGTCATATAGATTTATAATTAATATTAATGAGAAATCTTAGAAAAGAGGAAGTAAATTATGAATGGAAAAGGAATAAGAAAATTATATAAAAAATTAATATTAGGAGCAATTACTGTATCTATGGTAATGTCTTTGAGTGCATGTTCTGGAAACAATGCAACAAAAGATAAACAGAACAAAGATAAGGTAGAAACCTCATCACAAAATGTGGACAAACAATCTTATTATCCAGTTACAATAACTAACTATAATTATGCTGGAGAAAAAATTAAAGTGATTTTTGATAAAGCACCAGAAAGAGTATTAACTACAAATCAAACTACTACAGAATTAATGTTAGATTTAGGCTTAGAAAAGTACTTAATAGGAACTTGTTATCTTGATAATCCAATATTAGATAGATTAGCTGATAAATATAAAAAAGTTCCTGTAGTATCAGAAAAATATCCAACAAAAGAACAAGTGCTAGCGTTAAAGCCAGATTTAATTTTAGGATGGAAAAGTGTATTTGCAGATAAAACATTAGGAGATGTAAAAGAGTGGAAACAAAGAAAAATTAATACTTTTGCACAGCGTAACACAGTAAAAACTGTAGGAAATTTTACAATAGAAAATGGTTTTAAAGATATCGACGACTTAGGAACTATATTTAATATAAAAGATAAAACAGATAAATATGTTAAAGATTTAAGAGATAGATTACAAAAAATAGAAGAAAAGACATCTAAGGTTAAAGATAAGAAAAAGGTATTGATTCTTGAAGCTGAAGGCAAGGGTAAATATAGAGTATATGGTAAAAATGATTTAGTAGGAGATATGGTATTAAAAGCAGGTGCAGAAAATTTAGCAGAAAAATCAGGTTCAATGAGTGTTGAGAATATAGTAGCTTCTAATCCAGATGCTATTGTATTTGTTCACTTTGGAGATGATAAGAAAATACAAGAAGCTGATTTAGTTAAAGAATTCACTGAAAATAAAGCTTTAGCAAATGTAAAAGCTGTTAAGAATAAAAAAATAATTATCACTGGTTTAGCAGAAACATGGGCAGGCGGTGTTCGTACAGTTGATGCTGTAGAGCGTTATGCTAAAGAATTATACCCAGAATTATTCAAATAAAATATGGAAAATATATTAAAAACAAATATTAAAGATAATAAGTTTCTAAAGCCAGTGAAATTAACTAATTTAATGATTTTAATTGGGTTATCTATAATTTTAGTAGTGTCTGCAGTTTGGGCAGTAGCTATTGGTTCAGTAAAGATACCTACAGCAGAGGTATATAAGGTTATTATATATAAGCTTTTTAAATCTGAAGGTTTAAAATCCGTTCTCGATGGACCTTTTATTGATATTATATGGGAAATAAGATTACCAAGAGTATTACTTGGAGTAGTAGTAGGTATGGGATTAGCTTTAGGAGGAGTTGTAATGCAGGCAACAGTTCAAAACCCTTTAGCAGATCCTTATATATTAGGGATTTCTTCAGGGGCTACTTTAGGAGCTACATTTTTCATATTAATAGGAGCTGATATTTCAATAGATATATTTCAAAGTTTAGGTTTGGCTTTTTGGGGATTTGCTGGGGCATTATTAGCAGCAATTTTAGTTTTTAAGCTATCTAGCATAGGTGGAAAAATCACATCAATAAAATTAGTACTATCAGGCATGGTGGTTAATCTTATATGTTCAGCTTTTTCTAGCTTAATGATATACCTTACTAATAATAATAGTGCAGTTCGTTCTATTGGGGAATGGACTATGGGAAGTTTAACAGGTGGTAAGTGGGATAACTTATGGATTCCTACTATAATAGTATTATTAATGACTGCTTTCTTCTTATGTCAGTACCGTGTTATGAATACTATGCTTTTAGGAGATGAAGCTGCCATAACTTTAGGAATAGATTTGAATAACTATAGAAAATTATACATGGTTATGGTATCTGTATTAACTGGAGTATTAGTAGCAAGTTGTGGAATTGTAGGTTTTATAGGTTTAGTAATTCCACATATAACTAGAAGTTTAGTTGGATCTAATCATAAAAACAATTTACCTGTAGCTATACTTAGTGGAGGTATTTTTCTTGTATGGGCAGATGTAGTTGCTCGTATTATTTTAAAAAATATGGAGATGCCTATAGGTATTATAACTTCAGTTGTAGGAGCACCTTTCTTTATATATATAATAATAAAATGTGTTTATAGTTTTGGAGAGGGGTAACTAAAAATGAAGTTAAATATTGAAAATGTAAATGTAGTACTTGGTAAAAAAAATATAGTAAAAGATGCATGTGTTAATGTTTATAAAGGTGAGTTTATAGCAGTTATAGGTCCTAATGGAAGTGGAAAATCTACTTTGTTAAAAACAATTTATCATGTTTGTAGTCCTAAGTCAGGGGTTATATATTTAGATGGAAAAAATCTTCTTACCATGCCTGCAAAAAATATGGCTTGTGAGCTAAGTGTAGTAAGTCAATTTAATAATGTGGCCTTTGACATTAAGGTGGAGGATATGGTACTTATGGGTAGAACTCCACATAAAAAGATGTTAGAACAGGATAATGAAAATGACTATAGGATTGTTAGAAAAATGCTAGAAAAAGTAGACATGCTTAATTATGCTAAAAGAAGCTTTTCTACATTGTCTGGTGGTGAAAAGCAAAGAGTGCTACTAGCTCGTGCATTAGCTCAACAAGTGGAATTGATTATATTAGATGAGCCTACAAATCATTTAGATATAAAATATCAAATTCAAATATTAAATTTGGTTAAATCTTTAGGAATTACAGTGGTAGCAGCATTACATGATTTAAATTTAGCAGCGGCTTATTGTGATAGGCTATATGTTATGCATAAAGGAAGTATTGTATCTAGTGGAAAACCTAAAGAAGTTTTAACAACTAAGCTTATTAAAGAAGTTTATGAAGTTGATTGTAAAGTTTATGCACAAGAGGAGCCTATTTATATTAGGTTTAAAACTATTTAGAAGGGAAGGCAGCTTTATTTATGGCTATAGCAATAATGGCATGTAGAAAATTAGTTGGAAAATGTTCAGGTACAGGATGTTTTAAAGCATATAACGATTCAACAGCGGCTTTTAAAATATATGAAAATAATAAACCTGTACTTAGTAGTTTCTTTTATTGTATTGGTTGTGAAGAAACTAAAACTAAAGATGAAGATTGGGAGCATAAGATAAGTCAATTGAAGAAAAATAATGTAGATACCATACACTTATCAGTTTGTATAAAGGTAGAATGTAATAAATATGAAGAACATGAGAGGATTCTAAAAAATAGAGACTTTAAGATAGTAAATGGAAGTCACGAATAAGCTTTTATAAAAAGTGAAGATGAAAATAATAAAGGCTATGTAGATATAATGCTTAAAAGAAAAATTCAGTTTAAAGATATAACTAAATTTCAGGGTATTATAGAACTATAGATAAAGAAGGAAATGGACAAAAATGAAAGTATGCCCTTTGGTTTGAAGAGGAATATAAAAAAGCTATACAAAGCCCTAAGTACAAAACTCTCTTTAATGTTGAAACAAAGGGAAGTATTTTATCAGAAGACTTAAGAGTTAAGAGCAAAGGAAGAAAAAAAGATTAAATGTGGACATAAGCATTTTGAGGCGTTAGGTAATGAAATTATATTTAAAGAAACAGATAGTTTTGAGAAGTTCATTGAGAATGTATAAATGAAGCTAGTGAATTTATGTCAGCGATTAGATAAGAGATCGTTGACAATGAAAGTTGTAATGCAGTATAATACAAGTGTAAGATATGGATTGTAATAGTGATTAGCTTGCTACACAAAACCTATTTACAGATATTTTGTTATGTCTGGAAATAGGTTTTTTTGCTTTTGGGGGAGGTTTTTTATGGTAATAAACAAGATTTTAAATAATAATGCTGTAATAACATTTGATGATAAAGGAAAAGAAATAATTATAATGGGCAAAGGAATAGCCTATGGTAAGAGAAAAGGTGATTTTATCGAAGAAAATAAAATTACCAAGAAATTTATTTTAAGTTCTATGGAATATTCTAATCATCTTGTTGATATTTTAAGTAGTATCCCTACAGAATATATTGAACTTTGCCATGATATTGTACAATATGCAAAACAGAAATTATCTATAGAACTTGATGATTCATTGTATATTTCTTTGATGGATCATATAACTACTAGTATTGAACGATATAATAAAGGAGTTAAACTAAAGAATAAATTATTATGGGAAATAAAACATTTTTATAAAAACGAATATGAGATTGGATTATATGGAATTGATATTATTAAAAAAAATTATGGTTTGACTATGGATGAAGATGAAGCTGGTTTTATAGCACTTCATATTGTTAGTGCTGAAGTCAGCAATAATATTAAGGATGTATATGAGATAACTGGATTTATACAAAATATCACAAATATTATTAAATATTATTTTAACAGAGACTTTAATACAGATTCATATAATTATTATCGGTTTATTACTCATTTAAAATTTTTTGGATATAGAGTTTTTTCAAAAAAATCTAATAAAAATGATAATATTAATAATAATCTGTTGGATATTATAAAAGAAGAATATAAGGAAGCTTATTTATGCAGCTTGAAGATAAAACAATTCATTGAAAAAAAGTATTATTTTTATTTAAATGATGATGAGATTCTATATCTTACAATACATATTGCAAAGCTTATAAGTGATGAATAAATACAATTTATAGGAGTTTTATAATTAGTGATAATACTTATGTATTTCGCATACTTTCTATATTTTTTTACATAAGAGTTAAATAATTTTTTAATAAATCTTTATAAAAGGGAGGATTAGAAAAAATAAAATATTTATTGTTGGGTAGTAACATTAGGTTGGCTAAACCTTCATTTTATAAAATAAGAAATGGAGGATTTTAAAATGAATTATGAAAAAATGGCTAGTGAAATTTTAAAAGCTATAGGAGGACAGGAAAATATTAATTCTCTAGTGCATTGTGCAACGAGATTAAGATTTAATATTAAGTCTGAAGAAAAGGCTAATGATGAAGAAGTTAAGTCAATAAAAGGGGTATTGTCTCTAGTAAAAAAGGGAGGACAATATCAATTGGTAATTGGTAGCGATGTAGATAAAGTCTATAAAGAAATAATGAAAATTGCTAAATTAGATTCATCAAATGACAATAATAAGACGAAAAAGGATGGAATTGTAGACAGAGTTTTATCAGTTATTACCGGGTCCATTGCGCCAATGATACCATTACTTGCTGGAGCAGGTATGGGAAAGGTATTACTTTTAATTTTAAGTTTACTTGGAATTTTAGACAAATCATCTCAAACATTTATTATATTAAAATTTATTTTTGATACGGGTTTCTACTTTATGCCGGTATTTGTGGCATTTTCAGCAGCAAAAATATTTAAATGTAATCAGTATTTGGCATCATTTGTTTGTTTATCAATGCTTCATCCAGAGTGGGTTTCTTTAGTAGCAGCAGGAAAACCTGTATACTTTTTAGGAATACCATTATCATTAGTAAAATATTCTTCTCAGCTTGTAACTGCTATTTTAATTGTATGGGTAATGTCTTATATTGAGAAATATGTTTATAAGTATGTTCCAGATATGATTAAAGTGTTTATGGCACCATTGCTAGTTATATTGATTACTGCTCCATTAGGATTTGTTATAGTTGGACCAGTAGGTAATTACATAGCACAATTAGTTGCAGATACTGTATTATATGTACAGCAGCATTTTGGTATTGTTGCTATTCCCATTTTAGCAGCTGTATATCCATGGTTAGTGTCAATAGGTATGCATAAAGCATTGAGTCCAATTTGTGTTATGCTTATTGAACAAAATGGTTTTGATCCTGTTACCCGTGTTATTGCACTATGTTCTAATATTTCTCAGGCAGCGGCATCTTTAGCAGTATCACTAAAGACTAAGAATAAAGAATTAAAACAGATTGCTTTTTCATCAAGTATTACAGCATTTTTAGGAGGAATTACTGAACCGGCAATGTATGGCGTTACTCTTAAATTGAAAAAACCAATGTATGCTTGCATGATTGGTGGAGTAGCAGCAGGTTTATTTGCAGGAATAGTTAATTTAAAGGCTTTCGTTTATGTAACACCAGGGTTATTAAGTTTACCAATGTGGGTATCTGAAGGTACAAATAATTTAATATATGCCATAATTACACTTATTATAGCTGCAGTAGTAACATTTATAGCTACGTTAATTATTGGATTTGATGACCCAGTTGAACAAAATAAAAAAGAACAGAGAAAAGTTATAGAAGAAAATATATATAAGAATATTTTAACACCAGTAAAGGGAGATACTGTTCCCCTAAAAAATATTGATGATGAAACTTTCTCAAGTGGAATAATGGGAGCTGGAATAGGAATTATTCCTAGCGAAGGTAAAGTATATGCTCCCGGAGATGGCATTGTTAGTGCTTGTTTTAAAACAGGACATGCTATTGGAATGACTATAAATGATATAGAAGTGTTAATTCATGTAGGAATAGATACTGTATCTTTAGATGGAAAGTATTTTAGCTTAGCTATTAAACAAGGACAAAATGTTAAAAAAGGTGATTTACTATTGGAATTTGATATTGATGAAATAAAAGATGCAGGATATGATTTAACAACAAGTGTAATTATAACCAATAGTAATGATTATATGGATGTACTGCCAACTAATAAGAACAAAGTTGACAAAGAAGATGTTTTATTGACAGTAATTTAGGAGGAATAGATATGATATACGCTGATTTGCACGTACACACAAATCATAGTGATGGTATTTGTGAAATTGCTAATGTTCTTGATATGGCTAAAAAGAAAGGAATAAAAGCAATAGCTATTACTGATCATGATACCGTTGATCAATTTGATGAAATTAATGAATTAGGCAGAAAAATGGATCTTGAAGTAGTAAAAGGTGTAGAAATGAGTTGTTATGATTATGATGTGTTTAAAAAGGTTCATATTGTTGGATTATGGCTTAATGAAAATGCTACACATGTAAAAAAATTATGTGATAAGACTTTAAAATGTAGAGATAATTACCATAGAGATTTAATAAAAGAATTGTCTCAAAAGGGATATGATATAACATATGAAGATGCTAAAAAATATTCTAAATACAGTATTGTTTTTAAAATGAATATTTTTCAAGCTCTAAAAGAAAAATATAAACATGAGATGACAAAAGAAAGATATAAAGAGCTTTTTGCTTCAAAAACATCAAAGGAAACTGATTTAAAGATGGGGTATACTCCTGTAATGGAAGGGATTGAAGCAATAAAAAAGGATGGTGGTATACCAATTATTGCTCATCCTTGCCAATATGATAATTATGATGAGATTGAAAAATATGTTAAGTATGGATTACAGGGAATTGAAATAAATCATTCAAAGATGAAAAAAATAGATTACAAAAAAACCTCGAATTTTGCAGCTAAATATAACTTAGTTAAAAGTGGAGGAAGTGATTTTCATGACCCAGATTTGATTGAATTTGGGTGTTATGGTTTAACCAAAGAGCAGTATGAAGAATTAAAACATTTTAGATAAATTCTGGTAGGGCTTCTACGGAGGATGAAAATACTTACTAATAGTAAAGAAAAGCAAAATAGAACAAAAGGATTTAATGATACTAATATATCAAGAAATCCTAAGCGTGAAAAAGTTACCCTATAGAATTTAAAAATATTTTCTGGTAAAATAAATCCAGTAACAAGCAGCAAATGCCAGGTTACTGGATTTTATTACGTTTATGAATAGAAATGATATCAAAGAAGTTGTGGTAATTAAAAATTATTACAGCTTTAAATTATTATATATATATTAAGATATTTATAGTTAAACCCTTAAATTTTGGATAAATTTAAAATATATATGTTATAATTCCATAGATTATAACAATATGGGATATATGTTATATCTGCCATAAAGATAATTTGAATAATAATTATAATAGCAAAGAGGAATCCTTTATATGGACATAGATAAAAGTACTGTTATAGAATATAACTGATTAAATATTCATTTTAATTAAAATCTAAATGAAATGATTAAAGAAATAAATATGCTTAGAATATAATTTAGTTGTAGAGCGCAATATTATATTAATGATATACTAACAGAAACTATAGTTACAAATATAAATTAGTTTTTTATATTAAATAAAGGGGATGCTTTTTATGAAAGAGTGTACTTGTGAAAAATGTCATCATAATATTTGTGCAAGGAAAGTTCCTATATTTTCTTCTTTATCGGAAGAAGAATTGATAAAAATTGTGAACATGACAGGACATGAGGCTTTTAAAAAGGGAGAAGCTATTTGCAATGAAGGAGATAAATCAGAAACTTTAATTATTATAAATGAAGGGAAAGTAAAACTTTGTAAGATTACTAAAGAAGGAAAAGAACAAATTATTCATATACTTTCTAGTGGAGATTTTTTTGGAGAATTAAATCTTTTTAATGATGATAAAAGTTACAATTTTTCTGCTTATGCTATATCCGATGTAAAAATATGTACTCTTACAAAAAATAAGATGGACGAGATATTATTAAAAAATCCAGATATATCTTTAAAAATATTAAAAGAAGTTACTAAGAGACTTGCAGAAACGGAAACTTTAGCTCAAAATTTAGCTACCAATGATGCAGATATTAGAATAGCTAATATGATATTAGACTTTGGTGAAAAATATGGAGTAAATAAAGAAGAATATATAGAAATAAAACTGCCTATTAATAGAGAAGAAATGGCAAATTATGTAGGGGTTACAAGAGAAACTATAAGTAGAAAATTATCTAAATTCGAAGACTTGGAGATTATAAAGCTTGTTGGTAATAAAGTAATTATAATTAAAGATAAAGATGCATTAAAAGAATATATAGAATAGAATATTTTAGAGAAAAGTGCTTTGCACTTTTTTTATTTTCTAAAATTTGATTTGAATCATATTTTAAAGTTCCAATAGTTTATATAATAAAGCCATAAAACACAGGAAAGTAAGGCAAGTAATATAAACAAAGTTATTGGCTTTATAGGGAGTTTTTACTCCAGCTAAAGTTTAGAATGTAGTTATCCATGGACGTACCCACTTTTAAATTCCACTTTGAAGAAGATAGGGGTATTAGAGGGGGAGTTATCGGATAAATACTAATAAAAAATTGGAGGTAATGAATATGATGAAAAATGTAAAGATTAAAGAAAAGATTTATTTGGTAGGAAAAATTGATGATAGAGATGTACCATTCCATAGATTAACTTTAACAAAGGGAACTACTTATAATAGTTATCTTTTATTTACAGAAAAACCTACAATAATTGATACTGTAGATATAAGTTTTGGAAGGGAATACATTGAAAGTCTTAAAACTTTAATAGACTTAGAAAAAATTCAGTATATAGTAATAAACCATACAGAACCAGACCATTCAGGAGCATTAGGAAGTTTGGCTTACAATGCTAAAAATGCAACTATTGTTTGCACCCAAAAAGCAGTTGATCAATTAAAAGCTATGTATAAACTTCATAATAGAACCTTTTTAGTAGTTAAAGATGGAGATACTCTTGATATAGGTAAAAAAACTCTTGAATTTATGGAAACACCTTATCTTCATACAGAAGAAACAATGATAACTTTTGCTAAAGAAGATAAAATATTATTCCCATGCGATATATTTAGTACTCATGTAGCAAATTATGAATATTTCAATGATAAAGCTAAAGAGGATATATTAGAAGATTTTAAAACATACTACAGTTTAATAATGCATCCTCACAGAAGATACGTACAAAATATGATAAATAAAATAAGAAGTTTAGATATAGAAATTATAGCACCATCTCACGGGTTTATACTAAGAGAGAATACTCAAAAGTTTATAGATATTTATGATGAAATGAGCAAAAATACAAATGTAGATAAAAAAGTTTTAATTTTATATTCTACAATGACAAACAATACTAAAAAGATTTCAGAATTAATCAAAGAACATTTTGAAAAAGACAATATAAATGTAGAATTAATTGATGTTAATAAAGCATCAAATGAGGACATCTTAAAAAATGTTGAGAAAGCAGATGCAGTGCTTGTTGGGACATCTACAAAATACGCAGATATGATTGGAAATTTGGAAGAAGTTTTGAAAAGTTTAAAGGATATGGACTTAGAAAATAAAATAGCAGCGGCCTTTGGATCTTATGGATGGAGTGGAGAAGGTATTGAAGTTGTACAAGATTATTTAAAGGAAACAAACATGAAGGTTTTAAGTACTTCATACATTATAAAATCTACAGGAATGACAGATGTAAAATTCCCAATAAGAATTAAATTTTCACCAGAAGAAATGGACAAGGAAGAAATAAAGAAAGCAACTATATTTATAGCAGATTTATTATTAAATTCAATATAAAAATTAGGAGGAATTGTTATGAAAAACACTATTAATGTAAATCAAAAGCTTGGGGAAGTTGTTTCTATATTCCCTGGCTCAAGTAGAATATTCAATGATATAAAAATAGATTATTGCTGTGGTGGACATGATACTTTAGGAGACGCTTTAAAGGAAAAAGGAATAAATTCAGATGAATTCATACAAAAACTTAATGAAGAATATGAAAAGTTTGTAGAATCAAATGAAGAGTATATAGATTGGAGAAAGGAAAAGCCAATAAATCTTATAAAAAATATAGTAGATACTCATCATGCTTATACAAAAAGAGAGCTTAAAGAAATAGATGGATTATTATCAAAAATATTAAAGGTTCATTTTCAACATCATGGAGAAGAATTATTAAAGGTTCATAAATTATTTGGACTTTTGAAAATAGAATTAGAAGAGCATTTGATAAAAGAAGAAGAAAATCTATTTCCATTAATAGAAGAATATGAATTGACTAAAGATGAAAATGTAAAAAAAGAAATAGATAAATTTATAAAAGAAACAGAAGATGAACATGATAAAGCCGGAGATATATTAAAAGAATTAGAAAAAATAACAAGAGATTTCAAAGTACCAGAAGGTGCATGTACAAGCTATAAATTAGCTTATGATAAGATTCATAGCTTAGAAAAAGATTTGTTTATCCATATATACAAAGAAAATAGCGTATTATTTGAGATGATTTAAAGCTTATATAAAGGAGATGATTTAAATGGACAATAAAAAAATTAAGGAATTAAAGGAAGTTTTAAAAAATTTAAATAAAGTTGGAATTAATGATGAAATAAGAAAAGAAGCTTTAGACCTAGTAAAAGATATTGACCCTATAGATTTATCCATAGCAGAACAACAACTTATAGAAGAAGGAATGGAGCCACAGGATTTAAGACATTTGTGTGATGTACACATGGAAGTTTTAAAGGATGAATTAAGTAAAGTAAAGGCGAATATAAGCAAGGATCATGTGGTGTATACTTTAATAGATGAACATGATAAGATTTTAAGATTCTTAGAAGATTTAGAAAAAGTGAATTCAGATATTCAAAATACTAAAAGCTATAATGAAGCTAAAGAAAAAATTCATAGTCTTCATAATCTAGCAGAAAGTATATTAGATGCAGAAAATCATCACCAAAGAGAAGAAAAAGTTTTATTTGTGGAGATGGAAAAAAGAGAAATAACAGGACCTACAAGAATAATGAGAATGGAACATGATGACTTAAGGGCTAGGAAAAAAGAATTAAAAAGGCTCTCTAAAAATGCAGATAAAATGAAATTTGATGAATTCAAAATTAGAGTAGATGAAACTTCTAAATATATAATTTTTAATTTAAGGGATCATATTTTCAAAGAAAATTATATTTTATATCCATCATCTTTAGAAGCCATAAAGGAAAAGGATATATGGGATGATATGAAAAAAAGATGTGATGAAATAGGATATTGTAGCTTTACATTTGAAAATTTAAAATAGCTTGATATTTATAAATTAAAAAATAAGACAGTCATTATTGACTGTCTTATTTTTTATAATTTACATTTAAGCTTTTAAATTATTTTTATTATTTACATTAGGTTTCTTATGTACTTTAACTCTTCTTTTTGCTTTAGCCTTATTGTTTATATTTTTTTGGTTTGCATATCCTACGAATCCCAATATAATACTTGGAATAACAAAGAATATATAAGGAATAAACATTACTCCTGCAACAGTATATAATATAGATGCAGTTAAAGCAAATCCTGAACTGCTTAATCCAAATGCTAACCATCCAAACATAACCGCAATAGCTAAAACTACTATATGTGGCGTTACTAGTGCAGCAGCTAGTCCACTACCTATTTGTTCTGCTGTATCACCGTCACCTAGTATACCATAAAAATATGATATTATATAAATTAAGTATATAGTAGCTAAAATGAGACCTGTAAAAAATGCTTTACTTCTTTTTTTAAACAATGATTCCACTTCCTTACTTAAATAATAATACCTTAATATATTACAATATATTACCTAAATTTTCAACTTATTGTTACATATAATATGTTTAATTGTCTTATTTTCCAATATTATTTTTTAGCTATTCTTTTGTTTGCAAGTATTGTTTATTTTAGAAAAGTAGATGTACATAGTGGATCATAAAAATTTTAAAGATAAGTCCAGATACAGAATATATTAGTCTATATTATTATATATACTGTAGTAAAGATAATCATCAAAAGAATATTTAACATTTAGTATAGGATAAATTAACCTGTTGTGCTAAAAGATAAATTTTCATTGCAAAATTTATTAATATCTAAGTTTATTTACTCATTGGCACAAATAACTTATATAAACTCTCTTGATTTATTTCTTTTATTTTTCAAAAAAATTTAATTTTATTTTTCTTATACTGAAATTTTTTTTATTTATCATACTTTTATGAGGTTTTTATAAAAATTTTGTATTTTAGTAGAATATTTTGAAAAAATCCTATATAATATCCATAAGAATTTTATTTATAAATATGAAATGTTTATATAAATATATATTTGAATTTTCATATTTATGAATATTTTTTTTTATTTCTATCATAAGTGATCATATAAACATAATATTCATTACATTATAAGGGGGATTTTTTATGACACTAGAGCTTGATATGATTCAAACCACTACCTTAGCTATACTTTTTTATTATATAGGTGTATTTATAAAATCTAAAGTTTCAATCCTTGGGAAGTTTTGTATACCTGCTCCAGTTGTAGGTGGACTTATTTTTGCTATTTTAAATTTAATCTTTACAGAAAGTGGTTTTATATCTATATCTTTAGACACGACTCTTCAAAAGCCTTTTATGTTAGCTTTCTTTACAACTATTGGCCTTGGGGCAAGCCTTAAGATGATAAAACAGGGTGGTCTTCATGTAATAATGTTTTTTATAGCGGCTCTTCTTTTAGTAATATCACAAGACGTTCTTGGAGTAGTTATGGCTAAATCTATAGGTGAAGATCCACTTCTTGGATTAATTGTTGGATCCGTAACCATGACTGGTGGTCATGGAACAGGAGCCACTTTTGGAGCCTTATTCGAATCAGAATACGGCCTTGTAGGGGCTTCCACTACAGCTATGGCTGCCGCTACCTTTGGGCTTGTATGTGGTAGCTTAATAGGTGGTCCGATAGCTAAAAACTTAATAAGTAAAAATAACCTAAAAAATAACTCAGATGAGTTTTTTGAAGCAAATTCTCATGATTGTGAAGAAGTGAGTTATAAAACGCTATTTAATACATTTTCTCTTATATTTTTATCAATGGGACTTGGTTCTATTTTAGAGATGTTTTTTACAAACTTTGGTATAGTCCTTCCTTCATACATAGATGCTATGATAGTGGCAGCTATAATACTTAATATAGGGGAGCAAACAAATAAATGGAAAATAAATTCAAAATGTGTTGATATAATTGGAAATATGAGCCTTAATGTGTTTTTATCCATGGCACTTATAAGTCTTAAATTATGGGAATTAAAAAGCACAGCAGGTCCATTATTAATTTTATTAATAGGTCAAGCTGTATTAATGTTTATATTTGCATACTTTATTACTTTTAGACTAATGGGAAAGGATTATGATGCTGCTGTTATGAGTTCTGGTCATTGTGGATTTGGAATGGGAGCTACTCCTAACGGTATAGCAAACATGGAAGCCATAACTTCTAAATATGGTGCATCACCAAAAGCATTTTTTATTCTTCCAGTTGTCGGGGCATTTTTAATAGACTTTTCTAATTCTTTAGTTATAACATTATTCGTAAATTTATTTAAATAATCCAATAAAAAATATAGATAAGTAATATATAAATTAACCTGTTGTGCTAAAAGATAAGTTTTCATTAAGTTCTAGCATATTGCTTTCCCGATATCATTGATTGTTGGTTTTTTGATGATAGATTAGCAAAAATGCTAGAGTTTTTCTATTTGTAAATCTTTCTAGTAATTAACTTTTAAAGATAAGTGCTAGGTATAGAAAGTATTAGGACATATTAACAGTATAGCAAGTGCCGAATTTATTAAATAATCATGAAAAATGTGAGTAGTAAATTGTATGATAAATAGTGAAGTTAATAAATTTAGGTGTATTTATAAAAATAAATAAGAGTATCTTCCCATGATTGAAGATACTCTTTTAACGCACTATAAAATACATTGACAAAAATAGGCATCAATGATACAATTATATATTATAAAACATACTATTTTAAGTATAACATATTTTAAGATGAAAGTCAATACTTTTAGGAGGAATTTTTGAAAATGAAAAATTCTATTGATTTATTTCAAAGAAATTTACTATATAAGGAAGTTTTTAATGACATAATTCAGTGCAACGAAGTTACAAGAGAATATGGATTAAAACTTTCAGATAAAGATGTAAAAGAAATTATTGATACAAGAAATATAGCACTTCAAAAAAGCGGAAGAATAGAATTCAATGGTCAAATTATAAACAAAATTATTACATCCTTTTGTGATTCACCATATATATCCCAATATAATTACAGTGAAACAATAAATGAACTTGTAGAGATTTTTTATAATTATAAGAATGAAACTTTAGATTATATAAGTGATTATGAATTAATAGAAATTATGAAAGAAAACTTTAATAACTATTGTCAAGGTTCCTTAGAAATTTTAGAAGGGAAAGCATTATATAAAATATCTGAAAATATAAGATATGGGATAAAGGATTATACAAATCTTGAGAATGAAAAGGATTGATGAGTTATGGGGAATAATATTCAAAAATATAACTATTCTGTAGAGAATAAATTTAGTGAGAAAAGTTTTTTAAAAGATCTTTTAGTAGCTTGTTATGAGAAAAAACTATTAGATAATAATATCTTAGCTAGAATATATTATGAGAGAATGGAACTTTTAAGAGTAAAATTAAAATATTATACAAAAGATGAAAGTAGTTCAGTTATGATAGAGGTAGCTGAAAGTATTCTTAAATGTATTGATTATACCATAGGAATTTATCTAAAAAACGTTGATAATATAGAGTTAATAATAGAAGAATTGAAGCATACTAGTTTATCTGATATGTTAAAAATGGGACAGGATTTAATTAAGAATAAAAAATTAGAGTGTAAGAAATTATTTAATGAGATTAAGGCAAATAAACTTAAGGTTGATAACTATTCTTATAATGATACTGTAGATGATGGTCTTTCTCCATTTTTTAAAGAATATGATGATTTTTTTGCACCCCATGAAACCCCATGTTCAATAGATTATCAGCTTTACATTGATAATATGAACTTTATAGGTGTTGAATATATGTATAATTATTTATATGATTTAAGTTTAGAAAATGAGTTTTGTAATAAATTTAATATTGGTGAAATTAATAAATTATTAAAGGGTTATGATAAAAAATGCGAATTGTTGCTTATAAATATATTTGAACTAGTATTTATAAATTCACTAGGGTTAATCATATGTAATAAAGATTTAAACAGCCTTAACATTAATAATTTAGATAGAGAGATTATAAAAAATAAATTGGAAAAGTTAACTATAGAGGAACTGAAGGATGAATTAATAAAGGATGCAAAAATATGCTTAGAAGTTTTAGAGATTAAAAATACAGAATTGATGACTTATATAAAGAAGGGTATTTTAAATATAGCTTTACTTATAAATGAAAGGATAAAACTAAATAAATTAGAAACAGTATTTATATCCTTCAATGAAGGGGAAGGTAATGAAATGGTTGAATATATTGATGGTATAAGAATGGCCAATTCTGAATTTAAAAAGCTAACAGAAGAAATTCGAGAATGTTCTTTAGTGGAAGATAAAATTTTATTAATTAAAGATAATATTAAGAGTCTAGAAGATTTAGTAGACATGTTAAATGCTGAGTGTTTATTTGGAGATGAATATATTACGTTTTTAAGAAGCTTATCCAAAATGGAAATAGTTCTTTTATCTAAATATATATCAGATTTAAGTTTCGAATATGAATATGAAAGGGATTCATATGTTCAGTTTAATAAATATATCTTGAGCTTAAGTAAAGAAGAACAAAGAGAAATAAGTGAACTAAAAGAAAGAATAAATTTATAATATGGTAGAAAATTAATGAGGATAAAGCATATGGAGAAAGCAAAATGGTAAAATAGGAACCGGAAGAGAATAATTTAAAGAAAGCATTAACCAAATTTATATGTTGTGTAAAATTTAAACTGAAAATAAAGTTAAACTCAATGAAACATGAGTTTAACTTTATTTTTTACATTAGATAAATAAAACTTAATTTTACTTACAAGTATCCCATGTCCATCTCCAACCACAGTTTCTGCAAATATAGTGTATGTGGCAGTTATCTACTTTCCAACTATCTATGTTGGGATTAGGACATCCACATGAAGGACGAGCACTAACAGGATTGTGAAATCCCATACCTAAAAGTAAACCTAAGGACATAACACCAATAGAAACTTTTTTTATTATTTTTTTCAATTAAAGCACCTCCATATAAAATAAAAATAGCATTTAGTGGGTAATATTTATTTCCGTACTTTACTAATTATATTCAAGAACTTCATATAAATTACTTATATTTTGATTTAATAGACTATGGTTTTGTTGTGAACGACTTAAAAATTTATAGATACAACTTTTGCCTTTTACAGTTATAATACTTTCTACAATTTTAAAAATAATTTTACATCCTTGTAAATCTATTAATCCATCAATTATAGTGGATAAATGATGAAATTGTGGTTTAGATATTCCATAATTTACATCATTTAAGTAATTTTATAGCCCTCATTATTGGTTAAAATATTATTCAACAGTGTTTTATTTAAATGATACTAAATATGGGGTATACTATAAAATATAAAGAAATTATAGAAAAACATAGGGTTAACATATAAAAAAACAATAATTACTAACATAACAACGGTTTAGGAAGGGGTAGTACATGAGAGAAACATATGAAAACATTTATTTAGAAGAACTTTCATTACCAAATAGTCCCTTGAAATATTTAAATTTTTATATTATTAAGGGAAAAGATAAGTCTATGATTATTGATACAGGGTTTAATTGTGAAGATACAAAAAAACGTATGATGGAAATCTTTGAAGAATTAGATTTAAAGCCTGAAAACACAATTCTTTTTCTCACACATCTTCATTCAGATCATACGGGATTAGCGGCATATTTTCAAGATATGGGACTTACTATATATATAAGCAAAATAGATGGTGATTTATTAAATGGTAGTGTAGAAAAATCGGGTCCTATGTGGAAAGGCACTATTCAAAGAGCAAAGTGGCAGGGATTAGAAGAAGAACAATTAGAGATTGAAGATAATCCTGGATATAAATTTAGACCAATGGATTATATAAATTTTAAACCTGCAATTCCTGGGGAATATATTAGAATTGGAGAATATAATTTTGAAATTATAGATTTAAAGGGCCATACTCCAGGAATGGTGGGGCTTTATGAGAAAAAACATAAAATATTATTTTGTGGAGATCATATTTTGGCAAGGATTACTCCTAATATTACATTCTGGGGATTTGAATATGGTGATATGTTAGGAACATATCTTAAAAATTTAAAATGTGTTTATAATATGGATATTGATTATTTGTTTTCATCTCACAGATTTTTAATAGAGGATCACTGCAGAAGGATCAATGAACTTTGTCTTCACCATCAAGAAAGATTAGATGAAATTAAAGAGGTGCTAAGAAAATTTGGTGCTTGTACTGTAAGAAAAGTAACAAAAGAACTTCATTGGAATATTAAAAGTAAAGGTTGGGATGATTTCCCTAAAAGTCAAAAATGGTTTGCAGCAGGAGAGGCTCATGCTCATTTAGAGCATCTTAAAGCTTTAGGGGAAGTGACAATGGAAGAAGAAAAAGGAGTTCTATATTATAAAATGGCAAAAATATAAATATTAGAAAAAATAAATATAAAAAAGATGTTTTAAAATAAAATCTATTTTGAGACATTTTTTTTGTAAATTTTGCACATAAATTATATAAAATTTAGCTTGATAACGATGATTTACGGTTGTAGACTATTAGTGTGAATCTACAATTGTAAACTTAAAATGGAGGATTAAGATATGAAATATATTCCAAAAATCTCAGTGGCTGAGTGGAAAATAATAAAACTTCTTTGGAAAGAGAGACCTTTAAAATCTGAAAAAATAATTAATTCACTAACAGAAAAAATGGATTGGTGAACACAAACTGTAAAGACATTTATAACTAGGCTTTTGAAAAAAGAAGCAATAGATTTTGAAAAAGTAGGTAGAGCTTATAATTATTATTCATTAATATGCGAAGATGAATGTATAAAAGCTGAAAATCAATCTTTTCTTCAAAAGGCATACGATGGAGATGTAGGCATGCTCTTTACAAGATTTTTAGAGGAAGAGCCTTTGTCTGAAGAGGAAATTGAAGAGTTAGAACAGATTCTTAAAGATAAGAAAGAAGGAAAGGAAGATTAGGCTTTTCTAGTTGAAAACGGGAGGATATTAAATATGGATATCTTAGTTAAAATTTTTTTATGGGTTCTACAGACTTCATTAACAGCAAGTATTGCAGCTTTAGTAGTAATTTTAATTTTAAAATTATTTAATAACCATATTGGAATAAGGTTTCAGCATGCTTTGCTGTTTATAATTATATTGAGACTTATAATACCAGTGAATATTTCAGGCAATATAAATTTGTTTAATAGTTTATTTGATAAATATGAAAATAAACTATTAAATATTGAAAGCAAAAGTAATACTAAAGCTGTTTATGATGTTTTTACAGAAAGAGAAGGTTATTTAAATGATAAAACAAGAGATGATAAGATAATTTCAAATTCATCTTTAGAAAGTATAAGTTATAAGCAAGAAGATACAACAAAAGAAAAAATAATAACTAATACTTTAAATATAGCTTCTTGTATATGGCTAGTTGGTGTATTTAGTATAGCCTTATTTTTTTCAATAATTTTGTGGAAATTTAAGGTGAAAATTTCAAATTTAGAACAAATTGAAGATCTAAAAATTGTATCATTATTAGAAGAATGTAAAAAGAAATTAAGCATAAATAGAAGCATTCCTATTTATGCTTGTGCTGACTTTAAAACTCTCTGCATATTTGGAGTTCTAAAGCCAAAGATTTATATTCCCAAATATAAGTATAGTACAAATGACTATAAATATCTATCACATATATTTTTGCATGAAATGATACATTATAAGAGAAAAGATTTGATCTATAATTTTCTTGGAACCATTACTATTTTGATACATTGGTTTAATCCAATAATATGGTTTATAGTGAAGAAAATGAAACTTCAAAGAGAGTATGCTTGTGATGCTTATGTACTTGAAATTTTAGGTAAAGAAGAATCTATAGAATATGGGATGACACTTATTAATTTTTCAAAATTGATTTAAAGTAGCAGAAAAGTACCACAGCTAGCAGTTTTTTTTGAAATAAAGAATCAAATTTAAAGGAGAATAAAAATGATAAAAAACTTTAAAAAAGGATCTTATAGAATGTCAGCAGCAGCAGTTATATGTTGTGTATTAGCCGGAGGAATTATGTTTACCAATGGTGTAACTGCTAAAGATATGAAAGGTAATACTAATGTTTCACCTGTTATAAATAAGGAAAATAATAAATTTCTTATTGATTCACCAATTAAAAGTTATGATAATTTGAAAAAGGCAGAAAAAATTGCAGGAGCTAAAATCAAAGTACCTAATTATATTCCAGCAAATTATGTAGTTTGCCCTATTTTTCATGTTATAAAAATTTCTGATAAAGATTGTTCTTTGAGAATATTATTTAACAACGAAAAAGAAGATATGAGCTTTGCTTTTCAAGCTTCTAAAGAGAATATGGAAAAAGGTTTAGAACAGATTGCAAAACATAAGTTAAGTTCATTTGATGATACAAACCAAGGAAAAGTTGAATTTACCAAAGAGGCAATAAATTTGGCAGGAATAAATGGATCTAATATTACTATAAAAATCACATTACCTGAGGATTCCGAAGAAATAAGCAAATTTTTTGTATGGCAAAATGAAGGAATGTGGTATAGCATAGAGTACGATAAGAAAGTGAAAACAAGCCAAGTAAACACAAGGTTACTAGGTATTGCTACAGATGAGGTAGGAAAAATCGCATCCTCAATAAAATATTTTGAAGATGCCAAAAATGTAAACTATGCTGTTTCTGAAAAAAAGGACATTTCAACAGGAAGTCCAGCAGATATACGTATATACGATAAAGAGGATTTAAAAAAATCAAAAGAACTTTTAGGTTTTAATCCTAAATTTCCTTTAAGGATTAATAAAAACATAATTGTGCAGGAAGCAAGAGTTAGTCTTTCAACAGATTCTGATATAAAAAATGAAAAGCTTAATTATGAATTTAGTGCATGTAGTAAAGCAAAAGTTGGATTTATAACATTTACCCAAGGTAAAAGTGGGAAAAAATATGAAGATATAAGGAAAAAGGTTAATCCAATAAAAATTGATGGTAAAGAAGTTTTTAAATATGAGACCTATTATGGAAAAACTGAAAAAGGTGAAAATTTGAAAAATAAGAACTACATTTGGGAAGAAAATGGATCTTATTGTGAAGTTTCAATATTGGAAGGTAATGATAATCCAGATGAAATAGCTAAAGCATTTGTTAATTCAAAGCCAATAGATTAGAGTAAATTGAGTAAATTTAAAAAAGAAAAAAGGATGCCTCAAAATGGTATGCACCCCGTTAGGTAGACACAGATAAAAAGACTGTGTAGAATTTACTTAATGGGGTGATTTGTTATGGGAAGTAAACAAAGAAATTATAGTAAAGAAATTAAAATGAAGGCAGTAAAAATGTATTTAGAAGATGGTATGGTTAGTACTAGAATAGTAAAAGAGTTATTACTAGTAGGAAGGTAGTGATATCCAATAAATATAAGTATTTAATAATTAAATCATTAAGTAGTAAGTTCAGTATAAAACTTTTATGTGAAATTTCAAACATAAGCAGGTCTGCATATTATAAATGGACTAATACATCAAATCAATGTAAAGATCGAGAAATCATGGATAAAATATTAGCTATCTATAATGATAATAGAAAAGTTTATGGATATAGAAGAATTAATATATCATTAAAAAGAACATTTGGTATTAATGTTAATCATAAAAAAGTTCTAAGATTAATGCAAAAATTAAAAATACAGTCCATTATTAAAATGAAAAAGTTTAAGTATAAAAATCCCATCGCCAACGAATATGCAAAAATCGAAAACAACGTATTAAATAGAAACTTTGAAGCAAAGACTCTTAATCAGAAATGGGTTGCCGATATAACATATCTTAGATACGGCAACGGTTGTAGAGCTTATCCTTCAGCAATGATGGACTTGAATAACAATGAAATAATTGGATATAAATTAAGTACATCTTTAGAAATAGAATTTGTAATAGATACTGTTAAAACTGCTATATCTAAATGTTCAAGAGAAAAATTAAAGGATTTAATTATTCATAGTGATTAAGGATGTCATTATATGTCCCGCTCATATAAAAATTTATTGAAAAGATATAAAATAACTCAGAGCATGTCTAGAAAAGGAAATTGTTACGACAATGCCTGTATTGAAAGCTTCTTCTCAAAATTAAAAAACCACACTCCAGTTGAATACTGAAGTGTAGTTTAGAAATAAACAGCTTCTTTTAAAAATGTCTACTTATTTGGGTTCATACAAAAATAGAATCTATTTTGAAACATCTTTTTTATATATACATCGATATTTTTATGTTTTTTCTAATTTAAAGGGCAAATATAAATCCTTTTACATACTTAATGAATTTTTCTAAATATAATTCAATGCAAGATAAATCAGATTTAGTTAAATTATTAAATAAATTGATAAATGATTTAATATTTAAAATACATACCATAAAATTAATCCTAAGTAATTTAGATTTACTTTCTTCTGGAGAGTATTTTTTTAAATAAATTTTACACATAAATCATACAAATTTTAACTTGACAACATTGATTTACAGAAGTAGACTGTTATTGTAGATCTACGGTTGTAAACTTAGAATGGAGGAATAAAATATGAAAGATATGCCCAAAATCTCAGCTGCTGAGTGGGAAGTAATGAAGCTTCTTTGGAAAGAAAGTCCTTTAACATCTGAAAAAATGATTAATTCACTAACAGAAAAAATGGATTGGTCAACACAAACTGTAAAAACATTTATAACTAGGCTTTTGAAAAAAGAAGCAATAGGTTTTAAAAAAGTAGGTAGAGCTTATAATTATTATCCATTAATATCCGAAAATGAGTGTATAAAAGCTGAAAATCAATCTTTTCTTCAAAAAGTATATGATGGAGCTGTAGGTATGCTTTTCACAAGATTTTTAGAGGAAGAGACCTTGTCTGAAGAGGAAATTGAAGAGTTAGAACAGATTCTTAAAGATAAGAAAGAAGGAAAGTAATATTGGTTTTTTTAGTTGAACAATAGGAGGATATTAATATGGATATCTTAGTTAAAATTTTTTTATGGGTTCTACACGCTTCATTAACAATAAGTGCTGCAGCCTTATTAGTAATTTTAATTTTTAAATTATTTAATAACTATATTAGAGCAAGGCTTCAGCATGCTTTGTTGTTTATAATTATAGTAAGACTTATAATACCTGTGAATATTCCAACTAATATAAATTTGTTTAATATTTTATTTGATAAATATGAAAATAAAGCATTAGATATTGAAAGAAAAAGTAATACTAAAGATTCTTATGATTTTTTGAAGGAAGGAAAAGTTCATTTAAATAACAAAACAAAAGATGATAAGGTGCTTTTAGACTCACCTTCAGAAAATATAAATCATAAGCAAGACGATATAACAAAAGAAAGAGTAATTACTAGTACTTTAAATATAGCTTCTTGTATATGGTTATTTGGTGTTTTTAGTATAGCTTTATTCTTTTCAATAGTTGTATGGAAATTCAAGGTGAAAATTTCAAATTTGGAACAAATCACAGATATAGAAGTTGTATCATTACTAGAAGAATGCAAAAATAAATTAAGCATAAATAGAAATATTCCTATTTATGCTTGTGATAACTTTAAAGCTCCGTGTATATTGGGAGTTTTAAAGCCAAAGATTTATATTCCCAAATATAAGTATAGTACAAATGACTATAAATATCTATCACATATATTTTTGCATGAGCTGGTACATTATAAAAGAAAAGATTTGATCTATAATTTTTTGGGAACCATTATTATTTTGATATATTGGTTTAATCCAATGATATGGATTATATCAAAAAGAATGAAACTTCAAAGAGAGTATGCTTGTGATACTTATGTACTTGAAGTTTTAGGAAAAGAAGAATCTATAGAATATGGAATGACACTGATTAATTTTTCAAAATTCATTTCAAGTAGTAGAAAAGTACCTCAGTTAGCGATTTTTTTTGAAAACAAGAATCAAATTAAAAGTAGAATAAAAGCGATAAAAGACTTTAAAAAAGGATCTTATAAAATGTCAGTAGCAGCAGTTATATGTTGTGTATTAGCTGGATGTATTGTGTTTACAAATGGTGTAACGGCTAAAGGTATTAAATTTGATACTGCCGTTGAAACTGCTATAAATAGGCAAAGTAATAAATTTATTATTGATGCACCAGTAAAATATTATTCTAACTTGGAAAAGGCAGAATCAGTTGCAGGATTTAAATTTAAGGTTCCAGATTATATTTCAAACTATAGGGTAAGTGATATTGATGTTAGAAAGGTTTCTGACAAAGCTAATGTGTTAGAAATATTGTTTCATGAGAATAGAGGAGATAAATCATTTAGATTCTTAGCATCTAAAGAAAATATGGAAGATGTTTTAAAACAGAATGCACAGAAAATGTACAAAAATGCAAAAGTTGAAATTAGCAAAGAGGCAAAAAATTTATCAGGAATAAATGGATTTAATATAACTGTAAAAATTACTGGAGCACAGCAACAACCAACAACTAAATTTTTTGTATGGCAAAATGAAAGCATATGGTATGGCATACGAACAGAAATAGAGTATAATAAATATTTCAAAGATAGCAAAGGGCAACGTTATGACAATAGTGTTGATACAGCTAAGGTAGATAATGTGGAAAGAATTACATCTTCAATAAAACCTGTTAAAGATATAAAAAATGTAAATTATTCTGTAGACGATGATCGTTATAAATTATTTGTTTATGATAATGAAGACTTAAAAAAAGCTGAAGAACTTTTAGATTTTGCTCCTAAATTACCATTAAATGTTGGAAAAGATATAGCGATAGAAGATTCAACAGTAGAAAGTTTAGGAAATCTTAGTTGCCAGTTTAATGTATTTTATAGGTTTAAAGGAGTAAATACAATACATTTTACTCAAAGCAAAAATTCAGATATATATAAGAATTTAAATAAAAAGGGATATGTTGAAGTTAAAGATGCAGCTGGTAAGGTACAGCACAAAAAAACTCAAACATTAAAAATTGGTAATAAAGAAGTTTTCAAATATGAAACTGCTTCTGAAGATGCAATAAATGAAAAAGAAAAAGTAGAAAATTATATTTGGAAGGAAAGTAATTTTTATTGCAAAGTTTCAATATCTTCATTTGGTGATAAACCAACTGAAAATCCAGATGAAATAGCTAAAAATTTCGTTAATTCAAAATCAATAAATTAGATTTAATTATAAGATAAAAAAGATCATTAATATAGTAAGATTACTATATTAATGATCTTTTTCATTTTAGGATATGAAGTAATGAAATCTTTAGTTAGTGATTTAGCTAAGATTTTTTATTTAAGTAAATCTAATAATATAAGAAATACATATATTTTTGGAGAGTATTTTTTTTATAAATTTTGTATATAAATTATACAAAATTTATCTTGACAATTATAGTTTACAAGTGTAGACTGTAATTGTAGATCTACAAATGTAAATTTAAAATAAAGAAATAAAATATGAAATTTGAAGTTTAGAACAAATCCCAGGCCTAAAATTTGTATCATTGTTAGAAGAATGCAAAAAGATGTTAAGTATAAATAGAAGCATTTCTATTTATGATTGTGATGACTTTAAAGCTAAAGATTTATATTCCAAAATATAAGTACAGTAGAAATGATTATAAATATTTATCACATATAGTTTTGCATAAACTGATAGATTACAATAGAAAGGATTTGATCTATAAAAATTAATTTCAAGTAGCAGAAAGCTACCACAGTTAACAAGCTTTTTCAAACGAAGAGCTAAATTGGAAGGAGAATAAAAATGATAAAAAACTTTAAAAAAAGATCTTATAGAATATCAGCAGCAGTTATATGTTGTGCATTAGCTGGAGGAGTTGTATTTACAACTAATGTAACTGCTAAAAATAATAGTATTGTTACAAGAATTGATAATGAGAGCTCAATAAATAAACAGCAAGGTAACAAACTTTTTATTGATGCACCAGTAAAATATTATTCTAACTTGGAAAAGGCTGAAGCGGTTGCAGGATTTAAATTTAAGGCGCCAAATTATATTTCAGCAAACTATAGGGTAGGCGATATTGCTGTTAGAAAGGTTTCTGACAAAGTTAATATGTTAGAGATATTGTTTATTGAGAATATGGGAGATAAATCATTTAGATTCCTAACATCTAAAGAAAACATGGAGGATGTTTTAAAGCAGAATGCACAACAAATGTATAAAAATTCAAAAGTTGAAATTAGCAAAGAAGCAAAAAATTTGTCAGGAATAAGTGGATTTAATATAACTGTAAAAAGTACTGGAACACAGGAGCAAACAGCTAAATTTTTTGTATGGCAAAATGAGGGTGTATGGTATGGTATAGAAACAGAAATAAAGTATAATAAACATTTCAAAGATGGTGAAGGTCAAGTTCATATGAATGGTATTGCTACAGCTAAGGTAGATAATGTGGGGAAAATTGCATCTTCAATAAAAACTGTTAAAGATATAAAAAATGTAAATTATTCTGTAAATGATGATCGTTATAAATTATTTGTTTATGATAATGAAGACCTAAAAAAAGCTGAGGAACTTTTAGAGTTTGCTCCTAAGTTACCATTAAATGTTGGCAAAGATATAGCTATAGAAGATTCAACAGTAGAAAGCTTAGGAAATCTTAGTTGTCAATTTAATGTATTTTATAGGTTTAAAGGAGTAAATCCAATACACTTTACTCAAAGTAAAAATTCAGATATATATAAGGATTTAAAGAAAAAAGGATATGTTGAAGTTAAAGATGCAGCTGGTAAAATACAACACAAAAAAGCCCAAACATTAAAAATTGCTAATAAAGAAGTTTATAAATATGAAACTTCTTCTGAAGATGCAATAAATGAAAAAGAAAAAGTAGAAAATTATATTTGGAAAGAAAGTAATTTTTATTGCAAAGTTTCAATATCTTCATTTGATGATAGTCAAACTCAAAATCCAGAAAACCAAGATGAAATAGCTAAGAAATTCGTTAATTCAAAATCAATAAATTAGATTTAATTATATGTTAAAAAAGGACATCGATATAGTAAAATTACTATACTGATGTCCTTTTTTAAATTATTTAAAATACAGTAAATGGCTATGATAAAAAATATAAGGGCCTATGGCTATTTCAGAGAAAAGTGGTATTAAATTTTTAATATGGATTAATATAAAATTAAAAATAATTATATATAAATTTTATATTAAATCAATAAATTTGTTAAAAAATTACTTGTATATAATAAGTTGTATTTAAAATGTAGAGTAATGTATAAATAAGTAAAAATATGAAGGATAAAAAAAGAAGGAATTCAATTAATTGTAAAGAATATTGTAACTATAGGATATTAAAGCAAAATAAAAACATCAATAGGGGGAATCAACATGAAAAAGAAGACAACCATATTAAGTATCTTTCTAGCTGCATTTATAGCATTATTATTAAATGTAGGACAAGTTAAAGCTGCAGCAACTGGACAAGATATAGTAAACTATGCTAAACAATTTCAAGGGGTTCCATATGTGTGGGGAGGTACATCACCAAGTGGATTTGACTGTTCAGGATTTGTACAATATGTATATAGAAATGCTGCAGGTATAAATTTACCAAGAGTTGATGTAGACCAAATTAAAGCAGGTACTCCAGTATCAAGAAATGATTTGAAACCAGGTGATCTAATAAGTCCACATCGTGGACATATAGGTATCTATATAGGCAATGGGAAAATGATACATGCACCTCAAACTGGAGATGTTGTTAAAATAAGTGATATTTATGGATTTTACGCAGCAAGCAGAATAATACCTTCATTTGTTAAAAATGGTTTTATAGGACAAATTAATTCTTC
Source organism: Clostridium sporogenes (assembly GCF_001020205.1). Lineage (NCBI taxonomy): Bacteria > Bacillati > Bacillota > Clostridia > Eubacteriales > Clostridiaceae > Clostridium > Clostridium sporogenes. The sequence goes on from NZ_CP011663.1 coordinate 783,329, forward strand.
TTCATTACCACTTTTAAAAAATTGTGAAATAAAATCAGGTACTAGTTTTTATGATGTACCAGATGGGAATAAAAATGGAACAATAAATTATAGTGGCTATAAAGTAAATATATATGGTAAATATGGAGATTGGTATTTAGTAAATAAAATAAATGATCAATGGATACATAAAGATTGTATAGTGTCTATGCCAAAATTATCCATAATAGCAAAAGGAAAGTCTATTACTAATAAATTATTGTTTTTAGATAATCCATATATGAATGAAAAATCTACAGGAAGTAGAGGTATGGATGCAGAAGTTCAAATTTATGATGAATATAGTGGGTACTATTTAGTTAATATATCAAAAAACATCCAATGGGTAAATAAAAATGATATTAGAATAAGTTATATGCCACAATTACCTTCTGCTTCAAGCAATCCAATAAAACAATATGTTGCTCCAAAAGGAACAATATGTTATAGCTTCCCAACAGCAAATAAGAATAATAAAAATGGAGTTATTCCAGAAAACAGACAATTAAATGTTTATGGAGAATATAAAGGTTGGTACTTAGTTAATAAAATAAATCCTCAATGGATACAAATAAAATAAATAATTTTAAAGAAGTCCTTAATTGGGCTGATATTATTTTTATTATTTAAAAGGAATTTTTTAACATATGTAGAATATTAAATATAATAGTTTTCTATAAGTTACTCATAGACCTCCTTATTTCAAAAAAAGAACCCTGATAAACAGGGTTCTTTTTCCATGAAATTTTCTATATTGGTGCTATGTTTTGGTCATTTTTATTATATCCAGGTATATATTTTTTAATCAAAGTTTTTATATTTATCTAAAATATGATAGAGCAACTACTACTTTAAAAGAAAAATAATGAAGTTAGTTTGTGGTTTGTTTACTAATATTTAAAATATGTTATAATAAGTGCTATAAATATGAAGATATGTATAACTAAGTTTAAATATATAAAATGAAATTAAGGTGATCCATTTATGGAGAAAAATTTATTTGATAAGAATTATATTAAAAAATTTATAAATATTATAGATAACGATTTTATTCCTAATTTAAAGATGAAAAGTATTAATCCTTCAGATCCAATAAAAGTAGAGTTTGTTCCAGAACCTTGGATTTTATTAGGTTGTGGTAATTATGCAGGCGTTTTTACACATCCGGACTTTGATGATTTAGCTATAAAGATTTATGCAGCTAGAAGAGGTGGCTTAAAAGAAGAAATAGAAGTTTATAAAACTATTGGGGATCATCCTGCTTATTCTAAGCTTTTATATAGCAAAAATAATTATTTAATATTAAAAAGATTAAAGGGTATTACTTTTTATAATTCTTTATTAAAAGGAATAAAAATTCCAAAGCATATTATAAAAGATATAGATAATGCTCTTGAATATGCTAGAAAAAAAGGGCTAAATCCTCATGATGTTCATGCAAAAAATGTTATGATAGTTAATAATATGGGAGTAGTGGTGGACATATCAGATTTTAAACACAAGGAATATTGTTCTTTGTGGCATGATTTTAAAAAAGCTTATTATAAACTTTATATTCCTTTTGTATATAAGCTGGCTATACCTATTCCTAATTTTGTATTAGATACTATAAGAAGAATGTATAAAAGATATAAAGGATTTACCAAACATTATGCTGAATAAAAATTATTTTATATAACTTCACCAATAAATCCACGACAATTTTGTCGCGGATTTTTAGTTTAATAAAAATTTAATTTTAACCAATTTAGAGTTTGCATAAATAGGATGTTAAACAATTATTGGTAACAATACTTAGGCAGTTATAGAATGTCTTGAAGAGGGTTTTAGCTATGCTGTTTTAAAAATAGGATATTTGTGTTTTACAACTTTATTTTAATAGTTTAATATAATTAATCAATATTGACTAGATAAGAAAAAAGAAGATTGATATAATATACTTTTTAGAATATTTATAAAGGAGTTATTACATGAAATATTATTTAGCGCCAATGGAAGGGATTACGGGGTACATATATAGAAGTTCTTATGAAAAGTTTTTTAATAATATTGATAAGTACTTTACACCTTTTATTGTTCCAAATAAAAGTACAAGCCTTAAAACTAAAGAATTAAGAGATACTTTGCCGGAAAATAATAAAGGAATGAATATAGTACCTCAAATACTTACTAACGATTCAGAAGGTTTTATTATCACTGCTAGAAAGTTACAGCAATTAGGTTATAATGAGATTAACTTAAATTTAGGTTGTCCTGCAGGAACCGTTGTTTCAAAAAATAGAGGCTCAGGATTTTTAGCTAAAAGAGAAGAACTTGATATATTTTTAGATGAAATATTTAAAATAGATGATATGAAAATTTCTATAAAAACTAGGATAGGAAAAGATAGTCCAGAAGAATTTTATGAGTTAATAAAAATTTATAATAAATATCCTATAGAAGAATTAATTATTCATCCTAGAACACAAAAAGATTTTTATGGAAATAAACCTGATTTAGATGTATTTAAAGATGCCTTATCTTTAAGTAGCAATCCTATATGTTATAATGGTGATATCTTTAGTGTTAGTGATTATCACAGATTAATAAAAACTTTTCCTAAAGTAAAAACAATAATGCTAGGAAGAGGAATACTGGCAAATCCAGGGCTAATAAATGAGATAAAAAATAATACTACTATAGACAAAGAAGTATTAAAAGAATTTCATGATGAAGTTTTAAATAAATATATAGAATTATATAATGAGGATAGAAATGCACTATTTAGAATGAAAGAACTCTGGGGATATATGATTTGTATATTTTCAAATAATAAAAAATATGCTAAGAAAATAAAGAAGGCACAAAAGTTAAATTGTTATAATGCAGCTGTATTAAGTTTATTTAGAGAGCAGGAAATTATAAAAGAGGTGGGATTATTTAGTAACTAATATTAAAATTTAATAGAGCTGAACTTAAGGTTTTACGACTAGAGTTATGTCCTAGTGTAGCATAATATTTCATTAGTATTTTACTATATATTGTATAATATCAACATAACATATCTTGGGGAGGATTATTTGTACATGAAAAACATATTGACAGAAGAAAATATGAATAAATTAAAAGAAGAATTAGAATATAGAATGACTAAAAAAAGAGCTGAAATAGCAAAGGAAAAATTAGAAGCAGCTGCTCATGGTGATAGATCAGAAAATGCAGAATATAAAGAAGCCTGTGCAAACTATAGAGAAAATGACAATAGAATTCAATATTTGTTAACTATGATTTCAACTGCAAGTGTAATAGATGAGAAAAATCAGGATAAGTCACTATTAGGAGTTAATAGTAAAGCAAAAATTAAATTTGTAGAAGATGAATTTGAAACAAATGTATCACTAGTAACTACCATGGATGCAGAGCCAGAAAAGATGCTTATAAGTGTAGAATCAGATTTAGGAAAAGCATTAATGGGAAAAAAAGTTGGAGATGTGGCTGAAGTGGATGCTCCAGGTGAAAAATATAAAGTAGAAGTATTAGAAATTATATAAATTAAAAAGCATTCAACCTAATAGGGTATGAGTGCTTTTTATTATGGGTAAACAAAAAATATAGATGTGGTTTTGAATAAAATTAATTATATATTAAATATTGACTTTAATAAAATTAAGGGTATAATTAATATTATTAAAGAAATTATTTATTATACCCTTAATTTTGTTTATGAAAGGTGATGTTGTATGACAATAGAAAAATTGCCCAATTGGTTATCTAACTTAGATTATGAAGATATTGAGTTTATAAAAAAGTTTATATTAACTTCTGGTTCTTTAAAGGAGATAGCTAAACTATATGAAGTGTCTTATCCAACAGTGAGACTTCGATTAGATAAACTCATTCAAAACATAGAAATAAATGATAAAAAATTAAATGAACCTTTTATATCATTTATTAAAGAACTATCCTTAGATGAAAAAATAGATTTAGATACAGCAAAACTTATTATTAACGAATATAAGAAAGAAAAGGAGGAGGAAAAGTAGATGCAAATATTAATTACAATATTAATTACTATTTTTTTGGTAGCACTTCAACAATTTTTAAGTACAAGAAAGCATTTTGTTTTTGGACTTATATTACCTCTATTTGTTGTTATTGGAGGTGCTTTATTCATTATGTTTAAAGCTGAAGCTGGAACCTTAGGAAAGTGGATTTTTAAATTTTCAGTATTATTACTTGTTAACTTATCCGTTTATTTTCAGGGAAGAGATAAAGTTAAAAAGAAGAGTAAAAAAGAATTAGAAAAAATGACTATAAAGGATTTATAATATTTATATGACGAAAAGTATGAATGTATGTAGTGAAAAAAATGTTGTAAGTCACAACTAACTTAGGTTATAATAAGCTCAATCATTAAGATTTTTATGAATGATTGAGCTATTTTTTTTAGAAAATATATTATGAGAAATTACTATAAAACTTAGTAAAAAAGGGGGACCATTAAATGGAAGTGGACTTAATGGATATAGTAGAACATTTTGCATATACAGCTTTTAAAGTAGAAGGAGTATATAGTTATAGCATTGAACCAGGGCGTTCGGGCAATATGAAAACTTCTCCATTCCCAGGTTTTATCTTTCCTTTGGGAGGTGAAGCCAATTTTATTTTTGATGGTACTCCTTATACAGCAGGTGTTGGAAATGTGATTCATGGTGGAGCTAATATGAGATTGAGTAAGAGTGTGATTGGTAAAAAGAAATGGAATTATATTTTGGTTCTTTATAGCATTCGTAAGCCTGAACCAGAAGGATTTTCCCTAGAAGATTCTCATTTTGAACTTGTTGTAGGACAAAGTCCTAGACTTGTTGATCTGTTACAACGATTATGGAGAGTATCAAATCAACCTGGAGCAATTGCTACATTCCAAACGGAAACCATATTTCGTTGCATATTAGATGAAATTTTTATATGTGCACGTAACCAATCAGGTGGTGATGATCGCATATTGTTTAAACAGGTCTCGGATTATATTCATGAATACTATATGGACACGCTTACTATTCGATCTCTTGCGGAACTACATGGGGTAAATGAGAATAGATTATTTTACGTCTTTTCAAAATATGCAGGAATGGGAGCAGGAGATTATCTTATGATCCACAGGCTAAATAGAGCAAAGGAATTGTTGGTAACAGGAGATGCTCCTATAGTGGCAGTAGCCAAGAGCGTAGGTTATCATGATCCATATCATTTTAGTAAGAGATTTAAAAAGCAATTTGGTATTTCACCAAGTAAGTTTCGTGATAAATTTAGATATAAAGTACAATAATTTTGTTATATTTTGTTTTACTATGATTAAGTTAGATTTTAGTATTTTTCATTTTATTATAATTAAATAACCCTATAACTCTATATTAGTTATTAATTATATTTAAAATATACAAATAAAAAAAGCTATATGAAAATAAAATTATCTTTAATTTTATTCTACATTAAATAATAGTGTCTATAATATATGATTTTTAAAGGACTGTGGTACTAAGAATAAATCTTACAATATATTGTGTTAATTTTAAATTTGCCAAAGAATATATTGTGTGTAAATTTCTTGATGCAACAGTTCCTTAATTGTATTTTAGGAATAAAGTCAAATATTTTTATTCTAATTTAGAATATTTGTCTCACGTTGAAATATTGAATTAGGTATTTAAACAATTCAAGAATAATACATCATGAATTCAGTAATTATCCATTTCCATATTATTTTTTATTTGCTATATTAGTCACAGTTAAGTTAGTTATAACTAACTTAACTGAAATTGTTGTACCTAAATATTATTTAATTTATTGGTTATGTTAAGTAATTATAAAAAATAGTTTTAAAAATAATACAATTATTTAATAAAAATTAAGGTTCATATAGCTTAACAGAACTAAATTATTACATAGGGGGAATAGAAATGAAAAAGTTTATGGGACTATTTGTCTCACTTATATTAATCGTAGGTATACTATCTGGTTGTAGTGGAGCCAATAATAAGGATACTAAAAGCCAATCAGATAATAGCTCAAAAGATCAAACAAAAGATGTTGGAAATTCTCAGTGGCCAAGAACTATAAAAGATGCAACAGGAAAAGAGATTAAATTGGATAAAAAGCCTGAGAGGGTAGTAGTTCTTCATTCATTGTTTTTGGATTATTTCTTTGCTTTAGAAACACCACCAACTGCTTCTGCTGGAGCAACATTTAGTAAAGGAAACAAGGCTTTAGATGGATTTGAAACCCTTAAGCCATATGTGGGTACCGCTAATATTATAGATTTAGGTGATGCTAGAGCATTGAATTTGGAGGCAGTTGTTAATGCAAAACCAGATGTAATTGTGACATTTAAAGGTCATGTAGATAAGACCTATGATAAATTGGTTAAAATAGCTCCTGTAGTTCAAATTGATATGAAGGATTCTCTACAAGATAAAACTATGCAATGTGCAAAAATTATTGGAAAAGAGGACTTAGCCACTAAAATTATAAATGAAACTGAGAAAGATATAGAAAATACTAGGAAATTTTTAGAAAATCATAAAGATAAAACTTTTGCTTTACTTAGAGTTGATGGCAAGGGGAATTTTGTTGCTGTTGGTTCAAGTAATACACTTTATTACCATAAAGCTCATGGCTTTAACCTGCCAAAACCTAATGGTTATCCAGAGAAGAGTAAGGTTATTTCCTTAGAGGGTTTATCCAAGATGAATCCGGATTATATTATATTCAGGCATTTTTCTAACAGTGTCAATTCTGCTGTTGAAAAACAAAAAACTTCTCCTGTATGGCAATCCCTTAATGCAGTAAAAAAGGATCAAATTCTATTTTTTGATAATTCTTTAAATAGTGAAAGTCCACTAGCATTACAGATTGCAGCTAAGAATTTAACAAAAGCCATATCAAAATAATAGTATATATTTTTAAATTATATTTAGTAATAGGAGTTAAACTGTAGATTTAGTGAGTATTAGTTTGTAGTAATTTTGATTATTTAATTGGATATTTAAAAGAAATTCAGGAATAATGCATTATGTATTCAGTAATCATCTATTTTCATATGATTTTTAATTTGCTATAGTAGTTATAGTTAAATTAGTTGTGACTAACTTAGCTAATATAAATCGCGATTATATATTATTGAAAATATTAAAATTTGTTAAGTAATTATAAAAAATAGCTTTAAAAATAATACAATTATTTAATAAAAATTAAAGTTTATATAACTTAACAGAACTAATTATTACATAGGGGGAATGAAAATGAAAAAGTTTATGGGAGTGTTTGTCTCATTTATATTAATTATAGGTGTACTATCTGGTTGTAGTGGATCTAATAATAAAGATGCTGAAAGCAAATCAGATAATGTATCATCAGAGCAAACAAAAAGTAATGAAAATTCTCAGTGGCCAAAAACTATAAAAGATGCAACAGGAAAAGAGATTAAATTTGATAAAAAACCTGAGAGGGTAGCAGTTCTTCATGCAGCGTTCTTGGAGTACTTTTTTGCTTTAGAAACACCACCAGCTGCTTCTGGTGGAGCAACAGTTGGTAATGCAATGAAAGCTTTGGATGAATTTGAAACTCTTAAGCCATATAAGGGTACCGCAAATGTTATGGATTTAGGTAGTGCTAGAGATTTAAATTTAGAGGCAGTTTTAAAATCAAAACCAGATGTAATTGTAACATTTAAAGGTCATGCAGATAAGGTTTATGATAAATTGGCTAAGATAGCTCCTGTAGTTCAGATAGACTTTAAGGATTCTTGGCAGAATAAAACTATGCAATGTGCAAAAATCGTTGGAAAAGAGGATTTGGCAAATAAAATTATAAATGAAACTGAGAAGGAAATTAAAAATACTAAAAAGCTTTTAGAAAATAATAAGGACAAAACAGTTGCTTTACTTAGAGTTGATGGAAAAGGAAATTTTGTTGCTCTTGGTTCAAAGGATAGTATTTATTATGACAAAGAAGATGGTTTTAACTTGTCAATACCAAAGGGCTATCCTGAAAATAGTAAGGTTGTTTCATTAGAAGGTTTATCAAAGATGAATCCGGATTATATTATATTTAGGCATTTTCCTGAAATTGTTAATTCAGCTATTGAAAAACAAAAAACTTCTCCTGTATGGCAATCACTTAATGCAGTAAAGAAGGATCAGATCTTATTCTTTGATGATTCTTTAAATAGTGAAAGTCCACTGGCATTAAAGATTTCCGCCAAGAACTTAACAAAAGCCATATCAAAATAATCTTTCATTGACAATTTAAATGTAATATAAATGGAAGTTACCCATTGGTTTGGCATAATAAAAATAGTTTACGGTAATGAGGAGGTAGCAATTATATGAAAAAGCCAATGGAGAAGGTAAGCATAAACACAAATAAAAAAGATCATATACGGAAGATGTGGTTTATTGTAGTGGGAGGATTAGTATTACTTGCTTTTACTATGATGTTTTCTACAACTAAGGGGACAGAGAATATCCCCTTAGCTTCCCTATGGGATGCTCTGTTTCATTTTAATGGGAAAAAAATGAATCATCTTGTTATACTCAATCTACGTATTCCTCGTGTTATAGCAAGTGCTTTAGTTGGTGCAGCTCTTGCTGTTTCAGGAGCTATCATGCAAGGAACTACAGGAAATCCCCTTGCTGATTCAGGATTATTAGGGTTAAATGCAGGAGCGGCTTTTGCTCTTTCTATATGTTTTGCCTTCTTTCCTGGAATGAAATATATTCATATCATTTTATTTTCTTTTTTAGGAGCAACTTTGGGAGCTGTATTAGTTAATGGTATTGCTTCTATGAAAAGGGGTGGACAAACACCTATTAGGCTTGTATTAGCAGGGGCAGCCGTTAGTACACTGCTTGTGGCTATGAGCCAGGGTATTGCTCTTTATTTTAATGTGGCTCAAAGTATTATGTTTTGGACTGTTGGTGGTGTTGCAGGTTCTAATTGGGAACAAGTTAGAATAATGCTTCCGTGGATAATAGGAGGACTTATAGGATCGGTTGTACTATCACCTTACATTTCTATTTTAAGTTTAGGACAAGATGTTGCAAAGGGATTGGGAATAAATATAAAGTTAGTAAATCTATTATCTTCACTTATAGTTCTTATATTGGTAGGAGCTTCAGTATCTGTAGTAGGTTCAGTTGGATTTGTAGGATTGATTGTTCCTCATATTGCACGTTTTTTTGTTGGTATGGATTATAAATTAATTATTCCTTCTACAGCAGTAATGGGAGCTTTATTGGTAGTATTAGCTGATTTAGGAGCCAGAACTTTAAATCCGCCCTTTGAAACTCCTATAGGAGCTATAATTTCTCTTATTGGTGTACCGTTATTCCTAAATTTGGCTCGTAGACAAAGGAGTGCAATGTAATGAAAGAACAACAACAAATAATTGAAGCATATAAACGTAAGGTAGCTATTCGAAATACATTAATTGTAATTGGATGTGTGTTACTTTTGGGAGTTTCTTTAATCGTAAGTATGGATACAGGATATATTAAAATGTCTCCATCTGATGTTTTAAGGACACTATTTGGTAGAGGTACAGATAAAGAAAAGTTGATTTTATTTGATTTTAGGCTACCTCGTATAGTTATTTCAATGTTAGTAGGAGCTGGACTTGCCTTGTCAGGATGCATAATACAGAGTGTATCTAAAAACCCTCTAGCTGATCCAGGAATTTTAGGCATTAACGCCGGTGCTAGTTTGATGGTAATTTTATATGTACTGGTTTTTAGCGCTGAATCTTTCTTATCTGTGTTTACTCTGCCTTTTTTAGCATTAATAGGGGCAGGCATTACAGCCGTTATAGTTTATATTTTTTCTTATAAACGAGATGAAGGTATTTCAACTATGAGGCTTGTTTTAACTGGTGTAGCAGTACAGGCAGGAATTTCAGCATTAACCACTTTACTAGTGGTGAAATTGGATGATACACAGTACAACTTTGTGGTTGCTTGGCAGGCAGGAAGTATTTGGGGATCTAACTGGAAGTTTGTGATGACGTTGCTGCCTTGGTTATTGATATTGATTCCATATATACTAAGCAAATCTTCTGTTATGGATATATTGACTCTTAGTGATGATATAGCTTATGGTCTTGGTGCTTCAGTAAAAAAAGAACGTCGTAAATTACTTGCAGCAGCAGTAGCTCTTGCTGCTTCATGTGTAGCAGTTAGTGGAAGTATCAGTTTTGTAGGTTTGATAGCACCCCATTTATCAAGACGGCTTGTGGGACCACGACATGGTGTACTTTTATCCACTAGTATATTGATTGGAGCTGTATTAGTATCTTTGGCAGATACTATTGGACGTGTTATTATTCAACCTTCTGAAATTCCAACAGGAATTGTGGTAGCTATCATTGGAGCACCATATTTTCTTTATCTTCTTTCTAATAGCAAGAGTTAATTACGTGATTATTAATAAAAATAAATATAATATACAAATATTTTAATGATATTAAATGCGTTTGAAGTAAATTACGTTTGTAAAAATCTCAATAATATTAAATGAATTCTGAGTAAATTACGTTTGCAAGTATTTTAATAATATTAAACATACTTTCAGTAATTTAAGTTTATGAAAATTTAAAGTTTAACAGTAGATATAGCAGTAGATAAAGGTATACTTCATAGATTTTACTATGAATAAATTATGTGTTTTATATAAGGAGTAAGGGCTTATGAACAGTATTACAACAAGAAATTTAGCCATCGCTTATGAGGACAAACTCATAGTGGATGGTTTGAATATGAATATACCAAAAGGGAAGATAACTACCATAATTGGACCAAACGGTTGTGGAAAATCAACTGTACTTAAGACTATAGGACGTATTTTAAAACCAAAAGAAGGACTAGTTTATTTAAATGGTGATGATATTAGAAATTTATCCACTAAGGAAGTAGCGCAGAAGATGGCTATATTGCCTCAATCTCCTCAAGCACAAGGAGGACTTACTGTTGGTGAGCTTGTATCTTATGGTCGATTTCCACATAAAAAAGGATTTGGTAAATTGTCACCGGAGGATAAGAAAGTAATTCAATGGGCATTAGATATTACAAAACTAACTGAACTTGAGGTTACAATGGTGGACAATCTTTCTGGCGGACAACGTCAGAGAGTATGGATTGCAATGGCATTAGCTCAGCAGACTGATTTGATATTGCTAGATGAACCTACAACCTATTTAGATATGGCATATCAGTTAGAGGTATTGGAGCTTTTATATAATTTGAATAGAGAAGAAAGTTGTACAATTGTCATGGTACTTCATGATTTGAATTTAGCCGCACGTTTTGCCGACTACATGATAGCAATACGTAGTGGAAGTATTATAAGTCATGGAACTCCAGAAGAGATTATGACAAAAAAGGTTTTAAAGGATACTTTCAATATTGATGCGGAGATTGTGTGGGGGTCTAGAACAGGGCGTCCCACATGTATTTCCTATGAATTGATTAAATAATAGAAATAGTATTAAGAGGAGATGGTTATATGAAGAAAATTGCTATTTACGGGAAAGGGGGCATTGGAAAGTCTACTACAGTATCCAATGTATCTGCAGCTATGGCAAAAATGGGTTTAACAGTAATGCAGATTGGATGCGATCCTAAGGCGGACTCTACTCGAAATTTAACTGGCGGTAAAAATATTCCCACAGTATTGGATACTTTGAGAGAAAAGGGTGATATAGAGCTAAATGACCTTGTATTTAAGAGTAGTACTGGTGTCTTGTGTGTAGAATCAGGAGGACCAGTTCCAGGAGTGGGCTGTGCCGGCCGTGGAATAATAACTGCCTTTGAAAAACTGGAAGAATTAGATGCATATGAAGTATATAAACCAGATGTTATCCTTTATGATGTATTGGGGGATGTGGTATGTGGTGGATTTGCTATGCCTATTAGAGGCGGATATGCCGATGAGGTGTGTATAGTTACATCTGGAGAAATGATGTCACTTTACGCAGCTACAAATATTGCACATGCTGTTAAAAGCTTTGGCAAGCGTGGATATGCATCCTTAAGAGGATTAATACTAAACTCTAAAAAGATTGAAAATGAACAAGAGTTAGTTAGAAAGGTTGCAGAGGAAATTGAAACACCAGTAATTCATTGTATGGCACGAGATCCTTATGTACAGAAGGCTGAAGCTTTAGGAAAAACTGTAGTTGAAGCCTTCCCTGAATGTGAGATGGCAAAGCACTATGGTACTTTGGCAAAGATTCTGTTAGAGGGAGGAAAATGATAATGAAGGAATTAAAACATCTAAAACCCTTATCTTCAGTTAAAACAAATGCCGGAGTAAAGTTTTTGACTCCCTCAGCTTTCCCAGGAAATCATTGTCCAATGCATACTGCACTGGCACTTAGTGCAAGGGTTAAGGGAATGTCAACATTGGTTGTAGGAACACCAGAATGTGGAACTTATAGCCGTAATGTTGTTTACAATATTAAAAGCCAGGAAGGGGAGCTGCATTGGACATATATTTTGGATTCAAATGAGGTTGTATTTGGATGCCGAAAGGGATTGATTAAAACTATCAAAGAAATGGATAAGTCCGGTGCTAAAGCTATTATGATAATTTTAACTTGTGTTCCAGAGATAATTGGAGAAGATATAGAGGGCATTGTACATGAAATTCAGCCTGAGATTTCAGCACAACTTACATTTGTATTAATGGGACATTTTAAATGTAATAGTTATCCTTCAGGTTATTGGAAAACCTTAGTGGCATTTGGGAACTTAATGAAAAAAGGAAAAACAAGTTCTGACACAATAAATATTCTTGGTCGTAGTCCAAGAGAAAAGCATGTTCCTATGCCAGGATTATTAACAGCGTTAGAAAAAAGAGGATTTTACCTTAGAATGCTTGCTCCAAAATCTGACGTTGAAGATTTTATTGTTTCACCGGATGCAGCTATTAATATTGTACTATCACCTTTCATGAATCCTTTGGCTGAAATGATGTGGGAAAAGTTTAAAGTTCCATTTATAAGTCTTCATGAAACTTATGATGTATTTGAAATTGATAGTCTTTATGAAGCTATAGAAAAGGCATTGAAAATTAGGTTTAACCATGAATTTGATAAATGGAGAGAAGAGGCTATTGCATTGCAGAAACAGGCAAAAGATGTGTTTAAAGGGAAAAGCTATATTTCAACTCACATTGGTGCTATGATGCCTTTACCCCTTGCATTATATCTAGCTAAATTTGAAATGGAGCCTATGCTTTTACATATGGATGAATTTTATCCTGATGATAGAAAGTGGGCAAAAGCTATTAAAGAGCAAGGGCATGATCCTATGATATGTCATATGGTAAATGATAATGCTGACATAGAACTTTTAGAGGGCATTAAGGCAGAATTTTCTTTAGGAGAACTTTTAAAGGATTCCTCTTCAATTCCTTGTGTACCATACTTGGAGGATTTGTATGGACAAATAGGATACGAAAGAACAGTATCTTTATTAAGTAGGATGTTAAAGGTATACGAAAAAACAAATGTTGAAAAAATAAGGAGGAATAGTCATGGGAATTCATAAATTCAAACCGCCAATGTCAGGTAGAATGGGAACATTATGGACTCTTGCTTCAATAGGTGATGCCGCTTTGATTGAATACGGATGTATGGGACACATGCAGTATGGGAGAATGTTTTTAAATCAAGCTGGTATATCTAAAAGGTGCAAACTGTATTCTACGCACATAGACGAAACAGATATTTCATTAGGAGATACTAGAAGACTTAATAGTGCTATTGCTCAAATCATAGAAAAAGATAAGCCTAAAATTGTTTTTTTACTGCCCTCTTCAGTGCCCACGGTTATTGGAACGGATCTAATTGCTATATGTGAAGAATTGCAACCGGAATATCCTAATGTTACTTTACTTCCATTTGGATGTGGGAGCTTTGATATAGATGGACATCGTGGTGTTCAGGAAGCACTTTTACTTCTTTCAAAAATGTTACCAAAGGATGTAGAAAAAACAGAAGAACCTACATTTAATATAATTGGCTCTTGTGCTGATTTATTTCGATTTCATGCCGATGCAGAAGAGATCATCCGCATAATGAAGGGTGCTTTTGGTATGAAGAAACTTTGCGTTATGACCTCTGATACATCTGTAGAACAAATTGAGAATATGGGGGGTGCCCATATAAATTTAGTAATAAGGCAAGAGGGAGAGGCTGCTGCAAAACAATTGAAGAAGCGATTTAAAACACCATATTTATTGGCTAGACCTTACGGAATTGAGGGAACTTTAGAGTGGATAGATAAGATAGCTAAGATTTCTGGAGTAACTCCAGATAATAACTTTATAAAATCAGAAAAAGAAAAAAATATGAGTCAAATTGTGCCTGCAATTCTTGTTTTTGAACATATAATACGAGAACATCCTGATGAAGCCAGAATTTCATTAGGAGGTCATAAGGATGTAGTAAAAGGTATTATTTCTTATGCAGAAAAAGAATTATCCTTAATTAGAGGAACCTGTTGGTGTAACTCAGAAGCTATGGCAAGTGAAGAAATTCCATATTTTTCAGAAGATGAATGGATAAAAGCTATATTATCGGAGGAAAAGGGAATTTTAATGGCAAGCGGAGAAGCTTTAAAATGGGCAAAAAGAAATACAGATCTTCAAATATCTAACCCAGATATAAAATGGAGATTAAATCCTTATGAATCTCCATTTATGGGCTTTCGTGGAGCTGTAAATTTAGCTAACTTGTGGCTCAATGGGCTTTTAGAGCAAATAAATGATTAAATATATACTCTTAATATATTATATTACGAAAAGTTATTAAATTTAAATCAAATACTGAAATAATTATTTAATTGAAATATTAGGATTTACTTTAAATAGTAAGTCCTTTTTTGTGTGATTTATAATTTTACTATAATGGTAGAATATCACTAAATATTATTTTATATTGATAATATTTATTATTGATATGGCAGATAAGTGTACAAGTATGGTATAGTATAATAATGTGATAAGTGTTATCAATTTGAACTAAAAGATAATTTATGCTTATCTATGGAGGTAGATTATTCTTTAAGGCAAAGAGATAATGACAGTATGATTATTAAGCAATTATACAAAGAATTTTCATAAAAATAATGTAGATTAAACAGAAATAATATTAAAGGCATAATAACATATAAAAAAATATATATAGCCTTAAGAATTTATTTTATATTTTAAGGGAGGAGAGGACTTTTATGAAATCATTAAAAAGTAGACTGATAACTATATTTACAGCGGTTATATTTGTTTTAACAGTAGTACTAGGGTTTATAGTAGTAAATAGAGTTGGTAAGAATTTAACAGATGATTATTATGATGATCTACAGAATTTGGCTGTAGAGAAGGCTAATTACATAAGATCTAAGATAGATAGTGAAATATTTTATATAGAAGCTATAGCTCAAGATGATAAGATAATTAATAAAGATATTTCTTGGGAAAAGAAGGTGGAGTATTTCGAGAAAGAGGCTAAAAGAGCAGGATATATATATTATTCTTATGCAGATAAAAATGGAAATGCTACATTATTTAATAAAAAAAGAGAGGCTGTAAATGTTAAGGATAGAGATTACTACAAGAAGGCTATGGAAGGTAAGGGAGCTATATCCGATGTTATTATAAGTTCTGTAACAAAGAAGCCTACAATTATTGTGGCATCACCTATCATAAAAAGTGGTCAAGTTCAGGGAGTTTTTTATGGGGCAAAGGAAGCAACTTTTTTGAGTGACATTGTTAGTAAAATTAAATATGGGAAAACAGGTTTTGGTATTATTATAAATGATAAGGGCACCACAGTTGGACATGCTAATAAAAAACTTGTTTTAAGTCAAAGTAATACTGTAGAAATTGCCAAAAAGGATCCATCTTTTAAAAGTTTAGCAGATTTAATAGAGAATATAATTTCCGAAAAGAAGGTTGGTAAGGGAGAATATGAATATAAGGGAGTCAAAAATGCAGCTGGTTTTTCTCCTATAGAAGGTACCAATTGGACTATGGTTTTTGGAGGAGAAATTTCTGAAGTATTAACTGATGTACATAGCATTAGAAATATTATTATAATATTATCTTTAATGACAATAGTCATTGGAGCACTAGTTACTTATTTTATTAGTGGAACAATAGCTAGTCCTATTATTGCTGTAACTAAAAGGATGAATGAACTGTCTAATTTGGATTTCACTATATATGGTAACGAAGATGCTATAAAATATCTTAATCGTGAAGATGAAATTGGTAGTATGGCAAGGGCATTAAGAAAGATGCGAGATAACATTGCAGAGTTTATTACAAAGACCGATGAGTCAGCACAACAAATAGTAGCAACATCAGAGGAACTAACAGCTACATCACAGCAGTCAGCTAAAGCATCTGAAGAAGTAGCAAAGACTATAGAGGATATAGCAAAGGGATCCGGCAATCAAGCACAGGATACAGAAAACTCTGCTTCAAGTGTAGAGGAAATGGGAAGTTTATTAGAACAAAATAAAGAATATGTAGAAGAGTTAAATAATGCAGCTAAAGATATAGGGGAGAGAAAAGAAGAAGGTTTTTCTATATTAAAAGAACTTATTGAAAAGACAAAAGAAAACAATGAGGCAGCTACAAATATATATAAGATCATATTAAGCAATAATGAAAGTGCAGAAAAAATAGATAGTGCTAGTTCAATGATCCAATCTATAGCAGATCAAACTAATTTGCTAGCTTTAAATGCGGCCATAGAAGCAGCTAGAGCAGGAGAGCATGGAAAGGGTTTTGCAGTAGTAGCAGATGAAATTAGAAAACTTGCAGAACAATCAAATAGTTTTACAGAAGAAATAAAAAAGGTTATAGGAGAATTAAAGATAAAATCCCAAAATGCAGTGAATAAGATGGAAAAAGTAAAGGAAATAAATCAGTATCAATCAGAAAGCGTAAAGGGAACAGAAGAAAAATTTGAAAAAATAGCATACTCTATAGATGTAACCAATAATGTGATAGAAAAACTTAATAGGTCCGAAGAAAATATGAACAAAAATAAAGAAAAACTTATGAATTTAATGCAAAATTTATCAGCTATAGCAGAAGAAAATGCAGCAGGAACAGAAGAAGCTTCAGCTTCCATAGAAGAGCAAGCAGCAAGTATAGAAGAAATAGCTAATTCCAGCGAAGGATTAGCCCATATTGCAGAAGAATTGGATAGTTTAATTAAAAAGTTTAAAGTTTAAAAATTAACTATTGGAAGGCAAGGGTTGTTCTTAATACCTGTAGTTATGATTTTTACTAAATTACTAGCATTAAATGGGGCTATTTATGCTCAACCTGTGGCAGATATTATTTCTACATTAATAACAATTCCATTAGCTATTAAAGTTAAGAATGATTTAAAATATAGCCTAAAATTAAATTAGTGGCATATGTACTTTTTTAATTGAGTTATAAATTAGATAAGTTATATTTATAATGAGAAATTGAATGAATATAGAAAAGTATTTAAATATGAAGTAAAATTTAGGATATTGAATAGTGAACCGTATCACAAGCAAATGAGGTTTTTGGCCTTAACCATTGAAATTACTTGGTTAAGGCTATTTTTTTATCTAAAAATACCGTATCATAAGTAAGGTTATATTTACAAATTATGTTATAATAAATTTAAGCAATAGATAAATAGAAATTTAAGGGGTAACTGTATGGATAGTTATAAACGATTATTAAACAAAGTAGAAGATTATATTGAAAATAATTTAGATAGACGAATTTCATTAAAAGAGCTGAGCGACCATGTATGCTTATCTGAATTTCATTTTCATAGAATATTTAAAGAGATGACATCAGAGACATTAAGTCAGTTTATTACTCGAATAAAAATGGAGAGGTCAGCTATATTTCTAAAAGTAAATTCTAATATAACTATTACAGAGATAGCTTATAGATATGGCTATTGTGATACAAGTTCATATTGTCGTGCATTTAAAAAGCATTTTAAATGTACACCTAAAGAATTTAGAAATAGCAAGAAAATACAATCATGGAGTAAGTTCACCATGATAGACTAAATTCAAGGAGTGTGAAGAATATGAATGAACCTAATATAACAATTAAAGATATAGAAATGAAGATTATTTATATAAGATTTAGAGGGAGTTACATAGAGTTTAGACGAAATAGTCGTCGAATGTTTAAGCAGCTATTTGCTTTTGCGACAAAGAATAATTTGATTAACCCCGAATTCACAAAAGTACTAACTATGTATAATGATAATCCGTTCATAACAGATGAAAAAAACTTAAGAACAAGTGTCGCAATGACAGTGCCTAATGATATAGACATAATTGAAGAAGGTGAAATATGTGTATCAAAAATAACTGGTAGATTTGGGATAGGAAGCTTCAATATTTCACGTAATGAGTATGGAAAAGCATGGGAAGAAATGTATCAAGGATGGCTATTTAAAGGTGAGTACCAAGCGCGTGATGCTGTACCATTTGAACTTTATGTAACAGAACCACCTATGAACTCTAAGGATAAGAGTTTTACTGATATTTATATTCCAATTGAGTAAATCCATTTAGATTCATTAAAACAGAAAAAATTACCATAATAAACCAGTAAATAGTAACATTAAAACGTCATTACTCATTAAGTATCACTTGCCTTCATAAAAGAGGTAAGTGATACCAGTAGCCCACTTTTAGCTATTAAATTGTACTTTAGAATTACACCATAATTATGTAGAATATATACAGAAGAATAAACTGGAAAAACCTCATTTGGAATGGTTACGGAGAACCGTATCATAAGTAAATGAGGTTAATAGATATAGCTATTAATCTCATTTACTTAGTTTGAATTAAGGTATCCATCACGAGACCTTGTTATCATGAAAAGCGTCGTGGATGGAATGAGGGGAGAATAGGCCTTCACTTTTTATAAGTTTGTAGAGCATATAGGACATAGAATCCATTGGTATTTTCATATAAACATACCTCCGAGATTTTTAATCTAATATAGATTTTAAGTAATGCAATAAATCCGATTTTGTTAAAGGGGATGCATGGCTTAAAATGCAATATTTACAGTCGATACTTTGTATTACATTTATCAGAGATTTTAACTTGTCTTTATCCATATATCCATCATTAAAGAAGTCTTCACTTGTTGAATCTCCTAAAAATAGTATTTTTTCTTCTGAAATATAGATAAGCACTGTATCCTCCGAATGTGGAGATTCTGTATGAAAGATTTTTGCAGTCATTCCTCCAAGATTGAGGACAAGGTCTTTTGTAAATTGAATATCAGATAGAACTACTTTGATTTCTTTCTCATCTTCATATTCTTTACAAAGGCACTTGTCATCCTGTTTTAAAAAATCTACATACGTATTATCATTTAGCTTTACAATTTCTTTTTCTAAAAGCTTATTCGTTCTCTGATGCGCAATAGATAAACCATGGATATGGTGCAATCCAAATGTATGATCCCAGTGCCAATGAGTAATAACTGTTAAGTCAGGCTTCCTTAATCCAACTACTTCCAGAGAATTATAAAATTCATCTACATGGTCTGCTGAATTTCCTGCATCAATGGTGAGCACAATGTTTTCTCCTTTTAGATAAGCCAACATAGGACGGTCAGTTTCTGGTTGATGGGGATAATAAAATACCCTGCTAGTTAATTTTTTTAATTCCATTTGCTATCCCACCTTTCTGGTAATAAATCTTGTAGTAGAAATTCTTTCATTTCTGGTAATATAATTTTAGTTTTCATATTATGGTCATCTATCTGTGTAATAAACTCTCTGCATCTTCCACAAGGTGGAAGTATACTCCCATCTTCATATACAGCAATAATTCTTTTAATTACAGTTTCATTGGTTTTTAGCATTTCAGCAATAGCAGACTGTTCAGCGCATAAACCAATAGAGCAAGGAATGTCAATGCATATTCCCGTATAAATGTTACCGTTATTTGTTTCTAAGGCACACGCTACATGCCCTGAAGTTCCAAATTTTCTAAGTTTTTTATAGTTGATTGTACTGAAAGCAATTTCATAAAGATTTTGTTTATTCATTTTCTTATCCTTTCTTAATACCATATAATAGGATTTCTACTGTTTGTTTTATAAACTCGTCATGTGTCATTTTGGCAGAATCAGTAACAAGAAGACTGTGCAGTAAAGGATTCAGTGCAGAGAGAATCTGATGGCTTAAAAAATCTATTGAAAATTCTTGACTTATAATTCCCTCATTTATCCCTAAAGCTATAATATTCTTAAACTCCTGTATAATTTGGTCTTGAATTAACTCCATATCTTTTTGATTTTTCTCTTGAAAAAGAGCAGCAATATCAGAATAACTTAATAATAAAAACTGATGGTAATCACTTTCTATCACTTCATGAATTACTTTACGAATTTTTTCTTCAAAGGAGATATTGCTTTCAGAAATTTGTCTCAAGCAATTTTGCAGTTTTTGCAGTTTTGGATATATAAGTGTAAAAAGCAAATCTTCTTTAGAGGGATAATGATTATAAATAGTCCCTTTCCCAATGTCTAACTCATCAGATATATCACTCATTTTAAAATGATGATACCCCTTTTGCTTTATCAACTTTTCGGCTGTTTCAATAATTTTTTCGTTTCTAATTTGATATTTTTTTTCTTTAGACATATCACTTCACCTCACAAAAATGACTAATAAGTCATAAATGACTTATTAGTCATTATATATAATTTTTATTCCAAAGTCAACAGAAGTATATAGTAACTCTCCACGAACTGATTTTAAAAGTTATTATGAAGCTCAAAAAGCTTTAAAACAGAAGAAGAGCAGACTTTTTCAGAAAAAGAAATAGATATGATGTTGCTAAATTTAATTAGATATAGCAATAGAAATATGAGATGCTTAAATGAAATATTTTTCAATATATAGTATAATTTAAGCAATAAAATAAGCTTAGGAAGGATAAAAAAATGTTTAAGATAGGTGAATTTTCAGTACTTACATCTATAAGTATACATATGCTTAGAAACTACGATAAAATTGGATTATTAACACCTAAATATATAGATAAATCAACAGGATATCGATATTATGAAAGCGATCAATTGCCAATTGCAAATCAGATTGTGGCTCTAAAGATGATGGGATTTGGCTTAAAAGAAATAGCTGCATTACAACTAGAAGAAATGCAAATAGATAATTTGAAGAATATATTAAAAAATAAAATTGAAGACAAAGAACAAGAGGTAAAGGTAATTAGAAGACAGTTGGCTCAAATGGAAAGTGCACTGAAGGATTTAACTAGTGAGAAGGAACAGGCACTGTCTATAGTAACTAAAAGTATACCATATAGAAAAGTTGCTAGCTTTAGAATGAAAATTGAAGAATTCCCAGATGAAGGAATTGTATGGAAAACACTTGGAGATGAATGTGAAAAGTTAAGTGTTCAATTTTCAGATTCAAATTATTCTATTGCTGTTCAACATGAAATAAATTTTGATGAAAACTACATTGATGTTGAAGTTCAAAGATTAGTTGAAAATATTTATGAAAGTACAGATAAAGTGAAATTTTATAGTATACCATCTTGTGAGGTAGCTTCATTGGTATATCAAGGTGGTTATAGCAAACTTAAGGATATAAATATTTATTTGGCTAAATGGATAACGCAAAATGGATTTGAAATTTGTGGACCGGCATTTAATATTTATTATGTTTCTCCAGAGCACGAAGTAAATGAAGAAAAATTTATTACAGAAGTATGTTTTCCTATAAAAAAAAGATAGGGTATTGACTCTAGTATAATACGAAGGTATATGCTTTTTCTATAGAAACTAAATTTTTATAGAAGGAGTGATAAAAATATGCCTAAGAAGGTAATTGAACTAAGACATAAAGTTTGTGATTATACTTGTATGTGGAATGGTATTGAAGATTTATATCAAACAAGATTAGGTGAAGATATACCAGATTATTTTTTCTTTTGTTTAAGTGGAATAGGAGAATTTATATACTTAAAGTTTAGTAATGGAAATATGCGAAGAATGGCTTCATGGAATGATGGAAGAACTAAAAAAATGTATGCGTCAATTAATGATATTGTAGGATTTAAATATAAGCATATAGAAGGTAGAAAATTTGATTATATAATAAAAAGAGCAAAGAAACAGATCGATAATGAAACACCTGTTGTTCTTGGATGTTTAGATATGTATTATTTAAGTTATTACCCAAAGTTTTATTATAAAGAACATATACCAATTCATTATATACTAATGGTGGGATATGATGATGAAGAGAAGTGTATATATGTGTATGATTGTGGAATTGAAGAAATGCAAAAAATTAAATATGAAACTATTGAAAAGGCTCTTAATATTGAAAAGACCTCTTTATCTGATAAAAATTCAATGTGTCTCATAGAGTTTGATGATGAAATTAAGAGTATTAAAGAAATTGCTATAAAGGGATTTTATAAAAAAGCAAACCAAATGCTTAATCCTAAGATGGGATTCTGTGGAATTCCTGGTATGCGAAAGCTTAGCAAAGAAATTCTTAATTGGAAAGAAGAATTAACAGCTCTAGAATATGAAACAGCTCTTAGAAACATTGTTATGTGTACAGGTACTGTTCCGATTCTTCCTAATAGATTGCTTATGATAGAGGAAAAGGATGAAATAGAACACCAAGCAGCTCGAAGAGAGTATGGAGTATTATTAATGAAATTAGGAGAAAAATATGGTTTTCAGGAGTGGAAAGTAGCAGGTAATCTTTTTAGTAAGAGTGGTATTATTATTCAAGAGATGACGAATTTAATAGTAAAATACTTGCTTAAAGAAAGTAAAGAACTTAATGGATTACCCAATATGATTAATCAGATAGCAGATCTTGAAGAAAAAGCATATCAGAATATTTTGGAGGGAATAAAGTATGAAGCATGAATGGAGAAAGCATGAAAAAGAACTATATGTACCTAAGGAAATACCACAGTTAATATCTGTTCCAAAGCAAAAGTTTTTTATGATTAAAGGAAAAGGTAATCCTAATGATGAAGATTTTTCAGATAGAATAGGCGTTTTATATTCTCTATCATATGCTGTTAGAATGATGCCTAAAAGTGGATTTGTACCAGATGGATATTTTGAATACACTGTATATCCACTTGAAGGAATTTGGGAGGCATGTGATATAAGTGATAAGTCTACATTTTCCTATACAATCATGATGAAACAACCAGATTTTATTACAGAAGAGGTTGCAGAGAAGGCCTTTGAAATAGCAAATGTAAAGAAACCAAATCTACTTCTAAAAGAAGCTTATTATGGTGAAATTGAAGAAGGGCTTTCAGTACAAGTTCTTCATGTAGGTGATTATGATGATGAACCAGAAAGCTTTGAAAAGATAATAAAATTTATGAATGAAAATAATTTAGAAAGAAGAGGGAAAAGCCATAGAGAAATATATTTGTCAGATGCAAGAAAAGTAGAACGTAGTAAATTAAAAACAATATTGCGATACAAGGTTAAGAACTTTATATAGCTACAATTTTAATAAATGAAAAAGAGTAAAGAAAAATAGCAAAGTTTATTTTTAAGATTTGCTACTTTTCTTTATTAATTTATAAAATTTAAATCAAATCATTTAAGCCATTAACTGTAGTTTGTTCATTGTCATTAATAGGAATAACTATGCATTTTTGACCATCAATTATTTGAGCCTTGATTTTAGGTATTTTTTCAGGCTTTACTTGAAGTATAACATCATAGTCAGAAGCAAGGTTATTATCCTCTGGGTTGATAGCCAGAGCTTCTTCTAAATTATTTTCTAAGGCATCATTTAAATCATTTTTTAAAGTATCATCTAAGAAATCATCTGAATTATTTTTTAAAGAATCATCTAAGGCATTATCTAAATCATTTGTTAAATCATCTTCTAAAGTCTCATTATCCTCATCATCCTTTTTAGAAGCATCAGTTTCATTATCCATAGATGTCTCTTTCTTTACTTCTTCAAGTCTATGTTGTAGAATTTCCACTTGCTTTTCAAGCTGTTCTTCCTTTTTCTTTTGAGCATTTGCCTTAAGTACTTTTGAGTCAATTAAATGTTCTGCTAAAGGCAGGTCTTCGCCAAAGTTTTCTATATAAGATTTTTCAATTTCATAAGTAGCTTCTTCAGGAACCCCGCTTTCTAGTAAAAGATTTTGTATGTCCTTTTGTTTTAAGGTTATAGGTTCATCATCTTTATCATCATATATTGAATTGTACTCATCTATCATAGTATTTAGGTTTTCTTGTATTTCTATAAAAGTTTTCTCAGCTTTTTTTTCATCGGTGCTAATAGAATCTTTAATAATTGTTTGAAAGGTTTCTTTTTGTATAGTGGCAGTTTGTTTTGAGAAGCAACCTAAAGTCTCTTCCATTAATTCAGGATGTGGATCCTTTGCATTTTTAGTGTAGTACATAACAGAATTAACATCTGAAGTACGATCAATAAAAGCAGGGAACACAAAGCCAAGGGTTGGAGTATTCACCACCCAATCTCTAATACGTGCCTTTATTTTCTTTTCTTCTTCAAAGTATCTAAGTCCAGGATCTGAAAGTGAAACAGGACATATTGCACATAGTATATACTCATATATTTCTTCAGATTCATCTACTTTAGAATTATCAGTAGTTTTAGTAATAACATCATAAGCATCATGAAAAACTAGGATTAAAAAATTACCAGTATAATCATAACTATCTATTATAGATTTATAAAAATCTTCAAGTAGAGCATCGTCTTTTAATTGGCTTTTTTTAAGCTTAACAAGAGAAAGTTGTTTTTCATTTTCAAGATTTTCATTAAGTGGAAAGTTAAGTTCTAAAATATTATTGCCGATGGTTCCAGATAGGACTTTTTTGGCAATTTCTAAGTACTTAAAATACTCATCCTCATCTAAATTTAAAAATGATTCTCTAAAATTTAAAATAATATTTTTTTCACCATTAACATAGCAACCACATATTTTAGTGAAGGTACAATGGTCTTTTTTAAAACGTTTTTTTAACTCAAGTATATCTTTCTTTCGCATATATAAACTCCTCAATCTAATCTTTTCTATTTGTAGGTATTAATTAATATATTATTAAGTATAGTATTTTTTTTGTATTAATTAAAGATGCTATTAGTTAAACTTAAAGCAGATAAGGCACATGAAAATAAATAACAAGTCAAAGATGGCAGTATATTTTGTGTCATACAAGGAAGCAGGTTCCGTGGCTAGTAGTGCTATGGTTGGGTTCTGCTGATGCAGTATGACGCAAAATAGACTGTCATACTAACACACTAACTTGTTATTTATTTGAATGTGCCTAATAGGAAATAGCAACCTAGTTATACAAAGCCACCTGAAAAGGTGAAAATGGCAACTATATTTATAGAGGATGGTTTGAAGCAAGTTTGGGATGAAGAAAAATATATTAAGGAAGTGAATTGGCTATGGTTTTCCATGTAAAAGATTTACAAACAAACAAGAAAAGGTTATTATAATATAAAGGAAGGTTTTGGAATTAAAATAAACTTTACAACTTGGTTTTACACTAAATTATTTTCATAATTCTATTAAAACATATATATAAATATTTATGGGTAAATAATTTTAATTGGGGGTAAAACACATGGAAAATTTAAAAGTTACGCCTTTAAGAGGGGTGTATGAAGAGTATGGTGGGAAAATTGTAGATTTTGCAGGATATGAACTTCCAACACAATTTAAAGGATTTTTACATGAGCATCATACAGTAAGAGAAAAAGCAGGTCTTTTTGATGTTTCTCATATGGGAGAAGCGATGGTAACAGGAAAAGATGCTGGAAAATTCATTCAATACTTAATGACTAATGACATAAATGTTCTTAAGGATAATGAAGTTTTGTACACATTTATGTGCAATGAAGATGGTGGAGTTATAGATGATTTATTGGTTTATAAATTTGCAGAGGATGAGTTTTTCTTAGTTATTAATGCAAGTAATAAGGATAAAGATGTTAAGTGGATAATGGATCATAAAGGGGATTTTGATGTTGAAATTGTTGATGAATCAGATAGTATTGCTCAACTTGCATTACAAGGACCCTTGGCAGAGGAAATACTTCAGAAAATAGTAGATATAGATTTACAAGAAATAAAATTTTTTAAATTTAAAAGAGATGTTTTAGTTGATGGGAAAAAATGCTTAGTATCACGAACCGGTTATACTGGAGAAGATGGTTTTGAAATTTATTGTAAACCAGAGGATGCAAAGGGACTATGGCATGCTATATTAAATGCAGGAAAAGAAGAAGGAGCAGAACCAATAGGATTAGGTGCTAGGGATACTTTAAGATTTGAAGCTAGTCTTCTTTTATATGGAAATGAAATGGATGAAACAGTTACCCCATTAGAAGTAGGTATGGGATTCTTTGTAAAATTAAAAGTTCAGGAAGATTTTATAGGAAAAGATGCTTTAATAAAACAAAAAGAAGAAGGTGTAACTAGAAAATTAGTAGGATTTGAACTTTTAGATAAGGGTATTCCAAGGCATGGTTATGAGGCTATTAAAGATGGAAAAGTTATTGGGCATGTTACAACAGGATATAAATCTCCCACATTAAACAAAGCAATTGGATTAGCTTTAGTAGAAGAACAATATTCTAAAATAGGAACAGAGTTTAACATAAAAGTTAGAAAAAAAGAATTAAAAGCTGTTGTTATAGATAAGAGATTCTATACTAAAAAAACAAAATCTAAGTAATATGTACAATAAAAAATTAAATGTAAACCTGTAGAGCATGTCTTAATATATATAAATTCACACTAATATTTAGTTTGTATGTTAAAAGTTATTGTTAATAAAGAGTTTTTTCACTTTAGGAGAAGTTTTTACTTCTGCTAAGTATAAAAATGGTTATCTGAGGACATAACCACTTTTTACTTCCACTTTAAAGGAATATGGGAGTATTAGAGTGGATAGCAATGAAATAAATATATAATGATTGAAAAATTGGGGGTTAGTAGAATGAAGGTTTTAAATAATTTACTTTACACTGGTGATCATGAATGGGTAAGGGTAGAAGATAACAAAGCATATATAGGAATCAGCGATTGTGCACAACGTATGTTAAGTGATATAGTTTTTGTTGAATTGCCAGAGGTTGATGATGAAATAGCAAAGGGTGAAACTTTTGCAACTATAGAATCTGTTAAAGCAGCATCAGACAGTTATATGCCTGTTAGTGGAACAATTGTAGAAATTAATGAAGAACTAGAAGATAATCCAGCAGCATTAAACGAA
Source organism: Clostridium sporogenes (assembly GCF_001020205.1). NCBI lineage: Bacteria > Bacillati > Bacillota > Clostridia > Eubacteriales > Clostridiaceae > Clostridium > Clostridium sporogenes. Next base: position 810,713 of record NZ_CP011663.1, read on the forward strand.
GACCCATATGGAAGCTGGATTGCTGTAGTAGAAATGTCAGATAAAAGTGAATTAGAAGAATTAATAAAACCAGAAGTTTATGAGAAAATATGTGAAGAGTTAGATAAGGAGGCATAATTATGTTTCCATATATTCCAAACACAGAAAAAGAAACAAAAGAAATTTTAGATTTTCTTTCAATAAAATCTGTAGATGAATTATTTAGCGATATACCAGATAATATGAAGTTAAATAGGGAGTTAAACCTAGAGAGTTCTTTATCAGAACTAGAGGTTGAAAAAAGATTAAAAGCCTTAGCTTTAAAAAATAAATCTATGGAAGATATGACATGTTTCTTAGGGGCTGGAATTTATGATCATTATATACCTTCTGTAATTAAACATATAACAGGAAGATCAGAATTTTATACCGCATATACACCTTACCAACCAGAGGTAAGCCAAGGAACACTTCAAGCTATATTTGAATATCAAAGTATGATTTGCGCTTTAACAGGCATGGAGGTTTCAAACTCTTCTATGTATGATGGAGCAACAGCAACAGCTGAAGCAGCTATACTTTCTATTGTTAGTACTAAAAGAAATACTATTATAGTTTCTAAATCAGTGAATCCTGATACAAGAAAAGTGCTTAAAACTTACTTAAAGTACAGAGGTTACAATATGATAGAGATTGATTTAGAAGAGGGTACTACAGATGTAGATAAAGTTATTAATAGCTTAGATAAAAATGTAGCTGCGGTTATAATTCAAAGTCCAAACTTCCTTGGCTTAGTTGAAGATGTAGAAAATATGGTAGATGCTATTCATAAAAATAAGTCACTATTAATAATGAATGTAGACCCAATATCATTAGGTATATTAAAAAGTCCAGGAGAATTAGGTGCAGATATTGTTGTTGGTGATGGGCAATGCTTAGGTGCTAACATGAGTTATGGTGGTCCAGGTTTTGGATTTATGAATACTACCAAAAAACTTATGAGAAAAATGCCAGGTAGGATAGTTGGTGAAACTGAAGACGTGGAAGGAAAACGAGGGTTTGTTTTAACACTTCAAGCTAGAGAACAACATATAAGAAGAGAAAAAGCAACTTCTAATATTTGTTCAGACCAAACAGCAGTGGCTATAGGTGCAGCTGTTTATATGGCTACTTTAGGAAAAGAAGGAATAAAGGAAGTAGCAAAACAATGTTTAGCTAAATCACACTATGCATATAATGAGTTAATTAAATCTGGAAAATATAAGCCTGTATTTAATAAGCCATTCTTCAAGGAGCTTGTAGTAAAGGCAGAAACTTCACCTTGTGAAATTAATGATAAATTATTAGAAAATAATATTTTAGGTGGATATGATTTAGGAAAAGTTTACTCAGAGTATAAAAATTCTATGTTACTTTGTGTTACAGAGAAAAGAACAAGGGAAGATATAGATAGTTTAGTTAAAGTGATGGAGGCGATATAATGAAAGATTACAATAAAGTTATATTTGAGCTGTCATCAGAAGGTAGAAAAGGCTATAGACTTCCTGATTTGGATGTACCAGAAGTAGAACTTTCAAAATTACTACCTAAAAACTTATTAAGGGAAGATGAAATAGATCTTCCAGAGGTAAGTGAAGTTGATGTTGTACGACACTATACAGCTCTTTCAAATAAAAATTATACTGTTGATAACGGATTTTATCCACTAGGATCATGCACTATGAAATACAACCCTAAAATAAATGAAGATATGGCTGCATTGAACGGATTTTCAAAAATACATCCACTTCAAGACGAAAATATTTCACAGGGTGCATTAGAATTAATGTATGATTTAAAGACTAGATTATGTGAAATTACAGGACTGGATGATTTTACTCTTCAACCAGCAGCAGGTGCACATGGTGAGTATACTGGACTTTTAATTATAAAAGCTTACCATGAAAAAAGAGGAGATACAAAAAGAACAAAAATTATAGTTCCAGATTCAGCACATGGTACAAATCCTGCCAGTGCATCAGTAGCCGGATTTGATATTGTAGAAATAAAATCCGGTGAAGATGGAAGAGTTTCTATTGAAGAGCTTAAAAAAGTTTTAAATGATGAAATAGCAGGACTAATGCTTACAAATCCAAGTACTTTAGGATTGTTTGAAAAAGATATAAAACTTATAAGTGAGTTAGTTCATGAAGCCGGTGGATTATTATATTATGATGGAGCTAACTTGAATGCAATAATGGGAATTGCAAGACCAGGGGATATGGGATTTGATGTATGCCACTTAAATATGCATAAAACATTCTCGACTCCACATGGTGGCGGTGGACCGGGATCAGGACCTGTAGGAGTTAAAAAGCATTTAGCTAAATTCCTTCCAATACCAACAATAGAAAAGGAAAATGATAAATTTATATTAGATTATAATAGAGAAGACTCACTTGGAAAAATTAGAAGTTTATATGGAAACTTTGGTGTTATGGTTAAGGCATACGCTTATATTTTAACAATGGGTAAGGAAGGATTAAAAGCAGCCTCCCACAATGCTGTTTTAAATGCAAATTATATAAAAGAATCTTTAAGAGATTATTATAATATCGGAAAAGATGATATTTGTAAACATGAGGTGATTTTAAGTACCCTTAAGGAAAATCCACATCATATAACTACATTAGATATTGCAAAGAGATTAATAGATTATGGTGTACATCCACCTACAGTTTATTTTCCATTAATAATTGAAGAGGCCCTTATGATAGAGCCTACTGAAAGTGAAAGCAAAGAGACTGTTGATGAATTTATAGATGCTATGAAAAAAATAGCTGTAGAAGCTAAAGAAAATCCAGAACTTTTACATGAGGCACCAGTAAATGCACCAGTAAGAAGACTAGATCAAGTAAAAGCAGCTAGAAAACCTATATTAAAATGGCAAAAATAAGTGAGGATATGTCTATGCAATCCAATATCACATAGTTTAGTGTATAAAATATAGATATAAACAGAGTTCCTGGCTTCAGATGGAGTTTTTACTCCCACTAAAGCTTATTAACAGAATTCTTAGGAGTTTTACTCCTTAGAAGTCGTTATCCTTTAGGGGAAATCGTTATCCAGGGACATAGCCGCTCTTTACTCCCACTTTGAAGAAAAGCAGAGAGTCCAAATCTTCGATTTGGTGCGAATCGCTTTCACAGAGTGCGATGGGAGTATTAGAGCGGGTAGTCATCGGATAAATCCTAAAAATTTTACAACCTTAGTTGTGAGAAGTTCAAAAGAGTTAAGATTTAAGAAAAGTAAAAATACAATTCTTATTTCTTAGCTCTTAAATTTTAAAATTAATTAGTCGTAGGGGGGAATATATTATGAAAGATATTATAGTTATAGGTGGAGGTCCTGGTGGATATGTAGCGGCTATAAGAGCTGCACATTTAGGTGCTGATGTAGCAGTTGTTGAGATGGATAGTTTTGGTGGAACATGCCTTAATAGAGGTTGCATACCAACAAAGACTTTATATAGAACAGCAGAAATAATGAATATATTAAAACATATAGAAGATTTTGGAATAGATGCTGAAAACTATAATCTAAATATAGAGAAGGTTCAGGAAAGAAAAAATAATGTAATAAAAGAATTAGTAGGTGGAGTTGAAAAATTACTAAAAGGAAATAATGTTGAAATTATAAGAGGCAAGGCTTTCTTAGAAGATAAAAATACTGTTTTAGTAGAAACGAAAGATGGGCAAGTTACATTAGAGGGAAAAAACATAATTATAGCAACAGGCTCAAATGCTGAAATGCCAGCTATAAAAGGTATAGAGAATAAAAACATAATAGTAAGTGATGATATTTTAGAATTTGATAGAATTCCTAAACATTTAGTAGTCTCAGGTGGCGGTGTTGTGGGAATGGAGTTTGCTAATATTTTTAAAGCTATGGGAAGTGAAGTAACAGTAATAGTTGCTAGGGATTCTATATTATATGATATTGATAGAGAAATAAGTAAAAGGTATAAAGTTATAGCAAAAAAATCAGGAATAAATATATTAACATCAACTAAAATATTGGAGTTTGCTGGGGATGATAATAATGTAACTATAAAATGTGAAAGCAAAAAAGGTGAGTTTGAGTTAAATTCTGATATGGTTCTTATGGCTAAAGGTAGAAGAGGAAACTTTACAGGTATGAACTTAGAAGAACTAGGGATTGAACATGATAAAAAGAAAATAATTGTAGATGATAATTATAAAACAAATATAGATGGAATATATGCAATTGGAGATGTAAATGGAATTTGTCTTTTAGCTCATGCAGCATCACATCAAGGAATAGAGGTTGTAGAACATATAATGGAAAATAAAGAATGTCATAAATCTGTGATTCCAAATTGTATATTTACATTCCCTGAAATAGCTACTGTGGGTATGACGGAGGAAGAAATTAAGTCAAAGGGCATAGATTATATAAAAAATAAATTCCTATTTGGAGCTAATGGAAAAGCATTGGCATTAGGTGAAGGTGAAGGTGTTGTAAAAGTTATATGTGAAAATGAAAGTAAAAAGATTTTAGGTATTCATATAATGGGGCCACATGCTTCAGATTTAATACATGAAGGTGTAGTAGCAGTTGAAAAAGGTATGACAGTAAATGATTTTAAAGAAGTAGTACATGCACACCCAACATTAGGTGAAGCATTTTATGAAGCAATGATGGGATTGAATAAGGAGGCTATCCATAGTATAAATAAAAAATAAAATGTTTTTAGTTATTAATTTTAAAGAAGTTTGTTCAATTTGTTATGGCAGTAGAATTTAATTATAAGAATAGATACTAATGATAATTAAAATTAAATATACAGTGGATAATAATAGTATTAAAATTAGCTAAATGTTTATAAAGTAGATATATGGGGGAAAAAGTTATGAAATATATTGATAATTTAAATACTGATCCATATTTTAATTTAGCAGCTGAAGAGTATTTTTTAAGATATAAAAATGATGAATACTTTATTTTATGGAGAGACGAGTCTTGTGTTGTAGTTGGAAAGAATCAAAATACATTATCAGAAATAGATATGGATTATATAGAAACTAATAAGGTTAAAGTAGTAAGAAGACAGACAGGCGGTGGCGCTGTATTTCATGATTTAGGAAACTTAAACTATACTTTTATAGTTAAAGATGATGGGAAGAGTTTTAATGATTTTGAAAGGTTTTGTAAACCTATAATAGGAGTTTTAAAAACATTAGGGGTTAAAGCTGAATTCGCAGGACGAAATGATTTATTAATAGATGGGAAAAAAATTTCTGGAACAGCTCAATGTAAGTATAAAAATAGAGTCATGCATCATGGAACTCTTTTGTTTTCATCGGACATAGTAAATTTAAGTGGTGCCCTAAAACCTAAAAAGATAAAATTTCAAGATAAGGCGGTTAAGTCAGTTATAAGCAGAATAACTAATATTTCCGAACATTTAAATTCAGAAATTGATGTTTTAACCTTTAAAAATAAGATATTTGATTATATTTTAAAAAGTGAAAAAGATGCAAAGGTTATGCCATTAATTCAAGAAGAAATAGATGAAATTGAAAAAATTAAAAAAGATAAATATGAAACTTGGGCTTGGAACTTTGGAAGTTCTCCTAAGTATGGTTTTTACAATGAAGGAAAGTTTACAGGTGGAACTATAGAGCTAAATCTAAAAGTAGAAAAAGGAGTAATTAAAGATATAAAGATATTTGGAGATTTCTTTGGCGTTAAGGATGTAAAAGAAATAGAAGATTTATTAAAGGGTACTGAACATAAAAAGGAAGAAATAGAAAATGTAATGAAGAATGTTAGTATAGATAAATATTTTGCTAGAATAACTATGGAAGAATTTTTAAGTTTATTCTAGTATAATAAAAAGGTATAAAAGAATCTGTTTTTGAAGTATTTACCGTTGCTAAATACTTGAAAGTAGATTCTTTTTTACATTTAATAGTTAGAAAAGTTTAGAATATGGTATGGTGAACCATACCATAAATAAGTGAGGTTTTTAGCCTTAGGCATTGATATAACTTGACTAAGATTATTTTTGAATCGGAAAATACCGTATCATAAGCAATAAATGTTCAAATATAAAATAGTTATATTATTTAGAAAATGGTATAATAAAATTATTATTTTATGAGATACGGCTAGGAGGGTTTATATGGGGATACAACCAACAAATGCTGGTATAGATTTTCAACAAAGAGTATCTGCATGGTTTATAATTTGTATGTTGTTTGAAGTAGATATTGAAAATGTATTGAATTTAAATATTAATAGTTCAATTAAGTATATTACATTTGAATCAAATGATAAAATTGATGATTTAGTTATAACATCTAATAACAATAAAAAAATATATATGCAAATGAAACGTACCATTAACTTAAGTGAAAATGAAGGTAGTGAATTCTATAGTGTATGTCAACAATTTGTGTATCAATATTTACAAAATGATATTGATGATTTTGCATATATTCTAGTTACGAGTAAAAATTCTTCGAATAATATATCTGAAACTTTAAGAAGATTACTTGAAGGTATTAGGATATCAAATAGTTTTTCTATTACGAAGGAGTTTAATAAAAACGAACAAGATGTATTTAGAAAAATTGATAGAGTAATAAAGCAAATATATTTAGACAGTACAGGTAAAGAAATAACAGAAAAAATTTTATTAGAGATATTAAGAAGAACATATGTAGAGATATTTGATATAGAAAATGGACAAAGTTATGAAAAGGTTGTGAAATTGTATTTATATAATAAAATCAACGTAGATGTAAATTTGTTTTGGAGTTTTATGATTAAAATGGCCTTACAGTTAGCATCTGCTAGACAGACACTTAATAAGAAATATTTAGATAAAAAATTTGAAGACTATTTAAAAAAACATAAAGAAAGCAATGGTAATAATGAATTAATTAGTATTATAGGTCAGTTTGATTCATTGGAGGTAAGAAAAGATTATATTTTAGCTCTACAGAACCAACAAATAGATTTGCTTTTTAATTTGAAAAATGAAATTCAAGATAGCAATAAACTATATCTTATAGAATTATTCAGATTTAATGAAGTTGGTAAAAAAGAATTAAGATATGAAGAACCTTATTTTTTAACATTAACCAATGGTATTAAATTAGAATTAGTTTATAGAAGTGCAACAGCAAAAGGAATTGAGAGATTTATTTCAAGTAAAAAGTATAAAGATAGGTTTGAAGAATATGATGTAGTTTATATCGGAAGCAATGATAGTGATGATGAAAATAAATTTGAAAAAATACATAATGATTTACTTTTGAAGTATCTTAATGAAAAAAGCAATTGTTTATGTTCTAATTGTGGTAAAGCAATTTTTCAAGAAGATTCTTTGTTAATTGAAATTGATAATGATAATTGTGAAGCAGATATTGGTATTATACATAAGGAGTGTTTAATACCTGTAAATAGAGTACTTGGAATAGCAAAAATGCCATCCGATAGAGAGTATAAATTTTTGAAGAATTTTGATATAAATTTGTGGATAAAGCAAATTAAAGACGGACAGTTTTGTTATAACGGTGCAAAAATACTAAATCAGTCAGTTAATCCACTTGTAGTGGAAACTGATACTAATAATTTAGTATTGGGTAGCTATTGTGTTAAAACATTATTAGAAGATGGAACATATAAATTTGCTACTAGAAGAGGAAACATAGATAGATATAGTAAAAAAGATGCAGAGGATTTTGTAAATGAATTAAATGAAAAGATAAAAACTGGGCAAATAGAAAAAAATCCTATTTGTTATTCAAGTAAAAGTTTTATTTTTGGTAATTACACTACACTTGTAAGTCAACTAGGTGGAACAGAAGAATATATTGAATGCAAAAAATCAGAGGTAGTGAAATATAATGAATCAATAGCTAAGTTGCATAATAAATGCAAAAATTTTTATACTCCATTAATATATTTAGTAATTGATGAAAAACCTTTAATAGTTAACGATATGTTTCCTTTATTTACAAATCCACTTGAGCTTAATGGATATTTAGATAATTTTGAAAAAGTTAATATTAAGATTAAGGAATATCAAGTTGCTATTATTAGAGATGATAAAGAGTTTTGTTTAACAATAATGAACTTAATGAATCAAGGTATACGACCTATAATTGATATTAAGTTTGGAAAGAATAATGAGATTATCCAAGGATATGTTGTACATACTATGTATGAAATGATGTTAATTCATGAAATGAAAATGCAGAAGAATTAAGGTGTATTTATAATATAAAAAGAAATTATACATGAAGAAATGATATCTAAATATTAATTATAAAAACCTCATTTGCTGCTGATACGGAGAATGGTATCATAAATAAGTGATAAAAGTAGAAAAATACTGTATCATAAGTAAGATTATATTTAAAGAATACATTATAATCAAAAAGTAAGAAATATTTTAAGTATAAAATAAATATGAAAATGATGTTTAAAAAAACTAATGTTTTCTAGTATTAGCGTTATTTCCAAAGGTTTTGATTTTTGATAATATTTTTTATAAATAGAAGTAAAATTATTAAGAAAATGGAATCATTAGTAGCTGTGTAAAAAGTATTTAGGAAAGTTGGATTAAAATGATAATTAAAAAATCTTTGATAAATAAAAGTATTGAGTATATTTTACAGCATATAGATGAGGATATTTCTATCAAAGATGTTGCTAATCATTGTAATTTTTCAAAATATCATTTTAGCAGAATGTTTAAAGAGGAAACAGGCGTAAGTATTTATGCTTTTATCAAACGTATAAGAATGGATCAAAGTTCAGTAAGTCTTAAGGTTGAAAAAGATAAAACTATTACTGATATTGGAGTCAATTATGGGTACAGTTCTTCAAATTATAGTTCAGCCTTTAGCAAGCAGTATAGTATTTGTCCAGTGGAATTTAGAAAGGCTATAAATTCAACATGTGTTTCTAATCCATTCTGTCCTAGTGAATATAATACTTTTAAATCTTTTGAATATTACGATGAGAGGATTATTATACAAAATCTAGCTGATTTTAAAATAATCTATGAAAGATATATTGAAAATTATAGTGATATAGGGCGTAATTGGGACAGTTTTATGGAACGATACAAAACCTATATTAAACCAGATACACTTTTGATTGAAAAATCTTATGATGATCCATCTATTACTGAATTAGAGAAGTGCATATATGATTTATGCATAACTGTTGGTGAAGATGTAGAGTTAGAAAATGTTACAACAATAAAAGGTGGTAAATTTGCAGTTTATCGTTTTAATGGATATATACATGATATTTTTGTGACATTTCAGGGAGTTTTTAATATTTGGCTTCCACGTAGTGGATATAAAATGGATGAAAGATATGGATTAGGCATTTATCATAATATTGATAGAAAAAATAATCATGTTACTATGGATTTATGTATTGCTATTAAATAGAGCAAGAATTCAGAAGTAAAAAATTAAGATTTCCTTTATTATGAAAATAGTGATAAAACTATCACTAAATAAAATTAGGAAAAGGGAGATTTTATGTTTGATATAAGGAAAATCCAAGAGCATGTTATTTATGAAGCTGTAAAAAATGAGAGCAATGAAGATATTGCAAGAGAGGTTGTACATAGAAAAGAGGAAAGTAGTAAATCAGAGGATAATGCTATATGGGTAAATTCTACAATGAAGAGATTAGAAAGTAAATTTGATAAGGTAACTACTAAGAAGATTAGAATGAAGTGTCAGTGTGGATATGGAATGGATAAGAAGTTAGAATTAGTGAAAGAACTAATAGAACTATCATCAAGTTTAGAGGAGCTTGGCAATTTACAGAAAGCAAAAGATGCAGGATTATTTTATGAAAATGGAAATCTTTATTTACAATTTAATTTTTGTCCATGTCCAATGCTTGCAGATGTAGATAGGCTAGATTCTGATGTATGGTGTCAATGTACTACTGGATATAGTAAAGTACTATTTGAAAAAGCCTTTCAATGTAAAGTTAATGTTGAGTTATTAAGAAGTATAAAAATGGGTAATGAAAGATGCCTTATGAAAATAATTCCACAAGGAGTCATATGGAAATAGAATAAACCTCATTTTAACTATTAAAATTCGTTATTATTTGTGGAGTAGAACTATAAAACCTATATATAATTGTGGTACAACTATTATTCTATCGGTGAAGCGTATCTATAGAGAACCAAAATTAAAAGTGATTAGGTTTATTATTTGATGAATTCGGTATATTATATTATATAAATAACTTTCTTTTAGGAGGTACTTTATATGGGAAATAAGGATATTAATTTATATGATATTTTTACAAAATATTCCTATGATGATATTATGAAATTACTTCAAAGCTCAAAAAGCAAAGAAGAACAAGATTTTTATGCGAATTTATCAAACATTATATTACAACGAGAACAAATGAAAGTTATAGGTAAGTAATATGAAAAATTATACTATTCAAATAAAATGTGCAAGAAAAGCTGCCAAATTAATAAAACAATATATTTTACAACAGATATAATTTAATCAAGAAACAACGCTGTCTGGTAAAAGTATAATAAAGAATATAAAGTTTGCAAAGGAAAAGGGTTCTTATATAATTATGAACTACATAGGGGTGGAAGATCCAGAGGTTGCTAAAGAGATAGTTAAAATTAGAGTAAGTAAGGGTGGACATGGAATACCTGATAAGGATATAGAAAGAAGATATTATGATTCACTAAACAACTTAAATAATGTAATTGAAATGTGTAATGAAGTAAATATATATGATAATACAGAAGTATTAAGAGAAATTATATATTTAAAAAACGATAAGATAATATGGAAAGATAAAAAAATACCTAATTGGGCAAATAATATATTAGAAAAGTAGCTAGTAAAATAATAGAGTTTTACTAGCTACTTTTGTATAAAAATATAGTTAAAAATTGAATTTGAAATATTGTTAATTATATTGTATATGGGAAAATCAGGCTACGCCTCATCAGATGCTGAAGATTGTACTTTATTCTTACATGAATCATAGATATTCTTCTAGAGAAATGGAAATGTCCTGCAAAAGAGATGTAAATTTCATGTACCTTTTAGAGGGTTCACCAGTTCCAGATCATTCTACTTTTGCAAGGTTTCGTAGTGTTCACTTTGCTCAATGCTCACAAACAATTATGGCTGAAATAACAAACTTTCTTTATGAAATTGGAGAAATATTAGGCGATTCTATATTTATCGACGGTACAAAGATAGAGGCTTGTGCCAACAAATATACTGTTGTTTGGAAAAAAGCTGTTTCAAAAAATTTGCAGAGATTACTTTCTAAATTAGCTGATTTTGTAGCTGAATGCGAAGACATGTATGGACTAAAGCTTGTATATGAGATCAAGGTAAAAATAAAGCATATAAAAAAGTTACGCAAGAAACTTTACGCCTTGAAACAAGAAGAAAATATTAAATTTGTACATGGACGTGGTAAAAGGAAAACTTCAATTCAACGTTCTATTGAAAAACTTGAAGAATATCTTAATAAGCTAAAAGAATATACACAGAAAATCCATATCTGCGGCAAGCGTAATAGCTATTCAAGGACATATAAAGATGCAACATTTATGAGAATGAAAGAAGATGCCATGAAAAACGGTCAGCTAAAACCTGCTTACAATGTGCAGCATGGAATAGATTCTGAATATATAGTATGGCTTACTGTTGGCGATCAGCCTACGGATACCTCAACATTGATTCCATTTATAAAAAGTATGGAAAATTCCTTGTACTTTAAGTATTTTAAAATTACTGCAGATGCCGGTTACGAGAGTGAAGAAAATTATGTTTATATTAAAAAGAATAAACAGTTATCATATATTAAACCAGCAAATTATGAAATATCAAAAACAAGAAAATATAAAAATGATATAAGCAGAATAGAAAACATGGATTATAGTGAATTAGATGATTATTATATTTGTAAAAATAATAAAAAATTAATAGTAAATAGACTACTAAAAAGAAAAAGTAAAACAGGATATGGGATTTCGCAGATATTTAAGTATCTGTATCTCTGCTGTCATTTCCTTTTATTCATGGTTCGTTTTTTGCAATTATTTGGTTGGCCGTATATAATGTATGGTGATATTGTTTGAAAGCGAAAGGACGGTGAAAAAATTGAAACATATTTTCTTTGTTGAAGATGATTTGAGTTTAATTAATGGTTTATCTTTTGCTATCAAAAAACAAGGATATGAAATAGATGTTGCCCGTACAAGTCTTGAAGCAGAAGCACTATGGAAAAATGGGAAATATGATTTGGTGATTTTGGACGTATCGCTTCCTGATGGCTCCGGCTATGATTTATGCAAAAAAATTCGTAAAACATCAAAGGTGCCGATTATGTTTCTTACTGCTGCTGATGAAGAAACGGATATCATAATGGGGCTTGATATTGGCGGTGACGATTACATAACAAAGCCGTTCAAACTGGCGGTGTTTATGTCGAGAATAAATGCTTTGCTTCGCAGAAGTAACAATTTTAATCAAGCTGATACCGAATTGAATTCTAATGGTATAAACGTACAACTGCTAAAAGGAGAAGTCTATAAAAATGGAGAACAACTTGACTTAACAGCAAGTGAGTATAAATTGTTATGCATGTTTATGGAAAATCCGGATATTGTTCTTTCTCCAGAACAGATTTTAAGCAGACTATGGGATTGCAACGAAAACTATATAGATAATAATACTCTTACCGTATATATACGCAGACTGCGTACAAAAATCGAAGATAATCCGGGAGAGCCTCAAAAAATAGTGACTGTTCGGCGTATGGGGTATAAATGGAGTACTGTTGATTGGGGTGTACGATGAAAATATTGGTAAACAGGAAAATCAAAAAACTTTTCCGTTTGGTATTACTGTTTATAGTAGCATTCACCTTGATTTCTGCTGTTTTCATAGTTTTGAAATTTGAAACTGCAGCATTGTGTATATTGGTATGTTCTTTGTGCATGAGTATTTTGATATTGGCAATAGGTTATAGGTATTTCAAGGAACAAAATATAATCATGGAAAATGCGGTAACGCAAATCAAAGAATATATTTCTGGAAATCAAAACGCACGTATTGAATGTGATGATGAAGGAGAGCTATACAGACTATTTCATGAAGTAAATTCCTTAGTTTCTATTTTAAATGCCCACGCTGAAAATGAGGGAAAAGCAAAAAAATTTTTGAAAGATACCATTTCCGATATTTCCCACCAGTTAAAAACTCCGCTTGCTGCCCTTAATATCTATAATGGAATTATGCAAGAAGAAGCAAAAAGTTTACCGACAATTAAAGAGTTTACTGTTCTTTCAGAGCAGGAGCTTGACAGAATAGAAATACTGGTACAAAACCTCTTGAAAATTACAAAACTCGATGCCGGAACAATCGTGATTGACAAAGCTGAAGAAAATGTATCTGAAATGATGGGCAGTATAGAAAGGCACTTTTCATTTCGTGCCAAGCAGGAGGAAAAGGAAATATATCTGTCCGGTGATGATGAAATCACCTTATTATGTGACCGTAATTGGCTAATTGAAGCAATCAGTAATATTGTTAAAAACGCTTTTGACCATACGCAAAAAGGAAATGCTATCTATATTGAATGGAAACAATTTGCGTCTGTTATTCAAGTCATCATAAAAGACAACGGAAGCGGTATTCACCCAGAGGATTTGCACCATATTTTCAAAAGATTTTATCGCAGTCGTTTTTCTAAAGACACGCAAGGTATCGGACTTGGTTTACCGCTTGTGAAAGCTATTGTTGAAGCACACAGCGGAACAATCGAAGTTGACAGCGAATTAGGTATTGGCACTACTTTTACAATCAATTTTTTAATTCCTACAAAATTGTAGGGTAAGTGTCATATAGTAGTAAGATTGACATGATAATCTTTCAATATCAAGACAGAAAGAGGTAGATAACCTATGAATTTATTGGAAGTTAAATCAATTTCTAAAACCTATGGTAGCGGTGAAGCTGCCGTACATGCATTAAAGGATATCAGCTTTTCCGTTCCGAAAGGCGAATTTGTCACAATAGTCGGGGAGTCAGGATCCGGCAAGAGTACACTTCTGAATATGATAGGGGCACTTGATATGCCAACATCAGGCAAAGTATTTATTGACGGTAAAGATATTTTTTCTATGAAAGATAGTAACTTGACAGTTTTTAGGCGTAGAAATATTGGATTTATTTTTCAAAATTTTAATCTAATTCCAGAATTGAATGTTGAGCAAAATATAATATTTCCAGTACTGCTTGATTATCAAAAGCCTGATAAAAAGTATCTTGAGGAACTCCTTACGGTGCTTAATTTGAAAGAACGCCGTCACCATTTACCCAGTCAATTATCAGGTGGACAGCAACAGCGTGTAGCAATAGGACGTGCACTAATTACGCGGCCTTCACTTATCCTTGCCGATGAGCCGACGGGTAATTTAGATACGCAAAACAGCAGTGAAGTGATTACTTTGCTAAAAGAAGCTGCAAGAAAGTACCAGCAGACCATTGTTATGATTACCCATAGCCGAAGTATCGCACAGACTGCAGATAGAATAATACAAGTATCCGATGGCAAACTGACTGATTTAGGGAGGTGCCGTGAATGAAAAGCTATCTTAGTTTAATCCCAATTTCTGCAAAAGTACATAGACGTCAAAATCGCATGACGCTTCTTTGTATTATATTTGCCGTATTTTTGGTAACTGCTGTTTTTAGTATGGCAGATATGGGTGTTAGAATGGAGACATCAAGATTACTGGATAAGCAGCAAGACCTTAGTACAAGATCGATGCAAACTCTATATTCTACAGCAGCTGTGCTGTTTGTGCTTATCATGATTGCAGGAGTGCTTATGATTTCAAGCAGTATAAACAGTAATGTTGCTCAAAGGACAAAGTTTTTCGGAATGATGCGTTGCATTGGAATGAGCAGACAACAGATTATCCGTTTTGTCAAACTGGAAGCCCTTAATTGGTGCAAAACTGCGGTTCCAATAGGGATTATACTTGGGATTGTGGTCACATGGGGATTATGTGCTGGACTAAGGTTTCTTGTCGCGTTAGAGTTCTCTAATATACCCCTTTTTGGAGTCAGTCCAATAGGTATTATCAGTGGAATAATTGTGGGAGTTGTTACAGTACTCATTGCCGCCAGTTCTCCGGCAAAACGAGCTGCAAAGGTATCGCCTGTAACAGCAGTATCTGGTAATTCGGAAAATACAAAAAATGCAACCCATGCATTGAATACCCGTTTTTCAAAAATTGAAACTGCCCTTGGTATTCATCGTGCAGTATCAGGAAAGAAAAACTTAATACTTATGACAAGCTCCTTTGCTCTTAGCATCATCCTGTTTTTGAGCTTTTCAGTGTTGATAGAGTTTATCGGCTATATTATGCCCCAATTTTCAGATACTCCTGATATCAACATTTCTAGTAATAATACTTCAAATTCGATAGACAGTGCATTGCTTGATAAAATAAGTGGTATGTCAGATGTAAAACATGTTTTTGGGCGAAGAAGCTCTTTTGATATTTTGGCAGAAGTAAACTCTAAAACAAACAGGATTGATATGATTTCCTATGATGATTATGATTTAGACTGTCTTATAAAAGATAAGCAACTTAAAAAAGGTAGCGATATTTCAAAAGTGTATGGAGACAGTAATTACGTACTTACAATCTGGGACAAGGACAGACCTCTAAATATAGGCGATAAAATCAAAGTTGGCAATAAGGAACTTGAAATCGCAGGGCTGTTAAAATGTAACCCATTTAGTGATAACGGTGCTCCAAATGGGAAAACAATACTCATTACTTCTAAAGAAACTTTTACTCGCCTTACTGGAGTAACCGACTATTCACTTATTATGATACAGATGACAAAAAATGCGAAGGACAAAAATGTTGAAGCCATCCATAATGTCGTAGGTGAGAAGTACAATTTTAGCGATAAACGAGACTTACGGACTATGCAATCCAGCACATATATGGCATTTACATTTTTTGTATATGGATTTTTGACAATTATAACTTTGGTTTCTGTATTAAATATTATGAACAGTATTTCTATGAGCGTATCCGCAAAAATAAAGCAATATGGAGTCATGCGGGCTGTTGGTATGGACGAACATCAGATTACAAAAATGATAGCCGCTGAAGCCTTTACCTATTCTATATCAGGTTGTATTGTAGGAGTTGTAGTTGGTCTATTTATTAGCAAATTACTATACGACAAGCTTATTACTGCTTATTTTAACTACGCTATTTGGAGTATTCCTATTAGGCATATAATTATTGTGCTTTTGGTTGTTACGATTACGGCTATCGTTGCGGTCTATGCTCCGTCAAAACGGATTCGGAATATGGCGGTAACTGATACAATCAATGAACTGTAATGGTGCTATTTATATAAACAGAAAGAAAGATTAAACGAAAAATGAAATTTGTTGTTACTGCCGTAGTTCATATATATCTACTAAGTTAAAATAAAGAGATATAAAAGAATCTATTTTTTAAGGGATTATAGTTGTTAAATACTTAAAAATAGATTCTTTTTTATATTTAATAGTTAGAAAAGTTTAGAATATGATAGGTTGAACCGTATCATAAATTATAGGAACAAATCTAAATTAATAGGGAATTTGTAGAGAAATATGTGTTAAAATTTACCCTAGGGAGTAAAAGTATAAAATAGCAGTGGTTAAGGAGTAGATTAAATGAAATATAAGATGCTCGTTATAGATGATGAAATTGATATTGTATCACTTTTAAAGGATTTTTTTGAGCTTGAAGATTTTCTAGTTTATACAGCCTATGATGGAGAAAATGCTTTAAAGAAGATAGATATAAATCCAGATATTATAATACTAGATATTAACATGCCAGAAATGGATGGAATAGAAGTATGTACTAAAATAAGAAATTTTGTTAGCTGCCCAATTTTATTTTTAACAGCAAAAGTTGAAGAAAGGGATAGAATAAAAGGGCTTATGGTAGGTGGAGATGATTATATTCTAAAACCATTTAGTATAGAAGAATTAAATGCTAGAGTTAAAGCTCATTTAAGGCGTGAAGAACGTAAAACTGCAAAAGAAAAAGTGAAATTTTTAAAAGAAATAGTTATTAATTATTCTGATAGAAAAGCTTTTTATAGAGATAATGAAATAAATTTTACTAAGACAGAATTTGATATTTTAGAAATTTTGAGTATGAATAGTGGACAAATTTTTTCTAAGGAAAATATTTACGAAAAACTTTGGGGTTTTGATAAAGATGGTGATAGCAGCATTATTACTGAACATATTAGAAGGATACGTAAGAAGCTTTCTAAGTATACTGATGATACAATTATAGAAACAGTTTGGGGAGTCGGATATAAATGGATTGGATAGATAAGCAGCTATTAAGATTAAAAGATAAGATAAAAGCACAATCCTTAAGAAAAACCATGAGCCTATACATATTTATAGCTATTATTGCAGTAATAATTTTCTATATATTAACCATAGCTTTTTGTAAAAGTTGGAAAGGACTCGTATATACAAAATATTCTATTGATATAAACAGTTACGTGCCAATTGAGGCACTTGTTAAGTTAGAACCAATAGATAAAGTTATTTTATATGGAGCAAGAATTATTAGAGTATATTCAATAGTTATTTATTCTATAATTGCAATAATAATTACTTCTAATTTATTCTATAAAAATAAAATTAAAGCTCCCATAGAAATATTAAAGGAAGAAGCAAAGTATATAAGTCGCAATGATTTAAGTTTTTCTTGTATTTATAATAGTGGAGATGAATTAGGTGAAATATGTGAAGCTTTTGATAGTATGAGACTACAACTTATTAAGAACAATGAAAATATATGGAGTTTAATGGAAGGACAAAGACAATTAAATTCAGCCTTTGCCCATGATATTAGAACTCCTCTTACTGTTATGCAAGGGTATACTGACCTTTTAGTTAAGTATTATCCACAAGGTAAAATAACGGAAGAAAAATTATTACAAACCCTTAATTTAATGCAGTCTCAACTAACAAGGTTAAAGCAATTTTCAGAAAAGATGAAGGATATACAAGACATTGATGCTATAAAGATAAGGCAAAAGCTTTATGATTTCAAATTATTAAAGAAAAAAATACAAGAAATTATCAATGGAATCAATATTAAAAGTAATATTCAAATTAATATATTTAATAACTTAAAGGAGAGTAAAGGGTATCTTGACGAAAGTGTGGTTCTACAGGTTATAGATAATTTATTATCTAATGCTATATCATTTGCAGAGTCTAATATAGATATTATTTTAGAGTGGGAAGATGATTTTTTATATATTTATGTTAGAGATGATGGAACAGGATTTTCTAAAAAGGAATTATATTCTGCATTAAAACCTTATTATAGTATTAGAAAAGGTATGGATGGACACTTTGGACTTGGGTTAAGTATATGTAAGGTGTTATGTGAAAAGCATGGAGGAAAATTGACTTTAAATAATAGTACAAAGGGTGGAGCTATAATATGTGCAAGCTTTTTTGCTATTGTAGATAAAAAATAGATAATTGGTAGTTAGAATTTACTTGTATTAGAAAATAATAGATAGGAGAATTTTATGAGTACAGATATTATTTTAAAAGATGTAAGTAAATTTTTTGGTAAGAAACAAGCGTTAAACAATATTAATTTAGAAATAAAAAAAGGTATGTTTGGATTACTTGGTAGAAATGGTGCAGGAAAAACTACACTTATGAAATCTGTAACTACTTTACTTTCTTTAAGTTCTGGAGAAATAACTGTATGTGGTGTTAATGTAAAGGAAGCAAGTAAGGTAAGAGAAATGATAGGATACTTACCACAGGATTTTTCAATGTATAGCAATATGTCAGCATATGAAGCTATGGACTATTTAGGGGTACTATCAGGTTTAGATAAAAAAGCTAGAAAAGAAAGAATACCAGAGCTATTGTCTAAAGTAAATTTAAATAATAATATGAAAACTAAGGTAAAAGCTATGTCAGGAGGTATGAGAAGAAGGCTTGGAATTGCACAAGCTATACTTCATAATCCTAAGGTCTTAATAGTAGATGAGCCTACAGCTGGCTTAGACCCAGAAGAGAGAGTGCGTTTTCGTAATCTACTTTCTGAAATAGCAGAAGATAGAATTGTTATCTTATCAACTCATATAGTTGGTGATATAGAATCTACTTGTGAAAATATTGCAGTAATGGATGAGGGGAAAATAATATTCAAAGGTACAGTTACAGAACTTTTAGATAAAGCTAATGGTAATATATATGAAGCCAAGATATCAAAAGCTGAAATTCAAGAGATAAAGAAAAAATATATAGTTACTAATGTACTTATGATGTCTACAGAGGCTAATGTAAGATTTATTGCAGAGAGTGAATCTGAAGTTTTTAAAGGAGCAGAAGTAACACCTCCAAATGTTGAAGATGCATACATGTATCTTATGCATATAAATGGAGGTGCAAGATAATGTTTAAGACTTTATTTTTGAAAGAATGCAAAGAAATGCTAAAAAGTATTACTTATTATATATTCTTAGCCTGTACAATTATATTTTTTGTTAGTCAAATGGCAGACTTTAAAGGTGTAGCAAAACCTATACAAGGACAAGAAAACTACGGGTTTAAATATAGTGGTGATGAAAGTGTAATAATGCAATCAACTATTAATAAACTGGCTTCTGAATTAAGTTTAAATTCCTTTCCAACATATCCTATAATGTTTTATAAAGAAGTAAAGCTTAAGGATGAAGAAATGTCAAAAGTTTATGAAATTTTAAAAGATATAACAGGTATAAATAAGGAACAATTAATAAAGGAAATTGAAAATCACAATAATACAGGAGATAATAGATTCGTTAATTCTATTAAAGTAAAAGATAATATTAAATTTCAAGAGTTTTCAGAAAAGATGAATAAAATAGATGATATTCTTGGAGGGGGAAGTTATTATAATTCAAAAAAATTATATGGAAATGGAGAAGCAAAGAGAACTTATGAGGATGCATTGAAAGATTATGAAAGTATTATAAATAATGATAAGGTATCAAGAGCTTATGCAAGATTATTTAGTGATTATATGGGAATTGTTTTAGCGATACTTCCAATATTTTTAGCAGTAACTAGAGTATTAAAAGATAAGCGAGCAAAGGCAGCGCAAGTGATTTTTTCTAAAAAGTGTTCATCAACTGTAATTATATTATCAAGATATTTAGCAATTATATCTATGATAATATTCCCATTAATTTTAATAAGCATTACACCAACGTTACAATCAATTTATTCAGCAGATAGTAATGGAATAACAGCAGATTATTTTGCTTTTATAAGAGCTATATTTGGATGGCTTATGCCAAGTGTATTAGTTACAGTTTCCATGGGATTCTTCTTAACAGAACTGACAAATGGACCAGTTGCAATTTTAGTTCAAGGTATATGGTGGTTTGTAAGTATATCATTAGGTGGTTCTAATTTAGTTGGAAATGTAGGTATGAATTTAATTCCTAGATTTAATGCATTAGGTTCCTATGATATATATAACAAAATTTTTAATGAGCTTGTGATAAATAGAGTTTTATATAGTATAGTTGCAATTGTACTAATAGTGGGAACTATATTCATATATGACACAAAAAGAAAGGGGGAATTAAATTTAAATGGAAAGATACTTAAAAATAGCTAAAGTAAATTTAAAGTTTAATTTATTTCCTTATATAATAGCAGGAATTGGTTTATGTCTAATATCTCCACTAATTATGGGGGTAAAGAATTTAGATAGTTTAAATACAGCAAAAATATTAGATGTGTATATATCATTAATAGGAATGATAGTATTAGTTCCACTATTTATGCCAGACCAAGATAAGGATATAAGGGATTTGATAAAGTCCAAAAAAGAATCTATAGCTATGAATTATTTAATAAGAATAACGGAGGCAGTAATATTTTTATTAATTATCGTATGTGGATTTTTAGTTTATCTTAAAAGTGGAAATTGTACATTTGATTTCGGACAATATTTTTATGGCACTATATCAACCTGCATTTTTCTTGGCGGTTTAGGCATTTTAGTATATTCTATAGTAGATAATATAGCAGTAGGGTATATGGTTCCTACATTATATTACATTTTATGTTATGGTTCAGGCAAAATGTATCTAGGGAAGTTTTATTTGTTTTCAATGATGCAGGGAAATATTCTAGATAAGAAATATCTATTAATTGCAGGAATATTAATGATAACAGCAGGGATTTTCTATAGAAGTAAAAGATAAATTTAAATATCACTCTTGTGGGAAATTTTTTAATTTACTATAGGGTGATTTTTTTAGTTTATTAATATTTTAATTATAACAAAACATAAGTAAATATTTCACAAATGGAAATTAAAAACCTCATTTACACTGGTTACGGAGAACCATACCATAAGTAAATGAGGTTTTTATTTAAAAGTGTTAATAGTATGGGGAATTTTAGCTTATTAGTAAAAATATCAAAAGAGAGTAGGTTTATTATTTGATGAATTCGGTATATTATATAAATAACTTTCTTTTAGGAGGTACTTTATATGGAAAATAAGGATATTAATTTATATGATATTTTTATAAATTACTCATACAATGAATTGAAGGAATCATTTAAAAATGCAAAGACAAAAGAAGAGCAAGATTTTTATATGACCTTATCTAATTTAGTATTGCAAAAAGAACAAGCCAAGGTTATAGGTAAATAGCATGCCAACTTATACAATTTTCGCAGAAGTAAATGGAGCAGGAAAAACTTCTATATATAAATCTATTTATTATAATGAAAATATAGATGAGAAAAGAATAAACACTGATAATACGAAATGGTCAAATGTAACAGCAAGAAAGAATACTAATGCAAGTCCTAAAGTTCCTACACCAAAGCTAAAAAGGGATGAAAGAATAGGATTTCCTATTTTAAATTGGATCAGGAACAATTATATGAAATATCCATTAAAGAAAAAATCCCAGAGAGAATTATGAGTATAGCGACTAAAAAAGATATTCTTATGTCTACAGCAGTGCAGAGATTCATTGAGCTTATTTAATATTAGCTTATTTATTTGAACTGTATCTTTAAGAGGCGATAAGTATGGACAAAAATATTGCATGTTATATTGAAAAGCAAGTTGAGGGAACTATAAAAAATGCCTCTGTAGATTAGTGCAGTGGCATTTTTGAGTCTAAATTTATTAGTTAAATTAGTTGGCTATCTAATCTAGAATTTACTATAGAATATTGCTAGTCTTCTTTTTTTGAGCATATATTTCATTGAAAAAGGTTGTCCCAAGTATCAGAATACCACCAATTATCTGTACAATCGTCATTTTTTCATGCAGAAATATGGATGCTAAAAGGATAGCGACTACCGGATCAATATAACTTAAAGCTGCTACGCTCTGAGCGGAAAGTTCTCGCATAGATGAAAAATATAATAGATAAACAACTCCAGTATGTATGACACCTACAATGAAAAGCAATACAATCGGTGTTACTGTTATTTCGTCAAGCTTAAATCCTTCGCTCATAAGTACGTAGGCAAGCAGTGAAATAGCTGAAACCCCTAATTGTACAATAGAGCTTTCAATTCCTTTAATATCCTTCAAGCACTTATTTAAGAATATTACAGTTGCATAAAGAACCGCTGATCCAAGACCGTATAGAATACCTACAAAATCATTGGCACCGGCTTTTTGGCTTACCCCTGTAATACAAGCCAGTCCCACTAAGGCAGCAACGATACACAGTACCTTTAATACACTTAATGGCTCCTTCAAAATGAGTGGAGATAGAATCATTACAAGTACAGGAGCGAAGTAGTAACATATGGTGGCATTGGATATGGTTGTGTACTTATAAGCTTGAAAAAGAAGAATCCAGTTTACACTGAGTGCAATACCTGAAGCAATCAAAATCCATAGGTTTGCCTTTATATTCTTTCCACTTATCTTGTGACCTGACATTAAACTAAAAACAAAGACAAATGCACAGCCCAATATGCCTCTTACCAGTGCAATCTGCGCAGATGAGAATGGAATACTCCTAACGAACAAACCAATGCTTCCTACAATTAACATTGACAAAAGAAATTCAATCCTTGCTATCTTCATTATTATCCTCCTTTAAACTGCCTTTTGATTGCAATCGCAATGGCAATTCGATAAAATATATTTTACAACTATTCGTTTTATTGAACGTTAGTTATATTTTGCGATTGTACTATATATTTGTAAATAGGAGGATTACTATGAACTTGAATGATATGATTTCAGCAAATTTAAAGAAGTTAAGAACAGATCGCAATCTTAGTCTAGGTTAGTTATCCGAGTTATCCGGTGTTAGTAAGGTAATGCTCTCTCAGATAGAGAAAGGAGAATCCAACCCAACCATCAACACAATTTGGAAGATTGCCAACGGACTACAGGTCACATATACCAAGCTGATTGACTCGCCAATGGAGGATGCCGTTGTCATCCACAAAGTCGACACAAAGAAGCAATCCGAGAATACGAATTCCTTTATCTCCTACTGTTACTATACCACCAATCCCAACCGTAATTTTGAACTATTTAAGGTTGAGGTAAAGCCACATTGTGAGTATAACTCTGATGGTCACGTTCCTAAAACTCAAGAATATATTCTTGTGGATCGAGGTGAATTGACGATTCAGCTGGCTACAGGAAAATATGTGCTTAAGGAAGGAGACTCTATCCACTTTGACTGCTATCTCCCACATATTTTTATCAATCATCTGGATACTATGCTTGAATTTACAGATATTATTTATTACTTATAAAAATTCTGTGAATATAAAAATAGGTGAAATTAAATAGTTACATTCATTGTATAAATGAATCCAGTTGGTATTTTATCTTGTAAAAGACTTGAGTGATGTGTATCATAAGCTAAATATTCCTTAACGGAAGAAGGAATGACATTAGTACCAATTCTTGAACTTATGAATAAAGGGTTAAATTACTTTTACATTTAGTCTAATAGTAATTGTAAATGAATCATCTATTTTTTAGTATATAAATTATCATTATGCATTTCTATGATTTTAGTGCAGGTTTTTAATACTATTCCTGATCATAAGTAATACTATATTTACAAAATATGCTATAATTAAGTGGGAAAAATAATTTTTAAGTGTAAGACAATAGGAGTTGAGTAGTTATGTTTGATGATAATATATTGAAAAATCTTTGGAATGATTGTGATTATTCATATAAAGAATATATATCTGACTATCCTACAGATGAAATAATAAAACAGGTAGAGCAGGAAATATTGTACAAATTGCCTGAATCATATATAGAGTTAATGCGTATTCATAATGGAGGACTTCTCAAGAAAGATGCTATTCGTACAGAAACTCCTACAAGCTGGGCAGAAGATCACATAGGTATAACAGGATTATTTAGTATTGCTTTAGACAAATCATGTTCATTGTGTGGAGAATTTGGAAGTAGATTTTGGATTGAAGAGTGGGAATATCCTGACATTGGGGTTGCAATAGCTGATTGTCCATCAGCTGGACATGATATGATATTTTTAGATTATAGGGAATGCGGACCTAAAGGGGAACCAAGTGTTGTACATATTGATCAGGAATATGATTATGCAATAACTAAATTAGCAGATAATTTTAAAAAGTTTATTTGTAATTTAATTAGTGAAGAGGAATTTGATTTAGAGGATGAGTCATTAGGAAATGGCTCTTACATATCATAGCATGGAGAATGGCAGCGGTGCAGACAAAAATTTCTTTGATAGAGGTATTAAAAACCTCATATTGTAGGCCAGACGCAAAGATGCAGAACTTAAAAGAGAAAAATGAAATAACAGCAAGTAAAATCAAGCAGTAATCTCTCTATTTCTTTATAATAAATGTAGGACGGTTGAAACGAGGTGAACAGACGAATGTACGAATGGCAGAAGCAAATTCAAATAATCGTTGATGAAATTGACAAATGTATTAAAAATTATAATGATGAAGCCTTGACACTACGCTTTCTTTCTCGCAGGCTGGGTTATTCAAAATTTTATACAACGAGAAAATTCAAAGAAATATCGGGTATGCAATTTAGGGATTATCTGCGGCATAGAAAATTAGCCTTTGCACTAAAAGAGGTTCGGGATAGTGAAAAAAGCATTTTGGATATTGCCTTTGATTATGGTTTTTCATCACATGAAGCTTTTACCAGAGCTTTCAAGGGAACATATGGTGTAACTCCAAGTGAATACCGAAAAAAGCCTAAGCCTGTGGTTCTTCGTACAAAAATAAACCCTTTCGACCGCTACTTTTTAGGATTAGGAGAGATTGGTATGATGAAATCTACAGATAATGTTAAAATTTATTTTGTAACCATTCCCGCACACAAATTTTTACACATTAAAAACTATGAGAGTAATGGATATTGGGATTTTTGGCAAAAGCAAAGTCTTATTCCGGGACAGGACTGCGAAACAATTTGCGGTTTACTTGATAGTATCAAGGGAAAATTGGATGATGATGGTGGGAGCGAATCTAACAGTGGTAGCGGTCAGATTATGGCGTACATTAATGACCCGGACGGAAGACTCTGCGATTGGGGTATTCCACGTACAGAGTGTTATGGTGTACGTCTTCCTTTTGATTATAAAGGCGAAGTTCCACCACAAATGCTTATGATTGATGTTCCCGAAGCCGAGTACATTGTTTTTGAATATGGGCCATTCGATTATGAGCAGGAAAATCGTAGTGTGGAGGAAAAGATTGAAAAGGCAATGGCAACTTTTGATTTTGCAGGCACTGGTTACTGCTTTGATACTTCCCCCGGTAGAATAATTTACTTTTATTTTAATCCGGAACGTTTTTTTAAGTATATCAGACCAGTGCGTAAGTAAATAAAATCCACTGCCTATCCACTATTGTTTCTAACGAGAAAACCAAACAGGAAATAACAGATTCCAATTTGAAAGGAAGTTGGTTATGGGAGAATTATCAAAATTACCTAATATTGGAAAAGAGATTGAAAGCCAGTTGAATAAAGTAGGTATATTTAGTTATGATGAATTAAAGGATATTGGCACAGAACAAGCATGGCTGAAAATACAAGAAATTGATTCTTCTGCGTGTATTCATAGATTGTTAGCACTGGAAGGTGCAATTCAAGGTGTTAAGAAAACAGCCTTACCAGAGGAACGAAAAGCAGAGCTAAAAGATTTTTATAATTGGCATAAATGTAAGTAGTAATTTGAAGTATAGGTTATTTATATAACCTATACTAGGGAGTATGTAGGTAAATTTGTTTTTATATAAATATACCTACATACCTAGGTTAGAACAAAAAAGTTAATATCTTACTTTGCTATTTAATATTAATATCTAAGTAGTATACATGAAGCAACTACGCCAGCCCCAACCGTCCATAAAATAACATGATCCCCATGCTTAAGATTACCATTTGAAACAGAATCGGCTAAGGCAAGAAATGGACTTGTAACACCTGTATATCCAAATCTGTCACCTACGAATGGAAATTTGTGCTCTGGTTCTTCTAAAGTCTCTCCTATCATATCAATATTTTTCTTTGCGAACTGAGATAGACAATATAATTTAACATCATCTTTAGTTAGATTATTTCGATCTAGTATTTCATTTATTGAATCAACAGAACTTGCAAAGGCCTCATCTGTATTAAAATCTGTCCATTCTATTATTCTATTATCTTTTGGTGTATCTTCATCTATTGGTAATACCTTAGAAAAGCCATCAGGAGGAAATTTTATATAGCTGCTTAATGAGCTATCTACATAAGATGAACTATCTATGAAATCTGATGTGTTATCTTCAGTGTTTTCTAATAAAACAGCACATGCAGATTCTCCAAAATTAGCATAAGTAATAGGCTCTGATCTTCTTGAATATCTAACTACTAAATCTGAGCCTACAAGTAAGCTATATTTAATTCTGTTATTACTTTTCATTGTTCTACAGATTTGATCCATTGCAATAATCATTCCCGCACAATTACCATTCATATCATATGCATTTGTATTCTTAGATAAACCTAAAGCATCATGAATTTTAACAGCATTTGTAGGAGATAGATATTCTGGGGTAGAAGATACAAATACAACTAAATTTATATCTTGTACATCTATATTTGCAGTCCTTATTACTTTTTTACAAGCTTCTATAGCCATAGTTAAAGAATTTTCATGAAAATTTTCAGAAACATATCTCTGGTCTCTTCCAGTAACATTTAATAATCCGGAAATATCTACATCTTGCTCTGAAAAATGTTTTAAAAAATATTCATTAGAATAGCTTGTTTTAGGATGGTAATATTCGATGTTTTTAATTTTTATATTCATTTTATCTCCGCCTTATCTCTATTGTTAAATATATTCATTTACAATTATCGAAGAATATTTCAGCAAATTAAGAAAATTATGCAGAAAAATGTTGAATGTGGTAAAGTTGTGTAGTGATATTACGAATAATAATAATGGTATATTGACCAAGGGGGTGTAGTAATGGATTACAAAAAAAATGTGGAATTGAAGAATAAAATCATGTTGGCAGGATTTATAGCATCCGTAGTATTAAGGGCAATTTTTGATGTAATTTTAAAGGTAGATAGGAATGCCATATTAATATTAGTTGGACTTTCCATACCTTTAGCTATAATCGACTTTATATTAATAAAAAAGAAATGCATTATTCAAACAATGTATTATACGGTAATGATGTACACTGCTGTTATATGTATAATGTTTATATCAGATCCAAATTGGGCTAATTTTATTTTGATATATTATGGTGTTATATTAATGAGTGTATATCAAGATTTAAGGATATTAATTATTGAAGCAATTTTGGCTATAATACTTGTAGTGTATTTCTTCTTAGGATATAAAACGACCCTCTTTGCTTCCGTAGAATACTATGAATTAGTATTTTATATAGCATACATAGTAGCAGGAACGGCTATATTATCGATTAATGCCATTACTACCAAAAATATTTATAAAGATTTAGAAGAAACTAATAAAGCTACTGAGGAAGCTAAATCTAGAGCAGAGTTGTTGTTAGAAAAAATATATAGTACTATAAAAGTTTTAACAGCAACTAATGAGAAAATAAAAAGTGGAATTTCTGTAGCAGGACAAATAGCAGAAGAAATTACTAGCTCTACAAGTGACGTTGCTAATAGCGCAGCCAAAGAAGTGGATGTAATGATTGGAATGAAATCATCAATAGAGGGTGGAGTAGAAAAAGTAGAAGAAGTTACGAATGCTATTAAAACTATGGAGGAATTATCTAAATCAACTGAAAATGTTGTATTAGAAGGTAATAATAAAGTAGATATATTATCTTCGGAAATGAATAAGGTAAATACAAATATTTTAAGTGTGGTAGCCATGATAAATGAATTAAGTGATGAAAATACAAAAATAGTTAATATTATTAACAGTATTACAAAAATATCAGAGCAAACCAATCTATTAGCTCTTAATGCATCAATAGAAGCAGCTAGAGCTGGAGAGTATGGAAAAAGTTTTGCTGTAGTTGCAGAAGAAGTAAGAAAACTTGCTGAGGATTCGAAAGTATCTACAGATGAAATAGAATTAATATTGAATAATATATCTAATAAAACAAAGGTAGTTGCAGAAGAAATATTAAAAGAAGAAAAGTCAATCGAATTATGTAATGAGCATACAGATGATGTTAAAGAGTTATTTAAAGATGTTAATAAGAATACTTCTAATGTATTAAGTTATTCAAGAAGTGTTGGATCACAATCTATATCGCTTGAAAATACAATGGAAAGTACATTAAGTTTAGTAAAGGATATTAGCCAAACTGTAAAATCCACTACAGCTGCTATGGAAGAAATTTTTACGTCAATTGATGAGCTTAATAATAGTATAATAGATATAACAAGTAGTTATGACGAAATAGATGATATATGTAATGAGTTAAATTCTATAAGTGAATAATTTATATGTTAGTCAAAAATTTTTATATAAAATAATGTTAGATGTTTATTTTTTATAGAAATTTGATATAATATAAGTAAGATTCTAAATCTTTGATTTAGATAATCGAACTTACACAGAGGTGTAAATAAGAAAAGCTTAGTGCTGGTAACACTAAGCAATACTTAGAACAAAAGCAGATATCCAAATCTATGATTTGTGATAGTCGCTTTCACAGAGTGCTTATTTTGTTTTAGGGCTATTAGATAAAATTTATTATGTGAATTTAAGAGACTAAAGCACTATTCTTTGTCGGATGGGTGCTTTTTCTCTTTGCCATGAAGTTCTATATGAATACCAAGAAATTTAATCTTGATAGTTAACTTAGAAATAAAAAGATTATGTTGTAAAATTAATTTAATAATATAAATAGTAACAAAGCTTTTTATAGTCAGTTCTAGCATATCCAATACCACCCCCCAACTATGATGAAATATTCACCAATAGTCCAAGGGGGATAAAATGTTCAAAACCCCCGTAGCCATCCACTACGGAATTCTTAATTTCTACTTTAGAATTATACCATAATTATGTAGAGTATATACACAAGAATAAAATGGAAAAGCATCATTTGTAGATGATACGGAGAAGCGTACCATAAGTAGATGCGGTTTTCACTAAATTTATATGATACATGTTTAGAAGATAAATGATACTAATTAATAAAAAGTTAATGGGAGTGGTTGGGGAAATTGACACAAGTAATTAAAGTGATATAATTTAGAATAAAAAGGAAGGTGGATTGCAATGTTATTAGTTATAGTAGTTAGCTCCATGCAAAGATTGTAGTATATGAAAAACTTTTGCTTGGAGCCAATATATTAATATTGAGTTTTTCATATTTTAGTCAACCTTTGCATCTTCATTTATACAATTGATAAATGTAGATTGGAGCGAAGAATTATGAAATATGAAAAAGCACAAAATATATTGCCAGATGGTATAATTGAGATTATTCAAAATTATATTGATGGTGGATATATTTATATACCTAAAAAAAATGAAAATAAAAAGTCTTGGGGAGAAAATACTGAAACTAAAAGATATCTTAAAGTAAGGAATAAAGAGATATTTAATAAATATTCTTCAGGAGCTTCTGTTAAAATATTGGCTGAAGAGTATTTCCTAACAGAAGGTAGTATTAGAAGAATAATAAGAAATCATAAAAGTTAAGGTTAATATAAAAGGCATGTTTTTCACATTTATTACTATGAAAAACATGCCTTAAATTTTTATACTAAGTTTATAATCATTTTCATATTATTTATTTTAGCGCCACCTCCTGTGTTCATAAACAGTACAGATTTATTTATGAACTTGGACTTAAGCCTTTGTGGTGTTATCATTCAATCAAAGGATACAAGGAGGTGTAGAGTTATGAGCATTTTAACAGTTGAAAACATGAGTCATTCATTTGGAGATAGAATATTATTTAAAAATGTATCCTTTAGATTATTAAAAGGAGAGCATATTGGTCTTGTTGGAGCTAATGGTGAAGGTAAGTCGACCTTTATGAAAATTATTACAAATGAAATTTTAGTTGATGAAGGAACTATTGATTGGAATAGTAAATTTAGCATTGGATATATGGATCAATTGGTTGAATTAAAAGAAGGAATTACTGTATTTAATTTTTTAAAAAAGGCATTTATAAAGTTATTTGATATAGAGAATAAAATTAATGATTTATATAATAATCTTGGCAATATGGATAAAGCGAGAATGGATAAAACGTTAAACCAAATTGCAACCATGCAGGAGATTTTAGATAAGAATGATTTTTACAGTATTAACTCTAAAATACAAGCAACTGTAGTTGGACTTGGAATTAAAGAGCTTTTATATAGGGATGTTTCAGCTTTAAGTGGAGGACAAAGAACTAAAATTTTACTTGCAAAACTACTTCTAGAGAAACCAGATATTTTACTACTAGATGAGCCAACTAACTATTTAGATGAAGAGCACATAGAATGGCTTAAAAGTTATTTAATAAATTATGAAGGTGCATTTATATTAATATCACATGATAATAGTTTTTTAAATAGTGTAGTAAATGTGGTTTATCATCTTGAGCACAAAACCTTAACAAGATATGCGGGAAACTATGATCATTTTGTTAATCTTTATGAAGTACGAAAAGAGCAGAGGTTAATTCAATATAAAGAGCAGCAAAACGAGATTGCAAAGCTTGAAGATTATATAAGAAAAAATAAGGCAAGGGCTTCGACTGCAAAACAAGCTAAATCAAGAGAAAAAAAGCTTGTTAAAATTGAAAAAATAGAAATCAAAAAAGAAATCATAAAACCATATTTTAATTTTAAAAGTATGAGAATGCCAGAAAATATAATTTTCAATGCCAGTAATTTAATTATTGGGTATAACACACCATTAAGCAAACCTCTAAATTTAAAAATGAAAAGAGGACAAAAAATTGCAATAACAGGTGCCAATGGAATAGGTAAAACTACTTTAATAAAAACTTTACTTGGACTTTTAAAACCTATAAATGGTGAGGTGACTTTAAGTGATTATAAAAAGATAGGATATTTTGAACAGGAAATTATAGAAGATAATGCTGGTTCAGTTTTATATGATGTTTGGAATGAGTTCCCTGATCTAACTCAAACAGAAGTAAGGAGCAGTCTTGCTAAATGTGGGTTAACAAGGCAGCATATAGATAGCCCTATTAATATATTAAGTGGAGGAGAACAGGCTAAGGTTAGACTGTGTAAGTTAATCAATGAACCTAGCAATGTATTAGTCTTAGATGAACCTACAAATCACTTAGATATTTATGCAAAAAATGAGCTTAAGCATGCTTTAAAAGAGTATGATGGTAGCATAATTCTAGTATGCCATGAGCCAGAGTTTTATAAAGATATTGCAACGGATATATGGAATTGTGAAGATTGGAGATGTTGTAGTGTGTAATATAAGGGTGAAATAATTTTTTAATAAAAAATTATGAGAACAGTGACATATAGGTGTCACTGTTTTTGTGTTAGAATATTTTTAAATTAAGGCTTGTGCTAAGTAATTATGAAAAAATAGCCTTAAAAATCATACAATCAATTTTAGGAGGAACATAATGAAGAAAATTATATATCTTTACATTTTAGAATCTATGGCTGAATGGGAAGTTGGCTATATTCTACAAGCCATTAGTATGGAATCTATGCTGAAAAAACAAAATAGAGAATTTGTAATTAAAACTGTTAGCGCTAGTAAGAATCCGATACAAACAATTGGTGGATTAATTATAACTCCAGATTGTTTATTAGATGAAATAGATGAAAATAATATGGTTGCCTTGCTTTTGCCTGGTGCAGAATCATGGAACAGTGAAGAAAACAATCAGATTTTAGAAAAAGCCTTATCATATATAGATAAGGGGATTCTTGTAGGGGCTATATGTGGAGCCACACTTGCTTTGGCTGATTTAAAAGTTTTAGATAAATTCAAGCATACAAGCAATTCTTTAGATTATCTAACATTATTTTCAAAACAATATAGTGGTAAAGAGTTATATGTTAATTCTCCAGCTGTTATAGATTGCAACTTGATAACAGCAAATTCAGCAGGAGGTTTATTGTGGGCGAAGCATATTATACAATATTTGAATGTTTTCCCTTGTGATATTATTGAATCCTGGTACAACTATTATTCTACCGGCGACCCTAAATATTTTACAGAGCTTATTTCACAAAGTATTTAACCTAAGTGGCATTATCGCAATAAGACAATAAATGAAAAAACTTATGTAGGTAAATTTGTTTTTACACAAACTTACCTACATTTTTTATGATGATTTAATAAATTCTAAAATACATTTATTTAGGGGAAATCTAATAAATACCTTTTTTATATTATAGATATTTCAGTAGTATTTATAATATCTAATAAATATTTTTACTAAAATACCTATCTCCTCTATCAGGGAGAATAGTAACTATATTACCTTTGTCTATTTTATCAGCTAACTTTAATGCAGCGGATACCGCAGCTCCAGATGAGCTTCCAACAATAAGACCTTCCTTTAGGGCTAAAAGTTTAACCATTTCATAGGCTTCTTCATCACTAACTTTTATAACTCTATCCACTAAGTCCATATCCATAGTATCAGGTATAAAATCATTTCCAATACCTTCAATATCATAAGCTTCTTTTTCTCCACCGCCCATGGTAGAACCCTTTGGGTCAGCTAAGATTCCTTTAATATTTTCATCCTTTTCCTTAAGGAATTTCATAACTCCTGTAAAAGTACCGCCACTTCCAGCACCAGAAACAAAATAATCTATTTTACCATCCATAGCCTCATATATTTCCGGACCAGTTGTTTTATAGTGAGCAAGGGGATTTGCTTCATTTTCAAATTGTTTTAAGCTTATGGAGTTTTCTATGGTTTTTAATAATTCATTAGCTTTTGCAACAGCACCTAACATGCCATCTTTTTTAGGAGTATTTATTATTTTAGCGCCTAAAGCTCTCATTAATGTTTGCTTTTCTACTGAGAATTTTTCAGGAACTACAAATATTACATCGTATCCTTTGTTTATTGATGCAAGAGCTACTCCAATTCCAGTATTACCAGCAGTGGCTTCAACTATTGTATATCCTTTTTTTAGTTTCCCTTCTTTTTCAGCCTGTTCAATCATATAAATTCCTATTCTATCTTTTACACTTCCACCAGGATTATTGGTTTCAAGCTTTACAAAAATATTAACATCCGGTTTAATATTTAAATTGTTAAGTTTTACAATAGGGGTATTGCCTATAAGTTCTTTAATACTATCTAAATACTTCATTGCTAATACCTTGATTTAAAACATGTTTTGCATATTCTTTTGCTGAAAATAGGGAATGATCTCTATAGTTTCCGCACTGAACTGCATTAGTTGCAGGAACTTCTTCTGTTTCTATAACTTTATTTAATGAGTAATTTAGTGCTTCAATAACAGTATCAACTTCAACTTCTCCCCAAGCTATCAAATAAAATCCTGTTCTGCAACCCATTGGAGAAATATCTATGATGTTATCCATTTTTTCTCTCATATAGCCTGCTAGGAGATGTTCTAGGGTATGAATTGCTCCAGTAGGTATTTCTTCCTCATTAGGTTGTGCAAATCTTAAATCAAATTTTGTAATTTTATCACCAAGTTCTCCTTTTTGTGTGCCACATTTTCTTACAAAAGGGGCCTTAACCTTTGTATGATCCAATGAAAAACTTTCTACTTTAACCATTTTATCTACTCTCCTTAAATGCATTTTTTAAATCTTCTATTAAATCGTCCGCATTTTCTATACCAACGGATAATCTTATTAAATTATCTACAATACCAACTTTTTGTCTTAATTCATAAGGTATAGCACCGTGAGTCATAGAAGCTGGATGGCAAGCTAAAGATTCAACTCCTCCTAAGCTTTCTCCAAAGGTTATCATCTTAAGACTTTCAAAAAACTTTTTATAATCATAACCATCTTTAAGGACAAAAGATATCATTCCACCATATCCATTAGCTTGTTTTGATTGGATTTTATGTCCTGGATGAGTATCAAAACCAGGATAGTATACTTTTACTACTTCATCTCTTTCTCTTAAAAATTCAGCAATAAGTTTTACATTTGAATTGTGTTTATCCATTCTTATTGCTAATGTTTTGATTCCTCTAATTAAGAGGAAAGAATCAAAGGGTGCTAGAATTCCACCAGTAGAATTTTGTATAAAATGAAGTTTTTCGGCTAGTTCTTCACTATTTACAACGGCAATACCTGAAACTATATCACTATGTCCTCCTAGATATTTTGTAGCACTATGAATAACTATATCTGCTCCAAGGCTTATTGGTTTTTGTAGGTAAGGAGTCATGAAGGTATTATCAACTATAGTATATATATCATTTTCCTTAGCTATTTTTGATATTTCTTTTATATCTGTAATATCCATAAGAGGATTAGTTGGTGTTTCTATATATATAGCTTTCACAGTTTCATCTATACTATTTTTTACTTCATCTAAGTTAGAAGTATCAACTATAGAATATTTTATATCAAAGTGGTTAAACACCTTATCTAAAACTCTAAAAGTTCCACCGTATACATTATTTGAAATTACTATTTTATCTCCAGATTTAAATAATGATAATACTGCAGTTATAGCGGCTAATCCTGAAGCAAAGGCAAACCCTCTATATCCTTCCTCAAGTTCTGCTACAAGTTTTTCCAAAGCTTCTCTTGTTGGATTTCCTGTTCTTGAATATTCATAACCTGTATTTTCTCCAAACTTAAATTGCTTGTAAGTTGAAGTTTGGTAAATAGGTACATTTACTGCACCTGTATGCTTATCTCCATCTATTCCACCATGAATTAATAATGATTCAATTTTCATTTTTTTTATTCCTCCTTAAAAATTAATTGTGATTACATTTCTTACTTGTTTTTTTAGATTGAAATAACCTTATTGTTCAGTTATTTCAATCTAAAATTTTATTATTCATTTTCAAATTGTGTTATGATGTTTGTTTCTTTATATTTATATTTAAATTTTATTACAATTCGCTTTTTAATATTATTCAGTAATTAGATTTCATTATAATTTAACTGCTCAGTCATTTTTAAATTAGATTTTATTATAACTTTGCTTCTTAGTTATTTATTAATTAAACATTATTATAATTTCACTGCACTAGCTAAAAATATACCTGTTTCAGTGTATTCACCTTTACTTGAATATCCTTTGCAGCTTAAATTTGTATTTTCTATTTCTATATTTTGAAAACCAGCATCTTCTAACCAATTTGTCATTTGTTCCTTTGAAAATCCAAGCCATTCATCAAACATTTCTTCCTTTGCCCATTCACCATTGTGCTTTCTAACATCTGATATAACAACTATTCCATCCTTTTTAAGAACTCTGTACATTTCTGCAATAGCTTTTTTCGCATTCTTTATATGGTGAAGTGCCATGTTTATAAATACTACGTTTAGTGATTCATCAAATATTGCTAAGTTATCAAGGGATGATTTTATAGGGTATATATTTTTATAATCTTTTTTTGAAGCAGAAGCTGATAATTCCTTAAGCATATTTATAGAATTATCTATAGAAAATACTATGCTTGCTTCATTTGCCACTGCTAATGAAACAAAACCCGTACCACAGCCTAAATCACCTACAATTTTATCTTTTATATTGGTGATTGATAAAATTTTATACTTTAATCTTTCTTCAAAATATTCACTTCGTATTACATTCCAATTTGGTGCTATAGAATCAAAATACTGTAAAGAATTCATAATAATCCTCCTATAAATTAATTTAGTTCTGTTAAGTTATATGAATATTAATTTTTCTCAACCTCTTGAAATATAATAGATTCATCACAAATACATTACTTGTCAGGGGAGAGATAAATTAATAAATAAAGCTAATAATAAAAAACCTCTGCCTCTAAATTTTAGAGGCAGAAGTTAACTTCCGCGATTCCACTCTAATTATTATTGCAGTAAATATACAATAACATCTCATTTTGGTACAATAATACCTCAACGCTTTAACGGGCGTACACGCTGTCGTCTACTATATTTCGAGACAGTGCTCAAAGATGCATTCACATAAGTTACACTTAAAATCCCTTTCAGCCAAGAGAATTTCTCTCTGTTAGATTACCTTATGTTACTATTTCTTATCATAGCATTTATTAATACCTAGTATTCCTATGTGATTACTTGATTAATATTATAATAGAGTATTAGAATAATTTTGTCAACTAAAATATAAAAAAAATTTTTCTAATATTTTTTATATAATTCTACAAATAATTTTTTAATTTTTTCTAATATTATTTTTTATATATCAGGTAAAGGTCCTAATTTCATAGTTTTTTGTAAAGTTAAGTAAATATATAAGAATTAGAAAAATAAATATTTTATTTAATATAGAAAACAAAAGGTTTATACCATATTTAACAATTAATTAAATATAGTGTATAAAATTGTTTAAATATGTTTTTATGGTTATTTATGTAAAGAATTCAGAAAGGTAATCGAGAAAATAAATATATTACAAAATGGGGGTGGTTATATATGGATAATATTAATTTGAATAGTTACTAAAACAATATAACCCAAATTCATATTTGAAACCAAATGGCAAGATCATCATAGCATAGTATTATAATATAAAAATGAAATAGGAGGATATACAAATGAAAAACACTAAATTAATAAAATTAGTAGCTGGTTTTATGGCTGCTACATTTTCACTGTCGCTTTTAACCACAAGGGTAGAGGCAAAAAATATTGAAAATAAAAATACTAAAAATGAAGTTAAACAAACTGTTAATAGTAAAGATTTAGAAAGAAAGTTAATTGGATATTTCCCAGAGTGGGCCTATAATAGTGAAGCACAAGGATATTTTAAGGTTACTGATTTGCAATGGGATTCTTTAACCCATATTCAATATTCCTTTGCAATGGTGGATCAAGCTACAAATAAAATTAAATTAGGGGACAAACATGCCGCACTGGAAGAGGAATTTAAAAATCATAATTTATCCTACAAAGGGAAAAAGGTAGAGTTAGATCCTAATCTCCCGTATAAAGGTCACTTTAATTTATTACAAACTATGAAAAAACAATATCCTGATGTTAATTTGCTTATATCAGTAGGGGGATGGGCTGGAAGTAGAGGATTTTATACAATGCTTGATACGGATGAAGGAATAAATACCTTTGCAGATTCTTGCGTTGATTTTATAAAGAAGTATAACTTTGATGGTGTTGATATTGACTTTGAATATCCATCTTCAACAAGTCAGTCAGGAAATCCAGCAGATTTTGACTTATCTGAACCTAGAAGGCCCAAATTAAATGAGAGATATAATATACTCATGAAAACATTAAGAGAAAAAATAGATGCGGCTTCTAAAAAGGATAATAAAGATTATATATTATCTGCTGCAGTTACAGCATCACCTTGGGTACTTGGTGGAGTTAAAGATAACAGCTATGCTAAGTATTTAGATTTCTTAAGTGTTATGTCCTATGACTATCATGGTGGATGGAATGAATATGTTGAAAACTTAGCAGGTATTTATCCAGACCCAAAAGACAGGGAAACTGCCAGTCAAATCATGCCAACACTTTGTATGGATTGGGCTTATAGATATTACAGAGGTGTACTACCACCTGAAAAAATATTAATGGGTATACCATACTATACTAGAGGATGGGAAAATGTACAAGGTGGACAAAATGGACTTCATGGATCAAGCAGAACCCCTGCATCTGGTAAGTATAATATTTGGGGAGACGATTTAGATAATGATGGAAAGTTAGAACCAGCAGGGGCTAATCCGTTATGGCATGTATTAAACCTTATGGAAAAGGATAAGAATTTAAAAGTATATTGGGATGATGTAGAAAAGGTGCCATATGTTTGGCAAAATCAAGAGAGAGTTTTCTTATCCTTTGAGAATGAAAGATCTATTGATGAAAGACTTAATTATATTAAAAATAAAAATCTAGGTGGAGCATTAATTTGGGTTATGAACGGTGATTATGGATTAAATCCTAATTATGAAGAAGGTTCAAGTGATATAAATAAGGGGAAATATACCTTTGGAGATACTTTAACTAAGAGATTAAGTAATGGCTTAACTAATATGGGAGCATGCAATAAAACACCAGAGGATTCTAATAATTCCCTAGAACCTATAAATGTTTCAGTGGATTTCGGTGGTAGCTATGATCATCCAAATTACACTTATGATATAAAGGTGAAAAATTATACAGGTAAAGAAATTAAGGGAGGATGGGAAGTATCCTTTGATTTACCAAAATCAGCATTATATAAGTCTTCCTGGGGAGGTAACTATACTTTAAAAGACAATGGAGATTTTACAACGGTTACAATAAAATCTGGTAACTGGCAAAATATTAATGCTGGTGCTACCGTTAACCTTCAAGGAATGATAGGATTATGTTTTTCTGATGTTAGAAATATTAAATTTAATGGTATGAAACCTGTAGGAAATCAAAAAATTATTCAACAAAAATAGAGATAGAAATTTAAATTATGAAGAAAAATCAAATAAAACAGTGCCTATGTATTTTATAATGCTAAGCACTGTTTTATTTGATTAAAAGGATGAAATCATATTTTATCTTGAGTATACTATAACGGAAGAATAAAATATTATTTAGAAGGGGTTTAGAGTTAGGGGGAGTTTTGGCTAGACTTGTAAGCGTGATATAAATAATAATACAAAAAGTATTTTTGCAAACTAAAATATTAGAGAGGTGCAGCAATGAATGATGGGAAAGTAATTATACAAAATGAAATTGCTTGGGATAAGCGTGTAAAGGATGGTATGTGTTGGACAGTTCCAGTGACAAGTGAAGATATAGAAAAGGCACGTAATGGAGTATTTGGTATTAAATTGACCGCTATTAAAAACGTTCCAAGGGACTGGTTCCCACAAAAAATGGAGGAACTTAAAATTCTTTGTCTTGCTTGTGGTGGAGGTCAGCAAGCACCAATTTTGGCAGCTACTGGAGCAAATGTAACTGTCCTTGATATCTCATTAAATCAATTAAAGCAAGATGAATTTGTTGCAAGTCATGAAAATCTTAATTTAAAAACTGTTCATGGAGATATGTGTGATCTATCACAGTTTAATAATAATAGCTTTGACATGGTATATTGCCCAGTTTCAGTTACATATATTCCAGATGTTTTACCTGTATTCAA
Source organism: Clostridium sporogenes (assembly GCF_001020205.1). NCBI lineage: Bacteria > Bacillati > Bacillota > Clostridia > Eubacteriales > Clostridiaceae > Clostridium > Clostridium sporogenes. The sequence goes on from NZ_CP011663.1 coordinate 850,616, forward strand.
AGAGAGCTATAGAGTATTAAAAAAAGGTGGACTATTTCTTTTTGGAGCAGTTAATCCATTTATTTATCTGTTTAATGGTGAAAAGTGGGATAAGGATATTTTTGAAGTGACAAATAAGTTGCCATTTAATTCATTTGATGAGCTTGATGAAGAAGGCATAGAAGAATTTGTAAGAGATAAAAATGCTATTGAATATAGCCATACCCTAGAGGCATTAATTGGGGGACAAACAAAAGTAGGTTTTCTAATTACTGCTTTTTATGAAGATGTAGATAGCGACAAAATTTGCGAGTATAGCGCAAAATACTTTGCTACTAAGGCAATAAAATGAATTTAGTTTTAATGATCTTACATAAATGATAAAATTGGTGATATTATTGACCTTATGAAAATCAAAGGGTTACCTGTAAGACTCCTTTCTAATAGATATTTACTAGGTAGAGATGAATATATAAAAGAAATTACTATCATTAAGGAATATAACGATGATGAAGCATCAATTAAGAAGATAAAAAATATTATCAAGGAAATATCTCCTAGTAATTAATAAAAATATCCTTTGAAAATTGAATAGTGTGATAAATATATGTTATAGTTTAATAGTGAATAAATTGAATTTTGTTGTGATTTATTTACAGATTCAATGAAATGGAAAGAAGGACAAGTTAAATGGACAATTGGTTTACAATAGATCAGATTGATAAGGATACACATATCATCAGTGAATACCGACATTGGGAAGAAACACATGCTTATCTTTTAAATGGTACTGAAAGAAGCCTATTGGTTGATACTGGTCTTGGCATTTGCAATATTTATGATGAAGTGATAAAGCTGACTGACAAACCAGTAACTGCTGTGGCAACTCATATTCATTGGGATCATATAGGGGGGCATAAGTTTTTTCCTGACTTTTATGCTCATGAGGATGAATTAAACTGGCTAAATGGAGAATTTCCACTAACTTTGGAACAAATCAAGGACATGGTAGTAGATCGTTGCGATTTGCCAGAAGGTTATAATGTGGACAATTACAAATTCTTTCAAGGTACGCCTACAATGGTTCTAAAAGATAATGATATTATTGATATAGGAGGACGTTCTATTCAAGTGTTACATACCCCTGGTCATTCACCAGGACACATATGTTTTTTTGAAAAGGAACGCGGTTATCTTTTCACAGGTGATTTAGTTTATAAAGATACTTTATTTGCTTATTATCCTTCTACTGATCCGAAAGCCTATTTGAAATCAATTGAGAGAGTTGCAACACTTCCAGTAAAAAAGGTTTTTCCAGCGCATCATAGTTTGGATATACATCCAGAAATACTCATTAGAATGCGGGATGCTTTTAGACAGTTGGAATCGGAAGGTAAATTGCATCACGGCAGTGGGACTTTTAAATACAAAGATTTTGCTATCTGGATATAATTACAAATTTGAATTTATAGTTTAATAATATAAGTTTATAAAAAAATGAATAACATTTTTAAATATCACATTATTAAAAAGTAAATGAATGTTGTGGTATTTTTTTGTGCGTAATTCAAAAAAAATATAGCTTAATGGAACATTATGAATAAGGTTCTATTAAAATTACAATAATATGAAAACTATTCTTAAATATAGACAATTTTAATTAAAATTTAGAGAGTTATTTATAAAATAAAGAATAAGTGTTATAATTTTGATGATAATGAAATTTGTTATCAAAACATGCAAAGGAAGTGTTCATATGTTTTTTAATAAAAAATCTGCAGGAAAAGAAATAGAATTAAAAGTAGAAGGAATGATGTGCAATCATTGTGAAATTGCAGTTAAAGAAGCTCTTCAAAAAGTAGATGGAGTAAAAAAAGTAAAGGTGAGCCATTTTAAGAAAAGAGCCTTTATTACATTAGAAGAGGGGAAAGATGTTGAAGTTTTTGAATTAATACATGCTGTAAAAGCTACGGGTTATGATGCTTCTGAAATATAACAGGATAAAATTTATAAAAGGGCACTGAAAATGTTAGATAAAAATAACTAGCATTTTCAGTGCCCTTCATTAACACAAAAAATCTTTAAATTTATTAGATCTATAAACAGAGTTCTTGGCTTTGGATGGAGTTTTTACTCCCACTAAAGCTTATTAACAGAATTCTTAGGAGTTTTACTCCTTAGAAGTCGTTATCCTTTAGGGGAAATCGTTATCCAGGGACGTACCCGCTCTTTACGCCCACTTTGAAGAAAAGCAGAGAGTCCAAATCTTCGATTTGGTGGGAATCGCTTTCACAGAGTGCGATGGGAGTGTTACAGCGGGTAGTCATCGGATAAATTAGTTAGTTTTAAACCTTTTTATATCATCTAATCCTTGATAAATTTCTTCTCTTGAAAAGTTACTTTCATTTAATTCCTCATCACTTTTTTTCAGTAATGTATTGTAAAATTCCACCGCTATTTCATATACTTCAGGTGAATCATTTTTTTCTAATTCATCAAAGATTAAATCTTCTGCCTTATCATAATTGCCTTCATAAAATAATTTATTTAAAATTATTTTAAATAAATCTGTTGAGCCAATTTTTTCAGCATCAGCCTTTTTATCATCTTTTAAGATAGTCTTACCAAATAGTTTTCCTAAGTCATCTATAGATTTTTTGATACTCATAATATTCCACCTTAATTTTTTTATTAATGATATTGACAATTTATGTTTATTATTTGTGCAAACTCTCTTTATTATTTAATCAAAAAACTAAGCTCTAGTTAATTTTTCTATTGTTTCTTTATATTTAGGATATAGATTTAAAAGAGTATTCCTTTCAAATAATTCAAAGTCCCTAAACTCAAATCCAGGAGATACCATACAACCAACAAGAGCATATCCTTTGTTGTTCATTGCAGATCCAAAGATGTAGTTTTTAGGTACTAAAACTTGAGGTTTTTCACCTTTTTCTATATCTAAACCTAATTGCTCAGTTATAAGTTCACCTTCAGGGGTAATCATATATATAGTTAAAGGAGAACCACTATGATAATACCACATTTCATCAGATTTTAATCTATGAAAATTAGATACTTCTCCATTTCTTAATAAAAAATATATACTAGTCCACAATATTCTTTTATCTTCAAAAGTTGTTGTTAAATCTGAATCAGTTATATTTTCAGCTGAAATAAAACCTTCTTTATAATACCCACCTTCAGGATGAGCTGTCATGTCTAGTCTTTCTATAAAATAATTTGCGTCTTTCATATGTATTTCTCCTTTTAAAATATAATTTAAAGTATATTTATTTTTGCTTTTATTACCATATAATTGATGTTTTTTTATAAGTTTAATAATTTTTTAAATTACAGAATTTGAATTCCAAAATAGGTATGACTAATAAAAGTATTTATAGAAGTTATACCTTTAACTATGTATGGAATTAAACTGTACTTATATAGTTATAAAAGCGAAATTATAATGAATAATTTAGAATCTTAGAGTTGAGATTAAAATAATAGCTAATAAAATTTGAAGTTAAGAAAAAGATTAGGATAATTATAGTATAAAGTTACCATAAAGTAAAGTTTAATTTTACTAAATATAAATATATATGGTTTTTGTGTTAAAAAATAATTTGATAATCTCTATATTTTTGTTGAATTATTGAAATAATTATGATATCTATAGATAGGGGAATTTTTGCTATATTTTATAGACGAAATAAATTAAACAAAAGGAGATATTGATGCATTCAAAAAAAAATTTCAAGATAATATTTAAAGTTTTTTTAGTAGTTTTTATACTTTTAATAGCAGGAGTAGTTTTTATAAACTATAGACTTAGTAGTTATGCAAAATTACCTGAAGGAGTAGTAAGAGTTACAAATAAGGAGGAGTATTATAAAGCTATAGAGAAGGCTATGTGTAATTATGATGAAAAATTAACTGTAGCTATTACAGATATGGAGGATGACTCATATTATAATATAGATACTGTTGAAAAAGTTTTACGCAATAATCCACAATTAAATGATATTTGTATTGATGCTGAAGGAAATGAAAAAGTACTTACAATTCCAATAGAAATGAACATTGATTTTAAATATTCAGAAGATGTGAAAGTATTAAAGAATAGAGAAAAAGCCGTACAAGCTAAAGTTAAAGAAATTATAGGTAAAGTAATTAAACCAGGAATGAAAGATTATGAAAAAGAATTAGCACTACATGATTATTTAGTTAATAATGCAAAATATGATGTTAGAATTGATAAGGGCTCTATGCCTAAGGAATCTAACACGGCATATGGTGTATTAATAAATAAATTAGGGGCTTGCGTTGGATATTCCGATGCTATGAAAAGACTTTTAAATGCAGTTAACATAGAAGCTAAAATTATAGTTGGTAGTGTTATAACGGAAGAAAATTGGAGTGGACATGCCTGGAATTTAGTTAAAATTGGAGGACAATATCACCATTTAGATGTAACCTGGGATGATCCTATAAATGAAGATGGTTCTAATACACCTAGACATACTTATTTTAATATTTCTGATGCTCAAATAAAAAAGACTCATCAATGGGATGAAAAGAGTTATCCTAAATGTAACAGTACAAAATTTAACTTTAAAAATTTAGGCTTATCAGAAAAGGATGGTAATGGGAATACAATATTAATAATACATAATTATGATGAATTTTATTCTGCTATACAACAAGCGGTGGTTAAAGGAAAAAAAGAGGTAAGTATAAATATATTAAACTTTAATAAAGATGTATATGATTTAGAAAAGGTAGTTAATAAAGTTTATAGATCTATAGGTAAAGAGGGACCTTATTCTTGGGTAGAGGAGGAAGATGATATAAATAATTCAAAAATAATTACCTTAACTTTTGAATAGAAAATACTTTCATAATAAAGATATAAACAAGGATACCTGTGTGAAAATCACAAGCATCCTTATTTTTTATATTAAAAAGGAATCTTAGCATTATTATATTTTATAATTGTAATCTTTGTAATTTATTTTAAAAAATGCTTAATAAATTTTGTAACAATTATTTTAGAAACTTATTTTTATATTTTCATAGTTTTTATGTTTTGAAGATGTTAAATTAGAGCATTTAATATTGGTTAATCTTTTTAGTACGGCACTCTCTGAAACATTAAAATATTTTGCCACTTCTTTAATAGATTCAGAATTACTGGTGTATATCTTATTTTTAGGCATAAGTATTTTGCCAGCAAATTCATCAGCCTCTAATTCTTCTATATATAAATCCCTTTCTGTTTTACAGTTTTCCGGCAATTCATGATGTCTTAAATAAATATGCCCTAGTTCATGAGCTAATGTAAAGTTAAGTCTGCGGTGTTTGGAATTTTTAAATGGATAATGGATTTTATTTCTATTAACAACTATTAAAAAACTATTATTTTCTTTTGAATATACTGTAGCTGCCTCAAAATTATCTGATAAATTTGCTATTGATTTTATTTGTATAGGTAAACTTTGATTTTTTTCAATTCTTAATATAAGCTCAACACAATCCAAGGGCCAATGTTTTAATTTAAAATATTCTATAAAAATGTGCACTCTTTTATTTATATAATCAATCCTATGCTTGGGGATTTTATCTAAAGTATAATACTTGTTTTTATAATAATTATCCATGTGATCCCTCCATATTATAAAAGAACAAATGTTCTATAATTCTATTATAATACGAATTAATTCCCAAGTAAAGGAAAAACCAGAACAAATAATTATTTATTCTTGTTTTTATTCAAATAAAAGTTTGCAAATTCTTTTATAGCTTTTATATCTTCTTTAGGTAATTCACAGGCAACTCTATTCATAATAGTTAAAATTTCACAATCTTTATCATGAATAGTTTTTGCTAATCTTATGGTGTCCGCTAATTCTCCATCAGCCTTTCTAAAAATATGTTCAGTATATTTTTCATGCTCTATACTTTCATCAATATAACCTGCCTTAATCATCAATTCACCATAACTTATTCCAAGATGTGGTGCTAGTGATTTTAGTATATTAGGTGAAGGATTTCGGCGCTCACCAGATTCTATGCGGGAAATTTCTGTGTTACTTATGTGAGAAAGCTCAGCAAGTTGTCTTTGAGATAGTCCCTTTTCTGTTCTAATATTTTTAAAAAATTCACCAAATTTCATAATAACAATCCTCCTACAAAACAATTATACAATAAATGTTACCAATGGGCAATAGAAATAGCAGTAATAGGTTTGACATGTGGTTACAGTGTCTGGTAAGATTGTATTGTAACTTAATAGAAACAAAAGTGGAGGGGGATAAATTGCAACCTAATAAAAAATATATTTTAGAGCTTATTAATAGAAATAATTGGTCACAAAATAAATTTGCTAAAAAAGCAGGAGTTTCAAATGCAACTATAAGCAGATGGATTAATGGAAAAAGGGGGGCGGGTTCAGAATTAATAGCAGGTATAATTAAGGCTTTCCCTAATGAACCTATAAATAAGTTATTTTTTTTATAAATATTGTTGCCATATGGTAACTAAAGCGAATATGTAAAAATAAAGCTAAGTATAGTTAATAATAGAAAGAATAAAAAACTCTATATAAAAGGTAAAAATTATGTGTTATAGCAAGCATAAATTAATTTAATTATTTAACTATATTTATAGATGAAAAATCAAAATTACTAATGCTTTATAGAGAGTATATATATTCTTTATAATATTATAAAAATATTATATGAGGGGGATATAATAATGGCTAAATATAGACAACTTTATACAGAATTTTGGAATGATAATTTTGTTTTAAATTTAGAACCAGAAGAGAAATACTTTTACATTTATTTATTGACTAATCCTAATACTTCACAATGTGGAATTTATGAATTACCTAAAAAAATTATAGAAATGCAAACAGGACACAGTAAAGAAACCGTGGATAGACTTCTTAAAAAATTTGAAGAATATAAAAAAATAATTTATTCAGAAGAAACTAATGAAGTAATCATATTAAATTGGGTTAAGTACAATGAACCTAATAATATTAATGCAATTAAATGTGTGAATAAGGAGATTAAAAAGATAAAAAACAGAAATTTTGTTAAGGAGCTATATTTGCAATACTCTAAAATTGGATTAGAGGTGGATAAACTATTTTCTGATGTGAAAAATAGTTTTATTAGTATGGATAAAAATAATAAATGTGAAAATGAGCTTAAGGATACGGATAAAAACAATAAAGATGAAGAGTTTTTTATAAATAGCCATGCATATAATTACACTGAAGATAATTTTATAGATAGTAATATAGATAATAAAAGAGAAGAAGGTTATCCCAATATAGATAATAAATCAGAAGTTGATTTTATAGTTAGAGATGAAAATCAATATAGTTGTAAGAGGGGAGATATAAATAATAAATTAGAAGATAGCTTTATAAATGTGAATATAGATAATAAGGTTCAAGATAATTTTATAGATATAGATAAAAATTATGAAATGCAAGATAGGTATAAGGATATTAATAGGGGCCATGAAGGGGCTTATAAGGGGCTTGTAAGTAAAGAAATAATAAGTAATAAAGAAAAAATAATAAATAATAAACAAGAAGTAATAAGTAATAGTTGCTGTAGTAATAAACAAGAAGAGAGTAAGTATAACAATACACCGCAAAATAATAATTGTGAATTTAAAAAACAAGAGGGATCTGAGTTAGATGAATACAATCATATGCTAAAGAATAATGATTTTAAGAAGCATGTAAATACAGGAACTACAGCAGCAGAAAATAAGACAACTGCCACAACTACAGATTTAGGTGTAGCTGTATCTTGTAGAGCTAATTTTAAAAACATAAAAGATATTTTAGCTATTTTTGAAAGTAATATACACAAAGTAGTGCCTATGGAAGAGCGAAAGATTATAGGTTGGGGTAATAAATTTAGTTATGACATGATTGTTATGGCTATAGAGGAAGCTATAGTTAATAACATAAAAAACATAGGATATATAGAAAAAATTTTAAACACTTGGTTTTCTAAAGGTTTAGCTTCTATTGAAGATATAGAAGACTATAAGTCACAGTGGGCAGAAAAAAAGAATAAAATGAATTCTAAAGAAAATTCTGTAGATCCTTGGAATTATGATGGACAAAGAGAATATGATTTTGAAAAGCTAGAAAGAAAGTTATTAGGCTGGCAGATAGCGTAAAAAAGAGGGGGTTTTTAAGTGTATAAATTACTTGAAAAATACAGAAATGGTGATATAGAGGCGTTAAATAAAATCATAGAAAATTTTAATCCACTTATATTGAAAGAGGCCTCAAGATGGAGAATAGGATGTTATGAGTATGAAGATTTGGTGCAACATGGTTATCTTTCAGTTATAAAAGCAGTTAATATGTTTAAAGGTGAAGAAAGTAAGTTTGTTCCCTATTGTATAAATGCAATTAAAACAAATTATAAAGCTCTCTTAAAAGGAGAGATAAAGCATCATAGAGAAATACCAGATGAAAATATATTAAATAAAGGCAATGAATATATGTTTACTATAGAGGATGAAATAATAGCCTATGAAAAAACAAAGGAGATTTACGAAGCACTAGACAAGCTCACAGAAGATGAAAAACAAATTATAAATGATTTTTATATTAAAAATAATAGTCTTAATAAAGTAGCAGAAAATACAAATAAAACCTATAATTCAGTAAGATACACTAAAGATAAAGCAATAAAAAAACTGCAAAAAATACTTGAAAAGCATAGTTAAGATTAGAGTACAGAGGACAGATTATAGAGTACAGATTATAGAGTAGAGAGTGCAGATTAGAGAGAATAGAGTACAGAGTATAGAGGGCATAAGAATTAGATTGGGTGGCTAGAATTAAGATGTATTATTTTAATTCTGGAGGATTATGATGAATAGCGTGGCTTATAATAAAGCGTTTAGTTTTGCTTTAGATATAATTGAATTGTATAAGAATTTAACACTTAAAAAAAGGGAGTATGTGCTTTCAAAACAAATCCTTAGATCTAGCACTAGTATAGGGCCAAATATAAAGGAAGGTATTAATGGACAAAGTAAAAAGGATTTTTTGTCAAAAATGAATATAGCCTTAAAAGAAGCAGAAGAAACGGAATATTGGATTGAATTACTAAGATATAGTAATTATATAGATGACAATACATCTTCTTTATTATTAGAAAACTGCAAATAAGTAATAAAAATTTTAGTAGCTACAATAAAAACAACAAAGATAAGCCTTAAACTTTAATCTTCTAAAAAATTTATTTTTACTATGTAATCTAAAATTAACCGCTCTGTCCTCTTTACTCTGTACTCTGTAATCTGATGTAAAGGGTTGGTGAATTCCATGTATGACCAATTAGTAATGCTTATAAGTAATGTGGGATTTCCTATAGCGGTTAGTTTATATCTTTTATTAAGGATAGAAAAAAAGCTGGAGGAATTGACTAAAGCTTTAAATTCTCTTGATAAAACTATACTTTCAGCTATAGAGCACCAAAAAGATGAGTATTTCACTAGAAAGTGAGATACTCACTTTTTATATTTAGAAAACCACCTGTTACCCGGATATGTTCAGAATAGCTTTAGTAATGATTACATAAAAAAATATCCTCCTTTTATTAAAAAAATCACTGCAGTTTATATCTCCTAGTCATATATATAGGTGAAAACAAAAACAAACAAAAAATAAGGAGGTAACAAACTATGGCAGTAAGTAAAAATCTTTTAGAAAGAAATTTGGCTCTAGAATATCAAGATGGCTTAGATAAAAAAGGAAAGGCCATCATGAAAAAGGCTACCTATAAAAATGTAAAACTAACTGCAGAACCAGAAGCGCTTATGGAAGTAGTGGATGCAATAAATCCATTAATGCCAGAGGGCATATCAGAAGCTAGAGTAGTAGAAAATTACGTATTATTAAAATAATTAAAAAGGGGGTATAAATTATGAGTACAAAAAAATATTTGAATTTAGTCTTTAGAACTACAGAGGATTCTACTTCAACTATAAAGATCCCAAAGGTTAAAGAGGATGTAACAGAAGAGGAAATAAAAAATTGTGGTAAGTCTATAATAGATCAGAACATATTCCAAACTAAAAATGGAGATCTTTCAAGTCTTAAAGTTGCTAGGATTATAACAACAGATACAGAAGAAATTAAAATAGAAGAATAATTTAAAAAGCTCTCACATTGTGAGGGCTTTTTATAACTGAATTTTTAAAATTAGGTGAAGTTTTATTAGAATAACTATTTTTATTTGTTGGCACAGTAATAAAATAATCTTTAATAATTTTATTTTTATAAATTTTTGAATTTTATATATTGAAAAGTTATAAAAAATACAATATGATTATAAAAAAACATTTAAAGAGGTGATTTTTATGAAACCCAAAGTAGCCTTTATATGCGTTCATAATTCTTGTAGATCTCAAATGGCAGAAGCTTTAGGAAAGCTATTTGCATCAGATATTTTTGAATCTTATTCTGCTGGAACAGAAACTAAACCAGTAATAAATCAGGATGCCGTAAGAATTATAAAAAAACTATATGGAGTGGATATGAATGAATGCCACACTTCCAAACTTTTAGATCATATTCCTAAAATTGATATTGCTATAAAAATGGGGTGTAATGTGATATGTCCATTTTTGCCAGCAAAACATACAGAGGATTGGGGATTAGAGGATCCTACAGGTAAAAGTGATGAGGAATTTATTAATACAGCAAAAATTATAGAAGATAAAATTAAAGATTTGGCAAATAGAATTAAAAATAAACAAATTGATTTAGATAAGTAAATATAAGTTACTGTATTTATGAAAGATACTATAGGGATTAATAACCTATAGTATTTTTTATTAGAATTCGTTATCTAGGGACGTAACCGCTCTTTACTCCTTACTAACACTTTGAAGAAAAGTAAAGAGTTAAAATATTTCATTTGGTGCGAATCGCTTTCACAGAGTGCGATGGAGTATTAGAGCGGGTAGTCATCGGATAAAAACATTATCTATGTTATATTTGTGAGTTTAATTATTGTTCTAATCTTATATTTCATTTTCATTAGTATTTAAGTAATATTAGTATTGATTAATCTATTTTGCACAATATATAACTTAGAATACAACTAATAATTTCATGTTCACATTTAATATATTATTTGCATAATATACTTTTATATAGATGAATCTTTATATATAGGTGTATCATGCATTGATAAATGTAAAGTATATTGACATTAAATAGAATGAGTTCTATACTATATATAGATGAATATCTATATAGGAGGGGAATTAATGAGCTTGAATTATGATGATAATGCAAAAATTATTAAGGCACTATCAGATGGTAATAGATTAAAAATAATTGATATATTGTCCTGCGGAGAAAAGTGTGCTTGTGATATATTAGAACACTTTCAGTTTACACAACCGACACTGTCCCATCATATGAAGGTTTTAATTGATTGTGGATTGGTGAGGTCTAGAAAAGAGGGATTATGGAGTCACTATTCATTAAATATTACTAATTGTAATAAATTAATTTTATTTTTCATGAATATTATAACGAATACAGATGACTGTATCTGTAAGAATAAATCAAAATGTGATTGTAAATAAAAAAATGAGGAGTGAATAAGAATGAAAAAAATGATAATTTTTGATCCAGCTATGTGTTGTTCAACAGGAGTGTGCGGTCCGTCTGTTGATCCAGAATTATTGAGGGTAGCTACAACAATAAACAGATTAAAAAATAATGGAATATTAGTTGAAAGATATAATCTAACTAGTAATCCACAAATATTTGTTGACAATAAGGAAATAAATCAAATTCTAAATAAAGAAGGAGTAGAAATACTTCCAGCTACAATGGTTGATGGTATTATTGTAAAAACAAAAGCGTATCCAACTAACAAAGAATTTTGTGAATTGTTAGATATACCAGAGGATTCTTTAAAAATTACTATAAAAAAACCATCTAAAGGTTGTAATTGCAAAGGTGGATGTTGCTAAAAAGAAAAGGGGGATATAATGTTTAAAAAATTTAATGTGGAAGATATAAACTTAACAAAATATTTGTTCTTTACTGGCAAAGGTGGAGTTGGTAAGACTTCAACAGCTTGTGCTATAGCAGTGGCTTTAGCTGATAACGGTAAAAAAATTATGCTTGTTAGTACAGATCCAGCTTCAAATCTTCAAGATGTATTTAATACAAAATTAAATAATAAGGGAGTTTATATAAAAGAAGTTCCTAATTTGGTAGTTGCAAACTTTGAGCCAGAAGAAGCAGCTGCTGAATATAGAGAAAGTGTAATAGCACCTTATCGTGGAAAACTACCAGAAGCAGTTTTGAAAAATATGGAGGAACAGCTTTCAGGTTCATGTACTGTTGAGATTGCTGCATTTAATGAATTTTCAACCTTTATAACTGATGAAAAAGTAGAAAAAGAGTATGATCATATTATATTTGATACAGCACCAACAGGTCATACGCTAAGGATGTTGCAGCTTCCTTCAGCATGGAGCAATTTTATTAATGAAAGTACACATGGTGCTTCATGTTTAGGACAGCTTTCAGGACTTGAAAGTAAAAAAGAAGTTTATAAAAGTGCAGTAAATACTCTAGCGGATAAGGATAAAACTACACTTATACTTGTATCACGCCCAGAAGTATCACCTTTAAAGGAAGCTGAAAGAGCTTCTAAAGAACTTCAAGATATAGGGGTAAACAATCAAGTTTTAGTTATTAATGGAGTACTTGAAGAGCATGAAGATTATCTTTCTAATGCTATTTATACTAAACAACAAAAAGCATTAGAAGATATTCCAGAATCATTAAAGACTGTTGAAACTTTTCAAATTCCATTAAGACCGTATAATGTAACAGGTTTAGAAAATGTGAGAGCTTTTTTAAGGGATAACAATATTAAATATAATGATGAGAAATTAAACACTGCTAATGTACCTAAATTAAATAAGGTAATAGAAGATTTATATAATACTGATAAAAAAGTAATATTTACAATGGGTAAAGGTGGAGTAGGTAAAACTACAATAGCTGCTGCAATTGCTGTAGGATTAGCTAAGAAAGGAAAAAAAGTACATTTAACAACTACTGATCCGGCGGATCACTTAAAATTTGTGTTAAATGAAAGTTATGGAATCACTTTAAGCCATATAGATGAAAAAGAAGAACTAGAAAAATACAAAGAAGAGGTATTAAGTAAAGCACGAAAAAACATGAGTGAAGATGATATTGCTTATGTTGAAGAAGATTTAAGATCACCTTGTACTCAAGAAATAGCAGTATTTAGAGCCTTTGCAGAAATAGTTGAAAGGTCCGAAAATGAGATTGTAGTTATTGATACAGCACCAACAGGGCACACTTTATTACTTTTAGACTCTACTCAAAGTTATAATAAAGAAATTCAGCGTTCACAAGGAGATATTCCGGAATCAGTTAAGAAGCTCTTACCTAAGCTTAGAAATGAGGAGCACACAGAAGTAATCATCGTAACATTAGCTGAAACAACTCCAGTTTATGAGGCTATGAGACTTCAGGAAGATTTGAATAGAGCTGGTATTCACAGTAAATGGTGGGTTATCAATTCAAGTTTCTATGCAGCCAATACAACAAATTCTATCTTAAAGGTAAAAGCCAACAATGAGGTACAGTGGATTAATAAAGTGAATGAAATATCTAAAGGCAATTTTGCAACTATAGGATGGATGCCAGAAGAGGTTAAGGGGGAGATGCTTAACCGCTTAATAAAATAAGCGTAATTCCACTATAAAGTGGCAGTACAAATTTTGTAGTGGAATTTTTAGAATATTATATAGGGCATGATTAGAATATTAATTTAAGGAGGGATAATATGTCTCTAGATAAGAAAAAAGAAAAGAAAGGTCTTGGATTATTTGAGAGGTATCTTACTATATGGGTAGCACTTTGTATTGTAGTAGGAATACTTATTGGTAGATTTATTCCTCAGATACCTGAAACTTTAAATAAATTTGAATACTATAATGTATCCATTCCAACTGCTATTTTAATTTGGCTAATGATATATCCAATGATGTTAAAAATTGATTTTAGTAGTATAGTAGGTGTAAGTAAAAAGCCTAAAGGGTTAATAGTTACTTGTGTTACTAATTGGCTTATAAAGCCATTTACAATGTATCTTATAGCATCATTTTTCTTAAAGGTTGTGTTTAAACCTTTTATTTCAGCAAATCTTGCTACAGAGTATTTAGCAGGAGCAGTATTATTAGGTGCTGCACCATGTACAGCAATGGTATTTGTATGGAGTTATCTTACTAAAGGGGACCCAGCATATACCTTAGTTCAAGTAGCTGTAAATGATTTAATTATATTAGTGGCATTTGCACCAATTGTGGCATTTTTATTAGGGGTAAGTGATGTTACAGTTCCTTATAAAACATTAATATTATCTACTATTTTATTTGTAGTTATACCTCTAACAATGGGATATTTAACAAGAAAATCAATTATAAAAAATAAAGGAATAGAATATTTTAATGATGTATTTTTAAAGAAATTTGATAATGTAACTATTATAGGATTGCTTTTAACTTTAGTTATTATTTTTTCATTCCAAGGAGAGATTATATTAAATAATCCACTTCATATTTTATTAATTGCGGTACCACTTACAATTCAGACATTTTTAATATTTACTATTGCTTATGGATGGGCAAAGCTATGGAAACTACCTCATAGTATTGCGGCACCAGCAGGGATGATAGGAGCAAGTAATTTTTTTGAATTAGCAGTTGCGGTTGCAATATCTTTGTTTGGATTAAAATCAGGAGCGGCACTTGCTACAGTAGTAGGTGTGTTAACAGAAGTACCTATAATGTTAACTCTTGTTAGAATTGCTAATAATACACGAGGATGGTTTTCAACAGAGATTATAAAGAAACAATAAATAAATTTTTAAGTTACACTTCTATTAGGATTAATTAAGGGGTGATGTATATGAAATGGGAATATGAAGTTATTGAAATTAATTCTATAAAAATTTAGATAATCCTATTAATTTACAGAATGAACTTAATAATTATGTTGAAGAAGGATGGGAACTTACAGGTATTTTAAAGAAACCTCATAAGTGGGTAAGATGGATTGTAAGCTCACATGAGAGATCAGTGATATTTAAAAGATCACTTGCTATAGATAAATAAAAACTAATATTATTTATATTATCTTTGTATTCCTATAGGGTCTTATGCTTGTCTATTTCGCTAAGCAAAGATAGATTTAGCGTAAGCAAAACAAGCCATTAAGGCTTATTTGGCTTCGTCAAATCTATTGTTTAGGAAAATAAACAAGCGTTTAGAGTATCCCTTTTGATAAATAACTTGATGAATTTAAAAGAGTTAGGGATATCATTGGAGTTGATATGACTCCAGAGATGATTAATAAATCAAGAATTATGTCTAGGAAATATAGATATAGTCTTCAGTTGAAGAGTTAAAATTATATTTAGAAAAGGCTGGTTTTAGTGATATTAAAATTGAAACTAAAGAAGTCTCAAAGGAATATGCTGAAAAATGGGGGCATAACTTAAAGGTTGGGGAATATATTATGTCCGCATCAATAAAAGCAATAAAATTATAAAATTCCAACATATTACTTATGTAATATGATTTATACTATTTTCTCTTAAGTATTGTAAATAGAATATTATATTATGCTAGATATAGTAAATAAGGGAAAATGAAAAGTAGTGAGATACAAATTCTTTATTATTTTGTTGGCATTAGAGTAAACAAGCTATAAAAATAATAATTTAAAAGGAGTAGAAAAAATTTTTCTACTCCTTTTGCAGAGCTTGAAAATTTATAGTTTTGAAGCTTTTATAATATCTTTCTGAATACAAGTTGTATTGCTTTGTTTTTTTTATTTCATAATATGCAGTAAATATTGCCTTCTAAGCGTGACCAAAGTAATAGAAGACCTATTAAAAATATAGCCTAACACCTTTGAGTTTATTATCATACATTATTATGGATATAGAATGTATGCACAGGGAAAGGAGAATTTAAATTGAATAGATCGTTACTAGATTTATTAAGGCGTGGAGGATATATACTATATGTTAGGCATGGGGAAGCGACTGTTGGAGAAGACCAACCTAATCTAAATTTTCTATACTGTTTTACTCAAAGAAATCTTTCAGAAACAGGAAGAAGACAAGCAATTTACTATGGCCAAATTATTCGTAATTCACAAATTCATATTAATTATCCCGTCTTAACCAGCCCACTTTGTAGAACCATAGAAACGGCACAATTAGCTTTTGGAACGGTAAATGTTCAAATAGATCCATTTTGGTTTCAGGTTTATAGGCTAAGTGGAAATCTATTTGCTGCAGAGCAACGAAGAATACTAGATTCTCTTCAGACAAGGTTGGAAATTATACCGCCTCATGGTAGTAATATGATCATTGTTGCTCATAGCTTTCCAAAAGGAATTGGTTTGGGCCAAATCCCAGACATGGGAACAGTAATTGTTAAACCGCTGGGGCAGGGGAATGGTTACGAAGTTGTTGCTAAATTGTCCTTAGCAGATTTATTGAATTTAGAAAAACACTGATAAGAGAAAACAAAGTCCATATGGAATGCCTTGGACTTAAGCATATGGATGTTGTAATTATGTTTAAAAATATTATTTGCTAATCACCAATGATTAATTGACTTTCATCATTAAAGAAAGGTTTAGAACAAACTCGACCCGAGGTTTCACGAGGATTCCCAGGGTATGTAAACTATATTTTATTATTACAATTCATCAATTATAACAAATCTCATAGGTAAGTGGTAATTCATCTTTCAGTTCACCGAGCTGAAAAAAGTATATATCAATCTAAATTAAGTGAAATGGTAGGTGTATCTCGTCAAACAATTAGTTCCATTGAAACATGACAATTTTGTCCATCGGCGAAATTGGCTTTGGTAATTTGTATAGCCTTAAATAAAAAAATTGAAGATATTTTTTATTTTGATTAAGAATTGTGGTAAGGCTATAGTAGACAAGAACATATTCCAAAATAAAAATGGAGATCTTTCAAGTCTTAAAGTTGCTAGGATTATAACAACAGATACAGAAGGAATTAAAATAGAAGAATAATTACAAAAGCTCTCACAATGTGGGAGCTTTTGTTCATTAGATTCATAAGGAATTTGTAAACATAATTAAATTTATTTAGTTTAAATGTTGACAAACAAAATAAATGAGCATATAATTTATTTTGTTAGATTAAATATAAACTAAGTAAATTAAAGCGGAGGAATACAAAATGCATGAAAATAATATATTGAACAATTTAATGCACATCGCCAGACAACCATTTATGTTCTTTAGAGATGAAGTGGAAGAGAAGACAGATAATGCTTTTGAAACATTACGTTTATTGGCCAATGAAGAAAAAGTTACGGCGGGGCGTATTGCTGAATACTTAGATATCAAACCATCTAGTGTAACTCAGATTATTAAAAAACTCGAGGACGTAGGAACGGCTGAACGTGTAAAGTCTGAAGAAGATGCTAGGGTTACTTATGTATTGATAACTGATAAAGGACGAGAAAGTTTAAAAGATAGAGGGGATATTTCAGAAAACCTTAAAGTTAAGTTATTTAAAGGTTTTGAAGAATATGAACTTGAAAAGTTAGATGATTATTTAATTCGTATGTTAGAAAACATTTCAAGTGAAGATTTTCAAAAAAAATTAAATGAAATTTTCAGTGATGATAAAATGTGGCAGCGATTTGGTAAAATGTCAGCACACTTCGGACGTGCTCGCCAACATATTATTCGTGAACATATGTTAAATCACAGTGACTTTGGTGGCTTTAGAGGTTTCGGCGATCACGGAAGATTTGGAGAAAGGAGACATAAATAATGGGTGGAGACAGACATGATAATAATTCAGTACGTAAAGATGGAACCAAATTTTCATTTAGACAATTTACCAAATTAATTACAACAACAAAACCTAAATATTATCTTTTGGTTATTGGGGTAATCTTCTTGATTATATCATCTAGTGTTCAAATTTATGTTCCAAAATTAGCAGCATCTTTAGTAAACAATTTTTCTAAAGGAATGGATTATTCACTATTATTAAAAGTTGTTTTGTTATTTATTGCTTCTGCAATTGTTTCAGCAATTGGTGGAACTATACTAGGGGTTTTTGGTGAAAATGTCATTCAGAATTTAAGAAAAACATTATGGATAAAACTAACTACACTAAAAGTAAAATATTTTGATACAGTGAAAGCTGGTGAAATATCAAGCCGTTTGGTAAATGATACTATGCAAGTAAAACAACTACTTGCTGCTACTTTTCCACAAACCTTAGCCAGTGTAATACTTGTTATTGGATCAGTATATATGATGATTAAAATGGATTGGCATATGTGTGTGGCTATGTTAGTTGCAGTACCAATTGTCATAATTGTAATGATCCCAATTATGACATTTGGAACAAAAGTTGCTCATACTAGACAAGATGCACTTGCACAGTTTAATGGAATTGTTAGTGAAACATTAAGTGAAATTAGACTAGTAAAAATATCTAATGCAGAAAAACAAGCACAAACAGGTGCAAATAATAAAGTAGATAAATTGTTTAAAGTAGGAAAGAAAGAAGCAATCTTTGATGCAACAATGCAACCATTTATGATGATGATATTTATGAGTATGGTTTTTGGTCTACTCGCTTATGGTATGCATCGAATTGCTATAGGCGCAATGGCAATAGGGACATTAATGAGCTTTTTAATGTATTTATTTAATTTAATTGGAGCAATGCCTAGTATTGCAACCTTGTTCTCAGAAATGGCTAAAGCTGCTGGTTCAACAAAGCGTGTACAAGAATTGCTTAGCGAAGAACCAGAAGACTTTGAAAATGGTAATGAAGTTGATTTGTCTAATAAGGAACTTAGGGTGGAAAATATCAATTTCTCCTATGAAAAAGATGAACCAATCTTGACTAATATATCCTTTGAAGCAAAACCAAATCAAATTGTTGCTTTTGCAGGTCCATCAGGTGGTGGGAAGTCAACAATTTTTAGTTTACTTGAAAGATTTTATGAACCTAGCAAGGGAAGGATTAAATTTGATGATATAGAAATAACAGATATTAAATTAACAGATTATCGTAGACAAATTGGATTTGTTTCTCAAGATAGTGCAATTATGGCTGGAACCATTCGTGACAATTTAACTTATGGTCTTGATAAACAATTTAAAGATGAAGAACTTTGGAATGTATTAGAACTTGCCTATGCACGAAAATTTGTAGAAGATATGCCAAATGCTCTTGATACAGAAGTTGGTGAACGTGGAGTGAAAATTTCTGGTGGTCAACGTCAACGTATTGCAATTGCTCGTGCCTTCTTACGTAATCCAAAAATTTTGATGTTGGATGAAGCAACAGCAAGCCTTGATAGTGAATCAGAAATGATGGTGCAAAAGGCACTCTCTAACTTAATGAAAGGTCGTACAACACTTGTTATTGCCCATAGATTAGCTACTATTGTGGATAGTGATAAAATCTATTTCATTGAAAAAGGTAAGGTAACAGGTAGTGGAACCCATGAAGAACTTGTAAAAAGCCACGAAACTTATGCAAAATATGTTAGTGAACAGTTCCGAGTTGATACGTCCATACTTACAGCTTAGTAAATTAAATTTATTACAATTACGTGTAGGTACCTAAATTAATGGTGAATGTTTGGTAGAGTAGCTAATGTCAAAAGCTATAGGAGAAAATAATAAAGAACAGATAATAAAAAATATGGGTTAGATAATGAAATGCTTGATTTAGCATTAACTAAACTTAATATGATTTTAGTATAAGTGATGGAATTATCCATCACTTTTTTATTTTATTAGCATATTTCTAGGAGCTGCGCTTTAAATAAATATGTAAATAAAATACTAAAAAAGAAAAAATTAAGTATATAATTATTGATGGTTTAACAATTAATGGTATAATATATATAAAAAACCAATATTATAAGTTTTAAATTAAGAATAAAACTTATTACTTAAAACAAAGTTTAAAAACTACTTTGTACTTGTTTTATCCGATGACTACCCGCTCTAATACTTCATCGCACTCTGTGAAAGCGATTCACATCAAATCGAAGATTTGGACTCTCTGCTTTTCTTCAAAGTGGGAGTAAAGAGCGGATACGTCCCTGGATAACGATTTCCCCTAAAGGATAACGACTTCTAAGGAGTAGAACTCCTAAGAATTCTGTTAATAAGCTTCAGATGGGGTAGAAACTCCCTCTGAAGCCAAGAACTCTGTTTATAGTATCTAAAATCTGGATATAGGAGGAAGCTGTGTAAAATTTATATTATTAAAGCGAGGTATTATTATGAATAAAAGAGTATTTTTAGCTGCTCCTTTTAAAGGGGCGATTAAGGAAAAGCTGTCGATTATGAAAGAACAAGAAAAGAAGAGAATAGAAAATCTTATTTTATTTTTAGAAGAAAAGGGATGGAAAGTAGATAATGCACATAGGAGAGAAGAGTGGGGAGCTAATTTTATGTCTCCAGATCAGTGCACAAAATTAGATTATGATGCAATAAAAGAATGTGATTTATTTATAGCTTTTCCAGGGGTACCTGTTTCTCCAGGCACTCATATTGAAATTGGATGGGCTTCAGCAATGGGGAAAGAAATAATTTTGCTTCTAGCTGAAAAAGAAGAAAATTATGCTTATTTAATCAGGGGATTACATACTGTAAGTAACGTACATTATATAATTTATAATGAGGAAAAAGAATATCTTCATAAATTAGATTCATATTTAGATGGTGAAAATAATGAAGTTTAAAAATTTTCATGAAGCTTATCTAAAAAATTTAAATGATGTATATTATAACCCTGAGTTTATAAATCAACCAAGAGGAAATGTAAGTAAAGAAAAGTTAAATTATTTTATGATACTAGAAAATCCACGAGAAAGAATTTGTTACACAAAATCAAGGAAAACTAATATTGTTTTTAATTTTGCAGAAGCATTATGGTATTTATCAGGATCTAATGATTTAAACTATATTTCTTATTATGCAAGTAATATGAAGAAATATTCTATGGATGGTAAAACTCTTACAGGAACTGCATATGGTCCAAAGATATTTTCCTATGGACATAATAGCGTTAATCAGTGGCATAGGATAATTGAATTGTTTAAAGAAGATCCAGATACCAAAAGAGGATTTATTGAAATTTTTGATGCAAATGAAGATTTATCATTAAAGAATATAGACGTTTCTTGTACCATAGGATTTCAATTTTTCATTAGAGAACATGAATTATATATGACAACTTTTATGAGAGCAAACGATGCTTATCGAGGAATTATAAGTGATGTTTTTTCATTTACTTTTATTCAAGAGTTTTTAGCCACTGAATTAAATTTAGATATAGGACAATACAGTCATAATGTAGCAACAACACATATATATGAACCAGATTTTAAATTAGCTGAAAAAGTATTATGCGAAAGCAAAAGTGCTAAAAAGGAGATCTATTTTCCTAGAATGCCTAAAAAGGATAATTGGGAAGATTTAAAAATAGTTCTTCAATATGAAAAAGAACTAAGAAAACAGACAGTTCATTTAACAAAGAAAGATATTGATAAATTAGAGATAGATGAATATTGGAAGCAAATCATTTATTTATTTGTACTTTACCAAGAAATATATTATGGTGAAAATTTGGATTATGAAATATATGAAAGCCTAGAACCAATTTATAAGTATTTGTTTTGTAATAAGTGGAACCAGTATTTTTAGGAGGGGATATTTTGGGTACATGCTGGAAGGACGAAGATGTTTCAAAAAAGTTTAATTTGTATAATGATATGCTAGAAAATATTTTGGGATTTAATTATATTTTTAAAAATTTAAAATCAAATAAATCTATTAAAAAAGTTTTAGATTTCGGATGTGGACCAGGGAAAGTAGCAGAACGAATGGCAAAAATAAAACCTGAATCACAAATTATTGCAGTAGACCAATCAAAAAATATGCTTGAAATTGCAAAGAAAGAACATAATAAAGAAAATATAACTTACCAATTAATTGAACAAGACCAATTAAAAGGAGTAGAAAACAACTCTATAGATTGTGTAGTTCTTTGTTTTGTAATAATTAATAATTCAGATAAAGATAGAATTAAAATGATTTTCCAGGAAATTTTTAGAGTTCTAAAAAAGGGTGGAAAATTTTTTATTCTTGATTCTAATCCCAATGCTGCTGGAGTAGAATTTTCAACTTTTGCAAATGGAAAAAGTGGACAAACCTATCAGTTAGGAGATCATAAAAAACAGTTTTTGAAAATCCCTAATAATGAAGTGCTGATTTTAGAGGATTATTATTGGTCAACAGATTTTTATATTAATAATCTGGAAGCAGTAGGATTTGAAAATTATAAAATTGTAGAACCAACTATAGAGAAAATAAACAAACATGAATTGAATGCAATTGAAAAAACATATGAAATTAAAGATTGGGGGAGTGAAAAGAATAAACCACCCTTTATTATATTTGATGTAGAAAAATAAGCAAATTTAGAGAGGAATTACATGTATAATGAAAGGAGTAAACCCATGAAATTGAAAAATTTATTTAAAAGAAGTTTATCTTTTTTATTTTCATTTATAATGATTTTTGCATTGGTTTCAGGCTTAAATGTACAGGCTTTTTCAGGTGATGAACCCAAACAAACTCTTAATGTAGCTTTATATGAATATGTTCCTGATCCTATACGTTTTAAAAAAGCGGTTGAAACTGAGTGGAATAAGAAAGAACCTAATATAAAACTTAATTTTGTAGATTGGGATTGTTATAGTGAGGATCCACCAAAGGATTTGGATGTATTTGTTTTTGATGCAATTTATTTATCTCATTTCGTAAAGGAAGGATATCTATCCCAAATCCCACAAGGGAGCATAAAAAATAAAGAAGATATTCTACCTTTCGCAATGGAAGGTTGTACTATAGAAGGTTCAACTTATGCAATACCTCAAATCATATGTACGAATCTCTTATTTAGTAGAAAAGGAGATTATGACATACAAAAAGTAAATTCTGTGTATGATTTAAATGATAAGTTAGGAAAGAACACATCAGAAGATATTATTCCTCCTAATAATAAAGGACTATTAATAGATATGTCTGGAGGAACTAGTAAAGCTTGTATGTATCTAGATTCATTAATTGATACAACACAAGAGTATACAGAATTTAATTCATTACCTAATTTAAATGAATTAAATGAAGATGCCATTGATAGCTTAGGATTATTACAATCAATGGCTGGAAAAAATCAAGCTAATTACTGGCCGGAAAATAATGATTCATACATTAGGGCTAAATGGTTTATTAATGGAAAAGGAAGGGCTTATATAGGTTATACTGAAGCAATGTCTCAAATGAAAGAATTTGCAAATGATATTGATTTTAAGACAATTTCTTTATCAAAAAATTCTAATATTCCTATTTTTTATGGAGATGTGGTTGGAGTAAATTCTTCTATAACAGATTCATATAAAAAAGAAAAAGCAATTGAACTTGCAAACATTATCACAGACAAAAACACTATGGTTAAGGCAGTTTCTCCTGATGAAAATAATGAATATCCTCAATATTTATTGCCTGCTAGAAGAAGTGTATATCATAATTTAGAAAATAAGTATCCTATTTATGGTAAATTATATAAAATAGCGGATAATCCTAATAATAGACTGTTTAGGACTGGACCTGAAATACGTATATGGTTAAAAGAAGCCAAAAAGATTATTACTGAATATTTACAACAGTGATATAATAAATAATAATTATTTAAATTAAAGAGGGTGTTAAAAAAATAGATTGGATTTTAAGACTTCAAATAGAAAAATTAGATCTATTTTGGTATACACCCTTTTTTTATAGAGGGGGAGAAGATTCTATGAAAAAAGTACTTAGTATTGCAGGTTCTGATTGTAGTGGAGGAGCAGGGATACAGGCAGATTTAAAGACTTTTTCTGCTCATGGGGTTTTTGGAATGAGTGTTATTGTATCTGTAGTTGCAGAAAATACTAGTAGAGTAATTAATATTCAAGATGTTACACCTGATATGATCAAAAGTCAGATCGATGCAGTTTATGAGGATATTGGTACAGATGCAGTAAAAATAGGAATGCTATCTACGCCAGAGTGTATGGAAGCAGTATCTGAAAAATTGCAAGAATATAAACCGAAAAATGTTGTAATAGATCCAGTTATGTATGCAAAAAATGGATGCCCTTTAATGGATCCTAATTCTGTATCTACACTAATTAAATCTATTATTCATCATGCAGATATTTTGACTCCAAATATACCAGAGGCAGAGCGAATTGCAGAGTGCAAAATAGAAACTATAGAAGACATGGAGAAAGCTGCTGGTATTATTGAAGGCATGGGCTGTAGAAGTGTTTTGATAAAAGGTGGACATTATATTGGAGATGCCGTAGATATATTATATGATGGAAAAAAATTTTATCATTATAAAACTCAGCGAATTAATACAAAAAATACTCATGGAACAGGTTGCACATTATCCTCTGCAATTGCTTCTAATTTAGCATTGGGATTTGGAATAGATGAAGCCGTAAAAAGAGCTAAAAATTATATAACTATGGCAATTGAACATTCATTAGAAATTGGTAAGGGAAACGGACCAACCAATCATTTTTATCAAGTTTATTTAAATGGACTACAAGGAATGGAATTGGATAACTAGACAAAATGTATTCAATAATTTAAACTAAAGTTTTTTGTTATGCAATCAATATTTTGAAACTAGTGGATTTTAAAATAATAGAAAAGTATAAGAAATAATATTTAAAAACTCTTGAAAAATTTGCACATCTTTTTTTATTTTTATGATACAATTATGTTCTGTATAAAAATATTTACTAAAATTAATACGGAGGATAAACAAAATGAGAAAGGTGTACAAAAACCCAAAGGAATTAGCTACATGTTTAAAGGATTTAGTAGATTTATATTTAGATGATCTTATGACTTATGAAAAGTTAGAAGAAAAAGTTTCTAAAATAGTCGAGGCTAACAAAAATAGTATATATAAGAACGAAGTTATGAATACTAAATTAGCTAATGTACTAGGGGATTTGAGAATAGATGTTATAAACAAAATAGTAAAAGATAAATAAATTTTTCAAGTAATTACATAGAGCTAAAAATACAGTTTATTTTCTTTTATAAAAAAATCTAGTGAAAATTTTAGGACTTATAAATCATAAAATTTCACTAGATTTTTTATTAAGTATTAACTTGTTTTTATATTTATAGCTAAGAAGTTTTAATTGACTTTTTAAAAATTACATAACTATTTATAAGACATTTTATCTATATAAAGTCCTAAGTAATTCATTAAATCATTTTAAAAAACCTTAAACAAACCAACAGCAGCAGTACCCATTATAATACCTGCTAGTAATACTCCAGCCATAACAGCTATAACAGTAGTTTTAAAATCCATATCTAGAAAACTAGCTGCTAAAGTGCCTGTCCATGCTCCAGTTCCAGGAAGTGGTATCCCAACGAATAATAATAAACCAATAAATAAACCACCTTTACCTGCTTTTTCTTGCAACTTTTTACCTGCTTTTTCGCCCTTTGATAAACACCATGAGAAAAAGTTTCCAATAACAGGTTTATCAGCTCCCCATATAAGAACCTTTCTTGCAAATAGATATATGAAAGGTACAGGCAACATATTTCCTATAATTGCAACAATATAAGATTGAAGCAAAGGTAATTGAAAAGCCTGTGAATAGGGTATAGCTCCACGTAATTCTATAATAGGAACCATGGACATAAAAAATACTATTGCATATTTCGTCATTATATAAACTCCACCTTTTCTTTTAGTTAAAAATATATAAGTAATTTTAGAAAT
This sequence comes from Clostridium sporogenes, assembly GCF_001020205.1. NCBI lineage: Bacteria > Bacillati > Bacillota > Clostridia > Eubacteriales > Clostridiaceae > Clostridium > Clostridium sporogenes. The sequence continues at coordinate 876,619 of NZ_CP011663.1, forward strand.
AATATATCATAAATCATAAATAAGCACAAATGGTTTAAATTCAATATTAAATAATTATACACAATTTTAACTAAAATTTAACCTAAAAATTATAATGTTTTTAATTTAGTATGTGAGAAGCTTAAATTAATGAAGTATCTACAATATAATTGATTACTAATATATTTTATTCATAAGAAATATGCTTAATTTATAGGTTAATAGTTTTATGCTTATATTCACATATAGTTATAGATATTTTATTTTAAGCGTGTCATGGAAAAAATGTATTCTATTAACATTTACATAATGGTATAATTAGGAATGTGTTTAAGCTAATTATATAAAATTTTATAACAAATTATAGTGGGGGTAATTTATGGACAAGTCAAATGATGTAGTAGTTTCTATAAGAAACTTAAAAATGAGTTATGGAAATAAAGAAGTATTAAAAGGAATAAATTTAGATGTAAACAAAGGGGAAATTATTGGGTATATAGGACCTAATGGTGCTGGTAAAAGTACTACTGTAAAGATAATGCTTGGTTTAGTTAAGGGATATGAAGGTGAAGTAGAAATATTTGGAAATAATATATCCCATGAGAATGTAGAGTATAAACACAAAATAGGGTATGTGCCTGAAAATGGAGAAATATATGATAATTTAACGGCTTACGAATATATAACTTTTTTAGGGGAAATATATGGCATGGAATTAGAAGTAGTAAATAATAAAGCAAAAAAACTTATGAGCCTTTTTGGAATAGAAAAAGCATATCACTCAAGAATATCTTCTTATTCAAAGGGGATGAGACAAAAACTTTTGATAATTTCAAGCCTTATTCATAACCCTGATATCTTATTTTTAGATGAGCCTTTAAGTGGGCTTGATGCAAATAGCGTGCTTGTTTTTAAAGAGGTGCTTTCAAAATTAGCTTCAGAAGGAAAAACTATATTTTATTCATCTCACATAATGGAAGTTGTTGAGAAAATAAGTAGTAGAATAATATTATTAAACAATGGACAAATTGCAGCGGATGGTACTTTTGAAGAATTAAAGAAAAAGAATATGGAAGGCTCTCTTGAACAAATTTTTAATCAAATAACTGGATTTACAAAGCATGAAGAGATTGCAAATGAATTTATCTCCGTACTAAAGGAGGTATAGAAATGGAAGATTTTAAAATATTGAAGTTTGTTGATAAATTTAAGTTTATATATGAGAAACTTGGTGTTAATTATGCTTCTATGAGAACAATACTTAAATTGAAGCTTTTGATGGATAATAGAAGAGTGCCAACAATATATAAAGATAGGGAAAATGAGGATAAAAAGAATACTTTTAAAAAATCACTGCTTCTATATGGATTAATGGGAGTTTTTCTTGCGGTTTTTATTTTTATCCCATCACCTATGGTTGTAAAAATGAGTATAAATATAGGTGCTATAATGTTTTTAATCATGAGTACTATGATTGCAGATTTTTCTTCTGTACTTTTGGATATTCGTGATAAGAATATATTAAATACTAAACCATTAGATCCCAAAACAATAAATGCGGCTAAGACTACTCATATATTAATTTATATTACATCTATTTCCGGGGCAATTGCAGGACCAACCTTAATAGGGGGACTTATAAAATATAAATTTAAGTTTTTTATAATTTTCTTTTTTCAAATAATATTGATATCATTTTTTACAATGTTTTTTACCGCCATATTGTATTATTTCATATTAAAAATTTTTGATGGAGAAAAGCTTAAAGATATAATAAATTATTTTCAAATAGTGCTATCAATAGTACTTGCTTTAGGATATCAAATTATACCACGAGTATTTGATTTTACTGGTGTAAATGTAAGTTTTGAAATTAAATGGTGGAGTTATCTAGTTCCACCAGTGTGGTTTGGAGCTCCATATAGCTTAATATTGGAACATAATACTGGAAGAGAATATGTGTTATTAAGCATAATGTGCGTGGCTATACCAATTATAATTTTTGGTATATACTACAAATTAATTGTGCCTTATTTTGAAGAAAATTTGCAAAAACTCGACAGTAGTATAAGTAAAAAAGGAAGTCCCGAAGAAGCTAAAGGGGTAAGACATAAAAGATATGCATATATTTTTTGTAGAGATAAAATAGAAAATGTATTTTCCCGTTTTTCAAGAAATATGATATCCACAGAAAGAAAGTTCAAGTTAAAATTGTATCCTACTTTAGGGTTTGCTGTTATTTTTCCTTTTATAATGTTTATAAACTCTTTTTCAAAATATGAATCTTTTTCCCAGGCATTTAACGAATTTTCAAAGGGAAATTATTATTTTTCAATTTATTTATCAGTGTTTATGTTGGCAGCAAATATAGAGCTTTTAAGTGAAAGTGAAAAATACAAGGGCTCTTGGATATACAAGGTTTTACCTATAGATAAGCCAGGGAAAATACAAAAAGGAGTTTTAAAAGGATTTATATTAAGATATATTTTTCCAGTATTTTTAAGTGTTTGTATTATTTTTTTAGTAATATGTGGTTTAAGAATATTACCAGACACAATAGTAATGTTGTTAAGCTTGCTAATTTTAATGGTTGTTATGCAAAGCTTATATAAAAAAGAATTACCTTTTTATAAGGATTTTCAAAGCAATGGAGGAAGTTCTATTATTACATTTATAATTTCTAGTATAGTTACAGTAATTCTATTTGGGTTGCATAAGTTCATTAGAGGTTTTATAGAATATAATTTTGCTATTTATATATACATGGGAATTTTGATTATAATTAATATAATCTTATGGAAAAGTATGTTTAATATAAGCTGGAATCAAATTCAACGCAATGATGTACAATAATCTCTGGAAAATGTAAGCAAAGTATAAATGCAATTTGTTTTAAAGGGAAAAGTACCTTTAATGGAGTTGTTACTATACAAATAAGAATAAAAGAGTGGAAATAATAAAAGGTCAGAGAAATTCTCTGGCTTTTTTAATTTTAATAGCTATTATGGAATTAGTTTATTATAATTCAATATTTAAAATTAAGTTTTTATTTTTTGTCTACCCACTATACCTGTTATAATAACAGTAAAGGGTGTGGTGAATATTAGTTATGTTAGGGGGAAGGAGTAATGAATAAAGGCATTAAAATATTAGTTGTAGAAGATAATAATGATATAAATAAATTATTATGTGATATGTTAACACAAAGTAAGTATATTACTAAATCAGCCTATTCTGGAACAGAGGCTTTAATATATTTAAAAGAATATGATTGGGATATGGTTTTATTAGATTTAATGTTGCCAGGGATGGATGGTAAAGAGCTTTTAGTTGCTATAAGAAAAAACAAGCCTATGCCTGTAATAATAATTTCAGCTAAAGAAGAAAAGGATATTAAGATAGAAACTTTAAGAATGGGAGCAGATGATTATATAACAAAACCCTTTGATATAGATGAGGTGTCAGCTAGAATAGATTCACACCTTAGAAGGTATAAAGAATTTTCCAATATAACACCACAAAATTTATTAGAATATAAAGAAATATCTCTTAACAAATATACTAGAGAAGTCTTTGTACATAATAAACAAATAATGTTAACCACTAGAGAATTTGATATTTTACAGCTTTTAAAAGGAGAGCAGCTATGTACTAAATAACAATTTGAAATTGAGTATTATAAATAGTAATTTGATGTACAGGTTATTTAATAATTTTTTAGACAAGACAAAACATAACACAAAAAGTCGGTAACAACCACTTGAAAAGAGATAAGATATAGGTACAGATAGGGGTGATGATTATGGGATGGATTGAAGGAATTGGTGAAGCTATCAAATATATTGAGGAGAATATCACTGAAGAAATCCAAATAGAAGATATTGCAAAAAAAGCATTTGTATCTCCCTTCTATTTCCAAAAAGGCTTTGCAATGCTTTGTGGTTTTACGGTGGGAGAGTACATCAGACAACGCAGGCTTACCCTTGCAGGAAGTGAGCTTGTTTCCACTGATGAAAAAATCATCGACATTGCACTGAAATATGGCTACTCCTCACCGGATAGTTTCACAAAAGCTTTTACTCGATTTCATAGTGTCACACCTACTGCTGTTCGAAAAGATGGAGCAATGATTAAATCCTTTGCTCCGCTGAAAATCAAATTTTCATTGGAAGGTGGTTATATTATGGATTACAAAATTGTTGAAAAAGATTCCTTTACTGTTATGGGTGTATCAAAGGTGTTTAAATATGATAGTGCAACTACAAAAGTCCCACAGTTTTGGACAGAGCATTATGAAACAGGAAAGGGAAAATTTGTATGCGGAATGTACGGGGTAAATATAGACGAGAGTATGGGTTCAGATGAGTTTGAATATTTGATTGCAGACAATTATAATCCGTCTATGGAAATACCTAATGGCTTTGTTACAAAGATTATTCCCAAATACACCTGGGCTGTTTTTGCTTGTAAGGGCCCAATGCCAAAATCTATGCTAGATGTGAATAAAAAAATCTTCTCAGAATGGCTACCTAATTGCAAGGATTATGAAATTGCAGCAGGTTACAATATTGAGATGTACACCAATACGGATGATTATCCCCAAGGTAATCAAGATGAAAACTATTATAGCGAACTTTGGATTCCTGTTAAGAAAAAATAACTACGTAAAAGATCATAATTTTTAAAAAATGGAGAGGAGAGTAATATGATTTTTATTATAATAGTGCTAATGATTTTTTTGTTGCTCTTACTCTCCTATGTATTTTTTATGAAAAGAGAAATAAAAAACATTACAATCCAATTAAATGAATATAATAATTTGAAATCATTAAAAAAGATAGATGTTACCCTTTTTGATAAAGAAATTGAGAATTTAGCCTATAGTATTAATAAAAACATTGATATAAATATACAGTCACAAATTAAGCAAAAGAGACTAGAAGAAGAAATAAGAAAAAATATAGCTCCTAAAATAGATTTGCCAAAGGAGAATATTATGGCCATTGGAAATGAAGGAGCTATAAAGAGAGTACTACAAAATTTAATAGTAAATATTATAAAACATTCTAAGGAAGATGTTTATATAGGTTTAAAAAAAGAAAATAATAAAGCTGTATTAACTACAATTAATAGATGTGATGATATTAAAGAGGAAGATATAGATTTAATTTTTAATAGATTCTATAAAAAAGATGATGCCAGAACCAATAAAAATGGAAGTACCGGATTAGGCTTATCTATTTCTAAAAGACTTATGGAAAAAATGAATGGGGAAATTTACGCTGAAGTTCATAAAGATTTATTACATATTTTTTGTAAATGGGATTTAAAATAAGAGGCCGTACTCAAAAAAATAAGTACAGCCCTTTTTACCTTGTATATGTAAAACATATGTCTACCACAAGGTTAACCAACACATATTAAATTATACACACAATTTAATATTTAATTCAAGTGAGTTTTGATGTTCCTATTAAATTTATGTTTATATTCATTTAGCTAGAGAGTAGTAGTTATAAGAAATAAAAATTTAAAGGTAATAACTAGTGTAAAAAAGGAACAGAAGTATTTTCTGTTCCTTAAAAACATTATTTAAATTTTATTATTCACCATAAGCCATCCAGCTAACTCCAACTCCATAAATTTCCGAATCTGACCAAGTGTGGATACATAGGGTAAAATCACGATTAGTTACATTATCTACATATACTTTAACACGTGCATTATGATTTTTTATGATATCAAGGCCGCTTAAAGCAACCATTACAGTTGGTTCTTTTTCAAATACTTCTTTGAAACTAATTGTAGTACGATATTCTCTTATACCATCACCATTTAGAAGATTCCAACCTCCAATAGTTTGATCATAATAAGCTTGTCCACTTCTTATTTGCATAACTATCTCTCCTATCTTTTATCTTGAAGGTTTATATTAATAGTTTCCGTCTAATATTAATATATGTTTAAAAATAATTTGTGTGAGATATGATTCAAAATCATAAGAAATAATATATACAAAAATAAGGTAAGTGAATTTTAGATAAAATATAATATAAGTAGGTTTATATAAATATAAATTAAGGAATAAGTTTATTTATTTAGAATTTTTAGTGGTTATTGTGTATTTCAATAATTATAAATATATAGTGCTAAAAGTAACATAATATAGATGACTTTTAACACTTTCATAAGTGAACATATCATTATATAATATTAACTGAGTAGTATTTTATTGGAAGACACAAAAGTTGTTAATTTGGTGATTTTTTTAATTATTACAAAATTGTAATAATTAAGTTCAGTATATTGTAATATAAATAGTTTAATATAAGAGTAAGTTGAATTAAGTAATTTTTATAGATCAGTGAAGTTTCATTATAAAAATTGCTTTTGTAAGGGATAAAAATTATTTGAAAAATATTTATAATTAGGGGATAGAAAGATGGAAAAAGAAAAAAATGCCTATATTAAAGAAATTTTATTTGTTATAACTTTAGCTATAGTATTGTGTATGTTTGTTATGAGATAATCTAAGAGTAGATTCTCTTTGAAGTCAAGAACTTTGTTTATTAATGAACTTGAGGAAGTTCTAGAAAATGAAACTCTACATAATAAAGAATTATTTAAAGATTAAGATTTTAAAAAGCAAGGAGTATATGATATAGAAGCGCAAAAAGTATTCAAATGATAATTAAAGCAAATAATTATGTGTTTATTAAAAAGTATAGTTGAGGTGGGATTATGGAATTATTATTAAAACAAAAGATAGATTTGATGACAGAGAATTATAATGAGCTTAAGAAAGCCTTTAAATGGGAGTATAGCATAGTAAAGCATTTTGTGGCTATGAACTCAGCTGTTAAAGATAAGAAAATAAATGTTGAAGAAATTGAAGAGATAAAAGATTATATAAAAAAGCAGGTAGGACTATTTTCTCAGTTTAGAGGAATGAATCTATTTATTTTAAGTAGTCTTTTGTACTTAGAAAGTAATTACAAAGATTTTTTCCAAGATATGCAGAAGGTATATGAGAAAATGAGGGATGCAGGTTTTAGAAATAGTCAGTATTTACCTTTAGCTTCTTATACTATAGTTAAAGAAGTTTCTATGGATAAATGGGAGGTGAAAATCCAAAGAATGGAGAATTTTTACTCTAATATGAAGAAAAATCATCCTTGGTTAACTACAGCAGATGATTATGTTCTTGCAGCAGTATTAGCTACTTCAGATTTAGATGTAGAAAAAACTTCAGAGGAAATGGAAAATTGTTATAAATTACTAAATGAAAAGGCTTTTGGTAAAGGAAATTCCCTTCAAAGTCTTTCTCAAATACTTGCTTTGGGAGAAGAAGATGCAGAAAATAAATGCAGTAGGGCAGTGTCTTTGTATAACGAATTAAAGAGTGAAAAGTGCAAATTAAGATATGATGGATTAGCTTCTTTAGGGGTACTAACCCTTATAGCTTCTGATGATAGTCATATAGTAGAAGAAGTGAAGGAAGTTTATGATTATATAAAAGGAAAAGATGGCTATGGAATTTTTAGTATTGAAAAGTCTCATATAGTTATGTTAGCTATTTCTTTAGTAGCAGATTCTTATATAGAAAGAATTCAAAAAGGATTAATAGATATAACTTTGGCAAACAGTATAAATGCTATAGTAATAGCACAGCAACAGGCAGCCATAGTAGCAGCTTGTGCAGCAAGTGCAGCGGCGGCTTCATCATCTAGTTCGTAAATTTTATCTCCTAAAATTTATTCTATAATTTTTCACATCCAAAATATTAGGAAATAGTACAAAAGCCCCTATAAGTGTCTATTGAAAGGGCCTAAAAAGAATGCTATAATGTGGATTGTTACAGATTTTTGTATATAAATAAGGTTTACTAAGAAAAATATTTATTTATATAATATTTATTTTGTTAAGATTAAAAAAGTATTTTTTAAAGATAAAATGGGGGATAACTATGGTGGAAAATACAAATTTACTTAATAGCATATTTTTAAACCAATATAAAACACAAATGAATAATACTAATAAGACTAATACAGTTGATGGGAAAACATTGGGGAATTTTGACCAACAACAAGGAATTCAGCAAATGGTATTTCAGGCAGTTCTAAGTCAAATGATGAATAGTATGAGTGGTATGGGTAATATGAATGGCATGAATAGTATGAGTGGTATGGGTAATATGAATGGCATGAATAGTATGAGCGGTATGAATGGTATGGGAAGTTTGGTAGCAACAGAGGCATTATTAAGTAGTTTAACAAATACAGGTTCATTTAGTTTAGGTAATTCATTAAATGCCCTAAGTAATTTTAATTCAACTATGAGAGGGGCAGCTAGCTTTTTATCTAAAGGTCATAATAATACAATGGACAATAGTTTTAGCAATTTAGGTATACGTGCTTCAAAGTATGAATCCAATCTAAACCCTGCAGAAATCAGCGATGATCCAGGAGATTATGGTGGAAAGTCCTATGGAGCATGGCAATTTTCATCTAGAACAGGTTCCTTAGATTCATTTATTAATTCACTTAAAGGAAATAATAATGATATGTATTATAAACTTACATATGCAAAGTCTAAAGATAACGGTACATTTGGTGAAAATTTTGATGCCGCATGGAAGAGTATTGCCAGTCAAAATAAAGATAGATTTTTAAAGGTACAACAAAACTATGTAAAAGAGAACTTTTATGATACTGTAGCACAGTCTTTGAAATCAAGATTTGATTTTGATGTAAGTAAAAAAAGTAATGCTTTAAAGGAAAGCTTATGGTCTACAGTTGTTCAACATGGGGTAGGAGGAGCTACATCTATATTTTCAAAATTAAATTTAAATAATAGTGATAGTAACATTATTAATGATTTATATAACGAACGTCAAAATGTAAATGTATATTTTAGAAGTAGTTCACCAGAAATAAGACAAAGTGTTTACAATAGGTTTACTAGAGAAAAGCAAGATATGCTAAGCATGTTAAATGAACAATTTGTTTAATCACCGGGACATATAAACGAACTGTAGAAACTGCAAATATATATTTTAAAAGAGTCAGGTATCAAACTTAGGTACCTGACTTTTAGTTTGTGCTTAAAAAGGGCCTATCTCACAATAGCTTTGATTTTATTGTTAGATAGCCTTTTGGTTAATATACTTTGAGTTTTATTACTATTTTGTAATAATTAAATTTATAATATTGTAATAAAAGAGGTTTAATATATAACTTGTAGATGACAAGTCAAATAGAAAAAGAGGAGTGGACTTATAAATGGAATTATTAAAAGTTAAAGATCTTTGCAAGAGTTACGGAAAAGGTGAAATAAAGGTAAATGCATTAAAAAATATTAATTTAACTATAAATCAAGGAGAATTTGTGGCTATAGTTGGTCCTTCAGGTTCTGGTAAAAGTACATTACTTCATCTTCTAGGGGGAGTAGATAAACCAACCTCTGGTAAAGTTGTTTTAGAAGGTACAGATATATATTCTTTAAAGGAAAATGAATTAGCTATATTAAGAAGAAGAAAAATAGGATTTATATTTCAATTTTATAATCTAATACCAGTACTTACTGCAGAAGAAAATATGGAAATGCCAGTGCTTTTAGATAATAAAAAACCAGATAAAAAATATATGGAAGAACTTTTAGATATATTAGGATTAAGAGAAAGAAAAAATCACTTACCTTCACAACTGTCTGGTGGACAGCAGCAAAGGGTTTCTATAGGTAGAGCCTTAGCTAATAAACCATCTATAATATTGGCAGATGAACCTACAGGTAATCTAGATTCTAAAAATTCCAAGGAAATAATAGAACTTTTAAGATATTCAGTTAAAAAATATAATCAAACCCTAGTGCTTATAACCCATGACTTAAATATAGCAAAAATGGCAGATAGAGTTATAACCATAGCAGATGGAGAAGTTAAAGGGGACGAGGTGACTAAAGTTGAAAAGCTATAGTGAAATTACAGGAAGATATTTGAGACAGAATAAGAAAAGAACAGTGTTAACCATAGTAGGAATAATATTAGCTATATCTTTATTTTCTGGTATAGGAAATTTATTTTTTAGTATGAGAGATAATTTTATACAAAGAGAAAGAGAGCAGAAAGGTAACTATGAAGTAAAATATTCAGGAGTAAGTGAAAATAAAGTAAATAAATTAAAAAATAATTTTGAAATTAAGGATTATGGTGTAAGTAAAGAAAATAATAGCTTTATTTTAAAGGATGATAAAAATGGTGAGAAAACAGGCAGCGATATTGGTAAAAATTCACCAGACAATAATCCTAAAATTCTAAATTTAGATTTTTATGACAATAGTATGTTAAATAATGTAATGACTATTGATATGAAAGAAGGAAGAAAACCCAAGGAAGCAGATGAAATAATACTAGAAAAAAAAGCAAAGAGAAAATTAGGAAAAAAAGTAGGAGATTATATAGAAGGAATTAATATGGATTCCGAAATACTTAAAAAAGCAATAAAGGACAATCCTCAAATACTTTTTAATTCTAATGAAAAGATTAATTTACAAAAATCAGATTCAAAAGAAGTTAAAAAGTATAAAATAGTAGGATATTTTGATGTTGAAACAAGTATATCAAGCAACTTTTATGGGGCTATAGGATATTTAGATAAGAACTCCATAAAAAATGATAGTAAGTATTCTTTTTATGCAAATCTTAAAGAAAAGAAAAATAAGGTAGCCATAGGTAAAAAAGTAGGTAATACAGTAGGACTAAGTGAAAATAAAAAAGGAAGTAATGAACCAGAAGTAAGTTTTAATGATTCTGTATTAAGACTTATGGCGGAAGGAAATAATACCATATTAAATGAGGGGACAAAGGGAGTATTTGTATTTATTGTAACCTTAATAATAGTATGTACGGTAGCTGTTATTTATAATGCTTTTAACATTTCTGTAGCGGAGAGAATAAATCAATTTGGTATATTAAGAAGTATAGGAGCTACTCCAGCTAAAATAAGAAAACTAGTATTTAAAGAAGCTTTTATAATGAGCATTATAGCTATTCCTATAGGAATCATTTCAGGATATTTAGGAATTTATACTACAATAAAGCTTATGTCAAATTCAAAACAGTTCATATTTGAAGGTTTAAAAATAGGATTTTATAAAGAGGTTATAATTATATGTATTGTACTTACAGCTATAACTATAATATTATCTGTATTAGGTCCAGCTATAAAAGCCTCTAGAGTAGCACCAATAGACGCTATAAGAAATTCTTCAAACCTTAAAAAAGAAAAAATAAAAAGAAGAAAAGGAAGACTTACAAAATTAATATTTGGTGTAGAAGGGGCAGTGGCATACAAAAATATAAGAAGAAATAATAAGAGATTTATAATAACAGTTTTTTCTCTTATGATATCTTTAATAATGTTTATAATTTTCACCTCTATGGGTAAGATATCAGGAGAAGTTACTAAGCAATTTATGGATTCAATGCCTTTTGATGCTAGTATTCAATCAGATAAATCAATTGATCAAAAATTTGTATCTGAAATTAGAAGTAAAGATGGTATAAAAGAAGTATATTCTCCAAAGATTAGAAATGCTTTAGTATATTTAGAAAAAGATATTTTAAATGAAAAATATTATGAAAAGATAAATAAAGAAATGCCTAAAAGCGAAAAAATTAAAGGAAAAGATTATGTTTGTTTAGATAATATAGCATATTCATCTTATGATAAAGCTTCCTTTGAAGAGGCAAAAAATAATTTAGTAGAGGGAAAAATAGATATAAAAGCTTTAGATAATAATGGAGTATTGCTTATAAATAGAAATGAGATAACTAAGAAAAACGGAGGAAAAGTAATATCAGATATTACAAAATATAAGGTTGGAGATAAAATAAGAATTCCAAGAACCAAAGATAAATTTTATCCTGAAAGAGGAGAAGAAAAGAAAATTGATTTAAAAGAAGAATATAAACAAGGTATAGAAAAAGGAGATTTCATTGAATTAACTATAGTAGGTATATTAAGCAAGGATAGTTTTAATGGAAATTTAGGTAAAGATAGTATAGGCTTAGTTTTTAGTGATAAATGTTTTGAAAATAATTTTGGCGCATTACCTATAAAATCTGTTGCTATAACTTATAAAGATAAAAAGGCTAGAGAAAAATATGAAAGTTATTTTGAAGAAAAGGCAGAAGAAGTAGAAGGAAGTTATATAGATGTTTATAATATGAACAATCGAATGGAAAGCGCTAATAAACAAGTTGCAGTATTTATGTATGGTTTTATAACTATAATAACTATAATCGGAATGGTAAATATAATAAATACTGTAACTATAGGATTACTTCTTAGAAAATCAGAATTTGCAACTTTAACAGCCATAGGAATGACAAAAGCTCAATTAAATAAAATGGTAATGCTAGAAGGGTTACTTCATGGGGTATTTACCAGTGTATTTGGATCAATTATATCCTATGTATTATATAATTTCCTTTTAAAACAGAGCTCGGATTTTATGAGTTTTGATATTAAGTTTCCTATAGATGTATTTGCAATAGGCATTTTAGGAGTAATAGGCATAACACTTTTAGCTTCTATAATACCACTTAGAAAACTTAAAAAAATGAGTATAGTAGAAAACATAAGAGCCAAGGAATAAAAATATTAAAAGGGTGTCTTAAAGTATATCTGATTTTAACACCGTAAAGATAACAAAATATATTTATAAGCTATTAATTTTTAGAAGAAGTTTTAAATATGGCTACATTAAAATTTTTTACCCAGGAGAGGCGCCATACTTGGCCCCGCTCCTGGATTCTCATATTCTGTGAGAAATCAGATTAATTTTTAACTTGGCCCAATTAAGAAACTTTAAAGCTTATTCATATATTAATACATGTGTTTTTTATCTTTAATATATTAAAATTAAATTTATTTTTAGGTGTTATTATTAAAATCTTTTAGAATATAGAGAATAAAATCTTAAAAATGATAGCTAAAAGCTTAAAGTTTAATCTATAATAATGGGGGAGAAAAATATGAAAAAAGAAATAATAGAAAAAGATAAGGGAAAAAATAAAAAAGAGGATAAAAAGAATGATGATTATATGGCCTTTCTAGGTATGATGGCAACATTGGATTTATTAGTTGTGAAGTAGGATTATAAAGACTTATAGCTTATAGTAGAGCTTAAGTCTATTTTTTTATAATTTAATTATATAAAATAACATTTGAAAATTTAGATGTTTTAATAGATAAATTACTTTTCTTTTAAATAATTATAATATAAATTATAATTAAAGAAGATACATATTAAAATTATTAACTATTAAATGTCACAACTACATTATATAAGGAGGGATTTTGTGACAAAAATATTATTAGTAGAAGATGATATGGCTTTAGCTATTGGAGTGGAATACACATTAAAACAAGAAAACTACCAAGTTAAAAGGGCTAAAAATTTAAAAGAGGCTAGAGACATTTTAAAAGAAGAAGAATTAGATTTAATTTTATTAGATTTAATGTTACCAGATGGAAGCGGATATGATTTTTGTAGTGAAGTAAGAGAAGAAAGTTTAATCCCAGTAATATTTATGACTGCCTGTGATGAAGAAGCTAATGTGGTTTTAGGATTAGATATGGGAGGGGATGACTATATAACAAAACCCATTAGAATAAAAGAACTTTTATCTAGGATAAATGCGGTTCTAAGAAGAAGAACTAAAGAATCAGAATTAAAAAATAACAATATAAAAGAAGATGATATAAAAAATAATAAAATAATTTCTAAGGACATAATAATAGAACCCTTGAAAGCAAAAGTTTTCAAAGGTGAAGAAGAAATTTTATTAACAGCAGGGGAATATAAATTACTTTTAATATTAGTAGAAAACAAGGGTAACGTGTTATCTAGGAATGTTTTATTAGAAAAAATTTGGGATGTAGATGGAAGTTTTGTAGATGGAAACACATTAAATGTTTATATAAAAAGGTTAAGAGAAAAAATAGAAAAAGATCCTAAAAAACCTGAATATATAGAAACTGTAAGGGGTATAGGTTATAGATGGAGTGAGTAAAATTCGTTTATGAGAGTGTAAAATAATCTGTGTAAACCCCATTTGATATCTTAATTCAGTGTAAAGTAAGTTGTGGAATTTTCAGTAGATAGTTACTACATAAATATTAAAACTATAAAATATTATATTAAATCCTTATAAATTAATTTAGTACAACTAAGGGGGATAATTTTGTTAAAATATTTTAAAAATCCTGAAATTAAAGAATTAACTTTTAAATTCAGCATAATATTTATTTTATTTGCTATATTAACTACAATTTTTATAAAAGGAGAACTTAATAAATTAAATAAAGATTACATAAATCAAAATACCTTGATAGTAGGAAATATACTATCAAACCATCCAGAACTGGAAGAAGAAATAATACTTTCTTTAAAAAATAATGAGGATGCAACATATAATGAAGAAAAAAATTATAAAATAGGAAAGAATGTTTTAGAAAAATACTCTTATGATGAAAGTCTAGAACTTTATAAAAATCCAGTATTAAAGAATTTTAGCATAAATTTTATATATAGAACTATAATTTATTTTGGTTTAGCTATTCTTATTATATACATCATAATATATGATAAATTTAAGTATTTTTATAAAAAAGCAGAAATTTTTACTGAAGCCTCAGAAGATATAATGGAGGGACATTTTAGTAAGTTTATAGATGAAAATAAAGAAGGAGATTTTTATATTCTTTCTTCTAAATTTAATTTAATGTCAAATAGACTAGAGGAATCTTTATTAAACTTAAAAAAGGAAAAAATATTTTTAAAAAATATAATATCGGATATTTCCCATCAATTAAAAACTCCTCTATCCTCTTTAATAATGTTTAATGAACTAATGAAGGATGAAAATATGCCAATAGAACATAGGGAAAATTTTTTAAAACTTAGTGATGAACAGTTAAAAAGAATGGAATGGCTCATTATAAATCTTTTAAAAATAGGTAGACTAGAGGCAGGGGTAGTAGAATTTAAAAGAGAAAATAATCCCTTGTATGTGACGGTAAATAAAGCATTAGCAGGTCTTAGTGAGAAGGCTAAACAAAAATCACAACAGGTAATAGTTGATATAGATGAAGATGTATATTTTAAGCATGATATGGAATGGACAGCAGAGGCTATTTCAAATATTATAAAAAATTCTATAGAACATACAGATAATTATGGACAAATAAAGATAAGTTGTGAAGAAACACCAATATCTTTAACCATAAGTATAAAAGATAACGGAGAAGGAATACCAGAAAAATTACAAAATAAAATATTTGAAAGATTTTATAAAGGAGAAAATTCCGTTAATCCTTCTAGTATAGGTATAGGTCTTTCTCTTACCAAATCTATAATAGAATCTCAAAACGGAAGTATAATTGTAGAAAGCGAAGAAGGAAAGGGAACGGAATTTATAATAACATTTTTAAAAACTATAATATAAATTGTAACGATTCAGGTAATGTTTAAGGAATAAATTTACAAAATCTATTCTCCATAACTTGCAATAGGAGCTTGAAACAGGAAATTTCATTAACAAATTCTAATCTTTTGTCCAGATAAAATTTATAAATTCTTTTATTTTAGATATTGTTAATTAAAATTACAAAATTTAATATTAAGGATGGTTCATATTTACTTAAAATTTGATAAAATATATTTAGTAGAAGATAAATATTGGATAAAGGTATTATAAAAAATATAAGAGAATAGGAAAATGAAAAAAAGTTTTAAGTATGATCATTAACAAAATAAAAAAAGGAGGGTATTATTTTGGACAAAAATATTTTAGAGGTAAAAAAGCAAAGGATAATGAGAACTATAGAATCCTTACAGGAAAATAATATGAATGGATATTTAGTTAATGATAAGAATGAATTAATAGATAAAATAAAAGAAATAGTAAAAGAAGGATCTAAGGTTTCTTGCGGTGGTTCCATGACTTTATTTGAAACAGGAGTTATAGATCATTTAAGATCTGGAAGATATGAATTTTTAGATAGATATGAAGAAGGATTAACTCCACAGGATATAAAAAACATATTCAGAGAATCATTTTTTGCAGATGCTTATTTTGCAAGTTCCAATGCTATAACTGAAAAGGGAGAATTATATAATGTAGATGGAAATGGAAACAGAGTTGCAGCTATGCTTTATGGACCAGATAAGGTTATTGTTATAGCTGGGGTAAACAAAATAGTTAGGGATTTAGATGAAGCTATAAAAAGAAATATATATATATCAGCACCGGCTAATACTAAAAGATTGCAGAGAAAGACTCCCTGTACAAAGTTAGGATACTGTATGGATTGTAAAAGTGAAGAGAGAATATGTAATGATTATACATTAATAAAAAGACAAGGAAATAAGGATAGAATTCATGTAATATTTATAAATGAAGATTTTGGATATTAAGAATTTTTTACCGAAAAGACTTTATTTAAAATAAAGAAATATAATTTTTTATAGCAATTAGAATAAAAATTAATAGAAATTATTATTATAAAAATCACATAAATTAAATTAAGCACACCATAGATATCATTTTTGTGGTGTGCCTAATTTAGTATAGTTAGTATAGATTAAAAATTTTAATGATTTATAACACCGCTATCTCTTATGTCATTAAGAGGAGCCATTATAGTTGTACCGTTATTTAAACTTTCCACTGTAGCCATTTTAGAATATTCATCTACGGATCTTATAATTACAGGTTCACCTTTACAATAAACATCTGTTTCCCTAGAATTAATTAACTGAGAAGCTCTACTTGCGTCCATTTTATTCACTCCTTTAGCACTAATTTTTCTATTGTCCTTTATTAGTTTTTACATTTCTATATAAAATATGTAGACATTATATTTGTATTTCTGTATAATGTGTTTAGACAATTTAATTTTGAAATTTTAAAGTAACAGAGTAGGTAATTACACGTTAAGGTTTAGAGGACGGGAAGTTGTCTCTAAAAGAAAAATCTTTAAAAGATTTGCGATGTATTACCGCATTCCGCTGTTACATTAGAGAGTTATGTTCAAAACACTTATTTTTCTCTTTAGTGTAATCTAGTGGAGAAATAAGTGTTTTTTTATTTTAAAAGGGGGAGGAAAATGAAAAAAGAAATTCAAGTTAAAACAATGGTACTATGTGGACTTTTTATAGCAGCAGCTATAATATTAAGATTTTTTAGCATAATGGTTCCAATTGCTGGAGCTGGAGCCATGAGGATAAGTTTTGCTGGAATATTTATTAAAATGCCAGCACTACTTTTTGGTGGAGCTATAGGAGGCATAGTTTCTGGGGTAGTAGATATATTAGCCTATATAATAAAACCTATGGGAGCATATATTCCTTTTCTAACATTGACTGGCATATTAAGTGGTATACTTACAGGGGTAATATGGTTTAAAGTGAAAGAGGTTAATATAGATAAAATAGAAAAATATTATCCAATATTTTTTATGGTTTTAGGTTCGTTAGCTGGAGCTATTCATTTAATGGTATTACTATCAGACAAAGCATTTTCTTTTAAAATAATGAATATATTAGGGAAAAAATATATATTTATTTTATCAGCTATAGAAATAATAACTATATTTGCTCTAATAGTATTTATAATAAATATTAAATTAAAAAATAATGAAACTATTAAGCATATATATGAGGATTACATGAAAATGATTTTAGCCATAGGTATACCAGGAATAATAGTATGTACACTAAATACCTATATACTATTAATATTTATACCAGGACTTCAGGGGAAAAGTTTCATGTTTCTATGGATACCAAGAATTGTAGAAGAAGTATTTATGATAGTATTTGAATCCTATGCAGTATCATTACTATTAAGGGTATATGAATCAGTAGTGTTAAAAATAAGTAATCAATAATAAGGAAATTACAACTTAAAAGTAATTTTACCTTACAGCCTATTAAGAAGGGATATGTGTCTAGAACGGTAGCTCAATTCGCTGATTCTAATTTGTTTTTTTATAAAATATATTGAAAAAAATGAAAACTCACTGACCGCTCAAACAATCATTTTTTCTTAATATATTTTCAAAAAACAAATAAGAATCTTTAAGCTTTTTCGAATGCCTTTTACGCCACATATCTCTCTTCTCTAGAAGTATTTCTTGTTTTAATACCTTACTAATTTAATATCCGTATAAATACTATGTAAGACAACATAAAATATTAAAGATGTATTTTTGTAATTTTATATTTTTATGTAAACAACATATAATTAAAAATTATAATTAAATTTTCACTATATATTCATTGTACAAAGAAGGTGATTCTATAAAAAAAAATTAGTTATAATAATTACTATTATATTTTTTCTCATAGCTTTAACTAAAATATATTGCTGTACTTTTTATCCTAATGATTCCCTTATAAATGCCTGCAATATAAACAAAGATCAATCATACACAAAATTAGAAAATGATCTATTAATTAGAGTCTTTTCACCTTATATAGCTAAATCAATTGAAAATTATTATGGAGAGCCCAGACAATTTGATTTATGGGATGCCAAAATTATAAATATAAAACAACTTGGTTCTGAATCATTTAATTTTGAAATTATAATTTCAGTAACAACATTTAAGGGTGCACATAATCCCCCTTATGGCTTAGAAACAGTTACTATAAAACTTGATGATTCTGGTACACATATTATAAATTTTAATCATCAGGATATATAGAATATACTTATCATGCTATGCATGAATTTTCTACTGAAAATTTTTCCCATGACCTTACTGAAAAAATATAAATAACTAAAGATTTTTAATATGCTTATAAAATATAGATTATGTTAAAAAGAAAAAATATAATTGTGTATTTTACGTAATATAGTAAAGTAAAATCTTCCTTATCTGTTCTCTATGCTCTATTCTCTATACTTTGTTCTCTGAAAAATATGTGGCAATTTCCCTAAATTCAGTATTGATAAAAAGTAAGTACTTTATTTTCAATCACATTTTTAAAAAGTTTATCCTGTGAAGGATTTTAAAATTTATTATAGAATACTTAGTGTAGTTAATGAATGAAATAATGAAATTTGCTATATGATGTTAGGATGTTTTTAATAGTAAATAAAAGAATACTTATTTATTTAGGAAAATAAAAAGGGGGTTATACTAATGAAGATAATAGTTATTGGACCTAGGGGAAAAATGGGGAGCTTGGTTACTAAATCTTGTTATAATAATGAAAATATAGAACTTGTAGCAGCGGTGGCACCAAAGGGAAGGGATTATATAGGACAAGATCTTGGTATAGTTGCAAATCTGGGTAAAAATATAGATTGTAAAGTTGTAGATGATTTAGATAGAGTTATAGATAAGTGTGATTGTATTATAGATTTTACAGAGCCAGAAACTTCTATGGAGGTATTTGAAAAGGCTTTAAAGAATAAAAAATCTGTAGTTTGTGGTACTACTGGATTTTCAGAAGGTGAAATAAATAGGATAAATGAAATTTCAAAGGAGATACCAGTGGTTTTAGCAGGCAATACTTCTATGGTGGTAAACCTTATGTATAAATTAGTAGAACTTGCGGCTAATACTATAGGCAATATGTCTGATATTGAAATAATAGAAATGCATGATAGATATAAAAAGGATGCTCCAAGTGGAACTTCTTTAGAAATTGGAGAAGTTTTAGCAAAAACCTTTAATAAGGAATTGAAAGAATTAGCTCAATTCGGAAGATATGGGAAAGGTGAAAGAGAAGAAGGGAAAATCGCATATCATTCTTTGAGGGCAGGAGATATTTCAAGTAGTCATACGGTTATGTTTGGTCTTATGGGGGAAAGGTTAGAAATAACCCATCACGCTCATAACTGGGAATGTTTTGCCAATGGAGGCTGTCAGGCTGCCTTATTTTTAAGAGATAAAAAGCCAGGAATATATTCCATGAAAGATGTATTAGGTTTGTAAAAATAAAGGAACTGTCTCAAAATAAAGTAGATTTAATTTTAATACTGCAAAGATAAAAAATACATTCATAAACTACTCATTTTGCTAAGTAGTTCTAAATATGGTTACATTAAAAATTTTCTACCCGGTAGAGGCACCGTCCTGGCTTCACTACTGGCTCCTCACGTCCTGTGAGGAATTACGCAAATTTTTAATTCCGCCAAATTAAGAACTGCTAAAGCTTATTCATATGTTCATTTCATATATTTTTTTCTCTTTGCTATATTAAAATTAAGTCTATTTTGACACATCCTTTTTAAAATATATCTAAAAATATTTGGGAGATGATTTTGTGAAGAATTTTGTATCTACTAAGTGGTTACAGAATCATTTAGAGGATGAAAATATAGTCATTTTAGACTGTAGAGGAGATCTTTTAAAGGATAGCTATGGAGAAGAAGTTTATAGAAAGGGACATATAAAAAATGCTGTTTTTGCAGATTTAAAAAAAGTTATGTCCTCTGAAGAAAGGGAACATGGAGGTAGAAACCCATTACCCAATGTAGATGACTTTAAAAGAAGTATAGAAAAACTAGGAATAAACAAAAACACTTTGGTCGTAGCTTATGACGAATTAAAAATAGCTGGAGCAGCGAGATTTTGTTGGATGTTAAGATATGTAGGACACACTGATAACTATGTTCTAGATGGTGGAATAAATAAGTGGATTGCAGAAAATAGAAAGCTATATATAGAAGCAAACAACAGCAAAGAAAAGTTGGATATTAAAAATGAGAATTTTAATATTTCTTTAAATGAAGAAATAAAAGCAGATGTAAATTACATAAAAGATAATATGAAAAAAGATCTCATATTAGTAGATTCAAGAACTAACATAAGATATGAAGGGATAGAAGAGCCTATAGACAAAAGGGCTGGACATATACCTGGAGCTAAAAATATTTATTGGAAAGATATGCTTAAGGAAGATGGAGCTGTTGATGAAGATAAAGTGAGAGAAAATTTTCTACCATTAAAAGATTATACTAATATAGCAGTTTATTGTGGATCAGGAATAGATGCAACCTTTAATTTTTTACTTTTAGATGAAGTAGGAATTAAAGCTAGAGTATATGCAGGAAGTTGGAGTGATTGGATAACCTATGAGGAGAATCCTATAGATACTAAATAAACATTTATAAACATAAAAAAGTTTGACAATTTAATTCAATGGAGGAAACAAAATGTTAATACAAACTGAACGCTTGGAGCTTATCCCTTTAACTCTTAATCAATTAAAACTATGGATTGAAGATATTCCTGAACTCGAAAAAGAATTAGACTGTTCCTATAAGGCAGAATCAATGGAAGGATTTTTTCTCCAAATAGTAAAGGGACAGTATGAAATAACTCAAAAAGACCCTAACAATTATTTATGGCATAGCTTTTTTTTCTTAGTTCGCAAGTATGATAGGGCTGTAGTAGGTTCAGCTGATTTTAAAGATATTCCTAATGAAAATGGTGAAGTTGAGATTGGTTATGGTTTAGGTAAAGAGTTTGAGCACAACGGCTATATGACAGAAGCTGTAAAAGCAATGTGTGGATGGGCATTAAAACAAAATGGTGTTACAAGTATAATTGCTGAAACTGATTTAGAAGGTTTGGCTTCTCAAAAGATTTTAAAAAGTTGTGGATTCAAAAAAGATAAAGAAGGAGCAACTCTTTGGTGGAGATTATAATGATAATCTTCTGGCTACACATTCCAATTTGAGATTAAGTAATATAAATTAGATTTTTCTAATTCATAGAAAATAAGTAAGAGTTCTCAAAATAAAGGAGAACTCTTATTTATTATATTGTGTTAAATTGATAATATAAAAATAAAATGTTAGAATTAAGTATAATTTGTAGAGAAGGGAGAATAGTTTATGCATTTTTGCAGAAAATGTGGCAGTAAGTTACAAAAAAATTCAAAACGGTGTAATACCTGTGGAAGTGAATTAGAAAAAATACATAAGGAAGAAATAAGCAGTATAACAGATAGAGGGGCGCTTTTACATAGTGAAATTTTTAATGATGAACATATTTTAAAGCATAAAGAAGAACCACTAGAAATCATAAAAAATTTTAATTTAAATAAAAAAATAAAAGAAAATAAAATTTTTTTAATTGCTATTTTAATATTAATAATAGTAGGTATCCCACTTATAAAAAATCCTATTAAAAATTTTTTTATAAGAAAGGATGCAACAAATTGGTTGGTATATTCTGTTGCTAAATATAAAGAATCTGATACTATAGATACTGTTAGTGATTTTAAAATAAAATCTAAAATACAAGCACAAGAATCTATAGAGTATAAATATATAGAAAATATAGTAGAACAATGTACTTTAAGAGTGAATAACAAAGTAGATAAAAAAACTAATGAAAGATATAGTAAAGTCAGTTTGATACACAAAAAAGACAATATTTTAAATGGAGAAATTTATAGTAATAAAGAATACATAGCTATATCAATGCCTCAATTATATAGAGATATAATGTACATAAAATGGGAAGATATAAATAAATTAATAAATAATAAAGGAAATAATGATGCTTCAGGAGCAATAGATCCAAAAAACTATGATAATGTTTTAAACATAAAAAAATCTAAATATTATGATAAGGTTAATGAAGATTACAAGGATTTTTTTAATAAGGCTATGGATGATTATGTTACAAAAGGAGATACTGTAGACCTAAATATAAAAGATAAAGAAAAGACTGTAAAATGTGATGAAATAGTAGTACACTTAGATAATGAAGGAATAATAAAAGTATTAAATGCCTTCTTTAAAAAAGTATCAAAGGATGAAAACTTAAAATTATTAGTTAAAGAAAAGGTTTTTGAATTTTTAAGCACTGCCCAAAATAATGAAGACCTTAATAAATTTAATCTTAGTAAGGAAGATGTAGATAAGATTAAAAAAGAATTTAATTCAGAATATGATTCTTTTATGAGTGAGTTAAGTTGTATTGAAAAAGCAGATAAAAAAGGCTTCAATGCAAAAATAAATAGTTTAACAAAAGTAAGAGTTGATTCTAAAAATTATATAAGAGGATTTAAATCTCAAGTTTCTATAGAGAATAAAAAGACTTCTTTTAATTTTATATCAGATACTGTGGTTAATTCTATTAATTCTAAATTACATATAAAAAAAATATCTAAGGAAGAGGCTAAGGATATAAGTAAACTTATCCCAGAGGATAGAGATAATATAGTAAAAGAGGCAGGAAATAATATAGGAAAAATTATGTTTCCAAAACTAAATATAGAGTAATAAAACTTAAAAGGTAATTTTTAAATTAGATAAAGTATTTAAATTTAGGATAATATTTTATATGATATAAATATTACCTTTTAATTTGAAATAAAATATTATTTAAATATAATAATTTTAATTTGTTATTAAATATAAAAATATATATTAAATTTAATATATAAAGTTATCTACAGTAACTATAAAATTACACTATAGTAATTTATGGTAAATCATAAAAAGCTAATAAAATTTTGTTAAAAAAATGTTAAAGCTCCATTAAGTTAAAGATGAAAAATAAGGGAAATCAAATACAAATTTGAGAAATATATTTAAAAAGTGTTAGGGGGTATATTTGTTGCTATTAATAAAAAATGGGAAAATTTTGACTATGACTGACAAAAATCATGTAAACGATTGTATACTAATTAACAATGGTAAAATAGAAAAAATAGCTAAAAAAATAGAGATTAATAATGAGAGTATAGAGGTTATAGATGCTAAAGGCGGATGGGTAATGCCGGGTATTATTGATGCTCATTGCCATATAGGTATAATGGAGGAAGGAATAAGGTTTGAAGGCATGGATTTAAACGAGTATTCTAGTGCTATAACACCCCATTTAAGAGCCATAGACGGAATAAATCCTAGGGACTTGGCATTTCAATCTGCTATAGAAGCTGGAATAACTACAGTTATGACAGGGATGGGAAGTTCAAATCCTATAGGTGGACAATTTGCTATAATAAAAACCTATGGTAAATCTGTAGATGAAATGCTGATAAAAGCTCCAGCAGCTTTAAAGATAGCCTTTGGAGAAAATCCTAAAAGTATATTTGGAAAGAAAGGTTCTATGCCTATAACAAGAATGGGGACAGCAGCTTTAATAAGGGAAACTTTATATAAGGCTAAAAATTATATGAATAGAAAAGAGGAGGCTTTAAAGGAAGGAAAAATATTTGATATAGATATTAAAATGGAAGCAATTATTCCTGTTTTAAAAAAAGAAATACCTTTAAAGGCTCATGCTCATAGAAGTGATGATATATTAACGGCCATAAGAATAGCTAAAGAATTTGATTTAAAACTTACCATAGATCATGGTACGGAAGCACATTTAGTAGCGGATTATATAAAAGAAAGTGGTTTCCCTGTAATAGCAGGACCAAACATGAATTTTAGAGGAAAGGTAGAAACTCAAAATAGAAGTTATAATACCACAAAAATTCTACAGGAAAAAGGAATTTTATATGCTATGATTACAGATCATCCTGTAGTTCCCATTGAATTTTTGCCTATGTCAGCAGCTTTAGCTGTAAAAAATGGATTAAAAGAGGAGGATGCTCTAAAGGCTATAACCATTAATCCAGCAAAAATATTAGGGATAGATGATAGAGTAGGAACCTTAGAGGAGGGAAAAGAGGCGGATATATGCATATATAATGATAGCCCTCTTAATATAAATTCTAAAAATATGTACACTATAATTTCAGGTAATATAGTATATAATTTTAATAAAGATTTATAGATTAATTTTATTTAAAATAAATAAAGTACTTTACATTAAT
Source organism: Clostridium sporogenes (assembly GCF_001020205.1). Lineage (NCBI taxonomy): Bacteria > Bacillati > Bacillota > Clostridia > Eubacteriales > Clostridiaceae > Clostridium > Clostridium sporogenes. The sequence goes on from NZ_CP011663.1 coordinate 901,465, forward strand.
ATTTTTGTCATATATAATAAAAAATAATAATTTATTGTAAACACTTCACATAAAAATGAGGTGTTTTTTATTTAATCTAAATATATAATAAAAATTCTAATTATCATTTATTAGGGAAAATCCAATCTATTTTAATTTCTAAGAATAAATTCTAAATGATTTTCAAAGGCAGCATATGGGAAAACATTATTATTTATTATAAAGAGGAATAATAAAGCATCAATTGGGTTAAAATATTGTCATAAATTTAAATGAAAGAGAAAAAGATAATACATATATCTAAAAATTCCAAAAATTTAATAAATATAATAAATTGCATGAAAAGTACGATAAAAATATAACAATATCTAATGATAAAAGAATAAAACAGCAGAAAATAGGATCTATATTGAATAAATGAGTGCTAGGATTATTAAATTAAGAATAAAATTAAAATTTCAGAATTTATTAAATTTTGAAAATAAAAATAATATGATATAATAACTAATAAAATTATATCAAATTTGAATTAAGGGGGACTAAAATGAAGAAAACATCAGCAAAAGATTTCATAGTTATTGGTTTTGCACTTTTCGCAATGTTTTTTGGGGCAGGCAACTTGATTTTCCCACCTTTTATGGGAAAATTAGTAGGGGATCAGGCACCAGCAGCAATTATAGGTTTTTTACTTACTGGAGTAGGTTTACCATTAACTGGTATAATAGCCTGTGCTAAAATAAATGGGACATTTTCAGATATATCAGGAAGAGTAGGAAAAATGTTTGCTATTATATCTACAACAGCATTAATATTAGCTATAGGACCTATGCTTGCTATACCAAGAACAGCAGCTACTACTTATGAATTAGCGGTACATCCAATATTTCCAGGCGTAGCTCCAGTTGTAGCAGTTATAATTTATTTTGCTATTTCTTTATCCTTTGTATTAAGACCATCAGGAATAGTTGATAGTATAGGTAAAGTTTTAACACCAGCGTTATTGGTTATGTTAGCAATTATAATAATTAAAGGATTAGTTTCTCCTATAGCACCTATTACATCAACTGGATTTGAAGGAGCATTTTCAAAGTCTTTACTTGAAGGATATCAAACAATGGATGCTATGGCATCAGTAATATTTGCATCAATAATAATAACAGCTGTAAGGGCTAAGGGATACACAGAGAAAAAAGATATTGTTAGTCTTACTATAAAATCAGGAATTGTAGCTGCAGTAGGATTAGCTTTTGTTTATGGCGGACTTATGGTTTTAGGTAGTCAAACTTCACAAGTAATTCCTGGAGAAATAGGAAGATCAGCTTTAGTTGTTGAAATAGTTAAAAGACTTTTAGGTAATGCAGGTACAGTTATATTAGGAGTAGCAGTTGGCCTTGCCTGTCTTACAACAGCAATTGGACTTATATCCACAGGAGCAGAATATTTCAGTGGTTTAACTAAGGGTAAAGTATCTTATAATGCTTTTGCAATTATTATAAGTGTGGTAAGTGCATTACTTGGAACAGGTGGCGTTGATAAAATAGTTAAATTCTCAGTTCCAGTATTACAAGTTTTATATCCAATAGTAATAGTTTTAATAGCGATAACTTTAGCAGGTAAAGCTGTAAAAAATAATACCGTTGTAAGAATTACTGTTTATACTACATTAGTAATAAGTTTAATAGATACAATAAATATACTAACAGGTGGAAATGTAGCTTTTATAAAAGGTATTTTAGGAATTATACCACTTTCTAATGTTGGTTTTTCATGGTTACTTCCATCCATTATAGCATTTATAATAGGTACAGTAGCTTTTGGTAATAAACAAGATGAAAATTCAAATATAGCAGATGCTTAATTTAATATAAGAAAAAGCACCTTGTTGTAAAACAATAAGGTGCTTTTTTATTTTTTTGTTAAAAATTCAGAATTTAATCAATTTTGCCAATAATCTTAATATAATATAGTGATTAATAAAATCATATTCAAATAGGATTGAGGGGGTAAAATGAAAAAAACATCATCAAAAGATTTTATAGTTATTGGGTTTGCACTTTTTGCAATGTTTTTTGGGGCAGGCAACTTAATATTTCCACCTTTTATTGGGAATTTAGTAGGGGACAAGGCACCTGTAGCCATCATTGGTTTTTTGATTACTGGAGTAGGGTTACCATTGAGTGCTATAATAGCCTGTGCTAAAATAAATGGTACGTTTTCAGATATATCAGGAAGAGTAGGAAAGATGTTTGCTATTATATCTACAACAGCATTAATATTAGCTATAGGACCTATGCTTTGTATACCAAGAACCGCAGCTACTACTTATGAATTAACAGTACAGCCGATATTTCCAGGTATAACTCCAGTAGTATCAGCTATAATTTACTTTTCCATTTGTTTAGTTTTTGTATTAAGGCCATCAGGAATAGTTGACAGTATAGGGAAAGTTTTAACACCCTGTTTATTGGTTATGTTATCAATTATAATAATAAAGGGATTAGTTTCACCACTAGGGCCTGTGGTTAATACTAATTTTAAGGGGGCATTTTCAACATCTTTACTTGAAGGCTATCAAACAATGGATACTATGGGCTCAGTAATATATGCATCAATAATTTTAGCAGCTGTAAGAAGTAAGGGATATACAGATCAAAAGGATGTAATAAGTGTTACTATAAAATCAGGTATGGTTGCTATAATAGGATTGGGTTTGGTTTATGGTGGACTTATGATTTTAGGGAGTCAAACTTCACAAATAATCTCTGGAAAAATAGGGAGAACCGCTTTAGTTATTGAAATAGTTAAAAGAGATTTAGGGAATATAGGAATAGTTATATTAGGAATAGCTGTTGGACTCGCATGCCTTACTACAGCTGTTGGGCTTTTATCTACAGGAGCAGAATATCTTAGTAAATTAACTAAGGGGAAAGTATCCTATAATGTTTTTGCAATTATTATAAGTTTAGTAAGTGGAATACTGGGAATAGGTGGGGTTGATAAAATAATTAAATTTTCAGTTCCAATATTACAAATTTTATATCCAATAGTAATAGTATTAATAGTAATAACTTTATTAGGTAAAGCTGTGAAGAATGATAGTGTAGTAAAATTTACTGTTTATATTACATTAATAGTAAGTATAATAGATACAATGAATACATTAACAGGTGAAAAGGTGGCTTTTATAAAAGGTATTTTAGGAATTATACCTCTTTCCGGTGTTGGGTTCGCATGGCTAATTCCAGCAATTATAGCATTTATAATAGGTACAATAGTTTTCGGGAATAAACAAGAAAAAATTTCCCAGGCAGTGGATTGTTAACATAATATAAGGAAATTGTGGCTTAATAGCCTTTAAAGGTCGAAAATTAAAACAAGAAATACTTTTAGTCAATAGATAGCTATAAAAATAAAGAATACTAATATTTGTGCTCTAATATTTAAGCTAACGCTCTAATGCCACGTCCTGTTTACTTCACGCTTAAATATTAGTTCACAAATAAAGTATTCTAATTATTTTTATAGATATCTATTTTCTCTAAAAGTATTTCTTGTTTTAATACCTTTTGATATAGTTACTTACTAATAGGAAGAATTAAATAGCTGTTTCATATGTAATAATTATTGGCGCAGCCAGAAATTTTTAGTAGATATTTTATGTAGTTCAAAATTATTTTTCATTAGAAATATTAAACTAGAAATAAGTTGTTATAAACAGAAGTTGCAAACTAAGTAGGAATAGTAATGACTTTAGTAAGCTTATACAAAATAAAACTTGCTGAAGTGATTATTTTTATTTTATTAAATTTGTTTGCTACCCCAAATGCTTTAAATATAATTTAAATTTCTATAAAATCCATGGAAAATATAGTCTTTTGATATGCTATCGCACTAATTTTCTATCGAAAATTTTTTTGAAGTCCTTACTGGAAAGAATATAAATAAGTAAAAATTCTTTATATACGTACAATGTATAAATATCTTAAAAAGGAAAATATAATTGTGTATTTTACAGAACAGAGTGGAGTAAAATCTTCCTTTTGTACCTCTTTATCACACAGGAAATTTTCTTTAAAGATTTATACTCGCTTCGGCCTATTAAAAAGAGGGATATGTGGCGTAAAAGGCATTCGAAAAAGCTTAGAGATTCTTATTTGTTTTTTGAAAATATATTAGGAAAAAAATGATTGTTTGAGCGGTCAGCGAGTTTCATTTTTTTCAATATATTTTATAAAAAAACAAATTAGAGTCTCTTAGCCAATTGAGACGCCTTTGTAGCCACATATCCCTTTTTAATAGGCTGTGGTATAACTTGCTTTAAGTCGCAATTTTCTTATATTTGGTATATTAAAATTAAATCTATTTTAAGACAGCACTTTCTATAAAATAAAATTGTGTTATCTAATTTTTTATTATATCTTCATATTTGAAAAGACCTAAAGGATTAGCTTTTAATCCAAGTATATTATTTTGTACTGCTATAGCTATTTTAGGATGATATAAAAATATCCAGGGAACATCCTCTACTATAATTTCTTGTATTTCTTCATATAATTTTTCTCTTTTTTCAGGATTTATTAAATTCTTAGCTATTTGTAATTTTTCAGTTACTATTTTATTATCATATCTAGATATGTTGGATACATTGTTTATATTAAATAATGGCTCTAAGAAATTATCAGGATCTCCAGAATCAGCGCACCATCTGCTTATAGCCATATCAAATTTTAAAATATTATCTAAGTTTAAATATTCAGAAGAATCTACTTCTTTTACAACACAGTCTATGCCTATACTTCCTAGATCCTCTAGTACATATTCTGTTATTTTAGAAAATAAAGAATCCTTTTCCCTTCGTACTAGTATATTTAATTTATCTCGAGACCTATTAAAATCACTTCTAGAAAGAATTTCCTTTGCTTTAGATTTATTATGTGAAAAACCTTTTAGTTTATTATTAGGTATTATGCTTGGAGGAAAAGGTCCCTTTGCTTCAATTCCTAATCCACCTAATAGATCCTTTATTATTCTATTTTTATCTATAGCTAAGTTAAGAGCATATCTTATATTTTTATCTTTAGAAAATATAGAGTTAGATTCCATATTAAAACTAGCATAGTAAGTTGCTAGTAAATCCTGTTCTATAAGCTTTATATTTTTATTAGAACATAAAGCTGTATATTCCTTTTCATCATTTAAAGTTAATACATCTAAATCCTTATTTAAGAAATCCTCTATAGGAGACTCAGTTTTAAAATTAATATTTATAATATCAATATAAGGAGCTCCATTAAAATATTCTTTGAAGGCCTCTAGTTTGCATCCGTCATTATTAAATTCAGATAGTTTATAAGGGCCACATCCTACTACATCCCCATTATTTATAGAATCCTTATTTATTATAGCGCAGAGTTCTAATCCAAGGTTTAATAAAAATCCACTATAGGAATAGGATAAAGTTAAAGAAATTCTATATTTATCTAATATTTTAATACCAGAAACATGATTTGCTACGCCCTTTTTAAAAGCTTCAGATCCCTCTATAATTTCTAGTAGCCAATCATTAGGAGAGTCAAGTTTAGGATCTAAAAGTCTTTCCAACGAAAATTTTACATCTTCAGAGGTAACTTCTTTACCATTATGAAACTTTATTCCTTTTTTAAGATTAAAGACCCAAGTAAGGTTATCATCTTCTAAATACCAACTTTTAGCTACTCCAGGGGATATTTCTCCATAGGAATTTATGGTTAAAAGACCTATATGTATATTATTTAATAAAAAACTACTATTAAAGTCATAACTTAAGGCAGGGTCTGAATATAGGGGTTTGTCAATACAAGTATTTAATATTATATTATTTTCTTTAGAATCAATTTGTATTTTATTTAAAAGATTATTACTAATATATTTTAAGTTTTGTGAAACCTCAGATAAATCCTTTAAAGAAGTTTTGGTATATTGAGTATTTAAAGAAGCTAATTCTACTATAAACATTAATTTTTCAGAAGTAGAATTCATTTCTTCAGTGGAGTGTATAACATTTTCTAAATGGCCTATTTGTTTTGTAATAGCATCATTAATTTCTTCAGATACAGTAGTGCTAGTTTTTATAGAAGATATTATGCTGTTGAAGGTTTCCATAGTTTTATTAGCTATTTCAGTACCTTCTTTTACTTTATTCATGGTTTCATTTATAGCATTTATAGCATTATCTATACTAGTATTTATTTCTTTTATATTGCTTCCTATAAAATCAACGGAATCCATGCTTCTTTCTGCCAGTTTTTTTACTTCCTGGGCAACTACTGCAAAACCTTTACCGGCTTCACCGGCTCTTGCAGCTTCAATAGAGGCATTTAAAGATAATAAATTAGTATTGTTTGCAATATCTTTTATTACATCTAGCATATTGTTAATATCTAAAGCTTTAGTACTTAAATCCTTTACTACGGTTTTGGAATATAACATAGATCCTTCTATTTCTTTCATAGCTTCTATAGAATTTAAAGCAGCGCCGTTACCTGCTTTAGCAACTTCCATAGTATTTTCCGATATTTGTTTTGAGTTTTCTGTGCTAGAAAAAACCTCCTCTGCTATGGCAGAATAGTTACTTATCTCACCTGTAACCTTGGAGATAGAATCCATTTCCATTTCTACATAATTAGATATATCCTTTGTTATTTTAATTAATAATTCCGTAACAGAATCTGTTTCTATTATTTTTTTATCAAGTTTTTTTACTATTTTTTTTTGATTATTAGTTAGAACTTTTAAGTTATCTTCATAGATTGCAATATCACAGGGCTTTTCTATACTTTTTTCATTTAAGCTATTAATATTTTTATCTATGGAAGATTTTTTGAATTTTAAATTAAACATATTAATCCCCCTATAAAATAATTAATTACTACTACATTTTAACCTATTTAAATAATTTGTTAAAGTATGAAAAATATTCATTTTAATATAATTTTTAAAACATTTAATAAGAATTGTATCACAAAAGATTAGCAAAAAAATTATTATATTAAGTTTCAGTAACAATAATATTACAAATTTCATAGCATAAATACATAGAGTTATATATAGGAGATGATAATGTGGAAGAAAACTGTAAATTATCGGAGGTACCAGTAGGTAAAACTTGCAAAGTAAAAGAATTAAAAGTAAAAGAATTATTAAAACAAAGGATTTTAGATCTAGGTATGGTGCCTAATACAGAAATTTATGTTTTAAGAAGAAGTCCCTGGGGGGATCCTACAGCTTATTTGATAAGAGATACTTGTATCGCTCTTAGAAAAGAAGAGGGTGACAAAATAATAGTTACTATGAATTAATTATTTTTAAAATTTAAAGTACTGCACTAAACAAGCTAGGAAACTTAGAATTTAATTAAAAGATTAATATAACTTACTTGAGTAAAATTTATTTGATTTTAAATAAAATATTTGAAATTCAAAGAAAGGGTGATAGTTATGGGATTAACCTATACTTCAGGTAAAAAAGAGGCCTTAAAAGATCTCTTTAATGTGGAAAAAGATAATAAAAATGATATTGTAGTAGCATTAGCCGGTAATCCTAATACAGGAAAAAGTACGGTTTTTAATGCATTAACAGGGTTACACCAACATACAGGAAATTGGCCAGGAAAGACAGTAACCAATGCACAGGGAAAATATAATCATAAGGAAAGAGATTTTATAGTGGTTGATTTACCTGGAACCTATTCATTACTTGCCAGCTCTGTAGAGGAACAGGTAGCTAGAGATTTTATTTGTTTTGGAAAACCAGATGTGGTGGTTGTGGTAGTAGATGCTACTTCTGTAGAAAGAAATTTAAATCTACTTCTTCAAATATTAGAAATTACTCCTAAGGTTGTGGTTTCTTTAAATTTAATGGATGAGGCTAAAAAGAAAGAAATTAAAATTGATGTAAATAAGCTAAGAAGTGAATTAGGGGTACCTGTTGTACCAACTATTGCAAGAAGTAATAAAGGAATATATGAATTAAAGGATAATATCTATAATTTAGCTTTAGGAAAGATAAAGACTAATCCAGTTAAAGTAGAATACAGCAATGAAATAGAGTGTGAAATAAAAAAAATAAGTTATTTATTAGAAAAAGTATTTCCCAGGGAAATATCTTTGCAGTGGTTAGCTCTAAGATTATTAGATGGTGATGAGTCTATTTTAAATTCTATAAGTAAATATTTAAATTATGATATGAAAAGTGCTTTAATAAAGGGGGATTAAGGTGAAAAAATTAGATAAGGATGAAGAGAGAAAAAATACTAAAAATAAATTAAATATAAAATATTATAGCAGTAAAACTAATAAAAAATATAAATTAAAAGAGTCAAAGGTTAAAAATAATATAGATGTAGAACATAGTATTAAAGATAAAAACTTAAATGAGATTTTTAAGAACATAGAAAAATTCAGAGAAAATTATAATGAAAAAATAAGAGATGAAATAGTGAAAAGTATATACAATAAAGCAGAAGAAATCGCAGGTAACTCTGTTAAAAAGAATAGAGAAAAACTTTTAGCACAACAAAAAATAGATGATATAGTAACTTCTAAAATTACTGGAATACCTATTATGCTTTTACTTTTGGCAGGGGTTTTGTGGATAACTATAGAAGGAGCCAATGTACCTTCAGAGCTTTTAGCAAAAATGCTTTTTTTCATAGAAGACAAGATTACAGAATTTTTTAATTATGTAAACGCACCGTCCTGGCTTCATGGTATATTAGTTTTAGGTATATATAGAACTTTAGCTTGGGTTATATCTGTAATGTTACCACCTATGGCAATATTTTTCCCTATATTTACTCTATTAGAAGATGCAGGCTACCTTCCAAGAATAGCTTTTAATTTGGATCATGCTTTTAAGAAGGCTTGTGCCCATGGGAAACAAGCTTTAACTATGTGTATGGGATTTGGTTGTAATGCAGCTGGTGTTATTGCTTGTAGAATAATAGAATCCCCAAGGGAAAGGTTAATAGCTATTTTAACTAATAATTTTGTGCCTTGTAATGGAAGATTTCCTACGTTAATAGCACTTTCTATGATATTTGTTGGATTAAAATTTGAAGGTTCTGGAGGAAGTAGTTTTATAGCAACTCTTATGATAGTTCTTCTTGTACTTATAGGAATAGGAATAACCTTATTGGTTTCTTATATATTATCAAAAACATTACTAAAGGGAGTTCCATCATCCTTCACCTTGGAATTACCGCCCTATAGAAAGCCACAAATAGGAAGGGTAATATATACATCAATTATAGATAGAACTATCTTTGTATTAATGAGAGCTGTAGTAGTGGCAGCACCAGCGGGAGCTATAATATATATTTTGGGAAATATAACTATAGGGGATAGTACTATATTGGTTCAAGTGGCTAATGCTTTGGATCCTTTTAGTAAGGCTATTGGATTAGATGGATTTATACTTTTAGCCTTTATATTAGGACTTCCAGCTAATGAAATAGTGCTACCAATACTAATAATGTCCTATCTATCTAAAGGGGCTATGATAGATTTTGAAAGTTTAGAACAGCTAAGAAATATATTGATTTCAAATGGGTGGACTTACTTAACTTTATTAAACACTATGCTATTTTCCCTACTACATTTCCCTTGTGGAACCACCATATGGACTATAAAAAAGGAAACAGGAAGTACAAAATGGACTATATTTTCAGTAATTATGCCTACGATAATAGCTATAGTAGTATGTTTCTTCACAACACAAATTTATAATTTAATAGTATAAAATTTAAAAGTAAGTATATAGTTTATTTTTTTATGGGAGTTACTTTAGATAAATTTTCTAATAAATTATACTAGTAATTAGTAGCTTAGTTACTAAAGGATTTATTTTATATAATATCCTTTAAATTTATTACTAGTATAGTATTTATCTTTAAGTAAACTCCTATTTAAGTTAAGAATTATTCTATAATTTTTTTGTTTTGTTTATATATAAAAATAAGACCTTTGTTTTAACAAATAATAAAATTTGCTAAAACAAAGGTCTTGCTCCAAGATTATTACAATACTCTTGCATCAAACCGGGTTATAAAAACCAGCATGTCGATTTGATGAACAAAGCTTAAAGCTTTGACGAGCTACTCCCCCTTATTTTTATAAAAGCAATTATTCATTTATATATTAATAGGTTATGATATACTTAGAAAAATGTTACAATTAAGATAAAATAGATTTAATTTTAATGCCGCAAATAGAAAAAAATATATTCATAAACCATTCATTTTGCTAAGTAGTTCTAAATATGGACACATTAAAAATTTTCTACCCGGTATAGGCAACCTCCTCTGGCTTCACTACCGGCTCCTCACGTCCTGTGAGGAATTACGCAAATTTTTAATTACGCCAAATTAAGAACTGCTAAAGCTTATTCATATGTTTATTACATATATTTTTCCTATTTGCTAGATTAAAATTAAACTTATTAAAAAATATAATAGTCATTGATTAGGAGAGGAATATGAATATATACTTAGTAAGACATGGAGAAACGGAGCAAAACAAAAGAAAAAATTTTTATGGTAAATTAGATGTGGGATTAAATAAAAAGGGAGAAGATCAAAGCTATAAAGTGGGAGAACTTTTAAAGAATGTAGATTTCAATAAAATTTATATAAGTGATAGAAAAAGAACTAGAGAAACTGCAGAAAGAATTTTAGAGAGAAACAAATTTTATGAAAAAGAAAAAAATATTATTTATAAAGATAAAAGAATAAATGAAATAGATTTTGGTATTTTTGAAGGTAAATCCTATGAGGAGATAGGCTTTTTATATCCAAAAGAACAAGAGAGATGGGAAAGGGATTGGAAAAACTTTGCCCCTCCTAAGGGTGAAAGTGCAGTGGGATTTTATAATAGAGTAGAAAACTTCATGAAACATATACAAAAAGAAGAGGATGGAGACTATTTAATAGTTTCCCATGGAGGGGTAATAAGAATGATATATAGTTACATACTTCAGAATAATATGGACTTTTACTGGAATTTTGCTTCAAGAAATGGAGATATAACATTAATTAAATATGAATATGAAAACTTATTTATAGATTACATATTGCCTACAAAGTTAATTTAAGATTAGTACTATGTGAAAGTAGTTTCTTCTTTACAGGTCTTTTGAGTAAAGGTAAAATTATATAAGATAATACCGTCTTTCTTAATTTTTGTTTGTCCGATGACTACCCGCTCTAATACTCCCATCTTCTTCAAAGTGGGAGTAAAGAGCGGCTATGTCCCTGGATAACGATTTCTAAGCTTTAGTGGGAGTAAAAGCTCCATCTGAAGCCAAGAACTCTGTTTATACGAAATCTAGGTAATTAATAAATGTAAGTTGAAGAGGTGATACTTATGGTAGAAAAAAGTAGTAAAAAATTTGATAAGAGGAAAATTATAATTAGTGTAATTATAACATGTGTCATCTTATTAGGAGTTATAGCTATATGTACAAGCTATATGAAAAGGTCTGTAAAAAAATATAGCACTTTATTTTATCCCGGAACCAGAATTGAAAATGTAAATGTATCAGGAAAAACATTAGAAGAAGCTAAAAAGCTTTTAAAACAGCAGTATGTAGACAAGCTACCTTCTAGAAAATTAGTAGTAAAGGCAGAAGGCAAAAGCTATCCATTTGAATTTTCTAAGTTAAATGTGAAGTATAATTTGGACAAAGCGTTGGATGAGGCTTTTAACTATGGAAAAGACCTAAATATTTTTAGTCAGTATAAAATCATAGTATATCCAGATGATAAATGCATCAGTACAGGATTTTCTTATGATAAAGAAGTGGTGAAAAAGTTTATAGATGGTATAGCCAAGGATGTTAACAAAAATCCAATTAATGCAGCTGTAAGCAGTACAGCTGGAAAAGTTAGCTTGGTTAAACATAGAGATGGAAAGAAATTAGATAGTGATAAACTTCAAAAATACATAAACAATAGTATGAAGGGAGACGCTAGTAAAGATGTTGAGGTCCAAGCTCCTATAGAACAAGTTAAACCTAAGGTAACTACAGATAAAATTTCATCTATAAATACTTTAATATCTACATTCCATACAGAGTATGGCGGTATATCTTCACCACAGAGAGCTAACAATATTGAAATATGTGCTAAGAGTATAAATGGTACTGTATTAATGCCGGGAGAAACCTTTAGTTTTAATCAAGTAGTAGGAGAAAGAACAGATAAAAGAGGATATCAATCTGCGCCAGTTATAGTAGGAAATCAAGTGGATTCAGGATTAGGTGGAGGAATTTGTCAGGTATCATCAACATTATATAATACTATTTTATTAGGTAACATAAATTCTACGGAAAGAATGCACCATACGTTACCATCAAGTTATGTACCACTTGGAATGGATGCTACTGTAGATTGGGGAAATATAGATTATAAATTTAAAAATACTTTTTCATATCCCATTTATATTGAAGGAATTGCTGATGGAAGCAGCATAATATTTAATCTATATTCTAATTCACAATTGAAGAAAAGAACTTATTATATTTGGAATGAAGTTTATGCTACTATAAATGTTAATATGAAGACTGAAGATGATCCTAATCTTCCAGAAGGAAAACAAGAGATTGTACAAAATCCATATACGGGATATAAAGTAAGAGTTTATAAAAATATCTTAGAAAATGGGAAATTAGTAGGTAAGGAACTTATTTCTGATGATTTTTATAGACCAATAGAAGGATTAGCAAAAGTAGGACCTAAAAAACCAGCTCCTAAACCACCGGAACCGAAAAAAGATGATCCTAAACCAGCCCCTAAACCAGCAGAACCGGAAAAAGATGATCCTAAAGTTAAACCAAATGACACTAATAGTAAAGAGAAGGACAAAGAAAAAGATAAAGATAAAGATAAACCTACACAAGAAACTCCTAAAGAAGATACAAAAAATAACAAAATATAAAAGTCTATAAATAGATAAGTATGTAGTGAGAATAGATATATGCTGTTAGTGTAAAATTATTGTAGGATATTTTTGAACAAAAAATAGAAAAAGAGACACCCTTTTGATAATATGTTAAGTGATGAAATAGAACATAGAAAGGGTGTCTCTCATAAATTTTTCTTTGTAGGAAATTCAAGTAATTAATAATAAATACAAGAGAGGTGAAAATATGAAATGCATATTGAATGATTTTTTATTAATGATTCAATTTTTTACACGTATACCTATAAATAAAAATTTACAATGTGAAAAAGTGAATTTTAGAAGAGGGGCTTTTTTTCTTCCTATAGTAGCTTCTATTATAGGTGGAATGGAGTTTTTAATATATTTAGGTCTTAAAAATTTTTTGCCACCTAATGTAATAATAGTGTTATTGCTTTTATTTACAGCTATGATTACTGGGGGACTTCATATGGATGGATTAGCAGATACCTGTGATGGATTTTTTTCTTTAAGAGATAAACAAAGAATAATAGAAATTATGAAGGATAGTAGAATAGGGTCCTATGGAACTATAGCATTGATAATTGATTTATTATTAAAATATGAACTTCTATATTCTTTAGTTTTAAAAGGATACAGTATAGCTATAGTTTTAGCGCCTATTATAGGAAAAATTAGCATTTTATTTTTATGTTTATCTAAAAGGACAGCCAAAAAGAATGGTTCAGGAAATATATTTATAGGAAATATGAGCAAGACCATAATATTTTCTATTACTATCATAATATTGATGATAAGTACATATTTTTTAGGAGTGAAAGCTACAATAACTCCATTTATAGGAGTGTTGTTAATAACTTATTTAGTATATCTATTATGTTTAAATAAAATAAATGGACTTACAGGGGATACCTTAGGAGCTTGTAATGAACTAGGTGAAATAACATATTTATTAATTTTATTAATGATGTAAATTTATATGAAAGGAGAGTAGTGTTATGGAAGTGAAAAAGGTAAGGGATTTAACATTAATTTCTTTGACCCAGGATAAAACCTTAGTTGTAGCCTGTGATAGTTCAGGGAGTATTGGTCCTAAAAAAAATGATATGTTAAAAATACCAGCTTTTTATACAGGTAAGTTTGCTATTAGAGTAGGTATTTTAGAGGTTATGTGCACAGGAGCAGAAATTGTAACAGTTACTAATGCGGTATGTTGTGAAATGAATCCTACAGGAAAGGACATAATAGATGGAATAAAAGGTGAGTTAAAAAGAGCTGGTATTGATGAAGTGGTTTTAACAGGGAGCACTGAGGAAAATTTTTCCACATTCTCCACAGGTGTGGGGATAACTGTCTTAGGTATAGTAGATAATTCTGCAATAAAAGTTAACAATGTGAATAACTTTGGTTACAATAATGAAAAACATAATAAATTTCATGAGGATGATATTTTATTAATATCTGTGGGAATACCTAAGTTAGGAAAGGAGATTAATATTTATGATGATAAGGAAATAGTTGATTATGTGGATATAAAAATATTACTAGAAAGCCCTAAAGTATATGAAATTGTGCCAGTAGGATCTAAAGGAATATTGTATGAAGGAAAAGTTCTGGCTAAAAATAATAATTTAAAACTAAAATTAGAAGAAAATATACCTATAGATATTAAAAAATCTAATGGTCCAGCAACTACAGTAATAGCAGCAATACATAAAGAAGAATATAAAAACATAAGAGCAAAAATAAATAATATAAATATAATAGGAAAATTAGAGAGTGTTTAAATAAAATAGATTTAATTTTAAAGGCGCAAATATAAAAAATACACTCATAAACAGAGTTCTTGGCTTTAGAGGGAGTTTTTACTCCCATTAAAGCTTAGAAATCGTTATCCAGGGACGTAACCGCTCTTTACGCCTACTTTGAAGAAGGTGAGAGTATTAGAGCGGGTAGTCATCGGATAAATAAATTCATTTCACTAAGAAATTCTAAATTTGGCTACATTAAAAATTTTCTACCCACTAGAGTCACCAGACCTGGCTTCACTACTGGCTCCTCACGTCCTGTGAGGAATTACAAAAATTTTTAATTACGCCATATTAAGAATTACTAAAGTTTATTAAAATTTCATAGCATTGTTTATAAATATATGAAAAGAACGTAAAATGCTATGTATTATATATAAAGGAGAGATAATATTATGAATTTTACAGGAATAATTATGGGGGTATTTATGCTGTTTTTTACTGGCATAGGGCATGTTATTGTAATAAAAGGAGAGTATCATTTTGGAATTAAGATTTGGCCAGGTTTTTTAATATTAGGTATAGGACTTATAGTCTTGTCATTAATTATAGATAATGTTTATTTATCAGGCGGATTAGGTATAGGAGGACTTACTTTTTTATGGGGAATATTAGAGTTGTTTCAACAAAAGGAAAGAGTGAGAAAAGGATGGTTCCCTAAAAAAGAAAATAGTAATTAAATTTCAAAATACAAAAAAATACTAATATGTAATTGAATGCATATATATGAAAATATATATGCATAATTTTTAGCATATATATTTTTTAAAAGTTAAAACTACTACTGTAATATTTGAAAAGGGGTGTTTATGAAATGCAATTAACTGAATTAGAACTTCAAAACCTAAGAGAATTAATAGGTAAACATGAAACTGCATGTAACAAATTAAATGCTTATGCTCAGCAAGCTCAGGATCAACAAATAAAACAAATGTTCCAAAAATCAGCACAGGATGCTCAAAATACAAAACAAAAATTAATGTCTTTTTTAGGATAGTTTAAGGAGGTATAATAATGCAAGATAAAGATATGATAAATGATACGCTATCAGCGTTAAAAGCAAGTTTAACAGGATATTCTACTACAATTGCTGAAACAGATAATCAACAATTGAGACAAGAAATTCAACAAATGAGAAATAACTGTGAAACAAGTCAGTATGACTTTTATAAATTAGCAAAACAAAAAGGTTTTTACAAACCAGCAGCACAAGCTTCACCAGAGCAAATTCAAACAGTTAAAAGCCAAGTAAGCGGTTCATAAAATTATATATAGTTGAAGCTAATAGGCCAAATAAATGGCTTATAAAATATAAGCGAAGGTAGCAGGGATGCTTGCTTCTTTGCGATAGAATTAAAAAAGTATAGGCGAAGGTAGTAGGGATGCTTACTTCTTTGCAGTACAATTAAAAAAGTATAGGCGAAGGTAATAGGGATGCTTATTTCTTTGCCAAAAGATTAGAAAAACACTATCAAAATAAATAATGCCATCTTTAGCATTATTAAAAAATTTTGATAGTGTTTTTTGCAATTTCAATTATTAATTAAACTTGTAAACAATTTGTAACTAAAAACATTAAGTGTTTTATTATAGAATAAAATTATGGAAAAATTTAAAAATATAATATATTACTTTTTAAAAGGAGAAAATATATTAAGGCTAATTTGTTATATTGAATTAGCTTCTGTATAAAGACCACATAATTTAAAATTAATGAGTGTATATTATAATTTTTATGTTTTACTTTATAACATCTTAAGGAGAATGCGATATGAAAAAAATTAAAATGTCAATACTTGTTTTATTTTGTGTTTTACTAGGTTTTACTAATTTTTTAGTAGGATGTAAAAATAATAAAGCACAGGTTACAGGAAACAGTAAAAAAGATGAACAAAAGATAAAAGAAGAAAAATATTCTAAATTTTCAGGGCTAAGCTTAAGTAAGACGGATATTAAACTAAAATATAAGGGTGAAATATTAAATTTAAAATTACCAATATATATGGATAAAAACAGATACTATGTTCCAGTTAATAATGTTTTAGATAAAATTCATGTGAATTATACAATAAAACAAGGAAAAGTTCATATAGAAAATGGTTATAAAAAGATAGATATAGATAAAAACTTAGCCAATATTTCAGGAGAAAAATATAAGCTTAGAAAAGATACTATTTTAAAAGAAGATATAATGTATATGTCTTTATTTGACTTTAATAAAATAATGGGATTAAAAGCAAATTGGAATGAAAATGAAAAAATAATAAGTTTATATAAAAATAAAAAGCAAGAAAAAATAGAAAATAATAAAAATAAAGATTCTAAAATAAAGCCAGCTTTTGTAAGAATTGAGGATATAACCTCTAATCAAAGATATAAAACTCAAGAGGCATTAGAAAAATTAAGAGTAATATCAGATTATTTATATTCTAAAAACATACCTTTTCATGTGGCTTGGGTTCCAAGATATTTAGATCCTAAAAATAATATAGAGGATGATGCATCTAGAGATTTTAATATACATAATGCTAACTTTGTATATACTTTAGATTACTTTATTGATAGAGGTGGGATTATAGGACTTCATGGATATACTCATCAAGCAGGAGATGCAGCTAGTATAGATGGTATAGAATTTGATGGAATGACAAATAATACTGAACCTGTTATAAGAGACAGAGTAGAAAAGGCTATTGAATGTGCAAAGGTTTTAGATATACCTATAGGGTTCTTTGAAAGTCCTCATTATGCAGCTACAGATGAAGAAATGCAGATAATAGAACAATATTTTAATTATATGTATGATCCACCTAAATTTGCATCTAGAAATAATATAGCAAAAAGACAATCAAAGGATAGAACTGTTACTTATATACCAACTCCATTAGATTATGTGGATGGTATAAAACATGCGGATAAAGTTATAGAAAATATCAATAGCTTAGATGAGAACACACTAGGTAGTTTTTTCTACCATCCTAGTATAGAATCTAGTTTTATAAAATTTAAAAATAATAAGGATGGATCAGTAGAATATACTTATGAAGACAATACACCTTTAAAAAAGATAATAAAAGCCTTTGAAAAAAATAATTATGAATTTAAGAAAATAACAGAGTTTTAAAAAATATAGATATGTTATTGAAAATATTACTGAAAAGATTAATTTTTTCAGTAATATTTTTTTATAACAAATTTTACAAATAAAAAAGCTGATATCTATTTCATAAAATCATAAAGCTATTCACTTTATTAATTTTTTATGATTTTAAAAAAATTTGTAATTCCTTAAAAGGACAAATATAATTATATATAATGTTGTTTTATTAATATATTATACTTTTTGATATACTAGTATATATCGAATGTATTTATATAGAGGAGAGGGAGTTATACTATGATACTTATTAAAAAATTTAAATTTGATGCAGCACATAATCTAATACATTACCATGGAAAATGTGAAAGACTTCATGGACATACCTATGGTCTAATAATAAAGATTTCAGGAGAACCAGATAAGGAAGATATGGTAATAGATTTTACAGAGCTTAAGGCTATAGTAAAAGAAAATGTGTTAGATATATTAGATCATGCTTATATAAACGAAATAATAAAACAACCAACAGCAGAAAATATAGCAGTATGGATATGGGATAAACTTTATACAAAATTAAAAAGAGATAACTGTAGCTTATATGAAATAGAAGTTTGGGAAACAGAAACTAGTGGCGTGGTGTACAGTGGATAATAATAAAGAATTCACAAAAAATAATAGTTATATTGTATGAAATAAATAAAGATTATTTATGAGAAGAGTAAATAGTTTATTATAATAACTATTTTACTTTAATAAGAGTTTATAACAAGGGAAATGTATTAAATAAGCACATTTGAAACTTAGTATTTTACTTTAAAAGTGGAGAATATTTTACTAGAAAATTATTGTAAATTTGAGTTTGAGATAGTTCAATGCTTATATAACTTAACAGAATGATTATAAAGAAAAAGGGGGATTAAAAATGATTATAGAATTAAATAAAAATAGTTTCCCAGAAGAGCTTAGTAAAATAGGAGTTCATGATGGTAGTATAAATATATTTATGAATAAAAATAGCATTACTCCTTTAAAAATTTTTAACGTATTAGCTCCTGCGGCCAATATAATAAAACAAGAACTAATGGCTTTAGGTGGAGATTGCGCTATAAATAAATATTGTGTAAATTGTAAAGTGGAAACTTCGGATATAATTTTGTTAGGAACAGATAGACAATATAAAAAATTATTAGCAAAACTTAAATATATGACTTTTTTTAGAATAGAAGAAATAGCAGCGGAATTAGAAAATTATATTAAAAAGAATGAAGAAGTTAAAACAGTTTTAAAAGATGGTAGAGAAATAAACTATGAAAATTTAAAGGTTATGGGAATTATAAACTGTACTCCAGATTCTTTTTATGAAGATTCTAGAAAAAATTCTATAGAAGAAGCTTTAAATATGGCGGAAAAGATGTTAGGTGAGGGAGCAGAAATTTTAGATATAGGTGGAGAATCCACAAGACCAGGTTCTGATCCTGTAAATGAAGAGGAAGAAATAAAAAGAGTAGTACCAGTTATAAAAGAGATAAAAAATAAATTTAAGGATGCTATAATTTCTATAGATACTTATAGAGCCAATACTGCAAAGGCTGCTATAGAGGCAGGGGCGGACATAGTAAATGATATAAGTGCTATGAAGTATGATGAAAATATGGTGAAAGTAGTTAAAGAATACAATGTACCTGTAATACTTATGCATGTAAAAGGAAAACCAAAGGATATGCAAATCGATCCAGTTTATGAGGATTTAATGAAAGAAATTCATATTTATTTTAATGAGAGAATAGATTACTGCAAATCTCATGGCATAACAGAACATAAAATAATATTAGATCCAGGCATAGGTTTTGGAAAAACTGTAGAGCATAATCTAAAATTAATGAACAGAATAGAAGAATTAAAAAGTTTTAATCTTCCAGTACTTTTAGCAGCCTCAAGAAAAGCTACCATAGGAAAAGTTTTAGGAAACTTACCTACAGAAGAAAGATTAGAAGGAACTATAGCTTTATCCTGTTTAGCTGTAGATGCAGGACTTCAAATGGTGAGGGTACACGATGTTAAAGAAAATATAAGAGCCATAAGAATGCTAGAAGCTGTAAGAAAAATATAAATTATTTTAAAGATATATATAAAATAAATGAGTATATTACAAAAAATATTGAAGGCGGCTGCTTACTTGCGGTTGGTGATGAGGAATTGATTAAAATTCATTTTCATACAAATACCCCATGGAAAGTGCTTGAATATTGTGCTTCATTAGGTGATATTCATGATATTGTTGTAGAAAATATGGAACGACAATCTAATGGGTATCACGGTTAATAAATATAAATCTTTATTTATTAAAAGGTTTTAAAAAGATGAGAGTGCTATAAATAAGATATAGACATATATAGAAAATCCTTAAGGAAGTGATAAAATATGCATACAGCTTACATAGCTTTTGGTAGCAATATAGGTGATAAAAAAGATTATATAAAAAAAGCATTAGAAAAAATAGAAGAAAGAGGAATGAAAATAATTAAAGTATCTCCTGTATATGAAACAGAACCCTATGGAGTATTAGATCAAGATAGTTTTTTAAATGGAGTAGTAAAAATAGAAACTAATTTAACCTCAGAAGATTTAATAGAAGTTCTTTTAGATATAGAAAAACAGCTAGATAGAGTAAGAGAAAGAAGATGGGGACCTAGAACTATAGATTTAGATATAATTTTTTATGATAATTTGATAATAAATAAAAATAATTTAATTATTCCTCATAAAGATATGGAAAATAGAGAATTTGTACTAAAACCTTTGTGTGATATAGATGAAAATTTTATACATCCAGTTTTAAAAAAATCAGTAAAGCAATTATATGATGAATTAAAATTAAAATAACTCTTGCCCATTACCTTACGTCATGTGTTAATATAATAATATAAATTAGTGTAGGATATATATTCTACACTAATTTATTGTGAAATTTTGTACAGTTATATTGATTTTAGAGCTTCATAGACTATGGAATAGTTTATTAAAGTAATTAGAGCAGAAAAAATTGTTTTTTTATTTTAATAAAAAACAATTAAATATACTTATCCAGGTGTGTAACAAGGCTTAGCTTCTATATGTGTATAAAAAATATGGGAGCTAAGCAATAGTTGCAATAGAAGAAGTTTATATTAAATATTGATATATTTATATAATATGGAAAAACTAAGTATACAAAATTCTAGTTAGATAACAATAGTTGGTAAAAACATGACAAAGCATAACATTTAATCATATAAGTTATTAATAATGATTTATATACATGATATATTATGGCAGAGGTGATTAATGTGAAAGATACCTCAAAAAAATTATTTACTACAGGAGAATTTGCTAAAAAAGCTGGAGTAACCTTAAGGACGTTAAGATACTATGACAAAATAGGTTTATTGGTTCCCAGTAGTCATAATGAATTAGGTCATAGATTGTACAGCAAAGAGGATTTTGGTAAACTACAAAAGATATTAACTCTTAAATTTATAGGGCTTTCCCTAGAGGATATAGCTAATATAATGAAGTATGATTTGAATCATAAAGATTTTAAAAAGTCTTTAGAAATTCAAAAGGAAATAATGAAGAAAAAAATAAAACACATACAATCTATTATAAAAGCTATAGATGAGGCAGCAGATACCATAGATTTTAATAAAGAAATGGATTGGGATAAGTTTATAAATATAATAAGTGTGATAAATTCTGATAAAAATTGGACTCAGCAATATGAAAATGCATCAAACTTAAGAGCAAGAATAGCTATCCATGAGCTTTTTAGTACAAATAAAGAAGGGTGGATGCCCTGGTTTTTTAAAGAACTAAAACAGGAATTGAGTAGCATGAGTTCAAACTCTGAAAATCATAATGAAAAAATAAATAATGCTAATATATCAAGACTAAATCATTTAGACCTAGATGGCTTAGAAGTAAATAATCTAGAATTAGACAATTTAGAATTAAAGCAGCGAAATATAAAAATATTAGAGCTAGGCTGTGGTGATGCTAGTCTTTGGAACAAAAACTTTAATTATATACCCTCAAATTGGGAAATAACATTAACAGATTTTTCAGAGGGAATGCTAAAGGATGCTAAAAAAAATTTAGGAGAAAAAAGAAGTAGATTTAATTTTAAAATTGTAAATGCAGAAAGTATTCCTTTTAAAGAGGAAAGTTTTGATGTAGTTATAGCAAATCATATGCTTTATCATGTACCTAATATAAATACTGCTCTAGGAGAAATAAATAAAGTATTAAAAAGTGAGGGTATTTTATTTGCATCCACTGTAGGTAAAAATCACATGAAAGAAATAAGAGAAATAATTTCTACCTTTGATATATATAATTTAACCAGTAAAAGTTGGGAACTTACAGATAGTTTTCAATTAGAAAATGGATTTAAAATTGTATCAGAATATTTTAATATGGTAGAATTGAAAAGATATAAAGATAATTTAAAGGTAACAGATCCTGTATATATATTAGACTATATATTTTCTATGCCAGGAAACAATAAAATAAATCTATCATCAAAGGATTTAAAAAAGATTTATGATTATTTAGAAGATGTTATAAAGGAAAAAGAAAATATTTATATAACAAAGGATACAGGATATTTTAAAGGTAAGAAATAAATAAAAATTATTTTAAAATAAAAAATAAATTGTTAAATGAAGGGAAGGATTATAATGAAAAAGATACCATTTTCACCACCAGACATTACAGAAAGAGAAATAGAAGCAGTAGTAGAGGTGTTAAAATCTGGTTGGATAACTTCAGGTCCTAAAACACAACAATTTGAAAATAATTTAGCAGAGTATTGTCATACCAATAAAGCTGTAGCAGTATCTAGTGCCTCAGCAGGATTAGAACTTGTATTAAAAGAGTTTGATATAAAAGAAGGAGATGAAGTAATAACTACTCCTTATACTTATACAGCTACAGCAAGTGTATGTGTGCATAGAGGTATAAAACCAAAATTTGTAGATGTAGCAAAAGATAGTTTTTTAATAGATATAGAAAAATTAGCAGATGCAATAACATCAAAAACCAAAGCTATATATACAGTAGATTTTGCAGGAGTACCTGTAGATTATGATGCTATTAAAGAAGTTTTAAAATCTAAAGGTCGTGAAGATATAATTTTAGTATCTGATTCAGCCCATTCTTTAGGTGCTATTTATAAGGGTAAAAAAGTTGGGGGTCAAATGGATTTCCATGTATTCTCTTTTCATGCAGTAAAAAACCTTACAACAGCAGAAGGGGGAGCAATAACTTTTGGAGATAATAATTTTAAAGGAAAAGAAGATCTACACAAAGATTTTAAATTACAATCCTTGCATGGTCAATCAAAGGATGCTCTATCAAAGACCAAAGCTGGAGCTTGGGAATATGATATATTAACAGATGGACATAAATGCAATATGACAGATATGGGATCAGCTATAGGTTTAGTTCAGCTTACAAGATATGAAGAAATGTTAACAAAAAGAGAAGCTATATTTGATACTTATACAAAAGTGTTAGCTGAAAAAGATTGGGCTATAATACCATTTAAAAAAGATGAAACTAAAGAAACTTCATATCATTTATATCCATTAAGAATAAAAGGATTTGGAGAAGCTGAAAGAAATGAAGTAATAAAAATATTAGCTCAAAAAGATATAGCAACAAATGTACATTTTAAACCACTACCAATGTTTACATTATATAAAAATTTAGGATATAATATAGAAGATTATCCTAATGCATATGCACAATATGCTAATGAAATTTCTTTACCAGTATATTCTACATTGTCTTTAGAAAATGCAGAATATGTAGCTAAAGAACTTGTAGCAGCAGTAGAAAAAGTTATGAAATAATTGTTTGTCAGTTTATAAAACTAAAAATTTATATTAAATTATAAGTAAGTAGAAGTATTTACTTATAATTTAATATAGTAAAATAATTTTTAATTTTATATAATTTACTTACATAATTAAACTTAAGTATTATAAAGATTTATTTAGTTGATTTATTATATCTACTCCATATTTTGTGAAATATGAGAATAGATATAAATAGAGTTTAAACATAAAAAATTTTGATTATTAAATAAAAATAAAAAAGAAAGAGTGATATAAGTGAAGGTTGATTTTTATACATCTAAAAGAGAATATTTAGAGAAAAAAGCAGAATTTGATAAAGCTATATTTGATGTAGTAGAAAGTGGAAGTTTTATACTTGGACCTACAGTTAAAAACTTTGAAGAATCTATAAAAGAATACACAGGAGCAAAACATGCTATAGGTGTAGCATCAGGTACAGATGCCTTAGTAATAGCTTCTCATATTTTAGGATTTGAAAATGGAGCTGAAGTTATAACTTCACCATTTACATTTTTAGCATCTACATCTTGTATAGCTAAACATAGGGCTATACCTGTATTTGTAGACATAGACGAAGAAACTTTTGAAATGGATTTAAATCAAATAGAATCAAAAGTAAATTCTAAAACAAAGGGAATTCTTCCAATACATTTATTTTCTCAAATGAACAATATGGATAAAATAATGGAGATAGCAAATAAAAATGATTTAAGAGTTTTAGAGGATGCAGCAGAAGCCTTTGGAATGAGATGGAAAGGAAATGGAGACAGCTATAGACATTCAGGAACTGTAGGAGACATGGGTATATTTTCATTCTTCCCAACTAAAACCTTAGGTGGATATGGTGATGGAGGTATGATAGTTACTAATAGTGATGAATTAGCAGAAAAAACTAGAATGTTCAGAGTACATGGAGCATCTAAAAAATATCACTATGACTATATAGGATACAATTCAAGACTAGATAGCATGCAAGCTGCTGTACTTTCAGTAAAATTAAAATATATAGACAATGCTATTAAAAAGAGAGAAGAAATAGCTAATATGTATATAGAAAAATTACAGGATTGTGAATATATAAGATTCCCTAAAATAAAAGGAGATCAAAAGCCAGTATACTATGTATTTAATATACGTGCTGAAAGAAGAGATGAACTAGTAGCTTACTTAAAAGAAAATCAAATAGGAAATAGTATTTACTATCCAATACCATTACACATGCAAAAATGTTTTAGCTACTTAGGACATAAAGAAGGAGACTTCCCAGTAGCAGAAAAAGTATCAAAAGAAATATTAGCATTACCAATATATCCAGAATTAAAAGAAGAAGAAGTAGATTTTGTTTGTGAAACAATCAAAAAATTCTACACAAAATAAGAAAATTAAGGTAAATAGCTTTTAAAGGTTGAGAATTAAAACAAGAAATACTTTTGTTCAATAGATAGCTATAAAAATAAAGAATACTAATATTTGTGCCCTAATATTTAAGCTAACGCTCTAATGCCACGTCCTGCGGCAACAAGAGCTAAGTAAACGTCCTTGTTTACTTTACGCTTAAATATTAGTTCACAAATAAAGTATTCTTTTTATTTTTTTAGATATTTATTTTCTCTAAAAGTAGTTCTTGTTTTAATAACTTTAAATGCTGTTATAGTAATTTTAAAATATAGAATAGAGAAAATAAGTATATACTATCTTTTGTTTTAAAATGGGATATGTGGTTAGAGAGGCAACTCACTTTGATAAGAAATTCTAATTTGTTTTTTCTTAAAATATATGGTTCCAAATTAAACTTAATGAACGCTCAAACAATAATTTGGAATATACATATATTTTGCAAAAACAATTAAGAATATCTAATCTTGTTCAAATGCCTTTTACGACACATATCCCTCTTTTTAATAGGCTGAAGTTAGTATACTCTTTTAATATCTTTAAAAGGTGTTGTAGTAATTTCAAACTGAGAAAAAGCCTGCAGATTTAAAGAAAAAGAAATAAATTCTTAAAATCATGTATTCCCTGGTAATCACAGTGCTGAATATATACAGTTAAATATTGAAAAATATCTAGAATTTTATTGATGCTAATATATTAAGAATACCACTCACGCTTGGTAGGTAACGAGTTATATTTAATATGATACTCTTTGAAAGCAGCGTACAAAATATAAAAGAATCATTCTAAAACACCTCATTATTCACGGATTGAATTTTGGGGTGTTTTTATGTTACAGTCTGAAATTAAGGCGACCTAACTCTTGAAAATGCAGATACTAATAATGTTCTTTGAAAATTGAATAATACGGCATAAACAATAAAATGTAAAAAACTCTTTACATTTATAGAAAGATTAGATAATATATAAATGTAAAAACATTTTTACATTTAGGAGGAGGCTTATTATGAGAAAGATGGATGAAATGGAAATGTATATTTCCCTAAAGAGTATAAAAATAGCATGGTTCTATACTATAGTTTTTCTATTTATATGGTTAGTATATGAGTATATTACGACATCAAAATTTGGGTTGCCATTCTTTTTATTTACCACCCAAAATGTTATTTTGATTATATGCCAGCTTATTCTAAAGCACAGAATGGTAGGTAAAAATGAAAAATAAAATTAAAGAATTCAGAAAAAGACTGGGCTATAGACAAGAAGATTTAGCTATTAAAATGAGTGTGACTAGACAAACTATTAATGCTATTGAAAATAACAAATACAATCCAACACTAGAATTAGCAATGAAACTTGCAAAATTTCTTGAAACAAGTGTAGAAGAATTGTTTTTAATAGATGATTAATTATTGAGATACCGTATTATTCAAAGATGGATATGCGGTATTTTTTACGTCGCAATACAAAGATTAAACAAAACATACTAAAAAGTAAATTATTTTAATGCATGATAATAAAAAATAATATAAGGTGAATTTTTAAAGATCATACACTAAATAAGATTTTGTTTTAATAGGGCTTTATAAAAGGTATAAGAAACAAGCAATGCAATAAAGTAAGAAAAGTAAGTTCCTATTATATTCCAATGATTAAAATAAATAACTCTACCTATTAATTTCCCATATAACTCAAATGTTGTTAAAACCAAACTTCCTATAGGTACAACAATATAAGGTGTAATATTGTACTTTCGCATTATTTGAATATTAATACATGGAAATACGGCAAATAAACCTATATTAAAAGGAACTCCGGAAAGATTACGAAGGTAGAAAGGATATAGATTCCAAAAAAAGTGAAATCCTAAGGCGTTTATTACAAATGATACAATACCTGAGAATGGAGTTATACAATATATAATTTTACGTTCCTGAACAATTATTAAAGTAATTATCCATGGTATAAGAAATCCTAATAAAACATTTAAAATCATAAAACACCTCTATATATTTTAAACTAATATTATTATGTGGCTAATTATTATAATTATTCATTTACAAAGATTATATTATAAAATTTTTACTAATACACAATACAAAGAGCAGGTCCAGGAATGAAATAATTACGAAACAATAAGGAGATAAAATATGAAAATTCAATTAAGCTGTGTTAGGTGTGGTTCTACAGAATTTAATCACGAATCTATACAGTGCATAAAAGTAGAAGGTAACTATTATTTGCTGCATGAGGATATAAAAGATAATGAAGTAACCTGTGCAAAATGTGGATTAAGAGATTATGTAGCCAATCTTGTTATTGTATTCAAGTAATTTGCAACAAAAATAAATGGAGGAGATAAAATGTTTAATAATAGATTTTGCTATAGAATAGCCAAAGAAGCCGAAGTTGGCTGGAGCGAAGAATTGAAAGACTATTGTGAGGCTTATATAGAGACAACAATGCAAACCAAAAAAGAAATACCAGAAGAACTTAAAAGTGATATTGCAGAAAATTTAAAAATAGGATTAGCTGGTACATTGGATACTAATAGAAAATATTTAGAATATATTGAACCAGATGAATATGACCAATATGTAGAAGATTAATACACAATACAAATAAATGAAGAACAAAATCTATATTTTATAAAAACTTTTTTATGAACTAGATTTGTAATTTAAACATTTTTCCGAAAAGTATGTAGGGGTTCCCTTCTCGACTAAAGTCGAAAGTTTTTACACTCACATTCTTATGGATAATATAATTAAATTTAAGAAATTTGCACATAATATATGATAAATATATACGAATTATATAAAAATGAGAGGTATAGATGTTGGATTAAAAGAATTTGCCATAATGAGTGATGGAAAAATTTTAAATAATCTTAAATGGAATGTAATAAAAGGTACATTGACTAGAGGGGTTGGAATAACATTGATAGTATGAGTAAAATCGTATCATTAGATATATCGACGACAAAGCTACCATCTTCTATAAGTGATGGTGATTTGTGTAAAGTTTAGGAGAGAACCATAATGGAAAATAAAAGTAATAATGTGTTAACTACAAATCAAACTATGGCCATAATAGTAGGATCTATGATAGGAATAGGAATATTATCCCTTCCAGCTGATTTAACTAAAATAGCTGAAAATGATGGATGGATTGGAGTAGTTATAGGAAGTTTATATCCTTTTTATATAGTACTTTGTGCTATATTAATTTTTAAAGATAATTCTTACCACAACACCAATATAGTGGAAATAAGCAAGAACTATTTTGGGAAAATTTTAGGTAGTATGTTTTCTTTTATATTTGCTTTCCAATTTTTTGTTTATATAATTATTACCACTGCTAGTATAAGTAATTTATTAAGAGTTCATTTAGTTTTATTTTTAGAGCAATATAAATTGGCCATTCCAATACTATTAATTTCAGTATATGCTGCCTCTAAAGGCATAAAAGCCTTAGGCATAATAAATCAAATTATTTTTTATACAGCTATCCCATTAATTTTAATAACTTTTTTGGCAATAAAGCGAGGGAATATTCTCAATATTCAACCTATATTAGGAGCTCCATTTTCCTCTATTTTAAAGGCTAGTATAGAGACTGTATATTCTTTTTTAGGTATAGAATTTATTTTTTTAATAGTTCCTTTAATGAAGGATAAAACTAAGATAAAAAGTTCCTTTTTAAAAAGTACATCAATTGTAGTTGTTGTGTATATATGGCTAAGTTTTATATCCATATATTATTTAGGTCCAGATGTAGCAAAAAAATTGTATTGGCCTACGTTATCTCTTTCAGAAACAATTTATGTACCTGGTATAAGTAATTTTAAACTTGTGTTTATGTTTTTATGGAACAGTATAATATTTCAAACCATAGCTAATCAGAATTATTTTTTTTATTATTCACTGTCTAACATTTCAAAAAAAATAAATCCTAATATCCTATATAGTATAGTATTTATCTTCGTTGCTATAATTGTTAATAGGTTAGATAGTGTTATAACTCTTATAAAAATCAATAAATATATTAATATATTTTATTTAACGTTTAATTTAATTTTTATAACCAGTATAACTATTATAAAAATTATAAAAAGCAGACGAAAAAGTTGACAATAATAATGAATGTTAATTATACTTGTGCTAAAAGGAGTGATGCTATGTGTAAGAAGTATCCTGATAGAAATACAGCAATAAAAGTTTTTGGGCAGGTAGAAAAGCTAAATCCAAACCTTGGGAACAACATTCTAAATTTGTGATTTTAGCTTGTAAAAATATTGCCAAACATTGTACATATATTGATAGTGATAGAAGATATGTAAAAAGGTATTTTGAGAATTGAAAGTGAGTTGATTATTTTGGATTATAGATTACTTGAAAGGTCAGAACTTGCATTATTAGGTGAAATTGATAGAAAAGAAATTGTAAATGAATTTTATTATTTTAGAGATAATAAACTCCAAATAGTAAATGAATTTTATAATATTGAGGGATGGGACTTGAAAGAACTCCATGAATATATTGATAGATTACAAGAAATATATGATAGAAATGGAACTATATATGGGGCCTTTGACAATAAAACAATTGTAGGTTTAGGGGCTTTAGAAAGTAAATTTATTGGAAGAAATAATGAGCAACTTAAACTTGATATGTTATATATAAGTAATAATTATCGTAAAAAGGGTATAGGCAAAAATATGGTAAATTTGCTATCTAAAAAAGCAAAAGAATTAAATGCTAAAAGTATATATATATCTGCTACACCCTTTAAAAACACAGTAGATTTTTATTTTGCTATGGGTGCAAAATTAACAAATGAGATAAATAAAGATTTATATGAATTAGAACCATATGATATACATATGATGTTACAATTATAATAAATACATGTTTAGTAAAATAAATAAAAATCTAGGGCATTCTTTTATGGAGTGATTTTATATTTGTTAAAAAATATTATAAAGTAATATGTTTGATGGAAATAAAGGAATGCACATTGATATATTAAACTTCTTTGCTGATATTTTTATTAGTTATCCCTTATTGGTGTTAATAAAGAAAATATATTTTTTTGGAAACCATCCCAGTAATCCTTTATCTACGCTAATAGATGAATAGCTATATGATTTATAAATTTTTTAAAAATTCCACAAGAAACAAATAGAAGTCTCCACCATATCACCAGACTTTCCACAAGTGTTATGATAATAACATGGAGGTTCAAATAGTATGGATAAGATATATAAAACAGCAGAAGTAGCTAAAATAGTTGGGGTACATCCCAACACTGTACGTTTGTATGAAAAACTTGATTTAATACCAAAGCCGAATAGATTACCAAATGGATATAGAGTATTTACTGACTATCATATAGAGCAGTTTAAACTTGCTAGAACTGCCTTTAAAGTAGAGGTTTTACAAAATGGGCTTAGAAAGAAGATAATCAATGTTGTTAAGTTATCTGCCAAGGGGGAGTTTCAGGAAGCAATTAACTGTACAAATGATTACATAAATCAGATAAAGCAGGAGCGAAAAAATGCAGAGGAAGCCATAGAACTTTCA
This sequence comes from Clostridium sporogenes, assembly GCF_001020205.1. Lineage (NCBI taxonomy): Bacteria > Bacillati > Bacillota > Clostridia > Eubacteriales > Clostridiaceae > Clostridium > Clostridium sporogenes. The sequence continues at coordinate 932,185 of NZ_CP011663.1, forward strand.
AAGAAGCTTTTATTAGAGATAGATGCTGAAGGCAATTATATATTTTTTACAAGAAAGCAAACTTCAGATTACCTTCAAGTCACAATGGATACATTAAGAAATTGGGAGATGAATGGATTACTTACTGTTAAGAGAAAGCAAAATGGATATCGAATTTATACTGAAAGTGATATTAATAGATTGAAAATAATACGTACTTTACGTTGTGCTAACTATTCCCTTTCAGCAATTTTAAGAATGCTTAACGCCATATCAGAAAGTAAGGAAATTGATATTAGAGAGGTAATCAATAAAACAAAAGAGGATGAGGACATTGTTACAGCCTGTGATAAGCTTCTTACTTCTTTAAGTGATGCAGAAAAAAATGCAAATAGTATATTGAAGCAATTAGAATTTATGAAAAACGAATTTAATACAAACTCTACACTTTAACACCATACTTTGTGATGGTGTTATTCTTTTATCAAAAGGAGGTAATAACACATGGAAGTAATAAAAGTTCATAATCTTTACAAATCCTATGGCAATGTCCAAGTGGTGAAGGGTGTCAGTTTAACGGTAAAGAAAGGAGAGGTATTTGGATTGCTCGGGGCGAATGGGGCAGGGAAGAGTACTACCATAGAGTGTATTTTAGGTACAAAGAATTTTGATGATGGGCAGGTATCTATCTTAGATATGAATCCTAAAAAAGAAAGAAAACAGCTATTTCAGAAAGTTGGAGTTCAGTTTCAAGAATCTAATTATCAAGATAAGATTACAGTGAAAGAGTTGTGCGAAATAACTGAAGTTCTTTACAAAAATCCATTAGATTTCAATAAATTATTAGAACAATTTCACCTTCAAGATAAAGTTAGAAATCTAGTAAGTGAACTATCTGGAGGTGAAAAGCAACGATTATTTATTATCCTAGCATTAATTCCTAACCCAGAGGTAGTATTCCTAGATGAGCTTACAACAGGACTAGATGTAAAGGCTAGAAGAGATGTGTGGAAGTGTTTATTAAACTTAAAGAAGCAAGGTCTTACAATATTTTTAACATCTCATTTCATGGATGAGGTTGAAGTTCTGTGCGATAAAATATGTATTTTAAAAAATGGAGTAATAGATTTTTATGGAACTGTTGAAGAAGCAGTGACACTGAGTCCATATGAAAAATTTGAGGATGCTTATTTATGGTTTGTAGATGAGGAGGAATTGGATAATGAAAGTATTTAAATCAATGTTAAAAACTGAATTAAAGCTATCCATAAGAGGCATGGATATGTTCATCTTTGCAATCTGTATGCCAATGATAGTAACTGTTATTTTAGGTGTTATTTATGGGAATAAACCCGCATTTCCTGGAGCAAATTTTACATTCATGGAACAATCCTTTGCAGCTATATCAACCATTGCAATATGTGCAGGTGGTGTCATGGGGTTACCATTAGTATTATCTGAGTATCGTCACAGAAAGATATTAAAGAGATTTAAAGTAACACCAGTTAGCCCATCTATGATTTTAGTAGTTCAAGGAGTAATATATGCTTTATATGCCATTGTTTCATTAATTCTTGTTTATTTAACAGCAAAAATATTTTTCAAGTTTCAATTTAGAGGTTCATGGATAAATTTTTTAGGAGCATATACATTAGTAATGATATCAATGTTCAGCATTGGATTTATGGTGGGGGGAATAGCGAAAAATATTAAAATGGCAGGTATTATTGCAAGTATTCTATACTTCCCTATGCTTATATTTTCAGGAGCAACATTACCATATGAGGTTATGCCAACAGCTCTTCAAAAAGTGGCAGATATCTTACCCTTAACTCAGGGGATAAAGCTTTTAAAAAGTGCATCACTTAATTTAAGCATAGATAATGCAATACTACCAATTTTAGTTGTAAGTATACTTTCTGTGTTATGTATTGGGGTATCTATTAAATTTTTTAGGTGGGAGTAATTTAAAACTGAATATTAGTAAGCGCTATTTCTCCTAGGAGGAAGTATTTTCAATATATAATCTAATTTTTAATCTCATATACACATGTTTAAAATGCCAGTATATCTAAATTAAAAATTAAATAGAGTTGATTAATATAAGAGGGTCCAATAGATAAAATGGACTCTTTTTTCAGTTTTTAGACATTATTGAATCATTAGTACTAAATTTTTGTGATTGTTTAAGTGATAGCTGTGATAGTTCATTAACGTATATTAAAAATAGTAGAAATAATTATTGAAAATACGAGTTTAAATTATTGAATAATTTTTATAAAGTTTATTCATAGCATTTTAATATATGAATAATATTATCTATAATATTCATTTCGCTAAAAAATATTTATACATATCGACCTAATATAAAAAATTAAAATAATTATTTCATTTCATTGATTCTTATCTAATTCACCCATATTTTCTTAGTATACAGCTAGCATTCATTATAGTTTAATTATTTTTTTTAATTTTATATATTTTATTATTAGAAATAAATTACTTAAAGGTTTATGTATGTGATAATAAAATGAAAATTATGAAAATATTGAAAAATAATTAAAATGAATGTATAATTGTATATATTTATCAATTATTCAAATTAAATGGAAGGAGGTGAAAGCAAATGATTCATTCAGTTATAATAGTTACTTAAAAATTGAATTAGGGGGTATGTAAAATGAAAAAAAATTTAACAAAAATAACAACCATTATTTTACTAGTATTTTCTATGATATTAACAAATTTCTCGATGATTGTAAGAGCAGCTGAACCAAAGGCACAAGGAACTCAAAGGGTAGAATCATCTACTATTAAAAAAGAAGTGAAAGATACAGAGGAGATAATAAAAATACCTACATTAGAAGATATAGACAATTTAATAGACTCGGCAGAAGAAGTTAAAAGTGAAGAAGATATAAATAAAATGCCTCCATTAAAATTTCCGGTAGAATTTCCCAAAATTAATAATAGAAGCATTATAGGGGGAAATAATTATCCCATTATTTTAGTTCATGGTTTTATGGGGTTTGGAAGAGATGAATTGTTAGGATATAAATATTGGGGTGGAGTAGTTGATCTTCAAGAAAAGTTAAATGCCTCAGGCCATGAGACTTATACAGCAACAGTAGGACCAGTATCTAGTAATTGGGATAGAGCTTGTGAACTTTACGCTTACATAGTAGGTGGAACAGTAGATTATGGAGAAGCTCATGCAAAAAAATCTAAGCATAATAGATATGGAAGGACATATCCAGGGATATATAAAAATATAGGCAATGAAAATAAAATACATTTAATAGGACATAGTATGGGTGGACAAACTATACGTACACTTACACAGCTTTTAAGTAAAGGCAGTGAAGAGGAAATAAATTGTGGACAAGAAAATATTTCACCATTATTTGAAGGAGGAAAGCATTGGATTCATAGTGTTAGTACTATCTCTACACCTAATGATGGTACAACTTTATCAGATTTAATGCCAGCAAAAGATTTAATAAGTTATACATTTGGTGTATTAGGAACAATAACTGGTAAAAACAAGTTATTTAGCTCAATATATGATTTAAAATTAGATCAATGGGGATTAAAAAAGCAAAGTGGAGAATCTCAACGTGATTATATTGAAAGGGTTTTAGAAAGCAATATTTGGAATAGTACAAAGGATATATCAACTTATGATTTATCCACAGAAGGTGCACAAGAGCTCAATACATGGGTAAAAGCTCAACCAGATGTATATTATTTTTCTTGGACAACCCAAGCAACTAAAGAATCTATACTTACAGGTCATTCTGTAGCACAAATTGGCCCAATGAATCCTATATTTTATCCAACAGCAAACTTAATGGGTAAATATTCACGTAATAAAAAAGATCTTCCTATCATTGATAAGAAATGGTTTCCAAATGATGGTGTTGTAAATTGTATTAGTCAAGATGGGCCTAAATTGGGTTCTGATGATGTTATTGAACAATATACTGGCGGAGCTAAAATGGGACAATGGAATGTAATGCCTAGAATTGTAAATACAGATCATATGGACATAGTAGGTACATTTGGTAACGTTAAAGATTGGTATATTGATTATGGAAACTTTTTAAGTAAATTATCAAGATAAATACATGAAATAATTAAGATAAAGAAGGTGCCTCAAAATAAAAATAGCCTTAATTTTAAAACCATAAATATAAATAATACATTTATAAAGCAATTCATTTTGCTGAGTAGTTCTAAATTTGACTACATTAAAAATTTTTTACCCAGTAAAGGCGCCATCCGTGGCTTCACTACTGGCTCCTCACGTCCTGTGAGGAATTACAAAAATTTTTAATTCCGTTAAATTAAGAACTACTAAAGCTCATTCATATGTTTACTACATGTATTATTTATATTTACTATATTAAAATTAAGACTATTTTGAGACATCCTCTTTTTATAATGAAATTTACTTATACTAATTAACGCCATTTATTTTCCATTAAAGGTGGCACATAGTTTTTCATTTGTCTGATTAATTCTAAAGGAGTGTCTGAAATTGAAATAAGCTTAATATTTGATTCATTCATGAAACCTTCAATACAAGTGTTTTTTATCATATGTAAAAGAGGAGCAAAGAAATTTGATATATTTAATATACCAAATATAAAAATTTATGTTAAGGATAAATCGAGCTATGAAATAGCAAAAGCATTAGATTTAGGTGAGATAGATATAGGAATTTTAAATATGAATATAGACACAAGTAATTCTTTAAATGTTATTAAAACATTTAAAATACAAGATTGCTTTGTGGTAGGAGAAAAGTACAAGGAAATTTGTAAAAAACAGATATCATTGAAGGATTTAGTGGATAGATATCCTATTATTTTACTAGAGAAAGGTGGCAATACAAGGGGGGATATAGATAATTATTTTAGTTCACATGGATTGGACGTAGTACCTCAAATAGAGTTAAGTAATGTAGAACTAATGATAGAATTTGCAAAAAGAGGCTTGGGAGTTTCATGTGTTATAAAAGATTATATAAAGAAGGAATTAGATCAGAAACAATTATATGAAATATCTATTAAAGAAAAAATCCCAGAGAGAATTATGGGCATAGCAACTAAAAAAGATATTCCTATGTCTACAGCAGCTGAAAGATTTATTGATCTTATTGAAGATTAGATTATTTATTTTAACTTTACATTTAAGATATGATAAGCTAGTTCTTTATATTGATATAACCAAGATTAAAATTTAGCATTGCTATTAAATTATTTAAGGTAGGCGTTACCATGTTTTGTAAAATTAGATTGATTTATTTAGCTCTAAGCAAAAACTGTAATAATATCAAGGCATAGCTTTGCAAGGGCGATAAAAAAATAATTGATAAACTTCAGAAACGCCATTTAACCTATAATATTAAGTATAAAATATACTTAGGAGGAATTATTAAATGATAAAGATAGAAAATCTAAATAATATTAATAAAGATGATATGGATAATATACTAAATGTATGGGAGTCATCAGTAAGAGCAACTCATACATTCTTAAAGGAAGAAGATATAATATCAATAAAACCCCAAGTTAAAGAAGGTGTTGATTATGTTAGTAAATTTTTATGTGTAAGAGATGAAAAGGGTATTATACAAGCATTTATGGGTGTACATAATAGCAAAATTGAAATGTTGTTTGTAGATTTAAACAGTAGAGGTAATGGTATAAGTAAAAAACTTATTAATTATGCAATAAATGTTCTAAATGCAAAGTTTGTAGATGTAAATGAACAAAATACACAAGGGGTAGGATTTTATAAACATATGGGGTTTGATACATTCAAAAGATCAGAATTTGAATGAACATAGGAAAGTATTTAAATATGTAGTAAAGTTTAGGATAATGAATAGTGAGACATACCATAAGTAAATGCGGTTTTGGATCTGATAATTAATAATGGTTAGGACTACTTTTATTTAGAAACATGATATACTTATATAAAAAAAGAAAGAGAGAAAAAAATATGGAACAGTTTTTTAAAGCAATAGAAGAAAACATAAGAAAATCAGGATATTCTGGGGAAGTTAGTGGTGAAAAAATCTACGATGAAATAAGTGATGAGGCTGAGAAACAAGAAGAAGGAAGTTACTTATTCTTGAAGAAACAAAATGACGACATCATGTTCGAATACAGAGTGGATATTTTAGATGACAATATCAATTTGGCGACTCTTACGATACATACACCAGATAAAAAGTATTTTATTGATTTTGATGCAGATAAATAAAGGTTATCTGGATTTTTTTAGCTATGATTTACAAATCTTTTATGATTAATAAGGTAGAATCGTACCATAAGCAAATGAGGTTTTCTTGTAAAGTATTGATATTACAATGAAATTAAAGGAGTTGATAAAAGTTATGAATGCTAGTAAGTATTTGGAACTAGCACTTAAAATAAACATCGATTCAAATGTTGCTGATATGATTAATAATGAGGCTTCCATTGTGAATTTCCAGGCAAAACATATTGTATTATTAGAAGGTATAAAATCGAAAAACCTTTATTTTATGATCAGTGGGGTAGTTAGAGGTTATTATATTGATGAACATGGGAACGATATTACAAAATGTTTCAGTAGTGAGAATGAGTTTTTTTCGTCTGAAGGATTAAGAACAGCAAGTATTTCATCATTTACCATTGAATGCTTAGAGCATTGCCAGTGTATTAAGCTTCCATATGTATTGGTATATAAAATTATAAAAGAAGATGAAAACTTAAATAATATATTTATTAAGTATTATCTACAGGAAGTTGAAAAACTAGAAAATAGGGTTAAAAATTCAGCTTTAATGAATGCTGAAGAGCGATATATTAATTTTTGCAAACAATATCCTCATCTTCATGGTAGAGTTGAATTAAAGTATATTGCATCCTACATAGGTATTAGGGCTGCATCTTTAAGTCGGATAAGGAAAGATATGAAAAATATTTTTTTAAATTAACCTATGTGAATTACTGTGATATTTCTTTCTTCTATAATAATATAAGGAGAAAGGGGTGTTTATATATGAAATATGTACTAATAACTGGAGGAACGAGTGGAATAGGATTTGAACTAGCAAAGAATTTTGCTAGGGATGACTACGGAGTAGTTATAGTTTCTGGTAGCAGTGAAAAATTGAAAAAGGCTAAGGCAAAATTAGAAAATCAGTTCAAGACAACGGTGTTCATATATCAACAGGATTTAGGGTATATAGGAGCAGCAATACAATTATATAGTAGAATAAAAGAAGATAATTTAAATATATCCATACTTGTGAATAATGCAGGAATAGGATTAGTTGGCTCTACAGATAAAATTGATTTGCAACAGGATGAAAGATTAATGATATTAAATACCATCAATCTTGTGGAACTCTGCAAATTGTATATTTCTGATATGTATAGACAGGGAAATGGTAAAATTTTGAACGTTTCTTCTATTGGTGCTTTTCAACCAGGACCATATACCAGCACTTACTTTGCTAGTAAAGCTTTTGTATTGAGTTATAGTAGGGCAATCCGTTATGAAGCAAAGGAAAAAGGTATACAAGTTTGCACTTTATGTCCTGGTGCTACAAAAACAAATTTCTTTGTTCGGGAAGGAACAAAAATTCCACGAAATGCGATGACTGCAGAAGAAGTTGCAGGATATGCTTATAGACGATTTATGAAAAATAAAGAGATTATTGTTCCTGGCTTCGCAAACAGAATAAAAAATTGGATTCCCGTGAAGTTGAGGATGATGTTCGTTGCAAAACTAAAAAAAGATATGAAACAACAAAATATTAATTAAGAAAAAGTGCTATATTTTAAAACTAATTCTATAATATAAATCATTGATATACATTTTATAAAAGTACTGAACATATCTAATACTATTTACTAGACAATAATCAAGAGTAATATATAACTATCTAAGATGATAAAATGCCCTAGACCTACATAGTCATTCACTACAGATTTTTCAAATATACTTTAAAATTACACAATAACTATGTAGAATATATACACAAGAATAAAGTGGGAAAACCTCATTTACAGATGTTACGGAGAACCGTACAATAAGTAAGTGAGATTTTTACTAAATTTGGATGAAGATATGGTGGTAAGGTAGATCGCACCACAAAAATGTTGAGATTTAGCCAGGTTAATTGGATAAATCTCTACATTTTTGTGTCTAAGATATTCACGTAGATCTAATCCTATTAAAGGATACTTTTACAAACAATACATTTTACAGTCTGAAAAGGCTGCATAAATTGATAACATTTAACATGTTAATTTTGAATTTAAGTTCTCTTTATATTTTTTTAATAGTGTAAAAAAATAGACTAAAATAACAGATACTGCAACAATACCAGCCACAATTCCTACAGTTATCATTACTGTTTCTATTCCTTTTTGTATAAATACTTTCTTATTTCTTTGAAGCATTGCCTCCATAGTATAATAAAGGGTTCCTCCAGGAAGAAGTGGAATAATTCCTGGTATCATAAAAATATTTGTTGGTGCTTTTAATTTTCTTGCCATTAATTCAGACCAAAGGCATACTATCATTGATGCAATCATATTGCCTAAAAATATACTTTCTGTAATGTGGTAGATAACAAGATAAATTGTCCAAGAAAGAAGTCCTCCAAAAGTTGCTGCGGCCACATGTTTTTTGTTTACAGAAAAAAATAGTGTAAATCCCAGGGTGCCAACCCCTGCCATTAGTACTTGTATTACATGCTGTTCCATTAAAAAACACCTCCTAATAACATCATTGAACCTACAAATCCTATTGCAATTGAAAGAGCAATCATAAATGCTTCAATTAGTCTATATAATCCAGGCATTATATCTTGATAGAATATTTCTTTTACGCCATTTATTAAAATTAATGCTGGTATAAATATCATTATATCTCCAATCATAACTTTATCCACATTCACACAAAGTCCAAAATGGCCACATAATTGAGCAAGGCAGCCTGATAAAAAACAGGCAATTACTGTATATATTACACGATTTAATTTACGAAGTTGAAAAAAATGATCCATGCCAAATATTCCAATTCCAATAATTGAAGATACAAGGCCATCTAAGAATGTTCCACCAAAAAATACAGCAAATCCACCGGCAGCTAGTATATATCCTATACACTTTTTAATATTACTCTCTTTACGCAACTTATTATTATCCAATGCAGAACCTATTTCAGAAATTGGGGGAACTTTACTGCATATTTCTCTAGCCATAGCATTTAAGGCTTCTAACTGACCTAAATCCGTTGCTGTAGAATTAATTCTAACTGACTGTGTATAATGCCTTCCTTCACTATCTTTCATTGTCATAACAATCAAAGTTGTAATGGCGTATACATTACAGACTTTAATGTCATATGCATTACAAATACGTATAATTGTATCTTCTACACGACGAACTTCAGCTCCACACATTACCATGCGTCGCCCAATTTCCAAGACATATTCCTGAAATTTATCATATTTTGCCTGCATCATAAATAACCTCTCCATTAAAAATTGTTTTTTTCATATACATATTTCTTAATATAAATGTTTATTGTCAAACAAATTTAGACATATATAATTATATAATTATTTTTTATTTTATACTACAATTTCTTCTACATTTGTCTTTATTTTATACTACAATTTGTTTTACATTTGTTTTTATTTTTTATACATAAATGAATCTTCATTTAGCATAATTGATGCTGAATAGTCAAACAGTATGCAAAGTGATTTCTATTAAGCTTTACTATAATTTTTTTGTAAAGTGTTGACCCTAACATCACGTAATAGTGTAATATAAAAATATAGCTTGAATATATTACAAAAATTTCTAGCCGGCTGAGTATTAGACAATATTGATAGCTATAAAATCAAACTTTGAGGTGTAGCAATGAGAACAGTAAAACAAGTTTCGGATTTGACAGGAATAAGTGTGCGTGCACTACATTACTATGATGAAATAGGATTATTAAAACCAAGTGAAATTACAGAGGCAGGATATAGACTTTATGATGATGAAGCCCTTAAAACCTTGCAGCAGATTTTATTTTTTAAGGAACTTGATATACCTTTAAAAGATGTTAAAGAAATAATGTCCAGCCCATACTTTGATAAAATGCAAGCATTAAAAAATCAGAAAAAGTTACTTTTGCTAAAACGCAAAAGGTTGAATGGCTTAATAGAGCTTATAAATAAAACATTAAAAGGAGAAAGCACGATGAATTTTAAAGAATTTGATATGAGTGAATATTATGATGTATTGGAAGAATTTAAAACAGAAAACGAGGATAAGGTAATTAGAATTTATGGTAGTGTAGATAAATATAATGAACTTATTAAAAAATGTAAATCTAAGGAAGATGAAATTGCTAAAATGGCTATAAAGCAGTATGGGAGTATTGAAAAATATGCTAAAGCTGTAAAGAAAAATCTTAATAGTGACATGTTGACTTTAGCAGAAAAATATGATGTGTTTAAAAAAGATTTTTTAGAAGATAAGCATCCTAAATTAAAAGAATTATATATAAAGCTTGTATCTGACTTAAGTAAAGATCCCTCTTCAAAGGAGATTCAACAAATTGCTGAAGAAATAACAAATACAGCTAAAAGAGATTATGAAATTTTCAAAATGGATAATGGAGATGATCATTGGTATTATATGATACAAATGTATTTAGTATTTTATGAATGGATAGAAGTAGTTGATAAGAAATATGGGAATGGCGCATCTAAATTTATTGGAGAATCTCTAAAAAATTATTTGGGAGATAAGCAGCCTAAAGTAGAAGAACTATATAAAAAACTTACATCTGACTTAAGTAAAGATCCTTGTTCAAAGGAGATTCAACAAATTGTTGAAGAAATATCCGATGAAAGTAAAAAAAGTCAAAAATTATACAAGGTGGATGAGGGCGAGAATCATTGGGGATATATGGCTGAACTCTATTTATCAGATCCTATTTTCAAAAAAGTAATTGATAAGAAATATGGCAGTGATTCATCTAAATTTATTGGAGAAGCTTTAAAATTTTATTCTGAAAATAGTAATTTATAAAATAAAAGCTATGAAGGATTTGACATACAGAACGAAAGGTATAAGTATTAACTTAGATATTCAAAGAATAAACTGAAATTAAATAATTATAAGTTAAAAATCGTGTAATTCAAGAAAGGGAATTATGGGATTTTTCGTAATACTACTAACGGATATACTAAAACTGTTATAATTTGCTACTGACACGGTGAAGCGTACCACAAATAACGGTAAGAATTTATCAAAAGAGATAGACCGTGATAGATTATTCTATAACGGTCGTAGAATAGTGGTAGAGCTAAACCCAATCGCTTGTATTGGAATTAAAATTATATAAAGCGAGTAAAAGAGCAAATCTTACTGGTAAGTATTTAATGAATTTTAATTTTAAAAATGATTATAGAAAACAGTTTGGGAAATATCTTTTCTTTTTTTGTGATTAGGATTTGGTTTTGCATCCTTACTTGGGTAACCTACTGGCAAAAGGCATATTGGTTCAAGATTTGCTGGTATACTAAAAGCATTACGAATAGCACTTGGATCAAAATGACCAACCCATGTTGTACCCAAGCCAAGTTCAGCAGCTTGTAGCATCATATGTGTAGCAACAATACTCCCATCAATATCAGTATGGCTTTTTCCGTCATAACTACGTTTCCAGGCTTCATCTTTGTCCGCGCATATAAGTAGAGCCATGGGTGCATTGAAGTGATAAATTGTGCAAGTTTTTAGTTTTGCAAGAGCATCATTACTTTCAATTACTAAAATTCTTTGAGGCTGATAATTTACAGCAGTTGGGGCTAATTGTCCTGCTTTTAAAATTAAATCTAGTTTTTCTTGTTCGATCTTTTTAGTATCAAAATTTCTTACAGAATATCTTTCTTTAGCTAAGTCTAAAAAATCCATATAAACATCTCCATTCTATAATATTTATATTTCTGTCTCTTTTTATTATAATCATTACAAAACAGAAAAAGAAGTATGCACTTTTTAGTAGTATACTTACCATTAGGATACTGTAATTAAATTTATTAGCATTTACTACTGATATGGTTAACTTGTGATAAACAAAAAGACCTCCGTTGTATAAATTGGTAGAAACAATAAAGAATATGAAGGAATATTTTTATAGAAGGTTAATAGTATAGAGAGCATTTTACCATCCTGTCTAATAGGGAAAAGAACCCATTATTAAATATGTTTTTATTATATCTAAGATATGTCCATTTAAATAAAATTTTGTATCTTAATGTAATTATACAATTAGATTGAGATGGGAACATATTAAGGAATATGAACATAATATAAAAGTATATCCAGTAAAAAATATAGAAAGAATATTTATAAAAAGTTGGTGTTATTTATGTGGCCTTGCAAGGCATTTATATTAATATTATTAGCATCAATATTATTAACATTAATATTTATAACATTAATATTTATAACATTAATATTTATATCAAGATGTACCAATATAAAACCATATAATTATAAATTTACAATAGATTGTATGGATAAGGACAATAAGGAATGTACTAGAGTTAATTTATATGCTCAAAACTTATATTTGAATCCTCACTCATAAATTTTAACTTAAGAATAAAAAAGAGGTGAACAATTCATGGAAACAAATAATATAGATATGGAAGAATTAATGAAGATGAAAGAATTTATAGATATGGAGAAATGTGAGAAAGATAATGAGAAGGAATGGGATAAACACGATAAAAATTCACACTGTGGTAAGGTTAATATATTTACCAAAAATGTTTATTTATCTATAAATTGCCATGGACGTAAATGGTAATCTAATTATATTTTAAATTAATTAATCTGAGGTAGTTCTTAATTAGAACTACCTCAGACTATTCCTAGAGTTTTCTATAATATACGAAATTAAAAATAATAAATGGATATAATAGTAAATAAAATATTTTAGGTTTTATTGAAGCATACTAACCTTATAAAGGAGAATGATAGACATGAAAGTAAAGATAGTATGCCAAAGAGATTATGAAACAAGAGAAGTAGAGCTACCTATGAATGAAGAATCATTATTAAATATTCAAGGGAGTGTACTTGAAAGAGATACATTAGGGTATATAGCAGGTGCAGATGTAAAATATTATGATGGTGAGGGAAATGAAATAGAAAATGTATTTCTTCTCAATAAGCAGTTACAAAAGTAGAAATCAAAATAATGAGAAATTGAATAAACATAGAAAAGCATCTAAATATGGAGTAAAGTTTAGGATAATTAATAGTGAACCGTACTACCTTTAAGTGCGAACTTTTCTAAAATTGGATATAGAATTATTAGAAATGACTTACCATATTACTTTTTATATGGTAAGTTTTATTTATATAGTATATATGTGATATATATTAGTTATTGATAATCAAATAGAATGTATAATAAATATGAAATTAAAAAATTTGATAGGACTTGACAAAAGAGTATAGCAGCTATATACTTTCCGTATGATGTATTTAAATAATGAACGAAAAAATAAAATAAGTTATTCTTTATTAACGGTAATTTACAAATTTAGCGAGAATGATAAACAAACTCGTTATTATGGAACTGATACACCTTTATTCAGCTCAGAAATACATATGATAAGAGCAATTAAAGAAGAGGAGGGTATTCATATTACAGGATTGGCAAATAAATTAGGTGTAACAAAAGGGGCTGTATCACAAATTGTTAATAAACTGGATAAAAAGGGTTTCATAAAAAAAGAAACTGATTTACATAATCAATCAAAACTTATTATAAAATTAACTCCAAAAGGTGAAATTGCAGACACAAATCATAAGAAATTGCATAATAAATTTGATGCATTAATTAATGGTATATTAAAAGATGCTTCAAATGAAGAAATTGCATTCTTAAAGAATTTTTTAAATAAAGTTGAAGAGCGAATTGAAGATTTTGAAGAAAAGATTACGGAATAAATGTTTTTGTTAAAGTGTATAGTTGGTATACTCATTAACAGTAGATCTTTAGGTGGGAATTCTTCTGTTAATGAGTATGTTGGAAATATTTTTTTATCTAAAGTGTATAGCTGCTATACCCTATATTATAAATAAATTACAGGAGGTTTGTATGAATGAATAAAAAAGAAAATAAAATAAAAATGATGAGTGAAGGTAATATTACAAAAGTATTATTCCAGCTTGGCATACCAGTTATTATCGGAATGCTTGTGACTTCACTTTATAATGTTGTAGATGCTATGTTTGTTGGAAGATTAGGTACAAGTCAAATGGGTGCTGTTTCAATTGCATATCCCATTGGGCAGTTGATTATTGGATTAGGGTTAACATTTGGAAGTGGTTCTGCATCTTACATATCAAGACTTTTGGGTGAAAAGAATAATAAGCAAGCTGACTGTACTGCTTCAACAGCATTATTTACTAGTATCATTGTAGGATTGATAACTATTGTGGTAACAATGTGTTTTCTTGATAAAGTGTTAACTTTTTTAGGGGCTACTCAAACAATTTTGCCTTATGCAAGAGAGTTTGCTATTATCTACATACCAGGGTCAATATTAAATGTTATTAACGTAACAATGAATAATATTTCGGCATCAGAGGGTGCCACAAAAATCAGCATGACATCAATGCTTATAGGAGCTGGAGTAAATGTTGTTCTTGACCCAATTTTTATATATATGTTTCAGTGTGGAATTAAAGGTTCAGCAATTGCAACTGTGATTTCACAGGGAGTTACCACTCTTCTTTATGTGTGGTATATATCCAGTGGAAAAAGCAACTTGCATATTTCAATTAAACATTTTTCTATGGATAAGACAATATATGTTCAAATATTAAAGATTGGTATACCGACTTTACTTTTTCAGCTATTGTCAAGTACTTCAATGGGACTTACCAATACTGCATCAAGCCATTATGGTGACTCAGCTGTTGCAGCAATGGGAGTCGTTACAAGGGTTTTAGCTCTCGGTTCATATGTTATATTTGGATATGCAAAAGGATTCCAAACTGTTTCAGGGTTTAATTTTGGTGCAAAAAATTATAAAAGATTGAGAGAAGCTATTTCGGTTTCGTTGAAATGGTCCAGCATTTTTTGTGCAGTAATTGAAATTATACTCTTGATTTTTTCAAGACAAATTATAGGTTTCTTTAGTAAAGATGCTTCTGTTATTGCAATAGGTAGCGATGCTTTAAGAGCAAACAGCATTACTTTTATTTTGTTTGGCTTTCAATATATATACACAACATTATTCTTAGCTCTTGGAAAAGCATTTAAAGGTACAATATTAAGCATTGCAAGGCAAGGTATATTTTTTATTCCAGTAATTCTTATTTTACCAAGAATTTTAGGACTAAATGGCATCATATTTACACAACCTATAGTTGATGTGATGACTACAATACTTACTGTTATATTTGCTGCTAAACTTCAAAGAAAAATAAATTATGCTAGTCAAGAATTAAATCAAAAAACTATTCGAGCTTAGAGGCAGTATCTACAATTTTGAGGCTTTAATCAGTGGATTAAATTTGCTATGTTGAAAAGTAATACTGTTAATTACATAGATAGAAATCCAATAAGACATAAAATTGCTGTTATTATAGAAAATACTGAAACTATTTTGGTTTCATGCCAGCCATGTAACTCAAATGAGTGATGAATAGGAGCCATTTTGAAAATACGTTTACCAAATAGTTTAAAAAATACTATTTGAATTAATGATGATAATGCTTCAATAACATAAATTCCTCCAACAATAATAACAATAAATGGATTTTTGAGTATCATAGCTATTGTTGCAATAGCACCACCAAGGGCTAAAGAACCAGTATCCCCCATAATTATTTTAGCGGGATAACAATTATATCGTAAGAATCCTAATAAAGCCCCTGCTATACAACCGCAACTAATTGATAATGTATAATGCCCCATTCCCAAAGATAGAAAAATAAAAAATGTTACTACAAGTAGTGTTATAGAAGTAGCAAGTCCGTCCAAACCGTCTGTTAAGTTTAATGCATTAGTTGTTGATACGTAATAAAAAATAATAAAAGGTATGTATAAAATTCTTAAGTCAAATAGTTTTTTAGTAAATGGAAACATAATTATTGAACCAATTGAAGGATTATAGTATGAATAAATGGCAAAAATACTTGATACAAAAAGTAATAAAATCATTTTCCCTTTTGAAGTTAATCCTTCATTTTTTTTATGTATTTTCTTTAAAATATCATCAATGAAACCTATCAGTCCAAAAGCAATAAGTGAAGATATTACAAGCAAGAATTCTTTATTATAATTTTTTATCATAAATAACATTGTTATTATTGATGAAAAAATAAAAATAATACCACCAAATGTAGGAGTTCCAGCCTTTTTTTTATGGCTTATTGGAATTCCATTTTTAATGCTTTGTCCTAAATTTAATTTTTTAAATAATGGGATGAGTAACAAGCCAGTAATTGTAGATAATAAAAAACTGAATAATACAGCATATATAATAGTACTCATAGTAAATCCTTTCTAACTTAATATTTTTTAACGTCTATTAAGTTCTTAATAATGTTGTAATTTCTATAGTGTAATTTGTTATAAATATATAGCTTATAATACTAAGATATTAATTCCAAGTTTCATTGCTGCAGCACAGTTTTTAATATAATCATCAATAAATATTGCTTTGATTTTATTTTCGTCAATAACCCTCCTATCAATATGGAATTTTAAAAATTGGATTTGTTTTAGCTAATGTTGATTTTTTATAAGCAAAGGAAAAAAATTTATTTTAACTTTATAATTATGGTAATATAGTGATTGAGTTGTAACAATAGATATATATTAGTATCAAAATAAATTGAAAAGTATAAAATATTAAATTGAATATTATTCAAGTAACTTGATTATGAATATAATTTGGAGGGATAATTTTGAAGAATGAGTTATGTAAAATTAGGGAAATAGATGAAAAGGTAAAAGGTAGATTAGAGTATATAAAATCTAATAATGATAGTATGATGTGTGATATTAATACGATAAAAGCTTTAAAAAATAACATATATGAAAAAACATCTAAAATATTTATATATAACTTAAAAAAGCTCATTCAGTTAGAAATAACACAAAAAAATCTTGCTAAGAAAATAGGTGTTTCAGAAGATTTACTTTCTAAATACAAATCAGCAGAAGCTTTCCCATCTATAGAAACCTTAATATATATTTGCGAAGTATATAACATGACTATAGATAAACTTACTTCTATTCCACTAACAGCAGCTGATATGGAAAATTTAGAAAATAATATGGATATTAATACAGATATATTTGAAGATAAATATTATGTTTATTTTTTAGTTACTAATATAGCTAGAGAAGGAGCTATACATGAAGGTATTGTTGAATTTTTCAATGATAATGTGATATTTAAAATTCTTTCTAATGGCCAAGTTGTTAAGTTATTTAAAGGAGACTACAATACCTTTGATAAGCTTATATTCTTCAATTTACAAAGTGCTAATGACGGCATTACATATATAAATATGGCTAGACCTAATGTAAATAAAAATAAATATGTGGGAGGTATAGCTTTGCTTATGTTACCTTCAGATGCAAATAGTAAGCCTTGTGTTGAAAAAATTCTCTTCAGTAAAATAAGGATAGATAGGGAATTATATTACGGAAGATTAAAAAAACTTTTAAACTTTTCTTGTCAAGAAACAACTTTTGAACATATAAAATTATCTTCGGTTGAAGATGAGGATGCCTATAATTTTATTAGAAAGTTGATTTAATCTATCAATAGGATTTTAACATGATATTTTACTCTCTTCCTAAGATTAATGCTTTAGGTGAGAGTTATTTTATTATATGAAATTATAAAATTTATTAAATATAATTTTAAATATTGCTATATTGTAACAAATAGTTTATAATCAAACATGTATAAAACATGTTTGAAAATGGGGTGATTAATTGGACAAATGTAACAATACCAAAAATCAATTAATAGAATCAGTAATGGAATTATTGCAAGAGTGTGAGGATGTTTCAGAAATAACATCAAGAAAGATAACAGAAAGAGCAAAAGTAAATTTATCAACAATAAATTATCATTTTAAATCTAAAGATGAATTAATAAATATTGCAGCAAATAAATTAATACGAGATCTTGCCAATACTTATTTTGAAGATATGAAAAATGATGTAAAGTCACCGAAAGATAAACTTAGATATTTTTTAACTCGTATTAGTGATATAGTTGTTCATTATAAAAAGTATACAAAGGAAATGATGCCATATATTTTATTAAAGGGAGAATTTGCTGAAGCTATTGAAATACTTCCTTTAGTTAAAGAATGCTTTCAGGGAAGTAAAAGTGATGAGGAGTGTAAAATTATTTCATATCAATTAATTTCATTTATGCAATTAGTATTTTACAGAGCAGATGAATTTAAATTCTTTAGTAATATTGATATTAATATTAAAGAAGAAAGAGATAAGCTTATTGATATTCAATTAGATTTATTTTTTAAATAAAGAGTTTTGGGGGGATAAATAATGAGTAAAGAATTTAATTTATCTGAATATATGAGTGAAGGTATTGAAAATATAGTAAAGAACGTTTTAAAATCATCTATAAAAAATCCAAAGGAAGCTGCATTTGTAATAAAGTATATGTTAGCAGTAAAGGAGGCAAAAAATAAAAGGGATATGTTAGAAAGTAAAGGAGAGCATATTCCACCATTTTTAATGGTAAGTATTGCTACTAATTGTAATTTGCATTGTAAGGGCTGTTATGCAAGAGCTAATAAATCATGTGGAGATAACTTAAAAGCTAGTGAGATGTCAGAAAAAAGATGGGGAGAAATCTTTAATGAAGCAAAGGAAGTTGGAATTTCATTTTTATTATTATTAGGAGGAGAACCGTTGATGAGAAGAGGGGTTATTGAAAAAGCTTCTTCTGTTAAAGAAATAGTTTTTCCAATTTTCACAAATGGAACTATGTTAGATGAAAGTTATATAAATTTATTTGATAAAAATAGAAATCTTGTGCCAATGATAAGTATAGAAGGTGATAAGGATCAAACAGATGGAAGAAGAGGAGAAGGAACTTATAATTCAATAATCACTGCAATGAATAGCTTGAATAAAAAGGGGATTTTATTTGGAGGTTCTGTAACCGTAACAACTGAAAATATAATAACTGTTACAAGTAAAGAGTTTGTACAGGAGCTTTGTAATAAAGGGACAAGAGTATTAATATTTGTGGAGTATGTTTCAGTAACTAACTCTACTAGAAATCTTGCACCTACAGATAAAGAACGTTTAATATTAGAAGAAAAGATAGAAGAATTGAGAAAAGTATTCGAAAATATGGTGTTTTTATCATTCCCTGGTGATGAAAAATATTCAGGTGGATGTTTAGCTGCTGGAAGAGGTTTTTTTCATATAAATGCTAATGGTGGAGCAGAGCCATGTCCATTTTCACCATATTCAGATATTAATTTAAAAGAATGTAGTTTAAGAGAAGCTTTAAAATCACCATTATTTAAAAAGCTTAAAGATAATGAAATGTTACTTGGAGAACATGATGGTGGATGTTTATTATTTGAAAAAGAAGACAATGTTAAAGAGTTGTTAGGGATGTAATAAAGTGAGAGTGAGCAAATGGTGTTAATACTAGTGACAAAAATTGTGAGGAGTGTGAAAGATGCTGTACATTGACCGTGGGAGCAATATACCGATATATCAGCAAATTTATGAACAAATGAAACGGGACATTATAAGCGGAAATTTACCTGTGGAATCACGCATCATCTCCACACGAGTGCTGGCTAGCGAATTGCAGGTCGGCAGAAACTCGGTAGAAAATGCCTATGATCAACTTAGGCTGGAGGGATATCTCACAAGTATACCGGGTTCCGGGTATATCGTAAACAAGTTGGAGTTTGATTTGATTCAGGAATCACCCAAGGAGCAACGGCAAAGCAAGCTGTTGAGGGAACATCTCGCCGCGCTCCCCCATAAAATCAAATACAGCTTTCAATATGGCGAGCTTGATGAAACCAATTTTCCAAAGAAGCTCTGGAGGACGTATGTGGCGAAGGTTCTGGATGAGCCGCTGGCACATTCAATGCACAGTTATGGAGATGGGAAAGGTGATCCTCAGTTGCGCCAGCAGATAAAGCAATATCTTTATCACAGACGGGGAGTACAATGCGAAACAGAACAGATTATCATTTGCAGCGGTACGCAGTCTGCATTGGAGACCATTATAAGAATTTTTTCGGGCAAGAAAACCGTAGCGATGGAAGAACCATGTTATGACGGTGCAAGAGTAGTATTTCAAAGCAATGGCTTTAAAATATTGCCTGTTCCGGTTCGTGAAGACGGAATTGATTTACAAAAACTTTCGTCACAATCGATTCCAATGATTTATCTCTCTCCCTCACACCAGTTCCCGACAGGAGCGGTTATGCCTATTCATAACCGGATGGAGGTATTAAATCTTGCACGCCAGCGAGACATGATGATTATTGAGGATGACTACGACAGCGAGTTTCGGTACAAGGGAAGACCCATTCCGTCACTGCAATCTATCGATCAAGCTGGGCGTGTAATCTATGTTGGGACTTTTTCTAAGGCTTTATCGCCGGGATTGCGAATGTCCTACTTGGTGTTGCCAACTTGGCTATTAGCTGCTTATCATGAGAAATACAGAGGGTATCAATGCACGATTCCGCTGATTGAGCAAAAGGTACTCCTGCATTTCATGCAAGACGGGCATTGGGAAAAACATATCCGCAGAGTTTGCCTGAGTCAGAAAAGAAAGCATGATACCCTGATTGCCGCTATCCATCAGATCATAGGCGACCGAGTTCGGGTTTACGGTCATCATGCCGGATTGCACATATTACTTGAGTTTGTGGATGGACAGCAAGAGGACACTCTTGTACAAAAAGCTATGCGGTATGGTGTTCAGGTGCCCCCGGTATCTCCGTTCTGGCTGGAAAAGGGCCGTTATTCGGGCAATGCTGTCGTACTGGGATATGGAAAGATAAAAGAAAAAGATATTGTACCTGCGGTAGAGCTTTTAAACAAGGCATGGTTTGAAGAGTGAATAGAACCACATACACCGGGAAGTTGATAGCGATCTTTTTTCTTTTGTCGTTCATCATATCATCGGACAACAAATCTCCACTCGGGCGCAAGCGACAATCTGGAAAAGACTAGAGAATAGGTTGGAAATTGTCGATGCTGATGCTATCTGCTCTCTTGAATTAGAAGAACTTCAAAAACTGGGTATGACATTTAGGAAGGCAGAAAACAATCTTCGTGAATGTTTTCTGCCATGAATATTCTAACTGCTTTTCTCTCCAAAATTGGCTAATGGCTTACCATTTCCCAGGGTACGCTACTTTGCATTTTTGCGCCACAGAAAATACATCGAACACAGTACCATATGCGTCAAAAGCTACACCTTTAATCATTTAAAATCTTCCTTTGTACTAGGATACCACAAGCATTATTATTTGTGAAAGGATGGGTAGACCCATAGAAAACTAAACGGCTATTCCTTTATCTACGGCGCTTTCCTGTAAAATCATTTGAGCAAACCCGAAAAACACAGGTCTTAGAGAGTGCTTGAGAAGGGAAATTATATTGCGCATCGGTTTTGTCAAGATGCTGGAGAATGCGAGTGAGCGCATGTGACTTACCTGTTTCATCTTCAATAAATTCTACATTTCCACTGCCCATTACGCTGTCAAACCTCCAACTGTATGCACAAGGGTTTTCCGGTGTTGTTTTGATCAGTTCATTTACACAATCCATTTGAAAATACACTGCTGGATTTTTTCTTAAAATATCCATTTTTCTGCCTTCCATGGCACTATGAAGATACAAGATTAAGTCATCGCCTTCGCGGTCATACCCAAAGCTAAGCGCTACAACATATGGCTTGCCTTCATCCACCATACCAACATGAACAGCACTACAATTTTCAATAACTTGGAAAATCTCGTTGATATCTTTTATTTCTCTTTCTTTTCGTCTCATACCATTGCCTCCTTTAATATTTACACCATATTACATATAGATAAATTCTAAATTGTATCGCATATATTTTTAATTATATTACAAAAATGTCCCTATGCTAAGAACCGGAATGAACTTTTATTTAGGATACAGTTGAAAGAATAATATGGGTAACATTATCAGTTAGTTAAATATAAAATTTACTAAATGCAAAACTGTATCCTATAAAAATGCCAATACCGTCTCTTATCAAGGGGACGGTATTACTGTATAATTATTTATTATCTACAAAAAAATTTCTTAATACTATAACAAAATGCTTTTTGATTAAAATCGTAGAAAAGATGTGCCGTTTCATAATCAGAGATACAATGGAAGCGGAGTAGAATTGATGAACTGGTATGGAAGTGCAATAGGAATCGGATGGTTTTTCATTATTGGTGCATTGCATCCAGTGGTGATTAAAGTAGAGTATTATTTTGGCAAAAAGGTGTGCGCCGCATTTTTATTGCTTGGGATTGATTGTAATGCTGTATCACTAGCAGTAGACCATATAGTGATATCTGTTCTGTTGGCTGTTTTGGGATTTTCCCTGTTTCTGAGCATCGGGAAATTGCGTCAACAGGAGGAAAGGGTGAAAAAAGGATGGTTTCCAAAGAATCCGAAGAAGAAATAGTTAAATATGAACGCAGGTCCAAATTAGTGAAATTTATTTATCTCACCGTGGGGTTGGTGTTTTTGGGAATTGGACTGCTGGGTGTAGTGTTGCGGTTCTTCCTACAACGCCATTTCTGCTGATTACTACTTATTGCTTTACGAAAGGGTCTTCCCGCTTCCATCAATGGTTTTGTAATACCCATATCTATCAAAAATATATAGAAAACTATATAAAGGAAAGGGCGATGACGCTTAAAGCAAAGCTTTCAATTTTAATATTCGCGTCCACCTTTATGATTATTGCATTTGCAACGATTCATATTTTAGCGGTAAGATGCTTTCTCATAGGAGTCATGCTCTTTCACTGGTGGTATTTCTTTTTTCGTATTAAAATCAAATAAGCTAACTACAGGAGGATATTGATATGCAATACAGAATGAAAACTCACCCTTTATCAGAGGAGCGGCTGAAGGATTTATTATCCAGAGTACAAACGGGCAGCTTGGCAACGCTCAATGAAGACGGCACCCCATATAATACGCCGGTTCACTTTGTTCGTATAAATGAGTGCATTTATGTGCATGGGCTGCCGAAGGGACAAAAGATTGATAATATCATTCGTGACAGTAAAGTAGGATTTACTGTGTATGATATGCAGAAGCTCTTGCTTGATGCAAACGGTAAGCCCTGTGATACGAATACAAAATATGAGAGTGCAATTGCAACAGGAAGCGCCGCTTTGGTAGAGGGCATGGGAGAGAAAAGAATGGTGCTACAGAAAATTGTGGAAAAATATACGCCCCATTTGACGAACGCCCCGCTTCCGGAAAATATGGTTCGAGGAACTGCTGTAATACGAATCAGCATTGCTGAGTTGACGGGCAAGTATTATGAATGATCTCTTTTTATAAATATTCGCCATCCCACAGCAAATAACAAAAGCGAATGCCAGACACAAATCCGTTGTCTGGTGTTCGCTTTTTGCTAAATACAGATACAGACTCATCTGAAACCATCTGAGCTTTTATAGAGATACGAATACGTTCCATGGTATCTTCTTTCGGCATGGCATGCAATTTGAAATAATCGGTACGAATTCGTTCTGCCATCTCAAAGGCAGTCCAATCAATCGTAGTGCAATGTTCTTTGGGAATTGAATAAGAGGGTGCGAAAAAGTAAAATTACTTCACATTTATTTAGAAAGTTAATTATCTTTACTAATGAAAATTATGATATAATTGCCTTTAGTAAAGTCAAAATAGCAATTCAAATAAAATATATTCAAGAAGTAATGTATATATTTTGAAGAAAATTATATAAGCAGTAGTATAAAAAACACTTAATAAAGAAGTTGTTCAAGTAAGTGAAAATAAGAATGTGGTAGAAAAGAGAGGTACTAGCAATGAATACATCATCATCAATAACAGAATTTGTAGGAACGGCAATTGGAGATACTATTGGCTTAGTCATAGCTAATGTTGATTGTTCTCTTCATGAAAAAATGGGATTAGATAAAAAATATCGGTCTCTAGGAATAATTAGTGCAAGAATAGGTGCAGGACCACATATTATGGCAGCAGATGAGGCTGTAAAAGCTACTAATACAGAAGTAGTAAAGATTGAAATGCCCAGAGATACAAAGGGTGGAGCAGGACATGGTTGCTCAATCATTCTGGCAGCAAAAGATGTAACAGATGCAAGAAGAGCAGTAGAAGTTGTTCTTAAAGAATTAGATAGAACTTTTGGAGATGTTTATGTATGCGATTCAGGACACTTGGAGCTTTCATATACTGCAAGAGCAAGCTTGGCATTAGAAAAAGCATTTGGTGCTCCACTTGGAAAAGCTTTTGGGATAATTGTTGGTGCTCCAGCTGGTATCGGTTTAGTAATGGCAGATACAGCAATGAAAACTGCAAATATTGAGATGGTAACATATGCAAGTCCAGATGCAGGAACAGCACACACAAACGAAGTAATTATAACAGTTACTGGAGATTCAGATGCTGTTAGACAATCAGTAATAGCTGCAAGAGAAATTGGCTTGTCCTTATTGAAAGCAATGGGGCAAGAGGCTCAATCTGCTACTAAACCATATATTTAGCAGATGATTTATTAATCTGTTTTTTTCTTATTAAATGATCTAGCTATAAACAGAGTTCTTGGCTTCAGAGGGAGTATTAGAGCGGGTAGTCATCGGATAAAAAACGAATAATCTACTTGAGCACCGTATTATTCAAATCTGAATTTTACGGTGCTTTTACGTCATAGAAAAATTGTTTATACACATATCCTATAAATAGCAGAAAATATCAGGCATAAATTTTTTAGAAATGATAACTTTATATTACAAAATAAAGTTAAGGAGAAAAGTATTTATGAAAAACTTAAAAGCTTGTTATTATGAATTAGAAGGTACAAATTATGAAGTAGGTAAATTATTAGGAGAAAAAATGAAATCTATGCCACAGTGTCTAAAGATGCAAAAAATCCCAAAGTATCCTTTCTCGAAAGAGGAACAAATACAAATTATAAAAATGTTTGGCGAATATTGCCCAGGAATTAATGAAGAAATTGAAGGTTTTACAGATGTATTGGGACTTGATAAATTTCAAGCATTATATTATGCAATGTCATATCTTAAACCAGGCTGTAGTCAAATGGCTATATTGCCTCAAAAGACTAAAAACAATCATGTATTATTGGCCAGAAATTATGAATTTAACGATGAGATGGAAGAACTTGTTTTATGTACTACTAAGATTAAAGGAAAATATGCTCATATAGGTACATCTATGATTCAATTTGGCAGAGGAGATGGGATGAATGAATGTGGACTTGGCGTTAGTCAAACATCGACAGGTATACCAGTAGCTAATAATATTGAAGGGGCTAGGAAGCCTGCAATTGTGGGATTACAATTTTGGGCAGTTATAAGATCAATATTAGAGAATTGTAAGGATGTTAATGAAGCTATAAAATATGTTCAAAGCGTACCAATAGCATATAATATAAATCTTATGGTTGCTGATAAAATGGGAAATGCAGCTCTAATTGAAAGTTTAGATGGAAAAAAAGCAATTAAACATATTTCACCTAATACAAAAGAACAATTTATATGTTCTACAAATCATATTCATTTTGAGGAATTGAAGAAATATGAGCCTAAGAGTATGAAAAACTCAGTAGTACGATATAATTTAATTAATAGATATCTAAATAATAAAGAAATAGTTACACAGGATAATCTTAAATCATTGTTATCTACCATGTATCCAGAAGGATTGTGTTGTCATTATTATGAAGATTTTTTTGGCACACTAAGAGGGATGGTATTTGATTTGAATGATGGAACTCTAGCTGTATGCTTTGGATCTACAGCTTTGAATGATTGGCATACCTTTAAAATAGACAATGGGAAAAAATATTTAGAGTATCCAGCAAAAATTATAAAGGATAGAGCACCAAAAGATTTTTATGAATTAATATAAGAAGTTAAAAAATGGGGTTAAGCTAGCCAGTGATGTGAAGTATATAATCAAGAAAGGACTTTGTGATGTATTATGGATTATATTAAATCATTAGAAAAAGCAATTATGTACATTGAGGAAAATTTAAATGAAGATTTAAAAACGGAAGATGTAGCAAAATCTATTGGCTATTCTTACTATCATTTCACTCGTTTATTTGAAGGATTGTTAGGTGAAACTATTGGAAATTATATACGAAAAAGAAGAATTACAAAAGCAGCACAAGATTTAATGTATACAGATAAAAAAATTATAGATATAGCATTAGATTTTCAATTTAAATCACCAGAAGCATTTGCAAGAGCCTTTAAAAAAATATATGATATTAGCCCCACTGAATATAGAAAAAATAGAATTGATGTACTTAAGGGTAATAAGAAATATATAGATAATGAAAGATTGAAGCATATTTTGAATAATATTACCATTCAGCCAGTAATTAAAGTTATATCTGAAGTTAAAGTTATAGGTATAAAAGGGAAGACTTCACTTAAAAATAATTTATTGCCTGATTTATGGAATGCTTTTAATAAGAGCAGTTCAAAAATAATAAATAGAGCTGAACCACTTAAATATTATGGAATTTGCGAAAATGATAGGCCTAATAATGAATTTGGTGAAAATGTAGCATATAGTGAAATTGTTGGCATAGAAGTTACTTCTTTTGACTATATACCAGATGGAATGGTAGCTAAAGTTATTCCACAGGGGAAATATGTAGTATTTACTCATAAGGGAAGTATACATAAATTACAGGAAACTTATGAGTATATTTGGGGAACATGGATTCCATTTTCTAAGGTAGAGCTTGATATGAGAGATGATTTTGAATTATATGATGAACGATTTAAAGGAGTAAATAATCATTTATCAGAGATTGATATTTATATTCCTATAAAATAAAGCATGGTATTTAAGCAAGATTATTCTTCTTTTGATGAAATTATAACTCATAAGTGTAATAATACGGTGCTAACAATATGGAAGATGTACTATAATTTCTATAGGTTAATAAACAATTGTAAGATTTTACATCTTAAAAGCTATAAGGTATCAATGCCTTATAGCTTTTTTATTAGTTTTACAACATTTAATATCATTTACTTTGCCCCTGATGCAAGGATGCTATTATTGCCCTTATCAAAATTTGATATATCAAAGCAACGTAATTTGGAATATAGTTGACGAAATATATAAATTATGAGAAAACTCGATATGGTCTCATCATATCATTATCTTCATGGTCCAATATATGGCAGTGCCATACATAACCTGGGCCCTTCGATGGATCAAATAAATACAAGTTTTCTCCAGGACAGGACGTTTTAACATCTTGCGGTGCAAAACGAACTCGGATTCTTGTTATCTCTCCAGGGTAGGCTTGTACCGTATCTTTCCAACCTGCTTCATTAGCTGCAGGTGGCTGATCATCACCTGTAATATATGATCCTGGACAAAGAGCCTTTGGTGTGGTCATCCATGGAGGCGATCCTATATCAGAATTCAAATCAAGCCAGTCATTAGTATATGCATCTACATCAAAGGCTTGTCTACAGGCTATCTTGAACTGTACCAGATGCAAATGAATTGGATGTGCATCCATAGTAAGGTTGACAATGTTCCACTCCTCCGTTGAACCTACAACAGGTAATTCTGAAACAGGATCAGCCCATCTTTGACCATTTAATGTCACCATTTGTGGTCCGTTAGGCCCTGCAATTTCATACAAAGTCAATACTCTTCTCTTACATGGTGATTTAAGTTTGGGCACAGGTTCACATCTCAACTTTTCAGGAAGTTCAGGTGGTATTGTCATGTCATCATTATGCTGAACAGTAAACTGCATAATTTGACCTGTAGTATCTTTGTCAGGCGCATCTCCAGTAGGATATGGTGCATTTGCATCGTTATTTAGAATGATTCTAGTACCAGCAGGTATTTCTGTAAAATCCACAAGTATATCCGCACGCTCGCCTGGTGAAATAAGAAGTGATGTGAGAGGTACAGGCTTATTAAGATAACCTCCATCAGTTCCTATTTGCCAAAACTGCATTCCATTTGAAAACTTGAGATTGTAAAACCTTGCATTTGAACCATTTAACAATCTAAAACGATACCTGGTCATATCTACATTCATATTTGGCCATACTCTTCCATTTACCATAATAGTGTCACCAAAGAATTCCGGTTGCCAATAAGGATGAATTGTTGGATTATCTCCCTCTGAAGGGAAGTTGAGGCTGCCATCTTCATTAAAGGAACGATCCTGGATAGCTATTGGTACTTCATATTTTGCGCTTGTAATCAGTGGTCCTGGATAATCAAGTGGATTGGCAGGATCTCTAAGAATATAAAAGCCTGCTAGTCCCATTACAACATTAAGTCGGGTTACTCCTAATGCATGATCATGATACCATAACGTTGTAGACTCTTGGGTATTGAGATAATGAAAAGTATCTGTAATATACCTTGAACCCTTTAAGCCTTTTGCTGTCCACCATGCTTCGGGGTTACCGTCGAACATGGATGCTTGTTCACCTCCATGAAGATGAGGTACTAGCGGCACATCCTTCTGAGCTTCTGGCACTCCCGGTGGAAATGGCGGCCAACCTCCAGGCGGTGGCGTCATAGGTGTATTATTAGGATTGGCCCAGTGCATAGTTGGATCAACTGCTAAGGAATATGGAGCTGTAATTTCGTTTACCCATTTAACATTTACAGGGATTCCTCTTACAGCTTCAAAAGTTGGTCCAGGGGCATTTTGAAATTTAACTTCCTCTCCAGTTGAAGTATCCTTGATTGTTCCACCATATCCCCACACTGTAGTAGGATTAAATTCCGGTGGAAGAATTTGTTGTTCAAACTGATTCATAGTAACTGTATAGTTATAACTTACAGCACCACTCACAGAGCTTGTACATACGGTGGGTAGGAATGATGGAGGTATAACCAATTCTTGCGTATACTTGGGTATTAACTTAGGGTCAAGAGGATTTACTTCCATAACTACACAACTCCTTATTTATAAACTTAGTTTAATAAACCTAATTTATAATATGCCTAGAGGGCTTATTGTGCTACTTCATTCATTATTAATACCTATATAAATATAGAAATTGGGTATATCTCTGAATATATAAAAAATACCTTGTTGTTCTAAATTTTAAATAAAAAGGGTGAGATAATTGAGTAAAAAGAATTTTCAAGAAATGAAAGCAAATAAGGGAGGACTTACTGATGTACCTGGTATCCTAGTAGGAAATGCGGTGAGCAAAAGCGGGTGTACTGGATGCACGATAATTCTCTGCCCGAATGGGGCGGTACCAGGTGTGGATGTAAGTGGAGGTGCCCCCAGGTACCCAAAATACCGATATCATCCGCCCTGGTACAGCAGAATATCCTGTATATGGAGTACTACTCACAGGTGGCAGTTTTTTTTGATTGCCAGCAACTGGTGGGGTAATGCGTTGGCTCGTTGAGCAAGGAATTGATGAGGTTCCTCTTGTACCTGCAGCAGTTATATATGACCTCCCTTTCGCAAAAGGCTCACCACCACCTAATGCGAACTTGGCCTATGCTGCTTGCCAATCTGCGAATGCGGGTCCTGTGGCGGAAGGAAATGTAGGAGCTGGAGCAGGGGCGACGGTGGGCAAAATCTACGGGAGTCCTATGAAGGGTGGGCTGGGCACTGCTTCTCTATGTATTCCTGGCGGCTCTGTGGTATCGGCCTTGGCAGTGGTTAATGCTGTCGGAGACATATGGGATCGAGGACATATTGTTGTCGGAGCACTGCGTCCTGATGGAACCTTTGTCAATCAGACTCGGGCTATGTTGAACGGTGTGCCGTCACCTTTATACTCTCTGAATACCACAATCGCCGTAGTAGCTACCACAGCTCGGTTGACCAAGGCAGAGGCCAACCGGGTTGCAAAACTGGCTGACGATGGAATGGCTCGAGCCATTTCTCCTAATCATACTCAGTGGGATGGAGATACGGTTTTTTGCCTCGCACTGGGTTCGGATATCAGTAACCTGTCCAGCGACGCCCTTGTTACGCAGGTGGGGACAGCTGCAGCGGTGGTACTTGAGCAGGCTATTATACGTGGGGCACTGGCAGCACAATCAAAAGTATGTCCACAAAAATAGAATCTGAATTTGAAACAGCTATTCCTTGCGTTTGGTTTAAGCTAGGTAGCCCACCTATGATAAAGTAAATGTTAATTTGTGGAATAAACTCATATTAGCATAGGTAAACCTATGTTAATATGAGTAGTTAGAGTATTCATGTTATTTATTGTTTAAGCATAATGGATCACTAATGTGACTGATAGTTTTTAGGTATAATTCCATATTCTAAAAAACAATAATAAGAGATGATAATTGGAATGGATAACTTTAAATCAGAAATATCATCACAAAAATGCTCAAATAATTCAAAGTCGCAAGTATGGAACTTTGTTTCAGATCCTGCGCTGCATCCCATGAAGGTAACTATAAATGTTGATAAACCAGGAACCGCTTCTGGACTAATATTCGTTGCACCATATACTTCGTATGAGGCAACTATGATTGGACAAACAGGATCTTTGATAATGGATCAATATGGAAACCCAGTATGGTTTAGACCGCTTGATAGTATTTATATACAAAATTCAGATTTTAAAGTACAATGCTATAAGGGTGAATCAGTTCTTACCATGTGGCAGGGAACAATATCAGGAACTCAATCTGCAGACCCTAATCTTCCAGCAGGAGATTCTGAACCTGGCGCTTATTTCCAAATTATAAATCAAAATTATAAAGTTATTAAGAAGCTCACTGCCAAAAAGGGGTACACTGCGGATGTTCATGAGTTTACTATTACGAAACGAAATACTGCTTTGTTTACTGCTGTAAAACAAGTGCCAGCAGATTTAACACCATACGGCGCCCCGGAAGATGGATATTTTGACAATTATTCTATTCAAGAGGTTGATCTTAAGACAGGTAAGCTTCTTTTCTTTTGGAATGTGCTTACTCATGTTAATCCGGAAGATTCCATGTTACCCGCATCATCTGCAGCAGATTCTAATAATATTTGGGACTGTTTTCATGTGAATTCAGTTGAAGAGGGACTAAACAATACACTTTTAGTTAGCATGCGTAACATGTGGGCTATTTATAATATTGATAAGGAGACGGGAAATATAATTTGGCAACTTGGTGGAAAACAAAGCGATTTTACTCTTGGTCCAAAGGCTTCATTTTCTTGGCAACACGATGCACGTTATAGACCAGGGAAAAGGATAAGTATATTTGATGATGCTTGTTGTGCTTCTCCTCCTGAGTGTCAAGCGCATGGGTTAGTACTTCAGCTTGATTTCCGAAACATGACTGCAAATGTAGATCGAACCTATTATCATGACCCAGCCCTATATGTTCCAAGTCAAGGGAATGTTAAAAAATTATATAATGGAAATCAATTTATTGGATGGGGACAGGAGCCATATCTTTCTGAATTTAAAAATGCTGGTAATACTAAAAAAAGAGCCTTCATTGAATTTTTTATATGATATGCAGTTTCCTAATCAAAACCTTTCTTATAGGGCATTTAAGAATGAATGGGTAGGATTGCCCCTTTATCCACCTAGGATTGCTGTAGATTTAGTATGTGAAGGTGCAATTGTTTATGTATCATGGAATGGTTCAACTGAAACTGTTGCTTGGCAGGCATTAGCTGGTTCATCACGTTGTAATTTGTCAGTGGTAGTAAATTGTATGCCTCGTACAGGATTTGAGACAAAAATCCATGTTAAATCATATGGACCATATTTTCAAGTAAATGCGTTGGATTCATGTGGCGAGATAATTGGTAAATCACTAATTGTCTATGTTAAACAAGAATATGATGAAGATGAAAACAGAAGTTAAAGTTTTAGTGCTGCATATATAAGATAATGTTAACTTAAATGTGGATTTAAAATATTATATCTCATTTTTCAGTTTGGTTTACAAAACAACAAGTAAGTGTATCAATGGAATACAAAGTGTAGGTATGAGTAAAAGAGGGTGTATCAAAATAAAAATAGCCTTAATTTTAAAACCATAAATATAAATAATACATTCATAAAGCAATTCATTTTCCTAAGTAGTTCTAAATTTCACTCCATTAAAAATTTTTTATCTAGTAAAAGAGTCAACCTCCTCTGGCTTCACTACTGGCTCCTCACGTCCTGTGAGGAATTACAAAAATTTTTAATTCCGTTAAATTAAGAACTACTAAAGCTCATTCATATGTTTATTACATATATTATTTATATTTACTATATTAAAATTAAGGCTATTTTGAGACAGTATCTCTTATATTATTTATTGTACTACTGGAATATTTCTTGTATGACAATGAATTCCTCCACCATATAGGTTAAGTGCTAATGTATTAACTTGTACAATACTATGATTTGGAAAAGCAGTTTTTAAAACATTTAGTGCTTCTTCATCTTTTTCTTTGATTAACTCTGACAATCCTTCTTCATAATACTTTTGAGCAATAACTACATTATTTGCAATTAAGAAGTTACAATAGCTTAGTGCTGGTAATACGTTTATAGGATTATCAGGAAAGGGTGTTCCGTTTAGCAACATACCATTCATCTCTTCTTTTGCTTCACTCCAATGGTTATAGGCATCATCCTCTGGATATAGATCAACATATATTGGTTCAGGAACAGGCATTTTAAGGATTTTGAAAGGCTTTCCATCAGAGTTTTTGGTAGCTTTTACAGCTTCAAAGCCTTTGTCTAATCGTTCTTTGTTTAGTGCATGAAGTTTACTATTTAAAGCTTCTTCATCAGAAACATATGCCATTAAAATTGTATCTTGGCTAACAAACCTACAAATTTCATCAATGTGTCCGTTAGCAGAGGCTGAACGAAAAGAGTTAAAGGTATTATCATAAGATGGAATTGGTCCATAATATGAGTATTCATCATCATAGGAACATTGAGGAAGCCATATAATTTGTTCTAAATTAAATACTTCTTTTAGTTCTTTTTCTACTTCAGCAACAGTTTTATCAGGATTACGTTTATCCACTTCAGTTT
The DNA here is from genome assembly GCF_001020205.1 of Clostridium sporogenes. Lineage (NCBI taxonomy): Bacteria > Bacillati > Bacillota > Clostridia > Eubacteriales > Clostridiaceae > Clostridium > Clostridium sporogenes. Next base: position 965,549 of record NZ_CP011663.1, read on the forward strand.
CTTTTATAGACATCATAATACCACGACCATTAAACTCATGATCTCCACCTTCACTAATTAGATTACAGTAGCTTGTATTTTTTATTCCAACACTTTCTGCATGAAATTTACTAAAGTCATATAAAAGCTTAGAAAGCTCATCTTCTTCAAAAGAGTATCCATACATGTTAAAACGAAAATCAACTCTAGCACGATTCCCTTTGTTACTCATCATTATTTCAGCACCAAAATCACGAGGATATACAATGCTTGAAGGGAATATTACAAATTTGATTAAGTTTGTATCAATACCATCATTATTTAGTACTCTTTGTGCACGATTTTGTACATCCATATCAAAGCAACAAATAATTACTTTTACTTCTTCAATGAGAGCTTTAGCTATTTGTACACTTACAATATCATTATTTAGCTTGCTAGTTGCATAAGCACTTGGAGGCCATATAATCATTACAGATTCTTGTTTTTCAAATTCTCCTACAGTTCTATATATTTCCATATTAACATCTCCTTTGTAATCTTATTATTGCAATTTATCTAATTAAGATGCATTATAAAGTATGGAGTTACTCAATAGTCAAGGAGGGGATTTATATAGATAGAAAAAATTTTAGAACCTTTACAACTGGTGAATTTGCAAAGAGATTTGGGGTTAAAAAAGATACATTATTATATTATGATAAAATAGATTTATTTAAACCAGCAGGAAAAAGTGAGAATGGATATCGTTACTATACAATACCGCAGTTTGATATTTTTTGGGTAATTCAGTCTTTGAGAGAGCTTAATTTTCCTTTGAAATCATTAAACAATTATCTCAAAGCACCATCACCGGAGGAATTAATTGCATTATCAAAGAATCAGCTTAATAAAGTAGATGAGGAAATTGAAAAATTGATACAAATTCGTTCTATTCTTAATAGGATTGTTATTCAATCAGAGGAAGCTTTAAATGCTCCTTTAGATAAAGTTATACTTATGGAGCTTGAAGAAGAGCCTATCTTATACAGTGATAAAAATACTTTGAAAAGTGATACTACTAATGAAGAATGGTCTAGTTGTTATGAAGAATTTTTTAAAAAAACAGAACTAAGAGGACCTGCATTTATTGGCTCTGTTATTGATAAAAATGATCTGCTTTCAGGTAGGTTTGGCAGAATTGACAGGTTATTTGTTCGTGTGGATAAGCCAGATGCTACCATAAAGCCAGCAGGGTTATATGCAGTAACTTATTACAAGGGCTCTTATGAATCAATAGTAGATTTTTATAAGGGATTTATGAGAAAAATTAAAGAACAAGGGCTTACTGTATGTAGTGATGCCTATGAAGAATATTTACTTAATGTATTAGCTACACAAAATAGTAGGGATTTTGTAACAAAAATTAGTGTTGCAGTAAAAAAATAAAAGCAAATAAGTAAAAAACAAAAATTACAAAAAACAAAACTGTATTTCAAATAGTTAGGTTATAATATAATTACCATTAGTAAATTAAAATAGTAATATTATTAAAATATTGTTTATATTTTCTGGTGCTATATGTTCATTAATCTTTTAGATGAAAATAGCATTTATTTGTTGTAAGCTATTTACTCTAACTCCATATTTCACAAAGTATATATTATTCTAGCAGGGATAAAATATTAATGAATTGAAAATATGTATTTATAGGAGGTAATACTTATGATGGGGTTATTTGATAATATTTTTGGCAATGGCAATGATGATGACAATGAAAATAAGAAAAGTAAAGATGAAGGAAGACTTACACTTCATAAGGAAGAGCTTGATATAAATAAAAACCACGTTCAAAAGGGTGAAGTTGAATTAGGCAAGGAAATTATTGAAGAACAAAAAACAGTTGATGTTCCCGTTACTCATGAAGAAGTTGTTATTGAAAGAAGAGCATTAGATAACGAAGCTAGTGATACACATATTAGTGATGAAGAAAGCATACGTATTCCAGTTAGTGAAGAAGAGATTAATGTGGATAAACACACCGTAGTGACTGGAGAGGTATCTGCTCATAAACGTGAAGTCGAGGATACAAGGCACATTGATGAAACCCTAAAAAGAGAAGAAGCTCGCATAAACACAAATGGTGATGCAGAAATAGTAGATAAAGATACAGATGAGGGCTTCCATTAAATAATTTATAAAATAAATAAAAAAACACCTCTCAAATTATATATTAGATTTAGGAGGTGTTTTTTAGGAGGATAGAGTATGTTAAACAAAGATGTACCTAATATAGAAAATAGTCAATATTTAGCAGGCGCTATTATTGGTGGAATAATTGGTTTTATAATTGCTATTTTGTATAAGTTCTCTATTTTAACTATACCCGGATTTATAACTATATTTACAATTACATCAGTTGACCCAATGATAACCGGAACTATATTAGGCATTGTTGCAGGTGTAATTATAGGTATGCTAATGATCCCTAGTAAGGCATATAAGGACGATATCCAAACAAATTCAAAGAAGATTTCTTATAATTCAGATAGTGATATGAAGATGCAACTTCGCGAAGAACAGATGAAAATATCTAAGAACAAAATACAAACTGGTAAGGTATCCATTCACAAAGAAGTTTTAACCGAAGAAGAAAATATTACTGTACCTGTAAGACGGGAGGAAATTGTTATTGAAAAAACTGTTTCTGATTCACAAATTCATGATAAATCAGATGTTCATACTGAAACTATTCGAATTCCTATAAAGAAAGAACGTATCCACATACATAAGCAACCAGTAACTTTAGAAGATGTTTCAGTTAGTAATCATAAATATAAAGAGGTAAAGCATATAAATGAAACATTAAAAAAGGAAATACCTCACATTAGTATTAATGGGGATGCAAAAATTGTGGATAAGGAAATCGATAAAAAATATCGAAGTTAGAATATGGGATAATTAATAGTTCCAAACACTTTCGGATTGTAAAAAGAGAGGGTTAGGAACTTTTTTGTTTAGTGTTACAATTGAAAAATACACAATGAATTAAAACACTGTATTATTCAAGATAGAATTTTATGGTGTTTTTTTATCGCATTTCAAATATATTAAGTAGTAAAATTATATTTTTTATGGCAACTTAATATAAGTTAACCTATTTCAGTATGTTATATAATAACATTAGGTATATTTATATAGAGTAGTATAAGTACTTTTAAAGTTATAATTTAAGTAAAAGAATTTTAGCTATTAAAATTGAAGATTAATATTTTGAAAATGGAACAATATAGTATCTCTATGTTATAATTTACGGAAAGATTAGCATATTTTATAAAAGGAGAATTGAGTAATGGGGAAAAGTTTATCAGAAATGTCACTTAAAGAATTATGGATGCTATTTCCAATAATATTGGAAGAACATAATTCCATGTGGAGAGAGTGGTATTTGGAAGAAGAAAAGTTAATTATCAGTAGTATTGGAAATGATAATATACAACGAATAAATCATATTGGAAGTACTTCAGTTAATGGATTGATCGCTAAGCCAACAATAGATATATTGCTTGAAATAACAAAGAATTGTGATTTGAAGTTTTTAGTAAATGTAATGGAGGAGAATGGATATATTTTTGAAAAGCAACCACAGAAACCAGCTCCACATATGATGTTTATGAAAGGTTATACAGAGAAGGGATTTGCTGAAAAGGTATTTCATCTTCATGTAAGATATTTAGATGATTGGGATGAATTGTATTTTAGAGATTATTTGGGATCACATACAGATATTTCTCAAGAGTATGGAAAATTAAAAATCAGCCTTAAAGATAAATATAAACATAATAGAGATGGTTATACTGAAGCAAAAACGGAGTTTATTAGAAAATATACTACTATTGCAAAAATAGAATTTAAGAATAAATATAGCCCAAGAAAATAAAAAAATAAATATTTACCCTCATTTAACTATATTAATTTGTGTTAATTGAGGGTAGTGTGTAATACCCATAAATGCATAAGATTATACTATTGTAACTGTTGTACCTATAGGAACAAGGTTACTTAACTCAATAACTTGGTTATTAAACATTCTTATACATCCGTTAGAAACGCTTTTCCCAATTGAAGAAGGATTGTTTGTACCATGGATTCCATAGTCCCCATAAGGTATATTCAAACCTAACCATCTTGCACCAAAAGGACCACCTGGGTTTACGGCACGATTAATTATTTTAAAAGTACCTTTAGGTGTTGGGGTAGAGGGCTTTCCAACGGCAACTTTATAAGTTTTGTAAACATTATTGTTTCTAAATAAAGTAAGAGTGTGAGCTTTCGTATTTATTACTATACGATATATCGCTCTGTAAAATTCAGTATATGGATATAGATAATAAAACATTGATCATGTCTCCTAATATAACTATATAAATATGATATTCGTAGTTACATTATTTGTGAAAAAATTACGTAATAAATAGGAGTTACAAATTGAAAAAGATAGAAAAGGCTTTAATTGATTATATGATAATAATTCAGTAAAGAAGAGGATAGCATATATATGGATAAAAAACTATATACAAAATACAGAGGATAGATTATAAAGATACTTTAGAGATAGAAAAATAGTGAAGCTAAAAAAAAATAGATGCATTTACAATAATTTTATAAAAACTGTAGTAGCATCTATTTTCTTAATTACATAACATTATTTATATGCATATGTTTACCTATTTATCCACCATGGCCACATGAAAGGATGGAAGAAATGATGATGGATGTGATGGTGAATGTGGTGACGGCGATGAGGATTGTAATCATGGTGAGCATGAGGAGAACGCGCTAATTCATAATCGTCAAATTCGGCATTATAATCATCATAATTATCATTATCATTATCATATTCTACATTTGTAGGCATAGCTTGAGGAGCACATATTAAAGGATCATACATCATTGGAGAAAAGTTCATGTATGGATAATTATATGATTCATTATAAAAATTTTCATCAAAGTTTTTATTAGGAGATTCAACATCATCCTTATTTATACTTTGATTGTCATTTCTGTAATACATATATACCTCCATAAATTTTAATTACATTAATATGATATGAATGTATAAAAAAAGGTTGCAAAATTGAAAAAGATTAAGTACAGTAGAAATATAACAAAATATTTGGAGTTTTAATCCAAGGGTTTTTTTTAATGGGTGTTACATAAATATAAATAAATAGATATAATTATTATAAAGGCAACTTCATATGAAATTATATAAAGTTGCCATATATTATACTAAATTAACATTCTTCAAATATGGGAGCTTCAATTAGTGTTGCAAAAATAAATCTATGTCTATGACCATCATTAAGAGTTGTAACACCAGATACAAAGTGCACGTCTACCATCCCCTACAGGTATTGCAGGACCAGTAGTAACATCTATCATGTGAAAGTGATTGAAAAAGTCTGTATTTGTTCTTATATTGTGCACATTACTGGTATTATTTTACTTATATGGTAGATGAGGAGGGAAAGAAAGTTTTAATAAATAAGATTCCTGTTGAGGAAGCAGAAGAACAAAATGGATTACTAAGTTCAAATAAATCTGATAACAAAAAATCTTTAATCTATAATTCGGCAAAAAACACTAACACAGACTTTGGGTACAAACAGCAAATGAACATGGAAGCCACATATAGAAAGAATCAACAAGAAATAATGAAGAATTTAGGTAGTCCAAGCAATTCAAATAAATATTATGGCTATTAATAACACATATTTTTTCGTAATAACTGAAGAAATAAACAATTTATAAAACACTGTAAAATTCAAGTTTGAATAATATGGTGTTTTTATGTTAAACTAACTTATTATATTTATATAGTAAGCTAGTTTTTGCTATTTAAATAGAGAAATCCAATATCTTTGTGTAATTCTTTCACCTTTTGAAATTTCATTTTCAAGAACACCACCATTGTAGATAATAGTTTTTGCTGATGCAATATTTTCTTTGCTACAAGTAATTAGTACTTTTCCCATATTCATATCTTTGCATTTTTCTAAAGCTAAGTGTAGCATTTCTTTTGCATATCCTTTTCTTCATTCAAATTTTCTTACACTATATCCAATGTGCCCACCAAATTCAAATAAATATTCATTTAGTTTATGACGGATATGGATCATACCAATTAATTTTAGAGTTTACATAAAGTCCTCCTTATGATGAAAATATTAATAATATTTCATAATTTAATTGTATAGAAGTCTATGTGGCATGTAAATAAATTATAAACATATTTAATACCTTCATAAAAAACAGAATAATATGGATTAATATTTAATATGAGGAATAATATGTATTAAATTCATTAAGTTGTATAAAAAAATAACGAAAATAATGTCAAGAAGCTTAGTTATATTTATAGATAGTTTAAAGATATATTATAGTTTAACACCTGAAATTTCATTTAAATATATATCCTGTATTACCTAAATAAGCATTAAAAAAGTTTAAGATAATTAAAAAATATAACTAAACTTTTTAACAATAAGTAAGGGGAATATTTACAAATAAAGGAGCGAAATAATGAGATTAAATAATTATATGAAAAATTATGCGGATTTGTTATTAAAATCAAATAGAAGTTTGTATTCTTCAGGATATAATAATTTAAATAATAGAAGGAATTCAAATATATATGCTGAAACTTCTGATTTTATAAAGAATGACATAGATTTTGATAGATCAAAAGAGTTTTTATCTAATAGAGAATTACTTTCAAGATTAAAAAGTATTAATGGAAAAGAAATTAAACCAGTAAAGGCTGTGGATAATGTTTTGAATTTTGAAAAGGGAGTATATAATAAAATGAAAACAAAGTCAGGAATAACAGCTATATTTACTGCTGGAGATGGTGGAAATGTATATATGCCCTATGATGATATTAAAGATAATTTTTCCTTATGTCCTTCAGATTCCGGGGAAGTAGCTAGAGCAGGAAGATTATTTACATATCTTGCAAGCGATAAAACAGGATATTGTGCTTATTCTTCATTCAGTAAAGAGGAGATAAAAGAAACATTAGGAAGTGTTGGTATTAAACCAGGATGGTTTGAAGTTAAAAGTGGAAGTTATTCAAATAAATTTTATATGTTAGATGATGGAGATATTTATCCAGCATATCAAGTAGAAGCCGAAAGAAATGGAATCAATAATCGTGATTGGTTTGGAGATGGATATACTAAAGATTCTAAATTTATTTTAGATGGTAAGGAGTATAAATTGGATGATGAAGGTCATTTGCATATACAAAAGGGTGAAGGGTGTGTCATGGAAAAACTAATAAGAATTAAATAGAAGTCCACTGAATATGTAAAAAATATTAATACAATTTGTTTTTAATTTCAATAAAAAATAATTGACATAGAGATTTTCAAGAACTATAAAATAGAGAAGGACTATCTCATATTGCATTTTTATGCATTGTGAGATAGCCCCTTTTAATTATGAAGTTATTATTGTAGATTTTCCAGCTTTTTTATCTTAACATACTATATAAATCCTTAGGATTTTCTAATTTTGGTACAAGAATTTGTGGCTCTCCGATGTTTTCTTCTTTAGCAATATCATACATTAATCTTAACATTGAAAAATCTTCTAAAGCAAAACCTACTGAATCGAAAATAGTAATTTCACCAGGTTTTCTATCTATAGGCTTTCCAGTTTTAATTACATTGCAAATTTCAGTTACTTTAAAGTCTTCGTCCATATGTTGAATTTCTCCTTCTATACGACTTTGAGGTTCAAATTCAACGTATACATCACCCATATGAAGAACTTCTGAATCTAATTCAGTTTTTCCAGGGCAATCTCCACCAACGCCATTTATGTGCATACCTGGTTCAACCATATCTGGTGTAATAACTATAGCATTTCTCTTGTCTGCAGTAACAGTTGTTATAATATCAACACCTTTGCACGCTTCTTTTGTGCTGTTACATTTTATTAATTTAAGATTTTTTACATTTTTTAGATTGTCCATTAATTTGTCAGTAGCAGCTGGGTCTACATCGTAGCAATAAATTTCTTCTATACCTAATATGTGATGAAAAGCAAGTGCTTGGAACTCACTTTGGCAACCATTCCCAATTAATGCCATTTTCTTTGAATCAGGTCTAGCTAAATACTTTGCACCCATTACTGAATTAGCTGCTGTACGAAGGGCAGTTGTTAATGTTAATTCGCTTAAAAGCAATGGAAATCCAGTTGATACTTCTGCTAAAAGACCAATACCCATTACTGTTAAATAGTTATGTTTAGGATTTTCAGGATGTCCATTTACATATTTAAATGAATAAAGCTCTGAATCACCTATAGGCATTAATTCAAGAACACCTATATCTGTGTGATGTGCTGTTCTTGGCATCTTTTGAAAATCTTCCCAACGCTTGTAATCATCTTCCATGTATGGGATAAGACGTTCCATAACAGTTTCTGGACCAACAGATCTTAAATATTTGGCCATAGTAGGCAAATCAATATATTTTGTTTTTAATGTTTCCATATTTAACACCCCGCATATAATTTTTTAATATTAACTATTCGGCCGAAGAATTGTAAAAAATAAAAAGCATGATAAACGTTTACAATATGAAATTTTATTGAAAAAGTCTATCAATTACTCACAACAACAATGTACCAAAATTTAAAACTTGTGTCAATATATATCAATCTTTTTTGTTGAATTTAGCAGTTAACTATATTTAAGGTAAGAAAGATAAAGAAAAACATATGGCAATATGAAAAAATCAGGTTTTAAGAATGAATTTAGCAAAATACGCAATCAAGCTAATAATTATGCATAAAAGTAATAAATATTCATTGGATTAATTGAAAAAGTATGATATTTTTTTAACAATAAAACTGTAATATATATTATAGTTGACTTATCTATTGGTAAATAATACTATAATACTAGGCATATTTTGTAGAATTCAAAAGAAAACTATATAAATTACAATTTCTTATATAATAGGTTTAAAAAATATAGAAAAGGAGGGTGGGGCTATAGATAAAGAAATAAAAAAATATAATATAAATTGTAAAATTATAATTTTTATAATAGGACTAAGCTTAGTATTAATCACAGAATATGGCAAAATATTTTTTGATGTGCCCACTTTATTAAGTGAGAATATTGTGGGAACTGTTGTGGTATCTACACTTTTAGGACCTATTTTTGGAACTATTATGGTTGGTATTAGTAATATTATCTTTAATAGCTTTGGAATAGGTCAAGAAGTTGTAATGATAATTTTTGCAACAAAAATATTAGAAGCTATTATTATTGGAATTATAAATTATAAAAATAATAAAAAAATTACTAGATTTATTATAACAATTTTAATTTTAAGCTTAATAATACCCTTTATAGGAATTATGACATCCACATATACCTACCAATATGGTACTGAAGTTTATAATTTTAGTGAATACATAAAAAGTAGTATAAATATGTATTTAGAATTTTTAAAAAAAGATTATTTAAATAATTTAAAAACCTATATATTGTCATTTGTAATTTCTATGCCTATTATAACTATATTCAATAAAAAAATATAGTTTGGATTTTAGCTACATATTAATAAGGGGGAGAATATATGAAAAAAACAATGAAAAAAATTTCAATATTTATTTTATCTATTGCAATTTTATTCACGTTAGGTGGTTGTAAAAATAGCAGTTCTGAAAAGGATACCAATAAGAAAGGGACAAGCTCTACAAAAAAGGATATAACTATAAATGAAGCAAAAAAGATTATAAAAGATGATAAATCAATTTTTGTGGATTTAAGACCTACAGAAGAATATATAGGATGGAATATTGATGGAAACAAAGGGGGACATATAGAAGGTGCTATTGATTTCCCTAAAGAATGGTTTTCAATAATAAAAGATGATAAAAAACTAGAAAAGGAGCTAGCTAGAAGAAATATAAATAAGGATAAAAAAATAGTTTTATATTCAAATAAAGAGGTAGATACAAAAATAATTAATAAATTAAATGAATTAGGGTATAAGGATGTTTCAGTGCTTAAAGATGGTATGAATGCTTGGGCAAAAGATAAAAATTTACCAGTGGATAAAATGGATAATTACAAAGTATTAGTTCATCCCAGATGGGTTGAAGACTTGGTAAATGGGAAAAAACCAGATACATATGATGGGAGACCTTATAAAATCATTCATTTAAGTTTTGGAAAAGAAGCTTCAGATTATGAAAAAGGACATATAAAAGGGGCATTACACATTGATGACAGTTTAAATCATATACCAGGACCTAGAGTTTTATCTCAATACAAATATATATCAGAAGATAAAAAAGAGAAATTTTGGAATAGACCCAGTGATAAGGACATAGAGAAAAAACTTTTAGATTTAGGAATAACAAAGGATACATTAGTAATTTTATATGGACCTAATATGACAGCAGCCTCAAGATGTGCCGCTGTGATGATGTATGCAGGAGTCGAAGATGTTCGTATATTAAATGGTGGTATAAAAAGATGGAAATTAGATAGTATGCCTTTAGAAAAGGGAGTTAATAAACCAGTTGCGGTTAAAAACTTTGGAACAAAAATACCAGCTAACCCAAATGTTTTAATTGATCTAGATGAAGAGTTAAAAATTGTGAATGATAAAAAATCTGTGGTAGCATCTATTAGAAGCTGGCCAGAATATATAGGAAAAGTTAGCGGATACACATATATAGGAGAGGCTGGAGAAATAGCCAATGCAAGATTTGGATATGCTGGTTCAGATCCTTATCATATGGAAGATTATAGAAATATAGATGACACTATGTTTAATTACAATATTATTAGAGATAGATGGAAAAAATGGGGTATTACTCCAGACAAAAGAGTATCTTTCCACTGTGGTACAGGTTGGAGAGCAAGTGAAACTTATATGTATGCATTAGCAATGAGTTGGAAAAATATAAGCATATATGATGGTGGTTGGTATGAATGGCATCTTAAAAAAGATACACCTAGAAAAGAGAAGGGAGTACCTAAAGATGCACCAGAAACACCTAAATTTGATTATTAATATTTTCAAATAAACAAGATATACTTTTAATAAAATAGATATATAGAAAAATAATTATAATGCTTTATTTTTACTAGCTATGTATAGGTTCCCAAATATATAGTAAGCAGGATTAAAGATACATTAATCAAGATATAATAATTTAACTAATGGGAAAAATTTAAGTATATATAATGAACCCTCCAATTTTATAAAGAATGATATAGATTTTGATAGAGCAAAGGAGTTTTTATCTAATAGAGAATTACTTTCAAAATTAAAAAGTATTAATGGAAAAGAAATTAAACCATTAAAGGCTGTTGATAATGTTTTGACCTTTGAAAAGGGAGTATATAACAAAATGAAAACAAAGTCAGGAATAACAGCTATACTTACTGCTGGAGATAGTGGTAATGTGTATATGCCCTAATGATGATATTAAAGATAATTTGTTGTTATCTCCTTCAGATTCTGGGGAAGTAGCTAGAGCAGGAAGATTATTTACATATCTTGCAAGCGATAAAACAGGATATTGTGCTTATTCTTCATTTAGTAAAGAGGAGATAAAAGAAACTTTAGGAAGTGTTGGCATTAAACCAGGATGGTTTGAAGTTAAAAGTGGAAATTATTCAAATAAATTTTACATGCAAGATGATGGAATCATATCAGGTGAGTATGAGATCGAAGTCACAAGAAATGGAATCAATGATCGTGACTGGTTTGGGGATGGGTATACTAAAGATTCTAAATTTATATTACATGGAAAAGAGTATAAATTAGATGATGAGGGGCATTTGAATATACCAAAAGGAGAAGGCTGTCTTATGAGAGATCTCATAAGAATTAAATAGAAGTCTACTGAATATGTAAAAATATTAATACAATTTGTTTTTTTTATTTAATTATTATGATTTGTTTTGTATATGCTATTTTAGATAGAATTTAACATGTATCAGTATTTTAAAAAATTTATCCTGTAGAGTAATAACTTGAATCAGGTCTAGCCAAATATTTTGAACCCATTACTGAATTAGCTGCTGTACGAAGGGCAGTTGTCAATGTTAATGCGCTTAAAGGCAATGGAAATCCAGTTGATACTTCTGCTAAAAGACCGATACCCATTAATGTATACTAAATAATAATTTAATAGTATACATTCGTAAAATTAATTTCAAGATAATGTATATAATATACTACTATAAAGATGAGTATTGCAGCTATGAGGAACTTGAATTTAAGGAAGTATTAAAAACAAAACCGCATTATTCAAATTTGAATTTTGTGGTTTTGTTATGTAGTAATTAAATATATTATTAATTACTTAACTGTTTGTTTTTGCTGAAGTAAAAATAAGCCTAATCCTACTAAAATAAATGCCATACCTATACCTTGCTGTAAAGAAATAACTTCATCTAAAATAAAATAAGCAAGAATGCAGGTCCCAATTGTCTCTCCTAGAATACTTATGGAGATTACTGAGGCGCTTAACCACTTTAATAACCAATTAAAAATGGTTTGTCCTAGAATAGTTGCAATAAATGCTAGGCCAACAAAGGACCACCATGTCTGTAAAGGATAATAAGTAAAAGACACTTGTTGACTATAAGCGTAAATACCCAAAAAAAATGCGCTGCTTGCATATCCAATCATTGAATAAGAAACAAGAGATAAATTCTTTCGAACATATTGACCAATGAAAAAGTAAGCAGTAATAATACCTGCGGCGATAAAAGCAAGTAGATCACCAAACAGAGCTTGATTACTTATTTGAAAGTCTCTCCATCCTATAATGAAGCAGCCCATAATTGCTATAATACAACCCATTATGGCTCCTTTGCTAAAGCGCTCTTTAAACAATATATATCCACCAGCCATTGAAAAAATGGGTTGTAATGTGACAATAACTGTTGAACTCGCCACAGATGTGTAATTCAATGATTCAAACCATAAAATATAATGAATTGCTAGAAATAAGCCTGATAGTAGTATGAATTTCCATTGCTTTTTTGATAAGGAAAGTAGTTCCTGCAGATTTGACTTATTAAATAATAAAAATGGTAAAAGTATCAATGCTGCAAAAAACAGTCGATAAAATGCCGTAATAGAGGAAGGTGCATTTGCTAATTTTACAAAAATAGCAGAAGTTGATAGTGCAAATACTCCGAAAAATAAAGCTAAATAAGAAGTAAGTGTTGATTTCATTTATATATACCTTCTTTCTCTGTTTATTATAAAATATTTAGTATGTTATAATGCACAACACAAGTATATAATATTTATATAATAAAAAATAGCTTTATTTTCTATATCCAGTATGTTAGTACAAATTGGAGAAAAAACATATTATTATGGAAGGAAGATTATGTTATGAAAGATCATCGCATAGGTCAAACAGTACTAAGTTATCGTAAGAAAAACGGTATGACTATTCGTGAATTTGCTAATTATTCAGGTATCAGTACATCACTTATTAGCCAGATTGAACGGGGAGAAGCAAATCCATCGCTAAGTGTATTGGAACTAATTGCTAAAGCATTAAATGTACCGCTTTTTACGCTTTTTATTAATGAGATTGATACTGATTCACTAATCTCGAAAAAACAAGATCGCAAAAAGGTCTATCGTGAAAATAAAGATCATATTGTTTACGATGTGTTAACACCAGATTTTATGAAAGCACATATAGAACTTTTAATGATGGATTTAAATGCTTACACAAGTACCACAGAAGGCCACTATTTACACATTGACAAGGAAGAAATTGCTGTGGTAATGAAAGGTGAAGCGTATGTTGAACTTGAAGGCACAGAATATTTTTTAGAAGAAGGAGACGTGGTTCGTATTCCTCCAAATATAAGGCACAGATTTTTAAATAAATCTAACCAATCAAGTCACATTTTATTTGTGCTAACGCCTTCGCTTATTTAAGCTTTACTATAAATATTAATTACTTTTGGCACTTCAAATTTTAGGTGATTTAGTTTAATATGTAATCTAAATATATTTTTATATAAAAATTAATTCTTATTAATTAAAGTTTAATTAAATAATTGCGAAAATAGTTTTTAATAAGGTAAATATTGGGGTGATAAATTATGCAAATAAAAGCCTTTTGAAAAAATAAATATGAAAAGGCTTATACATATTATTTAAAATTTTAGGGGGGATTTTTTATGAAGAAAAAAATATACTCGAGTTTCATAGTACTATCTTTAATTATTTCTATGGCACTAATTTATTTTTTAATGCCAGTTTTTTCTTTAAAATTCAAATCTTTTTATATTGTTTTTATAATAATTGCACTACTTTTAAGTATTAATGTAAGATTAAACAAAGGTAAGGAAAGCTCCAAAATATATGCTATTCCTGTTATATTAATAGGATTATTTATTATTATGTTTATAATTACTTTACCAATATTTAGAGCTAGCAGCTATAAAAGCTTGTTGCCTACACCTAAATATGAAGAGTTTTCGAAAAATATAACTCCAATTGATATAAAAGAAATTCCAACAGTAAATCAAAAATATGCAGAATTATTGGCAGATAAAAAACTAGGAGAAGAAACTTCTTTAGGTAGCAAGGTGGAACTTGGAACTTTAACGTTACAAAATGTAGGAGGTAAACTTTACTATGTTGCTCCTTTAGTACATTCTGATTTTATGAAATGGCTTTTAAATGACAGTACACCAGGATATATAACAGTATCTGCAACTAATGATAAGGATGTAAAACTAGTAACAAAATTAAATGGAAAAGATATAAAAATAAGATATCAGCCAAAGGGTTTTTTAAATGATGATTTAAAAAGACATATATACTTGAAAGGAACAATAAATAAAGGCATAACAGATTTAACTTTTGAATTAGACGATAAGGGAAATCCATATTATACAGCTACTATATATGAAAATAAGGTAGGTATGTCAGGGCAAAAGGCAGTAGGAACAGCTATAGTTAACCCAGAAACAGGAGAAGTTAAAAAATATAACCTAGAAAATACTCCTAAATGGGTAGACAGAATACAGCCACAACCCTTTGTGGAAAATAATTTAAAAAAATGGGGAAAATATATTAAAGGATTCTTTAATTTTTCAGGACAGGATAAGTTAAAAACTACAGAAGGAACAGGAGTAATATATAATAATGGTAAATGTTATTATTATACAGGATTAACTTCTGTAGGTAAGGATGAATCAAGTATAGGTTTTGCTTTAATAGATACAAGAACACAACAAACAAGAATATTTAAAATAGCAGGAGCAACAGAAACAGCCTCTATGAAATCAGCAGAGGGTAAGGTGCAAAATTTAGGATATACATCTACTTTCCCTATATTAATAAATGTAGATAATATACCTACTTATTTTACAACTTTAAATGATAAAAATGATCTAACAAAAATGTTTGCTATGATTTCTGTAACAGACTACAATATCATAGGAACAGGAGAAAATATTACAGAATGTAAATCAAATTACATTAAAAACCTAGCAAGTAAAGGAAATTTAATAAATGTAGGTTCTACAGGAAAAGAAGAAAATATAACAGATACTATAGAAAGAATAAATTCTTATGTGGTAGGAAATTCTACAATATATACATTTATATTAAAAGATCATAAAGATAAAATATTTAATGCTGGTATATCTATATCTAATGAATTGCCTATAACTAAAGAAGGGGACAAAGTAAATATAAGATATGTAGACACAAAACAGGATACCATTAATATAACTAGCTTTGATAATATAGACTTTAAACAGCAAAGTAATAAATAAAATATATTAGAAGGAATATGTAAAAAATAAATTTAAAAAGAAAGTGTTTCAAAATAAAATATTTAGAAACACTTTCTTTTATTTTTAAAATATATTTTTGTTTTTTAAAAATTTACTCACTTCTAAGAGCAATAACAGGATCTTTTTTAGCTGCCATTTTTGATGGTATTGCTCCACCTATCATTGTAAGAACAATACTAGTTATAACCAATGCAATTGCATGCAATGGATTTAATTGAGCGACATTTTCCAAGTCAGTAAATTTATATAAAATTGAATTTACTGGAATAGTTAATAAATATGTAATGGCAATACCTAGCCCACCTGAACAAAATCCGATGATAAAGGTTTCAGCATTAAATACTCGAGTTATATCTTTTTTTCTTGCTCCTAAAGCACGTAAAACACCTATTTCTTTGGTTCTTTCAAGTACAGAAATGTAGATAATAATACCTATCATAATCATAGAAACAACTAAAGAAATTCCAGCGAAAGCTACTAAAACAATAGTAATACCATCCATAATATTCCCAGTCAAACTAGTAATCATAGATGCCATATCAGTGTAGACGATTTGGTCCTCTTCCTTTAGTTCTTTATTCCAATCATCAAGATAATTAGTAATATTATCTTTTGCCTCGAAATTGACAGGATAAATTGAAATAGATGTTGGAGAAGACGTAGCACCTAAAGATGCAAGTACATCATCTTTAGTTTCAACATTAGGCGTAATATTGGTTCTCATATTAGGGGTTGGATGAACAGCTGCAGTTGTTGTGCTAGTCTTTCCTGTTAGAAGGTTACCATTCATAACATTATATTTTGCTTCTTTTTGTGCAAGAACAATTTTAGAGTTTTTAGCATTCTCTATAAAATCTTGGGCTAATTGGTCTGAATAAACTATACCTGTGGATAAATTAGACATATTAGCATTTTCCTTTATACGAATGATACCACTAATTTTTAATGTAACTGCATTTTTATTGTTATAGAGATTTTCTAAGTTTGTAGTATCTCCATTAACTGTAAAATACTTACCGGATTGAGCATAATAATCGTCATTATATATTAATTTATATTCTGTTCCTATCATAGAATTAAAATCTATATTTTTAGAATTTGCACTAAAACCTAATGCTTCAAGGATATTAGTATCAACTTGATTATATTTATCAACAACTAAAACCAATTCTTTCCCATTTTTTGGATAACTACCTGCTAATACATCATAGTATGATTTTAAATAATCCGTTTCAAAACTATCACCTTTTGAAGGATACGTAGAGAATGCAGCAGCTGAGGTATTCATGTTTACTACTTTGCCATCTTGCTTTTTCAATATATTCATATTTACATTTCTTGTATAAGAAATTCCATTAATTAAACTGGAATCTATTTTTTTGATGTAATCTACATATTCAGTTGAAATTGCATTAGCATGAATAGCAGCATTTTTACTTGAATCATATGGATAAATCATTGATTTATTAGGAAATTCAGTTTTGTCCTTGTCCTTAGATTTGGAAGATGGAGACATTCCAAGAGACATCGAATTCTGCTCAATACTTATTGGATAGTTGGAAAGAGAATCCTTTTCAAATTCATTTATTTGTTTATTAAATCCATTTGATAGAGATAAAACAAGGGCAACCCCAATAATTCCTATACTAGATGCAAAGGCAGTAAGTGCTGTTCGCCATTTTTTAGTAACAATATTATTACCAGATAGCTTAAGTGCTGTAAGGAAATTCATACTTGTTTTTTTAGGCTTATAATCGTTTAAGTTATTTTCTGATACAAAGGGATTGGTATCGGAAACAATTCTACCGTCGGAAAAACTTACAATTCTATCAGCATATTCTTCTGCTAATTCAGGATTATGAGTTACCATAATCACAAGTTTATCTTTTGCGATTTCTTTAATTAAATCCATTATTTGTTCGCTTGTTTGAGTATCTAGAGCCCCTGTTGGTTCATCAGCAAGGATAATTTCAGGATCATTTGCTAATGCACGAGCAATGGCAACACGTTGCATTTGTCCGCCAGACAATTGATTAGGTTTTTTATGTATATGGTTGCCTAAACCAACTTTCTCTAGAACGTAAGTGGCCTTTTGTCTTTTTTCTGATTTTGGTACCCCAGAAAGGGTCATACCCATTTCTACATTATCTACAATACTTAAATGTGGTATAAGATTATAACTTTGAAAGATAAATCCTACACTATTATTACGATATGTATCCCAATCAGATTCACCAAATTTTTTTGTGGATAAGCCATTAATAATCATATTTCCTGAGTCATATTGATCTAAGCCTCCAAGCATATTTAATAAAGTTGTTTTACCTGAACCGCTTGGACCTAAAATAGCAACAAATTCACTTTGTCTAAAGTCAATACTGACACCATTAAGTGCAGTTTGTTCAAATTCTCCTGTTGTATAAACTTTTTTTAAATCTTTTATTTGTAGCATGCTTAATCTCCTTTCAATTTACTTTCATAGTATATATAAAGTTTTTAAACTGAATGTAAACTGGTGAGTTTATATGCAGTTTATATTTATTTGATAAAGTTTTTAAGAAGAATAAAAATGTGTTATAATTTAAAACCTATTAAAAAGGAGGTCTATATAATGTTTAAAGTATTAGTAGTAGAAGATGATCCAGCTTTGCGCAAACTTTTTTGTACAGTACTTAGTAAAAATGGATATAAATCCATTGAAGCTAAGGATGGACACAGTGCATTAGATGTATTATATAAAGAATACATAGACTTAATTATTTCAGATATAATGATGCCCAATATGGATGGTTATACCCTCACAAAATTAATAAGAGAGTCAAATAATAACGTGCCTATATTGATGATTACTGCAAAAGGAACATTTTCCGATAAACAAGAAGGTTTTAGAGTAGGTACGGATGATTATATGGTGAAACCTATTGATGTGAATGAAATGATTTTACGTGTAGGTGCTTTGCTTAGACGATCCCAAATAATCAATGAACGAAAAATTGTAATAGGTGAAACAACATTCTTATACGACTTTCTAAGTGTTAAATATAATAATAAGGAGATAGTATTACCTCAAAAAGAGTTTTATTTAATTTATAAACTTGTATCCACACCTAATAAGATTTTTACACGACAGCAATTAATGGATGAAATATGGGGCATAGAATCTGAAACAGATCCAAGAACAGTTGATGTTCATATAAATAGATTAAGGGATCGTTTTAAAGACAATAAAGACTTCAATATTATTACAATTAGAGGATTAGGTTATAAGGTGGTTAAACAGTGATGAATAATAAAATATCCGTTAAAATGGTAGTTGCTTTTTCTTTAATAGTTTTTTTAATTGTTACTTTGGCTGTTGGTATTAGTGGCTTAGTCATGGTATTTCTTTCTCGTTTTAATGTATTTACCCAACCTAATCATTTAATTTTATTAGGCTGGTTAGGTATCATCAGCATAATAGTAAGCACAGTGATTGCTCAAATTATAGGGAAAAAGGTACTATCCCCGATTTCTGATCTTAACAAAGCAACTAAAGAAGTTGCTAAGGGAAATTTTAATACTAGACTTTCAGAAAGTAGCTGGACAGATGAAATAAGAGAAATGGCACATAGCTTTAATATAATGACTCATGAATTAGGTAATATTGAAACCTTAAGAGATGATTTCATTAGTAATGTTTCTCATGAATTTAAGACTCCTATTTCAGCTATTGAAGGCTATGCTACATTGCTACAAGATGATGAATTATCTGATGAAGAACGTAAGGAATATATTCATAAAATACTTATAAGTACAAAAAGATTATCTTCTCTTTCAGGGAATATTTTGCAAATAACAGAACTTGAAAATCAAAAGATTTTACCTTTAGAACAAAAATATTATTTAGATGAACAAATCAGACAAACTATTTTATTATTTGAATATCAGTGGACAAAAAAAAATATAACTTTAGATATTAATCTAGACAATATTACTTACATTGGAAGTAAAGATTTGTTAGCTCAAGTATGGCAAAATATTTTAGGGAATGCCATTAAATTTTCTCACCAAAATGGAACAATACAGGTAACATTAACGCAAACAAATAAGGAAGTTTTAATTAAAATAAGAGATAATGGTATAGGTATGTCTCAAGAGGTTAAGGACCGAGTGTTTGAAAAGTTTTATCAGGGAGATAGTTCACATTATTCAGATGGGAATGGATTAGGTTTAGCACTTGTGAAAAGAATTATAGATATATGTGAAGGAACTATAGAAATCTCAAGCCATGAAGGAGTAGGTACAGACTTTATTGTCAAACTTCCTAAGTAGAATATTTTATTAAAATAAAAATCATTAATAGCATATATACTGTTAACCTAAATAAAAAAATAATAAACCATTTTCTGTAGATTCATAATAAATGAAGAGTAGGATAGGTTTAAATATTTTTTGAAAATTAGTTATTGATAATTTTAAACTTGTATGGTTTATTTTTCAAATATTACCTTTTATCATAAGAGACTTTAGTAAGATAATTAATTCAATATGTAAATTACTTAAGGATTTACTAATTAAAATAGAATTAAATCTTTGAAAAATGAGAATCATAAGAATAAATGTTAAATATAAAATAAATATTTATGAAAGATTCTAAATCAGCATATTGAAAAATATAGTTGTAGTAAAAGATTTAAAAAATTTTAGTTTGGAGGTACTTTGAATGAACAAAGAAGTAAATATTGATTGGAAAAGCTTGGGGTTTGATTATATAAAGACGGACTTCCGTTATATATCAAAATGGAAAGATGGAAAATGGGATGAAGGCCAATTAGTTGAAGATAATATGATTAGTATAAATGAATCTTCAACTGCACTTCACTATGGTCAACAATGTTTTGAAGGTTTAAAAGCTTATCGTACAAAAGATAATAAAATTCAACTTTTTAGACCAGATAGAAATGCAGAACGTATGCAGGATAGTTGTAAACGTATTTTAATGCCAGAAGTTCCAACGGAAAAATTTATAGATGCATGTATTAAAGTTGTTAAAGCAAATGAACATTATGTACCACCTTATGGTAGTGGAGCAACTTTGTATCTTAGACCTTTTGTAATAGGTGTTGGAGATAATATTGGTGTTAAACCGGCTCAAGAATATATATTTTCTGTATTCTGTATACCAGTAGGACCTTATTTTAAGGGTGGAATGGTGCCAGTAAACTTTACTATAGCAGACTATGATAGAGCAGCTCCATACGGAACCGGTGCAGTAAAAGTTGGGGGTAACTATGCTGGAAGTCTTTATCCACATGAATTAGCTGTGAAAAAAGGATTTGCAGATTGTATTTATCTTGACCCAGCTACTCACACTAAAATAGAAGAGGTTGGAGCAGCTAACTTTTTTGGAATAATAAAGGATAATAAATTTATTACTCCAAAATCTCCATCAATTCTTCCAAGTATAACTAAGTATTCGCTTCTTCATATTGCAAAAGAATATTTAAAAATGGAAGTTGAAGAAAGAGATGTTTTAATTGATAATTTGGATGAATTTAAAGAAGCTGGTGCCTGTGGAACTGCTGCAGTAATAACTCCAATCGGTGGAATAGAATATAAAGGAAAATTACATGTGTTCCACAGTGAAACGGAAGTAGGACCTATAACCAAGAAACTTTATGATACACTTTACGGAATTCAATTTGGAGAGGTAGAAGCTCCACAGGGATGGATTGTAGAAGTTAAATAATAGGCTAGAAAATTTCATAATTATAATTTAAAATTTTCTGTTTAATGTGATATTCATATCTGAGCCATCATTTCTTAATAGATTTATTTTTCTTAGGGTAAATCTATTATAGCAAAGTGATGGCTTAGCTATTTTTAGAATTAATAGTTTCTACAGTTGAATGGGATGAAATAAAATTCCAATTTAATTGTTAACCTGAATAAAAAATAGGTTGACGATAGTTTATTCTTATAATATACTATTAATAATAAATTTTAAATGTGAAATATAGTATAGCAATTTAAATAGTATTTATAGGAGTGATATAAAATATGGGAAAAAAATTAGAAGTAAGAGATATGATATATTCAGCATTATTTGCAACTATTATAGGAGTTTCAAGTTATATTACTATTCCATTACCTATAAGTCCAGTACCTATAACAGCTCAAAGTTTAGCAGTTATGTTAGCAGGATGTGTTTTAACTCCAATTCAAGCAGCTCTTAGTATGGTAACTTTTTTATTAATGGGAATTATAGGTATTCCAGTTTTTTCAGGAGGAAGAGCAGGAATTGGTATTATAGTAGGAAAAACTGGTGGATATTTGATTGGATTCTTCATTGGAGCAATTATAATAAGTCTTTTAGTACGTAAAAATAAATCTTTAGTTAATATGATAATAGCGTGTTTTATCGGAGGAATTGTAGTAGTACACATTTTAGGTTCAGCATGGCTTGGACAAGTTACTTCTATAGGAATAAAAAAAGCTTTTTTATTAGGATCAGCACCTTTTATACCTGGGGATTTAATAAAAGCTGTAGTAGCAGCTTTTATTGGAAGGAAACTAAGCAAATCAATGAAAAGAATTGGAATACAGTAAAAGGAATGAAAAAACATAAAAAATATATAAAAAATGTAAAGCTGCAAAAGTAGCTTTAAAAATTGAATAAAATATAATTTTATAAGCTATTAAGTGCTGTGTATACTTAGTAGTTTTTTTATTGTAAAATATAAAACTCTATAGAGTTATTAATATCATAATTACTAAGTTATTAATATAATAATTTCAGAGGGAATATAATGATTTAATAGATAATATATTTAGAGGTGTTTAATTTGGATAGATTTAGTTTTTTAAAAATGGAGTGGCCTGAAATATATGAATTTATATATAATGCAGAAGAAAAATCAAATGAAGATTCTAATACAACATTAATTAAATTAGCACAGACAGCAGAACTAATAGCAAAATACATATTAAAGGAAAACCATATTGAAACAAATACTGAAATATTAGATGAAATAAATTTATTAAAAGACTGCCACAATTTAAATTCTGATATAGTAGATTTGTTTTATAAAATAATAATTGTTTCAAATAAAGCTATTTATGAGAACTATTCTGATTCAATTATAGCAAAGTCATTTTTAGATAAAATGTTTGAAATATTGGTATGGCTTGCAATGGAGTACGGAAAAAGAGACTATAGCAAAGTTGATTTAAGTAATATGATGCCAAAAGATAAGGATATATTTAATAAATATATTAAAAGTAAATCATATAATAATACAGAAAAAAATATTGAAAATGAAACCATTATACAACCATTTACTATAAACAATGAAGAATTTTTTAAAGAAGAAAATAACAATGATATTAATATATATGAGCAGGATGTATTTGAAACAAAGAAAGAATTTTATAGAAGAATAAAAAATGATGAGATATTTAGTTTAGGTAGAGTATTTATAGAAAAATCTAATATTAATGAGACGGATAAAGTTGTTGCATTTACATTTTCTATATATAAATCAACTCAGATTAAAATACCAATCATAGATATGATATATATAGAAAGAACTGATTTTGAAAATTTATCCATAAAGGAAGAGGTGTATACCGTATTTTCAAAATTAGATATTATAGATGATAAAATTTGCATTGATATTAATAATATTTATATTGAAGTGAATAACAATAGATGCAAAGTTCATGCTGTGGTATTAGATATATCTTACTATGAAAGTTATGAAAAATATAGAAATATTATTTATTCTAAAAAACCTATTCCAACAGGGATGATTAAACTTAATAAAAATAAGTATGACATTAATAAAAATGAAATGCCCGTTACAATCAATTATTATGATTGGATACAAAAATATATTTTAAATACTAAGGCATATATAGAAATTGATAAATATGAAGCAAAAGCTTTATGTAAAGAAAATTTGTATTATATTTTAAATGGAAAACTAGATATTTTTAATGAAAAACTTTTAATAAGAGAATATTACATTCAATCCAAAAGTTTAGATAAAAATTTCAAAATAAAGCTTTATAATTCAGACCCAATGAATAAATTAAGATGTTTAGTAGAAGAAGAAGAGATAGTTGCCATGAATAGTATAGGTGAAATGTATTATAAGGAACAGAGCTATAAAGAAGCAATATATTGGTATAAAAAAGCAGCAGAGAAAGGCAATTCTACTTCTATGAGTAATATAGGCTCCATGTATTATAAAGGAAAAGGAGTAGAACAAGATTATAAAAAAGCAATGTATTGGTATAAAAAAGCATCACAGGAAGGAAACTTTACTGCTATGGGTAATATAGGATTTATGTATTATAATGGGCAAGGGGTAAAGCAAGATTATGAAGAAGCGATGTATTGGTATAAAAAATCCTATAAAGAAGGTAATTCTGGAATTATGATGAATATAGGAAATATGTATTATGAGGGAAAAGGAGTAATAAAGGACTATAGAAAAGCAATGCAATGTTATAAAAAAGCATCACAGATAGATAATTTTAATTTTATTAAGTAGATTATAATTGATATAGGTTACTAAGTATATTATTCTTAGTAACCTATATTTTAAATTTAGCATAACAAATAAACACTATTAAATCCTTTATAAGTAAGTTTAAAAAGAATTCTTATTTAATATAATGTATATAAGATAATATTGTATTTAGTTGTAGTTGTGAATATAATTAGTATTAAATTAAAATATAAATTACGAGATAGGAGGATAAAAATGGGATAAGTAGGTGAAAAAATCAAACTAGAAAGTGGACAAAGTAGAATAGTTAAACTTCAACTATAAAAATTAAAAATCCGAAATCAAGAAGATTTTTGTTTATCTCCTGTTACAATTAAGTGGTAAATAAAAGGTGCCTTAATAAAATTTAATTTTAGATAGGGGGGGATGTATTATGTCAAAAACATATTTTAATCCAGGCTGTGCTTTAAGTATATATAAGCCTGAAATAGAAAATAAAATTTTAAAGTTTTTGAATGAAAACTACGGGGAGGTTACACTGCACAAAATATGCTGTCACCATAATCCGCAACTTGAGGCAGGCTCATTGATTATCAATGTATGTGCTGGATGTGACAGACGTTTTAGAAGCTTATACGAGGGAATATCAACAATTTCTTTATGGGAAGTACTTGATGGATTGGATGCATTTCAATATCCTGACTATAAAGGCTTGAAGTTGTCGGTACACGATGCCTGTCCTGTGCGTGAAAAGCCACAGGTGCATAAGGCTGTACGTAATTTGCTTAAAAAGATGAACATTGATGTTGTAGAAACAAAGTTTTCTGGTACGAATTCAATATGCTGCGGAGATGATTTTTATCCTAAGCTCCCGATTGAAAAAGTTCACCAAAAAATGAAGGAACGAGCAGACGCCATGCCTTGCAACGAGGTTTGTGTATATTGTGTTTCCTGTATCAAATCAATGTATATTGGCGGCAAAACACCTAGACATTTGGTTGATCTTCTAATAGGGCAAACAACTGAGCCACAGATATGGGATACAGTGAAGTGGCACGAACAATTACAAGACTATATTGATAAGCATTAAGGTATAATTTATTATAGACTATTAATTATAATTAGTAGTCTATTTTTTCCTTCAAAAATAAAATATTACATATAAAAGAGTGTTAAGATATATTTATAAACTATATATCAATAGTAACATATTATAAACTAAAAATTATTTATATTAGTTACTATAAATAAAGAGAGGTTTTATTATGAAAGTAATTGACTTAACCCATACTATTTCAAAAAATATGCCAGTTTATCCAGGCACAGAAAAACCAAAATTAGAAGTTAAAAGTACATATGATAAAGACGGTTTTAAAGAAACTTTATTAACTATGTTTTCGCATACAGGAACTCATATGGATTCACCTGCACATTTATTTCCTGAAAGAACAAATTTAGATTCATTTTTACCAGAACAATTTATAGGAAAAGGATTGGTTATTGACTGTAGTGATTTAAAAGAAGGTGAAAAAATTGACATAAAATATATTGAATGTGTAAAAGAAAAAGCTAATAAGGCAGATTTTATTTTGTTTCATACTGGTTGGGATAGGTATTGGAGGACAGATTTTTATTTTAAAGATTATCCTTGTATTACAGAAGAGGTTGCCCAGTACTTAATATATAATAAAAAAAAGGGCGTTGGAGTAGATGTTATAGGTATTGATCCTATTTCAGATGAAAATTTAACTATTCATCGAAAGCTTTTTTTAAAAACTGATATAGTTGTTATTGAAAATCTCACTAGATTAGGGGAAGTTGGAAATGAACTATTTACATTTTGTGCCCTTCCAATAAAATATGAAAATTCTGATGGAGCACCTATTCGTGCGATAGCCATTTTACAGGATTAGTTGCTATAATAATTAAAGTAATATAATGGAGATAATATTTTCCACGATAGTTTATTTTATGAAGTATTTAAAAGTAATATAGTTAAGTTATAACATACCAACAAATCCTTTATAAGCAAGTTTAAAAAAAATTGTTATTTGGTATAATGTATATAAGCGTAGTTACTAATTATCAATGTACAAATGATCAATTAAGGATAAAACTCCAAAGGAGTTTTTAAAAATTGGGCGGAGATTTTGACCTTAATTGAAAAGTGAGTATTAATAGTTGAGCATTGATCATTGTATTAATTATTATAAGAATGTTGATAAGCATAGTATCTAAATTTTTAGGGGTGTAATGTATTCAAATATTATAGTTGATAAATCTTTTAAATTTGCAGTAAACATTGTTGAGTTGTATAAAATAATGATAAATGTTAAAAAAGAGTATGTATTATCAAAACAATTATTAAGATCAGGGACTAGTATAGGTGCAAATGTAAAAGAAGGGATCAAGACTATTAGCAAGGCTGATTTTAGAAATAAGATGAGTATTGCATTAAGGAAGCTAATGGAACAGAATATTGGTTAAAGCTAATGGTAGAAAGCAAAATACTTCAGAAAAACGAGATGGATATTCTATTACAAGATTGTAAAAAAATATGTAGGATATTAAGTAGTATAGTAAAAACAAGTAAAGAATAATTTGCAATTATCAGTATACAAATGATCAATTAAATAGAAAACTTCAAAGAAGTTTTTTAAAATCGGGATTTAATTTCCATATTAATCCAAAGTTGAATATTAATAATTGAGTACTGATCATTTAATTAGGTTTAGGAGGTGAAAAAATGAAACTAGAAAGTGGACAAAATAGAATAGTTAAAAGTAAACATTTAGGATACGGACTATTAAGAGGAGCTGTAGGTACTGGAAAAACTACTGCAGCTATATATAGAGGTATTTATTTAAAAAATCAATATTGTATGTATGATAAAGATAAGGTATTAATTATATCAAAGAATGAAGAAAATTTAAATCATATTAAGAACATATATAATGATGCAGAAAAAACAGGAATTCAATATATTACTTTATTTTCTTATATCGAGGACAAGTTATATTTTAGTGTTATATATAAACTTATAAACAAGTATTTTTGGGAGTACATAGAAAATAACAATCTACAATACGAATTAGTAAGTGAAAAAGAAAAGCGAACTATAATTGAAGAATGTATAAATGATGTAAAATATGAATACAAAGATTTGAAATATATAGACATAAAATATAGCAAATTCTTTTTAGAAGAAATACAATGGATGAAAGACTGTATGTATTATGATATAGAAGAATACAAAAGCGCAGATAGAATAGGGAGAAAAACAAAAAAAGGTGAAGGCCCTCAAAGAATTATAAAAGATTCAAAAACTAGAGAAGCAGTATTTGAAATTATGCTTTTATATAATGAAAAATTAAAGGATAAAAATTTGGTGGACTATAGTGATGTAGTATCTATAGCATTAAAAGAAGTTTTTCAAAATAAAGAAAATAAATTTAATCACATAATAGTAGATGAGGCACAAAATTTTACTAAACTAGAATTAAAATTTATAGAGGCTTTAGGAAGAAAAAATATATATTCAAGTATACTGTTTGTTGCAGATAAAGAGAAAAGTTCAAATCCTAAGGGGTGGATAACTAAGGGACGGAAATTAAATAATCTTCAACTAGGTTTTGAGTTTAAAAGATTTAATCTGAATAAAAAAATAGCTATTAATGTTAAAGAAAAAGTAGAAACATATATAGATGGTTGTAATTCTAAGAAGAAAGTTCCAAATATTAATATAAGAAATGAAGATGTTTCTAATATAGATAACGCTAATTCAGAAGATAAGGTTTTAGATAAAAACATTAAAAATGAATGGCATAAAGATAAGGTGAGCTATGATATGGATAAGTTTGAATATGTAGATATAAAACATAGAAGATCTTATGAATTTTTAAAAGATTTAGGTAGTAATGAAGAAATTATTGTGGAAGATCAAGGTAGTAAAGAAGAGTACAAAGAGAATGAATTAGTAAAACTACTAGTATTTAATGATATAGCGGCAGGGGAACCTATACTTATGAACCCTTGTGTAGAAGGAGAGTTCTCTATACCTAAATATTGGGTAAGGGGGATAAAAGATTGCTTCATATTAAAGGTAAAAGGGGATAGTATGATAGGTGCTAACATAGAAGATGGAGATCATGTGGTAATAAAGAGGCAACAAATGGCTGAAAATAAGGATATAGTAGCAGTTAATTTAAATGGTAGTGCAACCCTTAAAAGGTTATTAATAAAAAAATCTGGAGCAGTACTTATGCCAGAAAATAAAAAATATAAACCTATAGAAATATTAGAAGAGGGAGCAAGCATCATAGGAGTAGCAGTGGGAATAATAAAAGGGAAATAGTAATATATATAATTTTTTATGTATTTTGAATGTAATATTTTAATTTTATGATAAAGGCATAGCAAAGAAGCTATGCCTTATTTTTTTATATTTATCCACCAACACAGAATACTCGGTACTCCAGTGCTAAGATAAATGTTCCATAAGACCCCAATATATGTAGCTAGCCCAAAGGGCAATATCTTTAGATATTACTTGATTAAGTGAGGTAATTGTAATTTCTTATGCTATAATATTTATGTAAATTATGGTTAGAACAAGCTAAAATGTCTGACATAAAATTTAATAGTTAGGAGCACTTTTTTAATGTTTATAATTTCTATGATTATAGTAATAATGTTAGTCGCACTTATATATTTAGATATCCGGAAAAAAATAAATTTAACAAACAAACATCTCATGAGCATATTTTTAATTTTAGCTCCGCATATTTCTATACTGGTATACTTTTTTATTCAATATGCAACGCAAAAAAGAATCCCACCAATATGGCAATCAATAATTATAGTTGAACTTATAATTCTTACTATTTATTTATATGGAAAGATTAATTTGTTTCCACATTCAAAAAAACAAGCAGTTAAATCTAGACTCAGAATATTAGTTGATGGTAGGCGTATTATTTTATATGGGCTATTTGCGCTATTTACACAAATCATATGGTGTAGTTATATTTATGTCTATAGCGGTATTATAAGAAGCTTTAATATCCCAAAATATACGTCAATCTTAGATATTGTTATTACCCTATTGTTCACTATTATATTAATAATAAATGGATGGCTAAGATTACTTTTCACTTCAAGGCGACTTAATATTATTAAAAGACTTATAGTTCTATGGGGGTTGTTTATTCCTATTGTAAATATTTTTATAATACTTTATGCATGTAGACTTGCTAAAGATGAATATGAACATGAATGTTATAGAGCTAATATTGAAAAAATAAGAGTTGATTCAGATATATGTAAGACGAAATATCCTTTTGTTTTAATTCATGGGGTTGGCTTTAGAGATCTTAAATATATTAATTATTGGGGAAGAATTCCTAAAGAACTTATTAAGCAAGGTGCAACTATTTACTATGGTAATCAAGAAGCATTTGCCACTGTAGAATATAATGCACATGATATTAAAGATAGAATTCTTAATATTATAGAAGAAACAGGTTGTGAGAAGGTAAATATTATTGCACATTCCAAGGGTGGTTTAGATGCACGCTATATGATTAGCAAACTTGATATGGGAAAATATGTTGCATCTATTACTATGATGTCATCACCACATAGAGGAGTAAAATTTGTGGATATTGCTTGTCACCTACCTGATGTTATCTATAAATGGATTGCAAAAATTTTTGATAAATATTTTAAATTTCTTGGTGATAAAAATCCAGATTTTTATACTGCAACCAGACAATTTTCAACTTACCATAGCAAAAATTTTAATGAAGAAGTTAAAGATGTAGAGGGTGTTTATTATCAAAGTTATGCAACTGTGATGAGTAATTTATTTAGTGATTATATACTTACTATCCCTTATATGTTTGTAAAATTAACTGAAGGGAATAATGATGGATTAGTTTCTGTTAACTCTGCAAAATGGGGAGAATTTAAAGGAACTCTTAAAAATAAGTATTTTCGTGGAATTTCCCATGGAGATATTATAGATTTGAGAAGAGATGATTATAAACAATTTGATGTTATTGAAAAATATGTAGAAATTGTATCTGAACTCAAAAATAAAGGATATTAGCGAGTGAAGGATATAATTTGTGATTATAATGATAAATTATTAAAAATAAAAATTGCAAAGTGGGGGATATAATGAGATATTGTATGGAATTTGGAGACACTAATTTTATTGGAGTTGTTAATGCTATGGAATATAAGTCTTTTGTTCATGAAGATTAGGAATTAGGGATGTTATTACAATACTTTTCAAATGAAATGAAATTTGGGAATATATTAGTGTTTCAAATGACCGAAGAAGGTATTTTCCAAGAAAGTATTTCTAAAGACTTTTAATTATATAAAAGATAAGAATTTAAAATGGGATAAATAATTTTACATAAGTGTTAGAATGGAGAATTAAATATGAGTGATAAAAATAAAGTTGTATTAATAACTGGTGGTGTAAGAAGCGGTAAAAGTGAATTTGCAGAAAGTCTACTTCAAAATGAGAAAAGTGTATTGTATATAGCCACAGCAAAAATTACAGATAAAGAAATGGAACATAGGGTAGAAAAACATAAGGAAAGAAGAAATAGTACATGGAAAACCTATGAAGGATATAAGAATCTAGGAAAAATAATAAAAGATTATGATGAAAAAAATATTTTATTAGATTGTGTAACTGTAATGACAACAAATCTAATGTTTCATAAAGAAATAGATTATGAAAACATTAAAGAGGAAGAGTTAGATAGGATTTTGGAAAGTATTAAAAAAGAATTTTATGATTTAATAATATCAGTAAATGAAGAAAACAAAAATATAATATTAGTTACTAATGAGGTAGGTTATAGTATTGTGCCAGCTTATAAATTAGGTAGAATATTTAGAGATTTTCAAGGTATCATAAATAAATTTATAGCCTCTTTAAGTGATGAGGTTTATTTAGTAACCTGTGGAATACCATTAAGAATAAAATAAAAATGTTCCCAAAAGGGATATGAACAAAATATTTCTTTACTTATAATAGATGATATGGTATTATTTACCATGGAAAGGGGGAATTGTTATGAGAATTAAAAAAATATGCAAATTGATTCTTGGACTGACTTTAAACTTGTCGTTAATAGCTAGTGTGTCATCAGTAGCTTATGCTAAGGAGAAAGATACTAAGGAGGTACAGGTATATACTGAAACTACAGATAAGTTTAGTAAGAATGTTTTTGAAGAAGTCTTTACAAATGAAGATACGAAATTTTTAAGAGAGTCTTTAAAGGCTGACATAAAGTATTTAGAAGATTCTGTTGAAGTGAAAATTAGAACTAGAATTCAACCATCTACTGAGAAAGGACTTACTTTGTATGCCGATGGTAATCCAGTGGAAGTTAGTTCAAAAGGAACTATAATAATACCTAAAGATACTAAATTAATTTCTAAATTAAATAAACAGTCAAATCATAGTAATATGAAGGCTAAAAACATGAGTGCAGTTAATGGAGAAAATAGAACTATAGTATCAGACAATTTTTTTACAACAGATATTAAACAAACAAGTTCAAATAAATCAGAATCTGTCTTTAGAGTTAGTTCTGGAGAACTTCTAGAGAAAATGGATCAGTTAGAAGATTCATGTGGTAAGGATATTCATAATGCTAGATCTTTAAAAGCTAGTATTAAAAAAGGATATGGAGATAAATATTATACTGGAGATACAGTCCATTGTAATAGATTTAATGGCCAACTTACAGATGATGTACACTATAACTGGAGAACTGGAAGTGCTGCTGACAAAGCTAAAGCCGTAAGGAATTTTTATGCAAGTGATTGTCATATAGCATTAGTTCAAGCAGGAAGTGGATGTACAAGCAAAGGCTCTTGTCAGTGTAATACAACAAAAAGGGCAGCTTATTGTTCAAGCTTTACAAGAGACGAAAATTCACTAAGAAATTGCCCTTACACATATCATAAACATACAGGATTAGTAATTCCAAGATAGTGTTTATAATGAAAAAGACTAATAAAATTATTTTTATTGTATTCATTGTTATATTTATAGGCTTGTCATATAGATATTTTAGTAACACAGATAAAGCTAGAATGGAAATTTCATCATTATCAAGCATAGATGTTTTTAAGTTTAATAGCTTTTCTAAATTTAGTAATGACAAGATAGGTGTAATTTATGATGAAGAAAAATTATCAAAGTTCAAAGTGATTATGAATTCACTAGATACATCAGAGGGAATAAAAAAAACAGAAGTTCCTAAAGATGCTAATATAGAATCATTTAAATATTCTTATCATATACAACCTAACCTAAAATATGTTGAAGACAATAATGTGTATGATGGTTACTTTCTTTTGTACATTTTGGTAGGTGATTCAGAAGGAAAATCATACATAATTTTTTCTGGAACAGAATTGAGTTATGTTCTTGATAAAAACAATACAAATATTTTAAAAGAAATATTTTTAAATGTAAAAAAACAACAATAAATTAAGGCAAATCCAATTTGAAGCTTTTAACATCTATCTTCATAATTTGGGTTTGCCTTTTTTACACAAACATGGTATTGAAATATATGTTAAGTGATATATTAGAGAAAGGATTTATAGATTTAAAAAAGTTTTACATTTATTCTTTTATATTATCACAATAAACATTAATAGCTTCTCTTAAAAATTTAGAAAGACCAACTTTATATTTATCTATATTGGATGTAAATCTTTCATCATTAACATAAAGATCTCCAAGACCTCTAAATATTTCAGGGGTACAGTTATAAAAGTTTTTAGAAATATGATTTCTAAAATCATGGACAGCTTCTTGAACTTCTTTATGCCCTGGATCTCTATCCATAAGATTTACTAGTTTTTTATAAATTTTATCCCAATCTTTCATTATATTATTCCAATCTTCTTTTGTATATTTAGAGGTTTTTTCATTACTTTCTTTATAAGCAGAGGTGTTTCCATATTTATTTTTTACTTCCTTTGAATATTTCTTTTGATGTTCTTCTATTTTAGTCATATCAAATGCTCCAAGCACTTCTTTTTTATCCATTTTTATTCCTCCTTCAATACAATTTATGGTTTTATCCACAGATTGTATAATTTTTTCAAGTCTTATCTTTTTTTCTAAAAGTAATTGTCTATGAGTTTTTAAAGCTTCTTTTTTATTAAAATTTGGACTGTCCAAAATAATTTTTATTTCCTGTAGAGGAAAATTAAGTTCTTTAAAAAATAGAATTTGTTGCAATCTATCAAGATTTTTATTTGAATAAAGTCTATAACCTGCAGTATTTATAGACTCTGGTTTAAGTAAACCTATTTTGTCATAATGATGAAGCATACGTACACTTATGCCGGCCATGTCAGCAACTTCTTTCACTTTATAGTGCAATGTTTATCACCTCTATTTTTATAATAAGCTATAACACAATGTTAGGGTCAATACTTATTTTTAATTTTTATAATTAATTTTATAAGTTTTATATAAATAAAATTTTAATAGTTTAAAACAATAGATGTTAAAAAACAATAAATGAAAATGTTTTCACGTGCTAAAGTAATAAATTTTTTATAAAAACACAAAAAAATTAGTAAAAATGTAGTCTGGACTACTGAAGTTTTTATTACTATTGAGTATAATCTATCTAATAATATGCAATTATCTAAATATTCATTTAAGAAGGGGGTAAAATGAAATGATAAAGTTAATAGGTGTTTTAATAGTGGTTCTAGGATTTGCTTTGAAGTTAGATATAATTGCTGTAGTACTAGTTTCTGGGCTTACCACAGGACTTGTTGCAGGATTAAGCTTTATGGAAATCTTAGATATTTTAGGTAAATCTTTTGTAGATACTAGATATATGACCTTATTTGTATTAACTCTTCCTGTAATAGGAATATGTGAAAGGTATGGTTTAAGAGAAATGGCTATTGAATTAATTTCAAGAGCTAAGAATGCCACTACAGGTAAAATATTAAATATTTATACATTAATAAGAGAAGTTGCATCAGCTATGTCTTTAAGGTTAGGTGGACATCCTCAATTTGTAAGGCCTCTTATAAATCCAATGGCACAAGGAGCAGCTATAAGTAAATATGGTGAAATAGATGAAGAAGATGAAGAAAAAATAAAAGCACAGGCAGCGGCTATGGATAACTATGGTAATTTCTTTGGACAAAATGTATTTTTAGCAAATGCAGGGGTTCTTTTAATAGTTTCAACCTTAGAAAAATTGAATTATAAAGTGGATCCTTCAGATATTGCTAAAGCTTCTATTCCAATAGCTGTATGTACGTTTATAGTGGTAGCAATATTTAACTATATGTTTGATAAAAAACTTCAAAGAAAATATCAAGGTAAAAAGTAAGGAGGGATATTTATGGATGTAAAATCTTTATCAGCATTACTTTTAGAAGGATTTTATGTTTTAACTGGTATATTAATGATTTTAACAGCTTTATTTGTAATAAAGGATAATAAACATACTACAAGAATAGGAACAGCTTGTTTTTGGGGAATACTAGGGATAATATTTATCTTTGGAAAATATATACCTTCCACATATGTAGGAATATTAATACTTGTGGTAGGAGTATTAACTGTAACTAAGCAGGTTAACATAGGTACTTTATCTCAAGCTTCAGATGAATCTAGAAAAGAAAATGCTAAAAAGATAGGAGGAAAAATATTTATTCCTTCAATAAGCTTAGCTATATTAGCTTTTGCTATAGCCCAATATACTGAATTAGGGGGACAGGTAGCTATAGGTATATCTGCCTTAGGTGGACTGGGTTTAACATTTATAATAACCAAATCTCCTGTTAAGTATGTAGGTGTTGATAGTAATAGAATGATTCAACAGGTTGGCCCTTCAAGTATATTACCACAACTTTTAGGTGCTCTTGGAACAGTTTTTACAGCTGCAGGAGTTGGAGAAGTAATATCCTCTGGAATATCTTCTATAATACCAGAAGGTAATATATTATTTGGCGTTATAGCTTATTGTCTAGGTATGGCAGTGTTTACAATAATAATGGGAAATGCCTTTGCTGCCTTTGCAGTTATAACAGCAGGTATAGGAATACCATTTGTATTTTCTCAGGGTGCTGATCCGGTAATTGCAGGAGCTTTAGCATTAACAGCAGGATATTGTGGAACTCTTTTAACTCCTATGGCAGCGAATTTCAATGTAGTTCCTGCAGCACTTTTAGAAATGAAGGATAAAAATGGAGTTATAAAGGCTCAGGCTCCTGTAGCTATAACTTTACTTATAATACACATAGTTCTTATGTATTTCCTTGCATTTTAAAAATATAAGGTTTATATAAATAGAGTTTTTGGCTTTAAAGAGAGTTTTTAATCCACCGCTCTTTACTATCACTTTTAAGAAGATGAAACTATTAGAATAGGTAAGTCTTTAGATAAAATTGGGCATATTTAATAACGTAAAATTAAAAAAAGATGGTATCTCAGAATAGATTTGATTTTGAGATAGCCTCTTAATATACTCTTGAATGGAGGAATTCACATGAAAAAGGTTTTAATAACAGCTTTTGATCCTTTTGGAGGAGAAAAGATAAATCCTGCTTTAGAAGCAGTTAAAAAAATACAAGAGGAAATTTCAAATGCTAAGGTTATAAAAGTAGAAATACCAACGGTTTTTAGAAGATCTTTAGAAAAATTAGAACAGTCAATAAAAGAGCATAACCCTGATATAGTTATATGTGTGGGACAAGCAGGTGGAAGATTTGATATTACTCCTGAAAGAGTTGCAATAAATATGGATGATGCTAGAATTAAAGATAATGAAGGAAATCAACCTTTAGATATTTCTATATTTGAGGATGGGGAAAATGCATATTTCACCAGTTTACCTATAAAAGCCATGGTTGATGAAATGAAGAAAAATGGTGTGCCAGCTTCAGTTTCTAATACAGCAGGAACCTTTGTATGTAATCATGTTATGTATGGACTTCTTTATATGATAGATAAAAAATTCAACAATATAAAAGGTGGCTTTATACATGTACCATTTATTCCGAGTCAAGTTGTTGATAAAAAAAATACTCCTTCAATGTCTCTTGAAAATATAACTAAAGGATTAGAGTGTGCTATTAAAGCAGCAGTAGAGAATGATTCTGACATTAAACAGATAGGTGGAGCTATTTGCTAATGAAACAGTATTTATTTGTTTATGGAAGTTTAAGAGATGGATTCTTTAATTTTGATAAATATATAAAGGATCAAGTAACATCAAGAAAGCTAGGGAAGATAAAGGGGATTCTTTATCATATGCCTAATAAAGGATATCCAGCAGTATTAGAGGGAAATGAAGAAGTAATAGGAGAAATAATTGAATTAAAAAATTGGAATGAAAATCTTAAATCTCTAGATAGTATGGAAAACTACATATCAGAGGGAAATAAGAATAATGAATATAATAGGGAATTAGTAGAAGTAGAGATAATAGAAAGTAAAGATAAAGGTAAAAAAGTTACAGCCTTTGCATATTTGTATAATATGAATGATAAAGATGTGTTCAATAAACATTCAATATATATTCCACATGGTGATTGGCAAAAATTTATGATTGAAGAAAATAAATAATAAAAAGAGGATTTCTCAAAATGAAATTTATTTTGAGAAATCCTCTTTTTATTATTATAATACTAAGAATCTAATTGTAACATAATATATAATTAATATGTTATAATTAAAAATTAAATGAGAATTATATAGTTAAGGGGTAATGATATGTATGAAAAAATATTTAATCAAGAAAAACAGGATGAAATGAGATCTTTTTTTCTAAATGAATTGGTTCTTTTAGGGAAGGAAAAAAATCTTAAAAAAAATGAAATAATTGATGTAAGAAGAAATAAGTCTTTAGCAATTGTAGTAGAAGGAATGCTTGAACAAGTACTTTATCATTCTAAGGGAGAAGAAAAAGTAATGTTTTTTTTATCTCCAGGAGAAATATGTGGAGAAGAAGAGTATTTTGTTAGTGGAGGAATGCCAGTTATAATAAAGGCATGTTGCTCATCCAAAGTATCCTTAGTTGAAAAAAAAGTACTAGATGAATTTTTAAATACTAATCCTAGAGCCTATAGATTTTTTATACATAGTCTTACTAGAAAATATAGGATATCTGTAAGTCAAATGCACGATATATTATTTACAACCTCAAAGGAAAAAGTATGTAATACTTTATATAGATTATCAGTACAAAGTGGTGTAGAAACACCAGAGGGCATAATTATAGACATAAAACTTACTCATCAAGAACTAGCTAATTTAGTTGGATCTTCTAGAATAACTATAACAAAAATTATAAATGAACTTAAAAATGATAACATAATAGAAAGTTCTAAAGATAAAAAATTTATAATAAAAGATTTGAATAAACTTAAAAAATATCTAGAATATTAAAGTATATTATTTATAAATTAAATAATAAGTTCATGTTTGTTACTAAGGTTTAAATTTACTTTGAAAACATTATAATTTTAATTATATATACTTAAAATAAGTTAAAATAATTGCATAATACTGTTATTATGCAATTATTTTAATCAGATTAATTCTCATATGTATATAAGCAAATATACTTATAGCTTATTTCTATATATGAAAATTAAAGCTTTAAATTGCTTGTAAAACATTCTTTTTAACCCACTTGGAAGTTCTGCCTCTTGCAACCAAATACCAATCTCCATATTCTGCATATATATCTATTACTTGTCCTTTTTTTAATGTATCAGAAATCCATGCTGTATCGCTTGGGTATATTCTTGCTGATACTGAAGATTCTATAACTTTATAACGAGTCGTTGTTATTGGGCTTTCAGTTCCTTTGTCCGCTGTTGGAACAGCTGGGGCTAAGTATGTTGATCTTATCCATTTTGGAGTTGCTCCCCTTGCTACTAGAGACCATGGACCATACTCTGCATATACATCTACTCTATCTCCATGATTTAATGTTCCAGTAGACCAACCTGTATCACTTGGATACATTCTTAAAGTCTGAGAATCTGGAGTTACAAGCATAAGACCAGTTCTTATAGGTTTTTCATTTCCGTTTGATGCTGTTGGAACAACTGGTGCTAAATAAGTTGTTCTTATCCATTTTGGAGTTGATCCTCTTGCTACTAAAGACCAAGGGCCATGTTCTGCATATATGTCTACTCTATCTCCATACTTTAATGTTCCAGTAGACCAGCCTGTATCACTTGGATACATTCTTACTGTTTGTGGCTGTAATACTGCAAGCATAAAACCAGTTCTTATAGGTTTTTCATTTCCATTAAATGCTGTGGGAACCGCTGGTGCTAAATATGTTGATCTAATCCATTGTTGTGTATTTCCTCTTGCGATTAGAGACCATGGACCATATTCTGCATATATATCTATTCTATCACCGTATTTTAATGTTCTAACTACAGAAGCTGAATCAACAGGTGCAGTTCTTACAGGTTGTGGTGAAGTTACTATAAGCATGTAAGAACTTCTAATTGGTTTAGCATTTGATGCTACTTTTGGATATTGAGTAACACCACTTATTCTTCTTGCTGTATAAAATTTATAAACAGAACTTATTTTAACAACATCATTAGTATG
This sequence comes from Clostridium sporogenes, assembly GCF_001020205.1. Lineage (NCBI taxonomy): Bacteria > Bacillati > Bacillota > Clostridia > Eubacteriales > Clostridiaceae > Clostridium > Clostridium sporogenes. The sequence continues at coordinate 1,004,547 of NZ_CP011663.1, forward strand.
AGGAGAATGTATCATTTGTCCTCCACCTACATATATACCTACATGACCTGTATTTGGAAATACTAAATCACCTGGTTGTAAATCACTTTGTGATACTGGAGTACCTACTTCAAGTTGTCCATATGTATCTCTTGGTAATTCTATACCTGCAGCATTTCTATATACATATTGTACAAATCCGGAACAGTCAAATCCACTTGGTGTTGTTCCACCCCAAACATAAGGTGTTCCTATAAATTTTTTTGCGTATTCAACTATAGATTGTCCACTAGCAGCTTGCACCTTAACATTTTTTAAGGTTAAGCCAGTAGAAACAAATACTGTCACTAATAATAGTGACATAAATTTTTTTAATTTTCCTATTTTTCTCATTATTCTCCTCCTTAATTTGATTTGTCTATAGTTAATTATAATATTTAATGAAAATTTTACAAGTTACAACAACTTATGTTATTTAAATAAAATTAATGGATTTTAATGATATATAATGATAATTTTCATTTTTTAGGTTATTTAGTATTTTTTTAAATACTATTATAGAATAGTAAAAAAAATTTATTAATAATTATGTTATTAAGTTTAGTGATAAAATTTTTTCGGTGTTAATATAAAATATGGAATGTATTAGCAATAAATAAATATAATAATTGCGAATGTATGTATAAATAATTGTTTATTGACAGTAAGCCATATTTGTTATAATCTTAAATATGGTAATTTAATAAAAAAATTTAGGTGCCTTTACATAAAAGGTGAAAAGGGAATGTGGTAAAATCCACAGCAGCCCCCGCTACTGTAATTGAGGACAAATCTTTAATAAACCACTCTTTATAAAGGGGAAGGGAAAGATGAGGAAGAATCATGAGCCAGGAGACCTGCCTAGATTTTTATTAGGTAAACTTTCGGAGGGAAAGATAACTGTGCAAAAGGAATATAATATAGGCAAACTATGCCTATTTTTAACTATGCATTGGCTATAAACTCTAAAGTTTATAGCCAATTTTTATATCTTACATTAATTAAGTACAATATTTATTGAATTTAAACAGAAAAATTTATCCCTTTATAAAATAGTTTTAAATAATATATAAGCTATTTATTTTGGGATTTATAATTTGTTTATTTTAAGTATATAAATAAAAGTAAATTGAAATTGGAGAGAAGTTTATGGCTAAAATAATGATTCAGGGAACCGCATCTTCTGTAGGAAAAAGTCTTATAGTGGCTGCCCTTTGTAGAATATTTAAGCAGGATGGGTATAGTGTTTGTCCTTTTAAATCACAAAATATGTCTTTAAATTCTTATATAACTTTAGATGGTAAGGAAATGGGTAGGGCCCAAGTACTTCAAGCCTATGCAGCTGGATTAGAACCAGAAGTTTATATGAATCCTATACTTTTAAAGCCTACTTCTGATAAAAAGTGTCAAATAATAGTTAATGGTAAAGTGTATGGAAATAGTACAGCTATGGGATATCATAATTTAAAACTAAAGTTTAAAGATATGTTAAAAGAGCATTTTAATAAATTAGAAGAGGATTTTGATATAGTTGTTATGGAGGGGGCTGGAAGCCCTGCAGAAATAAATTTAAGAGATAGAGATATAGTAAACATGGGTATGGCAGAACTTGTGGATGCTCCTGTACTTTTAGTTGGAGATATAGACAAAGGAGGAGTTTTTGCATCCTTAGCTGGAACTATGCTTCTTTTAGAAGAGGGAGAAAAGGAAAGAGTAAAAGGAACTATAATAAACAAATTTAGAGGAGACGTAGAAATACTAAAACCAGGTTTAGATATGTTAGAGGATATAGTACATATACCTTGTTTAGGGGTAGTCCCTTACACTAGATTACAGTTAGAGGATGAGGATGGAGCAGTAGAATTTAATAAAAAAGCCTATGCACCAATTGATATAGCAGTGATAAAGATGCCTCATATATCAAACTTTACAGATTTAGATGCTTTAAAATCAGAAGAGGATGTATCTATAAGATTTATAACTTCAAAAGAGGAATTTAAAGAGCCAGATCTATTAATAATACCAGGAAGCAAAAATACAATAGAGGATTTACTTTATTTAAGGCAATGTGGCTTAGAAGAAAGTATAAAAGAATATAGTAGAAATGGAAAAATAATAGGTATTTGTGGAGGATATCAAGTGTTAGGAAGCAAAATTAAAGATCCATATAAAGTGGAGACAGATTTAGGAGAAATAAAGGGATTAAACCTTTTAGATATGGAAACTACCTTTGAAGAAGAAAAGGTTACAACAAGGGTTTCTGCAAAAATCTTAAATGAAGAAACTGAAAATATTGTTTATGGCTATGAAATACATATGGGAATAAGTAAGTACGGTGAAAATACTAAACCATTATTTAAAATCTATGATAAAAATGGAGAAAAAGTAGATTATTTTGATGGAGCCATAAATGAAAAGGGAAATGTAATGGGAACCTATATACATGGAGTTTTTGACGGAGTAGCTTTTAGAGAAAAAATAATAAATGAATTAAGAGTTAAGAAAGGTTTAAAAAAGAAGAAATCAGAAGTTTATGAACATATGAGAGAAAAAGAATTAGATAAGCTTGCAGATATAGTACGACAAAGTTTAGACATGGAAAAAATTTATTCTATTATAGGGATGAAATAAGATGTATTTAAATGTAACTGCAAATTTTGTAGATATAATTATAGCGGTTTTTATAGATTGGATTATTGGAGATCCTTATTGGTTTCCACATCCAATTATATATATAGGAAAGCTTATTAGTTTTTTAGAAAAAAAATTCAGAGCTAAAGTGAAAAATGAGGAAAATTTAAAACTTTATGGTGAAGTAATTGTAATGATAGTATGTTTTACTAGCTTCTTAATTCCTTTTATTATTTTGCAAGCTTTCAAATTTAATTTTTATATTTATCATGGGCTAAATATTTTAATAATATGGACAACTTTAGCAGCTAAATGTCTCCATGAAGAAGCTATAAAGATATATCATGCTTTATATAAAGAAAATATAGAGGATGCAAGGTTAAAACTTTCTTATATAGTAGGAAGAGAAACTAAAGATTTAATTGAAAATGAAATAATAAGGGCAGATGTAGAAACAGTAGCAGAAAATGCATCTGACGGTATAATAGCACCACTTTTTTATGCAATGATTGGTGGAGCACCTTTAGCTATGATGTATAAAGGAATAAACACTATGGATTCTATGCTTGGATATTTAAATGATGAATATAAATATATAGGATTTTTTCCAGCTAAGGTAGATGATGTTTTTAACTTTGTACCAGCAAGGTTAACAGGAATATTAATGTGTATATCAGCGCCAATAGTAGGGGGCAATCCATTTAAAAGTTTTAAAATAATGATAAGAGATAGAAAAAATCATAAAAGTCCCAACTGTGCCTATCCAGAAGGGGCTACAGCAGCAGCCTTAAAGATCCAATTAGGGGGAACTAATGTATATTTTGGACAAGTGGTAGAAAAACCTACTATAGGAGATAAAATAAAGGAATTAGCGCCAATACATATAAAAGAAAGTATAAAACTTATGTATGCTAGTGAAGGGCTAATGATAGTAATGTGTGTTATAATTTTTAAATTTTTACTTGAAATATAGACAATAGCTCGTATTTTTAATAGTACAATTTTTAGAATATGAAGATTTTTTTGTCTTATAATATAAGTCATAGTTTTTATATTTAAAATTAATTATAAATTAAATTAGTTTAATTATAGGTATGTTATTTGATTTTAATAATTAAATTAAAGTGAAAAGCCGGTAATTGATAGGAGGATATTTGAAAGTTAAAAATCTATATAAATTTTTAAGAAGTTTTTAATGTAATAAAAAATTATAACCTTAACTCTTAATTCGCAATTGCTTAGAAGAAGGTGGTGTTTACATGCATGGTGGGGACATTTATACAGAGGGAATTTTAAAGGGAAAAAAACTCATAGACTTTAGTTCTAATATAAATCCATTAGGATTACCAGATAGTTTTAAAGATAATTTAGAGGAAGCTCTAAGTTGGGTACAAGTCTATCCGGATATTCAGTATAGAACTTTAAAAAGAAATTTAATAGACTATCTAAGTTTTTTTCTAGATTATTTTTATAAAGAAAAAGTAGAGAAACTTAATATAAAGGAAGAAAATTTGGTTTTAGGAAATGGCGCGGTAGAAATAATAGATTTAGCCATAAGTAATTTAAAAAGCATATCTATTCTGGTTCCTTCCTTTGTGGAATATGAATTATGCGCTGAAAAATGGAATGTACAAATAGATTATTGTAATTTAAATGAAGATATGACATATAACTATGAAAATATAAAAAAATCCTTAGAAAAAACAGAAGGGATAGTATTAGGAAATCCTAATAATCCTAATGGATCAGTAATAGATAAAGAAAAGTTTATATACATATTAGACTACTGTGAAAAAAATAATAAAATTGTAATTTTAGATGAAGCTTTTATAGAGTTTACAGGAAAGAATTCCTTTAGTTTTTTAAACTTATGTAAAAGATACAAATGTATTTTTATAATAAGAGCTTTAACTAAGTTTTTTTCTATGCCAGGTATAAGGTTTGGCTATGGGATAAGTTTTAATAATGAATTTTTAAATAAAATAAGAGAGAAACAAAATCCCTGGAATATAAATTGTTTTGCAGAAATTGCAGTTAAATATGTTTTAAAGGATGAAGACTTCATAGAAAAATCCATAAGTTATATAGAAAAAGAAAAAATATTTATGTATGAAAATTTAAATAAATGTGATTTGTTTCATAGTGTATATAGTACTTACAGTAATTTTATACTTTGTAAGTTAAAAGATATTACAGGATATGAGCTTAAACAAAGACTTTTAGAGAAAGGATTTGTTCTAAGGGTGTGCAAGGATTTTAAAACTTTAAACAATGATTATGTAAGATTTGCAATAAAAACTAGAGAGCTTAATCAGGCTTTAGTAAATATTTTAAAGGAAATAAAGTAAAAGAAAATTTCCTTTAAAGTGAAGAATTATTTCATAAAATCAATAGTTAGTTTTAAATATAAGAATAATTATATGAAATATATAACTGTTTTCAAAGCAAAGAATCATTTTATAAAAGAGATACATATTTTTAAAGATTAATAATTTTAATAGTTCCCAGTTTCATAGAAGAGGGAGTATTGGAAATGACAAAAATAGATAACTATATTTTTAATATTATAAAAATACTATAGTTTAATTAATAAAAAGTAGGAGGGGAAAAAATGAAAAAGAAGTATTTATTTTTATTAACGACCGCACTTGTACTAGCTTTATCACAAAGTGCATATGCCATGCATATTGCAGAAGGATTTTTACCACCTAAGTGGGCAGCTCTATATTTTGTTTTAAGTGCACCCTTTATAGTAATAGGTGTAAAACACATAAGACAAAAAACTAAAAAGAATAAGGATTTAAAGATGTTACTTGCAGTGGTTGCAGCTTATGCCTTTATACTATCTGCTATGAAAATACCTTCAGTTACAGGTAGTTGCTCACATCCAACAGGAACAGGTCTTGGGGCCATAATATTTGGACCCTTTGTAGCATCAGTGGTAGGATTAATAGTGCTTTTGTTTCAAGCCATATTACTAGCTCATGGTGGAATAACAACCCTTGGAGCTAATACTTTTTCTATGGGAATAGTAGGACCCATAGTATCTTATTTAATATATAAAGGATTAAAAAATAAAAATCAAAAATTAGCTGTGTTTTTAGCAGCAAGCTTAGGAGACTTAGCTACATACACTGTTACATCATTGCAGTTAGCACTATCTTTCCCAGCAAAAACAGGGGGAGTTATGGCAGCCTTCGCTAAATTTGCTACCATATTTTCTTTAACTCAAATACCACTAGCTATTATAGAAGGATTAATAACTATAATGATTTTTGAGTTTATGATGAAATACTCAAAAGAAGAATTAAAAACTTTAAGTGAGGTATAGTATATGAAAAAACAAAATATTATTATAACCATAGTATCTGTAGTAGTTATACTTGCTTCTTTATTTATAGGAGGAGCAAGAGGTGGAGAATTTGCAGGAGCAGATGACCAAGCAGAAGGTATTATAGAAGAAATGAATAAAGATTATGAGCCTTGGTTTGAAAGTATTTGGGAACCACCATCAGGAGAAATAGAAAGTTTATTATTTGCATCACAAGCAGCATTAGGAGCTGGAGTTATAGGATATTATATAGGTAAAAAGAAGAATGCTAAGAACAATAATGCTTCTATCAAAAACCAGTAAGCTTTCTAATATACATCCTTTAGAAAAGGCAGTTTTGAGTATAATCCCAATTGTAATTTTGGGATTTACTCAAAACTACATAATTGTTTTTTGCAATATTTTATTTTTCCTATTTATGAATCTCATTTCTAAAAATAATAAAAAAATATTTACAAAAATAACTCTAGAGGTAACAGTTTTTGCAGCCATATCTTCTATAACCTTTGTTTTTGATTATGGAATTGTATATACATTAACACTTATACTTAAAAGTGTAAGCGCAGGATTGTGCCTTTCATTTTTTTCACTTACCACACCCATAGATGATATGCTTTATTACCTGGGCAAGAAAAAATATTTAAAAGATATCTGTGATATTGCTAAGGGCATGGAAAGATTTTTAGTAGTTATAAATGATGAATATAATATTCTATATAGCTCTATAAAATCTAGAGGTGGGTTTGACACATTTAAACTTAAAATTAGAAATACAGGAAAAATGGCAGCTCTTCTTTTTATAAATACATTAAGTCGATGGAAAATAATAAAAGAAGGATTAGACAGTAGAGGATATGTAGGATATATGCCTTATTTAGATAGAGATTTTGATTTTTCTTATATAAGATTTTTTAGTATACTCACCTATATTATTTTAATACTATTACTAGTAATATTTTTTAAATAAAAACAACAATTTAAGAATTATAAAAGATTGGAAGCTGATTATATAAATTAAAATAGTTAGAACCTAATTGACATAAATAATAAGGGTTGTTATTTAAAAACTATTTAGAAAGATTAAGTTTTCCTTCGTTAAAGGTGCTTATATAAATAATGAAGGTTTTTTCTAATATTAAAATAAATTCATTTCTAATCTAATATAAAAGGCTGAAAATATGAAAGGTTTTTAATTTGTAAATTTAGTAAATTATTAAAATAATAAAAATTAATAGTATATAAGCAAAAAGTTATGTTGTATATAAAAACATAATATTTTTAATTATATTTATAGAAGTATATAATTAGAATTAAGGAAAGACAACGGGTTAAGATTATTATAAATACTTTATATTATGATTCTTTAGTATATTAAATTTAAATTATAGAAGATGAAATTTTGGAGTGGATAAATTTGAAGGAAAAATATAATTTTATTGCTTTAAAGTCTAGAAGAATAAGAATATTAATAGTAGGAGGCGGAAGGGCAGCTTTTATAAAAGGGAAAGCTTTTTTAGAGAGAGGATGTAGTTTATATATACTAGCTCCTAAGTTTTCAAAGGATATATTAAATTTAAAAACCTATGATAATGTAGAATTTATAAAAAATAATTATGATGAAAAATACATATTAGATAAGCATTTAATTGTTATAGCCACAGAAGATGAAGAAGTAAATAATAAAATAAGAAATAATTGTGATGCATTGAGTAAACTATATATAGATTGTTCTGATAAAGATAAAAGCCTATGTTTTAACAGTTTTCAAAGGGAAAGTAAAACTATGGTGTTAGCTTTAAATAACAAAATAGGTTGTCCAAAAGCTACTTCTTTTATAGGAGAAAAAATAAAAAGAGACTTAGAAAAATATGATAATTATATAGAATATGTAACATATATAAGAAGTATCACAAAAAATAATCCTATTAAAGATGAGATTATAGATTTTATCTGCAGCAATGATTTTCACTTCTTTTTTGAAAAAGGGTATGGTAATCTAATCTTATCAATGTTTTACGGAGGTATGGATTTTGAATTTTATAATAGCTACAAGAAGAAGTAAACTTGCTCAGGTGCAAACAGAAATAATAATAGATTTATTAAATAAAAAGCATGATATAGAATGTGAAAAATTATTGATAGAAACTGTAGGAGATAAAATATTAGAAGTATCTTTAGATAAGATAGGTGGAAAAGGGCTATTTGTTAAAGACATAGAAGTAGCTATGTTAGAACAAAGGGCAGATGCAGCGGTACATAGTATGAAGGATGTACCTTATGAAATGCCAAAGGGCTTTGAAATAATAGCTATTCCTGAAAGAGAAGATGTAAGAGATGCCTTTATATCCTTAGATAATATAAAATTTAAGGATTTAAGAGAAGGTGCTAAAATCGGTACAAGTAGTAGGAGAAGAGCAGCCCAGTTAAAGCTTCTACGCCCAGATTTAGATATTGTTCCTATAAGAGGAAATGTTCAAACTAGGATAGAGAAAATAAAAAAAGAAAATCTAGATGGAATAATATTAGCAGTAGCAGGCCTTAAAAGGGTAAATTTAGATCATTTAATTACAGATTATTTTGATACGAAAGAAATGGTACCTGCAATTGGACAAGGTGCATTAGGTATAGAAGTTATGGAGGAGCATCCTAAAAAGGAGTTATTTAAAGATTTAGATCATTATAATTCAAAAATATGTGTTTTAGCAGAGAGAGCTTTTATGAGAGAATTGGATGGAGATTGTCATTCAACTATAGGAGCCTATGCATCTATAAAAGATAATATAATGCATATAATAGGCATATTCGAAAGAAAAAATAAAATTATTAAAAAAGAAATTACAGGAACTAAAGATCAGTATGAAAAATTAGGTATAGCCTTAGCAGAACATATATTAAAGGACTAAAAGAGGCATTTTCATAGATTAGATAAGATATGTTCATTAAGTTATTCTTATACTAAAGTAAAGTTTGTTTATAGGAATTTTATAAAGAAGATTAAAAGTTATTATGCTGTACATGGACTTTTATATAACAGTGTTAATGCAAAGTTTAGAAAAAATATAAAAAGTTATTATGAAAAGTATAAGAATTATAAATTAAAGATAAATAGTTATGTCTAGCTCAGATATAAACTAGTTATTATAAGTATAAATTGTTAAGGGTTAAAAATCCTAATAATACTTATTTTAATAGAAGATGTGATTATTATAAGCGGTATTAGTGGGGAAGATTTATTTTGAATAAAAAAGTAGCCCACACTTTTGTGTTTAGGAGGAAAGTATGAGTAAAGTATATTTAATTGGTGCAGGGCCAGGGGATGAAGAATTAATAACGTTAAAATCTATAAGAGCCCTAAAAAAATGTACTGCAGTTATGTATGATAGACTAGCAAGTGGAGAATTGTTAAAATATTTAGCACCAAGTTGTGAAATTTATTATTGTGGAAAAGAACCAGGCTGTCATTATAAAAGCCAGGATGAAATAAATAAAATGCTAGTTAAATTAGCAAAAGAAGGTCATATTGTAGGAAGAATAAAAGGTGGAGATCCTTATGTATTTGGAAGAGGGGGAGAAGAGGCCTTAGATATTTTAGAAGAAAATATAGAATTTGAGGTTATACCTGGAGTAACTTCTCCAGTGTCTGTACTAAATTATGCAGGAATTCCTATAACCCATAGAGGAATATCAAGGGGATTTCATATTTTTACAGCTATGACTAAGGATAAATTAGATATAGATTGGAAATCCGTAGTTAATATAGGGGGAACCTTAGTATTTTTAATGGGTCTTGGAAGATTAGAATTAATAGTTAAAGGTCTTATAGAAAATGGAATGGACAAAGAAAGTAAGATAGCAGTAGTTATGAAAGGCACTACCTCAAAGCAAAAAAAAGTTATAGGTAACTTAGAAAATATAGTAGAAAAAGTAAAAGAAGCTAAACTAGAGTCACCAGTAATAATAGTAGTAGGAGAAGTAGTTAGTTTTTCAGATAAATTAAATTGGTATGAAAAAAAGCCTTTATTCGGAAGAAATATATGCATAACCCGTACAAAAGAGCAAGCTAAGGAATTAAAAGTTCAACTTTTAGATTTAGGGGCTGAAGTTACGGAAATAAATTCCATAGAAATAAAAAATACAGAGGATAATTTAAAGTCTTATTTAAGTAAATTAAAAGAATATGATTATATAGCTTTAACCAGTGTAAATGCAGTTAAAATATTTTTTGATTATTTGATTAGAGAAAATATAGATATTAGAAATATTAATGCTAAATTTGCAGCTATAGGACCAGCCACCAATGAGGCAATAAGGATGAGGGGAATAATGCCAAGCATTAAGTCAAAGCATTTTGTAGCAGAGAGTCTTTTCGAAGAAATGAAAAAGCATATACAAAAGGGAGATAAGATACTTGTGCCTCGTTCAAAAGATGCAAGACCCTTTCTTGTGGATGAATTAAGAAAAGAAGGTTGCATTGTAGATGAAGTACATATATATGAAACTTTATGTGGACAATGTACATACACTGAAAGATTTGAAAATGCAGACACAGTATTATTTACAAGTCCATCTACTGTTAGAAATATGATTTCCATGGTGGGAATAGATAGTATAAAAGAAAAAGATATTATAGCAATAGGTCCTATTACAGCCAAAGAATTAGATAAAAATAATATAAAATGCAGTATTTGTGATGAATATTCTATAAACGGCATAATAGATAAACTTTTAGACCTTAACTAGATGTTGAGAATAATGGTAAATTAATCAACCGTAGTATAAAAAATTAGCCCCATCCACTAGGAATAACAAAGCATATGGGTATAGACAAAGAGTATTATGTTAGAAAAATATAGTTATTAATTATATTGTGGAGGTATGAGGTTTTATGGAGAACAACAAAAAGTGCCCAATTTGTGGGTGTGAAGAGATAGGTGAAGGAAAACTTGAAAGTTATATGGCGCCAACTGATGGAAGCTGGCTTAGCTCTAAAGTTATAGCAGATATTTGTACAAAATGTGGACATATACTAGCTATGAGAGTAAAAAATCCAGAAAAGTTTAAAGACTAAAAGATAATAATAATGCATTATCTTTAGAACTTTGAGTTTTCATAAGAGCATAAGTTAAGGGAGTCTATGCACTTAAATAAGTTTTTATGTTTATATGAAAAAATGATTATTGTGAAAAACTTAGTTTAAATATAAGAATTCTTTGATAATGCATATTAAATAATAATTAAGCTATTAAACTATAGAAGTTTTATAGTTTATATATAAATAAATTTAATTTGATTAGCTTAGGCTAGATATTAAAAGGAGACGAGAGTTATGTTTAGAAGACACAGAAGATTAAGAGAAAATGAAGCAATAAGAGCTATGGTAAGAGAAACAGTGATTAGAGAAGAAGATTTTATATATCCAATGTTTGTAGTAGAAGGAGAAAATATTAAAGAAGAAATATCCTCATTACCAGGAAATTATCATTATTCTATAGATAGATTAGAAGAATTAGTAGAGGAAGTAAAGAAATCAGGCATAAAAGGGATAATGATATTTGGAGTACCAGATCATAAAGATGAATGTGGTTCTGCAGCCTTTGATGATAATGGAATAGTTCAAAAGGGTATAAGAAGATTAAAAGAATTAATGCCAGAATTATATATAGTTGCAGATGTATGTATGTGCCAATATACAAGTCATGGACATTGTGGAATAATTCATGGTCATAATGTGGACAATGATGAATCATTAAAATATTTAGCGAAAATATCTTTATCCTATGCAAAAGCTGGAGCAGATATGATAGCCCCTTCAGATATGATGGATGGAAGAGTTTATGCTATAAGAAAAATATTAGATGAAAATAATTTTAAACATGTAGGTATAATGGCTTATAGTGCAAAATATTGTTCAGCTTTTTACGGCCCTTTCAGAGAAGCAGCTAATTCAGCACCACAATTTGGAGACAGAAAAACTTATCAAATGGATCCAGCAAACGGAAGAGAAGCTATGCTTGAAATAGAAGATGATATAAATGAAGGTGCAGACATAGTAATGGTAAAACCAGCTCTACCATACTTAGATGTTATAAGAATGGCAAAGGATAGATTTGAATTCCCATTAGCAGCCTACAATGTAAGTGGAGAATATGCTATGGTAAAATCAGCAGCAAAACTAGGATTAATAGATGAAAGAAGAGTAGCCCTAGAAATGCTAACATCAATAAAAAGAGCAGGAGCAGATATAATAATAACTTATTATGCCTTTGAAGCAAGTGCTTGGCTAAAAGAAGACAGAAAATAATACACAGAAGCTGTCTCAAGATAGATTTAATTTTAATACTACAAGATAAGGAATATATTCATGAACCATCCATTTGGCTAAGTAGTTTTAAATATGGCTACATTAAAAATTTTTTATCTTTGCTATATTAAAATTAAATTTATATGAAATCAATTAGTTTAAGGTTGAGAGTGGAGTTTTTTCATCTCATGAGAAAACTCTACTCTGTACTCTGAATTAAAGAGGTGTTTTTATGAGAAGTATAATAATATCTTCAAATAGTAGTGGTGGCGGAAAGACCACAGTAACTTTAGGTCTTATGAAAGCCTTAATTAAAAAAGGTTATAAAGTTCAAGGATATAAAGTTGGTCCTGATTATATAGATCCTGCCTTTCATTCTTATGTAACAAAAAACAGTTCTAGAAATTTAGATTTGTTTTTAATGGGAGAGGATGGAGTTAAAGCATCCTATAGTAGAGGTAAAGGTGATTTAGGAGTAATAGAAGGGGTAATGGGATTGTATGATGGAAAAGGGATAGATACAAAATATTCTACAGCCCATCTATCAAAGGTTTTAAATTTACCAGTGGTTTTAGTATTAACTCCAAAGGCTCAAAGTGCTACCTTATGCGCGGAAATCATGGGAATATTAAATTATGAAAAGATAAATATAGTTGGAGTAATTTTTAATAAAGTAAGTGAAAGTTATTATAAATTACTTAAGAGATTAGTTGAAGAAAATTGTGGATTAAAGGTATTTGGATATGTACCAAAGGAAGAAAAATTAGAATTAAAGAGTAGACATTTAGGTCTTATACAAAGTAGTGAAATAAAAGATTTAGAAGAAAAAATAGATATATGTAGTGAATTAATTTTAAAATATGTAAATATAGAAAATTTAATAAATCACTTTGAAAAAACAGAAAAATATAAAGATAATTTTTACTTAGAAAACAAAAATCTAAATATAGGCATACCTTATGATAAAGCTTTTAGTTTTTATTATAAAGAGAACATAGAACTATTAGAAAATATAGGTAACATAAAATATTTTAGTCCTATGAAGGATGAAAAATTGCCAGATGATTTAGATTTTTTATATATAGGCGGAGGATACCCAGAAGTTTTTATAAAGGAATTAAGAGAAAACAAATCCATGCTAAATAGTATAAATAAAGCATTAAATAATGGACTTCCATGTTATGCAGAATGTGGAGGACTTATGTATTTAACAGAAGGCATAGAAGATTTAGATGGAGACTATAAAAAGACTGTAGGATTTTTAAAAGGTAAATGTCATATGACTAAAAGACTTCAAAACTTTGGCTATGCTGAAATAGAAGTAGAAAAAGAAAATAAAATATTACCTAAAGGATTAAAAATTAATTGTCATGAATTTCATAAATCCTATGTAGATTTAAAAGAGGATAAAATATATAAACTTACTAAAAATCTCTATGATGATTCAACAAAAAAATGGAGCTGTGGATATATAAAAAATAATACATTGGCAGCATATGCTCATGTACATTTCTTCGGAAATATGGATTTTGTAAGAAATATATTTGATAGATAAAAAATTTTAAAATATGAAGTCTTATAATATATCACGATTAAATTATAATATATTCTAAATTGAGTTTTACTTAACTTAGGAGAATAGTAATTTGATGGAGGAATTGATATGGACAAATTTCAAAGTGGACTTCTAGCAATTAGTTCAGCAACCTTATTAATTTTTATTATTTATACACTAGTAAATGAAAAGGAGTCATCTAAGTGGTTTAAGTGGTACAATCAAATGGATAGTGAAGAACAGAAAAAATATAATTCTATAATTGCTGTTCATAAACTGAAAACAGTGCTTTTTTTAGTATTATTGGTTGGAATCTCTGGATTCTTAATGTCATTCTATATTCCATCGATTTCCATAGTTGCATTTGTTTTAATTTTTATTATCTTTCTTGTTTCTATAGGATATTTAGGACCAAGAGGGTGTAAAATTGAGAAGTGAATTAAATTTCTAAATTCCTATTTGTGGTAATTTATATTTGTAAGTTAGATTATTTTTATAACAGAAAAATAAATTATGTTTTAAGGAAGTTGAATAATATGAAGATTACTGTGATAAATGGAACTGAAATAAAAGGTTGCACCTATAATATAAAAGAGAATTTTTTAGAGATTTTACGCCAGGGAAATGAAATAAGAGAATTTTATTTGCCAAAAGATTTACCTCATTTTTGCTGTGGATGTAAAAATTGTTTCTTTAAAGGTGAGCAGTTTTGCCCTCACGCAGAGTATGTTATGCCTATTTGGAATGCTATTTTAAATGCTGATTTGCTTATATTTGCTTCTCCTGTTTATGCCCTAAGAACTACTTCTCAGATGAAAAGTTTGCTTGATCATTTGTGTGTGCATTGGATGGTACATAGACCGGATGAAAGAATATTTAATAAAAGGGCTGTGATTTTGACAAATGCTATAGGTATATTTAACGGTGGAGCACAAAAAGACATTGCAACAAGCCTATCTTGGCTAGGGGTTTCTGACATTAGAAAATTAGGAATAGGATTGCTTGAGGGTGTTATTTGGAATGAACTATCCAATAAACGTAAAAATATTATTATAAGAAAAACAAAAAAGCTTGCTGAAAAATATAAAAAAAGACGTATAGCACATAAGGGAATAAAAGTAAGGATTAAATTTTCCATAACTAAAATGATGCATCAGGCTGTTGCTAAAAGAGAAAAGACATTATCTGTTGATAATCAACATTGGGTAGATAAAGGGTGGATTAAAGTATAATATATTCTAAAGTTAATTTTTATTCAACTTATAAAAATAGGAATTTGTGGAGGTAGTTAAAATGACTGAAAGAGAAAAAATGTTGGCAGGAGAACTTTATGACTGTGGAGATAGCCAACTGCTTTCCCAATGGCATAGGGCAAAAAATTTGGTTCGTGACTATAACCAAACAAATTCGAAAAATTTGGAAGAGAAAGATAGTATTTTAACAGAATTGTTGGGAGGGCGAGGCGCTAATGTTTGGATAACGGCACCATTCTTCGTAGATTATGGAAATAATATATATTTAGGAAACAATTGTGAAGTAAACATGAATTGCACTTTTTTAGATGATAATAAAATCATTATTGGTAATAATGCTCTAATTGCTCCAAATGTGCAAATTTATACAGCATTTCATCCCACAAATGCACAAGAAAGATTTGGAGAAGTTAAGGAAGATGGTTCTTTTGAGTTTTGCAAGACACAGACAGCTCCAGTTGTAATTGGAAACAATGTTTGGATTGGCGGTGGAGTTATTATAATGCCAGGTGTTACTATTGGAGACAATGTAGTGATTGGTGCAGGTAGTGTTGTTACCAAGGATATTCCCTCTAATAAGATTGCTTATGGAAATCCTTGCAGAGTTGTGAGGGATAATGGTTAATTGTCCAATTTGAGTATATCGGGCTGGAAAATCAGAATTTTATATAAAATTTGATGAAATGGTAAATTCGAGTTTGCATGATATTTATTTAATAGGTTTAAGGCTTAAAGGCAGGGAGATAGAGTTATGAAAGATTATATAAAAAAACCAATGGATATAGAAAAAAGAAGTTTTGAAATAATAGAAGAAGAGATGGGAGAACATAATTTTTCAGAGGAAGAATTAAAAATAGTAAAAAGAGTAATACATACTACAGCAGATTTTGAATATAAGAATTTAATTTATATAAAGGAAGGTGCCATAGAGGCAGCAAGAGAAATTCTTAAAAAGGGAATAAAGATTTATACAGATACAAATATGGCTTTATCCGGTATAAATAAAAAGGCTTTAAAGGATTTAAATTCTACAGTTCAGTGTTTTGTATCTAAAGAAGATGTAGCTCTAATTGCAAAGGACAGAGGTATAACAAGATCTATGGCGGCAGTAGAGATGGCAGCAGAAGAAGGAATAGAATTTTTTGTTTTTGGAAATGCACCAACAGCACTATACAAGCTTATGGAACTTATGAAAGAAGGAAAAGCAAACCCAAAATTTATAATAGGAGTACCAGTAGGCTTTGTAGGAGCAGCAGAATCAAAAAAAGAATTAGAAAAATTAGATGTACCATTTATAACTATAAGAGGAAGAAAAGGTGGCAGCAATGTAGCAGCTTCCATAGTAAATGCACTAATGTATATGTTAGTAAAAAGATAGAATATATCCCCCTGGGGTCATGTAAATAAAATATGAATACAATTTGGGTTTATAAGAATATTACAATCTACTGAAAGATAGATAGTAAATTTGAGGGGAGGACTTCACATGAACCTTGCTCTTTGGATTGCAATAGGTACTGCTATTTTCTGTAGTATTATTGCCATCAATAAAAAAAATAGCAAGAAATAAAATATATTCATTGTAATTAATTAAAGTGGACATATAAGTAATAATTACCCATAATTAGTATGGCCAATGATAGTGAAGATTAATTATACTTGTGTTAAGAGGAGTGATGTTATGTGTAGGAAGTATCCTGATAAAAATACAGCAATAAAAGTTCTTGAACAGTCAGAAAAGTTAAATCCGGGGCCTTGGAAACAACATTCTGAATTTGTAGCTCTAGCTTGTAAAAATATTGCAAAGTATTGTACAGATATGGATAGCGATAAAGCATATGTTTTAGGATTGTTACATGATATAGGTAGACGAGTAGGAGTAGTTTCAGAACGACATATGATTGCTGGATATAAATATTGTATGGAACAAGGCTGGGATGAGGTTGCTAAAATTTGTGTTACACATTCATTTATAATACAAGATATTGATTCAGCAATAGGAAAATGGGATGTTACAAAAGAAGAATATGAGCTTACTAAAAATATTATAAATTCTTCTGTTTATGATGACTATGACCTATTAGTACAATTAAGCGATGCATTAGCTTTATCCACAGGATTTTGTTTACTTGAAAAAAGGTTTGTTGATGTTGCTTGTAGATATGGTGTAAATGAATATACTATTGCAAGGTGGAAAAAAACAATAGAAATAAAAGGTTATTTTGAAGAAAAAATGAAGTGTTCAATTTACGATATACTTCCGGATGTTAAAGAAACTACTTTTGCATAATATATTAATTTGAAGATTTGAAATATAAAAAGATAAATACAATAAAAGAAGAAAAGGATCAAAAGTATAAAGAGGGATATATTAAAAATGGCAGAGGAACTATAACTAAGGCAAAAGAAGAGAATATTATAATCTATAAAGTTGATTATAAAGTAAAATATAAAAAAGGCGCAATTACACCACAGGATAGTGGTTTATATGAAACATGGTGTACTCTTATTAGAAAAGATAAAAATTCACCTTGGTTAATTGATGAAATAGGGGGATGGTTAAATATTTATAAATTTGGGGGTGTTGATAATGAATAATTACATTATTAGAGAAAGTAGTAGTGAGAAGGAAGCAGATTTAATTGTTGATAGGATAGTTGAATACAACTTATCAAAGGTTCATGGTAAACAAGAGGTTCCTCTTTTATCTATAAATAGAGTTATTGAAGATACAAATGGAGAGATTATTGCAGGAATACTTAGTAAGATGTATTGTTGGAATTGTATATATATAGATGCTTTATGGGTTAAAGAAGAATATAGAAAAGATAAGCTAGGTACAAAACTCTTAAAAGAAATAGAAAAAATAGCTAAAGAAAAAGATTGCCACTTAATTCATTTAGATACCTTTGATTTTCAAGCAAAGGATTTTTACATTAGGCATGGATATGAAATCTTCGGCGTATTAGATCAGTGCCCAGAGAATCATAAAAGATATTTTATGAAAAAAAGTATATAGTTTATAAAATTAGAATGGATAATTTATGATATATTTAAAGGAACGTTTAGAAAATAATATATACTAATATTGTTAACATTATATAATATCTTGGGATAGAGAGGATTTATATAGAAAAGCACTAGCAAAATGTTCAATAGGAAATTATACTCCTTTAGTTGAATATTTGAAATCTCTTAATGATTTTAAAGAAGTAAATAAAGCTTTATGGGATTTTTAATTCTAACAATACAAATATAAATAAAATTAATATAATTTTTATATAACAAATGAGGAAAAGGTGTTAATAAATGAGGAAATATTTTATTGATAACTTACGTTGGATAAGTATATTACTATTATTTCCATATCATACTTCTATGATTTACAATAATTTTGGTGAAAACTTTTATGTAAAAGGGGAAGGCGTATCTTTACTAAGTAACTTTATTCGGATATGTTCTCCATGTTTTATGCCGCTATTATTTTCTATAGCAGGTATAAGCTCTTATTATGCTCTTAATAGAAGAACACCAAAACAATATATAGAAGAAAGAGTGTGGAAACTATTTATACCATTAATATCAGGTATTTTATTATTAGTTCCAATGCAGACCTTTTATGCCGAAAAATTTCATAATGGATATAATGGTGGATACTTTAACCAATATATCTTATTTTTTATTAAGGAAACGGATTTAACTGGTTATACAGGAGGATTTACTCCAGCACAATTATGGTTTATTTTGTATTTGTTTATAATTTCATTAATAGCACTGCCAATAGCTATAAAATACAATAATGGTAGAAAAGTACCAGTTTATAAATTATCTCTATTAAAAATATTGCTTATGTTTTTAATTATTTGGTTAATGTCTTTTATTTTAAATATAGGTGGTAAGAGTATAGGAGAATATTTTGCTCTATTTATAATTGGATATATTATGTTGTCACAGGATATAATACAGGAAAAATTAGATGAAAACAGATGGTATTTATTTATAGCTTTTATTTTAATAACAATTTTAAATTTGTTATTTGAAAATCTATGGTATCATTCCTTTAAAATAGCTTATAGTATTTTTAGAAGATTTCTTTCATGGATTGGGATTTTAGCAATTATGGGCATGGGAAAACATTATTTAGATTTTCATAATAAAATTACAAATTATTTTATAAAAGCAGCATTCCCAATTTATGTTTTCCATCAATCTTGGCTAATACTTGTTGCTTACTATACATTAAATACAATAAGTTTTATTCCACTTCAAGTTATAGTAATTATGGTGGGGAGTTTTATATTAACAATAATTACATACGAAGTATTTAGGAGAATTTCTTTTACAAGACTTTTATTTGGAATAAAAAAATAGATGTATGTTATATAATAATTATCTTTGAAAAGATGTTTCATATTTTTACTGAATAAATCAGAATAAACAGGGGGTAAATTATGTTAGATTTATTAAAACAAAGAAGAAGTATAAGAAAGTTTCAGCAAAAGCCAATAGAAGAGGAAAAAGTAGAAGCTCTAAAAAAGGCATTACTTTTAGCCCCATCCTCTAGAAATATAAAACCTTTAGAGTTTATATTTTTAGAAGATAAGGAAATTTTAAAGGATATTTCAAACTGTAAATCTCATGGAGGAACTTTTATAAAGGATGCAGCCTTAGCAGTAGTTATATTAGGGGATGAGGATAAAAGTGATGTATGGGTAGAGGATGCCTCTATAGCCTCTATAATACTACAACTTGAAGCAGAATCTCTAGGATTAGGATCTTGCTGGTCACAAATAAGAAATAGAAGCTATGATGAAAATAAAATGGCGGAGGATTATATAAAAGAAAAACTAAACATAAAAGAGAATTATAAAGTAGAATCTATAATAGCCATAGGCTACAAAGATGAAGTTAAGGAACCTATAAGTGAAGAAAAATTAGATTTTGATAAAATTCATGTTAACAAATTTATTTAAGAAAAATAAGAATTAATATGTTATAAAGAATAGATTAAATAGTAATAAATTTGATTGGAGATTATAAATATGAAGGTAGTGCTACATTTTATAATTTTTATGGTTTTAATTATTTGCGTTGAAAAAATGATTGAAAAAATTAATATTCATGTTGCATTAGTAAATAAAATTAAAAAATACAAGCATTACAAAAAAATTTTATTTATAGGATTGATTATTATTGGATTTATGATAGAAATGGCCAAACAATCATTAAATGTAAGATTCGGTAAGCATAATATACCAAGTATTGTATTAGGTGCAATTATACTCGGTATATACTTAGAATTTTTACCTTATATTTTTTCAAAAAAAGAAATATCTTAGTATTTTACAATACATTCATACGGGTAATAAGAATAATTTTATATAAAATAACTAAAAGCAAGTATTAGGTGGTTGTAGATAGAAGATATGTAAAGGAGTTTAAAATATGAGTGAGGAAAAACAAGTTAGAATAATAGAAGTAGTTCCACATAACTCTAAATGGAAAACAGAATATGAAAAAGAATCAGAAAAAATATACAACATAATGAAGGATGAAATAGTCCAAATATATCATATTGGAAGTACAGCTATAGAAGGTATTTATGCAAAACCTATAATAGATATTTTAGTCCAAGTAGAAAATATTAACAATGTGGATAATTATAATGAACAAATGAAGTTTTTAGGATATATTCCAAAGGGCGAGTATGGAATAAAAGGACGCAGATTTTTCTTAAAAGGATTGTATCATAGAACACACCATGTTCATATATTTGAAAAAGGTGATTCTGAAGTAGAAAGGCACATAAATTTTAGAGACTATATGATAGAACATAAAAAAGAAGCTAAAGAATATGAAGAGTTAAAGAAGGAACTAGCTTTCAAATTTAGATATGATATAGATTCTTATTGTGAAGGTAAGGATAGCTTTATAAAAGAAATAGATAAAAAAGCAAAGTTATGGGCAAATAGAAGATAAATATATTATATAAATACTCTTATTAAATTATTACATGACATATAAAGTTGGTATATGCAAGGGATTAATTATAGGGAGAAAATATTATGGATAATTATAAAAAAGGTCAAAGAACGGTTTATATTATTACAATAGTATATTTTATATTAGCTATAACAATTAATTTCTTTTTAGATATAAAGATTCCTTATGGAAGTTTTACCAATGCTGTATTAAAATTCAGTTTCAAGGGATTCACTATGAAAACAATATTTAGTACATTTGTAACTTTAATTATATGTTATTTTTTGTGCATGGGAAATAATACCGTTAAGGATATAATGACAACAGTGTTATGTATTGAGATGTTTTTTATGTTCTTAGAAGTATTAAATGGTATAGAATATAAAAGTTTTAAAGTAGGTAATTGGTTCGCTTTAGTTGAGTTTTTAATATCTTTAATTATAGTAATATTGCTAAATAAAAATAAGAATGTTAAATGTTTTTTTAGTGAAAAGAAAAAAGCAACTCATAGCATTAACAAAATGTAATTCGGAGGATTTATGCTAGATTTATATGTAAATTGTGATGGGAAAAAATTAAGATGCGGATATACTACCGGGTCCTGCGCAGCTGCGGCAGCTAAGGCAGCTGTTATAACTCTTTTTTATAATAAAAAATTAAAAGATATAAATATAGATACTCCTAAAGGTATAGAACTTACCATTCCTATTGAAAAAATAATTATAGATGACAATTCTGTAGAATGTGCAGTTATAAAGGATGGTGGAGATGATGCGGATATAACCCACGGAATAGAAATATGGGCAAGGGCAGAAAAAAAGTCCAGTGGATATGCCTTGAAAGGTGGAAAAGGTGTCGGAGTAGTTTGTGGTGAAGGTCTATATGTAAAAAAAGGGGAAGCTGCTATAAACCCAGTTCCACGTTCCATGATAGAAAAAGAGGTAACATCGGTAATACCAAAGGATTCTGGTGTGGAAATAACCATATTTGTTCCAAGGGGAGAGGAGATAGCTAAAAAAACCTTTAATCCAAGATTAAATATTATAGGGGGAATATCCATATTAGGAACAACAGGAATAGTAATGCCTATGTCTGAAGATGCTCTAAAAGCCTCCATAGAATTAGAAATAAATCAAAAAACCTGCCATGGTGAAAAAGAATTAATACTTTTATTTGGTAACATGGGAGAAAAAATGGCTAAAGAGCTTAATTTAAAGGAAGATAATATGGTGATAATGTCCAACTATGTGGGTTTTGCTCTTAATTGTTGTATGACAAGAAAATTAGAGAAAGTAACTATAGTAGGCCATATAGGGAAAATATCTAAAATAGCTTCTGGCTGTTTTAATACCCATAGTAGAGTATGCGATACTAGATTAGAAACAATAGCTTTAGAATTAGCACTTATGGGATATGATAATGATTTAGTAGCTAAAATATATAACCAAAAAACCACAGAGGGTGCAGTGAATTTATTAGGAGAAGGCTACGAGAAACTCTATAGAAATTTAGGAGAAAAAATAATAAGAAAAATAGAGCAATATACCTATGATTATATAAAAGCAGATATTGTAATGTATTCTATGGAAAAAGGAATACTATACTCTTCTATAGAATAAGTGAAGCTGATATAGTTCTTAGATTTTAATACATAGTGTTTAATTTAGATACTAAAAATTTTAGATTTATTGTGGAAATTATTTTTATTTTATCCCCAGATTATATATTTTAAAAAGAATGATGTATATTAAAAGACAATAACAGTAATTAGGTATTTAAAAGTTAAAAAATTTTTATATAAAACTACATACCGCTCAATAGTTAATATGAAAGAGGGGGATTTTAATGAATGATATACATAATAATTTACAATTTAAAAGAGTTTATATAGTAGGTTTAGGACCAGGGCATAAAGATTATATGCTTCAAGGTGCCATAAATAATTTAGAAAAAGTGGATATAATAATAGGATTTAAAAGAGCAATAGAAAGCCTAGATTTTATAAAAAATAATAAAAAAATAGTAAATAAATTAAGTGAAATATTAGATTACATAAAAGAAAATAAGGATAAAAACATATCTATAGTAGCCTCTGGAGATCCTTGCTTTTATGGTATAAGCAATTATATTAAAAATAATTATGAAGGTAAGATAGAGATAATTCCAGGCATAAGCTCTTACCAATATATGATGGCAAAAATTAATGAAAGCTGGCAAAATAGTTTTTTAGGAAGTCTTCATGGTAGAGAAGAAGAGTTTATAGAAAAAGTTAAAAGCTATAAAAAATCTATTTGGCTTACAGATAAAAATAATAGTCCAGATAAATTATGCGGAATATTAACAGAAAATAATATAAAAGCAGAAGTAATAGTAGGCGAAAATTTATCCTACAAAGATGAAAAAATAATTAAAGGTAAACCAGAAGAATTAGAAAATATGAGTTTTGGGGAGCTTACAGTAGTGTATATAAACAGGAATTTGTTGTTGAGATAAAATAAGGAGATTATTTATTTCTGGCGAAGGAGAATGATTAATGAATATCATAGTTAAAAGGGCAACAGAAGAAGATGCTGCCGATTTAATTGAAGTGCAAAATAAGGCTTTTTTATCGGATTATCTATTATATGGAGAGTGTCCAGGTTATAACAAGACTAATGAGAGTATGAAAAAATCTATTAAGCAATGCCATACATTTAAAATCATGGATGAAAATACTTTCATAGGTGATGTAATTGTAAGATATAATGGCAACAATAACTATTATTTAGGGGCGCTTTGTGTCATTCCGGAATATGAAAATAGAGGTATAGGACAAAAAGTAATGAGTTTTATTTTTGATTATTTTGTTGATGCTAAACATTGGTCGCTTGAAACTCCTGCTGATAAAAAGCGAAATCACTACTTTTACAAAAAACTCGGTTTTAATATAACAAAAGAATATATGGCTGGCAGCGTAAAGGTTGTGCTTTTTGAAAAGAACTTGCAGTGAAGTTATGAGCATAATGTGATTAAGTTAATTCCCTTTCTTTTTTATTATAAAGTAAATTTCAAAACTAAATAAAAAAACTATATAAAACCTATATTAAATAAGGGGGAAGGCCATGAAATATATAAAAGATGAAGAATTTATAAGGGGAAGTTGTCCTATGACTAAAGAGGATATAAGAATTTTATCTATAGCTAAGATGAATTTAGAGGAAAATTCAAAGATTTTAGATGTGGGAGCAGGTACAGGAAGTATAAGTATACAAGCAGCTAAAATATGTGCGAAAGGACAAGTTATAGCTATAGAAAAAGATGAGGAAGCTTTAGATATTATAAAAAAAAATAAAGAGAAATTTAATTGTGAAAATCTAAAAATAATAGAGGGAGAAGCCTTAGAAGTAGAAGAACATATAAATGATAGTTTTAATAGCATATTCATAGGCGGTAGTGGTGGAAATCTAGAAGAAATAATAAGTAGATATCAGAACAAGCTTTTAAATAATGGAACAATGGTTTTAAATTTTATAACCATAAACAATTTAAATAGGGCGTTAGAAATTCTAAAAGAATTAAATTATAAAACAGAATGTATTCAAGTTGCTATAAGTAAAGCTAAAGGGAAATCAAATATGCTTATAGCAAATAATCCTATATTTATAATAACAGCTACTAAAAATGGAGGGGGATATAATGAATAAGGGGAAAAAAGTTATACTTTTGGCTTTAGTTATATGTTTACTAGGTGGTATTGGAATATATAAATATCTAGATACAAATTATAAAAATGATTTTACAATAAGTGATGTTAAGTGGGATGGAGAAACAAGATGGTGGACGGAGAACTCTAGTGGTAATGAATATAATATTAAATTTAAGCACTTTAATGGCAAAGGTGTAAAGAAAATAGCTTCTAAGAAATCTAGTTATGATATAAAAATTAATAGTAAAATTGAATCAGGAGATTTAAATATAAAGATATATGATGATCAAAAAACATTATTTAATAAAAATGGTACATTAGATGAAACTATAAGAATCTCTAATACTGATAATAAAGATGTGAAAATTGAAATTACAGGTAAAGAAGCTAAAGGCGGCTATTTTAAACTTAAAGTAATGTAGTTTTTAAAACTATTACAACTAAGGAGGATACCAATATGAATTTGGAAGAATTAAGACTAGACTGTTCAATTAAGCAGAAAAAAGGACTACATTTTATTTTAGCTTCTATTATAATTTGGTGCGCGGTATGGATAATTCACTTAACATCATTACCCATACTTACAAAAAACTTATTTGCATTTTGTTGTACTGCACCGCTTATTCCATTAGCTTATATGATTTCAAAAGCTATTAAAGTTGATTTTACTAATAAAGAAAATCCTTTGACAAATTTAGGGGTACTTTTTTCTTTAAATCAAATGTTGTACTTACTTATTGCTATGTGGATTTATCAAGAGGTTCCAGAAAAAATGTTGATGGTTTTAGCAATGATTTTTGGTGCTCATCTAATGCCTTATGGATGGCTATATAAATCTAAATCTTATATAGGTATGTCTGTTTTTATTCCAATTGTTGTTTTGATAATTGGTTTAAATTTTAAACCACATATAATAGCAGTAATTATGATATTGTTGGAAATTGTATTTAGTTTATTGTTAATGATTGAGATAAAAAAATTAACTAATATAATAAATCATACTAGTTAATTATTTAGTATTTAAAAGTTATAAAAATATAAGGTCGGTGTAATTGCATGAAAAATAAATCTTTGCTCAAAAATATTGGAAATATACTTGGTATTGTTTCCTTGAGTATAGCTCTAGTTATATTTTTTCTAATATTAAATCATTTTTTTAAAACAACATCATATCAAAGATTAGAATGGCTACCTTTGCTGGTAATATTTTTTATAATTCCCATAGGGTTTAGTCTTGGTTTTTTATCAATAAAAATATACTTTAATAGATTCGCAAGATGGGGAGTTATTATTAATGGTATATTATTTTTAGTATTATATATATTTTTTTTGATCAAAATTTTTATATTATTGTTTCATGCCATAGTTTAATATATTAAACATATAAAATTTTTCTCATAAAAAGGAAGTAAAAGAGAACGGCTCAATTATGAAACGAATTAAGTAACTGTGTAGATAAGTTCACAGCATTCTTGTAATGTTCATTAACTTTGTTTGGAGGAGTTGTATGAAAAAATCTAAACTATTTAATTTTATACTTTGGATTATTGGATTTATCTTAGCTGAATTATGGAGACGCTTATTAAAGAATATCCATATTCATGAATTTTTTAAATGGTTTACTGGGATTGCAATAATAATTTTTATATTTTTTATTATTAATAAAATTATAAGTTTATTAAACAAGGAGAAAAATTGATTTTGAAGGAGTTGTTTAATATTAATATAAGTAAACTCAGTTCAATATTATATCTATTGTTTATATCAAATTAAGGGGAAATGTCTTATATGATGAATTGGATTTTGGTTGTTTTATTTGTGGGTATTATTTTTAAAGAATTTAAGATTGTAAATCAATTAGTAATAAAAACAGAGAAAAAACTTATTGAAACAATATTCTTGATAATAGGTATAGGGGTTTTCTTTTACATTACTTATATATATGCAAAAAACCAGATGCATTATTTACTAGGAATATTAGGAACAATTTTGTATGTAGGTGCTTATTTGAAAAATGGTATAACTTCAAAGGGAGTTGTATCTTCCTATCGTTATCTACAATTTGTTCCCTGGGATAAGATAGAAAAAGTGCATATAAACAAAGGAAAAAGTATAAAAGTTTCCTACTCAGGAAATGGAGGCACTAATAGACTCTATTTTAAAAATAAAGATTACGACAAAATAATAAAATTGTTAAATAAAAAGTTAATTAACAATTTAATTACTATTGATCATGATTTCAGTAATTAATATCATTAGCATATATAATAAATTCGTATTAACTACTCAAATTTTAAGGAGGAATTAATGTTGAAATTAAAAGCGTGGACGTTATGGCTCATTGGTGCAATTTGTTTTATAGTTGCAGGAATAATGAAGATTACTAAAAAAGAATATTCAAATGGATTTATTTTTATAATTTTAGGAGTATCATATGTTATTTTAAGTATAGTTAGTTATAAAGGTATTAATAAAATTAATGGGAATACATTATCTGATGAAGAATTAAAAAATATGGATAATGAATTAAGAGAACTAATTACAGATGGAGAAAGGATTAAAGCAATTAAAAAATATAGAATGGTTACTGGCGCTGGATTAATTGAAGCCAAAGAATATGTTGATTCTTTAACCAAAGGAGAAACAAAATAGATGGATAAATATCCAAAATTAATTTATATAAAAAAGATAAATTATTGATATTAAGGAGTTAACATATGAAAGATATACATAATAATATAGAATTTGAAAATAGGGATTCAGATAAAAAATACGGAACCTTATATGGAATTGGAGTAGGTCCAGGAAATGAAGAATTATTAACTATAAAAGCTGTAAAAATTTTAGAAAGCTGTGATGTAGTTATAGCCCCAACAGCAAGAGATCAGGGTGAAAGCATAGCTTTAAATACAGCTAAAAATTTTATAAACACTAAAGCAGAAATATATCTAAAATATTTTCCAATGAAAAAGGAAAAGGAAGCAGAGATATATGAAAACTATAGATTCATGGAAAAATTATTATCAGAAGGCAAAACTGTAGCATTTCTAACTATAGGAGATCCTTTTGTATATAGTACCTACATATATTTATTAGAATACATGAAAAATCATAATTTAAATATAGAAACAGTACCAGGCATAACTTCTTTTTGTGCAGCAGCAAGTTTAGCAGGGGAAACTTTAGTTATAGGAGATGAACCACTTTTAATATTACCGGGGAATAGGTTAGATTCTATAAAAGATGAAAAATATTTAGTAATAATGAAATACTACAAAAATACAGAAGAAGTTTTGGATAAGCTAGAAGAAAAAGGCTTTAAATATGTATGTGTAAAAAGAGCTTATAGAGAAGGACAAGAAATCTTAAGAACAAGAGAAGAAATTTTAAATTCTAAAGATTATATGTCAATTATAATAGCTAACAAGGAATAGAATATATTTATCAATCTTGTAAGAAAGTTCATCTCATTTTGAAGAAGATGGGAGTATTAGAGGGGATAGTCATCGTGTAAACTTATGGATAAAATAATAAAAATTTAATGTGAGTATTATAGAAGTTACTTTATTTTGAAGAAGATTGGAGATTTAAAATGGAAAGTAAGGTTTATTTTATAGGAGCAGGTCCTGGAGATCCAGATTTAATAACAGTAAAAGGAAGAGACATTTTAAGTAAAGCAGATGTAGTTATATATGCAGGTTCTTTAGTAAGCAAAGAACATTTAGATTATTGTAAGGAAGGGGTAGAGGTTTATAATTCAGCTTCTATGACTTTAAAGGAAGTTATAAAAGTTATAGAAAAGGCCCATAATGAAAATAAATCTATAGTTAGACTTCATACAGGAGATCCATCTATATATGGAGCTATAAAAGAGCAAATGGATGAATTAGATAAATTAAATATATGCTATGAGGTGGTACCAGGAGTAAGCTCCTTTGCAGCCGCTGCAGCATCTATTAAAAAAGAATTTACTCTACCGGGAGTAAGTCAAACTCTAATACTTACAAGAGTAGAGGGAAGAACACCAGTACCAGAAAAAGAAGATTTGGAAGTTTTAGCAAGTAGAGGAGCATCCATGGCGCTATTTTTATCAGTAGGTATGATTGATAAAGTAGCTTCAAAATTAAAAAAGGGATATGGAAGAAATGTTCCAATAGCAGTAATTCAAAGAGCTACTTGGCAGGATGAAAAAATAGTTATAGGAACTTTAGATGACATAGCAAAAAAGGTTAAAGATGCTAATATAACAAAAACAGCTCAAATATTAGTAGGTGATTTTATAGATTGCAAATATGATAAAAGCCTACTATATGATGAGAAATTTACTCATGAATTTAGAAAAGGAATTAATAAGTAATATAAGCATGACATAAATAATCAAAAAAGATGGGAGGTGAAAAATATAAAAATTAATACTGAAGATTTTAAAGTACATAAAGTAGAGAAGAAAGAAAATAAAATGAAAATATCTGTAATTAACGTGACTAAGCTAGGCAATCATATAGCTTATAAAATTAAAAAAAATATAGATGTAGATTTGTATTTAAAGTATGGTAGAGAAGAGCTAGAAGATAAAGTAGATAACTTAAGATATAAAGATTTATATTATTCTGCAGGCGATAATTTAAATTTTCAAGCTACAACTTTAGAAAAAGAGGATTCAAGTTTATTAAATAAACATAGTTATTCAAAAAAAGAGGATTTAAATTCAGCATATAAAAAGAATTGTTTTAAAAATGAAGATTTTAATTTTAAAGAAATAGTAAAAAAATCTTTTCAATTTTATGATGCCATAATATTTATAAGTTCTACAGGTATAGCAGTACGAGCTATTTCACCATTTATACAAAGTAAAGATAAAGACCCAGCAGTTATTGTAATAGATAGTACAGGCAAATATGTTATAAGTCTTTTAAGTGGACATTTAGGTGGAGCCAATGAATTAACAGAAAAAATAGCTAAAATTATAGGGGCAGAGCCTGTAATAACCACAGCTACAGATAATTTAAATATAAAAGCCCCAGATATTATAGCTAAAGAGAATGATTTAGTAATAGAGAATTTAAAAAAGGCAAAGGATATAGCTGCATTACTTGTAAATGGAGAAAAGGTAGCTTTTATAGACGAAGAAGATTTAGTGAATTTTCCTAAAGGCTATATTAATAATATAAAAGATGCTAAAGGATTAGTTTTTGTAACAAATAAATTACATATAGAGGAAGATTTTTTTTATAAAAATAAACAATTGCTTTCACAAAATCCAAGTAAACATAAAGAAAAAAAGGGAACTGTAAAAGAAACATTAATATCAAACTATATAGAAAAAGAAGCAAAGACAAGTGTAAAAGAACTATCAATGTTAGAAAATACACATAATCAAAAAGGAATAAATCTAACATCTAAGGATGTACAAGTACAAATAAAACATGAAGAGTTGCAAAAAAAGTGCATTTTAAAATTGATAAGAAAAAACATAGTTTTAGGTATTGGTTGTAGAAAAAATTATGATGATATAACTATGAAAGAAAATGTAATAAAGGTTTTGAAAGAAGAAAATATAGATTTTAAAAGTATAAATTCTATAGTTTCCGTGGAAATAAAAAAAGATGAGACTGCAATAAAGGAACTTTCAAAATTTTTAAGATGCCCCTTTATAACTTATAGCCTGGAAGAAATAAAAAAAGTAGAACATAAATTTAAAGGTAGTGAGTTTGTAAGAAAAACTATAGGAGTAGGGTCAGTATGTGAGCCATCTATAGAATTAAAAGGTGGAAAAATCATTAAAGAAAAGCAAAAACTAAATGGAATGACTTTGGCTATAGGAAAACTATAAGTTTAAAAGTATTCTTACAACTAAAAATTTTTAAAACTTGTGAATGTTAAGCAACCTATAAAAATCAAATGGTGATTTTAAATTAATGAAGAGCAGGACATAGATAGAAATGTTATTTTTAAAAATTATGGAATTTTTAAAGTTATTCATATAATTAGAAATACATACAAACTAAAAAGAAAAGAGGTGAAATTTAGTGAGGTTTCATATTTACAAAATATATTTTCATTAAAGATAATTGATGAGAGTTTATTAATATAAATCTTACTAAATACAAACATGGGAAAACTTTATGTAGTTGGTATAGGACCTGGAAGTTTAGAACATATAACGGTAAAAGCTAAAAAGGTATTAGAAGAAAGTGATACAATAGTAGGTTATTCAAAATACATAGATTATGTAAAACCTCTTATAGAAGGAAAAGAAGTACATACTACAGGAATGAAAAAAGAAGAAGAAAGATGCCAAAGAGCATTAGATTTAAGTAAAGATAAGGTTGTTTCAGTAATAAGTACAGGTGATGCTGGAATATATGGCATGGCAGGGCTTATATTAGAAATGAACAATGATAAGAATTTAGAAATTGAAATAGTTCCAGGGGTAACAGCCTCCACCTCAGCAGCTTCAATAATAGGGGCACCACTTATGCATGATAACTGTAACATAAGTTTAAGTGATTTAATGACACCGTATGAACTTATAAAAAAGAGAGTTAAATTAGCAGCAGAAGGAGATTTTGTTATATCCTTATACAATCCTAAAAGTAAAGGAAGGCCTTATTATTTAAAGGAATGTATAGACATAATAAAAGAATATAGAAGTAAGGATACTCCTATTGCAGTGGTAAAAAATGCCCTAAGAGAGGGTGAAGAAATACGTCTGTATACTTTAGAAAATTTCACAGATGATTTTGCAGATATGTTATCTACAGTAATAATAGGTAACAGTAGCAGTTTTATAAAAGAAGGTAAGTTTATAACTAGAAGGGGTTATAAAGTACATAAAGATTAAAAATTTAAATTTTAGGTATGGAAGAACATAACATATAGGAGATTTTTTCCTGAATTTAAGGATAATTTCATTATGGAAGTAAGATTATATTTATCTTCTTATAGTAGAAATATTTATAAGTAAATAACTTTTGTTAATTTACAATAATAATATATAAAATCTAGGAGAGAAAAAATGATAGCTTTAATATTAGGTACTTCAGAAGGAAGAGAAATACTTTCTTTACTAAATAAGTTTACAGACAACATATTAATATCTACAGCTACAGCTTATGGTGGAGAAATTTTAAAAAACTATAAATACAAAAAATTAAATACAAAACCTTTAAATAAAAAAGAACTTTCAAATATGCTAAAGAAAAACCAGGTAAATATATTAATTGATGCCTCTCATCCCTATGCTTTAGAAGTAACTAAAAATGCTAGAGAAGTATCAAAAGATTTAAATATAGAATATGTAAGGTATGAAAGACCATCCTCAGCAGAGGAATTTAAGGGAAATAAAAAAGTAGTATTTCTAGAGGATTATAAAGATTTAAATGAGGCTTTAAAAAATATAAAAGGTAATATATTAAATACCTCTGGTAGTAGAAATATGGATAAAATTTTAGATTTAAAACTAGAAAATAGGATAATACATAGAGTGCTTCCATCTGTAAAAGTTTTAGAAGATTGCTTTAATTTAGGGGTAAAAGTAGAGGATCTTATGGCTATAAAGGGACCTATAAGTAAAGAATTAAATAAAGCATTTATAAAGGATTATGATGCAAAGGCATTGATATTAAAAGATAGTGGACCTCAAGGTGGCACAAAGGAGAAAATATTAGCCTGCCTGGAATGTGATATATATGCTTTGGTAATAAGAAGAAAGAAGATAAATTATGAAAAAGAATTTAACAATATAGAAAATTTAGTTGAATACATAAGTTTAATTCTCAATTAACAATGATCAATTCTCAATATGAATAATTAGCAATTATTTATTAAGTAAGGGCGTGTATTAAATATTAAGTATATACTTTAAGTAGTGATTAAAATTGATTATTTATATTATTTAGGGTAAAAATAATTTAATAGATTAAAAACAAAAGATTATAGGTTATAGAGGGGGATAAAATGAATTGTTCATATTGTAATAATGAAATGACTAAAGGTGCAATTGAAGGTAGTGGAATTGCGCCCTTAAGATGGGTTGAAGATACAGAAAATAAGACTATGTAAAATTTAAATACTATATTAAAACATAGTTAATATTAAAAACTTAATATTGGAGGAAGAAAATAGGATGAAAACTAAAAGATTAGTTATTATAGGATTATTTATAGCTTTAAGTTTTGTAGGTGCAAATATAAAAATAATGGGAAGTATAGCCTTTGATTCTATGCCAGCATTTTTAGGAACTTTAGTACTAGGTCCGGTTATAGGAGCCATTATAGGGGCAGTGGCTCACTTTTTAAGTGCTTTAACTAGTGGATTTCCTTTAAGTTTACCAGTACATATTATAGTTATGGTAGATATGGCAGTTACTATGTTATTATTTGGAATAGTTTATAATAAATTAAAACACAAGAATAGTATTTTAG
This sequence comes from Clostridium sporogenes, assembly GCF_001020205.1. Taxonomy (NCBI): domain Bacteria; kingdom Bacillati; phylum Bacillota; class Clostridia; order Eubacteriales; family Clostridiaceae; genus Clostridium; species Clostridium sporogenes. The sequence continues at coordinate 1,037,729 of NZ_CP011663.1, forward strand.
CAGCAGTAGCTGCAACAATAGTAGCAGTTATTATAAATGGACCAGTATCAGTATTTGCTATAATTCCCATAGCAGGAAAAGGAGTACTAGCTATATTACCAATACTTTCTTTAGCAGCTTTAGCAAATGTAATAATAGCTATCATAATATATAGATTTATACCTGAAAAATATTTTGAGAGAAATAAATAAAATATTATATATTTAAGTATTAAAAACTTTAATATTATAAAAAATATATAAAGTATATATTTAAGATATGTTAAACAAAAAAAATTATAAATTTAAATTGATGCATATATTTAATGAAGTATTTAAGAAATATGTTAATTAAATAATATTATTAGGATAGATCAGGAGGATAAGAATGGATAAGAACAAAAGAGCTATATTAGTGGTGAGTTTTGGCACCAGTTATGAAGAATCATTAAAGGACTGTATAGAAAGCACAGAAAATTTTATAAAAGAAAGTTTTAAAGATTATGATATAAAAAGAGCTTTTACTTCTTATATGATAATGAATAAAATATTAAAAAGAGATAATATAAAAATAAATAACCCTATGGAAGCATTAGAAGAGCTTAAACAAGAAGGCTACGAAGAAGTTATAGTTCAACCTCTTCATATAATGTTTGGAGAAGAATATGAAAAAATAGAACAGGCGGTGTCAGCTTTTAAGGATAAATTTAATGTTTTAAAATTAGGAAAGCCTTTATTATTTAAAAATGAAGATTATAAAATAGCCACAGAAGCTTTAAAAACTCAACTTCCTAAATTAAATAAAGAAGAAGCTATAATACTTATGGGACATGGAACAGAGCATCCAGCAAATGCTGCTTATTTCCAATTTGATTATTATTTAAGAGAACATATAAATCCTAATATGTACCTCTGTAGTGTAGAAAGTGATCCTTCTATAGAGTCAGTAATACCTAAATTAAAGAAATCTGGAGTAAAAAATGTTTTACTAATGCCTTTTATGTTAGTAGCAGGAGATCATGCCAACAATGATATGGCAGGAGAAGATGAAGAATCTTGGAAAAACATTTTGGAAAAGGAAGGCTTTAAAGTTGATTTATATTTAAAGGGACTAGGAGCAAATAGAGAATTTCAAAAAATATATATAGATCATATAAAAGAAGAAATCTAAGGAGAGTATTTCATGGAAGTTACAGCCAAATATCCAGGAAGTTTTGGAGAAATACTTCAAGGAAATCTAGGGGAAAAGCCTGTGTTGGTTTCTTCCCCTATAAATTTATATACATACGTTAGATTATTTGAAAGTAAAAAAGAAAAAAATTTTTATAGAAATAGTAAAGCAAATAAATTTATAAAGAATATACTTACAGATTGGGCATATAGAGATTACATAAATACTATTCATATAGAAATAAATAGTAGAATTCCAAGAGGAAAAGGTTTAGCCAGTAGCACAGCAGATCTATGTGCTACTTATAAATGTTTAACCAAATTATTTGAAAAAAATTATTCTATAGAAGAATTGCAAAAACATTGTTTAGCCATAGAACCTACAGACAGTATAATATTTAATGAATTTACATTGTTTGATTATAAAAAGGGAAGCTTTAAAGAAAAATTAGGGCCCTATATAAAATTTCATATATTAGTTTTTGAGGGAAATAGAATAATAAATACTTTAGATTTTAATAATAAAAATTTAAAAAAGATGAATTCAATAGAAGATTTAATACCGGATTTAAAAGAGAGTATAGAAAAAAGAAATATTAAAAATATATCACAAATCTCAGAGGAAAGTATAAAAAGAAATTTTAATAGACTGACTTATGATTATTTTAATATAGTAGAAGAATATAAAAATAAAACTGGAGGATTGGGCATAATAGGATGCCATAGTGGTGATGCTTTAGGCATTGTGTATGATAATAAAGAAGATTTATCAAAAGCAGAAAAAAATATTACATATACAGGTAATTTAAAAAAGTATACTTTAGAAACAGTATTAAATGTTAGAGATATGTGAAGAAGTTTTAATTTTAACACCGCAAATATAAAAAATACATTTATAAAGAGTATTAATATGTTTATTATTTGTATTCTTTTGTCTTTGCTATATTAAAATTTAATCTATTTTGAGATGTTTTATCAATATAGATTTTGCCATAATAAGAGAAATATATTTTATTTTAACTTATACAGTTTTTAACTGTATTATACATTATTTAAACATGATAAGGTAGATAGATTATACAGAACATATAATGAAAAAGGTGGGTGTAATTATGAAAGAAGAAAAAGGATATATACAAGTTTATACAGGAAATGGTAAGGGAAAAACTACAGCAGCTTTAGGAATTTCTTTAAGGGCCGTTTGTTGTGGAAAAAGAGTTTTTTTCGGACAATTTACAAAGGGAATGAAATATAGCGAATTAAAAGCTCCAACCATATTACCTAATTTTACTATGGAGCAGTTTGGACTGGATAAATTTATATTTGGAAATCCAGAAGAGGAAGATATAAAGTTAGCAAAAGAAGGACTAAAAAAGATGGAAAAAATATTAACTTCTGGTGATTATGATTTAGTTGTTATGGATGAAGTTAACATAGCTTTATATTATGGATTATTTACAGTAGAAGAAGTAATAGATGTATTAGATAAAAGAAATCCAAAGGTAGAGGTTATATTAACGGGAAGATATGCCAAAGAAGAAATAATAGAAAAAGCAGATTTGGTAACAGAAATGAAAGAAATAAAACATTACTATGAAAAAGGTGTACCTGCAAGAGTAGGGATAGAAAGTTAGAAAATAGGTAAAAGTATTTAAGTATGTGGTTTCAAATCTAATTATATTAATATTGAAATAAAAATGAATATATACAATGGAAATGTGATATATGAGAATAAAAAATGGGGGTATTAATTCTCATGAATAGTTCAATAAAATATAAATTAAAAGATTTAGAGATATTTTCTAGTGTTAAAAATGATGAATTAGATATGTTAACAAATAAATCTAGAGTAATAAATTTAAAAAAAGGAGAAATTTTATTTTATGAAAGAGATTCCGTAAATAATGTATATATAGTATTAGAAGGAAAAGTTACTTTATATAGAACTTCAGAAAATGGTCAAAAAAGAGTAATATTTATAATAGATAAGGGTAAATTTATAAATGAAATTATACTAGATAAAAAACCAGCATCTATATGTTGTGAAGGTTTTGAAAATAGTAAAGTTTTATCAATTAAAAGAAATGATTTATTATATATAATGGATGGAAACTTTCAATTTACTCAAGAAGTGATGTTTTCAATGACTAATAAAATAAGAAGGATGTATAGACAACTAAAAAATACAGTACCTCTTAAAGTAGAAAAAAGAGTGGCAGCTAAGCTTTGGAAATTGGCTAAGGATTATGGTGAGTATGAAAAAAATGGAGAAGTCATAAAACTAAATATAACAGTTACTTATCTTTCAGAAATGTTAGGAAGTTCAAGGGAAACTATATCTAGGGCATTAAAAGAGTTAAAAAACAAAGAACTTATATATTATGAGGGTAAAAAAATAATAATTAAAGATAGGAATAAATTGTCAGAATTTTTTAAAGGTATGTGATTTTTATCACATACTTTTTTTATTTTACAATGTAGAATAAATTATAAGCAGTAATAAATTTTATATAATGCATTAAAAAATAAAAGGGGGTTCTATGGTATGTATAGTCAAGAAATTAACAAAATTAGTAATGTGGCAGAAAGCAAAAGGGACTTATTAAGAAATAATAAAGCAGGCTATTTAGTATCTTCTGCTCTTGCAGGGATATACGTTGGCATAGGTATTATACTCATATTTACATTAGGTGGAAATTTAGCATCTGTTAATTCCCCTTATGTAAAGCTTATTATGGGGTTATCCTTTGGCATAGCCTTAAGTCTTGTTATTATTGCGGGATCAGAACTTTTTACAGGAAATAATATGGTTATGACTATAGGAACATTAAATAAGAAAACTACATGGAAAGATACCTTAATCATATGGGGATTCAGCTTTGTAGGAAATTTAATAGGATCAATGCTTTTAGCTTTAATATTTGTTAATGCAGGATTAGCCAAAGGAGCTGTAGGTAAATTTATCTTAAAAACAGCAGAAATAAAGATGACGCTACCACCTATGGAATTATTTTTAAGAGGTTTGTTATGTAATATTTTAGTTTGTTTAGCTGTATGGTGTAGTTTAAAAATGAAAGAAGAGGCAGGAAAACTCATAATGATATTTTGGTGCTTATTTGCCTTTATATCATCAGGTTTTGAGCATAGTGTAGCAAATATGACATTACTTTCTATAGCTCTATTTATACCACATGGATTAGGAGTATCCATAACTGGATTAGCGTACAATTTAATTTTTGTTTCTTTAGGAAATATTATAGGCGGAGCATTATTTGTAGGAGCAGCTTATTATAAAATATCAAAAAAATAGTTTTAAGAGGTGAAACATAATGGGTTTTAAGATTAGAAAAGAAAATTTTAATAATGCTTTAAAAAATTTAAGAAAAGATTTTAAAGTTTATGCACCCAGCACATTAGAACGAAAGGGAACATTTTCAGATACAGATTCTATAAGATATAAAGAAATCTCATCTGTGGAAGAAATAAATTTTAAAGAAAAATCTAATTTTTCATTTAAAGAAGTTGTATTACCAATAACTGAAACATTATTTTATTTTACAGAAGACAATTGGATAGAGCCAAAAACAGATAAAGAAAGTATACTTATATTTTTAAGAAGTTGTGATTTACACGGATTAAAACGTATAGATCAAATATATTTAAAAAATGGTGAAGAAGATCCTTATTATAAAGCTATAAGAGAAAGAGTTAAATTTGTTATTATGGGATGCAATGAAAGCTTTGAAAATTGTTTTTGTGTGTCTATGAAAACTAATAAATCAGAAAATTATAATCTAGGAATAAATATAGATGAAGAAAATGTATATGTAGATATAAAGGATAATTCTTTAGAAAAATATTTTAACCAAGTAGAAATAGAAGAAAAACTTGAAGTAGAACCAAAGTATGTTAAAGAAAATAAAGTTAAAGTAAATATATCAGATAAAATAAATTTAGCCAAAGTAGTGAACTTAGACTTCTGGAATGAATATTCTGAGAGATGTATAGCTTGTGGAAGATGTAATTTTGTATGTCCAACCTGTACTTGTTTTACTATGCAGGATATATTCTACAAAGATAATGCTAAATCAGGAGAGAGAAGAAGAGTATGGGCTTCTTGTCAGATAGATGGATACACCAATATGGCTGGAGGCCATGGATTTAGAATAGATAAAGGACAGAGAATGAGATTTAAAGTTATGCACAAGGTAAATGACTACCAAAAGAGATTTGGATATCATATGTGTGTAGGATGCGGGAGATGTGATGATGTCTGTCCAGAATATATATCTTTCTCAAATTGTGTAAATAAACTTTCAAATTTAGTAGAAGGGGTGAATTCTAATGACTGCAAATAATGTATACATGCCTTTTAAATCTGAAATATTAGATATAAAAAAACATACAGATATAGAATATACTTTTAGAATGTCTTATGAAGGAGAAGTAAAACCTGGACAATTTTTTGAAGTATCCCTACCTAAATATGGAGAAGCACCTATATCTGTGTGCGAAATAGGAGAAGGATATGTAGATTTAACTATAAGAAGAGTAGGGGTAGTTACAGATGAAATTTATAATTATAATATTGGACAAAGTTTATTTTTAAGAGGCCCTTATGGTAACGGATTTGACCTAGATAATTATAAAAATAAAGAAATAGTTGTGGTAGCAGGAGGTACTGGATTAGCTCCTGTTAAAGGAATAATGGACTATTTTTCAAAAAATCCAAAGGAATGTAAAGAGTTTAATCTTATAGTAGGATTTAAAACTATAAACAATGTACTATTTAAAGAAGATATAGAAAGATGGAAAGAAAATATTAATGTAAATGTTACATTGGATATAGCAGAAGAAGGCTATAAAGGCAATACAGGTCTTGTAACTAAATATATTCCAGAATTAAATATAAAAGATAAAGAAAATGTGCAAATTGTAGTAGTAGGACCACCTATAATGATGAAATTTGCAGTAGCAGAATTTTTAAAACTAGGAATAAAAGAAGAAAATATTTGGATATCTCAAGAAAGAAAAATGTGTTGCGGACTTGGAAAATGTGGTCATTGTAAAATAGATGATACTTATATTTGCTTAGACGGTCCAGTTTTTAATTATGTAAAGGGAAAAACTCTTATAGATTAGGGAGGATTTTAAATGGATATTAATACTAAAGCCATAAAAAAGAATGCATTTAGGGTTACAAAACATAGAGGTAAAACAGCTTTAAGAGTGAGGGTTCCAGGTGGTGATCTTCCAGTAAAATATTTTGCTATACTAACAAAAATAGCTGAAGAATATGGTAATGGAAAAGTTCATGTAACAACAAGACAAGGATTTGAAATCCCAGATTTAGATTTTGATAAAATGGATGAAATAAATAAATTAATACAACCAGTTATAGAAGGATTAAATATAAACCAAGATGAAGTAGGTAGAGGATATTCAGCAGCTGGAACTAGGAACGTAACTTCCTGTGTAGGAAATGAAGTTTGTCCTTTTGCTAATTATAATACTGCAAAATTTGCTAAGAGAATAGAGAAAGCTATATTTCCTAATGACTATCATGTAAAAGTAGCTCTTACAGGATGTCCAAACGACTGTATAAAAGCTAGAATACATGACTTTGGAATATTAGGAATGACAGAACCACAATATGATAAGTACAGATGTGTTGGATGTGAAGCCTGTATTAATAATTGTAAAAAAAGAGTCACAGGAGCTTTAAAATTTGAAAACTTTAAAGTTATAAGAGATCATGAAAAATGTATAGGATGTGGAGAGTGTGTAGGTAAATGTCCAACGGGAGCATGGACTCGTAGCAAAGAAAAATATTATAAATTAGCTATAATGGGGAGAACAGGCAAGAAGAATCCTAGATTGGCAGAAGATTTTATAAAATGGGTAGACGAGGATAGTATAGTAAAAATAATAGTAAATACCTATGATTATATACATGAATATATAGACAAGGATGCTCCAGGTGGAAAGGAACACATAGGCTATATAGTAGATAGAACAGGCTATCAAGAGTTTAAAAAATGGGCATTAAAAGATGTAAACTTAAAGGGAAAAGCAGAGTTAACTAAAAATATAAATTGGAGCGGAATAAAGTATAAATAGAATTTTTTTAGAGTATCTACAACAGGGTACTCTATTTTTTATGTGAATATTTATTTTATATTAAAGAAAAAACTTTATTTTTTCTTTATACTTACTTAAAGAAAAACCTCTTTTTAATGTTTAAAATTAAAGAGAGGGAGATGATAAAAATGATAGAAATGGAAAATGTACATAAGTCATTTATTCAAGGAAATAATGAACAAAAGGTTTTAAATAATATTAATTTAAAAGTGGACAAAAATGATTTTATAACCATTATGGGACCATCAGGTGGAGGTAAATCTACACTTTTATATACTTTAGCATTACTTTCAGAGCCTAATTCAGGTAATATTCTATTCAATAATAAGATTGTTAATTTAAAAAATGATAGAGAAGTAGAAAAACTAAGGAGAAAGAATATAGGTCTTATTTTTCAAAACCATAATTTAATAAGTTGTTTAACATCATTAGAAAATATTATTATTGCAATTGATTCAAAGGAAACTTATAAAGAAAAAAAGGAAAAGGCTGAATATTTTTTAAGAAAAGTTGGTTTATATGAAAGAAGAAATGTTATATCAACAGCACTTTCAGGAGGAGAAGCCCAAAGAGTAGCAGTAGTAAGAGCTTTAATAAATAATCCTAAAATAATTTTTTGTGATGAACCTACAGGGGCTTTAGATTCAGCTAATGGGAAAAAGGTAATTTCTTTATTATTAAATTTAAAAAAAGAAATAGGATGTTCTCTTGTAATTGTTACTCATGATGAGAAAATCGGAAGTCTGGGTGAAAAAAGATTTTTGCTAAAGGATGGTGTAATTAATGAAGTGGTTTGATGTTTTTAAATTATATAATTTAAAAAAGTTAAAAAGTGAAAAGGTAATTTTAATATTTACTGCTTTATCAATTTTTGTTACAACATTAATTTCACTATTAGTACCACAAATTATGAAGAATACTAAAGAGATTATGGATAACAGTATTAGGCAATTAAATGGTGGAACGCTTAGGGTTCAAGTACAATATCCTTCTAAAAAATTTAATGACGAAATAGCTTCTTTAAAAAAAGAAGGATATAAAGTAACGGTTCAGGAACTAACAAATGGTTATTATAAAAATAGTAATGGTAAAAAAACTATAGGAAAATTAATTTCAGGTAAATTTAATATTGGCAAAGATGAAATAATTTTATACAAATCAATAGCTAATAATATTAGAGCTAAAGTTGGAGATAAAATAGAAATAGAATATCCAGAAATAGGATCTAAAAGTTATGTAGTTAAAAAAATTGAAAATATGCCTTACGGAGTTGATAATGATTCAAAAATATTAGGTTATGGAAAAATATTATCTGATAAAAACATAGAGATAAGAAATGAAGGACTAGTATTGATTAATGGAGGTAATGGTGAGAAATTAAAAGAGAGGTTAAAAAATATAGAAAATGGATATGAATATTCTTCTTTGGAAGATAAGAATAAATCTGTACAAAGTGATGTAGACAAGGAGATTATGGCTTATACTGTAATTACGGAAATGGCATATATATTATCAATAATTACAATTATTACAACTACTGTTATGATTTTATTAAGAAGAAAAAAGGATTTTGCAATACTAAAGATGTTATCTATTAAGAGTAAGAGTTTAAAGAAAAGTATGGTATTGGAGCTATCATTAACAATAATTATTCCAGTAATATTAGCAGCTTTATGTTCTTTTAAATTAAGTACAGTTATTTTAGCTTTTAACAAAACTAATGAGTTAATAAGTGCAAGTGAAAAAGTTGCAATTATATTTAAAGGTGTGGTTTTTAATTGTGTGTTATTTTTTTTGTTTTTAAACATAGCACTTATGATGCTAAAGAATATAGAACCACTTTCCATTGTAAGACAAGATGAAACTAAGTTAAGAAAAATAAGAAAAAAAATTCTTATTAGTAGTGTTATATTAGTACCTATATTATTATTTGCTTATTCTTTATACCTTGGAAGATTATCAGCCTTTGCTGGTGGATGTTTTATATTGTTATTTATAGGGATATTTTTGCTAATAACATTATGTATACTAAAGCTTATAACCTTAATTCCTTTTAAAAATAATGTTTTTATATATGGGTTTAAAAATATTCAAAAAAATTTTATGTCCTTTACTATGATACTTTTAAGTATAACAATTACTATTGTATTTTTGCTTATAGGTTTTACTTTGGATAATACAATAAAATACAGCATGAATAAAACAATGAAAAACAGCTTACCTTATAATTATATTTTGCTTCAAAAGTCTGGTAGAGATTTAGAAAAGAATTTAAAGAACAATGATTATGTAAATAAGTACAGTAAGTTTTATAATATAAGTGCAAAAGTTACTAATAGTAATATTAAATCTAAGGCAATAAGAATAGCCGAAATTAAAAAAGAGGATTATAAAGCTCAATATAAAATAATAGAAGGTAAAGATATATTTCAAGGTAGTAAAGACCAAATAATTATTTCTGATAAATACAAGAAAACAAATAATTTAAAGCTAGGGGATTTTATTAATGTAGAAAGTTTAGCTGGAAATTTTAAATATAAAATTAAAGGAATTTATGATGGTGGAGAGTTTAATTTTCAAACCATACTAAAGGAGTATAGTGGAATAGGGGAAGAAAGTATAAGTTATATAATAAAAAGTAATAGTGATAAATGGATGGACGGTATAAAAGATTCTTATGTTGTATCAGTAGATTATTTAAGTAATAGCATATCTTCCATGCTTAATAAATCATTAGATATATTTAAGTATCTTTGCTTTTTATGCATATTTTCATCTGTATTATTTAACATGAATATAGTTTATATGAATTATATAGAAAATAAGAAAGATGAAACTATAATAATAGCTTTGGGAATTGGAAAAGGTTTTTGTATGAAATATCAACTATTTAAGTTGCTATTATTGGTAGCTACAAGTACAATTATGTCATTTGGGATATATGTATTAGTTCTAAAAACAGCCTTAAGATTATTTTTGAATTCAGATATTTATATATCTTTCCTATATTTACTTGCTTCTATGGTAATTTCCACAGTATTGTCTATTATAACTTTTAATTTACCAATAAGAAATTTAAAGAAAAAAGTATCCTTTGAGTTGCTAAAAGAATAAATATTGTTATATGCTATATTTATCAAGAAACATAGAATACTCGGTATTTTAGTGGTAAGATGAATGTACTATAAACAGATTTCTTGGCCTTAGAGGGAGTTTTTACTCCCTCTAAAGCTTATTAACAGAATTCTTAGGAGTTTTACTCCTTAGAAGTCGTTATCCTTTAGATATTAGTCAGTTTTGGGTAACTACATATGTTATAAAATATAGGGAGAGTAATAAGTATGGAGAAAATTTTAATTATTGATGATGATGAAGATATAAGAAGTATGCTTAAGGATTATTTAGGCAAGGAAGGTTATACAATTTATACTGCAGAAAACGGAAAAGAAGGTATAGAACTATTTAAAAGCTTTGAAGCATCAATAGTTCTTATAGATATAATGATGCCAAAAATAAATGGTTATGATACTCTTGGTAAGCTAAGAGAAGTTTCAAATGTACCAGTAATAATGATAACGGCTAAAGGTCAGCAGTCTGATAAGGTGCTTGGTTTTATAAAGGGATGCGATGATTATTTGGTTAAGCCATTTGATTTAACAGAGCTTTCTTTTAGAATAAGAGCAATACTAAGGAGAACTAATACTAATGATAAAAAAGATAATGATAAAATTTATCTTAATGATTTAGAAATTATAGTTGATGAATTTACAGTATTAAAAAATGGACAAAGATTAAAATTAACAAAGAAGGAATTTGAAATATTAGTTCTATTAGCATCAAACAAAGGAAAAGTTTTTTCACCAAGTGTAATTTATGAAACTTTGTGGAATGATTCTTATATAGAAAATGATAATTCGGTTTTAACTCATATAAGGAATTTGAGAGAAAAAATAGGTGATAGGGCTAAGAATAGTAAATATATCAAGACCATATGGGGAGTGGGATACAGCATTGAAAAAGATACTTAAATTAAGAGGAGAGATGGTAACTATTGCTATTTTATCAGTAATTATAGCATCTGTAAGTGTAATATTTATAAATAATTTAACAAATATGTTTACTAAAGAACAGCAGTACAATTACATTAATGAAAATAAGAATAATAAAATAAATCATATTATAGATGAGTATAAAAAAAGAAATATTGATGATCGTGAATTAGTAGATATTATAAATAAGTGGAATGAAGCATATTATAATGTATATTTAGTTGATTCTAATGGTAATGTTATAGCTTCTAGAGAAAAGGGAATAAAAAATATAAATTTAAAAGAAGTTAAAGATAAAAGGGTAAGAAAATTAGAGGGAGAGAATGTATTTGAAACCAGTGGTATTATAAATGTAGATTATAAAAAAAACATAGTTTATTATTCTACTTATTATGCAAATGATTCTCACAACGCAGTATATATATTAATAATGACTGTAGTTTTATTTATTATACTTACTGCTGGAAGAATAAAATATATTGGAGAAATAAACAAAGGGATAACAGCTATAGCTAATGGAGATTTGAAAAAAAGAATTAATATAAAATACAAAAATGAACTAAGTGAATTAGCAAAGAGCATAAATATAATGGCTAATAGGTTACAAGAGGAAGAGCATAAGAAAAATGAGTTCATAACCAATATTTCTCATGATTTAAGAACACCTCTTACAACTATTCTTGGATATATAAAGATGATAGAAGAATCAAAATATGAGAATAAAGAAGAACTAAATAGATATATACATATTATAAATAAAAAAGGAATGTATTTAAAATCACTATTGGATGATTTTTTTACTTATTCAAAATTAAATTCAAATGATATAAAAGTTAAATATTCTAATGTAGATTGTAATTTATTTTTACAACAAATTATTGAAGAAGAAAAGATAAATTTTATGGAGAAAAGTTTAGACTTAAAATTGTTAGGTATAGAAAATAAAGTTTATATTAATGCAGATGGAGAGCTAATGGTAAGAGCTATTTATAATTTACTATCAAATGCATTAAAATATTCTAAAGAAAAAACTGAAGTTAAAGTTATTATGGATGAAGAAGAATATAATAAAAAATATTATGTAACTATTAGTGTAATAAATACTCCAAAAGAAAAAATAAGTGAAGAGGAAACAGAGAAGCTTTTCCAGCGACTATATAAGAGGGAAAATGAAAGGAATAGTGAAGGTAACGGATTAGGATTAACTATTACAAAAGAAATAATGAACCTTAATCATGGATTTATAAAAGCACAAGTTGTGAATCATGAATTGAAATTTAAATTAGGATTTCCTGAAGATAAAAAGATAAGAATATAAATTAGAAATAATTAATAGCTTAAAAGCCGTCCATAATTTTGTGTAGATTTCTATAGAAATTTAAGAATATTATTAATAATCCAGTGTAGATCACATAAAATTTTAAAATCAATATGTTTAAGAATAGCTAGGTAAAAGTAGTTTTATGCTAATACCTAGTTATTTTTTATATTCTAAAGATTTTTCATCATATTCATTGGAAAAATAACCCTAAACTATAATTAAAATATTACCTTAAATACCTATTATATAAAATATATTACTTAAAATATATTATTTTGAAGTTAAACATAATGTAGGTTAATTATATGTTAAAATATAAAACTTAGTAGTATAATATAAAAAAGACCTTTATAAAAATTTACAAAATATAGATTGATTTACATTATTCCAAAGTAATTCAATAAAATTTTTATTTAATTTTATTAATTAAATAATTTCAATTTATATAATTTGTAAATTTTTAATATAAGCAGAGTTCTTGGATTCAGAGTGAGTTTTTACTCCACTGAAGCTTATTAACAGAATTCTTATGAGTTTTACTCCTTAGAAGTTGTTATCCTTTAGTGAAAATCGTTATCCAGGAACATAGCAGCTCTTTACTCCCGCTTTGAAGAAGATGGGAGTATTAGAGCGGATAGTCATCGGATAAATTATAAAGAACGCAAAAAAGTAGTTTAGAATTTCATAAAAAACAGTCAATATTTAATGCTAGATAATTAATAGGGTTTAAAAATGGAGGGGTTTATATGAAAAAAATACCTGTGAAAGAAGCAGTAGGTTGTGTATTGTGTCATGATATAACTCAAATAATTCCAGGAAAAATAAAGGATAGAGCTTTTAAAAAGGGACATATAATTAGAGAGAAAGATGTACCTGTATTGCTGTCTTTAGGAAAAGATCACATATACATATGGGAGAAAAAAGAAGGCTATTTACATGAAAATGAGGCAGCAGAAAGGCTTAAAAATTTATCAGCAGGGGAGGGACTAGCCTTTTCGGAAGTAAAAGAGGGAAAAATAAATTTTATTGCAAATAGAGATGGAATTTTAAAAATAGATAAAGAACTTTTAATGGAATTAAATCTAATAGATGAGATTATGTTAGCTACAAGACATAATAATATGCCAGTTGAAAAAGGGGAAAAAGTAGCTGGCACAAGAGTAATTCCACTTGTTATTGATGAAAAGAAAATATTAGAAGCAGAAAAGTTGACTAAAGGTAAGAAAATAGTGAGTGTTAAGCCATATAAAAAATTAAAAGTAGGATTAATCGTTACAGGAAATGAGGTTTATTATGAAAGGATAAAAGATGCTTTTTCACCAGTAATAGAAAAAAAGCTATCTAGATTTGACTGTTCAATAATAGACAAGGTTATATTATCAGATAATCCCAAAATTATAACTGAAACTATAGAAAATTATATAGATAAAGGAGCAGATCTTATACTTTGCACAGGTGGCATGTCCGTAGATCCAGATGATACTACTCCAACAGCCATTAAAAATACTGGTGGAGAAATAATATCTTATGGAGCACCAGTACTTCCAGGGGCAATGTTTTTAGTTGCATATAAGGATGATATTCCTATTTTAGGATTACCTGGTTGTGTAATGTATGCTAAAACAACTATTTTTGATTTAATTCTTCCAAGAATAATTGCTGGAGAAAGAGTAACAAGAAGAGAATTAGCAGCATATGGACATGGAGGATTTTGTGAAGAATGTGAAGTCTGTAGATATCCCAATTGCAGCTTTGGTAAGGGATGGTAATATAGTTATTTTAAAATATGAAAATAAAGAAATAATTTTACTATAATAGTATTTTTATTAAGTCACCATTAGAGGAAAAAATCTTCCTAAATATTATAATGTTTAGGAAGATTTTTAATTATTGTTTAAGGTATATATACTTCTTTATTAAGTAGCTAAATTTTTCATTAATAATACTGCGATTATATTTAAAAAAATATAAAATGGTGTATAAATTAATGCTGAAACATTAAGAAAAAATAACATTATAACAAGTAAACTTAAAAATAATAATATTAATTCCACCAATAAATTAACTTTTAATATTCCAGATATAAAACCTAGAATAAGACATATTATTGGATATCCCAAAAAAAGTAGTGATAAAAGTGAAGAGTTATCTGGTTTATTATTTGAATTTAATATAATAGTTATTGGTAAAGCTAGACAAATAAATGAGAGAATTAAAAATATACCATCCTTAGTTAAATTTTTTTTATTGATTTCAAAGCTCATTTAATGATTCCTCCCTCAGAAGTAAATGTTTTCATATAATAATTATACCATTTAATACATAATAAGGTAAGTGATAAGAAATATGACGGAATTTTATTGTAATTTACTTGCAAAATAATACAAATTATTACCATTTAATATGATAATATATAAATTGTAATAAAATACAATTAATTATGCGCACTAATTAATTTAAATATTTAATTACTATCAAGAATAAAAGGGGTTTTGATATGAATAAAAAAAATATTGGGATTATATTATTAGCAATTTCCATTTTTGCCATATCAAGCAGTAATGTTAAGGCTACTGAAAGTAATATGGAAGGAAAGCAGAAATATACTATTGAAGAAAAACAAGTTATAGAAAAAAATAATAAAGAAATGAAGGAATTAATTAATAACTGGGATAAAATAAAGGAAGCTACACCTGAAGAATTTATTAAAATAGAAAAAGAAAAGAAATCAAAGTTTAAACCTAACAATGTAAGATCCTTTAGTGCAGGAGATAATACTAATAGGACTCAAGAAGAATATCTTAGAGATTATGAAGATTTTTTAGGTGGATACGGGGATATTTTAATTACTCCTATGGGAAAATATGATAGTTTTACAGGACATGCTGGAATAGTGTGTATTGATAATCAATATACTATTGAAGCTTACCCTATGGGGAAACAAGTAGAAGGAGTTCAACGAAGGGTAAATAATTGGAAAGATAGATATGACAAAGTTATACTTGCTGGTGTTAATGGGGCGGATGAGTTTCATTATAGAAATGCTATAAAATATGCAGAAGAAAAAATAGGACTTGGATATAATTATAATATATTAAATAAGTGGACAACAAATAGATTTTATTGCTCACAAATTGTTTGGAGAGCTTGGATGGAACAAGGCTTTGATCTAGATAAAGATGGAGGAAGTGCTGTTCTTCCTAATGATCTAATAAGTGATAAATTACAAATATTAAAAACATCTAAGTAGAAATAAATATTTTACTTATAATTCTATATACTTATTTTTGTTATTAAAAGAGGATGCCCTAAAATAGATTTGATTTTAATGTAGAAAAGAAAAAAATACATTCGTAAACCCAAAATTCTAAAATTGGTTCTATTAAAAGTTTATAACCAACATAAGGGGGATATGTTTTTGCCAAAGATTTCTCTTCCACTGTGAGGAATTAGGGTAATTTTTAGTTATGTCCAATTAAGAACCATTAAAGTTTATTGATATATTTCTTATATGTATTTTTTATCCTTCTCATATTAAAATTAAATTTATTTAGGATATCCTTTTTCAGTTAGATCTATAAAAATTTGTTAAACCAGCTTTTATAAATGTTTTTTATAAAAATTTTTGCAGCTTAATATTTGTAGTTTAATATTAGTAGAGAATATGTTTAAAGGAGGTGAAACATTATGAAAAAAAAGCAGATATACGTATTAGTTTTATTAGGAATATTAATATTATTATCAAGTTTAGGAATACATTATTATAAGAATAATAAAGCTTTTATGGGCATACTTTTTTCAGATGCATCAACTAAAGACAGTGAACTAAAAATTTTAAATGAGAATTTCCATAATAAAAAAAGTATTAAATTAAATGCTATGGATGCTCCTATGGTATCATATATTAACAATTCAGTATATATTCCCACTTCTCTTGATAATAAATTGTTTTATATAGATAATAATTTAAAAGTATCTGAAGAAAAAGTAGATGATGGAGCAAGCTTTGTTAGAACTAAAAAAGATGGACAACTTATATTATTTAATCTTCCAAGAAATAAAATTAATGGGGATAATAATAGAGTGTATTTTTCTTGCAATAATAAAAAGAATGCACTTGATATTAAAAATTCCCTATTATTATGTGGAGATTTTGATAATAAATATATATATGTTGTAGGTGCAAAATTTGATAGTGATACGGATACAGAAACATATCTATTTATTATAGATAGATCTAATTTTAAATTGGTAGAGGAAAAGAAAATGCCTACTAATGTGAGAGTAATTTCAACAGAATTAATAGATAATAAATTATTTATCAGTGTTGATGCAAAAGTGGATTATTTTTTATATTATGATATTTTAGATAAAAAAATAAAAAAAATTAATTATAATAAATTAATTAAAAATAATTTAGATATAAGTAAAATAGTTTATGATGATAATAATATATTTTTAGTTTCATTTACAGGAGATATTGTGAAATTAGATAGAAAAAAGCTTCTTATAATTGATGTTAAAACTCTATATAACAGAAGAATAATTGGTGCTGATATTAAAGATAATAAACTATATTTATTAAATAAAGATGAGGAAAATAGAAAAGTTGCTAGAGTAAATGTGCTTGAGGCAAGCACTTTAAAACAAATAAAAGAAATATCAGTAGGGCCTATAAGGAATACTATGCCGCAAGATATTTTTATTTATAAATAAGTATGCTTTTATGAAATTTCCATTGACAATTAAGCTTTTTTAGTTTATTTACATTCACTTTGGAGTTTGCTACTATATAGATAATGATGGTAATAATTATAATTTTTTATAAAATATAGATAAGATTAAGCTAGGTTATGCAAAGGAAGATTTTTATAAATTTATAAATAGAATGGGCAAAGTTTAAAATAGTTTTTAAGAAAAAGGTAAGTTGATTTAAAGTATAAATACAGGGGATATAAAATGGGGAATTTTAAAGATTTTAATCTTAATTTAAAAAAAGTTAAAGGAACAGAGTCTGAAATAAGTATGAAGAAAATAGAGGAAAGGGCTAAAAAAATTGGATTAACTAATATTATAGGATATTTGTTGTTTTGGATTTTTCTTTATATATTGTCATATTTTAAGACTGATGAAAGCAGTATTTTACCTTATGATAGCTTAGCCTTATTTTTTGCATTTTTAATACCATCCATATTTATATTAAAAATTAACTTTAAAAAAATGTTTTTTAATAAAAATAAATTAAATATAAAGAGTAGAATTGCACTTATAATTATTTTTATTTCAATGTATTTAGTAGGAGCTACTATAGATCATTTTTTAGGTAAGTCTTTAAATCTCGATAGTCTTAAAAGTGATCCATTTTTAAATTTAAATTTTAAAATGATGATTATTAGGGGAATTATAGTTTCCATTACAGAAGAAATTATATTTAGAGGAATTATTTTAGAAAACTTACGGGAATTTGGAGATGGTTTTGCTATAATTTGCTCTTCAGCAATTTTTGGGTTAATACATCAATTTAGAATGATCCATGCATTTGTTGCAGGGGTATTTATGGGGGTGCTATATGTGATAACTGGGAATTTAAGAAGTTCTATATGTTTTCATATATTTATGAATTTAGTGTTGACGATTATTCTTTATATATTGCATAGTATGTTTCCAACCATTGGTTATGATATAGCTATGGTTATTTTAACTACTTTTTTTCTTGTAATAGGAATCATAGTTTTTAATGTTTCAAGAAAGAAAAATAAAGAAATAAAGAATTTTAATATCAATAAGTTATGTAGTATATTAAGAAAAATAAGAGATGATAAGGAAAAATATAAAGTTTTTTTTGGAGAGGCAATGGTGCTTTTAATTATTCTTATTACTATTGGAAGTATAGTAGTAGAAATTTTGAAAGTTATTTGATGATAATAATATAGTAGGTTCAATTTATGGAATAATACAGTGGGATTTAATGAATTTAAATGTATCAAAGATATTATAAAAAGAAAGGTAAAATGAATCTTTTATAGATTTATTTTATCTTCTTTTTTTATAGAATTTATGTCCTTTAAAGTAAAGTTACTTTTAAAGGATTTAATTTTGTTCTCAAAGGGGTTTTTGATTTTCCAAATAGAGAAATTAGTATTTTTCTTTATTATTTTTTCCATAGATACTTCAGGATAAGTTTTATCAACATCTTTAATTTTATTTGTAGTTTCTTTTAAAGTTATAACTTTTGTAAGGTTTATTTAAGATTAGATTTAATAAGCTGTAAGTTAGTGAAACTATAATAATAATTGTTCCAAGGAAAAAGGATAAAAAATAAAAAAATTATAAAATATAATGAACTTAATAAATTAGGAGGAAAAAGTATGATTGGTTGGGAGATAAAAAAAATAGCAAAATCAAAAATTGCTTTAATTGCAATAGCAATCTTTATTCTTTTAACATCCATAATGGCAATAGTAAAACCAACTTTGGAGGATGAAATAAAGCATGTAAATGAACAGCATGAAACAGTTGTAGATAAAAGATCACCTATTGTAATTGGTAAAGAAAATTTTAATAAAAAAATTGATGGGTTAGTAGAAGCCTCTAAATCTAATGGAAAAGATCCTATGGAAAAAAGGATGGCAGAGGATTCTAAAAAGAAAATAGAAAATATAAAAGATAATGAATATAAAGAGGTTAATTTTTGGAAGGTATTTAGTTATAGAAGCACTCATCCAGTTGCTAGTTTCTTTATGTTAATAATGATCATGTTGATTGTTAGTAATATTTATATTAATGAAAAGATATCATCCGTAGATAATTTGATTTTAGCATCTAAAAATAAATTTAAATGTTTATATTCAAAAATGTTTTTAGCTATATTAATACCTGTTATATTTTATTCAGTATACTTAGGATTGGAATTTTTAATGAGCATAATTCAATATGGTACGCCAGTAAATGGAAATTTGCAAGCCTTTAGAATAGTTGATAATTTTATTCTTCTAAAGGGTGATCCAACAATAGTAAATTATGTTTTATCAAAAATTTCTGTAATGTATTTGGTATTAATAAATATATCTTTAGTTATATTCTTATTTTCATCTACATTAAATAATTCTTTAGCAGTAATAAGTGGTGGAGCTATATTTATTGTATTGGGTAAAGTATGTATGCTTATAAAGTTCTTACCTAAAAAACTATTAATGATATTAGACAAAGTTAATTATATTGATATGATTAGTTATTTTGATATAAATATAGGAATGAACTGGGGCAATATATCTATAATGGGTAATAATTTTGATCTTATAAATTTTTCAATAGGAATAGTTGCTTCAATAATAATACTTAGTACTTTATTAATAATAATAAACTTTAAAAAATTTATAACTAATTAAAATATATGGAGGAATGGAAAATGAATAAATTAGAAATAAAAAATTTAAATAAAAGATTTGGAGTAAAAAAGGCTACTGATGATATAACAATAACTTTAGAAAATGGAGTTTATGGATTATTAGGACCTAATGGAGCAGGAAAAACAACTTTAATGAAACAAATAACAACTTTATTAACACCAGATAGCGGAGAAATAATTTTCAATGGGAAAAATGTTAAAGAAAATGAAGATGAATATAGAGGATATATAGGATACCTACCACAGGATTTCGAAGCATATAAGAATTTTTCAGCTAAAGAATTTTTAAGTTATATGGCCGCATTAAAAGGATTAGATAAGAGACAAGCCAAGGATAAAATTGATGAACTTTTACACTTAGTTGGATTATATGATGTTAGAAATAAAAAAGTAGGAAAATTTTCAGGAGGTATGAAAAGAAGAGTTGGAATTGCACAGGTTTTATTAAATGATCCCCAAATAATGGTATTAGATGAACCTACAGCAGGGTTGGATCCACAAGAAAGAAGCAGATTTAGAAATCTTATAGCGGATATATCAAGGGATAAAATAATAATTTTATCTACTCACATAATTTCAGATATTGAATCTGTGGCTAAAGAAACAATAATGATAAAAAATGGTACACTTTTAATGCAAGGCACTCATGAAGATATATTACGAGGTATGAAAAATAGGGTATATGTAATAAGAACTAAAGATGAAAGAGAAATTGCACAAATACAACAAAAATATAAAATAGTTAATTTCCAAAGGGGAATAGACCATACTGAAGTTAGAGTTGTGTCAGAAACAATACCTAGTTTTAAGGATGTAGATATTGCTACTCCAAAATTTGAAGATGTATATATGTTTTACTTTGATTTAGAAGATACTAAGGAGGTTTAAATAATGGGGAGAATTATAAAATTTGAAATGAAAAAAATGTTATTAAGATTAGGGGTTATAATTCCTTGGATTTTAGTAGCCATGCTTTCAACAATTCTATTGGGTACTGCAGGAAATGATGTTGTTGAAATTTATTCAAGTGTATTTGATAAAAGTTATGGTATAGCTCCATTAATAGGATTATTGACTTTTACAATTGTTTCAGGATCATATACTAAAGAATATGATAACAATATGGTAGGACTTATAAATAGTACAGAGAATGGTAAGAGGAATATAGTGAAAGCTAAAGCAATAGCAGCTGGAATATCTACTTCTATAGTTAATCTATCAATTATTTTAATAATATATTTAAGTGCCTTAAGAAAAACTGGTGGAAAAGGATTAGATCTTCCATTAAAATCATTATGGTATTTTGAGAAGAGCGGATCAAATATTAAAGTTTATCAAATGATGATTCTTATGATTTTAACTATAATAGTAGGATCTTTTATATTTGCACAAATTGGATTGTATTTGTCATCAATAAGTAAATCAGCAGTTATACCATTTATATTCGGTGGATTAATAATGGGAATACCATACTTATTAGAAGGATTTCTTGTACGCGCAGGTAACAATGGTAGTATTTTACCTTATACACCACTTTGGGGAATGTATTCTTGTCAAATTGTAAGATATAAGGCTTCTATGGGCATGGCATTAGGAACTTTAGCAATAATATTTATAATTGCTATGACAGTATTATCAAAAGCAAGTAATAAGTCCTTTTCGAAATAAAAAATTATGTTTTAAAAAATATTTAATTTTAATATTGTAAAAATAAAAATACACTAATAAACAGACTCCTTTCCCTAAGCAGTTAAAAGGCTTACTCATATGTTTATTACGTGTATTTTTTTATCTTTTCTTACATTAAAATTAAATCTATTTTAGTGTAACAGAGATTTATAATTTTTATACTGTGTATAAGCACTGCTATGGATCGTAGTAAATTTTTATCTTAAAAAATAAGGATTTCCCTTAAAGGATAAGAACTACAATAAAAAGAAACAAAGTTTCTAAAAGCTTTGTTTATAAGATTCATATGGAGACAAGGAATTATTTTAAACAAATTCCAATTCAACATAAGGATTATTTGTTGCAGATTTTATAAAAATATGTTGTTACGGTTTAATATAATTGATATAATGTTTAAAATTTTGTTATACTAAAAATAAGTTTGTTATAATAAATTTAAGCTAATAAAAATTTAAATTTATACTAAATTTAAAAAGAAAAAGAGGGAGTTACATGGATATAATATCTCTAAATAATAAAAAAATACTAATAATTGATGATGAAGAGGATATAGTTAGATTAATAAGAACAGTACTTAAAAAAGAAGGATTCCAAAATATATATTATGCTACAAACTTAGAAGATGGGTTAAAAGAGTTTAATAAAGTAGAACCAGATATTTTAATTTTAGATGTTATGCTACCAGATGGGGAAGGGTATGAATTATGTAAAACCATAAGAGCTAAATCTAAGGTTCCTATATTATTTTTATCTGCTAAGGGTGAAGAAATAGATAAAATATTAGGATTTGCTATAGGGGGAGATGATTATATAACTAAGCCTTTCAGTACAAAGGAATTAGCTTATAGAGTAAAAGCCCATTTAAGAAGATATTCTTATGTAGATGAAGTTAAGGAAGAAAAAAATATTTTATCCTTTGGGCCCTTTGAGCTAAATATAAGTAAGGCAGAATTTAAAAGAGATGGGGAAATTATAGAATTAAAACCTAAAGAACTAGCATTAATAACTTTTTTTGCAAAACATCCAAATCAGATAATAAGTAAAGAAAAAATTTGTGATAATGTTTGGGGAGAAGATTATTATGGATTTGATAATACTATAATGGTTCACATTAGAAGACTTAGAGAAAAAATTGAAAAGGAACCATCAAGACCAGAATATTTAATAAATGTTAAAGGATTAGGATACAAATTGGTGATAAAAAATGAAAAATAATATGAAGTGGAGAATTACAGGCAGATTTTTAGTAACAGTTATTTGTGTAGTTATAACTGTAGTCATAATAAATATTGTATCTTTAATTGGACTCGCAATTTATAGAAATGCTAATGAGATTAGTTCTAAAAAATATAAAATTGAAGACTTAGTTAGAAATTTTTCTTCGAATATTAAAGAAGCAGATAATAAAATATATATTGATGATAAAGGCAAAGCTATATTAGATAGTAACAATGGTTGGATACAGATTATAGATGCTAACAATAATGAAGTTTATAGTTATAAAAAGCCTTCTTATATAAAAAATAAGCCTACTGCTGCAGAAATAGTAAATTTACATAAATATAAAACTTCTGATAAGCAAAGCGAATTATCTACTAATTTTGTATATGAAAAAAAAATAGGAAATAAAAGATTAACTTATATTATGGGACTTCAGAATAATGATATAAATAAATATGTAGTCACTACTAAAAACTCAGAAGTAATTCAACTTATAAAATCTGCTACAATAATAATTATTATTGTAGATGGAATTATAGCCTTAATTTTTGGATACCTTTTTATTAGAAAATTAACTAATCCTTTAGGGGAGATATTGCTAGGCGTAAAAAAATTAGAAAATGAAGAATATGATTTATATTATGAGCCTAAAGGAATGTATAATGATTTATATTATAGTTTAAATAATTTATCAGATAGATTACAAGAGAATAAAAGGAATAGAAAAAAGCTAGATAATATGAGAGAAGAATGGATTTCAAACATTTCTCATGATATAAAAACCCCATTAGCTTCTATTCAAGGCTATGCAGAAATAATAAAAGATGAAGACTATGATTTTACAAAAGAGGAAATAGGAGAGTACGCTGAAATCATAGAAAATAAATCTAAATATATTAAAGAATTAGTAGAAGATTTAAACCTATCTACTAGATTAAAAAATAATACTTTAACTTTAAATAAGGAAAAGATTAATCTAGCTAATTTAATAAAGGATATTATAATAGATATATTAAATGATACTAGATATGAAAATAGAGAAATAGATTTTCATTGTGAGAATGACAATATTGAAATAAATGGAGACAAAATTCTTATAAGAAGAGCTATAATTAATATTTTATTTAATGCTATTGTGCACAATAGTGAAGATGTAAAGATAAATGTTACACTAAAAAAACAGGATAAGATAAGTATAATTATTGAAGACAATGGCAGGGGAATAAAAGGGGAAGAGTTAAATAGAATTTTTGATAGATATTATAGAGGAACTAATACAGGAGAGAGACATAAAGGTTCTGGATTAGGAATGGCTATATCAAAAGAAACAATTGTTGCCCATGGAGGAAATATAACTATTGGAAGCGAACTAGGTAAGGGAACCAAAGTAAATATATTATTGTAACATAAAAAGTATTTTTAAAGAAAATAAATATCTAGAAAAATAAATAGAATACTTTATTTGTGAACTAATATTTAAGCGTGAAGTAAACGGGACTTTTGTTTAGATGAAAGAGTACTTTGGGAAGAGTACAGATACAATTAGCAATGGACAATTGACAATAATCAGATATTATTCAGTATTTTTTTAATATATACCGAATTTTAATATACTAAAGTTTATAGTTAGAGTATAGATGGGGAAGGATTCTATTCTACTTTGTTATGTAAAACCTACAATTTTAGTTTTAGAACTTTAAAAGGGGATACAAACTTCCCTTGGTTTAAAAATATGGATATATGGTGTAACAGGCATCCGAACGAGTTTAGAGATTTTTAGCTGTTTTTTCAAAATATATGTATCTTCTAAATTATTGTTTGAGTGTTCAGCGAGTTATAATTTAGAAGCATATATTTTAAGAAAAAACAGCTTAGAATCTCTTATCGAAGTGAGTGCCTGGTATACTATATATCCTTTTTTAGACCAAGGGTGTAGTTACCCTTATTTACAACAAGTTAGATAACTCACATTTAGCTTGTTATTATATGGATTTCTATAAATATGAGCTTCTACTTCAAAAACTTCTCTAAACATTTCCTCTGTAAATACTTTTTCTACAGGGCCATGGGTAACTATTTTACCTTTCTTCATTACATATATATAGTCACAGAATGTAGCGGCTATATTCATATCATGAAGGGTTGTAAAAGTTGTAATATCCAAATGTCTTAACATATGAATTATTTGAAGTTGATATTTTATATCTAAGTGGTTAGTAGGTTCATCTAATACTATGAGATCTGTATTTTGGCATAATGCCATAGCTATCATAACCCTTTGTTTTTCACCACCAGATAAACTTAAAAAACTTCTGTTTCCGCATTCTTCAAGGCCTACATTTTTTAGAGATTTTTCTATAAGTTTTTCATCATCCTCATCTACACTTGCAAATCGATTGTTAGAAGAAAATCTTCCCATAGCTACTATTTCTTTTACACTAAAATCAAATTCTAATGAATGTTCTTGCATAACTACAGCCATAAGTTTAGAAAGTTCTTTATTTTTCATTCCATAGATATTCTTATCATCTATATATACAGATCCTGCTTTAGGAGTTAAATATCTATATATATTTTTTAATAATGTAGTTTTTCCGCAGCCATTTGGGCCTATTAATCCAACAAAATGGTTTTTCTCTACATTTAAGTCTATTCCACGTAAAAGTTCTTTTGAACCTATATCATATTTTATACCTTCTAATTTTAATTTCATTTATTTACCTCCAAATCTATAGGTGCTTTTTTGCATTAAATATAGGAAGAAAGGACCTCCTAAAAATGCAGTTATTACTCCTATAGGAACTTCCTGTGGAGATAATACGGTTCTAGCTATAGTATCTGTAATTACCATTAATATTGATCCTATTACAATACCAAAGGGTATTAATTTTTTATGAGAAGAACCTACCATTTGCCTTGCTATATGAGGAACTATAAGCCCTACAAATCCAATTACTCCTGTAAAAGCTACTATAGTACCTGTTAAAAGTGTAGAAGCTATCATTATAAATCTAATTATAAATTTAGTATTTATACCTATATTTTTTGCTACGGCTTCACCTAAAAGCATAGCATCTAAATCTTTATATAATAGCATGCTTAAAATGGAAGTTATAACCATTATTACAAGAGAAAACTTCACTTGATTATAATTAGCTCCTGCTAAACTACCAATAGTCCAAAATACTGCGCTTTTAACTAAGCTATCATTTTTGGCAAAGGTTATTATAAAATTTGTTACTGCAGTAAATATAGAAGATACAGCAACTCCAGTTAGTATTAATTTAGTTTTAGAATACACTTTACTTACTCCGGATATTTTAAATACCATAATAGATGCAATTAAAGAACCTAAAAATGCTCCTAAGGCTATTCCTAAATGTCCAAAAGAACTTAAAATGCCTAATACTATAGATAGGGTAGCCCCTGCAGATGCACCAGAGGATATACCTAATATGTATGGATCTGCTAGTGAGTTTCTGGTTAAAGTTTGCATTAAAATTCCCACAAGGGCTAAAGCACCACCAGAAACTATTGCTAGAAGTAATCTTGGAAGCCTTAATTTAAAAACTATATTATCAATATTATTTGGCCAATCTTTAGCAAAAATTTCTTTGTTTAATATGTTATTTATAAGGGATTTAAAGGTTACACCTACATCTATTTTTACAGAACCAAAGGTTATGCAAACTGTGGTTATTACAAACAATACTATAATTAATAGAATAAATTTTAAAGTGCAATTATTTTTGCACTTTAAAATTTGTTTATCCTTATTCATTTCATCACCAACTAAAATTTATCTGGGTAGAATTCTTTAGCTAGTTTATTTACAGTTTTAGGAACTCTTACGCCAGGATATAATTCAGTTAATTCAACTTTTATAAACTTGTTGTTTTTTATAGCATTTACATCCTTTAAAGCAGGATTTGCTTTAAGAGCTTTAACCTTGTTTTCAAAGGTATCTCCACCGTTTCCAACGGAATACTCTAAAACCATTATTACATCTGGATTTCTTTTTATTATTTCTTCCATAGATACTTCAGGGTAGTCTTTTTTCATATCGCCGAAGACATTTTCACCCTGTGCAAGCTTAATTATTTCGTTGTTTATACCTTTTCCAACAACTACAGCTTTATCTTTTCCAGAGTCATATCCTAAAACCTTTACTTTTTTATCAACGTTTTTAATTTTGTCTGTAGTTTCTTTTAGTTCTGATTTCATTTTTTCTGTTAATTCTTTAGCTTTATCTTCCTTGCCAAAGATCATTCCAAGATTTTTAAAATCTTCATAGATAGAATCAACTGTTGCATCTGGGCTTACAGATCTTGGAATATAAGCTTTTATCTTATTTTCATTTAACCAGTCTATACTACCAGCACCTTTATCATTGAAGTCTCCACCCCAACCTATTATAAAGTCAACTCCATTTGATAGTATTTGCTCTTTAGATGGATAAGTTTTACTCATAACAGGTACCTTATCATAGGCAGGTTTTAAATCTGGTAGTATATTGTTTTCTGCGTATGCAGTACCAGCCATTTTGTCTTGTAGATCCATAGATAACATCATTTCGATCATACAATTTGTTATTGCTAAAGATTTTTCTGGTTTTTTATCATAAACCATTGAAAATTTGTTTGAACTATCATCATGTCTACTAGTTTGTACAAAATCTAGTTTTAATGGTTTATCAGCAGATTGTTCAGTTTTAGTACTGTCACTACTTGTGCTAGTACTTTTATTAGAGCAACCAGTAATACCTCCTACCAATACTAGTGT
Organism: Clostridium sporogenes; assembly: GCF_001020205.1. Lineage (NCBI taxonomy): Bacteria > Bacillati > Bacillota > Clostridia > Eubacteriales > Clostridiaceae > Clostridium > Clostridium sporogenes. The sequence continues at coordinate 1,065,488 of NZ_CP011663.1, forward strand.
AGATAATGTGATAGCAATTAATTTTTTGTTCATAAAAATTCCTCCCAAAAACCTTTACTTTGTTTTTTGATTAACAATCAATCATAAAATGTGTGCATAAAATATAATTAATCGCCAATAAATGACAGGAATTTTACATTGCCAAAAATAATTCTATCATAGCATATAAAAAGTATCAAACCATTGCTTTATCATAGGAAAGCAATAGGTTATCCAAAATTATTTAATAAGTTAGTATAACTTATTTTATCTTAAATTTATTGTAGCGATAGTAAATGAAATATAAAATATTTTTAAATTAACTTGTAGAGTTATTTTTGAAAAGTAACACCTTGAAATAGTATAAATAGATTTCTAGGTTTCAAAGAGAAGTTTTACTCTCAGTAAAGCTTACAAAATACTAACTCACTCTTTTAAGAAGATGGGAGTATTAGAGTGAATAGTCATAGAATAAATAAAATATTTTGAAAAAGAGTAAAAATAAAAACTCCAGTAAAAAATAAGGTGTTTACTGGAGTTTTTAGGTTAAATTTTAAATTATAATAATTGTATGAGTTATTATAATATTAGAAGGCTTATTTTAATGAATTTGATATTTCTGTAAATATAACTCCTAATCCATAGGCACCTGCATCTGGGTAACCAATACTTCTTTCACCAACTGTACCTGCTCTACCCATACGAGCTACTATTTCTTCAGTCATTTTTGCACCTTTAACTGCTGCAGCGGCACCTTTTTGGAAGGCCTCATGGATAGAAGTATTGTTATTAGAACTTTCACTCCATAAATCAGCACAAGGAACTAATGCGTCAATTAAAGTTTTATCTCCGACTACGGCTCCTCTTCCAAAAGAACGTTCTCCTGTGGATTGTATTCCTTTTACTGCTGCTTGCATCATTTCAGCAAAATCTGAAAGGGATAATTCTTTTTTATCTCCAACTTTTTTTCCTGCAGCTCTAAATGCTGATCCCCATATTGGACCTGATGCTCCACCACAATGCTCCATAATTACTAAAGAGCATTCGTTTAAGAATTTACCAATATTCATATCATCTTCTTTAAGAATATGTTTCCATTCTCTTTTTAATTGTTTAAAGCCTTTTGCTACACTCATACCAAAATCACCATCACCAGCATGAGAATCTAATTCACAGAAATGAACTTCATTTGCTATTATTACTTCACTCATCTTATCTATAATATAAATCATATTATCTAAAGTGATTTTTTCATCTTTAATTTCACTGTGACAATCACATGTTTCTAAATCAAAAGTAACTTCTTTTATAGCATCATTATTACTTTCTAAAGCTACATATTCAACCGGTTCAACTGGTCCTGAAACTTTAAATGCAGGAGTGTCACTTTCTTTTGATAATAATTCTTTAAGCTCTTTATCTAGTTTCATAATAGATACTGAAGCACCTTCCATATCTATACTAGTCATATAGTTTCCTACGAATATTCTATTTATTTTTATATTTCTTTTTGAAAGTTCAGCAGTAACTGAATTATTAAAAAGATATAATTCTTGTAGTGGAGTAGCACCAAAACCATTAATTAATAATGCCACTTCTTCATTATTAGACCCGTCTATCTTCATATCTTTTAATATGGAGTCAACAATTTTTTTAGCTAATTCATCTGCTGAGGCAATCTTTTCTCTTACTATTCCAGGTTCACCGTGAATTCCAACACCGAATTCTATCTCATCTTCTCCTAATTGAAAAGTTGGAGTTCTTTTAGCAGGAACTGTACAAGATGATAATGCAAAACCTAAACTTCTAACATTGGCTATAGCTTTTTCGGCGATTGATTTAACTTCTTCTAATGATAAACCTAATTCTGCAGCTGCACCGGCTAGTTTATGAACTAGTACAGTACCAGCAACACCTCTACGACCTACAGTATATAAACTATCTTCAACAGCTATATCATCATCAACCTTTACATAATCAACTTTAATACCATCTTCACTAGCTAAATGTGCGGCATTTTTAAAATTCATTATATCTCCACTATAGTTTTTTATAATTAATAAAGTTCCTTTTTCACTGGCCGTAGCTTTTATAGCTTTATACACTTGAATTTGGGATGGAGAAGCAAACACATCTCCGCATACTGCTGCATCTAACATTCCCTTTCCAATAAATCCGGCATGAGCTGGTTCGTGACCACTTCCACCACCACTAATTAAGCTAACTTTATTTTTGTTTATACTCTTTTTTTTCATTATTTTATATTTTCTAACAAACTCTAATTCTGGATGTGCCATAGCTATTCCATTACACATTTCCATAACTACAGTTTCAGGTTTATTTATTATTTTTTTCATATTTACACCTCTATTTATTTGATTTATATTTTTTACCTAATGTATCTGCTGTTATTATTGCTGCGGCCACTGCTTCTGGAGTTACCTTAAATGGCATAGAGTGTATTGATTCTTCTTCTATACAAGATTTTTTAGCTACTTCCATAAGTTCTTCATCAGTAATGCTGTCTACACCAATATCTTCTAAACAAACTGGAAGTCCAATTTCTAAGCAGAAGTTTATTACTTCGTCGATTTCTTCTTTTGGTGCATTTTCAAGAACTAATTGAGCAATTGTCCCAAAGGCAACTTTTTCTCCATGAAAGTATTTATGAGTTCCCTCTAGTATAGTTAATCCATCATGGATTGCATGAGCGGCTGCTAAACCAGCACTTTCAAAACCTAGTCCTGATAAAAGAATATTTGTTTCTATTATGTTTTCTAATGCTTGTGTTACTAAATTACAATCTGATGCTATTTTTGCTTTTACACCATCTTCTAGTAATGTTTTATAACAAGCTTTTGCAAGTGTTAATGCTGTGTTAGTTCCTTTTGCTGGTGGACATAATCCTTCTCTAACTCCACAAGGTAACCCTGCATTAACATTTGAAAAAGAATTTGAAGTTGCTCTTGCTTCGAAATATGTTGATAGAGCATCACCCATTCCTGAAACTAAGAATCTTGTTGGAGCATTTGCAATAACTGTAGTATCTATTAAAATTACAGTTGGACTTTGCCAGAAATAAGCATAATCATCAAAGGAACCGTCTGGTGTGTAAAGTACAGCAGAGTGACTAGTTGGGGCATCTGTAGCTGCTATGGTTGGAACAATTATTAGTGAATTACCTTTAGCAACACATTTTGCTGTATCGATAGCTTTACCACCACCAAGTCCTATAGTGCATGCACATTTATTATTTTTTGCAATTTCTTGTAATCTTGCAACTTCTTCTCTTGAACATTCTCCACAGAATTCACTTTCTACAAAAGTAATTCCAAATTTTTTGGCAGTTGAATCTAATTTATCTTTAACACGCTTTATATCATCTTTGTGAGCTATTAATAGAGCTGATTCCCCAAAGCTCTTTACAAAATAACCTAAGTTTAATAATTCATCTTCACCTTGAACATATTTAGTTGGACAAATAAATGCTTTTCTCATTATAATCTCCCCTTAATTTGTAAAAATATTTTTATTTTTTAACTTGTCTTTATTTTAATATCGTTTACATGAATATGCATTGGACTTACATGACAAAAAGTTATGATTAAAAATCGTATTTTTTTGTGGTTGAGTAAATTTGTTGTAATTTTATATCTTTTCATTGTTTAAAATGGGATATATGTAAAAATATTAAAGGGTAAATATGTAAAAGGTTACAATTGAGAGGGAATATTGAGAATATATAAAAAGGGGAAAAAATAAAAAAGACTTAATTTTAAAGACAAAAAATACATTTATAAACTACTTTAGTTTGTTAAGAAATTCTAAATTAGTAGTTTTATTAAATGTATTTTATATATTAAAATTAAATCTATTATAGGTGATGTATGAAGAATATTTTTTTGCTTTTTCAATGATTTATATATAGGGTATTTTAATACTTTTTAATTCTTATAGTAATTTGTATATAGAAAGTGTTACATATTAATATTTTTTAATTTTTCTTACAGTATTTTCTATATACAAAAGGGGTTACACCTTCATATTTTTTGAATATTTTTATAAAATAGCCTGTTTCGTTAAAGCCAAGTTCATCACTAATTTCATTTACATGCATATCTGTTTCTTCTAATAAGTTTTTTGCCCAATCTATTTTTAGATTAGAAACAAAACTTGAAAAGCTTTTTCCTGTTTCTTTTGCAAATAGCCTACTAAAATAACTAGGACTTACATGACAAACCTCTGCCATTTTTTTTGCAGTAATATTTTCACTTTTATGATTATAAATATACTCAATAGCAGGATTTAATGTATTACTTACTGAAATATCTAAACTATCACTTGAAAGGTTTTCTTTTACATAAGAATTTAATAGTGCATTAGACATTTCCTTTTTTGCATGTTCAATATTTCTCATTGTATATCCTGTTAAGGTGTTTGAATTTATTTCTGATTCAGATGTTATAGCTTTTTGATACATCTCTGAAATTAAATTTTTATTTAAAGCTTCTTCTACTAAATAATTGCATAAAGAAAATAACATATTAGCTATTTCTTTCACTTCTTTTAATGATAAAACAGGAATTTCATCGTAATATTCTTTAAATTCTTCTAAGGCGTGTCTAGCCATAGAATTTTTAGGTGTTATAACTATTTGTTCTAAGAAATCTGAATCCTTATTATCAGATAGTTTTATTTGCCCAGCCATAATTGCGCCAATATATTTACCATCTATAATTATTGGAATAGCTATATCTACTATATTATAATGACATAAATATATATAAGGTTTATTTAAACGGACTGCTTCTAAACCACCTCTTGAATCGCATTTTTGACAATACTTAACAAGATTGGGATTTGATCTTACCGCATTGCAAAATTTATTGCAACCACTATGCTTTGTAACTGGATTTCCCTTATAATCCACGATTATTATAGCTGCCTTAGTAACTAATGATAAAGAGTCCTGTAGTTTAACCCATTTTTTTAGATCTATGACCTTATGTAAATTTAAATTTTCCTTAATCAATTTTATTTGCTCCTATAAACTCATTATATATTAACAAAATAACTCTATATAATTAATTCTTTTAATTATATAAAGTATTTATTTATAATGTATCATTGCATTATATTCTATCATAATATCATAATCTTAACATTAGATTTATATAACATATATGGTTTAATTATAGATTTATAGTTTAAAATCAATTAATCTTAAAAATACTTAAAGTAATTAATTATGGATTAGATGCTTTTATAAGTAAATATATACACTATATTGAAATTGATATTTATAATATGTACAATTAAACTATGATTTAGTCCATATTTGTAAAATAGCATAAAGGTTGGAAATATACCTGCCATTAAGCTATATAAAAAATGTGGTTTTAAATATATTGATACAGTTGACTTAGGACTTGGAAACTATAGGTTAAATTGGTTTAGATTATACGAAAAAATGCTATGATATATATATGAAAGGTTGTGTTTCTTATTAAAAAGAAAAGAAATATATATTTGATTATACTTATCTTAATGATACCTATATTATTTATATATTATCCAAAAGTTAATAATAAAGTTAATAACATTAATAAATATATACATGTCTATGATGTAGTAAAAGAAGCTTTTATAACTGAGAAAGGGTATTCTAATAAATTGTCCAAACATATATCAGAGGAAGTGTTTAAAAAAATAAATATATATAATAATTATGCTCTAAATGATCCTGAATATAAAAAACCTTTTAAAGTTGATTTTAAATTAAGAGAGAATTCCCAAAAGAAAATAAATAATATAGTTTATGTAAAAATGAACTATTCAGTTGAAATAAAAGATTCACAAAATAAATCAATAGGAGGTTCTTGGGATGTACCAATAACTCTTACTGTTAAAGTCACAGGAGATAGTTGGTATATCATTGAAGAAGAAGAATCTGCATAAATTTAAACTACCATCTAGTATATATTTGTAAATAAATGCGTCACAAGTTTAATAGAGTAATTGAAAGGTTATTTTATAATTATCGGGGGTGAAACTTTTGAAGGGAATTAAGAACATTTTATTAGGAATTGCAATAATTTTAATTGGAGGCTTTTTTATTATAAGTGAAGATAGTAGTTTGGGTGGATATGGTGAATTAATTGTTTTGATAATAGGACTTGCTCAATGTATACGGGGTGTTAGAATGAATGATTGAACGTTGAATAACAGCATAACATTCATTTATAGTTGTGACGGGAACATTCTTAAGTTATGACTTATTTAAAAGTTAATTGGCACAAGAGGTATGCTAGTGAGGGCTAAAATTATTGCAAACAATATGTTTTTGAAAAGTAAGGAGGAACTTACAATGAACATAAGAATGTATAAATCAGAGGATTGTAGAGAAATCGTAGAATTATTTTATAATACTGTTCATTCAATAAATTCAAGGGATTATAGCCTTGAACAACTTGATGTATGGGCACCTAAAGAAATTGATATTGCTTTATGGGATAAATCTCTTTCACAACATTATTCTATTGTAGCTGAGGAAAACGGTGTTATCATAGGATTTGGAGATTTAGATGCAATTGGATATCTTGATAGACTATATGTTCATAAGGATTATCAAGGTATTGGTGTAGCAACTACAATTTCTAATGAGTTAGAAAATTATGCACAGGAAAATCATATCAGTATTGTAACAACTAATGCCTCTATTACAGCTAAACCTTTTTTCAAGAAACGAGGTTATGAGGTGGTAAAAGAACAATTTATTGAACGAAATGGACAATTTTTAAAAAATTTTATTATGAAGAAGGTCTTAAGATAATGATCATAGTATAATAAAATTAGGATTTAGTACATATTTGTGTTTAATTATAAATATATTCATGAAGATAAAAATGGAATAAATACAAACAAGATATTTTGAAAATGTAGATTTATTTATGGATGAAATAATTAGTTTTTTAGGCGATTAAGATATACTTGTAAAATAAAAAGAAGTAAAGTTTATTTACGTAATAGGGGGATGCCATGGAAATCAAAATAATAAAAGAGAATAAAAGAAGTTTTTTAGATTTATTACTTTTAGCAGATGAACAAGAAAGTATGATTGATAAATATTTAAACCGTGGGGAAATGTTTGCTCTATATGATGAAGATTTAAAAAGTATTTGTGTAGTAACCAATGAAGAGGAATGCGTATATGAGATAAAGAATTTAGCAACATATGAAAAATATCAAGGACAAGGTTATGGAAGTAAGTTAATTAAGTACGTATTTGAATATTATAAGGATAAATGCAAAACAATGCTTGTAGGTACTGGAGATAGTCCATTGACAATTCCCTTTTATAAGCATTGTGGATTTAAAATTTCCCATAGAGTTAAAAATTTTTTTATCGATAATTATGATCATCCTATTTATGAAAATGGAGTTCACCTAATTGATATGGTTTATTTAAAAAAAGATTTTGAAAGATCTTGAGAATAATCCTTATTTAATTTGTGTTTATTGTTCTTATTTTTATAATTATGGACAAAGTTAGCACAATAGGCTATACACATAGAATAATGTAAAAAGAAAGGAAGTGAGTATTTAGTAGGGATGTGTACTTGTAACACACTCTCTAACTAAAGATAAATTATGTTTAGATTTAATACAAAAGAAGCCAAATGGTTTTTTGAGCCTAAGAATTATTTAATAAAAGAGGATAAGGCTGAAATAATAACAGAGCCTAACACTGATTTTTGGCAAAGAACTTATTATGGATTTATAAATGATAATGCTCATGTTCTCTATGTTACAACAGATGAGAAATATTTTTCCTTTACAGTAAAGACAGATTTTAATAGCACAGCATTGTTTGATCAATGTGGACTTGCTATTTATCAAAATAGTGAAAATTGGGCTAAGGCATGCATTGAATTTCATGATAATAATACTTCATGGCTTGGAAGTGTTGTAACTAATCATGGATATTCTGATTGGGCAACTATGGATATTGGATCATCTGTAAAATCTATGTGGTATAGGTTAAGTAGACGAGAAAGTGATTACTGTTTTGAAAATTCCTTTGATGGTGTAAACTTTAAGCAAATGAGAATTTTTCATTTATTTGAAGGATCAAAAGAAATTAATTTTGGTTTGCTTGCATGTTCGCCAAGCAAAAATTCCTTTAAGGCTACATTTACTGAAATGAAGGTAACAGATTGTTTATGGGAAGAGCACAAAGCATAATTTTAGGAAGGGATGATATGAACATATAATAATGCTCCTTATATGACATAATGTTGCCATAGTTGATTTGATATTATATAAACAAGAAAATTATAATATTAAGGGGGTAATACAAAAATAGATCTTGAAAGAATGTATAATAAAGAACCATTACCTACCTATGATGAAATGAGAGGTTTTATTGGCAATAGTGCAGTAAAAAACTTTGATAAAATAGTTACCTTTATTGAAGAAAATTATGATTTTAATAAAGAAATACATTATGGTGGAAAAAATTATGGAGTACTGATAAGGTTTAGGAGAAGTGGCAAAACACTATTATCATTATTTCCAGGAAAAAATAGTTTTAAAAATCATACAATTACTATTTGTGAGCCTTTGATATTGATTTTTCTCTCCTTTCTGGGAGGTAATGATTTTGTGGTGAAACTATTATATTTGAATAGGTTAACAGAACAAAACTATAAATATTGTAAGGAGTGATTTAAATGCAAGATATAAAAAGTTATACAATTTTAAATAACGGAGTAAAAATGCCTTGGTTTGGATTTGGTACTTATAAGGCTGAAAATGGAAATACAGTTATTCAGTCAGTAAAAGAAGCACTTAGAATTGGATACCGTCATATAGATACTGCTTCTTATTATGGTAATGAAGAGGGCGTTGGCACCGCAATAAAAGAAAGTGGAATTCCTAGAGAAGAGATATTTTTAGTAAGTAAAGTTTGGAACTCAGATCAAGGTTATGAAAAAACTTTAAAATCCTTTGAAAATTCTATAAAAAACCTTGGCACAGACTATCTTGATCTATATTTAGTTCATTGGCCTCAGTCTTTGACTAAAGAAACATGGAAGGCTTTAGAAAAACTTTATAAAGAAGGGCGTGTAAAAGCTATTGGCGTAAGCAATTTTTTAGTTGATCACTTAAAGTGGTTATTAGAAGATGTTGAAATTATACCAATGGTAAATCAGGTAGAATTCCATCCTCAGCTTATTCAAAAGAACTTAATGGAATTTTGCAACAAAAATAATATACAGTTAGAAGCATGGTCTCCATTAATGAGAGGTAAAGTATTAGAAATTCAACTTTTACAGGATCTTGCTAAAAAATATGGGAAAACAATATCTCAAATTGTACTAAGATGGGATTTGCAAATGGGAGTGGTTACTATTCCTAAATCAGTAACTCCATCAAGAATAAAAGAGAATGCAGATATATTTGATTTTGAAATAAGTAAAGAGGATATGGATAAAATTCAACAATTAGATAAGGGATTAAGGGCAGGGTCAGATCCTAATAAAGTTTTCCCATGTTTAAATATATCTAAATAATGTAGTAAAATTAATACTTTTGTTTACCTGTTCTAATACTTTCATCTGCTTCAAAGTGGGAGTAAAGAGCAGTTATATCTCTGGATAACTATTTTCTAAGCTTTAGAGGGAGTAAAAACTCCCTATGAGGCTTAGAAATTTGTTTATATAATGAATAAAAGTTATACTACCAAAAGAATTTAGGTCATTATCAGTATTTATATAATAGGAGGATGAATATGGCTTCGAATATAGAATTTGTAGAATATGTTTGTGATCAGATAAGTGATGCTGGGAATATAATTTATAAAAAAATGTTTGGGGATTATGGAGTTTATTGTAATAACAAAATAATAGGATTAATATGTGATAATCAATTTTTCTTAAAAATAACAAAGGCAGGTAGAGAATTATTGCATGAAGTCATAGAAGCACCTGCTTATGAAGGTGCAAAGCCCTCATTTCTTATTGAATCTTTAGATGATAGGGAATATTTAAGTAAAATTGTGTTTGCAACTTATAAAGAATTGCCTATGCCAAAACCTAAAAAGAAAAGAATTAAAAATAGTTAAATTAAAATTTATAATTTAAACAATTAGAGTATTATTTAGAATAATTTCTTATTAATATATTATATTTTATAATTATATATCTAAAAAGCATAGAGTCTGAATATAAAAGAATAATTATATATTTTAGGTACTTAAGAAAGAAGCATTAAGAACCATGTTTATATAATAATTTTTAGATAGGAGAGAATAAGAAATGTTTAATTATGATACGTTAGAAAATATAGGTATAGAAACATTGCACAAGACATTTTTAAATGCATTTTCTGATTATCAAGTAAAAATGGATTTACCTATTTTAAAATTTCAATATATGCTTCAACGAAGAGGTTATGTTGCTAAAGCTTCCATAGGGGCATTTAATGATGATATATTAGTTGGATTCGTTTTAAATGGAGTTAGAAATTGGGATGGGAAATTAACTGCTTATGATACAGGAACCGGTGTTATAGAAACTTATAGAAAACAAGGCATAACAAGTAATATGCTACTAAATGTAAGACAATTATTTAAAGAAATGGAAGTAGAACAGTATTTACTTGAAGTAATTCAATCAAATACATCTGCATTTCAGATTTATAAAAAACAAGGATTTAAGATTTTAAGGGATTTTGAATGCTTTCATTTAGATAAAAATAAATATAATCCTATAACAACTTATAAGGTGGAACATATTAATATGGTTAATCCTGATGATTGGAGAGAACTAAAAGGATTTTGGGATTTTGTACCATCTTGGCAGAATTCTATTGATTCCATTAACGCTATATCAGATGCATTCATATATTCAGTTGTACGTTTGAATGATAGTATTGTTGGCTACGGAGTTATTGATAAGAAAACAGGAGATATTCCCCAAATAGCAGTAAATAAAAATTACAGATGTAAAGGAATTGCAAGTAGTATAATTACGGATTTAATTAAAAATACTGAATCAAATAATATTAATGTTATAAATGTAGATGGTGAATCTAAACCTATGAAAGATTTCTTGCTAAAATTAGGATTTGAATATGGTGTTAGTCAATATGAAATGATTTTAAAATTATAACTTTTAAATTTAAAGTTTTTATTGAAAAGCTAAAATAGACTTTTAAAAGTGTACTGAGATTTATATAAAATAGAGTAATAATTTATCAATATATTTATATTAGCTTTATGATGAAAAAGTCATAAAGCTTTTTCAATATTGACATATACAGTTAAACTGTATATAGTAGAAATATATAGTTTAACTGTATAGTTAGAAATTATATCATTGGAGGAATTTATGAATAGAAATAAAAATTTACCATTAACAGAAACAACCTATTATATTCTTTTAGCATTATTAGAACCTGGTTATGGCTATATTATAATGGAGAAAGTTGAAGAGTTAAGTAACTATCAAGTTAAGATAGCAGCGGGAACTCTTTATGGAGCCATTGAAAATTTGCTGAAACAAAAACTAATAAAATTTGTGGGTACAGAAGATAATAGGCGAAAAGTTTATGTGATTACTGAAAAGGGAAAAGAAATTTTGCTTTTGGACATTGAAAGAATGCATCATATGATCAACATAGCAGAAAGTAAATTTGGAGGGAATTAATATGAGGAAATTTAGGCTTTTTACTGATTATAATAAAGAAGAAAAATGGTTAAATGAAATGTATAAAAAGGGTTATGAATTAAAAAATATATCTTTTGGATATAAATTTCGTTCTATAGAACCAGAAGATGCTACAGTTAGAATTGATTATAGAATTTTTAATAAGAAAGAAAATTTTATTGATTATTGTACCTTATTTGAAGATAGTGGTTGGAAACATCTAGCTGGTAGTAAAAATTCAGGAGTTCAATATTTCAAAAAAATTCATGAAAACAGCCAAGAAGATATATTTTCAGATGATATATCCAAAGCAGCAAGATATAAAAGATTATCTGATCATTCCATGATGTTTGCATTATGTTTTTTTGCATTGTCTATATCTCTTATATCTAATGGCAGTATTAATGTTAATTTAATACTTAATCCTAAATTACTGTATTATACACCAGGATTATGGGAAAGAACTGGTGTATCATTCTGGGGAGGTTTGTTATTTGAAACACCCTTTGCACTTGGAAGAAGTGTTGTATTCTTAATTCCTCTAATAGTGGTTCTAAATTTTTATTTAGCAATTAAAGCTAGGATGCTATATAACAAAGAGAAAAAATCTAATTAAAGATTAGGAAATTAATCATTTAGTAATATCTTTCATAATATTTTAATTAGTAAACATATAGATTATATTGAAATTAAAGGTAATTGTGTATATAATTAAGCTGTTAATTATAAGATATTACAATATTGGGGTGAATAGAAAATGAAAAAAAGAAATAATTTAATTATTGTTTGTTTAGTATTTATAATAATTGCAGGATCAAAATCAGTATACAAAAATTACTTTGTTAATATTGATTCGAATAACTATTTATCAACTAGAGATGAGTCTGAGAGAAATATTTACAGTCTAGAAAATGATATAAGTAGCAAAAATGCCTACAGTTTTCATTTTAAGAAATTTGATGGTAAGTGGTCCGTTATGGAAATTAAATCTACTAAAGGAAATAAAATAAATATTAAGGACAATACAAAGATAACTAAGGGTAAACTTTTTATTGCAGTTCTAGATTCAGAATACAATATTATAACCAAGAAAGATGAAACAAATCAAAAAGGAGATATAAATTTTACTACACCTAAAGATGGAAAATATCTTATTAGAATTGTAGGTTTAAATGCAGGAGGAAAATTTGATATAAGTGTAAATTCTGCCCAAAATATAGATATTTCTCATAAAGGTTTTTTCAGATAATTTATAAATTTATAATATAAATGAATTACGACTTAACAGCTTTTAAAGTTTGAGAATTAAAACAAGAAATACTTTTGTTCAATAGAGAGCTATAAAAATAAAGAATACTAATATTTGTGCCCTAATATTTAAACTAACGCTCTAATGCCACGTCCTGTGGCAGCAGAGCTAAGTAAACGTCCTATTTACTTTACACTTAAATATTAGTTCACAAATAAAGTATTCTAATTATTTTTATAGATATCTATTTTCTCTAAAAGTAATTCTTGTTTTAATACCTTTAAAGGTTGTTATAATAATTTCCTTTTGTACTTTTCCTTCCCCATAGGAAATTTTCTTTAAGGAGTTATACTAGCTTTCCTTGGTTTAAAAAATAGGGATATGTGGTGTAAAAGGCATTTGAACAAAATTAGAGATTCTTAGTTATTTTTGCAAAATATATGTATGTTCCAAATTATTGTTCGAGCGTTCAGCGAGTTATAATTTGGAACCATATATTTTAAGCAAAAATAACTTAGAATCTCTTATTGAAGTGAGTTGCCTTTGTAACCACATATCCCTTTTTTAAACCAAGGATAGTATAACCCCTTTTAAGTCATAATTTCCTTAACATATGATTTAAGTATTTCTTTTGTTTCAGGAGATGCAAAGGATGCCTCCACTGCATTTAGATATAATGTTTTATAATCTTCTATAGCTAAACCACAAAATTTATTAAGCATTTCTAGTTCCTTTGTTATGGTAGTATTAGATACTGTCATATTATCTGTATTTATAGTAACCTTAATGCCATCCTTTAGAAAATCCATAAAAGGATGGGATTTATAGTTTTCAGAAGCCTTAGTATGAAGATTACTTGTTGGACACACTTCCAGTGGAATATTTTTTTCTTTTACAAGTTTATAAGCTTCAGGAGAATTTTTAATATATATTCCATGGCCTATTCTTTCAGCATTTAAAAGATTTATAGCCTCTAAAACATTTTCCCCCACACCAGCTTCACCGGCATGTATAGTTATTCTATATCCATATTCTTTTGCTAGTTTAAAAACTTCTATATATTTTCCTGGGAAATGAGGTTCTTCACCACCGCAAAGATCTATAGCAACCACACCTTTGCCAATAAATTTAGATCCTTTTTTTACAACTTCAAAGGCTGAAGGAATATCCATATTTCTCATACAACCTAATATTAGATTACCTTTTATATCATAAAGTTTTTCAGCCTCTTTAATTCCTTCTAATATACTTTCTATAATTTCTTCAATAGTTAACCCTTTTTCAACATGTAAAAGAGGAGCAAATCTTACTTCTATATATTTTACATTATCTTTTGCAGCATCTTCTAATAACTCAAAGGCTATTCTTTTTAAATTTTCCTTTGTTTGCATAACTTTATTAGGGATAAAAAACTTAGTTAAGTATTCATCTAAGGAATTACAATCATCCATTATAGAAACATAATTTATAAGCTCTTCTCTATTATAAATAGGAAGAGGAATATTATTTTTTTTAGCTATATCTAATATTGTGTCTACTCTTAATGAACCATCTAGATGGCAATGTAACTCTATTTTGGGAAATTTTTTAAAATTCAAATTAGTCACTCCTTACTATTACCTTTGGGGGTAATTTTTTATAATAAATCTATTAAAAATGTTAAGCTTAATTATAATTTATTATTGAGATTGTGTAAAGAAGGGGCCTTCAAAATAAAAAAGATACAATTGTAATTGTTTACTTTAAATTTAAAGTAATAAGTTAATAATAGAATGTTGAATAAAGAAAAAATATGTAATATTATAAAAAGATGACCCTATTATATTTGATATTTTATTAATGATAATAAAATACTACTCAAATAAAAATATGAAATCTATTAACCATAATATTTTATGGGCTTTAATTTCTACAGAAAATTAGGAGGCACTAAGTTGGAATGAATAGTCTTAAAAACATAATTAAGGTATATAAAAGAGATATAAAAAGTTTGAAGAAAAATTATATTGCAATAATCATAATATTAGGAGTGTGTATATTACCCTCTCTTTATGCATGGGTTAATATTAAAGCCTGTTGGGATCCTTATGAAAATACAGGTACAGTACCCATAGCTGTAATTAATAATGATAAAGGTACAAATTTTAACGGTAAAGAATTGAACGTAGGAAATGATGTTGTAAAAAAACTTAAGGATAATAATAAAATTGGATGGAAGTTTACCAATAAAAAAGAAGCGGATATGGGAGTTATAGATGGTACATATTATGCAAGTATAGAAATACCAGAAGATTTTTCATCTGATATAGCAAGTATTTTATCTGATAATCCTAAACATCCAGAAGTAATCTACAAGGTAGATACAAAAGAGAACCCTGTAGCAGCAAAGATAACTGGTATGGCTAAAACTACATTAATAAATGAAATAACCACGAATTTTGTTACTACTGTAAATAAAACTATATTTTCTTCTATAAATGGAATAGGGAAAAATTTAGAGGCTAATAAAAATGAAATAATAAAACTTAAGGAATCTATTATTTCAATGAACAAGAATATGGATTTAATTTTGGCAGGATTACAAAGTGTAAATACAAATTCTAAAAATTTAAATGAATATTTAGGTATAGTAAAAACTACTCTTCCAGAAATAGCTAAGGGATTAGAGAATGTTACAGCTAAAACTTCCAATACAAGAGAAACGATTAATGAAACTAAAAATACATTGAATAATTCCTTTTATAATATAGACTTTACATTAAAGCAGGCTATGGCAACTAATAATCGTGTTGAAGCATTATTAGATGAATTAATAGCTTTAAATAATGAATCCTCAAGCAGTGAAATAAATAAATCAATATTAAATTTAATTATGGATATAGATACTACAAATAAAAATATTGATTCTATAGTAGAATTTCTTCAAGGTATCAATACTGCAAAACCCAATGCTCAAGTATCTGAGCTTATAGTATCTCTTAAAAATATTAAAGATACTTTAAATGGAGAAAAGGAAAAATTATTAAAGATACAAGAAGCTTCTTCAACTTCAAATAAAATAAATGAAAATTTAATAAACCAATTGAAGCAAAATACAGGTAATTTAAATAAAAAAATTGAAAATGTAATAAATACTTTTAATTCAAATACAAAGGGAGAATTAAATAATATAGCTAATAGTTTTCAAAAATCTATTGAGGATGCTAGTGAACTTATAAAATTAGGTAGTGGATTAAATACCCAAATAGAAAATTTATTAAAGACTTCTGCAAAGGGAACAGAAGTATCAGGAAAAATAAGTGGGGAACTAGTTAATAAGTTAACTGAGTACAAAGGCATAATAGGTGAAATAAGCAAAAAATTAGAATTAGTTAGTAATGAAGATTTAGTAGAAATAATAAGTATACTTCAAAATAATCCTATATTAATGTCACAGACTATAGCAACTCCTTTTAATGTTAAAGAGGAATCTATTTATGCTATACCTAATTATGGATCTGCAATGACCCCTGTGTATAGTGTACTAGCTCTTTGGGTTGGGACTTTAATACTAGTGTCTTTATTAAAAACGGAGGTAGTGGATTTTGAAGGTAGTGAAAACATAACTATAAGACAAAAATATTTTGGGAAAATGCTTACATTTATAACTTTAGCTTCTATACAGGGAATTATAGTGGCTGTAGGAGATAAGGTTATACTGGGAGTGTATACAATTAATTTCCCACTTATGCTTATATTTTCTTTAGTATCTTCTATTACATTTGCTATAATAACTTATACTTTGGTAGCTTTATTTAGTAAATTTGGTAATGCTTTAGCCATAGTATTTATGATATTACAATTAGCAGGTAGTGGTGGAACTTACCCAATACAGGTAGATCCATTAATATTTAGAATACTTCAACCATTTTTCCCATTTACCTATAGTATAGGAGGCTTTAGAGAAGCAATAGGAGGTCCCCTTATAGCTAGTGTGGTATTAGATTTTATAATGCTTATATTAATGTCTATTGTATTTCTTTTAATAGGGTTTTTCTTAAAATCTCCGCTACACAATAAGGTTAGCAAGTTTGATGAAAACTTTAAGGCTTCAGGAATATCAGAGTAAATACAGAAATTGAAGAGGTGAAACATATGAAAAAGGCATTTAAAATATTTTTAAGGGATCTAAGAAATATAGTTAAACATCCTGCAGCCCTTATAATAGTAATAGGATTAAGTTTTATTCCTTCATTGTATGCATGGATAAATATAAAAGCTTGTTGGGACCCTTACGCTAATACAGGAAACTTACCTATAGCTGTAGTTAATAAGGATGAAGGTATGATGGTTAAAGGTAAGTATACAAATGTAGGAGATGGGATTGTTAAGAATTTAAAGACAAATAAAAAGATAGGCTGGGTTTTTGTAGATGAATGGCAAGGGAATTATGGACTTAATGAAGGTAAATATTATGCCCTTATAGAAATACCATCAAATTTTACTAGAGGATTAACAAGTTTAACAACTACAGATCCACAAAAACCTAATATTATATACAGAGTTAATGAAAAAGCCAACGCTATAGCAACTAAAATAACCAATGCAGCCAAGGGGAGTTTGGCTAAAGAAATTCAAACTAATTTTGTTTATACAGTAAATAAAGAGGCTCTTAAGGTATTGAATGATACAGGAATGAAGTTAGAAAAAAATAAGCCTCAGATACTTGAGGTAAGATCTAACTTAGAGTTAGCAAATAAAAGTATCGGAGAAGTAAAAAATATTATAGGAGATGCCAGTAAGGATTCTGAAAGTCTTCAAAAATATTTAAATGATACAAAAAATAAGTTGCCCCTTATAACAGATCAGATAAATAATTTACAAAAGGCAACGGAATCTAGTAAGAAACTAGTAAGTGAAACTGAACAAAACTTGAATAATATATCAAAAAATATTAATAATGACATTATGGATATAGAAAGTATAAATAATAAAATTGAAGATATATTAGCAAAATTAAAAGAACTTAATAATAGTGGAAGTAATGGAGAAATGATTAAACTTATAGATGAAGCATCAAAATTATGTGATTCTATAAATACTAATATAGATGCTACTATAAAATCGTTAGAAGCAGTAAATAGTTTAAAACCGAATGAAAGTATTAATAATTTGATAAATACTTTAAAAAGTTTAAAAGGAAAAATTAACACTGAAAAAAATAGATTAAATGAATTAAAAAGTAAAATCTCTAATGGAAATAGTGATAAGAAAAATATAGATCAAATTATAGACTCTATAATGCCATTAAGTAATGATATAAATAAAAGTATAAAAAATATGTCTAATGCTTTTTATAATGGTATAACAACAGAAATATCTAATACTGCTAAAGGATTAAACAATGGATTAAGTACAGCTAACGATATATTAGATACTACAAAATTGATAGTACCACAGCTAAAGGCTTTAGCCAATTTTGGAGTAGGAACCAGTAAGGCTGCCTTAGAGGATGGTAAAAAAATAAATGATAAATTATCAGAGTTTGAAAAAACAATAAATAAACTTCAGGAAAAAACATCTTCTTTGACTGAGGATACTTTAGATAAAATAATAAATTTATCTGAAAAAAATCCAGAAAAAATAGCATCATTTCTATCTTCTCCCATAAATATTAAAGAAGAGGAGATATATAACACAGGTATATTTGGAATAGGACTAACTCCCTTTTATACAGTCTTAGCTATATGGGTAGGAGTTCTACTTATGAGTTCATTATTATCCGTAGAAGCAGAAGAGTTTGAGGGAGAGAAAAAACTTACCCATCTTCAAGTATATTTTGGAAAATTATTTTTGTTTTTATCAATAGCTATAATACAAGGGCTTATTGTAACCTTAGGAGATGTATTTATCTTAGGAATAAAACCAGCAAGTATGGGATTGCTAATTTTATTTACTATAATAACAGCTATAACTTTTACCTTTATAATATATACTCTAGTATCTATTTTTGGAAATTTGGGAAAGGCTATTGCAGTAGTTATAATGGTATTCCAAATAGCTGGTGCAGGAGGTATATATCCAATACAAACTAATCCTAAAATATTTGGTGTATTGCAACCTTTATGGCCTTTTACTTATGCCATAGCAGGTTTTAGAGAAGCTATTGCAGGACCTGTACAAGCTGCTGTAATTAAAAATTTAGGAGCTTTATTTATATTTTCTATAGGATCATTATTATTAGTTGTTCTTAAAAAACCGTTACATAAAGTTACTGAATATATGAATGATAAATTTATAGAAACAGGATTATAAGTATGTTACTATTTTAAGGTAAATTTATTACAGCCTATTAAAAAGGGATATGTGTCTAGAAAGGCAACTCAATTCGCTAAGATATTTTAATTTGTTTTTTATAAAATATATTGGTAAAAAATGAAACTCGCTGACTGCTCAAACAATCATTTTTCCCTAATATATTTTCAAAAAACAAATAACAATATCTAAGCTTTTTCAAATGCCTTTTACGCCACATATCCCTCTTTTTAATAGGCTGAAGCTAGTATAATTTCTTAAAGAAGATAGGAGTATTAGAGCTGGTAGTCATTATCTATAAGAGTTTTATATATTAAATTTGTTTTCGAATCTGTTCTCTATACTCTTTTCTCTAAATAAAAGTCCTGTTTACTTTACGCTTAAATATTAGTTCACAAATAAAGTATTCTAATTATTTTTCTAGATATCTATTTTGTCTAAAAGTATTTCTTGTTTTAATACCTTTAAAAGCTGTTATAATAATTTCTTATATTAATCTAAGTATTAAGGCCCAAAAATCAAAACACCTAAAGTCATATAGATAAAAGGTAATAGAAATAATAAAATGTTAACAACCATACCTAGCTTACCCCATTTATTAGTTTCAATTCTTACTGATAATATTCCCAAAAGAAAGCCAAGAGGACTTATAAATATTCCAAAGAACAACGGGAGGCCTTCCCATTTTTGCCATGGAGTTATTTTAAAAAGCCAATTTAATATAGGTAAAATAACAATTATAGACATAATTAAAGAAACAATTGCAAGTAGATTGGCAGAACTTTTAACTGAATGCTTTTTTTCCATATAACTATACTCCTTGTATTTATTAATTTATATTTGAATTATACATTATATATGGTTTAAAAAGCCAGATTTTATTTTTATAAAAGCTAAGAATTAGTTGATTTAATAAAAATAATTATAATAAATAATTATATAGATTTTAGGAGGACAGAAATAATGCCATTTACTTTTTCACATCCAGCAATAGTTTTACCCACAAAGGTGGAAAATTTGTTATACTATTTGAAGGATTAAGAAAAAATATAGAAATTTTAAATTATGATATACCAGTATACAAAACACTCCAGCATGGAAGTACACTTTTAGGAGTAATATTTATAATTTTATATATTTATTCTAAAAGGAATAAGCCTATAAATGGGAAAAGAATTAATAGAATTCCTTCCATAAATAATAAAGAAAAGGTATTTTATTTTACAACTATTTTTTGTACAGGCTTAATAGTTTTACTTGTATATTTTTTTTATTAAAGATCAGTTTTTCCATAAAGAATATAGGATCTTTTGTAGTACCCTTTATAAATGGTTTGTTTATAGGCACTGTAATTGAATCTATAAAATATAAATAGAAAATTTTTAAATACTTTTTTATCCGATAACTACTCGCTCTAATACTCTCATCTTCTTCAAAGAGGGAGTAAAGAGCGGGTACGTCCCTGGATAACGATTTCTAAGCTTCATCGGGAGTAAAAACTCCCGATGAAGCCAAGAACTCTGTTTATAGAAATATTAAAGAAAAGTTGGGTATAATTTTAGACAAGTAGAACAATATAAATTTCTTATTAATAAATTTATACTAAAATTATACTTTATAAGAAGAACTTATCTATGTTTCGGCAGTAATTATATACAGTATAAGAATTCTAAATAACTGAAACTTAACAAATGTAACACCACCCAATCTTATAAAAGTTGTGAGTATTTGAAATGGGATAAATATATGAAATGGAAGTGAATTTATGTTACAAGAAGCTAAAAATTTACTAAAAAAACATTTTGGATATAATGAATTTAGGAAGGCTCAAGAAAAAGTAATAGAAAGTATTTTGAAAAAGGAAGATACAGTAGCTATTATGCCTACAGGAGCAGGAAAATCTATATGTTATCAAATACCTGCATTGATTTTTGAAGGGGTAACGGTAGTAATATCTCCTCTTATTTCTCTTATGAAAGACCAAGTGGATTCCTTAAAAGAAGTTGGAATAGAGGCTACATACATAAATAGTTCTCTAAATAATTTAGAAATAGAAGAAAGAATATTTAATGCAAGGGAAGGACTTTATAAGCTTATTTATATAGCTCCAGAAAGATTAGAATCTGATAGTTTTGTAAGAAGTTTAAATAATTTAAATATAGCTTTGGTAGCGGTAGATGAGGCACACTGTGTATCTCAATGGGGACAT
Organism: Clostridium sporogenes; assembly: GCF_001020205.1. NCBI lineage: Bacteria > Bacillati > Bacillota > Clostridia > Eubacteriales > Clostridiaceae > Clostridium > Clostridium sporogenes. Next base: position 1,086,930 of record NZ_CP011663.1, read on the forward strand.
GATTTTAGACCCAGTTATACGAAAATAAGTAATTTTATAAGAAAATTATCTAAACGGCCTATTGTAACAGCCTTTACAGCTACAGCCACAGAAACCGTTAGATACGATATATTAAATATTTTAGAACTTCAAGATCCTAAGGTATTTGTAACAGGTTTTGATAGGGAAAATTTAAGTTTTTCTGTTATAAAGGGTGAAGATAAAGAGAAATTTATATTTGATTATTTGGAAAATAATATAGGCAAGGTAGGGATAATATACACATCTACAAGAAAAGAGGCAGAAAGTTTATATAACAAGATAAATAAAAAAGGTTATAAAGTGGGAGTATATCATGCAGGATTAAATGATGAAGAAAGAAAAAGAACCCAAGAGGATTTTTCTTTTGATAATATAGAAATAATAGTAGCTACTAATGCATTTGGTATGGGTATAGATAAATCCAATGTAAGATTTGTTATACATCACAATATACCTAAAAATATGGAAGCCTATTATCAAGAAGCAGGTCGTGCTGGCAGAGATGGAGAAGAAAGTGAATGTATATTATTATTCTCTCCTAATGACATTCGACTTCAAAAATATTTTATAGATGAAAGTTTTTTATCACCAGAAAGAAAAAATAATGAATATAACAAACTAAGGGCTATGGTAGATTATTGTTACACTTCAAAATGTTTAAGATCCTATATATTAGAATATTTTGGTGAAGAACCTTTAGAAGAAAAATGTAATAATTGTAGTACTTGCAATGACAATAGAGAAGAAAAGGACATAACCTTAGAAGCACAAAAGATATTTTCCTGTGTATATAGAATGAAGGAACGTTTTGGTGTAAATATGGTAGCAGATGTACTTAGAGGGTCAAAAAATAAAAAGCTCTTATCCTTAGATTTAGATGGATTATCCACTTATGGTATTATGGAGGAATTTACGCAGAAGGATATAGTAGCTTTAATGAATAAACTAATAGCAGATGATTATATGGTAACTACAGATGATAAATTTCCCGTTGTAAGATTAAGACCAAAATCCTATGATGTGTTAAAAGGAAAAGAAACTGTAGCTATAAAGGTTAGTAAAATAGATAAGAAAGTAAAAGCAGACAATGAATTGTTAGATAGACTAAAGCAGCTAAGAAAAGCAATATCTCAAGAGGAATCTGTACCGCCATTTATGATATTCCCAGATGCTACTTTAAAAGAGCTTAGTGAATACATGCCTACTAAAGAGGAAGATTTATTAAAAATTAAAGGTATAGGTGAAAGAAAAGCTGAGGTTTATGGAGAAAGGTTCATAAAAGCTATTACAGAATATATGGACGAAAAGGGAATAGATATTAATAATATGGACAATTATGAAGGTACTAAAAGTAATAAGGATTCTAAAATAAAGACTCATGTATTAAGCTATAATCTATATAAAGAAGGAAAAACTATAAAAGAAATTGCAGATGAGCGGAACTTAAAGGCTATAACTATACAAGAGCATTTATTTAAGTGTCTGTCAGAAGGTATGGAAGTTGATTTAGATAATTTTATAAAAAAAGATTATGAAAAGCTAATATTAGATACTATAAAAAAAGTTGGTGGAACAAAATTAAAACCAGTGAAGGATGAATTACCATCGGAAGTGGATTATATGTGTATAAAATCCGTATGGTATAAATATAAAGATACAATTTAAAGGCAAATACTCTAAAATAGATTAAAATATAGAATAATTTTAGCTCCTTTTTCAAAAACTAGTGAAAGATTTGCTAATTAATATTTGATTGTAAAGTAATTAGCAAATAAAGTTAAATGAGAAAGGGGTATTTTTATGGATGAATTAGATATAATAAATGAAAACCAATTAGGTATAGCTGCTCAAAATGAAAATATTAAAACTGATTTAGAAGGGCAATTTAGAGCTGAAACTGGGGAAGTTGGTTTATATATAGCAATGGCAAGAGTAGCTCAAAGACAAGGTTTCCCAGAAATAGCAGAGGTATTAAAAGTAATTGCTACAGAAGAGGCAGAACATGCAGCGAGATATGCAGAATTAAATGGGAAAATTTCTGACTGTACAAAAGAAAACTTACAAAAAATGCTACAGGGCGAGATAGGATCAAATAAAATGAAAAAATCTTTAGCTGTAAAAGCTAAAGAAGAAAATATAGATGAAGTACATGATTTTATAGATGAAGCTTCTAGAGATGAAGCAAGACATGCAAAGATGTTAAAGGGATTATTAGATAGATATTTTCAATAAATTAAGAATAAAAAATTATAATACTTATTAAAAAGGGACTTTATCAAATTTATTTTTGGAAATTTGATAAGGTCCTTTTTCTAATATTAAGCAAATATAGTTAAATTACTTGATTTAACTATTAAGTATAAAATTTAATAATACAATCAATTATTGAGAAAAAATATAAATATTGACAATAATTGAATCATATTGTAAAGTTATAACTAAATAAAGGATTTTTGGATATATTAAGTAATTTTTCAATTTAATTACCAAAAAAATAAAAATCATTACTCAAAATAAAAATAATATTAGTTTTTTGTAAAGGTTTATTTGGTTGGGTATGTTTTAGTTAAAATTGTGTCTTAAAACAGAAAAATAATTTAGAAAAAATACATTGTTTAAAGGGGCGAAAAAATGAGGGCTAAAAAGTTATTTTGGAATTTAACTCTAAAATTAGAGAGTATAACTTATGCAGTAGTTATGCCAGTAGCAATTATAGGGACTATGCATATAGGAAAATTTTATGGACAAAGATTTTGGTCAGGAGTTTTTTCTTTAATATCAGCTATAATTATTAATATACTTATAGGAATATATATAAGGAAAAAGACTTTATATGATAATTTGAAAATTTTGTATGGGAAAAGAAATCTCACAGAAGAAGAATATGGTCAAATAAAAAAGGATTTATTAAAGTTCCCTTTAAAAGAGGGAATAACTATGTTTTTTAGATGGTTACTAGGGGTACCTAGCATAATGTTAATAGCTAATTTATTTATGAAAATAGGTTCAGTTCAGTATTTTGTAGCTTTCTTAATAGGATTGAGCTTATCTTTCACAGGTTTTATGACTAATTATTTAAATTCAGAAAAATTACTTATAGATATATTTATAGAAAAGAAATTAAATACATACAAAATAGATGAAAATAATTATATAAAATTTACTATTGGTAATAAAATATATGGTGCTATTTTTAGCATGTTAATATTGGTTAGTTTTTCATATTTATATACATCATACAACATATATATTAACACCATTAGAGTTAGTCCATTAGTTTATTATTGTGCTTGCTTAGCAATGATGATATATGTGGTAGCAGTATTTTCTTATATATTTTCAAATAATATAAGAACTAATATAAATCAAATGGAAAGAGCTATAAATAAAATATCAAATAAAGATTTATCCATAGAACTAGCAAGAATAACTTCAGATGAAATAGGAAATATAAATAGGGATATAGATGTTATGAAAGAAAATCTTAAAGATTTTATAAAAAATATATTAACACAATCAGAAGAAACAGTTAATTTTGTTCATCATTTAACTAAAGCTTCAGAAGAAAACACTAATGCCATGAATGAAATTTCAACTTCTGTAGAAGATTTAGCTAAAGGGGCTTCTATTCAAGCACAAGACTCACAGCAGGCTGTAGAAAAATTGTCTACATTAGGACAAGAAATAGATAAAACAAGTGAAAATTCTAATAATGTAAGAAATTATATGAACGAAGTTAGACAAGCATCAAAAGGTGGTATAAGTGCTATAGATAACTTAGTAGAAAGGCTAAAGGAAAATATAGGGGTATCTAAATATATATCTAATAATATAAAAGATTTAGCTTTAAAATCTTCGTCTATAGGTAATATAGTGGCTACTATAAATAATATAGCAAATGAAACAAATTTATTAGCTTTAAATGCAAGTATAGAAGCAGCTAGAGCAGGTGAAGCAGGTAAGGGTTTTTCTGTAGTTGCAGATCAAATAAAGAAATTAGCAGAACAGACAGAAGTAGCTACTAAAAATGTAAAAATTATAGTAGAAGAAATGCAAGGAGAAATATCAAAAGCAGAAGAAAATGAAGAAAAATCAGAAATAATAATAAAAAATACATCAGAAGCATCTAATGAAGCTATAAATTCATTTCAGGTGATAAATAAATCTGTAGATGAAATGATTAATGAAACTTATGTATTGATAGAAAGTATAAAGAATATAGATGAAGAAAAAAATAGTGTGCATGTATTCGTGGAAAATATATCTAGTGTATCCGAAGAAACAGCATCCTCTACTGAGGAAGTAAGTGCTATAGTTGAACAAGAAACAGTTACTATAAATGATTTAACTACAATGTCGGTAAAATTAGAAAGTTTAGCTAAAAACTTAAAGGATGAAGTAAATAAATTTAATTTAGATTAGTTCAAAAATATTAAAGGGGGATTTTTTATGGCATATTTTTTAGCAAATGATAATGTTAAAATTTTTTATGAAGTAAAAGGGGAAGGAAAACCAATAATATTTATACATGGTTGGACTTGTAATCATAGCTTTTTTAAAAAACAAGTAGAAACATTAAGCAAAAATTATAAAGTTATAACTTATGATTTAAGAGGTCATGGAGTATCAGAAAGACCTGAAAATGGTTTAACTATGGATAGAATGGCAAAGGATGTAAGAGATCTTATACAACACTTAAATCTTTCTTATGTAACATTAGCAGGTTGGTCTATGGGAACAACTATAATACTTGAATATGTAAGACAATTTGCTTGTGATAAACTATCTAATATATGTTTTATAGATATGACACCAAAAGTTGTAGCAGAAGGAGATTGGAATATGGGGCTTTTCGGAGAGTTTAGCCACAAAGATAATTTAAATCATATAGCTAATGTAGCAGGGGATTGGCCAAAGGTTATAGAAAGTTTTGTCCCATCTTTATTTGCAACTTCAGGTTGTAGAATAAAAGAAGATATGGATTGGGTATTTAAAGAAGTAAGAAAAAATACTCCTCATGTAGTAGTAGATTGTTGGGTGTCCATGTCAAATCAAGATTATAGAGAAGAACTTTCAAAAATTACAGTACCTACGTTAATAACAAGAGGAGAAGAAAGTGCCTTTTGTACAAAGAAAACTTGTGAGTATATGGAAAAAGAAATTAAAAATGCAAAATGGATAGATTATTCAAAATCTGGTCACATATTGTTTATGGAAGAGCCAGAGAAATTTAATAAGGATATAGTAGAATTTATTGAAAAGTAAAATTATTGTTTGTGTATAAAAATAGATTTAATTTTAATCTAAAGATATAAAAAAATATTTTTTATATTAATTTATTTCCTTAATAATTTTTAATGTAGATATATTAAAAATTACTAAAGTTTATTCATATGCTTATTGCTTATGTTTTTTATCTTTATTATATTAAAATTAAATCTATTATATTTTTAGGAACTATCTAAAATTTTTATCCTATTTATGTTGTACTAGATAACTTCTTAACCTAAAGATAGAAGAAGCAGTAAAAAAATATAATTTTTTAAAATAAATTTTCCCTAAATTTAAAAATCACTTCATTTAGGAATTTATATTAATGAAATCTCTTTAAAGATATCTCCTTCTAAGGTTTTTATTTTAAATAGGTTGTCATTAAGTATTCCATAGCAATGAGGTGTATTTTCCTTTGGAAATGTAATGGAACCAGGGTTAATCATAAATATATTGTTTATTTTTTCGGCTAAAGGTATATGAGTATGACCATATATTAAAGCATCTCCATTACTTATATTAGGTAAATTGTCTTTATTAAAAATATGACCATGAGTTAAAAATAATCTTTTACCATTATATAAAACTATAGAATAATCGCTCATAATAGGATACTTAAGAACCATTTGGTCTACTTCGCTTTCACAATTTCCTCTTACAGCTATAATTTTATCCTTATAGGAATTTAAAATTTCTGCTACCTTTTTAGGATCGTATTCTTTAGGAAGAGGATTTCTAGCACCATGATAAAGTTCATCACCTAATATAATTAGATAATCTGCTTTTTCTTCCTCAAATATATGTAAAACTTTTTCTAAATAATAGGCTGAACCATGGATATCAGATATAAAAAATAATTTCATATAAAGAACTCCTTTCTTAATAACAAAGTATAGATATAATTATATATTTTTTTTATTTTTATTAAAAGTAATTGTTGAAAAATTTATATAATAAGAAAAAAGTAGTAATTACTTATGAGAGTTTGTATTTAAAAAATTATTATATTGTATAGCATAAGAAATATAATTTATTGTATTTTATGTATATCCAATAAAGAACATTATATCCAGTTCTTTCTCTGTTGAAAAATATGATAAAGTGGTTTATAATTAGGGTGTTATTTATTACATTAAAACCTAATAAAAGTCATAAAATAACAATTTATTACAAAAATACATAAATAAAATTTAAAGAATATTTTATAATAAAAAGAAAATAATTATATTAATATTAAATAAAAATTTACTTTAGTATGATTTTAAATTATGCTAATATTATAGGTATAAAGATATTAATAAGTTGTGATTTAAATTGTTAAATAATTTTTATTTGTATTAAATATTATATTTATTTCAAATAAAAAGGCAATTATTGCAACTTATTGTCTAAGCTATAATTATTAATATTTAGTACAATTTTAATCTAATATTGGTATCTTTATTTTATTGATTTGCAATGGTAGATGCTTATTAATAAGTAAGGGGGAGGTTATAAAAAATGAGTAGCTCACAAAAGAATATATTAGTTATTGATGATTCTGCAAGTATTAGAAGCTTTGTAAGAAATATTTTAGAAAAAGCCAACTACAAGGTTTATGAAGCTTGTGACGGCGAAGAAGGTATTGAGGTATATAAAAAATATAGAAACATTGATTTAGTAATGACAGATATATATATGCCTAAAAAAAGTGGTTTAGAAGTTGTAGTAGAATTACAAAAAAAGTATAAAGGTACCAAAATAATTGTTTTTTCTGATGGGGGAAAGGATAATTTTACTAATGATTCAGGAGTATGTGAAGCTCTTGGAGCGGCTTACTTTATTAGGAAAGATTTAATTAAGGATAAGTTACTTGATTTAGTAAATATAATATTTTCAAAATAATTATTATTAAAATTATAGTATAATAACTAAATATAATAAGGTTATTTTAAGTAACCTATAATATGCACCTTTCATATAATGCTGTTAAAAGCACTATATGAAAGGTGTATTATTTTGTTTAAAAAAAAACTGTTTAATATTATTAATAAGTACTTACCAATGGGTTCTCAAATAATAGTTGAAGAAGATAATAACAATGAGCCTTTGATAATAAGAGCTGATTTAAATGGATATGGATTAGGAGAAATAATTGTAGCTTATAGATGGCAAGGAGAAAATTATGTTATGGTGCTAGAGAGATATTATAATCAGTGGTGTGTAATAGATAATATAAAGGGAAAGGGGTATGATATTTCTTATTTAAAAGTGGCACCTATAACAGATAATACAATAGATAATTTAATTATAGGATGGAGAAGAGGTGCTATATGGTCTGAGTTAGATATACTTCAGTGGACGCCCTATGGTTTTAAAAGAGTAATAGATGAGGGCATATATTATAGTAAAGTTGAAGTGGAAAATATGAAAAGTGTAAAAGCTATGAATGGTAAAAATGAAATAGCTTTATGGTTACATGACACAGCAGAAGCTTATAAAGTGGAAGTATATAGATGGAGTTTAGGGAAATTAGTAAAAGCCGAAGATGTGTATCCTTATTATTTTGAGAAAGTAATTGATTTTTATAAAAGAAAAGTGAAGGAAGAACCAGACTTCCCAGTATATTGGTATTACTTAGCGGATGCTCAGGTTAAAGGGAAGATGTATGAGGATGCTTTGAAATCTATAGATAAAGCTTTAGAGATTCCTAAAGCTTATCCTTCTAAAAGAGAGTTATTAAAATTAAAGGATTATATATTATCATCTATAAAATGCAAAAATATAAGCTTATATCCTGCACCTATAAATACTATTAAGGGAGCTAAATGGGGATATATAAATGAAAAGGGAGAATTTCTAATTAAGCCTATATATGATTTAGCCTTAGAATTTCAATGTAATGGACTTGCAGTTGTGGAAATAGATAATTTTTATGGAATTATAGATGATAATGGAGATTATATAGTAAAGCATAAGTATGGCTTTATAAGTGAATTTTCAGAAGGAAGAGCTATAGTTATTGATAATGAAAGATTTAATATAATCAATGAAAAGGGAGATGAATTGATTTCTAAAACCCAAAATTATAGTTATATAGGAAACTTTAAAGAAGGAAGAGCTCAATATGGTATTATAGATCCTAATAAAGGATATCTTTATGGATACTTAGATAGAGATGGAAAGGACATTATACCAGCACAATATGAGTATGCAAATGATTTTTATAAAGAAAAAGCTGTGGTTAGGATAAAAGAAAATGAATATGCTCTAATAAATGTAGATGGAGAAATATTAAATAAATATGAATATGCTTCTGTAGGAAATTTAAGGGAGGGTTTTTTATCTTTTAAGGAAGATATTGGAGGAAAATATGGCTTCATAGATGAAGATGGAAATGTAGTTATAAAACCGCAATTCACCTATGCTCAAGATTTTAGTGAAGGAAGAGCTGTGGTAAATGCCTCTGGAAATATTATAAATAATTATGGTGTAATAGATAAAGAAGGAAATTATATAATAACACCTAAGTATAATGACATAATTTTATTAGGGGATAATAGGATGGCTGTTGGAATAGCTATAGATAAAACATCACCTTTTATAGGATCTAAATATGCTATTGCAGATACAGAGGGCAACATATTAACAGATTTCATCTATTATGGAGTTTCAAATTACAAAAATGGAATAGCTTCTGTTTATGATAATAGCAATACATTTTTCATCGATAAAGAGGGCAACAAAGTCGAAAACTTACCTGTAGTAGAAGGCAGTGGAACCTTAACTATAGAAAATGAATTAATAAAAGCTTATGTGGATTATAGAATTTCTTACTTTGATATAGAAGGAAATTTAATATGGGAAGAAAATTCAGTTATTCATTTAAATGATCAGTACAAAGTTATAGAAGAAAAATATAAACCTAATAAGGATTATTTAGTATACTATCCAAAGCTTAAGGGAATGGAAGATAAGACCTTAGAAGATGAGGTTAATAATAGGCTTAAAATTTTATCAGAAGTAAAACCTATAGAAGAAAATGTTCAATTAGAATATAGTTATTTAGGAGATTTCAAAATAGAATTTTTTGATAAAAACTTATTAGTATTAGAGCTTCATGGATATAATTTTCCCTTTGGGGCAGCTCATGGCATGCCAAGTAAAATATATGCAAAAATAGATTTAACTACAGGAGAATTTTATGAACTAAAGGATTTATTTAAAGAAGATAGTGATTATGTGAAAGTATTAAGTGATATAATAGGAGAACAAATAAAAAATAATCCAGAATACTCCTATATATTTCCTGATAGCTATAATGGAATAAAAGAAGATCAACCTTTTTATGTATCAAAGGATGCATTATATATATACTTTTATCCCTATGAAATTGCACCTTATGCTGCAGGATTCCCTACCTTTAAAATACCTTATGAGGATATTATGAATATAATTAATCAATTAGGTGAATTTTGGAGGTCTTTTAACTAAAAATAAGGAAATTTATTTTAGATAGAATAAAAGAGACTATAAAAATAAAAGACTATGAAGAAAAATATATAGTAAAATAAAAGTTTTATAGTTTCAAACTAAATAAAAAGAATGAAAATAGGGTGCCCCAAAATAGATTTAATTTTAATATAGCAAATATAAATTATATTTGCACATTTAAAATTAAGTCTATTTTATTCTTAGACACTTTCTTTTGTGTTTTATAAAATATTAGATTAGTAATACAATTCATTCTAAAATATATTAACTTTATATAAGTCATATTATGATGTTTGTTACAAATATAGGATATATTATAAACAATATGTAAATTTTTAAGAGGAATTTTAAGGAAATTGTTGAATATAATATTATGGATTTAAATTTAATTTGGTCTGATATCTGATAACTGCCATATATAAATTTTTTAAGATTGTAAATAAAAAGTTAACGGGATAAGTGCACCCTTTCGGCTATGGGCAAAGCCTTGTGTGAAGAAAATTTTTAAATGAATTCATAATAAAGAAATTTAAAAATTAAAATTGCCTAATTTAATTTACACAAACCAGGAGTATGGGGAGGTTGCGTTTATGTTTAAAATAGCAATTTGTGATGATGAGCCCGTTATCTGTGGGGACATTGAGAACATTTTATTGAATTATAAAAATTATAATTTTGAAGAAATAGAGATTGAAGTGTTTTATTCCGGAGAAGAATTATGCAGATATATAGAAAGAGGACATTCCTTTGATTTAATATTTTTAGATATTGAAATGAAAAGGATGAATGGTGTTGAAGTAGGAAGAAAAATACGGGAAGAAATGGATGATTATCTTACCAAAATCGTTTATATTTCTGGGAAAGATAGTTATGATAGACAATTGTTTGATGTGCAGCCAATGCACTTTTTATCCAAACCAATTAGTAAAGAAAAGATTATTGCAGATTTAAATTTAGCAATGAAATTATTACAAAAACAAAGGTTTGTATTTAGCTATAAGAAGGGATATGAAGTATTAAGAGTACCTATTAAAAATATTATTTATTTTGAGAGTTTGAATAGAAAAATAAAAATAGTAACAACAAAAGGAGAAGATATGTTTTATGGTACTATAGATCAAATATTTCTCCAGGTTGCTAAATATCAATTTATTCGTATACACAGGTCATATATTATAAATTATATTCATGTAAGCCGGTTTAAATATGATGAAGTTATTATGTCTAGTTCTTCCTGTCTTCCTATAGGACAATCAAGAAGGAGAGAGGTAAGAAAACTCCAGATTGCTTTTGAAAAAGAGGGATAAGTGATGAACATTGGTATGTATGACTTTTTGTATATTACAACTAATATTTTTGGAACATACATTATTTATAAATTTATGATGGTGTTTTTTTCTCGGGAAGATGTGAATAAAAAAATAGAAATGTGCTCTTATGTAGGGTATTTTTTTGCTATTTCTTTGATTTATTTATTTATAAAAATTCCGGTAGTTATTATGTTTTGTAATATTTTCTCTTTCTTTGTAATATCTCTTAACTACAAATCTAATATGAAAAAAAGAATTTTTGCGGTTATGTTTATCTATTTAATTTTGATGTGTATTGAAATCATTGTGATTAATCTGCTTTCAGGATTGCAATTTGATATATTTGCAGAAAATAAATATTATTATGCCTACAGTTTAGTTGTATTAAAATTGGCTACATATATTATAGTTTTGCTTTTAAATAAATATAAAAAGTCCAAGCAGGGAGAACAAGTACCCCTTTCATATTGGATCTCCATTACATTTATTCCAATGGCATCTATGTATATTATATTATTACTTTTTCATTTGAACATTACCAATATAACCTTTATGATTCTGGGGGTTATATTTATACTGATGATTAATTTTTCTACCTTCTATTTATATGAAGTAATTTCTGTAACCTTTGCAAAACAAGCAGAAAAGCTATGGATTATTCAACAAAACAAATATTATGAGAGACAGTTTAATTTGATGAAATCTTCCATGAAAGTAACAAAGGCTATAAAGCATGATCTAAAGAATCATTTAGTAACAGTTTACTCTTTGTTGCAAAAGGAAAAAAGTGAAGAAGCACTGAAGCACATATCAGATATCATAGAAGTGTGTAACAGTCAAGAAGAATATGTACGTTCAGGTAATATGGCTATTGACAGTGTTCTTAATTTTAAACTTCAGGAAGCAAGACAGAAGAATATAAGTGTATATCTTAATTTAAATATACCTGAGAACATAGAAATTCCATCATTTGATATGTCAATTATTCTTGGGAATTTGATGGACAATGCAATCTATGCAGTAGATAAACTAGAAATTAATAGATATATTAATTTTAAAATGAAATACACTAAGGGAAGATTGATTGTTAAAATTGACAATCCATTTAATGGAGAAATATTAATAAATGGCAATAAAATGATTACCACTAAAGGTGATAGAAACAATCATGGTATAGGAATTGAAAGCATAAAAGTTATTTTACAAAAATATGATGGCTTTATGGAAATACAGCATGATAATAATGTATTTTCGGTGACTTTGTTATTTTATATTAATTAAAAAATAGCAGCGGGATTATAAAAGATTCTGCTGCTATTTTTGTGGATTAAAAATATAAGCTTTATAAAAATTTTAGTTCACTGCAAAAGAATATATATTTCGCTGGAAAAGTCTGCACAGAAAAATAAAAGTGGTTTAATATAAGCATAAAATATTAATAATATAACTCGTTGTGATAGTTAAGCACTAGCAAGATCTATAAATTGAAAAATTATTTTTTAGCACAACAAGTTAAGTTATATTTATTTTACATATAGAAAGTAGGGACAAGAATATGATTAAAGAAAATTTAAAATTAAGTGGACCTTCAATAATGTCAATAGACATAACTTATAAATGTAATCTAAGATGTAAGCATTGTTTTAATTATAGTGGTGAGCAGGATATAGGATTACAAGAAATGTCTGATGATCAAATTTTAAAAATAACAAAAGATATAATAAAAATGTCTCCAGAAGTTGTTTGTATTTGCGGTGGAGAACCATTATTAAGAAAAGAACTTATATATAAAATAACTAGGGATATAACAAATGGAACCAATGGAATTACAAGGGTAAATATGGTAACAAATGGTTTGTTATTAAATAAAGAAATTGCCGAAAATTTAAAAGATTCAGGAATTTCTTTTGTTCAAGTAAGCCTAGATGGAAGCAATAGTGAAACGTATGATTGGTTAAGAAATAAAAAAGGGGCCTTTAATAAGGCTATATCTGCTATTGAAATATTAAAAGAAGTAGGAATTAATGTAATGGTTTCATGTACACCTACAAAGAAAAACTTAAGTGATTATGAGAATGTAATAAAATTATGTGAAGAAAAAGGCGTAAAAGAATTCAGGGTACAGCCATTAATGGTTTTAGGAAGAGCAACAAAACAACTAAAAGAATATATACCAAGCAATAGAGATTATATAAAATTAAAACAAATAATAGATAAATATAAAACTAATGTATCTTTATCACTAGAATGGGGAGATCCAATTGAGCATATAACTAAAGGAGGGTTAGATAAACAAAAATTAACATATTCAATTTCTGTAGATGCATATGGATATATCATATTATCACCATATATTCCAGTTAGACTGGGGAACATAAATAAAGCTTGGGAAATTCCTTTTATTAAAGAAATGTGTAAAATGATAAAAAGTACAAATGAAATGAATTTAAATAAATTAGATTCTAGAATTCCTGAAAACTTTAAGGACAAGCCAATAATTGTTGACATATTAGATAATCGTAACATTACAAAGTTAACACTAAAAGATGTACTAGATAATAGATAAATAGTAAGGAGAGATAAAATTGGAAAATTATTCACTATTAGAGGGAAAAGATATTTATGAAATCTCCAGAATATTGACAGACTTGTATAAAAATAAAAAAAATAATTCTTATCTATGTCCATTATTAAATATAGAAGAATTAAATGAATATTATACTAGAATGCTTGTATTTGAATATAAAAATGTATATTATTCTATAGGAAATGACATTGAATCTTTAATTGGATTTACACTTAATTTAAATCCCAAATCAACAAATACATTTGTAACTTTACGATGCATTTCATTATGTAAAGATGAATTTATATATGTCATTAAAAATATTTTTTTAGATTTTAGTAGTTTATTTGAACAATATAAAAAAATTATATGTTATGTTAACGAAGAAGACTCAGAGATGATTGGATATTTAGAAAAATTAGGATTTGTGAAAGAAATATTTTTACCTAATGAATTGGAAATAAATAAAAATGTATTGATATATTCATACTTCTTTAATTAATTTTATATAAAAATAATTTAAAGCAGGAGGTAATGTCATGGAAAATTTCTCTGATTTTTTTCCGAAAATTTTGGAAGAAAATATTGAAGACTATAATAAGCAAGATTGTAATGATTATATTATCGCAAAGAAATATCCTGAACTTAGAAGACTTAAGTTAAATTCTACTTCAGAATTAATACTTAAATCTTGTAATGGTCAGAATAGTATAGCTGATATAGCAAGCTATATCAATGAAACCTTTAAAGATATAGCGTCAAATACAATACTACAAGATATAATGGATTTTTTATATACATGTTGGAGAATGGATTTAATTAAATGGATAGGAGAAAATCCATTTATAAATACAATACAAAAAAATATTGAAAATTATAGTTGCAAAATATTAAAAGGTAATGAAGTTGCTTCACTTATAAATGATATAAGTAGAAATAATAAAATAATTTATTTATCAGGTTTTCCTGATAAGTATAGTCTAATAGAAGAAACAGTTGATAAAAGAGGTTTTTATACATACGCATTATACTGTTTAATTTCATTAAATAAAAATAATATATTATTCTATGAACTCTCATTAAATTCAAAAAAACAAAAAAGCTTAAATTTTCATCAATATTATTCGGAGGATTTGTCAAAATATTCCCAAAGTTATATAAATCAATTAATAGATTGGTCTATTAGACAATATGAAAATTTAAATAAACTTAATTTTTTAAGAATAGATAGTAGTACATTTACCAATATAGATAAAAAGTATAAAAATAATCTAAACTATTTAGATTTTCATCTTTTAGGAACATTAAAAAAACATATTTCAAATAATGATATTGATATTTATTATAAAAAATTTACTAGTTCTTAATTATTAGTTCTTAAAATCGATCATAGGGAAGTTCTCTTTAAATTCATTTTATATTAAATATTTAATGAGTGGACTTCTTTTTGATAAAGTCTTAAATTAAATTTAAAGATGGGGGGATAATGAAATGTCTCAAGATTATGAAAAACCTGAATTAGGTACAGTTTCTCCAGAACAAAGATTTTCTCCGGTTGCTGTAGCTGCACTCTACATATATGTAGGTGCACTTACAACTGTCGTAGCAGAAACTGTAGCTGTTGTACATGCTGGTGCTGTTGCATGGACCGGTGTCGTTGTCAAATAATATTTTAATATAATAAGCTAACTTAAAAAGTTAGCTTATTATATATTAAGAGGTGTTAAATTGAATAAAAAAAAATTTTCTTTATTTATAATAAATTTATTAAAACCATATAGTAAAAAAATAATTTTATTATTTTTAGTTACAATTTTTACTATACTATTCGATTTATCCCAACCAATAATTTCTAAAAATATAATTGATGGAGCATTGAAGAATTATAATTATCAATTATTACTGTATTTTCTAGGTATACTTATTGTAATTACAATATTAGGTTTATTGTTATCATATATACAAAAAAGTACGATTAATAAAATTGAAGAAAAAATTAAATACGATATACGGTTACAGATATTCAAATGTATATTAAATCATGATATTAATTTCTTTAAAGATAAAGATGTTGGAGAATTAATGTCAAGAATGCTTGGTGAAACATCAGATATAATAAGATTTTTACTTAACTCTACTATGAATATACTGATGAATATTATATATATTTTGATATTAATTATTATTATGTTTTCTTTAAATTCTATTATAGCTTTGGTTAATCTGTTATTTGGCATTATCACCTTATTTTTACTTATTAAAACTGGTACAAGGATAAATGTAAAACAAGAGAAAGTAATAAAAAAATTTTCAAAAATAAGTAATAATATTAATGAAAGTATATTTAATATTAAAACAATTAAATATTTAGGAATATATACATATGTATTAAATAAAATAAAAAAAGTTCTAAATGAAGATTATAATCTTAATATAAAATATAAAATTTTTGTAATTACAATTAATACTTTTTTGTTTCTAGTAATTTTTATACCTAATATTTTTTTATGGGGATATGGAGGTTATTTAGTAGTAAACCATGTTATGACAATAGGAAGTCTTATAGCCTTATCAAATTATTTTCAAAAATTTATGTCAAATATAAACGAATTGAAAAGCTTAAATGTTGAATTTCAAAAATTTATAATCATGTGTAAAAGATTAGAAGAAATCATTAATAATTACATTGAAGCTGATAGTATTTTTTTATTAGAAGAAAATTCTATTAATACAGTAAATAATATTACATTAGAAAATGTTTCATTCGGATATAATAAAGAAATTTTCTCTAATATAAATATTACCTTTTCATTAGGAGAGGTTATTAAAATTTCTGGAAGTAATGCAATTGGGAAAACTACATTAATCAATATATTAATAGGCTTAATTATACCACAGAGTGGTACAATACTTATTAATGGTGAAAAAACTTATAATATACAAAAATTGATTAATTCAACTAATTTATTTGGTGTAGTTCCTCAAAATATTCAATTATTTTCAAATACGGTTAAAGAGAATATTTATCTAGATTCAAATTATTCAGATCAAAATATAATATCTTTAGCAGAAAAAATAGGATTTGAAGGAATAACAATGGATTTTTTAAATAAAAAAGTAATAAATAGAGGCTTAAATTTATCTGGAGGACAACAACAGAAAATTGCTATATTGAGAGCCTTAATTAAAAATCCTCAAATAATAATATTAGATGAAGCATCCTCTAATTTAGATAATAAAAATAAAGAAGCATTATATAAGTATATTTATGAAACTAGATCAAATAAAATAAGTTTAATATATATCTAATAATACAATATTTTAAAGAGGTGATTATATGGATACAACTACTATAACAAGTTTAATTATAATTTTTATTATAGTTAACGGCTCCCTATTATTAATTGGATTTTTAATAAAAAAATATAGGCTTTCTGAATTAATTATTGGATTTAATATTAATAGGGATAATAAAGAAAAAATTTCTGCACTTGTGGGTAATAATTTAATGTTTGCAGGATTAATATCTTTTATTGGAGAAAGTATTTATTTTGTTGTAAGAAATAAAATTTCTTATAATTATTATATAATATATTTTTTACTTACAATATTGGGCTTATTACTTAACATTTATATAAAATGGCATGAAATTAGAAAAAGAGAATAATAATTTAACTCTTTGTGCTAGTTAATCACTAGCAAGATTTACAAATCTAAAAGCTCTAGTATTTTTGCCAACCTATCATCAAAAGGATAAAGAATCAATGATAAGGGGAAGGCAATATGCTAGAGCTTAATAAAAATTTTATCATAACATCGGTATATATGTTAGTGTGAGATGAGGAAAAATAAAATAATTATTTTACTTCTACTTGATTATTAAAAATATAAGCTTTATAAAAATCTTAGTTCACTGCAAAAGCATATATATTTCGCTGCAAAAGTCTGCACAGAAAAATAAAAGTGGTTTAATAGAAGTATGAAATAATTCTAACAGAAATGGAGGAGGAGCAGTGAGAAGTTTTAAAATGAAGATGGGTAAAATTTTAGCCAGTTTGGCACTGATGGTTACAGCCTATAATATAAACGCAGCTTGTATATTCCTTGTTCATCAACCTAAGATACCAAAAGGCGCAGAAAAATTGCGAAAATTCTAATGGGATTTTCTATATCAGAAAAAGTTGTGGACAAACTCATTGATGGAAATATCATTGAGAGCGAGGAGAAAGAGTTATATACATATGGATTCCATCAAGGATTTTTAATAATTTTTAATATCCTCACTGCCATAGCTATAGGCCTTTTATTTAAAATGGTATTGGAAAGTGTGATTTTTTTAATGGCATATATCCCCCTAAGATCTTATGCTGGGGGATATCATGCAAAAACACCCTTAAGATGTTATATGTTTTCTATAATTATTATGATAGTAGTATTTTTAGGAATAAAGTTTATATATTGGAATAATTTTATTTGTAGTATTATAACCTTTTGTGCTACAAGTATAATATTTGCTCTTCAACCAGTAGAAGATAGTAATAAACCCCTAGATCAAAAGGAAATAGATGTTTATAAAAAAAGAACAAAAATTATATTACTTGTTTTGATTGGAATAGGATTGATATTTTGGTTTGTTGATAATAAACAAATCTCAATAACCATAATAATGGCATTATTGATAATAGCCTTTATGTTGATACTAGGAAAAATAAAAAATACAATTATAGTAAAAAATTATTAGAATTGAAACTAGTTATGTTTTTGTTTTGAAGATAACTTTTTATAAGTGTGATAAATAAATTAGAAAAAGAGGAAAGTTGTACTAAGGTAGAACTAATAACATCATTTTCAAAATTAAAGAAATATGAATCCATATAACAAGTAACAAGTTTAGGGGGATTGACTATGTTAATAAGAAAATTAGTAAGCCTATTACTGATTGGTACAATTGGAGTGTTATTAGGTGCATGCTCTACAAATAGAACCTTAAATGATTTTAAAAATGGAAAAGATAGAGATACACTTGAAGCTCCTATTGTGCATGATATTTATAACTATAAGGGAAAAGCAAATGTTGATGTGTTGTCTATTTTTAACTCTAACGGTGATGTTAGAATTAGCAAATCAGACACTAATGATTTGAAGATTAAGGCAAAGTTGGTACAAACTAAGTCAATAAAAGATATAGATAAAAAGTTAAATAATCTTGTAATTAAACCTAAAATTGAAAAGGATATAATTTTTTATGAACCATTATATGCAAATAATAAAACTCGTAATTATTGGGATTGGGTTAAATCCAGTTCAAATGCAAATGGAATACAAATAAATTTTGATGTTCAAATTCCAAATACAATTAAAGAAGTACGTATTTACAGTGAATTAGGAAATATTGATTTACAAAATATTTCAGTCAAAATTCATGCTCAAACTAATATTGGTACTATCACTGGTGCAAATATAAATCCCTTGGACAGCGCAGTATTTAAAGTGAATATACCTTCAGATGGAAAAAGCGCATTAGACCTTGCATTATCTAGTATTGATAATGTAAATTCCATAACTACAGGAATCACATCAGGTAATATAGTTTTAAATTTACCATCAGACTCAAAGTACAGTTATAACCAAATGGAGCCAGAACAAATGCCTGTTACCTATCCTTATGATATGTATTCAAAAGAGCAATTTGAATATTGCAAAAAACATGGTTTAGCAATGTTCAAACCAATAAAAATCAAACAAGGAAAAACAGCTATAAAAACAGTTACAAATAAAGAAAATTTACGTAAAGTTTCAATTAGACAACAATAATATTTATTACTATAGATATAATTAGCCTTTATATTTTTTATATTGATAGTTTTTTATTAGCTTTCTAATGAAATCCCAATTTATATTTTATTAAAATGGAAAAGAAAGCAATTTACAATTGTTTTGTTCCTTATTCTTTTCTACTTATTTTGTAGTATAATTGTTTTTAAAAAAAATTCATTATATTTACTAGAGTTGAAAAGAGTAATGTTCAGATAACTTAACATATCCAATATAAATTAAAGGAGGTTTTATTATAAGATTTAAGGCCCTAGAAAATGGAATACTTAATTTATATATAATATAATTTTTATTGATTTAACTGCTGCATTAATATAAATTAAGGATTATTATGAAATTTAGAATTTTAGAAAAAGGAGAACTTAACTTTACAAAACCCAATTTTTGATATTTGGCCAATTGTTTAGTAGGTTCTTTGTTGCATGTTTAATCATTGATTTCAATCTAAGAAAATAAGAGTTGATAAAAAGCACAAATATAAAGATAAATCTCAATTAGTATATTCTTAGGGGGTTTATTCAAATTTAATTTACAAATTATTGATAAATAGCTATTGGAATTATTATTCCTATAGCTTTTTTGTATTATATAGAAAAAAGTCAGGGTGTAATTTAATTGTAAAATGAATTGATTCTTGAAAATTGTTGACATGGAAACAAAAATATATTAATATTGTATCCAAGGAAACAAAAATGATATTATTGTTTTATTGAAAATAACAGGTAGGTGTTTGAAGTGGATAATATTAATAGTATTATGGAGAGCTTTAAAGAAATATATGAAAAAGAAGAAATCTTAGGAAAGATAGCATTTAGAGGGGAATATGAAAAGTATGGTGTTTCAGAAATACATTGTATAGATTTTATAGGCAAAATAAAAAATCCCAATGTTACCAAAATATCTGAGAACATGAATATGACTAGAGGTGCCATAAGTAAAATTTGCAAAAAACTTTTAAATCGTAAACTTATAGATAAATATAAGAAACCTGAGAATGATAAGGAAATATATTTTAAATTAACAAAATCAGGTGAAGAATTATATAAACTTCATCAAATAAAACATAGGGAGTGGGAAGAAAGAAATAATAATTTTTTTAAAAATGTAGATAAAGAAGAAGAAGAAATTGTAGATAGTTTTTTAAAAAAATTTAATAGCTATTTAGATAAAATAATAGAATCAAAAGGAGATATATAATATGAATTTACATTTAAAGGAATTCAATATTCCAGAGAAAATATTAAAATGGGGAGATACTCAACCAGCGCATCAAAGACAACATATAGGAACCCATATAGATTGCTATAATCTATCAAAAATAGAGTTACCATCAAAAATGGATGTTAAGGTAATCGATGTAAGGAATTTAGATATTATAGATATTGATATATTAGATAATATATTGATTAAAGAGAATTCTTTTGTAATATTTAGAACGGGATATCTAGAAAACTATGGGTACGGAAGTGAAGAGTATTTTAATTCTAAATCAAGTCCATACTTAACTAACGATCTTGTAGATAAATTATTAGATCTTAATGTAAAATTAATAGGAATTGATTTAAGTGGAATACAGCATGGAAAACATCACGTAGCCATAGATAAATATATTGAAAATAAAGGAGCTTATGTGGTAGAAAATATATGTAATTTAGATAAAGTTGATTCAGAATTTAAGGCAGATTTAAAGTGGTTTCAACTAGAAGGCGCTACAGCCATAAAAGTTCAAATTGAAACTTTATAAATAATATTAAAAACCGCTAATTAACCCTTAACAGTTAATTAGCGGTTGTCCTATTTTTATATAATTTTTATTTATTATTTATACTCTTTTGCAAGTTTTTCAAAAGCTGGCATAGAGTTCTCTATTTGTTCAGTTGTAACACAATAAGAGATTCTTACATAGCCTGGAGCTCCAAAATCATCAGCAGGAACTATTAATAATTCGTGTTTTTTAGCTTTTTCATAGAAAGCATAAGCATCTGGTTCCATTGATTTAACAAATAAATAAAATGCACCGTCTGGTTTTACACATGTATAACCTAATTTAGTTAGTCCATTATATAATATATCTCTATTTTTCTTATAAACTGAGATATCTGCAGTTTGGCCAATACATTTTGCAATTACTCTTTGGAATAAACTTGGAGCACATACATATCCTAATGATCTACCTGCTCCACATACTGCAGCATATACGTCTTGCCAGTTTTCCATTTCATTAGATACAACTATATATCCTATTCTTTCTCCTGGTAATGAAAGAGATTTACTAAATGAATAGCAAACGAATGTATTAGCGTAGTATTTTGTTAAATAAGGAACTTCGATATCATCATAAACTAATTCTCTATAAGGTTCATCTGCAATTAAATATATTGGATGACCATATTCATTTGATTTTTCTTCAAGTACCTTACAAAGTGATTTAATACTTTCCTCAGATATAATAACTCCAGAAGGATTATTAGGAGAATTAATAAGAACAGCTTTAGTTTTAGGTGTTATTGCTTCAATTAAATTATTTATATCAATTTGAAAATCATCTTCATTGGATTTAACTACAACAGGTGTTCCACCAGCATTTTGAATAAATACACGGTATTCAGGAAAAAATGGAGTGAAAACAATAAATTCATCTCCTGGAACAGCTAATGCCTTTAAAGATATACTAAGTGAAGCTGCTGCTCCAACTGTCATATATATGTTATCAGGGCTCAAGTTTGTAGAATATTTATTATTAATAGAATCTGAAATTGTTTTTCTAACATTAAGATCTCCTTGCGCTGATGTGTAGCTGTGCAAACGTATAGAATCTTCTTTTTCTAATAACTCTTTAATAGCTTCATTTACACAATCTGGTGCTGGAATACTAGGATTTCCTAAGCTAAAATCGTATACATTTTCTGCGCCTATTTCTTTTTTTCTAGTTGCTCCGTATTCAAAGATATCACGTATTATAGAGCGTTTTTTTCCAAGATTAAGCATTTCATTTGAAATCATTTTAATTTCCCCCTAAAAACAATATAGTTTGAACTTATTATCTTTAACATCTTTTATAAGATATTAGTTCCTTAAACTTTTAAATATTTTCATCATCTATTTATTTTGATTTATAATAACTTCCTCTGGCATAGAATTTTTGAATTTTCTGACATTTAATAAAATATCCATACCTTTTCATATTTAGAAAAGCTCCGTCTATTTTAAATATAATTTTTTACATTTAAAATAGACTTTGCTTTCATGTGTAGATATATATTGAGAAAGAGATAGATGATTTTTATACAAATTCTACATTTCTACATGTTTGTTATTATTATAACATATAAAATCGATTTTGACTAACTTTTTATTAGTTTTATGTTGAAATTTAAGATTATATATATAAATATAATGCTAATAATTTAGTTGTAGATAAAAAAAGCTTTTTCTTTAGTAAATTCTAATGATTAGAAAACAAATTAAATGAGAGATTTTTTACAATTAAAGAAATATTAAAATTATTTAATATTAATATATGCGTACTAATATTAAATAATGAAAGTGGCTTATTTAAGCCGATTTTTCTGGGTAGGCATAATAGTTGTGAATAGAAGTTAATAGAGAAATTTTAGAAATTAAATATAATAAATTATTCACCCATTTTTTAATTTAATTAAAAAATGGGTGATTGCAATTAAAAAAATAAATATTCATAATATTATTGAATTATTATTTTATTTTTGTTAAAAGATTATTACAATAAACTATAAAATTATGTTTTCAACAGGGAAATTAATAAATTTATTCCATATAAGTAAACATTCGAGAAGACACATAATGTATCTTTTATATTCATATTGGTTAGGTAGCAAGCTACTAAGCTTGCTACCTAACCAATATTTATTCTCCAACTTTTCTAATTCTAGAAGCTTTGATGTTATTCTTTTTAATCCAAGGGCAAAGTTACCATGGTTAAGAAAGAATATCTAATATTTAGTTCACACAAAATTATTTATACAGTATTATATGTTTTTATAGTTCAGCTATAACTCTAGATGTAAGGCCCGTTACACCTTTTATATTAAGAGGAAAAGTGTACATGGTGAAAGAATTATTCTTAGCTTCTGACCATAATAGATCAAGATTATTCATATTTTCAATAATAAATACATTTCTATCTGCACAATACTGATCTATGTGCCTATGCTCAGAACCTTTCTTTATTCCAGTTGTATCTATACCTATCATACTAACTTTTTTATTTATTAAATAATCAATTAATTCTTTAGAAAGCTCAGGGTAATCTTTTAAGTATTCAGATGTTCCATATCCTGTTTCTTTTAAGTATCCAGTGTAAAAAATAATAAAGTCATTTTCTTCAATTTCATTTAAGTCTATATCATTTAAAGAAATCTCATTATTTCTTATGTGGGATACATTAAATATTTTTCCTTTTCTTTTTATATAATCAAGAGGAAATTCTTTATCCATAACATCAAAATGTGTTCCTAAATGGCCTATAGAACCAAATGCTTTATCTTCATTTATTGCTTTTTTTAGAGTTGAAGAAAGTAATTCTTTTCCAATTCCTAATGTTAAATCAATTTTCATTTTTAAAACCTCCATTAAATTCAATGTAGTTTCCTTGGAAACTATTTAATAGTATCACAAACTAGTTTCCTTGTAAACTAATTGAATATAATTGAATAAAAAATTTTTTCAATTATAATATATATGAGTAACTAAGAAACAAAAAGAGGAGAGTAATTTATGATAATAGAAGAGAAAGATAATAAATTAGTAGAATTATTTGAAAAAGTTATTTCTTTTATAAATCATTTAAGTGAAATAGAAAAAGATCAAGAGAAAAATTTAATTGAAGCAATTTTAAATATAAAGGAAGATAAAGGAGAAGGAGATAAGGAATTTAAAAAAATAGCAGATAATGATATAAAAGAGATATCCTTATCTGAGTTCCACGTTATAGAATGTATAGGTAAACATAATATGTCTAATAATATATTCATAGCAAAAGAGCTTAATATGACTAAAGGTGGTATATCAAAAATAAATTCAAAACTTCTTTCAAAGAATATTATTAAAGCAGATAAAATTGAAAATGATAAAAGAGAAATTTATTATAGTTTAACAGAAAAAGGTATGGCTTTGTTTAAACTACATGAGCATCTTCATAAAAAAGAACAAGAAAAATTAATGAAAATTTTAGATAACTATAAACAAGAAGAAATAACTACTATTTTAAAATTTTTAGATGATTTAGAGAAAGTTATATAATCTAAATTATTCATCTAAATAAGGAATGTTTGTTGTTGATAGATTTTAAAAAGTACAATAAAAAATATAAGTAAAATGTACAAGAGTATACTTATAAATATAAAAAAGTATAAAATCATTGTAAAAAACTATGAATAGCTAATTAGGTAATAAATTTCATAGTTTTTTCAATTTATAAATATACTAAAGGACAAGCTATGTAAAAATATTAAATTAACTAAATGAATTTGATATAATCTAAATATGCATAAATCATCTATTAATATAAAAATTATTTTTTAATAATTAGGAGATAAATTAAATGAAAGATTTATTTACAATTGGAGAAATATCAAAATTATTTAATGTTAATATAGGAACATTAAGATATTATGATGAAATTGACTTATTTAAGCCAATATTTATAGATAGAACTAATAGTTATAGATATTATTCAACAGATCAATTTGAACAATTAAACACAATAAAGTATTTAAAAGCTCTTGGAATGTCATTAAACACAATAGATTATCATTTAAAGAAACGTAGTATTGATAATATTATTGAGTTATTTGAAAAACAGAAAAAAATTACGGAAGAAAAGATAAAAAGAACTAGAACTTACAAAGCAAAAAATTCAAAACAGAATAAATCAAATTAACTATGCAAGGCAATACCATAAGTTGGACGTGGTTCGAGAGATTGAATTTGAGGAGAGAAGTATTGTTTTATTGAAAGAAAAAATAAAATCCAATAATGATTTAGAATTATCCATTAGACATTTAGAGAATAGGACTAATAAAAATGCTTCTATTTTTAATGGGAAAGTAGGAGTATCAATCTCTATAGATAAATTGAAGAATAGAATACTTGATGAATATGATTATATTTTTTTATTTACAGAAGGGGAAAGATATAATAAAAATCTGATAAAAGTATTACCAGAAGGTACTTACATTAGTGTCCGTTTTACTGGAACTCACGAAAATTCTCCAGTATATTATGATAAGCTTTTAAAATACATTGAAGAAAAAGGATATACAATCATTGATGATTCAATAGAAATAACGTTAATTGATTTTGGATTAACTACTGAAAAATCAGAATTTGTAACGGAAATTCAAATATTAATAAATAAATCTTGACACTCTAGTAACTAGAGACTTTATAATTTATAAAATAGATAAATTGTTAATCTATAATAACAATAGTGAAATTCATTTAATTATTATACTTAGTATTTTAGGTGTAGTTTTTAAAGGATAATTAAACTTAAAAGATAATTATACATATTGATATTATTTTGTTTTTGTTAAATGTTATTACAATGAGTTAAATTATATTTTAAGGGGGATAATTATGAAGTTTATAGTAGCAAAAGAAGTTTTTGAGAATCTGGATAATGTATGTTTGGGTATTGTGGTAGCTAAGGGGATTAATAATAAAGAGAGTATCGAGGCTACTCAGCTTTTAAAAGATAGTATAGAATTAATTGAAACAAAATTTAAAGATAAAAATGTAAAAGAAATAGAAGAGATGGTGTATTATAGAGAAGCATTTTTGAAATTAGGTATTAATCCTAATAAATTTAAAAGCTCCATTGAAGCAATAACTACAAGAGTAGCAAAAAAGAAAGGATTCCCTAATATAAATCCAGTTGTGGATATAGGAAATGCAGTTTCATTAAAATATCTAGTTCCCCTAGGTGCTCATGATATAGATACTGCCAAAGAAGATATTTGTCTTAGATTTTCAAAAGAAGGGGATACATTCCTTCCTTTTGGTGAAAATGAATTGGAACTTTTAGGAGAGGATGAACTTATTTACTCTGTAGGTAACAAGGTAAAAACAAGAAGATGGATATGGAGACAAAGCGAACAAGGTAAAATTACTGAAGAGAGCAGGAATATATTTTTCCCTATAGATGGATTTAAAGATAAAAACTATAATAATGTAATTGATGCAAGAGATGAACTAGCAGAAATATTAAAAAAGAATTTTAATTGTGAAATAAAAGTAGGATTTGTAGATATAAATAATACTGAATTTGAATTTTAAATAATAAATATAAGGGTTTAACTTTTAAGTTTACGACCGTTTCAAATTTATAGATATAAGTACAAGCAAAAAGAGATTAGGGGAGATAATCCTAATCTCTTTTTGCTATATTGGAGATGTATTTTATTTTCTTACTAAATTTTATATGAATTTTAGAACTTTTATATTTATAATTACTTAGGGAGTAAATTATTAATGTTTCTCCCTAAGATACTTATGAATAAATAAGATATTAAAATTTATAAAGAGCTGGGAAAATAATTGTGATAATAAAGTAACTTTAAGGAAGTAAACGAGTTCTATCTCTTGTAATTAATGCAGCTTCCCTAACATTTTCTAATCCTAAAAGCCTTGCTGTCAATCGCTCTAAGCCAATGGCAAGGCCACCATGCTTAGGCATGCCATACTTGAAAGCAGATAAATAACTCTCATAATCCTTAGGATTAAATCCTTTAAATTTCATATTATCTATTAACATGTTATAGTCATGAATCCTTTGGCCCCCTGTAGTAATCTCTATACCTCTAAATAAAAGGTCAAAACTGTGAGTGCCATCTTCACCTAGAGGCATAGTATACATTGGTCTCTTTTTTCTAGGATAGTTAGTTAAAAATATGAAATCACTATTTAACTTTTCCTTTGCATACCTACAGATGAGTTTTTCACTTTCTGGATCTAGGTCATAAGTTAAGTTATTTTTATTATATTCCCGACTTAATATATCTAATGCTTCCTTAAATGTAATTTTAGGTATTCCGCCTTGGATCCTTGGTAATTCTGCCTCCAATAAATCAAAATATTCTCTACATTCATTATTAAGCTTTTCTAATATGAACTTTAATAGCCTTTCTTCAATTTCCATGATATCTTTCTCATCTTCTATAAATCCAATTTCTAAGTCCATACTAATATATTCATTTAGATGTCTATTAGTATTATGCTCTTCTGCCCTATAGGCATGACCTATTTCAAATACTCTTTCAAAGCCAGCTCCTACCATCATCTGTTTGTAAAATTGAGGGCTTTGAGCTAAATAAGCAGTATTTTCAAAGTATTTTACCTTAAATACTTCTGTACCACCTTCAGCTCCTTCCCATACAATTTTTGGAGTATAAATTTCTGTAAAATCTTCTTTATTTAAAAATTCTCTAAATCCATTTACTATTGAGTTTTGCACCTTAAATATTGAATTTACCTTAGGATGTCTTAAGCTTAATATTCTATTATTAAGTATAGTATCTAAATTAATTTCTAAATTTTCTTTGTTTATCTCTATTGGCAGTTCATCTAAAGCAGCATTTATAATTTCTAAATTTTCTACTTGTATTTCAAAAGGATTTAAATCATTAGTACTTTCTTTAACAACTCCTGTTATTGACACGATGGACTCTATCTTTACTATTGATAAATCGAATTTATCGTTGTCCACAATACATTGAATTAAGCCTGACCTATCCCTTATGATCAAAAATGTTATATTTTTTAATTTCCTAATCTTATGAATCCACCCTTGGAGATTTACTTTTTCATTAATAGAATTTTTAAGTTCACTTATTAATTTTCTTTTCATATTTATTACCTCCTAAATAAAATAAGCCCCTTGAGTAAAAACCCAAGGGGCAAAATAATTTGCGGTGCCACCCTTTTTAACAATGTTTATACAAAATTAGAATAGGTATCACATATAGAATGAGCTCAAATTTCTATATAAAAAAAGCCCTCACTCCTTGTAGGAGTGAAAGCTTATGTTCACGGTACCATCCTAATTTAACAACGTATTAATACTTTGTTATCTCTATTCCCTTTAACGGAGGAAAGTCGGCTTACCCTACTTAATATGTATGTTCAAATAAGCATCTCCGGGATGTCTTTCAATACTATTTTTCTCATAGGCTTACACCAACCCTACTCGCTGCGGATACTTAATAATATCTACTCTTCCCATCAAAGATTTTAATTGTTATATTACTCTTTAATATTTGTTTTGTCAATAGAAGTTATTCATAATATTAATTAATTTCATTGACAAACAAGTATAAATAATTATAAAATAACATTAAACAGTGTTTAATAACATTACATCGTTTAATTATATTTGTAAATGAGAGGTGGAAAATGAAAAAAGGCTTTAAAATTATGAAAAGAGTTTTTCTTAGCTTTATAATGCTGTTAATTTCAGTAATGTTATTATTTTCTTGGTTTGTAAAAGGAAATAGTAAGGATTATGGTGAGAATTCTAAAGTATTGAAATCAGATAAGATAAGTAATAAAAAGGCTTTAGTAGTATATCAGCCATCTAAAAGTAAGTTAACTAAAAAAATTGCGGAACAAATTGCCCAGGGAATAAAAGATGAAGGCTATGAGGTTACTATTAATTATCCCGGAAAGCATATGACAGGGAATATTTCAAAATATTCTATTATAGTTTTTGGATCCCCAGTTTATGTTGGAGAAACATCATCTACTTTAGCTGATTATATGAAATCTATAAAAGATTTTTCTAATAAAAAAATACTTTTATTTGTTACTGGCGCTCAGCTAGAAAATAATGAATTGGGCAAAATGGAAAAAAATCTTGGAAAGATAAGAGACACAGAAAAAGTAGGGTTTAAGAACGGAATGGATGATGAAAGTAAAGCTTATGAAACAGGAAAGAGAATTGCAGGAGAATAGATTATGAGGACACCAAGATGCATACCTAATGTTTTAACTGGATTACGTATGGTATTAACCTTTATCTATTTATTGTTTTTGGAGAATTTAAATCTTTATAGTAACAATAAATTATATTTTGCATCTGCTGGAATAGTATTTTTTTTAATATGTGTAACAGATTTTATAGATGGAAAAATTGCAAGAAAAATAAAAGCGGAATCTCTTTTAGGAAGTTTTTTAGATGTAACTGCAGATTTTATTTTTATCATATCTTCACTAGCTCTTTTAAATCTTAATAATAGGATTCCAATATGGTTTACAGTACTTACGCTAATTAAGTTTATAGAGTTTTTTATTACATCTTACATTATTAAAAAGTATTATAATGTTTCTAATAATTTCTTTCAATTTGATTATTTTGGTCGTATTGCTGCAATGAACTTTTTTTTAATACCTGGAATGGTTTTATTGACTTATATAGGATTGAATATTATCTATATAAATATGTTTATATGGATAACTTTAATATTGGTTATTATATCCTTTTCTGTAAGATGTGCAAAAGTTATAAAGTGCTTAAGTTAATAAAAAGTAATATCTTCTAGTGCACTAAATAGTTTCTTGTATTAGTTGTAAAGTATTTAAGTTATCCAGGTGCGTAGCAGTGATTAGATTCTACTTTAATGGAAAAGCAGATATCCTAAATCTTAAGTATATAATTTATATCCTAAGCAGATAACTCAAATCTTAAGCAGAGAACCTAAATCTTAAGCAGAGAATCCAAATCTTAAGCAGAAAATCCAAATCTATGATTTGGAGTGAGTCGCTTACACAGAGTGCTGATTTGGAGTGAGTCACTTACACAGAGAGAATATTGGGTGTGAGATGCTTAATAGAATATTAATTTGGTGTAGGTAAATGAATTACATGAGCAGAACTGAAGGATTGAAAATGATAACAGCGAGATAAATAACTATAATGAAGGAGGAGTTTATGGGTATTACAGAAAGAAGAAAATTAGAAAAAGAAATCATAAGAAAAAAAATAATTGATACTGCCAGTGAAATATTAGTTGAAGAAGGGTACGAAAATTTATCAATTAGAAAGATAGCAAATAAAATAGAGTATTCTCCAGGTATTATTTATCATTATTTTAAAGATAAATCTGAAATAGTAACTTTTGTTGTACAGCAGGGTTATGGCAGGATATTAAAAAGTATAAATGAAGTTCCAGTAGATACTGAAAATCCAGAAAAGACCATAGAGCAGGGATTAAGAAAATATATTGAACTTATGTTACAGTATCCAGAGCAATTTAGAACAGTTTTAATGAATGATATTAAATCTATACAAGAAAAAGTAAATATGCTTCATGAAGGTGTTTCAAAGGATAGAAAGAGCATACAACAGCTTTGTAGATTAGTAGAGCTAGGGATTGAAAAAGGCAAGTTTAGAGATATGGATATAGAGCTTACTGCACAAATAATATGGACTTCAACTCATGGACTTTTGTCTAGATTGATATTAGAAAAAAATATATCAAAGCAGCAAAGGGAGAGACTTATAGATCATCATTTTCAGATTCTTATAAGTGGATTGTTAAAATAAAGGGGGGAATAAGAAATGAAAACACTTATTGTTTATGGAACTAAACATGGCACTACGGAAAAATGCAGTGATTTTTTAAAAGACAAAGTTAAAGGAGAAGTTGTAACTATAAATATAAAAAAAGAAAATATGCAAGATATAACCGAATTTAATAACATTGTTATTGGTGGATCAATTTACATGGGACAGATTCAAAAGGAAGTAAAAAATTTTTGTATAGAAAATATTAATGCGTTAAAAGAAAAAAGAGTGGGGCTTTTTATATGTGGACTCAATGAAAAAAATGTAGAGTCACAGTTAAACAATGCTTTCCCAAAAGAATTATTAACGAATGCTGTTGCAAAGGAATGTTTTGGTGGTGAATTTATATTTAAAAATATGAATTTTTTTGAAAGATTTATAGTGAAAAAGATTGCTAAAACCCATAAGGATATATTAAAAGTTTCAGAAGAAAATATTAATAAATTTGTTCAGTTAATAAATAAAATGGGATAGATTTTTGTGATTATAATAATAAATATTAAGTATAAATTTCACCTATAGATAATAATAAATCTATAGGTGGAATTTTATACTGGCTATAGTAATTAAAAATAAGCTAATAGTGTTTAAAAATAAAGGGATTATCATAATTTTTTCATTTACATCTATTTTTCAAGTATATTCTTAAGTTCCATTAAATTAAAAATCTCATAAGTAGGTTTTATTCCTGTTTCATTCATAATTTTATTAGGATTAAACCAGCAGGTGTCTATACCAAAATTTATACCACCTTGTATATCAGAGGTTAAGCTGTCACCAACCATCAAAACATTGCTTTTATCTGTATGTTTCATATTATTTAGAGCGTGTTCAAATATTTTAGGATTTGGTTTTGATACTTGGATCTCTTCAGATATTACTATATCTTCAAAGTATTTTCCTATAATAGATTTTCTGATTCTGTTATTTTGAACATCCTTAAGACCATTAGTAACTATAGAAAGTCTATAATTTTTATGTAAACTTTCTATAAGATTTATGCTATCATCATACAAAAATGATGCATGGGATAAATGTTTCATATATGATTTTGCAAAATCATACTCATTAAATTTAATATTTAATTTATTGGACAATCTTTTAAATCTTTCAATTTTTAATTCTTTTTGGGTAATAAGTCCATTTTCAAGCTCTTTCCATATAACTGTATTTATATCCTTGTATACTTTTAAGTGATGGTTTTCATCATATTTTATATTAAATTCCAGCATAGCATTTTTAAAAGCATCTTTTTCAGATTTTTTAAAATCAAATAAAGTTTCATCTGCATCAAATATTATAATATTGTATTTCATAATAATCCTCCTGATACATCTAATTTTTTAATTATAACATACAAATTTTTTATAAAAAATCTTAGATTGTTGAATAAATTAATGCATTTGGATATTGTCATATAATTTAAGATTTTTTGCTTGTATTTATAAGGTCTTGTCATTCTTGCTAATATCTCTTTAAAGAAATAGTTATGATAAGTATAATGTCATTTATAAGAGACAAGTTTATATATATAAATTACTCCTATGTTTTGGTTTACAATAGGTTATAAATAAATTACAATAATTATATAGATTTTAATATGACATATGTCATGTTAAGGAGGACTTATGAAAAAAATTTTGAATAATGACCTTTTAAACCATTATATTGATAAGCATAATATAGAAAATATATTTGATAAGGATATATTAAAATATGCACAACTTCATTTTTATGAAAAAGAGGAATACATATTAAAAGCAGATTCTAATCTTGAATACTATTATTTGATTGTAGATGGGAAAATCAAAATTTCTTATCCCTTTGAAAACGGTAAATCAATGCTTTTAAAGTTTTATAAAGACTTTAATACTATAGGAAATCTAGAGTTTTTAAAAAACATTCCAATACTTTGCGACGTTGATGCAGTAGGGGATACTTATTTGATAGCAATACCTTCAGATATACTTAGAAAAAAGTATTTAGATAATATAAAGTTTTTACACCACTTAATAGACTCTTTAAGTGAAAGCCTTTATGAAACAATTAATAATAGCTCATACAATTTTGTATATCCGCTCATAAATAGATTATCTAGTTATCTAGTTGAACATATAGAAGATAAGAACTATATAATTTTAAATTCATCATTCTTAGAAATTGCTCAATTCCTCGGAACAACCTATAGGCATTTAAATAGAATCTTTAAAGAGCTTGAACTAAAATCAATTATAAAATGCGAGGGTAAAACAATATATATATTAGATGAGGAAAAACTTCGAGAATTATCTAAAAACGTGTATATAAAATCTTTATAATGTTAGGATATTGTAGTAAGTATGAGTAAAGGTGATCAATAGAATAATAGATGATGCTATTGAAATATGGAATTATAATCCAATGGAGAATTTCAATAATATTATTGAAATATGTTATAAAATAGATGACGAAGACTTTTTTATTATTAGCATTATAAGACTCCGGATTTATAGTAAAGTAATTATAGATAACGTTATTAAGATAGACTTAATAAAATAGGACCTACCATAAAAAAGTAAGTCCTTATTATGTCTTTCAAGAATATTGCTTTTGTTCTAATATAGTAGATTTGGCACCTTATTATTTTGCTAAAACCCCATTAGCCTCTTAACATTAACACAGTTTTCTTTAGAGGTGAGCAGCTCTAAAAGTTTGAAAGCTACATGGAAAGCAGTTGAAGGATTGTAGGAAGTGATTATATTTTTATCTATAACAATAGGTTTATCAGCAAGAACATTTGCACCAAATTCAGATAATTGATTTTGTCTTTTACCATTTCCTAAATTGTAAGTTGTGGCATTTCTATCAGCTAGCACTCCACTTTTCCCAATAGGCAGCGCACCAACACAAATAGAAGCTATTGTTTTTCCTGCTTTATCAAATTCTCTGATTATGTTTAAAAAATCTTCGCTATAAGCATCTTCATAAAATCCTGCTTCTTCAAACCCACCTGGTATTGCAAGTGCATCAAATTCATCAATATTAACTTCACTGATATGCATTTCAGGAGTTACTGTGAAGTTAAAAGTACATTTTGATTTTTCCCTTATTCCAACAGTTATTAATTCTGTGGTACCATCACCTTCTAATTTGTTCCATCCTATAACATCTGTGAAAACACTTGCTTCTACGGCTTCAAAACCATTGGCAAGAAGCAATAATACTTTTTTCATACTTTAATACCTCCTCTTAATTATATATTTCATATTTGCTTTTCTTAAGTATAATCTTATATATATCATCAGTAAAATTGAAATAAATGAAGTGAATAATCGGAATATATGATATTATAATGTCTATATGTTTAAAGTATCGAGGAGTGAGATTAATGGAGATTAGGCATTTGCAGACATTTATAACTATAGTTGAACTTGAAGGATTTACAAAAGCAGCAGATTATTTAGGATATGCTCAGTCTACTATAACAGCTCATATTCAAATTTTAGAAAATGAATTAGGGGAAGTTTTATTTGATCGTTTAGGTAAAAAAATAGTTTTAACTAATGTAGGTAAAGAATTGGTTCCATATGCTAAACAGATGCTACATGTATATAAAGAAATTAAGAACATAACATCAGAAGAAAAAGGTGTATCCGGTGATCTAGTTATTGGAGCAGGGGAATCCCTATCCATATATCGTTTAGGTAAAATCTTAAAAGAATACAAAAAGAAATTTTCAAAGGTAAACATTATTTTAAAGAATTCAATTTGTAGCGATTTAAGAAATAAATTACATAGTGGAGAGTTAGATATTATATTCACTATTGAACCTGAAATTACCGATAAAGATTTAATTGTTAAAAATTTAAAAGATGAAAGTATGGTTATTATTGGTGCACCGGATGCAGACTTAGAATTTTTATCAACGAATTATGAAGGTGAATTGGCAAGAGAAAGTATCATATTTAGTGAAAAAGGCTGTAGTTTTAGAATAGCATTTGAAAAATATCTAAAACAGAAAAAAATAAAATATGTAAATCCTTTAGAATTTTCAAGTATAGAAGCGGCTAAAAAGTGTGTAATGAATGGACTAGGAATTTCGTTTTTGCCCTTTTATACAGTTAGAAATGAGATAAAGGAAGGAAGTCTTAAGACAGTAAAATTAAAAGAACCATTTGATAAGTTCAGAACTCAACTTGCATATCATAAAAACAAAAGTATATCCTTGCCAATGAGTAAATTAATAGAAATTACATTAAAAAATTCTGCTAATTGGAGATAAAGTATAGAATGAATTTATAAATTTTACTAAAAATTATAGAAAATGAGGTGGGTTAATGGATATTGAAAGAATTATAAATACATATGGAAGTTATGTTTTCAACTATGCTCTAAAACTATCTTGTAATCCTTCTGTTGCAGAGGATTTAACACAGGAAACATTTATTAATGCGTGGCAAAAGATTAATACTTTAAAAGATTCAAATGCAATTAAATCTTGGCTTAGAAAAATATGTTTTAATAATTTTCTAATGCACGAAAGAAAAAATAAAAATTATACTGAATTACTTTATGATGATATTAATCTTCTTGAAAAAGAAGAACACTTATTAAAATATAATCCTCCAAGACCTGAAGATGAAGTAATTGTAGAAGAAGCTATCAGTGAATTACAAAATGGCTGTTTTTTAGCCATGGTAAGATACCTCACATTACATCAACGAATAGCATTTTCACTAATTGATATGTTTGGACTATCTTTAGATGAAGCCTCAAACATAATTGGTATTTCAAAGAGTGCAACAAAGGGATTACTTTATCGAGCTCATATGAATTTGGACTCATTTTTTTATAAGCATTGTAATCTTTTAGATGTGAATAATCCTTGCAGCTGCAGAGCTTGGATTGAGTTTTCTAAAAAGAGAGATAATTTGCAAAAGAATTCTAATAAGCATAAATTAATTACAAAGTTAGATTATAAGGAATCAAACTATAAATTTAATGATGAAGTTCGTGGTAAGATAAACTTTTTATATAAAAATATGCCTGATAGGAAACCTTCGGAAAACTGGTATCAACAAGTTGTTCATATAATAAATGAAATGTATATTAATAAAAATTATTTATAAAACGTGACTTTCCTTTTTTTATTGCATCTATATAAGTGAAAGAAAAAATTTTTATGTTATAAGAGGAGGAATAACTATGAATAACTATGAAAAAGCTGTGAAGGATTTAGCTCCTTGCGGAAATGATTGCTCAAGATGTGCAAATTATGAAGATAGTAAAATAGTTCTATTGAGCAAAGAACTTAGTGAGAATTTAGTGAACTTTGAAAATATGGCTGAAAAAATAAAAGATTTTATGCCTATATTTAACTACTATGAAGAATTTTTAGAAATTTTAAATCATTTTTCAAAGGGAAACTGTAGAGGATGTCGTTTTAGTGAGAAACCTACATGCCAATGCAGTATAAACATGTGCCATAAGAAAGAAAAAATAAATTTTTGTTTTGAGTGTTCTAAATATCCTTGTAATCCAACAACATATAATGAATCCCTTACTAAAGTATGGCAAGATAATAATGATGATATGAAAAAAAATGGGGTTGATAATTTCTATATTTCCCATAAAGAAAAACCAAGATATTAATTGGGCAAAGGCTTAGTAAGCTTTGGTGCTAAAAGACATAATGAAGTAGAATCTTTAAATAATAGAGATTCTACTTTTTAAAAAAAAATTAAATGTTAGAGGAAATGTATTCATACAAATACCTTATGAAATTTATAAATTCATTTAAAGAAATGAGTGGATTAGGATTACTTTGATAAAGATTTTCAATAGCTATTGAAATAATTCATCAATGGTGATATAATATCATTGCATTGGAGTTAGTATTGCTAACTTATTTATTTTGTACGGGCGTTAGCTTAAGCTAACATAGAAGAAAACTTCAAATTATAACACTTCAGGTGATAATTTAATACATTAACTTTTAAAGAGATGATGTTTTATAAAAATATACATACTTAAAAGATTAGTAAGGAGTAACTATCTTAATAGGAGGTGATTGTTATGACATTAGCGATGGCAAGAGAAGGTGAAGTAAATCAAATAAAAAAAATAACGGGGCGAGATAACGTTCGGCAGTTTCTTGCAAAGCTGGGTTTTGTAGAAGGGGAAAGCGTTACTATCATATCAGAAATATCAGGAAACATGATAATAAATGTAAAAGATTCAAGAATAGCTATCGGTAAAAGTATGGCTAATAGAATTATTATCTAGAAGGGAGAAATTATTTATGATGACATTAAAAGATGTTGAGTGTGGTAAAAAAGTAACTGTAGTAAAGCTCCATGGAAAAGGAGTTGTAAAAAGAAGAATTATGGATATGGGAATAACTAAAGGGGTTGAAATTTTTGTTCGTAAATTGGCACCTTTAGGAGATCCAATAGAAGTAAATATTAGAAATTACGAATTAACACTTCGTAAAGCGGATGCGGAAATGATAGAAGTAAAGTAAAAAAATAAAATATATACCTTTTAGGAGGGGATTAAATGGAAAATATAAGAATTGCTCTTGTAGGAAACCCCAATTGTGGTAAAACTACAATGTTCAATTATTTAACTGGTAGTTCACAGTATGTAGGTAACTGGCCTGGAGTAACTGTAGAAAAAAAAGAAGGTAAATTAAAACAGCACAAAGATGTAAAAGTAATAGATTTACCTGGAATATATTCACTTTCACCATATACTTTAGAAGAAGTTATAACAAGAAACTATCTTATTGGAGAAAAACCAGAGGTTATTATAAATATAGTAGATGGTACAAACCTTGAAAGAAACCTATATTTATCAACTCAAGTAATGGAGCTTGGAATTCCTGTTATAATAGCCCTAAATATGATGGACATTGTTAGAAAAAATGGAGATATCATAGATAAGGACAAGTTAGGTAAATCTATGGGGTGCACTGTAGTTGAAACATCTGCTTTAAAAGGTGATGGATGTAAAGAATTAATTAATAAAGCAATAGAATTAGCTAAATCACATAAAGAAAATGTAATTGAACATGCTTTTTCAAATGATGTGGAAAAAGTGTTATCTGATATTGAGAATGAAATTTATAATCAGGTTTCAAAAGAACATTTACGTTGGTTTGCTATAAAATTATTTGAAAATGATGAAAAAGCAATTGAACAAGGAAATATTTCAAAATCTTCAAGAGATAAAGTTGGACCAATTGTAGCTAGTTTTGAAGATAAATTAGATGATGATGGGGAAAGTATTATAACTAATGAACGTTATAATTACATAAGTAAAATAATTACTAAATGTGTAGTTAAGAAAAACAAATCTAAGCTAACTACTTCTGATAAAATAGATAAAATAGTTACTAATAGAGTTTTAGGACTACCTATATTTGCAGCTGTTATGTTCCTTGTTTATTATTTATCTATTTCAACAATAGGTACTGGAGCTACAGACTGGGTAAATGATGTTTTATTTGGTGATATTATACCTCCAGCAGTAGAAGGATTCCTTACATCTATAGGAACTGCTGATTGGTTAGTTTCTTTAATAAATGATGGTATTATTGCTGGTGTAGGAGCTGTACTTGGATTCTTACCTCAAATGATGGTATTATTTTTATGTCTTGCAATTTTAGAAGATTGTGGTTATATGTCTCGTATAGCTTTTATAATGGATAGAATATTCCGTAAATTTGGTCTTTCAGGTAAGTCATTTATTCCAATGCTTATAGGAACAGGTTGTGGAGTTCCAGGAATCATGGCATCTAGAACAATTGAAAATGAATCAGATAGAAAAATGACTATTATTACTACTACATTTATGCCTTGTTCTGCTAAATTGCCAATAATAGCTTTAATTGCAGGGGCATTATTCCCAGGGTCCGTTTGGATAGCACCTTCAGCATATTTTATTGGAATTGCAGCTATTATATGTTCTGGAATAATTTTAAAGAAAACAAAAGCTTTTGCAGGTGAACCAGCTCCCTTTGTTATGGAATTACCAAAATATCATGTGCCTGGTTTAAAAGGTGTACTTATTCATATGTGGGATAGAGCAAAATCCTTCGTTAAAAAAGCAGGTACTGTAATATTCCTTGCTTGTGGCTTAATATGGTTCTTAAGTTCATTTAACTGGTCATTAGCAATGGTAGAAACTCCGGATTCAATGTTGGCTTCAATTGGTAAAGTTATAGCTCCTATATTTAATCCATTAGGATGGGGAGATTGGAAAGCAGCAGTAGCTACTATTACAGGATTAATTGCAAAAGAAAATGTAGTTGGTACATTTGGTATTTTATATGGAGCTGGAGAAGTAGCAGAAGATGGTGTAGAAATCTGGAAAACTTTACATGGATCATTTACACAACTATCTGCATACTCATTCTTAATATTTAATTTATTATGTGCTCCATGCTTTGCAGCAATTGGTGCAATTAAACGTGAAATGGGTAATGCTAAATGGACTTGGTTAGCTGTTGGATATCAAACAGGATTAGCTTATGCAACTGCACTAGTGGTTTATCAATTAGGATTACTTTTCACAGGAAAAGGATTTGGAGTAGGAACATTAGTTGCTTTAGTATTATTAGCAGGGTTCTTGTATATGCTATTTAGACCATATAAGAATTTCTCTAATTCAACTAATCATAAGAGCAATAAAGTAGAAAATATTAGCGCATAGCGCATAAGGAGATAATAATTATGGCTACATTTATAATTGGTACATTAGTAATAGGATCCTTTGTTCTTGTTGGACACAAAGTTTATAAAGATAAGAAAAGTGGAAATTGTTGTAGCGGAAATTGTTGTGACTGTCACAGTTCATGTAAACCTACTAAATCAAAATAAAAAGGCATAAAAGAATCTATTTTCAAGTGCTTAGCTTTAGCAAATACTTGAAGATAGATTCTTTTTTATTGTTCTTAAGTAAAGATAGCGATGGTAAATTTAATGTAATTTTATTCAAATTGATCATAGTTGCCTAACAGTTATATAAGAGAGCCTAAAAAGAGTAAATGAATATTTTTCAAGGAGAAGGTGAATATATAAATAGGAAAATGTTAACAGAAGGAGTATGCTATGTCAGGGAAAATTATGGAAGTAATTCTTAGGAGCATTTTTACTTATATTGTTCTATTAATCTTAGGAAGAATAATGGGAAGAAAATTAATATTAAATATAATATTTTATCATTTTATTTATAATGTAGAGGAAGTTTTCTATGCTGGTTTAAATTCAACAGGAATTTTATATATTTCAACAAAAACAAAACAATAAGAATCACTAAAGAGAAATAGTGGGATTTCAATTTATAATGATTCTTATATTTTGATTAATATATAATTTAAGCTATGTAATCAAATCTGTTTACCCATCAAAACCATTTCATTATATGATTGCAAGCCTTTTTTCTTATAAAATCCTTCTGTACGGTCGTCTCTTGATGTAAGTAAGATAATTTCAGTTACTCCCTTATTTTTCAAACGATTTTGAAATTCTTGAAAAATTTTTGTACCGAAACCTTTACTGCGCACATCATTTCTTACACAAAATTCCTTAATATTGAACATTATACCATTATAATACTGTTCTTCACTACCTAAAATCATCCCACAAATTAATTTATCTTCATATGCTACAAGTCCATAGGAAGATTCACAGTTTACCATTTGATATAATCGTTTTGAGGCGGTTTCAATTGTCCATTCATCATTCCAAGGTGGAGAATTAAATGTAGCAACATACATATCTGCAAGTTCTTCTATATCCGATATTGTTATCTCCTTAAAATTCATAGCTAGTCCTCCTTTAGGTCTTATTTAAATTATATTGTTTTTTACTTTATCATTATGTTAATTTAACTAATGGTAATTATATCATATTCATATAATTGAAGATGATTATTTTAAGAAAAATAATTTGTATTTACAAAATGTTAATATCCATTTATTTGTTTATTTAGAAATTTTTTTATGATTTTGTGTTATAATTTTATAAGAACTTTATCTTTTCTTTATTTTTGTTTGAGCAGTAATTTTAAAATTAAATAAGAATAAAGACCAGTAACATCAAATCTTAATGGAGGTACTTGTTAAATTCACATCAAAGATATTTATTTTGAAAATTGTATATAAGGTTTGCTATAGATTTGAAGATTAGATTTTTAAAGGTTGCTAATTAGTTTAAGTTTACTAATAATGCAATCTTTCTTGCTATATTAGAAAGTTTAACAATTATAAAACAAGTAATAAAAATTTTTAAAACTTTTCTCTAATAAAACTAATTAGGTCATAGGGGGATATACATGAGAAATAGAAGACAGAAAAAACTAATCTTAAGAAGAGTTAATTTTATAATAAGCATAGTTATAATTTTATGTACTATACAGATATTATCAAATAAATATAACAGAAGTATAGAATCTAAAAGAGCACAAACTATTAAAGAAAAGAAAGATGTTAGTGAAAATAATAAACAACAAACTATTAAAAAAAAGGAATCTAATACTAAAAATAATAAACAACAAATTTCAAAACAAAGTTTAGTATTAGTAAATAGAGATAATAAACTAGATGAAAATTATCTACCGCATGATCTTATTGTGCCTAATATAAGATTTTTAGGGAATAGAAATTTTCAAATAAGAAGACTAAGGAGAGTGGCTAGTGAAGCTTTAGAAAATCTTTTCCAGGAAGCTAAAAATGAGAACATAATATTATTAGGGGTATCAGGATATAGAAGCTATAATTATCAGGTAAACGTTTATAATAATTCGATTTATAGAAATGGACAACAACATGCGGATAAGTATGTTGCACACCCAGGAACAAGTGAGCATCAAACAGGTTTAGCTATGGATATAGTTTCAACCGAGTATACTAACTTAGATGAAAATTTTGTTAATACTAGAGCATATAAATGGCTTAAAGAAAATTGTTATAAGTATGGATTTATAATTAGATATCCAAAGGAAAAAGAAAATATTACTGGTTATAATTTTGAACCTTGGCATATAAGGTATGTAGGGATAGAGGCGGCTACAGAAATTATGAATAAGGGTATTACTTTAGAGGAATATTTACAAGCAAGTAATGATTAATAAATAAAAAAGGTGATATTTTAGAAAGAAAATTTAATAGTTTTATTTTTATAGTAATTATTATTAGGATTTTATGTTTTATAGAAATTCGGCCAGATAAAAATAGCAATATAGAGTATATAAATAACATTATAAAATCTAAAAAATAGACATGCTGTTTAGTCAAAGAAAGTCAGAATTGGAGATAAAAAAGAAAGTTTATTAATAAATAGATTAGATCAAACTTATTAATATTATTGCATAACAAAACATATTTCTAGCCATAATAAAAAATAGGCATAATAAAATAAAGGAGATAGATGTTATGAAAAACAAACCAGATGATAGAAGAGATAATGTAGATAAAATTCAATATAATATTACTAAGACTATCCAAAATTGTGAGCTCGCAGATGAAATGATTGCAAAAACAGATGATGAAAAAATGAAAGAAACGCTAATAGAAAAAAATCAAAGAAGAAGAGAAGCACTTGATGGTATGAGAGAAGAAATTAAAGATGAAGCAAGAGATAAGAAAAATGGATATATGTAATTTTTTATAATAAAAAATTAGTAGCTTTTTTACTTACAGTAGTAGGGCTACTATTTTTTATTTTCAATTATATTAATAGAAAACAACTATTTTAAATATATTAGGATAAACCTTCATATTATCTTCAAATTAAATTGATATAATCTCTTTAAAATAAACAGCAAATTAATAAGTTTAGTATAATTTTAAGATAAGAATTATGTTAGATAAGAGGTGAAATATATGAGTAGCATTCTAATAATTGAAGATGAAAAAAGAGTTTCCGAAGTTTTGAAAGCTTATTTAGAAAAAGAAGGATATAAAGTATATTGCACTACAAAAGGTTTAGAAGGTATAGAAATATTTAAATCAATAGACATAAAATTAATAATCTTAGATTTAATGCTTCCGGATATTAGTGGGGAAGAAGTTTGTAAAATAATACGACAAAGTTCAGATGTGCATATTTTTATGCTAACAGCAAAAGGAGCTTTAAATGATAGAATAGAGGGTTTAAATATTGGTGCAGATGAATATTTGATTAAGCCATTTAGCCCTAGAGAACTTACAGCGAGAGTTAATGCTCTTTTTAGAAGATTAAGTACAGATAATAGTACTTCGAATTTAATTTTTGATGGTGGAAAGTTAAGTATTGATTATGATAAAAGGGTTGTAAAAGTTAATGGAAAGGAAATTTCAATTACCCCAAATGAGTTTGATATACTGTATGCCCTTGTTTTAAACAAGGGAAAAGTGCTATCAAGAGAACAACTCATAGATAAAATATTTGGTATTGATTTTGAAGGGTATGATAGAACTATTGATGTCCATATAAAAAATATTCGTAAAAAGATAGAAGAAGATACTAAGAATCCTAAATATATTGTTACCGTTATGAAGGTAGGTTATAAATTTGGTGGTGAGAATTAAGTGCATACAATAAGAAAAAGATTAAGTATTTTATTTGTTATTTGCTCAGTAGCAGGGATATTGCTTGTAACATTATTTGTAAATGCAACTATAAATAAAAAGTTTGATGCATATGTGGCAGATGTCCAAGATAAAAGATATGAAAGAATAGTATCTTACTTTGAAGAAGTATATAAAACACAAGGAAAGTGGACTAAAAATTCTGGAGTTGAATTAATGCATGAAGCTCATATGGGAAATTATTGTTTGACACTTCTAGATATTAACAAAAAACCTATATGGGGTATGAGCCCAAATGATATAAGATTAAATACAATGCCTGTAAAAGATAGAGGTGTTTATAATACTAAGACTTTTGAAATCAAATCAGAAGGCAAGGTAGTTGGATATGTGGATATTGGACAGTATTCTTCTTTATTGTTATCTGAAGAAGATATAAGCTTTAAAACATCTATAAATAAAAGTATTGTTGCTAGTGGATTTTTAACTCTTGTCATTATAATTACCATAAGTCTTTACTTTTCCAAACAATTTTCAATTCCAATTAAGGAGGTTGCTAATTTGTCTGTAAATTTATCAAAAGGAGATTTTGATGCGAAATCAAGTGCTGAAAGTGATATTGAAGAACTAGAAAATTTAAGAAAAAGTGTTAATATACTAGCTGAAAAATTAAAGTATCAAGATTCCTTAAGAAGAAGATTAGTTTCTGACATATCCCATGAGATTAGAACTCCATTAAATGTACTACAAAATAATCTAGAGGCTATGATAGATGGGGTTTTCCCCGTTACAGCAGAAAGATTAAATTGTCTGAATGAAGAAGTAGTTAGATTTGGTAGATTATTAAATAACTTAAATGTATTAAAAGAGTTTGAATCTGAGAGTATTAAGCTTAATTTTGAAAAAATATTTCTAGATGAATTAATTC
Source organism: Clostridium sporogenes (assembly GCF_001020205.1). Lineage (NCBI taxonomy): Bacteria > Bacillati > Bacillota > Clostridia > Eubacteriales > Clostridiaceae > Clostridium > Clostridium sporogenes. The sequence goes on from NZ_CP011663.1 coordinate 1,131,488, forward strand.
CAGATATATGCAATGATTTTTATGCCATAGCGGAAAATAAGAATATTAAACTGCAATACCATATAAAAGATTATGAGGACTATAGTATAACTGGAGATAGAGATAAATTAAAACAAGTATTTATAAATTTACTTTCTAATGCTCTCAAATTTACGGAAGAGGGTGGAAAGGTACTAATTAAGTTATATACAAGTGATAAAAATATTGTTGTAGAAGTTAAGGATAATGGTGTAGGAATTAAGAAAGAAGATTTACCTTTTATATTTGAGAGACTTTATAGGGGAGACAAGAGCAGGCAACAATTTGAGGGAAATGGTATAGGTTTAACTATTGCTAAGAATATATTGCAGCTTCATTATGCAAGTATAGATCTCGAAAGTGAAGAAGGAGAAGGAGCTACCTTTAAAATTTATTTTGATAAAAATGTAGATAACTAAAATAAGTGTAGATAAGGCTTTTTATAAAAAATAAAATGAGATTAGGAACTTTAATATTTGCTTTAATGATTTTTATGTCAGTATTTGTATTTATAATTTATTTTGTACAAGTATATTGTTTAAATTAATATTCTTTAGAAGTATCATGAAGAAATGAGAGTTTTTTAACTGCTTATTTCTTCATATAATCTTCATAAGATTTAGGTATTATATTCTTGTAGGTAAACAAAATATATAAAGTATAAGAAATAGAAACGTAATAAATTTTTATTTGTTTACAAGATACCTCTGATAGATTGAAGGATAATTGCAATTAAATCCTCTATTAGTGGACAAAATAGAGGAGTAATAGATATTTTGGAAAATATTATTCAGAAATAAGTTATGGGAGGAAGTTTAATGTGTTTAAGTTCTTAAAAAAATTTCTACAAAGATTAGAACAGGAAAATGGTAAATCTTTTGGTAATAATAAGCTTGACTGTTGTGATTTAAATAAGTCAAATAATAATAGAAAAACTGATAATAAGAGTAAGTAGAGAAAAAGTGAGAAAAGAATCTTAAGATAGAAGTCATTACTTACGCAGCCTGTGCTAGGCCAATTGAAAAAGTTTATTATCTCAGCAATATTCACACTGTGAATAATTTTTTAGTATGGTGGGGAATGTAAAATATGAAATAGGTTTTATTAAGTGTGAAGACTTTGCAAAAATAAAAAATAAGAAGATTGCTATTTTTATTTTTGTTGAGGTACCTATTCTTATGTATAAAAAAGATACATTTTATTAATTCATATAGTATATGTTAATTTTACAATAAGAAAAGAAGGAGAAGATAAGTGTATGTTAATAGAGGAACATATTCCAAAGGATAAAGGCATTGACAACACTTTCGCTTTGTTACAGGAGGGATATTTATTTATCAAAAACAGGGCCGACAGGTATCAGTCTAATTTGTTTGAAACTCACTTATTTGGACAAAAGGTAATATGCATGACTGGTGAGGAAGCTGCAAAGTTATATTACAACAAGGAACTGTTTCAACGAAATGGTGCAGCACCTAAACGGGTACAAAAAACCTTGTTTGGTGAGAATGCAATCCAGACTATGGATGATGAAGAGCATATTCATAGAAAGCACTTTTTTATGTCATTAATGACTCCACCATCTCAAAAAATATTAGCTGAACTTGTAATGAAGAAATGGAAATCTTCTATTGATAAATGGGAAGATAAGAAGGAGATTGTACTTTTTAATGAGGCAAAAGAAACTTTATGCCAGATATCATGCCAGTGGGCAGGAGTTCCATTACATAAATCAGAAATAAAAAATCGGGCAGAGGACTTTAATTTAATGGTTAATGCTTTAGGGGCAGTTGGACCACAGTATTGGAAAGGGAAAATGGCTAGATCCAGAGCGGAAAAGTGGATAAGCGGGATCATCCAAGATGTTCGTTCTGATAGGTTGAACGCAGAAGAAGGTTCACCACTATATGCTATGGCTTTTCATAGGGATCTTGATGGCAATCAAATGGATACTTCAATGGCAGCCATAGAACTTATTAATGTACTACGTCCTATTGTTGCTATTTCAACCTTCATTACCTTTGCAGCTTTAGCTTTATATGAACATCCAGAATGTAAAGAAAAATTAATTTCAGGTGGCGACAGCTATGTTGAAATGTTTGCACAGGAAGTTCGACGATACTATCCTTTTGCTCCTTTTCTTGGTGCAAGAGTGCGAAAGGATTTTATATTGAATGAATGTGAATTAAAGAAAGGAATGCTAGTGTTACTTGATATGTATGGTACAAATCATGATTCACAGATATGGGAAAAACCTAATGAATTTTATCCAGAGAGGTTTAAAGAATGGAAAGGAAGCTTATTTGATTTCATTCCTCAAGGTGGAGGTGATCCTGTCAAGACACACCGTTGTCCAGGAGAGGGTATTACCATGGAAATTATGAAAAAAAGCTTGAATTTCCTTGTTAACAAGATTGAGTTTCAGGTTCCAAAGCAGGATTTAAGCTATAGTCTAATAAAAATACCTACATTGCCTAAAAGTGGATTTATTATGACTAATATTAAAAGAAAATTTTAAAATGATAACAATTTAGGAGAAATTAATTTGGTATAAAAATAAATTGAAATAGTTATAGTAAGGTACATAAGAAAAAAAGAGAAGGATGATATTAAATTTATCATACACTTCTCTTTTTTTATTTTAAGAATATTCTTGTTTACTCAACATGTTTTTCTCGTATTCTTTCCATATCAGCAGACTCTAAATCATCAACCACTTCAATTATCCCTAAAATTACATTATCTTTTAATATTCCATAACTACCAGCTTTTTTAGGACTAAACTCTATTTCATTTACACCTTTTTTTGCAGTAAATGAAAAGACTTCATTACGAGTTTCTAAATCTAAGATTATATATTTACCTTCAGCATTATCGAAATCATTTAAATTAAAGCTTAATTTAGTTTTTGAATTATTACCTGTAACAGCTATTAATGGCTGTAATTCAGAACCAATACCTTTAAACGTTGCACTTTGGTATTCACCAGATGGCAGAGCTTTATTAATTAACTTTTCAGTTGGCACTAGAGCCATATTGTTGCCATAAATGCTAGATTGTTCTGCTTGGGAAGATTCATCTACTGGTACAGCACAGCAGCTAGGACCTGTGCTCGCAGGAGGTAATGATGGATCAGTTTTTGATGTATCTACCGCATCAAGGTTATCTACAACCTTAATTACGCCACTTATCATTCCCATCCAACAGCTAAAATTTATATCTTTGTCACCAGGGGTAAAGTTTATAATATTTTCTCCTTTTTTTATCTTAAATTCTTTTTCCATTATAGATTGAGCTATAATGGCATTATTACATGAATTAAGTTCTTCTCCATTAATTATCCATTTAGCAGGTATACCTTTTTGTACATAAAAGGCATTAGGTGTGTAACCATTGTTATTAGCAGTCATTTTAATAATTTGAACTCCATTTTCTAAAGTTGCTTTAGCGACATTTGAATTAGAAAAATCATCTGAACTTCTAGTATTGCTAGCCAGAGCTTTCATAGGATTAATATTTATACCAGCAAGAGTAAGACCTCTGTTACCCATTATAAACCCAAGAACTATAATAAGGACTCCACTAAATTTAAGCAACTTTTTAGTATGACCTTTACTTAAAAGACCTGATAATGCACCAAAGGTTAGCATAAGTGGCACAGTTCCTAAAGAAAACATAAACATTGATAAAGAACCTTTTACTGCACTTCCTGTACCTAGAGCAAAAAGTTGCATAGTTTGAAGAGGTCCACAGGGCATGAATCCATTTAAAAGACCAACAATAAATGGAGATCCAGATTTGTTTTTAACTTTACATGCAAAGTGGGGTAACTTAATATGGAACTTTCTAAATATATTAAATCCAGCCATATTGAAACCCATCATAATCATAAATAAACCAGCAAATATTTGAAGAGCTGCTTTTGTAGTAATAGAAAGCGAAAATGCTGAACCTAGGGCACCAATTATTCCACCAAGTAGTGTGTAAGATACAACTCTTCCTAAATTATATAAAACTGCTGGTTTCATAGCTTCAAACTTATTATTACTTTCACTAGATAAACTTTGTGAAAGCATAATTCCACCGCACATGCCTACACAGTGAATTGATGTTAGAATCCCTACTACAAAAAGAACTATATAGGAAGCATTAGTTAGCTTTTCTTCCATATCAAAACCACTAGTTTTTAAACCCAGCATTATAATAGCTGCAACAACTATAAAAACTCCCATAAATTTATAGTCATTAGAATTTTGTGTGCTGTATCCAGCGTTTTTTATAGCGGATTTAATTTTATTTTGGTTACATAATTTATCATCATATTCAACTTTAACAAACTCTCCCATATAAGAAGCTTTTGCATGTAATACTCCCTCTAATTTTTTAATAGCTTTTTCAACTCTATTTTCACAAGAGGTACATGTCATATCATATACTTTAATTCTTTCTTTTTTTATGCTCATAGAATTCCTCCTAATATGTACTTATAAGATAAAGTAATTTTATACTTATCTATCATAATAAAAGGTTAGATGATTTTTATTTTCTTAAGTAAAATACTAATAATAAATTTGTATTTTTAGAAACTAAACTTTTATTACAAATAAGAGTATATAAAAAAGATATGTTGATTATATGAAGAAAGTTAATTAGAAAATAAATAATATAATTATAAGTATTATATAGGGTTTATTACCGGTATTAGAGTTGTTGAAAAAATTACATCTAAATTATATTATTATATTCTTGTTGCAGAAATTATCATTGTAGTATACCAATATTATTTTAAGATTTTAGGTTTCTACATATGTTCTTCATATAAATAATATACAATTTATCTATAGTACAAGTGCTTTTTAAATTAAGTTAAATATATTGGAGGGACAAGTATGAATTGTCATGGAGATAACAAAGGAAAAGATGGAACTCATAAGCATAATCCATTAAAGCATATGTTGCATATGGTTATTTGCTGTGGATTACCTATAGTTGTTGTAGGACTTTTACCACTTATATCAAGAATTAGTCCTAGTGCTAGTGGTATAATTGCAAAGATAGTACCATTTTTATGTCCAATAATGATGATTGCAATGATACCAATGATGTTTGGTGGAAATAAGAAATCAAGTTGTTGTAATAATGAAAATAATAAAATTGACAATAGAAAGTTAGCTGAACTAAATAAACCTGAGGAATAATGAAGCTATTTATATATAGTTAACTAGCTATTATATGGGTATCTATTGATGTTGAGGGACCTATGATTCATAAGAAATCATAGGGCTTTTAAAATTTCTAAGATATTTTACATTCTTTAGTTGATTTATATTCTAATGTTTAATGTAGTCTTTAGCACTCATATCTTTAATGAATAGATTATTTGTTAGAAAATCTTTACGAATTGTAAGAATAACATTGTACTCATTTATCAAAACGAAATATTACTAATACACTATTAAATACTTCATAATTGCTCCATAATTTAATCTTATAATAAATACATACACAAGGATAAAAAATATAATTTAAAATTAGATTAATAATATTCATAGAAAATAATGATGTTTTCTATAAGATATTACAAATATATTATAGGAGGATGAGAAAAAATGTTTGGATGTGGATTTGGTAGATCAGCATTTACAGGTGGATGGTCAACATGGATGATTGTACCTATGATATTTAGACTTTTAATAATTATAGGGATAATATATGTAGTAGTAAAGCTATTTAAGAACCATATGGTTAATAATAATAATGCTATAAAAATACTTAATGAAAAATATGCTACAGGAGAAATTAGCGAAGAAGAATATTTAAAAAGAAAAAATATAATATCTAAATAGTAAAATTATATACTTAATAGCTAGAGATTAATCTCTAGCTATTTTGATATAATAAAGGTAAAAGACAACTAATGTTTTTGTTGTTAGAAGTCCTTATATTTTAGAAAAAGAATCTATAATTATGTATAACAGTTCTTACACAGTATAAGAATTTTAAATCTCTAAAGCTAAGAATTTTATACATACTAATTTGGTAGGAGATAGGAGTATTGCAAATAGCTGTAATTGGATAAAATTTAAATATATGATGGTTAGGAGAAAATATATGGAAGAACTTTTTAAGATACTAGTTGTAGATGATGAAGAAAGAATATTAGATGTGGTAAAAGCCTATCTAGAAAAAGAAGGTTATGAAGTGATAACTGCAATGGATGGTGAAGAAGCAATTAAGTTATTTAAAGAAATATCATTTCATTTAGTTATATTGGATTTAATGCTACCAAAGCTATCTGGTGAGCAGGTTTGTTCAAAAATAAGAGAATTTTCTAATGTTCCAATTATTATGCTTACAGCAAAAGTAGAGGAAGAGGATAAGCTAGAAGGTCTTTCTATAGGAGCAGATGATTATCTTACAAAACCTTTTAGTGTAAGGGAACTTGTGGCAAGAGTAAAGGCTCTTATTAGAAGAGCTTATAGAGGGAAGTATCCATTGGCAGATCATCTAATACTTAATGATGGAGACCTAGAAGTTGACATAAGAAAAATGAAAGTATTAAAAAAGGGAAAAGTGGTTACATTAACGCCTTATGAGTTTAAAGTGCTTGTTTCATTATTAGCTAATCAAGGACAGGTTTTTACTAGAGAACAGTTAGTTGAACAAGCTTTTGGATATGATTATGAAAGTTTTGATAGAACTGTAGATACTTATATAAAAAATATAAGACAAAAGATAGAAGATAATCCTAAAGCACCTAACTATATTACTACTGTATATGGAGTTGGATACAGATTTGGAGGAAAAAATTAATGAAAATGTCTTTAAAGAAAAAACTTTCTTTAGGATTTTTAATTGCGGTTATAGGTTCAATAATAATTGCTAGTTCCATATCTAATTATATGATAAATAATAGATTCAATGAATATTTGGTTCAAGAACATAAAAATAAAATAAACAAAATTATAGTGGCAATTGAAGATATGTATAAAGAAGATAAAGGCTTTCAAGCGTTAAAGTATGATGAAATAAAAAGATATGCAGTTTTAAATGAACTTTATATAGAGATAAAAGATAAAAAGGGTAGCAAGATATTTACCTCTGGGGATGACCATCTTAAACATAGGAGTATGATGAATTCTATGATGGGGCATGGAATGGGTAATATGATGGGAAAAATGAAAAATTTAGATTTAGGGGATTATAAAGAAGAAGAACAATGGCTTAAAAAGAACAATGTGACTTTTGGAAAGATAACTATTGGATATTTTGGTACTTCATATTTAAGCAATGGAGCATTAACATTTAAAAGAACATTAAATCATTCCTTTATTGTATCTATGGTCATAACCTTTATTTTAGGACTTATACTGAGCTGGATTTTATCAAAACAACTTTCAAAACCTTTGGTTAAAATAAAAGAAATAGCTAATACAATGAGAATGGGCAATTTAAATATAAGGTCTAATATAAAAAGTAATACAACAGAAATTCAGGAATTATCAAATTCTATAAATTATTTAGCAGAAACACTACAACAACAGGAGGCTCTTCGCAAAAGATTGACTTCAGATATGGCCCATGAAATAAGAACTCCAATTACGACTTTAAAAACTCATGTTGAGGCAATAATAGATGGTATATGGGAACCCACAGAGGAAAGATTGCAGGTTTTTTATGAGGAATTAGAGCGATTAACAAATCTTGTGAATAATTTAAGAAATATTTCTAAATTAGAAAAAGCCGAAACATTTGTAAATAAAACTAATTTAAATATTACGAAGGAAATAGAAAAAGTTGTAGAAACATTTAATCCCTTATACAAAAAAAGTGGCTTTAAAATAGTTACTAAACTGGATAAGGATGTATATGGTTTTATAGATAAGGATAAATTAAAGCAAATTATGCATAATCTTTTATCCAATTCATATAAGTATTTAAATGAAGATGGATTAGTAAAGGTTTCATTATCAAAGGAAGAAGATAAGATATTTATAAAGGTTGAAGATAATGGAGAGGGGATTCCAAAGGAGGATCTACCTCATATATTTGAAAGATTTTATAGAAGTGATATATCAAGGAATAAAATTACAGGTGGTACAGGGCTTGGTCTTACCATAACAAAAACTTTAGTAGAAGCTCATGGTGGGCATATTAGAGTAGAAAGTAAGATGGGAGTTGGAACCAAGTTTATTATAGAGATAAAAACTACTCTTTAGATTTAAGTTTATTGTAAAAATGTTTTTATTATTTTGTCCTATAATTTTATGAAGGTTTTATCTTTTTTGTTGCTTTGCTTTTGTTTAAGCATGAATTTTAACATAAAATAAGGATAAAACCTTGTAACATCAAAACTTAATAGCTTTATTTGACAAATTTATATTAAAGATACTTATTTTAAAATATTAAATAAAAAACCGAATATATTAAAAGATTTATAAGCTGAAAATAAAATAAGTTATAAATAAAAGCACATTTAAGAGGGAGTTTCAAAATTAGATTTATTTTGAGACTTCCTCTTAATTTTATTATCTAGTTTTGATGCAACAAATATTAAGTTATAGTTTTCTTTTCATACTTTTAATAATTATTTTTGTTTCCTTATCTACTCGTAAAGATTCAGTAATTTTTTGTAGTGCTTTGTTATAAGTGAAGTTATCTAAGGTATTGTTTTTCAAATATTCCATAGTTTGTTTTGGGAATTTTATATAACATATAGAGAGCGTCCAGGCAACTGCCATTTTTGCATAATAGCCAGGATGCTTTATAGTATCTAGGGATTTAATTACATGATCTATATATTCATCATTAATATAAAAATCTAGCAGCATTACAACACCAAAGCGAACTTCAAATTCTTTATTAGAGGATAAAAATGGTTGTATAAAATTCCAAACACGGTCCATGTTATTTTTAGTAAATTTCAAACCAGTACAAAAACTATCACATACAGACCAGTTATCTATCTTAGGTACAAAGTTAGCAACATATTTAAGAATTTCTTCAATATCTGTTTTTGCATAACCTAAAACTAGTCCTTGAAGCATAATTTCTTCAAAATATTTACTATCTGAGTTAGTGACAAATTTACGCCAATCATCTTTTGCGATTGCCTTCGCTAGCTTGCGAAGTTGAGGTAATCTAACACCCAATATATTATCTGTATCAGGTAAAAGTTTTGATGAAAATTTTTGATAATCTTCATCTGCTAATTGAAAAATTTGTTCTCTAATTGTTTTATTCAAGGCTCTGCTCCTTTTTAAAAATTTAAATTTACCTTGCTCTATTGCTTTTTAATATTTTTCATATAGACTGCTTTGGCAATTATCATATATTAACCTGAATATTATAAATATATAGGTTATCAATTTGTGTTATCTTTAGTAATATTTTATAATAGTTATACAAATTACACAAATATCCAGATTATATTCGAATAAATCACTTTTTAGTATATAAACATAAGTGTTAAAATTATTTCTATTGAACTATAAAGTTTTCATTTCTAAATTCAATCGGAGTCTTATTATTAAATTTTTTAAAAGTTGAACTGAAATAATTTTGATTATTAAATCCAACAGAGAGAGCAATTTCTAATATGGATAAATCATTTTTTGCTAAAAGTTCTTTACTTTTCTCTATTCTAATTTCATTTATAAGATGAGAAAAAGTTTTACCAGTTTCTTTTTTTAATATAGAACAAAAATAAGATTTATTTATATTTAGATATTCAGATATATCGCCTAAAGTTATATCATCACTATAATTTGCATCTAGAAGATCCATAGCTTTTCTAATATGAAGATTATTTGGTGCTTTACAAGTAAGAACTTTTTCTTTGATGTATCTACTATCTAAAGCTATGTTTCTTAAAAGAGAAATTAAATGAGGAATACAAGAAAGAGGCTTATAGGGTATAGCATTGTTATTTCTCTTAGATGAAGAATAAGGACCTATTATATACACACCTCTATGAATGCTTTTCGGGCAAATATAAAAAGCTGTAAAATTAACATTACTTAAAACTTTAGTACCTATGGTACAGTAGCCATTCTTAGTCATAGAATCCTTATCTAATTTTTCATAGATATTATTAGTATCAAATAGATCTTCAAACATGTAATTATATCCTCTAGAATTTATTAAGTCGCCTTTATAACTAAATGATTTTATGGGGATATTGGTACATAAAAAAAACTTTTCAGCCACAGAACATATATGTTTATTTGCATCACACAAGTATAGATCACTCCTTTAAAATTATCTAAATATAGTTATAAACATCTAAATATAATTAAAGTTAAACAATAAATAAGATTGTACAATGTTCTTGATAATGAATATCAATAACACTGTATATGTGAATGATTATATCAATGGAGTATTGGAGGTGTCAAATATAATGTTGTTTACATATAAGGCAAGTTAAAAAATAAGACATTATACCATGAAATGTTTTTAATGTTCCTAAAGGGGAGAAAGAATGAAAAAGAGATATTTAATTTTGACATTAATTATTTTATCTATTTGTTCAATATTTATTGGAGTAAAAGATATTAGTTTTGTAGATATATTTAAATCAGATGATGTTAAGCTTAAGGTATTATTAATTAGTAGAATCCCGAGACTTATAAGTATTATTATAGTAGGGGCTACTATGAGTATAGCAGGACTTATTATGCAGCAGATAAGTCGGAATAAATTTGTATCCCCAGATACAGCTTCAACTGTAGATAGTGCAAAGCTTGGTATTTTGGTTGCTTTAATGATATTTCCTTCAGCAACTCTTACTGAAAAAATGATAGTTTCCTTTATATTTTCTTTATTGGGCACATTCTTATTTATGAAAATTTTAAAGAAAATAAAAGCTAAAAATTCTATATTTATACCCCTTGTTGGTATAATGCTTGGAAATATTATAGATTCCATAACCACGTTTTTCGCATATAAATACAATCTTATTCAAAGTATCGCATCTTGGCTTCAAGGTGATTTTTCTTTAATTATTAAAGGTAATTATGAACTTATATATCTAAGTTTACCTCTTGTAGTTATATCTTTTATTTATGCTAATAAATTTACAGTAGCAGGTATGGGAGAGGATTTTTCTAAGAATTTAGGAGTTAATTATAATAGAATCATAAATATGGGGCTTGTAATAGTAGCATTAATATCTTCACTAGTAGTTATTACTGTAGGGAAAATACCATTTTTAGGTCTTATAGTACCCAATATAGTTACTCTTTATAAAGGAGATAATTTAAAAAATAGTATTTGGATAACAGCATTACTTGGAGCAGTATTTCTTTTAGGATGTGATATATTAGGTAGGTTAATTATTTATCCTTATGAAATATCTATAGGACTTGTAGTTGGAGTTATAGGAAGCATAGTATTCCTTTATCTCTTGTTTAGGAGGAATGGCAATGAAGTATAGAAGACGAGTAGTTTTATTAGGAGTTTTTTCTATAGCGCTTATGATACTATTCATATTTACAGGGATAAGTAAAGGGAATTATGATTATGTACTGCCAAGAAGGTTTCTAAAGGTATTAGCTATATCTTTAACTGCAGGTTCCATAGCTTTTTCTTCAATGATATTTCAAACTATAACTAATAACAGAATATTAACCCCTAGTGTATTAGGTTTAGATTTTTTATATATGTTTATACAAACTTTTGTAGTATTTATATTTGGATCTAACAATATTGCTGTTGTGAATAACAATTTTAATTTTCTTATATCCATCAGCCTTATGGTGGTGTTTTCAATGATTTTGTACAAGTTTTTATTTAAAAGAGAAGATAAAAATATTTTCTTTTTACTTTTAACAGGATTGATACTTGGAACACTATTTCAAAGTTTAGCAGCTTTTATGCAGACAATAATAGATCCTAATGAATTTTTAGTAGTACAAGATAAGATGTTCGCTAGCTTCAATAAGTTAAATACTGATGTTCTTCTCATATCTATTATAGGCATTTTACTTATTATAGCCTATGTATATGATTATGTGAAAATTTTAGATGTAATGTTGTTAGGAAGAGAACAAGCAATAAATTTAGGTGTTTCCTATGATAAAGTTGTAAAAAAAATGCTTATAGTAGTTTCAGTATTAGTATCTATATCTACAGCATTGGTGGGACCTATAACTTTTTTAGGGTTGCTTTCTGTAAATCTTACCTATGAGTTTATAGACACATATAAACATAAGTATTTAATTGTAGGTTCTGTATTTATAAGTACTATAGCTTTAGTTGGAGGACAACTTCTTGTTGAAAGATTTTTAAACTTTGGTACAACCTTAAGTGTAATTATAAACTTTATTGGAGGAATCTATTTTATGTATCTACTGTTAAAGGAGAGCAAGCTATGATAGAAATAAAAAATGTAACAAAGAGGTATGGACATAGGAAAGTTATAGATAATGTATCTTTAAATATAGAAAAAGGAAGGATAACTTCTTTTATTGGTCCTAATGGAGCAGGAAAGAGTACTTTACTTTCTATAATAAGTCGCCTTATCACTAAGGATGAAGGACAAGTATTTATAGATGGAATAGAGGCTTCTAAATGGGATAATAAAAGTTTGGCAAAGAAAATTTCTATATTAAAGCAATCTAATCATACAAATATAAGGTTAACAATTAAGGAATTAGTAAGTTTTGGAAGGTTTCCTTATTGTAGTGGCAATCTTTCATCAGAGGACTTAAGATATGTTAATGATGCCATAAATTATTTAGAACTTAAGGATATAGAAAATAAATATTTGGATGAGTTAAGTGGAGGTCAGAGACAGAGAGCTTATATAGCTATGATAGTTGCTCAAAATACAGAATATATACTTTTAGATGAACCATTAAATAATTTAGATATGAAACATTCAGTACAGATTATGAAAATTTTAAAGAGATTGGTTCAGGATCTAAACAAAACAGTTATTTTAGTCATACATGATATTAACTTTGCCTCTTGCTATTCAGATTATATAGTTGCTCTAAAAAATGGCATTATAGCAAGTGAAGGTAATACTCATCAAATTATAGATAAAAATATTTTAAGTAACATATATGAAATGGATTTTAATATAAAAGACATAGAAAACCAGAAAATTTGCATATATTTCTAATTGATTTATCTATAAATCCTGTTAATTAATTAGATCTAATAATCAAATTAAATAAATTATAGAGGTGAATTAAATGAATAAAAAAGTATGGACAGTAGTAGGAATTTTAATAGTATTCATTATAGGTGGGACTTTGTTTTTTAAACCTAAGGAAAAGAAAGAGAATGTAGCTACCAACGTAGATATGAAGATTACTCATAAACTTGGAGAGGCAACTTTAAAAAAGAATCCTAAAAAGGTAGTGGTTTTTGACTACGGTACTTTAGATTCTTTGGATAAAATGGGAATAGAAATAAAAGGACTTCCAAAATCAAATATTCCAAGTTATTTATCAAAATATAAAGATGATAAGTATACAGATATAGGTACTTTATTTGAACCTAATTTTGAAAAGTTAAATGAGATTAAGCCAGATGTAATATTTATATCAGCTAGACAATCTAAGGTATATGAAGAGCTTAATAAAATAGCTCCTACAATATATCTTAATACAGAAAATGGAAAATATATAGAATCAGTTAAAAGTAATTTAGAACAGTTAGGAAAAGTATTTGATAAAGAAGATTTTGTAAAAGCTGAGATTAAAAAAATTGATGATTCAGTAGAAGATATAAACAAGAAGGCTAGTAAAAGTGAGAAAAAAGCTTTGGTGATTTTAGCTAATGATGGAGCTTTAAGTGCTTATGGAAAAGGATCAAGATTTGGAATTATACATGAAGAACTTGGATTTCCACTTGTAGATGAACACATAGATACTGCAGTTCATGGCCAAAAGATATCTTTTGAATATGTTGTAGAAAAGAATCCAGATTATATTTTTGTTGTTGATAGAGGTGCTGTTGTTCAGGGTGGAAAGAAATCAGTAAATAAAATATTAGAAAATGATCTAATAAAGACTACAAAGGCATATAAAAACAATAAGATTATTTCATTAAATCCAGAACTTTGGTATATATCACCAGGCGGAATAGTATCTACTACTGAAATGTTAAAGGAAATAAAAGATTCTATTAAGTAGTGAAGGTTTATAGCTATAAGTGTAATAGATTAGAAGTATTTTATATAAATTAGAGATTGACAAATAATCTTTATGGACCTATAATTGAAAATAAATTTCAGTATCAAATCTATCTAGATAAAATATTAGTAGAAAATTTTGTTCTAATATTTTATCTAGTAAAGAAATTTAGATATATCAATTGATAAGGGAGTAATGGAAATGGAATTGTGTGCAGCTAAACAATATGAAATAAAAAGTTCGAAAGCTAATGATTGTTGCATTTGTGATGGCTTTAATAAAATCTACAATAAAGGCTGTGGACAATATAGTTACCAGATTCCCCAAGAGCTAGGAAGTGGACATTTAAAACAATTATTAAGTTGTGAAAATGCTCGTATTATGGAATTTGATATGAATTTGCTAAAACAAGTAGAACTTAATGGTACTTCGGGAGTGCCTCACATAGATATGCTCTTTTGTTTTGGTGATGATCTACAGTGGGAGTTACCCCAAAGTGGTAAAAGATTTGAGATTCTGTCCGGTGAAAGCTATATGGGTACTAGTGAAGAAAATGTGAAAAGATGCATTTATCCTGCAAAGTGTGATGTTAAATTGATTGAAATTAAAATGCCTTTGAAGAAAATGAAAGATAATATTGATAAAATTTGTAAAGACTCTGGTTTTTATAATTATTTTTCAGAAAAAGTATGGTGTGATAATTTGAAAATAACACCTTCTATCAATGCAATTTTGCATCAGATGTTAAAATGCCCCTATGAAGAATCCTTAAGATATTTATATATGGAAGGAAAACTTATGGAACTTGTGGCTGTATATTTAAATGAGGTTATGTATCAGAGTAAAGGAGTTTCAAAGAGTATAAGCTTATCTAAAGATGATATTAAAAGTATTTATAAAGCAAAGAACATACTGGATAGAAGCATTACTCAGAAAATTACATTAAGTTATCTTTCTAAGGAAGTTTGTCTTAATGAGTTTAAACTAAAGAAAGGATTTAAAGAATTGTTCGGAATGCCCGTGTATACTTATCTTTTAGATAAACGATTGGAACTTGCTAAGTTTTTTTTAGAGGAGAAAAAATTCCGTGTTAGTGATGTAGCTAATCTTGTTGGATATGGTAACATGAGTCATTTTGCAGCAGCTTTCAGAAAAAAATATGGAGTGAATCCTAGTGAATATGTAAAAGATATTTCAAAATAGATTATTAATTTTTACTGCATACATGCTATTGTATTGCAGTATTTTTTTGTAAAAATCCTAATTTGAGCTAACATAATCCTGATTTGAGTAGAGATGAGATAAATAAAACCACATAATTAATAATGGGAATCAATTATGAGGTTTTTACTTTTTATAAATTATTCTATAAAGAAAATTATTAATTTCCCAGGAAGTTTTAACTCAAATTTAGGATTAGAAATCCTTATCTAAGGACTTAGCAGATTTTATAAACAGTATAAGAATTCTAAGAGACCTAAGCTGAAGAATTCTAATATATCTAAATTTTTATAAGATAGGAGTATTAGGGTAGATAGGAACGGTATAAGTGAATAATTAATTTAAAGAGACTTTATGCTCGGTTGTGGAAACTTCAGCAGGTATCTGAAGATTAAAATAATTTTATTTTCAAATTTTATAAGCATATAAAATGAAATAGTGTTATAAAATAAAAGCCCATTGCAAGGCAAATATTAATTTTAGTCTTTTAATGAGCTTAATTTTGTATGTAGTTTTTTATATAAAAGTGATAATTATTATATGATTTTTAAGGAATATATATATGAATTTTATATAAGCTATTACATGTTATTATTATTTTATTTTAAGCATAATATTAATAATAAATTTATGTTTTTCTTCTAATATATCAACTATGCCATTATATTTTTTCGCAACAGTTTTTATGTTAGAAATTCCTATGCCATGATTAGTTTTATTAGTTTTTGTGCTGATAATTTTATTTTCAACATATTGAATTTTATTTGTAGTACTGTTAGAAACTTCAATTATTAGATATATATTTTTTATGCAAGATTTTATACATATTTTTTTTAGAATATTACTATCTGTAATTCTCATACAAGCTTCAAGGGCATTGTCCAATGCATTACTTAAAATAACACATAAATCTACGGGCTCTAGTAAGGTTTCTTTGGGTAATAGGAAATCACATATAAACTCTATTTCATTAGCTTTAGCAATGTTATATTTTTCATTTATGATTGCATCAGATATAGAATTACCTGTTTTTATTTTAAAATCAAGTTTGCTAATGGTTTCATTAATATTTATAAGATACTTTTTTATATCTTCAATGTTATTAGTAGCAGCTAAATTTCTTAAACAGGAAACATGATTATTCATATCATGGGTTATGCCTCTTATACCTTTATAAAGCATTTCTATGTTGTTGCTATGAGTAAGCTGTAGCTTAAATTGTTGTTCCATAAGAATGTTTTTTTTCTCTTCTAATTGACCTTGAAGCATTTTTTTAAAGGTATAGGCCATAATTAATAGGGATACTAACAAAGCAAAACTTATAAAGGGTAGAGTATAATAAATTTTAGGGAAAATATAAGGTAAATAGTATCTTTTATTATCAATATTAATAGGTTGAATGATATAAAAAATAAGTCCTAAACTATAAATTGATAAACAAGGAATGAGCAAAAATAAGTTTTCATATAATTTTATTGATTTTTCTTTTAAATTTAGAAATTTACAAATATTTTTTAAAAATACAAATAATATAGTATAACGTATAAGATCATTAATAATGTTGGTCATAAAACTAATAATTATATGTTTATTAAAAGATACATTAATGTTGTGAATAATAGGCAAAATTGTAAAATCAAAGGTTAAAAAAGTTAGATTAATAAGTAGTAATGCTGCTTCTTCAAGAATAACAGCATAAAATTTCATTAAGAAATTACCATTACATAAAAAGCATATAATTAGTAGCCAAATTATATTATTTATAATTATACTCCATAGTAGAGACATTGGTTTCATCATATAAAAATCAATAACTGTTACTAATAATGCACATAAAGTAAAATGCCAAACTTTACTTTTAAATCCTAAAAAATTTTTATAGAAATAGTATTTGATTGTATATAGAAAAAGCATTGTTAAATATCCTGATAAAAATCGAGAAATCTGTAATATTTGTTGTTCTTCCATAATTACTGAACCTCATTTTTCAAATAATACATAAAGGCTTTTGAAAAATCATCTAACCTATATTTTGAAACATATATTTTTTCAGAGTTTATTAAGGTTATAAATACATTATCATAGCTTTCAACATACTTTAAATTTACAATATAACTTTTATGACATCTAAAAAAATTACATCCATAAAGTTCTTTTTCAATATCAGATATTTTATGATAATATTCAATAATGTTGTTTTTAGTATGGATTTTTAATTTTCTATGTTGTGATTCTATGTACATTATATCTTTAAGAAAAATTTTAGTGGCTTGGCTAATTGTTTTAGCAATAATAAACTTATCTTTTTTATCAAATTGCAATAAAGCTGAATATAAAACATCTTTAAGTTTACTTTCATCGATGGGTTTTAAAATGTAGTGAAAAGCCTTTACGTCAAATGCATCAAAAACATAATCTTTAAGTCCTGTTATAAATATAATAATTGCTTCTTCATTTACAAGTCTAATTTTTTTTGCAACCTCTAGACCTGTTAATTTATTCATTTTTATATCTAAGAAATATATATCAAAATCATTCATTGATGATATTAAATCTTCTCCATTATCAAATTGAAATATTTTATATTGTTTATTCCTTAAACGTAAAGCTTCAACAATAATACCTACTATTTCTTCTCTTTGATATTTTTCATCATCACAAATAGCTACATTTAGCATCGAATCACCTCCAAAATAAGTATACCATCTAATGAAGTCTGTAGATAAGCTTTTCACAGGCTAAAATTAGATGGTAATAAATGAATTTTAAGCTATTATATTAAAATGTTTTTTATTAACGTTAGCTTTATCAGGAAGATTGTCCTCATAATGCTTAATATTTTGTGCAATTTGTTGTTGCTTTATAAATAATTCATTTGAATTTTCAGAGGCTGAACTAGAATTTGTATCCTTACTTTGTTCATTATTATCAACTATATTATTGGAAGTGTTATTTTCTGTATTATTATTGTTTATATTTTTTAAGTTGTCACCTAATTCTTTATTAATATTTTCAAGACCATTTTTTATTTTATCAAGTTGCTTTTTCTTATTAACAGGGTCTAGTCCTCTTTTTTCATCTGTTTTTATTTCACAATCTAAAACCCTTGCTGTACCTGACATTAAAGTTTTTTGAGAGGATAATGATTTAGCTTGTGATAGATTGGTAGAAAGATTTAAAAGATTGTCCATAGATTCATCTGTTTTCATATCCTTTTCTGAATATGTATTTGATGTTTTCTTAGAGTTTTGGTTTTTTTTATTTTTGTATTTATCTTTAGTTTCAATGCCCATTGAATTACGTTGCTCTTCTAATTGAAGATCATTTATTTGTTTATCAATTTCTTTAATTTGTTTATCAATACTCTCAAGTTTTTCTTTTATAGTTAAAGGATCATTATCTTTTTTCAATCCTCTTTCCATAATAGAATTTTTCATTTCCATCAAATTTGATTTTTGTTCCATTAGATTTTTTAATATATTATTTTTCCCTGAATTTCCTTTAAAGGATGTAGGTATATTCCCTTTGTTAATAACATTCTGTCTTTGAGCTTGTTTGTTGTTAACAAGAGCTTTAACATTAGATGGATAATTTAAATTTATTGAACCCATCTGCTGTTTGGGTGAAAAAGATATATTCATAAATATGCCTCCTTTAATGTAATTTTTGAAAGTTTGTATAGTTTTTACACTTATTATATCGTAGAATATAGAATTAATTTTATTAGTTTGTAGCAACAAGTCTTTAAAATGTATTGAATAGATTTTATAAGTATACTAGTAGTTATTTCAAAGTATTATAAAATGAAACCTAATTCACATATTTTACTATATGTGAATTTTAATTTAACATATATAGGGAGTTTACAATGTTTATCTAGCTCTTATAGGAGAGGGGGAATTAGAATTGTTAGTCATGGAATAAAATATATTTAGTTTTAAAACCGAAAATATAAAAAATACACTTATAAACTTTTATATTTGCTATATTAAAACTAAATATATTTTGAGACAGCTTCTTTATATATAGGACTAATTACCTGATTCATAAAATGCCATATTTACCATAACGTTAGTGGAACAAAAGCCTTCATTTTTTATTTGTAATATATAATTAGTATCATATTGTAATATTCTTTCGAAAGATGCAGATTCTATAGGGGTTCCACCCTGGCTAAATGAAAATCTTGGTATAAAATCTTCTTCTAATATTATGCCATTTTGTATGTTAGAAGCATCGTAATAAAAGGATGTATTTGCTTTTATTTTTGATCTATCATCTAAGTTTATTGCAGGAATTTTTTTAGTTCCAGGAGTAAATTTAGGGCCTTTAATTAGTTTAATACCTAATTGTTCTCCTTGGCTTACAATTCTTTGATCTTTTATGTGTGTAATAGTATGTTCCCCTGTGGATATTTGTATATTAAGACTTTTACCTGGTAAAATTATCTTTCTGCATGATATAGTGAATGCCTGACCAGCAAAAACGAAGCCTAACCAATAGGGTTGATTTCTAAATTGATAACTGGAAATTGCCATATTAAACCACCTCAAATACTCTAATCGTTACAGGATACTCTTTAGTCTTAGCATAAATGGTTAAATCCTCATCTGGATTAAGATCATATACAATAACTTCAGCAGGAACATTAAAAACATATTTTCCACTTTCAAGGGTAAAGTTTGGATCTGTAGAGTGATAAATATAAGTAGCTGCATCATTAATAACCCACAATTGTCTTCTTCTAGAAAGATTTTCATTCTCAACCCTTAAAGGGGTGGCTTCAGTTGTAATTTTTACTTTTCCTATACGATTATTTTTATTCCAATATAGTGGGGGGATATCGTCATAACGAAAAACATTCATAAATAGTGACCTCCGTAAAGTAATTAATACCTGGTATATTTAAGTTATCCATACATATTATGCTAATATATAATGAGGTGGTACTAGATATAATTGATTTTAGAAATATAAAAGAATAAATTTTTATTTAGTTTTTTATAAGTAGTATTCTTTGATATATAAAGATATTTATGATATTTTTACACCGAAGAGCAAATTTTCATAAATTTATAGAAAAATTTTAAATATAGTAGTAGAAAAGAATGTGAATAAAGGTTAAATAAGATAATTTAAAATCTTATATTTTTCATTTGGATATACTTGCTATAATCACAAATTATAAATCATAAACATATTATAATTTATAGGGGAAAATTTTATATGAAATTTACAAGTTGTTAGCTACAATAAAGGAGTGGATTTTATGTCATTTGTAGGAAAAGAAAGGAAAATTCCCCAAGATGATTTGTATGTTGCAAAACTTTATCCCAATACAAATTTTAATGGTAGCGATTTATTAGGGTGTGGTAGATATTATACTCAGGACAATTTATATAGAACATTAATGTACTTTGATATTTCTAGTCTTCCATCTAATATATTTATTGATAAAGCTATATTAAAACTTTATGTAAAAATAAATATTGCTAGTAATATTACAAAACCAATAACAATTCACAATCTGCTCCAACCCTTTGATGAAAATACTGTCACTTACTCAAATCAACCACCATTTGAGAACGCACCTCATGCAACATTAAATATAAATGCGGAAATTAATCAATTCGTTGAAGTTGATATAAAAGATTTATTAATAGAATGGTATAATTCACCTGCTCTTAATTATGGTATGCTAATGAAAGGATTAGAAACTCAGACTAGCTTTGTTGGTTTTTCTAGCACCTTTGATAATGATGATACTAAATTTCCTAATTTAGAAATATACTATGGATATTATGAAGGACTGAGTGAATATCCTCCTGAAACGATTGAATTATTAGCATCAGATGATTCTGTAAATTCTTCGGCTATTCCTCTTGGTCCTAATATAGGGACTTTTGCAATAGAAAATCATGGATCTGGAGCTATTAGTGTAAGGATTCAGCTTAGTTCTGATAATATAAATTGGATAGATAATAAACCTCCTTATACTAGTGATTATATTCTTTTAAAAGATGAAAATATGATATTAACTACAACTGCATATATGTCTTATGCTAGAATTTTAATTACTCATGCTGAAAGTTATCCTGTTGAAGATGCTACAGTCACAATATATAAGACAATTAAGGTTTAAATATGTTTTATATTTGAAATAAAAATAAAATTATATGGTAAAAAGTATTTTATTAGTGTTTTTTTAAAACAAAGGAGCTATCTCATTTTGAGATAGCTCCTCTGTTTTAAAATTTATACTTGCATTTGAGCAATTATTTCTAAATTTGTTCCTGAATCTGACTTATATGCTATTCTAACATATCTTGAAAAAATCATAGGCACCAACGTAACTATTTCACCTGGTTCTACATCTACAGTGACAACACTATCGTCAGTATATCCATAATCCACTTCATTTTCTTTAGGACTTATTTGTAATTTAACCTTTGCATTATTTAAACCAGCATTTTTTACGAAAAAAGTAACTAGAGATTGCTCGATTGTTTCAAAGGGAGGAGTATATTGATAACTACTTATAGCAGTAACATTTAAACTATATTCACTAAATTTTTTCCCAATTAGATTTACATTACTGGATAATGGTGGTGGACTATAGGTTTCAAGCCAGTTTAAAATATCTTCACTTACTTCTATAAGCTCTTCATCTTTAGTAAATATTTTAGTAGGTTCAGTAAGCATTTTCATCACTCCCAATTATAGAAGACTTTATAAATATCTTCTCCTACTTTTACAATTTTTTAATCTTTAGTAAATATTGCTTATTAAGCATTTTTATCACCAATAAACTACAAAAGGATTTTAAAAATATATTTTGCCAGTTTCATAATCCTTAGTAAATATTTTTATTAGGTTAAATTATAGAAGACTTTCTAATATATTTGCTCCTTCTTTGTCAATAACTTCAAACATTTTTATTGATCTAATAATTTCTCTTTTAGCCATTTCTTTATATCCATATTTAAAGTACAATTTACCTAAATTTAGCAAAACTGACTGATCGCTTATTAAATTTAATAAATTTAAGGATTTTTCAAATTTATTAAATTCTTTATTTATAAGCATAACTTCACATATTTGCATGATAACTGGAGTAAAATCTAGCAATGTTTTATCCTCTGATAAAACATTAGTATTTTTGTTTGTAAATAAATTAAGCAGTTCTTTGTATACTTTTAAAGTATTTTTGTTGTATTCAGATAAGTTACTTTGGTTGAACTGATTTATTGAAACAATAGCTAGATCATATTTATCTTTTATAATGAAACATAAAGATTTATACATCATTATTTGAAAATAGTATAAATTTTTTTCATCTATTCTATCAATATATTCTATACACTCATTAATTTTACCACAATATAGTAGGGATTTAACTTTAAATATTTTTAGGTTTTCTGAAAATACTCCAGATTCTTCACTTTTGTTTATATATTCTAAGGCCGTTTCATAGTATCCCTCCATATAAAATAAATCTGCAATTATAGGATACTCTCTTGGAAAATCAGTGAAGAAATTTTGTAAAATTTTTTTCATTTCTTCTATATTAAATTTTTTTTCTTTCAGTATATGACATATATTATAAAGAGGAACTAAAAAATCTGGTTTTGATTTAATAGTGTCAACAGAGTATTTATAGGCAGTATCATAATCTTTTAGGTCCATATAAATTTTTGATAATTCATATTTAGGTCTAAATCCACCTACTCCATAAATGGATTTTAAAACTGATGGAGGTTCGCCAATTTCTATACATTTTTCAAATGCTTTTATTGCTAGAAGAGGGCTATTTTCTTCTTCTAATATAAGTCCTTTTAAATAATAGAGGTCAGTAAAATCAGGAAAATATCTTGATCCGATTTCAATGAACTCTAAAGCTTTATCATAATTTTTTAAAGTATAGTTTGATATAACTATTCTTTCTATTAATCTAGAAGCATATCCTGTGCTTGGATCAAAATCATTATAAGATTTATAATAATTATCTAAAGCTGATTTTTTATCTTCCAAAGCAAAGTATTCATTACCTAAATTAAAGTATGCAAATTTAATGTCCTCGCCTTTTTTTATTTGCTCTCTTAAAAGAGTAATATTTCTATTTCTTTTATCTTTGGATACAATATTTTTATTTAAATACCCGTAGTGATATATTCTTATATCATAGGTTTTACCTTCTACATTTTTCTCATAATTAACTAACTGATTATGAACTTCACCTTCGTAATGAAATCCATAATTATTTTTAAATAAGCGTGGATTTAGGTTTATGCTTATATCTGTAGAGGTTATGCTATATCCAGAGTAATTTAATGTTTCGAAAAAGTATATTGTATTGTTATTCAAATCTTCTTTTATAAGATTTTTAAATTTGTCTTTATCCTCATTGCAAAATTCATCATCGCCATCCATTATTAATATCCAATCTTTTGAGGCATATTTCAAAGATTCATTTCTAGCCGCACTAAAATCATTGCACCATTCAAAATAATAAACCTTTGCACCATATTTTTCTGCGATTTCTACAGTTTTATCTGTGGAACCAGTATCTACTACTATTATTTCATCTACTAAATCTTGTACACTTTTTAGGCATCTTCCTAAATTTTCTTCTTCATTTTTAACAATCATGCATAAACTTATATCATGACCCATTATATATTATCACCTCTATTTCAAAGAAGCCAAGAAGTACCAAATGGTACTTCTCAGCTAATTTATTAATACCTACCATTAAAGAAGACTTGTACACTTTGGTTTGTAGTTGCAGCAGTTGTGCAATAAACTTTTGTATAGTGCATATAATAAGCACTGCTTAAAACTTTAGCACTTCCAACAGATCCAACAGTAGCTGTTTCTCCAACTAAAACATAGGTTCCATTTTCTTCTGGAGATACTGCTACACTAACTGTTACTGGCATAGTTCCACCAGCGACTTTTTTAACATACCAGGTAATGTCCTGCATTTTTGAAGTATCTACTGCAGTACTATATTGTGGTGTAGCTGAAGCTATGGTGGCAACTGTTTCAGAAGTTTGATTAAAATATCTATCAGTGATGTTTACATTTACTGATCCATTTGTGATAGAACTTATATTAGTAATAGTACCGCTTGTTAATGAACTTAATTGAGTTACGTCAATCGTACCATTAGTGATAGAATTTACTTTAGCAACAGTACCATTTGTTAATGAACTTAACTGAGTTACATCTACAGTACCGTTAGTCAATGAACTAACTTGAGTTACATTTACAGTACCACTTGTTAATGAACTTAATTGAGTTACATTAACAGTACCATTAGTCAATGAACTAACTTGAGTTACATTTACAGTACCACTTGTTAGTGAATTTAATTGAGTTACGTCAACCGTACCATTAGTAATAGAACTAACTTTAGTTACAGTACCACTAGTTAGTGAACTTAATTGAGTTACGTCCACAGTACCGTTAGTTAATGAAGTAATTTGAGTTACATCCACAGTACCATTAGTGATAGAACTAACTTTAGCTACAGTACCACTAGTTAGTGAACTTAATTGAGTTACATCCACGGTACCATTAGTAATTGAACTTACTTTAGTAATAGTACCATTTGTCAATGAACTTAGTTGAGTTACATCTACAGTACCATTTGTTATAGAATTCAATTGAGTTACATCTACGGTACCATTAGTCAATGAACTAACTTGAGTTACATTTACAGTACCACTTGTCAATGAACTTAATTGAGTTACGTCTACGGTACCATTAGTGATAGAGCTTACTTTAGTAATAGTACCATTTGTCAATGAACTTAGTTGAGTTACATCTACAGTACCATTTGTTATAGAATTCAATTGAGTTACATCTACGGTACCATTAGTCAATGAACTAACTTGAGTTACATTTACAGTACCACTTGTCAATGAACTTAATTGAGTTACGTCTACGGTACCATTAGTGATAGAGCTTACTTTAGTAATAGTACCATTTGTCAATGAACTTAGTTGAGTTACATCTACAGTACCATTTGTTATAGAATTCAATTGAGTTACATCTACGGTACCGTTAGTGATAGAACTTAATTGAGTTACGTCTACAGTACCACTTGTCAATGAACTTAATTGAGTTACGTCCACGGTACCATTAGTAATGGAATCTATTTTACTTATTGTTCCTACATTAATATCTAATTCGCCATATTGATTTACTTTAAGAGGCAAATAATTACTACCGTCATACCCAAACACGGAGGTCTTTAGTTCCTCGGCTGAATTCGAGAAAACTATACTGTTAGCCATATAAAATCACTTCCTCTATAAAAAATGAAGCCTTTAAAAGCTTCAATACATACTATGTATTTTTTGTAGTAAATGTTACAAAAACATTTTATTAAAAAACAAGACTTAGATTTTAAAAGTTTATTTTAAAATCTAAGTCTAATTTGTATAATTAAGAAAAATAATTAATTAAGATTTTTTCAGTATCTTCTTCTTGTAAATCTAATTTTTTTAAATAGTATTTTAGCTTATTGATAGAAGGGTAGTAATTAATAATAGGCTCTTCTCCTGCTAATTTATATTTTAAATTTTTTTTAGAATTTAAAATATCTAATACTTCTATTAATTTAATGTTTTTTAAGGAGGATAAATTAATAACTTCTTCCCTTGGGAAAATATCAATATTTTTAGCTGATTCTATAATAGTTTTAGATATAAATTCAGCTGATAGTGGATTAAAATAATTATTGTATCCGTTAACCGTTAAAACTTTATTTTCTTTTATACAACTACCAATTAAAGACATTAATCTATTATCTCTTTCAAACTTTCCATAACCATACATAAGTCTATATATAATTAATTTTTTATTTTTTATATTTTTCATTATATATTTTATAGTCATTTCAGAGTTATATTTACATATTCCATATAGGCTATCGGGACGTATATTTTGGTCTTCCTTAATGCAGCCATAGTTTCCATCATATACAGCGGCACTAGATAGAAATATAACATTACATTTTATTTTATCTTTCATTTCAAATATATAGTTGGTGTCTTTTTTTATAAATTCATAAAAATTATTCGTATCAATATTTCTATTGCTATTTCCAGCTACAATTATTAAAGTATCAATTTTATCAATAAGTTTTTGATTTTTTATAAATTCATAAAAACTTATTTTATTAAATTCCTCTAATATATTATTTGTCCTATTAAAGTAAATCATTAAGGCATCTTTAAATTCTTCTTTATAGTTTTTATTTAAGATACTTTGAATATTTTGTCCTATAAATCCACTAGCTCCTAAAACTGCTATCATTTTATATTCTCTTCCTTAACTTGTTTATACCAATCAATCATTTGCTTTATACCTTCTTCAATACTTACTTTTGGAGTAAATCCTAGATTTTCTAATTTATCTGTATTAAAATATTTGCTTTGAGATTTAAATTTACCATTAAATATTTGCTTTTTTATTAAACTAGAATCTGCAGATAATTCCTTTCTGATAAATTCTGCACTTTCTTCTATAGTTTTATATTCTTTATTATTTCCTATATTATATGCATGGTATTCATGACTATCAAAATTATGATTTTTAGCTATTAACAATATTCCTTCTATAAAATCATCTATATGACACCAAGAACGAACACAATTTTCATCAACATTAATTTCTTCGCAATTTAAAAGTTTCCATGTGAAAATGTCTAAAGCGGATTTATATTTTGAAGAATATACTCCTGGTCCATATACCATAAAAGGTCTTATACCAACTGCTTTTAATCCATAATTTTTAACATAATGTCTAACTAAACTTTCACCAAATAATTTACTTATAGCATAAACATTATTTAAGGTTAAAGGACTTACATTTAGCATATCATCTTCTATAACTTCTTTATCATCAAAAATATCTCCATAAACCTCTGAGGTGCTAAAATATACAAATTTAGCATCATACTCTAATGAAATATTTATTAAATTTAAGGTTCCCTTTACTGCAGAATCAATCATCTTCCAAGGATGTTCTTCTCCATTTATTCTACCAACTTCACTTGCAGCATGAATTATATATTTTATATTTCCATCTATTCTTTTTACATTTGTATAGATTTCACCAAAATCAGTAATATCTGATCTTATATAATCATCATAATCTCTAATATATTGATCTAAAACAACTATTTTATAATCCTTATACTCTAATTTTAATTTTTCAACTAATTTTTTACCTATAAACCCCAATCCGCCTGTAACTAATATAACATCTTTCAATTTTTTACATCCCCTTTATAAGATTAATATTTTTATAAAATTCACTAAAAGATTCACTATCCATTAGCTCTATTGATTTTTCAAAAATATTTTGTAAATCCTCTTTATAAAATGTATTTTCCATTTTATATGCAAAATTATTTCCTATATCTTTAAGAATATCTTTATTTAATTTAATAAGATGATAACTAAATATAGGACGTATATTTAAACAGCTATCATTAAGCCAATTAAATTCTTCTATAAATTTTAAAAAGTCTTTCATATTTCCATATTTTTTTAATAAATTTAAAATCCTTAGTCTAGTTATATTTGAACCTACTATCATTTTTATTGTACTTTTAGAGGTTTGATTTGGATGAGAAGTATTAAAAACAGTTTTATCGTCGTGAATAAATTTTAGATTTAATAAAATAGCTTTGCTTAGTAAATCCCAATCACCATCTACACTAACTAAGCTTGTATCAAAACCTCCACATTTTTTATATGCTTCCTTTGAAAAAATAAGGCTACTTCCATTTATAGGATTACTATATGATAAATATGCTATCTTTTTCATTGTATTATCTGATTGCATTAAGCTCAGAATATTATTATCCATATTATATAATGCTCCATGTGTAATATTAGTTCCAAGAATCATTTTATTTGAGAAAACAATATCATAATTTTTATTTTTTAATAGATATAGATCTTGTTCTAATTTATCTGCATCTACATATAAATCATCTACGCTTATCCATCCTATATAATTGGTTTCAGCCATATTAAACCCGAATTTAAGAGCATAGATTGCTCCGGAATTTTTATCCAAAGAGTAAATTTTTATATTTCCTATTTTGTCTTTATTTTTTTCAGCTAAAGATACACACTTATTTAGGCTGTTATCTGTGGACTTATCATCTACTAATATCCATTCCACTTTATTTTTAATAGTTTGACTTGCTATACTATTAAAAATATTTTCTAGAAAAATTTCTCCATTATAAATAGGTGTAACTACAGTGATTTCTTTTTCTATATTGCTATGACTGTATACCAGTTCCCCTTGAGTATTTATAATCTTATTATTATATAAAGATATTTCAGAATTAAGTTTTATTAAATTATGGTTTTGTTGTGTTTTTTTGTCTTTTCCTTCTATAATTTCACTTATAATCTTATGGTTTGTATCTGATATTGAATAATTGTTTTCTATAAAATTTCTATATTCTATGGAGGAATATTTTTCATCAGAAAGCATATTTACTATATCATCTAAAGAGCTCCATACGTATTTTTCAGGATATACTTCTTTAGCCCCTACAAAATTATGAATAAGGGGTCTGATTCCTTTTGACATAGCTTCCATAATACCAAGGCCCTGGCTTTCTAAAACACTGGTACAAATGAGATAATTTTTATCTTCTAACCATTTATTTATATCCTTTTGCCAGCCGTAAAATATAATGTTTTTTTCTAATCCAAATTCCTTAATCATTTGATTAAAATATAATCTATATCGTTCTTCATCAAAAGTTCCAGCAATATGAAGTTTATATCTATTGTCTGTATCAAAAATCTTTTTAAAGGCATGCAAAAGTAACATAGGTCCCTTTTTAAAATTTATATATCCAACATAGGCTATGTTAAAACCTTTTTTTCTTTCTTTGTATTCCTGTTTACTTAAATCGATACCATTAGGAATAACATAGACTTTATCCTGAGGTATAAAAATCTTACTTAAAACAAATCTTTTTATATGCTCTGCTACAAATATAACCTTATCAACATTGCTCCAGTTAACTTGATATATATAGTTAGTAAAGGATTCATAACTATGGAGTCTACATATTATTTTTTTATCTTTTGCCATTTCAAGCTTACTTCCATAAGCTACAAGAGGGTCACACCATTCAAACCAACAAATATCTGCCTTTTTCATTTCTTCATCAATTTGATCATAGTGATTTACAATTACTTTTTTTGTATCATATTTTTGGGATAAATATCTAATAATATCATCAATAAAGTTATCCAATCCTGGTAAAATGAAAAATACTATTCTTTTCTTAGCGTCCAATATATCAACTCCTTTTAAGCTATTAAAAAACATATAGAAAATTAATTTTTAATTTAAAATTAGATCCATATTTATATAATATGATTATGTTGTTGTAATGCTTTTAAAAGAAGATAAAAGTTAAAAAATAGTTTATTTTCAAAATGGAGAATGAGAAAATGTTAATAAATATTATTACGGTATTTATCATAAATTTAAACTTTATTTAAGTAGTGAAAATCCCATTAGTTTATATATCACCCAGATAAGTAGAATGAATACTATATAATTAGGCGCATTTTTTAGACTACTTTAGACTACTAATGTATGTTGTAATTAAAGAATTAGGAATTTATAGTAGTAGGAAATGTAACTAATGAAATTGAGATATCTAAAAATCAGATTTCAAAGTAATATGATATTAGTAGCTATTACTTATTAAAGTAGTTATTATTTAAAATAATTATAAGGAGTGAACATATATGCCAACAATATCAGGTAGAGTTGTATTGGACCGAGATAGAAGTGCTATGATCAATGCTGGAGATTCAGGTATAGTTAATGTACCCGTGGTATTACAAAACACCTCTTCAGGTCTTAGATTTGTAGTTCTTACAGATGCTAATGGAAATTATTCATTTATAAATGTACCAAATGGTGATTATAGAATTGTACAATCCTTTGGAACACTTGGAGGCGTTCCAACACCAGGAAATTTCAATAACGCAGTAGTTGGACCTGTTCCAGTCGGAACAAATCCTCCAATAAGCTTTGCGACAAACCCTCCACCAGGTTCAACTAATCTAGATTCTTTAATCCCAGATACACTTCTAGTAACTGTTACAGGAGAAGATTTAACAAATGAAAACTTCCTTGATGGTCCAGTTATATATACACCTATACAAAATATACTAGATCCATGTGTGTCAGTTTCAAATGTAAATCTTATTAATGTTGTTGATAATGGAACATTTGTTTTTTTCCTCCAGGTACTCCCGCTAATACGGGTGCTCCAGTTGAACCTTACCCAGGTGTAACCCCATATTTTACCTATGTATTACCAGATCCAACTAAGTTTACACCACTTGATGGTGAGTATACAGTACAAAACATTATGACTAATGCAATGAGTAATCAAATAGGTGCTTGGTGGCGTATTGCAGACCATACTATAGGTAATGAAACAGGAAGAATGATGGTGGTAAATGGTTTTAATCCAGGGGCTGTTTTTTTTAGAGATGTAGTTTCAGTATAGCCTAATACAAACTATTTATTTAGTTCTTGGATTTTAAATCTGTTAAAAACTGTTAGTATCCCTGTTGTAAATGTTGGAGAAACAGTGGCCTATACAGTAACATTAGAAAATACTTGTATTAGTCCTTTAACAAATGCATTTTTTATTGGTTAATAGCAATTCCCAGTTTATTCGATATTAGCTTCAAAGATAGTACATGTAGTCTATTAGAAGGACAAATACTAAATAACTGTAAGGCCTGTAATTTAGAGCCTATATGTAAGATGGTAGATGGAATAATAGAAGAGTATACATAAGATACTTCTGTAGTTAAAGAGAAGTTTAGTTTTTAAAAATATTACTACCAGTAATATAAATAGAAATGAGATAAAATGGATAATTTATAGGATTACTATTTTAAGTTTAGTATCGAAAATTTGTCCGTTTTTTATTTATTATAATTCTAATTATTTAATAAATAATTTAGAAAATCATTTTATATAATATTTACTCATATAAGTTTTTTCTATACTTATATGGCATAATATAAAGTTTTTCATATCATATATTAGTGAAGAGTAATACCAAATAAATAAATTAATCACTAAAATTTCATATGTAAATATTAAAATTACATTATGTTAAATATGAGAATGGAGGAAGATTTTATGGCTGCAACAATTAGAGGAGTAGTTTTTGATGACTTAAATAATAATGGTACATTGAATCCAGGGGAACCAGGAATACCTAACGCCTATGTGGTTATACGTGATCCTAACGGGGTATGTACAACTGTTCAAACCAATGCATCTGGAGTATATATCTTTTCAAATCTTAATTTAGCAGGGAACTATACTGTTTATGAAACTGCTATAAATCCAGGCGCTACTTGTCCACCAACAAATTTTGGGCAACCAGCAGGGTTTACAAATTCCAGTACTTTTAGAACACAAACAATAAATGTAACTCAAACCCAGATAGATAATAACTCTACTATTAACGGTAGAAATTATGGTCATGATAATCCGGAAACTTTTACTTGTAGGCCCATTGGATATCAAGTGGCTGTACCACCCTCAGCTGCAAATAGCGAATTTGTAGAAGTAAATTTAGTAACAGGTAAATACAATATAATAAATCCAGATATGGGAGTTAGGATAAATCCTATAGCATATAATGTTTTAGATAACATGATATATGGTACAATAGGCACTACCAATAATTTAACAAGAATTTCAAGGGATGGAAGTAGAACAAATTTTGGTGCTATTACGGGATTGCCAAATGTATTTTATACAACAGGGGATATAGATAATCAAGGTAATTTGTATATATATATAAATGATACAGCAACTTTTTATAAGGTTGATTTAAATCAAAACTCTGCTACTTTTGGTCAAGTTTTAAATTCTGTACCAATAACCCCTATCAGTGTATCTGATTGGTCATGGAATCCAATTGATGGGCAATTATATGGTGTAACTTTTGATGGAATAGCAGTAAGGGTGAATCCTGTTAGTGGTAATGTTACTAATTTAACGACAGTAGGGGTACCAGGGGTATCTTCCTATGGAGCTACCTTTATAGATGCATCAGGAACTTTATATGCTATAAACAACGCTACAGGGAGAGTCTATCGTATAATAATTTCGGGAAACAATGCAACTGGTGAAAGATTTTCTCAGGCTGTACCAACCAGTATAAATGATGGGGCTATGTGTCATAATTCATTAATTGAAATAGATTTTGGTGATGCTCCAGATCCAACTTCAGGAACTGGAATAGATAATTATAATACACTACTTGCTAACAATGGACCTAGACATCAAATAATAAACCAATTAACTTTAGGAACTCAAGTAACAGCTGAAATTGATGCTTATGCAAATTTAACTACAGATGCTACAGGAGATGATATACTACAGGGTATACAAGATGATGGTACTACTTTACCACTTATGTCATTATTGGTAACAGATACCAATTACTCCTTAACAGTAGATGTAGTAAATAACACAGGATTACCAGCCAATGTATATGGATGGATAGATTTTAATAAAAATGGTGTATTCCAGGGAAATGAGGCTACACCAGTTGTAGTAGTACCATCAGTTCCAGGGGTGCAGCAAGTAGTATTAAACTTTACAGTACCTGTAGGGGTTAATTTAGAACCAGATCATACCTTCGTAAGAGTTAGAGTTACAACTGACCAGCTAATAAATCAAAATTCCTCACAAACGGCTGAGGATACGAGGAGTATAGGACCAGCATCAGATGGAGAAGTTGAAGATTATTATTTGCAAATAGATCCAGCGGCAGATATATCTGTAGTTAAAACAGCAAATCCAAACCCAGTAATACCAGGAGAAGTATTAACTTATAAAATTGATGTGGTGAATGCAGGACCATCAGATGCTGAAAATGTTGTTTTAGATGATGAAATTCCACT
The DNA here is from genome assembly GCF_001020205.1 of Clostridium sporogenes. Taxonomy (NCBI): domain Bacteria; kingdom Bacillati; phylum Bacillota; class Clostridia; order Eubacteriales; family Clostridiaceae; genus Clostridium; species Clostridium sporogenes. The sequence continues at coordinate 1,164,882 of NZ_CP011663.1, forward strand.
TACTATAAAAGAACCAGAATTCTCCATAGATGGAGGAGCAACCTTTAATCCATGGCCAACGATTTATGATATAGGAACATTATTAGCGGGTGAAATAAGAACTATTTTAATAAGAGGAACAGTAGCATCATCTGCCACAGGGATTATAAGTAATAGTGCAAATGTAATTTCATCAACACCAGATCCAGATCTAAATAACAATACATCAATAGTAAATACAGAAGTTAATGCATTAGCGGATATTTCAGTTGTAAAAACGGCAAGTCCAAACCCAGTAAATCAAGGAGAAACATTAACCTATACAATTGATGTAATAAATGCAGGACCAGCAGATGCCCAGAATGTTGTTTTGGATGATATCATTCCACCTGAAATTATTGGAGCAGAATTTTCAACAGATGGAGGAATAACCTTTAGTCCATGGCCAGGAAGTTTTGATATAGGAACATTATCAAATGGCGAAACAAGAACTGTTTTAATAAGAGGAACAGTGTCACCATCAGCAATAGGTATTATAAGTAATACCGCAGGGGTAATTTCATCTACACCTGACCCCGACTTGGATAACAATATGTCAACAATAGATACTGAAATTAATACAGCAGATATTAGTGTTATAAAAACATCAGATTTAAATCCAACATTCCGAGGACAGATACTAACTTATACAATTAGAGTATCAAATGCAGGACCAGCAGATGCCCAAAATGTGGTTTTAACGGATGCTATTCCACCTGAAATTGTAGGACCAGAATTTTCAGTAGATGGAGGGGTAACCTTTAATCCATGGCCAGGAAGTTTTAATATAGGAACATTATTAAATGGTGAAACAAGCACTATTTTAATAAGAGGGACAGTAGCGGCATCAGCTTCAGGAATTATATCTAATACTGCTGAGGTAACATCAACAACACCAGATCCTAATCCGGATAACAACACATCAACAGTAGATATAGAAGTTAATGCTTTAGCAGATATTTCAGTTATAAAAACAGGAAGTCCAAATCCAGTAATATCAGGAGAGACTTTGACCTATACAATTGATGTATCAAACTTTGGGCCATCCCTTGCAGAAAATGTTACTTTAAGTGATGTTATTCCACCTGAAATAATAGGAGCAGAATTCTCAACAGATGGAGGAGTAACCTTTAATCCATGGGCAGGAAGTCTTGATCTTGGAACATTATTAAATGGTGAAACAAGAACTATCTTAATAAGAGGAACAGTAGCTCCAGTAGCTCCAGGTTTCATAACTAATACTGCAGATATAACATCAACAACACCAGATCCTAATCCAAGTAATAACACATCAACAGTAGATATAGAAGTTAATGGATCTACTCAAGTAGCAGATGTTGGAGTTTTTAAATCAGTAGAGATGAATCCGGTAACTCCAGGAGAGACGGTAGTTTATCCTATTGAAGTATCAAATTTTGGACCAGCAGATGCTCAAAATGTTGTTTTAACGGATGCTATTTCACCTGAAATAATAGGAGCAGAATTCTCAACAGATGGAGGAGTAACCTTTAATCCATGGCCAGGAAGTCTTGATATAGGAACATTGCCAGCTGGTGAGACAAGAAATATTTTAATAAGAGGAACAGTGTCACCATCAGCTATAGGGATTATAAGTAATACTGCAGAGGTAAGTTCAACAACAGAAGATCCTAATCCAAGCAATAACGCATCTACAGTAGATGTAATAGTTGTGCCATCAGCAGATGTTTCAGTTGCAAAAACAGCAGCTCCAAATCCAGTAATACCAGGAGAGATGCTAGTTTATACAATTAATGTATCAAATGCAGGACCATCAAATGCCCAGAATGTTGTTTTAACGGATTTCATTTCACCTGATATTATAGGAGAAGAATTCTCAATAGATGGAGGAGTAACCTTTAATCCATGGCCAGGAAGTTTTGATATAGGAACATTACTGAGTGGTGGAACAAGAACTATATTGATAAGAGGAACAGTGTCATCATCAGCTACAGTAACTATAACTAATACTGCAAATATAACTTCATCAACACCAGATCCTAATTTGGACAATAATGAATCTACAATAATTACAGAAGTTAATGCATTAGCAGATATTTCAGTTATAAAAACAGGAACTCCAAACCCAATAGTAACAGGAGAAATATTAACTTATACAATTGATGTGACAAATGCAGGACCAGCAGATGCCCAAAATGTTATTTTGAATGATGAAATCTCACCTAATGTTATAGCACCAGAATTTTCAATAGATGGAGGGGTAAACTTTAATCCATGGCCAACAATTTATGTTATAGGAACATTAGCAGCTGGTGAAACAAGAACTATATTAATAAGAGGAACAGTATCACCATCAGCAACAGGAGTTATAAGTAATACTGCAAGTGTAATTTCATCAACACCAGATCCTAATTTAGATAATAACACATCAACAGTAGATACAGAAATTAGTGCTTTAGCAGATATTTCAGTTGTAAAGACAGGAAGCGCAAATCCGGTAAAGCCGGGAGAAATATTAACTTACACAATTGATGTATCAAATGCAGGACCAGCAGATGCCCGAAATGTTGTTTTGGATGATGCCATTTCGCCTGAAATTATAGCGCCAGAATTTTCGATAGATGGGGGAGTAACCTTTAATCCATGGCCAATAATTTATGTTATAGGAACATTACCAGCTGGCGAAACAAGAACTATATTAATAAGAGGAACAGTGTCACCATCAGCTACAGGAGTTATAACCAATACTGCAGTTGTAATTTCATCAATACCAGATCCTAATCCAAACAATAATGAATCTACAGTAAATACAGAAGTTAGTGCTGTTGTATCAGCAGATGTTTCGGTTGTAAAAACAGCAATCACAAAGCAAGTAAGGCCAGGAGATACTGTAGTTTATACAATTGTAGTATCCAATGCAGGACCATCAGATGCCCAAAATGTTGTTTTAACGGATACTATTCCACCTGAAATTATAAGTCCAGAATTTTCAATAGATGGAGGATTAACCTTTAATACATGGCCAGGAAGTCTTGATATAGGAACATTACCAGCTGGAGCTTCAAGGACTATAATAATAAGAGGTAAAGTAGTATCATCAAGTACAAAATGTAAATGTATAACTACTATAACTAATACCGCAAGAGTAACTTCAACAACACCAGATCTAGAGCTAAATAATAACACATCAACTGCCACTATAAAGGTTTGCAGATGTTTTATAGTTTGTTTTAAATGTCGTTGCTGTAATAAGTGCAAACCTGATTGTAAGAATGAACATTAAAAATTATTAATATAAAATAAAGGGACTGTCTAACAAAGTATAAAAATACAATGTGAAAAGTCCCTTATCTGCTTTATAGCCAAATTGTATTTGAAAATTTAATCATTACAATATATTTGGGGTTATTTTAAAATATTTTTGTATAATAATTTAAACTGTACCCTTTATTGTTTTTTAGTAGATATAATCTTTAATCATTAATGGCTCTACTATTCTAATCCTCTTAAGAGTAAGAGTAGGTGGAAATTAGAATTTTGTTTATTATTTTAAATATAAAAGATATTTGGAATAATTTAATGGATAGCGTCCTATGTATTAGTATAGAAGTATTAATAATGAAAGGAGATTAGAAAAATGAAAAAAGTGTTTAAAAGGATATTTCCAATCTCTTTAATATTAGTTATGTTATTTTTGTTTATTCCTATAACTAATGTATTTGCTATCTCAAATTCTTCTGACAAAATATTGGTAGGATATTGGCATAATTTTGACAATGGTACTGGAATTATTAGACTGAAGGATGTATCTACTAAGTGGGATGTAGTAAATGTAGCTTTTGGAGAATCTATAGGGGATAGAGCTACTATAGAATTTTCACCAGAAATAGGAACTGATCAGGAATTTAAAAAAGACATTGCATATCTTAATAGCATAGGAAAAAAAGTTGTTCTTTCTATTGGAGGGCAAAATGGGGTAGTATTATTACCCGATGAAGATGCAAAAAAGAATTTTATAGATTCTATGATATCTTTGATTGATAAGTATGGATTTAACGGCATAGATATTGATCTTGAATCTGGGATAAATTTAATAAATAATGATAAAGATTTTAAGAATCCTAAAACTCCACAAATTGTAAATCTTATATCTGCTGTTAGAGATATATGTAACCATTATGGTCCAGATTTTATATTAAGTATGGCGCCTGAAACAGCATATGTACAAGGTGGATATGTGGCTTATGCAGGAAATTGGGGAGCTTATTTACCAATAATACATGGATTAAGAGACAAACTTACTTATATTCATGTACAGCATTATAATGCGGGAGGAAATACAGCACTTGATGGAAACAATTATACACAGGGAACAGCAGATTATGAGGTGGCAATGGCAGAAATGTTATTACAAGGCTTTCCTGTAGCAGGGAATGCAGATAATATATTTCCACCATTAAAGCAAGAACAGGTGGTAATAGGTTTACCCGCTTGTCCGTCAGCTGCTCCAAGTGGAGGATATATTAAACCTAGCGAAATGAAAAAAGCTTTGGACTATCTTATGAAAGGAATTCCTTATGGAGGAAAGTATAAACTTGTAAATAGTAATGGATATCCAGCTTTTAAAGGATTAATGACATGGTCAATTAATTGGGATGCAAAAAGTAATTATGAATTTTCAACAAATTATAGAGAGTATTTTGATAATTTTAAGCAACCACCAGTAACTGAGAAACCATCTGTACCAACAGGTTTAAAGGGAGAAGCTATAAGTAAGTCACAAATAAATATAACATGGAATTTAGCACTTGGAGCAACTAGCTATGATTTAAAAGTTGATGGGAACATAATAAATAATGTGAATAATCCATACAAACATATTAATCTTAAACCAGGCTCTATGCATAGCTATGAGGTAAGGGCTGTGAATTCAGTAGGGAATAGCGAATGGAGTAAAGCTATATTAGTACAAAGCAAATCTGAATCTGATGTGGAAAAGTGGGGAGTAAGTATTTTATATAAAGCTGGAGACATTGTAAGTTATGAAGGAATTAATTACAGATGCATACAGACACATACTTCTCTAATAGGATGGGAACCTATAAATACTCCTACCCTTTGGGAAAAAACAAACTAGATATATTGAATTTTAATTATATCTATGATTGAGATAGTCATAAATAAAATTTAACTATAAACATACAAGGGACTTCTCATAATGAATTTTATGCATTATGGGACAGCCCCTTTATTTGTTTAAAAAGAATTTCAATTTCTAAGGGTTTGATTTATATTAGCAATTTATGAATAATCAGGCTTTTATAGTGAGAAACTATACAAAAATAACAAGAAGGAAGGGAACAGAGTGTTGCAAAATATAGGTAAAAAAACAAATAGATTAATTAAAGAAAAGTCCCCATATCTTCTTCAGCATGCTCATAACCCAGTGGATTGGTATCCTTGGGGGGAAGAAGCTTTTGAAAAAGCAAAGATAGAGGATAAGCCTGTATTTTTAAGTATAGGTTATTCTACTTGTCATTGGTGCCATGTTATGGAAAGAGAGTCCTTTGAGGATGAAGATGTAGCAGAGATTTTAAATAATAATTTTATTTCGATAAAGGTAGATAGAGAAGAAAGACCAGATGTAGATAATATATACATGAGTTTTTGCCAAGCATATACAGGTAGTGGGGGATGGCCTTTAACCATACTTATGACTCCAGATAAAAAGCCTTTTTTTGCAGGGACTTATTTCCCAAAATGGGGAAAGTATAATATACCTGGAATTATGGATATTTTGAAATCCATAAATAAGCTTTGGCATGAAGATAAAAGTAAGATATTAGAATCTAGTAATAGAATTTTAGAACAAATAGAAAGATTTCAGGATAATCATGGAGAAGATGAACTTGAAGAATATATTATTGAAGAAGCCGCTCAAACTCTAATAGATAATTTTGATAGCAAATATGGTGGCTTTGGTACAAAACCTAAATTTCCTACAGCTCATTATATATTATTTTTATTAAGATACTATTATTTTAAAAAGGATGAAAAAGTGCTAGATGTTATAAATAAAACCTTAACTAGTATGTATAAAGGTGGTATATTTGATCATATAGGTTTTGGATTTTCAAGATATTCTACAGATAATAAGTGGCTCGTACCTCACTTTGAAAAAATGCTTTATGATAATGCGCTCTTATCTATGGCTTATACAGAAGCTTATGAGGCTACAAAGAATCCTTTATATAAAGTTGTAACAGAAAAAATATTGAACTATGTAAAAAAATCTATGACTAGTGAAGAGGGAGGATTTTATTCTGCAGAGGATGCAGATTCTGAAGGAGTAGAAGGGAAATTTTATCTATGGACTAAAAAAGAAATAATAGATATTTTAGGAGAAGAGGACGGAGCGTTTTACTGTAAACTTTATGATATAACATCCAGAGGAAATTTTGAAAACAAAAATATAGCTAATCTTATACAGACTGACTTAAAGGATGTTGATAATAATAAAGATAAATTAGAAAGAATTAGAGAAAAGTTATTTGAGTATAGAGAAAAAAGAATACATCCTCACAAAGATGATAAAATATTAACTTCATGGAATGCTTTAATGATAATAGCTTTTTGTAGAGCAGGTAGAAGTTTTAAAAATGACAACTATATAGACATAGCAAAACAATCAGCAGATTTTATAATAAAAAACTTAATGGATGAAAATGGAACATTATATGCAAGAATTAGAGATGAAGAAAGAGGGAATGAAGGATTTATAGATGATTATGCTTTCTTTTTATGGGCACTTATAGAATTATACGAAGCAAGTTTTGATATTTATTATTTAAAAAAATCTATAGAAGTTGCTGATAGCATGATAGATTTATTCTGGCATAAAGAAAAGGGTGGATTTTACTTATACAGCAAGAATAGTGAAAAGCTCATAGTAAGACCAAAGGAAATCTATGATGGAGCTATGCCCTCAGGAAATGCTGTAGCATCTTTAGCATTGAGTTTACTTTACTATATTACAGGAGAAGATAAGTATAAAAATCTAGTGGATGAACAATTTAAGTTTTTTGCAGCAAATATAAAAAGTGGACCAATGTATCACTTATTTTCTGTAATGGCTTATATGTATAATGTATCACCTGTAAAGGAAATAACATTAGCTTATAATGAAAAAGATGAAGCTTTTTATGAATTTATAAATGAATTCAATAATAGATATATACCTTTTTCAATAATAACCTTAAATGATAAAAGTAATGAAATAGAAAAAATAAATAAAAATTTAAAAGATAAAGCTCCTATAAAAGATAAAACCACAGTTTATATATGCCAAAACTATGCTTGTAGAGAACCTATAACAGATTTAGAAAAATTTAAATCTGTATTATCTGATTCTTAGGCATAGTAAGGAAATATTTACAAAATATATATTCGAGTCAGTGATGTATATAGTTAGGATATAAATGAACATAAAAAATATATTATTTTTGTGAAAAATAAATGAAGCCTTCGTTATAGTTTAATAGCGAAGGCTTAAAAAGATTTAAGATAACTAATAAAATTATTATTTTTAAATTTTGATATTTATAATATAATAAATTAAACGAGAGTGATTTTCAAATATCTAAGAGTTAATTAATACATAAAAGGAGTAAATATGAAATATGAAATTTATTGGTTATAGAACATTAAAAACAGCAGTTGGAGCTACAATTGCTATGAGTATTGCAGGCGCTTTAGGATTAAAGTACTCAGTATCTGCAGGAATAATTACTATTTTAAGTATTCAAAATACAAAAAGAAAATCATTAAACGTAGCCATTCAAAGGATGATAGCTTGTATATTAGCTTTAGCTATATCCTCAATTTTATTTAACCTGTTAGGTCATAATGCTATAGTTTTTGGATTATTTTTACTTGTATTTATACCTTTAGCAGTTAAATTTAATTTACAGGAAGGAATTGTAGTAAACTCTGTATTAGCAACCCATATATTAGCAGAAAAATATGTGAGTATAAATTTATTTTTAAATGAAATTCTATTAATGTTTATAGGAGCAGGAATTGCTTTATTACTTAATTTATATATGCCAAGTATAGAAAGAGAAATAAGAGAAGATCAATTATATATAGAAGAAAAGATGAAAGAAATACTTATTCAAATGTCCATAGCCTTAAGAGAACTGTCTGTTTCACTTAAGGAAGATGAAATATTTAAGGATTTAGAAGAAAGACTTTTTAAGGCAAAAAAAAGAGCATATATTAATTTAAATAACTATTTTCTTTTAGATGTAAGTTATTATGCAGCTTATATGGAAATGAGAATACAACAATTTGAAACTTTGAAAAAAATGAGACAGCACTTTCAAAAATTTTTTATGACCTATGAGCAGACAGAAATGATAGCAGATTTTACTAAAAAAGTAGCAGATTCTTTGCATGAAGAAAATACAGGAGAGGATTTACTCTTAGATTTAGAGGATTTAAGAGAAAGTTTTAAAAATATGAATTTGCCAAGCACAAGAGAAGAATTTGAGAATAGAGCCATGCTTTTTCAATTTTTAAATGACATGGAAGAAGTTTTAATTACTAAAAATGAATTTAAAAAGACCATAGATAAATTAGATTATGAAACGAAAAATTAAACTTATTATTTATATTAAAGGAACTTAAAAATATTAGATTAAAGTAGTTTTTAAATTTATAAATAATGATACAGTAGTGTTAAAGGACAAAGAGGAACTTTAAGCACTATTTTGTTTTATACTCATATAATAGCTATGAAGAGATTAATATATAAGAGGGAGTTATGGAAAAACAAGAATATTATATAGAATTGAATAATAAAGCAGAAAGGATGCTTAGAAAAGGAGAGTTTTTAGGTAGTGGTCATAACGGTATAGTATATCTATTACCAGACAAAAAAGCAATCAAAATCTTTAAAGAAAAAAAAGTATGTAAAAAAGAAAGAGAAATTTTACAAAAAACTAATAATAGTAAATATTTTCCCAAAGTATATGATTATGGGGACTACTTTATATTAAGGGAGTACATAAGGGGAGAAAGATTGGATCACTATATAAAACAAAATGGAATTAACAAAAGATTAACCCATAATATAATTAAACTTATAAAAGAGTTTGAAAGATTAAAATTTAAAAAATTAGATATAAGATGCAAAGATATTTATGTGGATAAGAAATGCAAGCTAAGAATAATAGACCCTAAAAATAATTATTCTAAAACTGTTATATATCCAAGACATTTAATGAAAGGATTAAATAAACTTAAAGTATTAGATGAATTTTTGCTCCAGGTTAAAAAGGAAGATCAAAAATATTATGATTTATGGAGTATTAGAATGCAAGATTACCTAAAAAAAGGGATAAAATAAGAAAATTACGACTTAAAAGGAAGTTATACTACCTGTGGCTTAAAAAAGGGATATGTGGCTACAAAGGCATCTCAATTCGCTAAGAGATTCTAATTTATTTTTTAGTAAAATATATTAAAAAAATGAAACTCTCTGACCGCTCAAACAATCATTTTTTTCTTAATATATTTTCAAAAAACAAATAAGAATCCCTAAGCTTTTTCGAATGCCTTTTACGCCACATATCCCCATTTTTTAAACCAAGGGAAGCTAGCATAACTCTTTAAATCAATAAATTTAGTTAATACCTTACAAATTACAGTTGTTATAAATCAAAATATTCCAAATAAAATAAATCCTATTACATTAATTGCAAAGTTAGCAAACATATGTACCATCCAGGAGGAGTATATATCTTCATTTTTCTCATTTAAAAAGTTAAATATAATTCCACCTACTACTAGTCCTATCATTACCAACACAAAGGTAACTATAGAGAACCATCCAATCATCATTGCAATGTGATATAAGGCAAAAGCTATGGAACTGATACTGTATGCTAAAGGCCGTGAGGTAAATTTTTTCAGCGACAAAAAAGCGAAACCACGAAAAAAGAATTCTTCAAGGAGCGAATTAATAAAGGAGATATATAAGGAGACAAACACGAAGTTATTTTTACTAACACTTATATTACTTTCCAGAGCAATTGTAATTCCAGACAAATCCAATACATTTCTTAAGGAAAAATATGTACCTATTATAACAATAAAAACTCCCATGCCAAGGAACAATGACATAAAAAAGCTTTGTTTTTTAAAACAAAACAATTTTTTTAAGGATAACTGCTTGGTCAGATGAGAATATACCAAGGGACACCCTAAAAATAAAATGATTTTAATTGCAGATTTCACAGCATAGCTGGGTTTAATTATAGCATCCACGATACCCATAATGGCACAGCACATCAGGACAATAGAAGTAATTATAACTAATTGTACAGATTTGTTTTTTATTATTGGTATATCTATATTCATACCATTTTATCCTCCATAAAATATAAATAATTTTTATTTTATTATATCTCCAATTAAGAAGTAAGATCGATTTCTTCCTTTGTTTCAGCTACTTTTTAATTGATATCATGATATTACCAATTCAGTTCTAAACCTACTCCAACTTCTTTTACGGGCAAAGTTTTATGTATTTCTGCTCTAACAGAAAATGAAGTACAATGGCAAGGATATAATTCTTCTACGTTGTTCTGTTTTAAATAATCTATAGTTTTAGTAACTTGTTCATTCACCTCAAATAAATGAAATCCTCCTATAATTCCTAATACTCTAGTATCTTTACATACTTTTTTTGCATATTCTATTATATTGCATATCCCACTATGAGAACATCCTGTAATAATATAAATGCCATTTTCACTTTTATATACAAGAGCCGTATCATCTATTACGTAATCATCAATTGAATTTTCACCAATAATTTGTTTACCAATAGGCTTTCTATTTTCAAAGTCATTTAATTCAGGTATTTCTCCTAAAAAAGTTATATGTTTGCTAATTTTTTTAGGTTCTTTAGAAAGAATTAGATTACATTTTTCTTTTAGTTCTTTCTCCAAAATAGGAGAGCAAATTTTTAAATTGCCTATCATTTTTTCTTTAAATGCATTGGGATGAGCAATGATAGAAATATTTTCTTTATAATTTTGTTCAAAATAGTATTTTAATCCCCTTGTGTGATCATCATGACCATGTGAAATAACAATAGAACTTATATTTTTTAGATCTATCCCTAGTGCATTTGAGTTTCTAATAAATAAATCAGAATACCCTACATCAAATAGAAAACTAGTATCCTCATCTTCAATGTAGTATGAAACAGCAGGTTCACCACAATAATATTGGTCAATGTATGTATTATTATCTACTAAGACTTTTAATTTCATATTTTTAACTCCTTTATGTAATGCAAATAGATTTTTCCATAGATTATAAATTTATACTAAATCATAGTCTAATTGTATACATTACTAATATTAATTTCAACATAATGTATACAGCAACTGATGGAAATTATCTTTAAAAAGTATGATATCTTCCCGTGGTTTAGAAATAAGGATATGTGCTGTAAAAGACATTTGAACGAGATTAGAGATTCTTAGTTGTTTTTTATATAACAATTATTAAAACAGTTTTTACAGTTATTAAAATAAGAAATAATTTTAGAGAAAATAGATATCTAGAAAAATAATTAGAATACTTTATCTGTCAGCTAATATTTAAGCGTAAAGTAAACAGGACGTTTACTTAGCTCTGCTCTGCAGGACGTGGAATTAGAGCGCTAGCTTAAATATTAGAGCACAAATATTAGTATTCTTTATTTTTATAGATATCTATTGAACAAAATTATTTCTTATTTTAATTCTCTAACTATAAAGTTTTTTTATTTTCCTCTATTTCTTTTGCTAGATTTTCTAAGTATTCTTGTCTTTCCATTTTAAATAACAGTTCTTCCTCTACCTTATCCTTTTCCTTTAAAAGATCTTCAAGTCTCATAAAGTCAGAGGCATTTACTTCTACTTCTTCTTCTAGCTTGGATAATTTTTCTTCAAGTTTTTCTATATCTTTATCTATATTTTCATATTCAAGTTTTTCCTTATAAGAAAATTTTAATTTTGATGTTTTTTCCTTTTGGTTATTGGTTTCCTTTGAAGATTTATTTGTTTTTCCTTCTTTTAAAGTCATGCTTGAAATTTCTTTTTTCTTATCAATAAAGTCTGAATAGTTTCCAATGTATTCAGAAATCTTTCCGTTGCCTTCAAAGTGAAAGATTTTATTACAGGTTCTATCTAAAAAGTATCTATCGTGGGATACAGATATAACGGGACCATTAAATTCATCAATATAGTTTTCTAAAACTTTTAATGTATCAATATCTAGGTCATTAGTTGGTTCATCTAATATAAGTACATTAGGTGCAGCCATTAAGATTTTTAAAAGATATAGTCTTCTTTTTTCTCCACCGGATAGTTTTGAAATATAGCACCATTGCATATCATCTGTGAAAAGAAATCTTTCCATCATTTGAGAGGCGCTTATTTTAGTTCCATCTGCTGTGGTTATAAATTCTGCTGTTTCTCTTATATATTCTATAGCTCTTAAATTTGGATTCATATCCTCTGAATGCTGTGAGGAATATGCAATATTTACTGTAGTACCTATATCAATGGAACCACTATCTGGATTTATTTTATTTGTAATAATATTTAAAAGGGTAGATTTACCTATACCGTTGTTTCCTACTATACCAATACGATCATTTCTAAGTAAAATATAATTAAAATCTTTTATTAAAGTTTTCTCTTCAAATTTTTTAGTTAAGTGTTCTATGTTAATTATTTTTTTGCCTAATCTTGAATGAGCTACAGATATGTCTATATCATCACTATTATGACTGTAGTTACTTTCCCCTAGTTCTTCAAATCTTTTTATTCTTGCCTTTTGTTTGGTTCCTCTTGCTTGAACTCCAGCTCTAATCCATTCTAATTCTTTTTTATAAAGACTTTGTCTTTTTTCTTCTAAGGAATTTTCTAATGCTATTCTTTCAGCTTTCTTTTCCACAAACTGTGAATAATTGCAATTATAAGTGTACATAGTTCCATAATCTAGTTCTAAAGTTTTATTAACAACTCTATCTAAAAAATATCTATCATGGGTTACCATTAAAAGGGCACCTTTTCTAGTTTGAAGATAATTTTCAAGCCAATCTATAGTATCATTATCCATGTGGTTTGTTGGTTCATCTAATATAAGTAAGTCACAAGGAGATATTAAAGAGGAGCATAGGGCAACTCTTTTCTTTTGACCACCAGAGAGTTCTTTTATTTTTTTATCAAAGTCTGTTACATTAAGTTTTGTAAGAACGGCTTTAATTTTGCTTTCAAGATCCCAAGCATCTAAAGAATCCATTTCACTAGTTAATGTTAACAAATGATTTTGGAGTTTTTCATCCTCAGGATTTTTAGAAATTAGGTTTAAAGTTTTTTCATATTCACCTATTATAGACATTACTTTAGAATTACTTTTAAATACTTGTTCTAGTATTGTAGCATTAGGATCTAAAGCTGGATTTTGATCTAAATATTCAATAGTAGCTCCTTTGGGAATAGTGATGTTACCGGCATCAGGGCTGTCTTCACCGGTGACAATTTTTAAAAGAGAAGACTTTCCTGTACCATTAACTCCTATTAAGCCTATTTTATCTTCATCACTTATGGTAAAAGAAACATCTTTAAATAAAGTTTTTTCACCATAACTTTTACATATATTTTCAACAGTTACTATAATCATTAAAATCATCCTTTTGTTAATTTAATTTATACTCTATGATGTATATTCTATTATAAAAAACAGTTATAGTAAAACATAAATATTACAAAATAAACTGTATAAATATTTATAGATTTATTTTATTTCATTTTAAGAAATTAAACTTGCAAATTTTTTTTAGTTTAATTTTTTTTATTTAAATAGTTTGATAAACTGCTTTAAGGTGTAAATATAATTGTATAAAAAATAACAAAACCATAAAAGAAACAGCAAAGATATTTTTTTAGAAACATATAAAATATAGACTTCAAAAGGACTATATTTATTATACAGATTATATATTATTTGATTTATGCAAATAATTTGTAAAATTATGAATTATGTGTTAATATATACATGTGGAAAATTTAACTAAAATTAGTTAAATCTTTATCATTTTTATATTAAGCTGAGTACATAGGTGATAAAAGGTATTGTCTAAATTTTCTAAAAATTGAATTTTATCTTTAAAAACGGATTTTGTGTTAAAATATAAAAAACCATTATTAAGTTAACTATTTTATTTAAAACTGATTAATATACCTAAAAATTTTATAAAAATACTTAAAATTTTATAAAAATTTAAACTTTATATAAAATCAAGGAGGGCCGATTTTATGTCAGACTTAAACACTATAACAGAACAACAAGTTGAAATTAAGGAGGTGGAAAAGAAAAATCTTAGACCTGTAATAGGAAAAGAAGGATTTATATGTTTAGCTTTGTTCTTAGGATTCTTCATTATTTTAGGTACTAAAATGGGAACAGTAAACATGTTTAATACATTAATGAAGACAGGATATCAACTACTTATGGAAACAGTTTTTTATATTATGGCTATAGCTGTCTTAGCTGGAGCTATATCAGGATTGTTATCTGAGTTTGGAGTTATTTCTTTAATAAATAAAGCTTTATCTCCGTTAATGAAACCTTTATATAAATTACCTGGAGCATCAGCATTAGGGGTAGTTACAACTTATTTATCAGACAACCCTGCAATTATAAGTTTAGCTAAGGATAAAGGATTCTTAAAATATTTTAAAAAGTATCAGGTACCAGCACTAACTAATTTAGGAACTTCCTTTGGAATGGGATTAATTCTAACTACATTTATGATTGCACAAAAATCTCCTACAGGTGAAAATTTTATAGCCGCTGCTGTTATAGGAAATATAGCTGCTATTATTGGTAGCATTATAAGTGTTAGGTTAATGGTTAGACAGACTAGAAAATTTTATGGAGAACATGCAGATGATATGGTTTATGAAAGTGATGGGGATGGTTATGATTCCTTAAAATATAGAGAGGTTAGAGAAGGTGGGGTAGGAGCAAGACTACTTGAATCTTTATTAGAAGGCGGTAAATCAGGTGTTGAACTTGGACTAGCTATAATTCCAGGGGTAGTTATAATTTGTACTTTAGTATTAATGTTAACTAATGGGCCATCACCAAAGGGATACACTGGAGCTGCCTATGAAGGTGTAGCATTTTTCCCTTGGGTAGGAGAAAAATTAAGTTTTATTCTAAACCCATTATTTGGATTTAAGCATCCGGAAGCCATAGCATTCCCAATAACATCCTTAGGGGCTGTTGGTGCCGCTATGAGTTTAGTTCCTCAATTTTTATCAAAAAATTTGATTGGTGCTAATGAAATAGCAGTATTTACTGCTATGGGGATGTGCTGGAGTGGATATTTAAGTACTCATATAGCTATGATGGATAGCTTAAACTGTAGAAAATTAACAGGTAAAGCTATAATAAGTCATACTTTTGGAGGGCTAGTAGCAGGAATATCAGCCCATTTAATTTATATGTTAGTCAGTGTAATTTAGTGGTATAATAAAGAATGTAAAAATAGAGATATAGAATTTTTAAAATTCTATATCTCTATTTTTGTTGAAAAGCAAATGTGAATCTATAAATAAGATCTTATTTATAGGTTTTAAAATTAAAATATTAACGTATGTATCAATATATATCAACATGTCTAGTCATATTAAATATAAGTTAAAGATTAAAGGTATAAACCCTATGATAATTCTAATATATAGTAATTCTAACAAATAAAAATATAAAATTATATTATGAAGCTATATTATGAAATTATATTAAAATTGTTTATAATGGTGTATGTATAAAATAAGCAAATATTAGCTGTGTATAATATGACATAGTATATATTTAAAGGAGATAAGTAAAAATGAACATTCAAATATTTGGAGTGAAAAAATGTTTTGATACAAAAAAAGCTGAAAGATATTTTAAAGAAAGAAAAATAAAATATCAATTTATAGATTTAAATATAAAGGGATTAAGTAAGGGGGAACTTCAAAGTATAAAATCTGCAGTAGGATTAAATCAGTTAATAAATAAAGATAGCAGAGAATATAAAAGAACTAATATAGGAAGTATTAGAACAGACAGTGTAAAAGAAGATTTGCTTTTAAATAATCCTAAATTATATAAAACTCCTATAGTACGTAATGGAAAAAAAGCAACAGTAGGATATGAACCTGAAATTTGGAAAGAATGGGATTAAATTATTTTTAGAAAGAATAGCAACAGGAGAAGTTTGTATTTTTTATAGATAGCATGTATTATAAGTGTTAGTTCAAAGGTATCAAATAATTTTTAAATTTTTGGGAAGCTTGGTTAGAATGATTAGTTTTTCATATGAATATTAGTAACAACACGAGTAATAGAATAAAGTATATAAGATTGGAGTATAAATTAGTGAAAAGATTTAAAAAGTTTTATATTGAGATTACAAATGTATGTAATCTTGCCTGTGATTTTTGTCCCAAGACAAGAAGGAAAGCACAATTTATGTCAATAGAAATCTTTGATAAAATATTAGATCAAATAAAACCCTATACAGATTATATATATTTTCATGTAAAGGGAGAACCTCTTCTTCATCCAGATATAGATAAATTCTTAGATTTAAGCTACAAAAAAGGTTTTAAAGTTAATATAACTACAAACGGAACTTTAATAAATAAGACTAAAGATAAAATTATAATGAAGAAAGCTTTAAGACAGGTTAATTTTTCTCTACATAGCTTTGATGGAAATGAAGATTCTAAAAATAAAGATAAATATATTAATGATATTCTTTCCTTTATAAGAGATACAATTGAAAATAATAATATTTTTATATCTTTAAGGTTATGGAATCTAGATAAGGATAATATAACAAATCTTAAAAAGAAGAGAAATGCTGAGTTGCTCCAGATAATAGAGAAGGAATTTAAATTACCTTATAAGATTGAAGAAAAAATAACTCCAGGTAAAGGAGTCAAAGTCTATAATAGAATATATATAAATCAGGATCATGAATTCGAGTGGCCAGATTTAAAAGCAGAAGAGGATGATGGAAAAGGCTTTTGTTATGGGCTTAGAAATCAAGTAGCTATATTAGTAGATGGAACAGTAGTACCCTGTTGTTTAGATGGGGAAGGGGTAATTAATCTTGGAAACATAAATAAGATTGATTTTTCTAAGATAATAAATAACGAAAGGGCTAACAATATTTTAGATGGCTTTTCAAGGAGAGAAGTAGTAGAAGAATTGTGTAGAAAATGTGGATATAGAAAGAAATTTAGTATTTAAACAACAATAAGAATCAGTGTATGTGAAAACTAAATATATTTTTACTTATATGATTAGTTAATTAGATAATACTATAAAAATATAATTTAAGAAAATTTATATATTAAAACATGAGATACGACAAATATTATATTAGTATAAACAGTATTTGTTGTTAAAAAATTAATTATATAAAAAAAACTTGAAAACTTGAAAACGATATGATATTATATGATTGTAATTTAATTATAAAATTTAATTATTTCAGGCAGAGATATTGAGAGCCTTAATTTAAAAGGGGATTGTTATACCCATTTTAAATTAAGGCTCTTTTGATTTATAAGGAGGAGTAAGTAATATGTTTGATGTTACAATTATAGGTTCAGGGGTTACAGGAGCTGCTGTGGCTAGAGAGTTATCTAAATATAATTTAAAAACTTGTGTAGTAGAAAAAGCAATAGATGTAGCTAGTGGTACAAGTAAAGCTAATAGTGGTATTGTACATGCTGGTGAAGATCCAATTCCAGGAACTCTAAAGGCTAAGATGAATGTTAGAGGAAATGAAATGTTCGACAAATTACAAGAAGAAATAGATTTCCCATTTAAAAGAAATGAATCCTTTGTTTTATGCTTTGATGAAAAGGATATTGAAAAGCTAGAAGAACTAAGACAAAGAGGGTTAAAAAATGGTCTTCCAGATACAATGGAAATACTAAATAGAGAAGAAGCTTTAAAGTTAGAACCTAATTTATCAGAATATGTAGTGGCTGCTCTTAGACTTCCTACAGGAGGAATAGTATCTCCTTATGAATTTAATATAGCTCTTGCAGAATCAGCAGCTATGAATGGTGTAGAGTTTAAACTTGAAACAGAAATAATTGATATAGAGAAAAAACAAGATGGATATATATTAAAAACTAATAAAGGCGACATAGAAACTAAAGTTGTAGTAAATGCAGCTGGAGTTTTTGGAGATAAAATAAACAACATGGTAAGTGAAAAAAAATACCATATAACTGCAAGAAAAGGTGAATATTTATTATTTGATAAAACTGTAGGTGATATGGTTCAAAGAACAATATTCCAACTTCCAACAAAGATGGGTAAAGGGGTATTAGTTACTCCAACAGCAGATGGAAACTTACTTTTAGGACCAACTTCTGTAGATGTAGAAGAAAAAG
The DNA here is from genome assembly GCF_001020205.1 of Clostridium sporogenes. Classification (NCBI taxonomy): domain Bacteria; kingdom Bacillati; phylum Bacillota; class Clostridia; order Eubacteriales; family Clostridiaceae; genus Clostridium; species Clostridium sporogenes. Next base: position 1,183,415 of record NZ_CP011663.1, read on the forward strand.
ATGATTTTGAAACTACAAGAGAAGGTCTAGATAATGTAGCAGAGAAAGCTAAATTAAGTATAAAAGAAATACCAATGAGACAGGTTATAACATCCTTTGCAGGACTTAGAGCTCATGAAGAAAATAGTGATTTTATAATAGGAGAGGCAGAAGATGCTGAAAACTTCATAAATGCTATAGGAATAGAATCACCTGGTTTAACTAGTGCACCAGCTATAGGTGAGTATATAAGAGAGATGATAGTTGAAAAATTAAAACCAGAAGAAAATAAAGAGTTTAATCCAATTAGAAAAGATATACCTAAATTTAGAGAAATGACAAATGAAGAAAGAAAAGAAATGATAAAAGAAAATTCTGCTTACGGAAAAATAGTCTGTAGATGTGAAGTAGTAACTGAAGGAGAAATAAGAGATGCTATAAGAAGACCTTTAGGTGCTAAAACTGTAGATGGAATAAAAAGAAGAACAAGAGCAGGTATGGGAAGATGCCAATCAGGGTTCTGTTCAAACAGAATAGTTGAAATATTAGCAGAAGAGTTAGGTATAAAAAGAAATGAAGTTACTAAGTTTGGCGGAAATTCAAAAATATTATATTAGAAAACTAATTTAAATTAATGAGGTAATTTAAAGCAAATGCATTGGAGGGCGTAGTATGCAACAATATGATGTAGTTATAATTGGTGGAGGCCCAGCAGGTCTTGCCGCTGCTATAAAAGCTAAAGAAGAAGGCGTAGACAGTATATTAATATTAGAGAGAGATAAAAGATTAGGTGGAATATTAAATCAATGTATTCATAATGGGTTTGGACTTCATACTTTTAAAGAAGAACTTACAGGACCAGAATATGCTCAAAGATTTGTAGATAAAGTGGAAGAAATGAAAATACCATACAAATTAAATACTATGGTAATTGATATGAACAAAGATAAGGTAATAACAGCAGTTAATGAAGAAGACGGATTGATAGAAGTGCAAGCTGAATCTATAGTACTAGCTATGGGTTGTAGAGAAAGATCAAGAGGAGCTATAAATATTCCAGGCACAAGATGTTCAGGGATATATTCAGCAGGAACAGCACAAAAATTTGTAAATATAGAGGGTGAAATGCCAGGAAAGGAAGTAGTTATTTTAGGTTCTGGAGATATAGGACTTATAATGGCTAGAAGAATGACTTTAGAAGGAGCTAAAGTAAAGGCAGTAGTGGAACTTATGCCTTATTCTGGAGGATTAAAAAGAAATATAGTTCAATGTTTGGATGACTTCGGTATTCCTTTAAAATTAGCTCATACTATAACTAAAATAGAAGGAAAAGAAAGATTAGAAGCTGTTACTATAGCAAAGGTAGATGAAAAATTAAAACCTATAAAAGGAACAGAAGAATATATAAAATGTGATACATTACTTTTATCAGTTGGATTGCTTCCAGAAAATGATCTATCAGCAAAAGCAGATGTTAAATTAGGCGTAACTGGTGGTCCAGAAGTAGACGAAACAATGCAAACTAATATAGACGGAGTGTTTGCTTGTGGTAATGTTCTTCACGTACATGATTTGGTAGATTTTGTAACAGAGGAAAGTTATAATGCGGGTAAAAATGCTGCAGATTATGTAAAGGGTAAAAGAGTAGAAGGCGAAAAGATAGATTTAGTTGCAGAAAATGGTGTAGGATACACTGTACCAAAATCAATACACAAAAATAATATAGAAAATACAGTAGATGTTAGATTTAGAGTAAGAAATGTATTTAAAGATAGTTTCATATCTGTATATTTTGATGATGAAAGAGTAGTTCATAGAAAGAAAAAAGTTATAGCTCCAGGTGAGATGGAAACAGTAAAATTAACTAAAGATATGTTTGAAAAACATTCAGATTGCAAAAAAATTACTGTTAAAGTGGAAGGTGAATAATTATGGCTATAAGAGAATTAATATGTATAGGATGTCCATTAGGATGTAATCTAGAAGTAGAAATTGAAGATAAAGAAGTAAAATCAGTTAAGGGAAATACTTGTCCTAGAGGAAAAATATATGCAGAAAAAGAATGTACAAATCCTACAAGAATATTAACCATATCTGTTAATGTAGAAGATGGAGAAGAAGATGTAGTTTGTGTTAAAACAGAAAAAGATATTCCAAAGGGAAAACTAATGGAATGTGTAAAAATATTAAAGAATACAACTGTACAAGCACCTATAAAAATAGGTGATGTAATAGTAGAAAATATAGCAGATACAGGAGTGAATGTTATAGCTACAAAATGCCTAAATTGTAAAAATTAAGAATTAAATATTAATAAGGATAGCTAATATTATATTAGCTGTCTTTGTTGATGCTTAATAAATATTAACAATAAAAGGAAAGAGGGAATGACATAATGGTAAAGGACTTATTTAAACCGGCTCCTCACATAAAAAGAATGCCAAAAGCAAAAATTGATTCAGCTTACAAAAGATATCGTATACAGGTATTTATAAGTATTTATATAGGATATTTAACTTATTATTTTGTAAGAAGTAATTTTTCCTTGGCAAAGGTTTACTTGATACAAGAAGGTTTTACTAAGACTCAGTTAGGTTTTGTAGCTTCAGCTCTTGGTCTTGCCTATGGAGTAAGTAAATTTGTAATGGGAAACTTATCAGATAGATCTAATCCTAGATATTTTTTAGGGGCAGGATTAATTCTATCTGGTATTGTAAACCTATTCTTTCCTATAACGAAAAGTATTACAGCAATGTTTGTATTAATGCTTTTAAATGGATGGTTCCAAGGTATGGGATGGCCACCTTGTGGAAGAACCATGACCCATTGGTTTTCAGACAAAGAACGTGGAGTAAAAATGTCTATATGGAATACCGCCCATAATGTAGGCGGAGGTTTTATTGCTACAATAGTTTTAATTGGTGTGTCTGTGTTTGGAAGTTGGAAGGGAGCTTTTTATCTACCAGCTGTAATAGCCATTATAGTAGGAATTTTATTTATAGTATTTGCAAAGGATACACCTCAATCAGTGGGACTTCCACCAATAGAGGAATATAAAAATGATTATCCAGAAATACAAGTAGAGGATAGAGAAAAAGAATTATCAGGAAAAGAAATATTATTCAAATATGTTTTAAATAATAAATATTTATGGTACATAGCTATTGCAAATATTTTTGTATATCTTGTTAGATATGGAGTTATAAATTGGGTTCCTACCTATTTGAAAGAAGTTAAAAATTTTAATCCTAAGGATTCATCTTTAGCTTTTGCTTTGTTTGAATATGCAGCAATACCAGGAACTATATTTGTTGGATGGTTAAGTGATAAGGTGTTTAATGGTAGACGTGCACCTGTTGGTGTATTTTGTATGATAGGTGTAACTATAGCAACTTATGTATATTGGAAAAGTAATAGTATACTAGCAATAAGCTGTGCACTATCTTCTATAGGAGCTTTAATATATGGACCAGTTATGTTAATAGGCGTTAGTGCCTTAGATTTAGTTCCTAAAAAAGCAGCAGGTACAGCGGCAGGCTTTACAGGATTATTTGGATATATGGGAGGACAAGTATTAGCGGAAGTAGCAATGGGAGCAGTTGTTGATAAATTTAGTTGGAATGGAGGATTTATTTTATTAATGATATCTTCTGTATTAGCTATAATATTCTTATCTTTTACTTGGAATATTCATGATAGATCAGAAAAAGAGTCTGCTGAAGTAGCAGGTTAAAAGTAGAATATATTTTTAGAACTTGACAAAAATAATAAATAAGACATATAATAGATTATAAATTTTAAAGTAAAATATTTATATTCATTGATGAGAAGAGTACTTTTTAATAGAGTTTAAAGCGAGCAGGGTTGGTGTAAGCCTGTAACTAGTTAAAAGGGAAGAGAGTCTCGGAGAAGCTTACTAAGAAAGGTATATTAAAAATAATAATTATGTATTCCATAAGTAAGCCGTTAACTGCGTTAAAGTTTTAAGAGGACTTAATAGTATCAACATATTATAGTTAATATAATTAGAAGTATAATTTAAAAAGAATGCCTCACAATTATATTAAAGATATTTGTATTATTGGGTCAACTAGAGTGGTACCGCGGATAATCCGTCTCTGTTTTTACAGAGGCGGTTTTTTATATGCAATCATTAAAAAATATATATGTCAGAACACTAACTAATAATTATAATTTAAGAAAATATTCTATAGATTAGAGTAAATAATTATATAAAAGCTTAAAAATATTATTAAATGAAAAACTAATTTTAAATATTAAAACCTTATAATAAAACTTAAATATAAAAACTTGGAGGTAGATGAAATCATGGATTACAAAAATATAGTAGCTGAAAGAATAAAAGAAAATACAGAATTAGAAATTGATGTAATAGAAAAACTTATAGAGATTCCACCAAAGAAAGAAATGGGAGATTATGCTTTCCCATGCTTCCAATTAGCTAAGACTTTTAGAAAGGCTCCAAATTTAATAGCAGAGGAATTAAAAGAAAAAATAAATAAAGAAGGTTTTGAAAAGGTAGTAACTGTAGGACCTTACTTAAATTTCTTTGTAGATAAAACTATACTCATAAAAGATGTATTAGAAAAAGTTTTAAATGAAAAAGAAAAATATGGTTCTTCTAAAGTAGGAGAAGGAAAGAATGTAGTAGTTGAATATTCATCACCAAACATTGCAAAACCATTCCATATAGGACATTTATTTACTACAGCTATAGGTAATGCACTATATAAAATATTATCCTTTGAAGGTTATAATTGTATAGGAATTAACCATCTAGGAGACTGGGGAACACAATTTGGTAAACTTATATCTGCATATAGAAGATGGGTAGATGAAGAAGCACTAGAAAAGGATGCTATAGGAGAACTTTTAAGAATATATGTTAAATTCCATGAAGAAGCAGAAAAAGACCCTGAACTTGAAAAAGAAGCTAGATTAAACTTTAAAAACTTAGAAGATGGTTCAGAGGAAGAAACTGAATTATGGAATAGATTTAAAGATCTAAGTTTAAAAGAATTCAACAAAGTTTATGACATGTTAGGAATAAAATTTGATTCTCTTGCAGGAGAAAGTTTCTATAGTGATAAAATGGATGCAGTAGTTCAAGAAATAGATGATAAGGGATTATTAGTAGATAGTAATGGAGCAAAGGTAGTTATGCTTGATGAATACAATATACCACCTTGTATGATTAAAAAATCTGACGGTGCAACTATCTATGCTACTCGTGACTTAGCAGCTGCTATATATAGAAAGAAAACTTATGATTTCCACAAGTGTATATATGTAGTTGGAACTCCTCAAGCATTACATTTTAAACAAGTATTTACTACTTTAAAACTTATGGGACATGATTGGGCAGATGATTGTAAACATGTAGGTTTTGGTCTTGTTAAATTAGCAAATAAAAAGCTATCTACAAGAAATGGAGATGTTGTATTCTTAGAAGACTTATTAAATCAGTCTGTTGAAGAAACATTAAAAATTATAAATGAGAAAAATCCTAATTTGAAAAACAAAGAAGAGACAGCTAAAAAACTTGGTATAGGTGCAGTTGTGTTCACATACCTAAAAAATAATAGAGAAAGAGATATTGTATTTGACTGGAAGGAAATACTATCCTTTGATGGAGAAACAGGTCCTTATGTAGAATATAGCTATGCAAGAGGAAAAAGCGTATTAAGAAAGGCCGGAGAATTAACTGGAGAAGTAGATTATTCTAAATTATCATCTAAAGAAGAGTTTGAATTAGCGAAACTTCTTGGAGGCTTTAATGATGCCATAATGAACGCTATAAATAAATTAGAACCATCTATGGTAACTAGATACGTAATTGAAGTAGCAAAAGCTTTCAATAAATTTTATAATGCTCATGGTATATTAAATGCAGAAGATAATGATGTAAAATTAGCAAGAGTAAAACTTGTAGAAGCTACTTGTCAAGTAATAAAAAATGCTCTTAACCTATTAGGCATAGACGTAGTTGAAGAAATGTAAAAATAAAGTATATGATTTTATTCATTGAAAAGGGTGTCTTAAAAATAGAACGGATTTAATTTTAACACCGCAAAGATAAAAAATACACTTATAAATGAATTCATTTTGCTAAGAAGTTCTAAATCTTACTACATTAAAAATTTTCTACCCGATAGAGGCGCCTTACTTGGCTTAACTACCGACTACTCACTTCCGTGAGGAATTACGTAAATTTTTAATTGGGTAATATTAAGAACTACTAAAGCTCATTTATATATTTATTACGTATATTTTTTATCTTTGCTACATTAAAATTAGATTTGTTTCTAAGACATCCTTTTTAATTTAGCTAATATAATTGGATATACAAAATTGCCTTATTTATTAAATAATAAATAAGGCATTCCAAGTAACTTTAAGATAGATGATAAATTATAGAATATATTTTTATCCCATAACTACCTGATCTAATACTCCTATCTTGTTAAAGTTAAGAGTAAAGATCGGCTATGTCCCTGGATGACCATTTTCTCCTAAAAGATAACGACTTCTAAGGATTAAAACTCCTAAGAATTCTGTTAATAAGCTTTAGAAGGAGTAGAAACTCTATGTGAAGCCAAGAACTCTGTTTATAATTCAGATGTAAATGACCATGACAAGGGGGCTAGAATACCTTGTAAACTATATATTGGGGAAAGGAAGATGTAAATGAAAATTAAAACTTTTAAAGTAGAGCAGTGGATGAATAAATATGAAAATGATGCAATATATAATTTGGCAGAAACTTGTATAGATTCATTAACATTGAAAGAATTATTAAATTTAGGTGGAAAGAATTTTGAGGAGTATATGATAAGTCTAGGGGATATTCGTATGACATACAGCCATATCTATGGATCACCTAAGCTTTTAAAAGGAATAGCTTCTCTTTTTCAGAATGTGAAGACAGAACAAATTATACCAACCCATGGAGCTATCGGTGCTAATCACCAAGTGCTTATAACTATTTTAGAGCCAGGAGATAGCATGGTATCTGTGGCCCCTACATATCAGCAACATTATTCTATTCCAGAGTCTATGGGTACAAAGGTTAATATTCTTAAACTTTTACCTGAAAATAATTTTTTACCAGACTTACAAGAGCTAAAGAAAATGGTGAATTCAAATACAAAGCTTATCACAATTAATAATCCTAATAACCCATCAGGATCTTTAATTCCTGTAGAGCTACTTAAACAAATCGTTGATATTGCAAAGAGTGTGGATGCTTATGTGCTTAGTGACGAGGTCTATAGAGGTATTACTGAGGATGGAAGTTATATGCCTTCAATTGTAGATCTTTATGAAAAAGGCATTAGTGTAGGAAGCATGTCAAAGACATTTTCTCTTGCAGGACTACGCCTTGGATGGATTGTTTCAAAAGATGAGAAAATAATTAATTTGTGCAGGGAGAGAAGAGATTATGACACTATAAGTTGTGGTGTGTTGGATGATATTTTTGCTGCTTTGGCTTTGGAAAATAAGGATGCAATTTTAGAGAGAAACCGCAAAATCGTTATGAAAAATAGAGCTTTACTTGATCAGTGGGTGAGCTCAGAACCACGAGTATCATATGTAAAGCCGGTTGCTGGTAATACAGCATTAATTTATTATAATCTGGACATGCATTCCTATGAATTTTGTGAAAAGCTTTTAAAGGAGACAGGAGTATTTTATACTCCAGGAGAATGTTTTGACTTAGATTATTGTTTCCGTATTGGTTATGCTTTTGACTCTAAAACCTTAATGGAAGGTTTAGAGAAAACTAGTGAATTCATATTTAATCTTCCAAGAAGATAATAGGAAGAAAAAATCAACAAAAAAAATTTACAAGTGAACTATTGTTACTTTAAATAATATCATTTGGTAAGCTGTATCCATATTTCAAAGGATTGAAATAAATTATACTTTAAGTAATAAAAATATTAAGTAGTGGATATTTTCATAGATAATTCTCTGGGAGAAAGTTTTGTACCTATATAATTTTAAATATATAATATGTAGCAAATATATGTTATTATTAAACTATAATGATTAATTATAGAATTTTCACAAAATTATTTTCATATGTAAATATATGATTTATGGAGGGGATTAATATGGTTTCTGATATTATGAATACACATGTTATTGTTCTTAATCCTAAGGATAGTATAAAAAAGGCATTAAATCTTATGAATGAAAACAATATAAATGGAGCCCCTGTAGCTAATGAAGAGGGGAATTTAATAGGAATGATAGTAAAGGCTGATATTTATAGATTTTTGATGGAAGAGGGACATTATGATACTTGTCCTGTAGAGTGGGTTATGACTAAAGAAGTTTTTACTGCCTCAGATGAGGAGGATGTTATATCTATAGCTAAGAAAATTTTAGATAAAGATATAATAGCAATGCCAATAGTAGATTCTTCAAAAAAACTTTTAGGAATAGTATCCATTGAGGATATATTAAAAAGTTTAATATATAAATTAAAGTAAATAAAGGGTCAGTTATAACATACTAAAATAAATATTCTTATAAATATAATGAACGTTTAAATAATTAAAGAAAGAAAAGCTATGAATTTAGAAATTATATTCTAAATTCATAGCTTTTAAATTTAAAAATTAAACTTGTATTTTATAAAGTTTAATGCATAGGTATTCTTATTTATCTTAAACTTTGTTTTTATTCATTTGTTCTTTTTCTTTTTTACTGCTACAAGAACAACCTGTTGGACACGATGAACAATCACATTGTCCAGAGGTTTTCTTTTTAATATTTTTAGCTAGTATATATATGGCTAAAAGTATTATAACTATAGCTATAATTATTTCCATGGTATTTAATCACCTTCTTTTTAAATTATATGATTAAAGCACCTACGTTGTATATTAAGAAAGATATAATCCATGCTAATATAATCTGATAAGTAACAGAAAATAAAGCCATTTTAGAGCCATATTCTTTTCTCATAGTAGCTACTACAGATACACAAGGAGTATATAATAAAACAAAAACTAAGAAAGAATAAGCAGATAATGGACTAAAATGATTTAAAAGAGTAACTTTTAAATCTCCACCATATATAACGCCCATAGTTCCAACAATAACTTCTTTAGCCATAAGACCTGTTAACAAGGAGACAGAAGTTTGCCATCCTGAAAAACCTAATGGTTTAAAGATAGGTGATAAAACTCTACCTAGGGAGGCTAAAAAGCTTTCATTTATGTCTACCATTCCAGAAAAATTAAAATTAGAAAGTAACCAAACAATAACTGAAATTGAGAATATTATAGTTCCAGCTTTTTTCAAAAATCCTTTACCCTTATCCCATGTATGAAGCATTAAATTTTTAAATTCAGGCATTTTATATTCAGGAAGTTCTATTATAAAAGGTTCTTCATCTTTTTTAAATAAAGTGTTTTTGAATAGAAGTCCTATTATAAATGCTAATAGTATTCCCAAAATATATAAAGAAAAAACTATAGAAGTTTCATGGCCTGAAAAAAATACAGAAGCAAATAGAGCATAAACAGGCAATCTAGCATTACAGGACATTAAAGGAACCAATAATGCGGTAAGTTTTCTATCTCTTTCACTTTCTAAGGTTCTAGCAGACATTATTCCAGGTACAGAACAACCAAAACCAACTACCATAGGTATAAAAGCTTTACCGGAAAGTCCCATTTTTCTCATTAGCTTGTCCATTATAAAGGCTGCCCTTGCCATATAGCCACTATCTTCTAAAAAGGATATACCCAAAAACAAAGTAAGGATTACAGGTAAAAATACTATTACAGAGCCAACCCCAGCTACTATACCATCTAATAATAAAGATTTAAACCAAGGAGCTGTGCTTGCTAATAAAGTACCTAGGTAAGGTATTAAACTATCATTTAATAAGCCATCTATATAGTCCGCTAAAGGTGTACCTACCCAGTTAAAGGTGAACTTAAATATAATATATAATATTCCTAAAAATAAGGGATAGGCAAGTACTGGATTAAGGACTATTTTATCAATTTTATCCGTATTAGAAATAGTCTTTTTTTCTTCTAAAGTAACTGCTTTTTCGAAAATATTACCAATGAATTTATAAGCATCTCTTTCACTTTCAAAATTATAATCATTGTTATCTTTGTAACTTAAAAAAGTTTTATTTTCTAAAGTTTCTATTAGTTTATCAATTCCTATACCCTTTGAGGCTATTATAGGAATAACTTTAACATTAAGTTCTTTAGATAAAATATCATAATTTATTTTTATGCCTTTATTTTCCGCTACATCTATCATGTTAAGTACTAAAATAATAGGTTTATTAAATTGTTTTAGTTGAGTAGTTAAGTATAGATTTCTATCCAAATTTGAAGCATCTACAATATCAATTATTACGTCAACATTTCCATTGATGAGAAAATTCTTAGATACTTTTTCCTCATTAGAAAAGGTATCCATGGCATATATGCCAGGTAAATCCACAATTTTAATAGAATCATTAACAAAACCTTCCTTTTTTTCTACTGTTACACCCGCCCAGTTTCCAACATATTGATTAGAGCCGGTAAGTTGATTAAAAAGGGAGGTTTTACCTACATTAGGATTACCAAGTAATGCGGTTGTTATCATATTTGCCCTCCAGTCTATTTATCTACAGATATAAATTTAGCATCTTTTTTTCTTATAGCTAAATCAAATCCTCTTAAATTTATTAGTATGGGGTCTCCTAATGGAGCCCTTTTTTTTAAGGATATTTCTGTGCCTTCGATACAGCCTAATGCCATTAGTCTTTTAACTAATTTTTCGTTGCCAGAAATACTAGAAATCTTAGCAGTTTGGCCAGGTAATAATTCACAGATACTCATAATATTCACTCCTTGTTGAAAATAGTTATCAATATTTATAATAATATTTTAGCATCAAGAATAATGAAAGTCAATTTAATTTATAACAATAATATTAGGTTTTGAGTAGAATAAATATTGGAGATTTATAGGGAAAATATTAAATTATAATATGAAAATAAAATTTATATTGATTTTTATAAAAACTGAAAATTCTGTAAAAAACAACAGATAGATGTTTGGTTTTATTAAATGATATAATGATTATATAATATGTTTAATATAATTTTAATTATTTAAGCTGTATGCTAAAGTTTAAGGGGCTAAATTATAGAGGTGAAATAAGTTGAGAAAAAAACAAAATATATACAAAAGCAGTGAATATATTTATATAAAAGACGATGAAAAGAGAAAAGCTAAAAGAAAAGAATGCAATATATATATATACTATCCTAGAGTAAATAATAAAAGTATATATGAGAATTATGGTGAAGATTTAGCCAAAATGGAAGTTGTAGATATATCTAAATTTGGAGTTAAATTAAAAACTAAAATAGAGCTAAAGGAAGATGATTTTATAAACTTTTCTTTAAGATTATCAGAAAAACCTTCCTTTTGGTGTATGGCTATAGTAAGAAGAATAGAAACCTATGAAGGTTATTTTATAGTAGGATGTGAGTTTTTATCTTTAACATTAGAACAAATGAGAGATATAGAAAAATATGTACTGTATATCAAGTAATTAAGGAGGTTTATTATGAACATTGCAGCATTTTTTGATATTGATGGAACTTTATACAGAGAAGGACTTATAACAGAGGTTTTTAAAAAATTAGTAAAATATGAGGTTATAGAGGCAGAAAGATGGTATAACGAAGTAAGACCAGAATATATTAAATGGGATAAAAGACAGGGTAATTATGATAATTATCTCTTAAAAATGGCAGATATATATATAGAAGCTATTAAAGGATTGCATAAATCCCAAGTAGAGTTTATTGCAAAGAAAGTAGTAGAACAAAAAGGAGATAGAGTATATACCTTTACTAGAGATAGTATTAAATGGCATAAAGAGCAAGGACATAAAATAATAACCATATCAGGAAGCCCCTACGAACTAGTAAGGGAAATGGCATCTAAGTATGGATTTGATGATTTTAGAGGAGCTCAATATGTACTTAATAAAGAAAGTATTTATACAGGGGATGTTATTCCTATGTGGGATAGTGATAGTAAGAGAAAGGCTATAAATGAATTAGTAGAAAAATATGATATAGATTTAAAGAAAAGTTATGCTTATGGGGATACTTCTGGAGATTTTTCTATGTTTAAGATGGTGGAAAACCCTATTTGTGTCAATCCTACAAAGGAATTAATTCAAAAGGTAGTAGAGGATGAAAATGTAAAAGAAAAGACGAAAATAATAGTAGAAAGAAAAGATATGGTATATAAATTAACACCAGAATCTATTAATTTATGGTAATAAAGAATAGTTAACTTGACAAATAAATTTTTAATTTTTTGAAGTAAAAATATATAAACAGTTTTATATATTTGGAGGGATTAGTTAATTTTAAAATTGACTAATCTCTATTTTTTTAGATTTATAGTAAAGCGTGTTTTCATTATAATTTTGGATAATTTTTATTAAAAATGATGTCTAAAATTAAAGATTAACTTTAGGATGACAAAATAAATATTATAAATTATTTTATTAACGTTTATGTTTCTATTTACATAATATATAATAATTGGGCAGAATTATTATTTTTAAAGTAAGAGTTATTTATATTAACTAATTCTATAAAAAAAATTTTATTTTATCTTTAAGATAGTAGAGATATCGTTAATTGATAACATAAAAGAAAATTAGCACTAAGTTTATTTTAAAAATAATTATAAAATGTATTAAGGTTTGTGTATTTTTTAACGAGGTAAATTATGTAATATAAATATTAATTAGCTAATTGTAAAACTAACAGGTTAGAAAACATTTATTCCAATATAGATGCTAGTTGTACCAATTACATTGAAAAATTGTATAATCATATGATATGATTCTAAAAAAGTTAAAATAAATTAAAAAAAAATTAAGTATTATATTTGAGTATAGTCAGTTTTAGTAGAAAATAGACTTTATATTATCAAATAAATATGCATGGAATTCAATAATTAGAAAATCTAAATATTTTTATTAAATTTTAGGTTAGCATTTTAAAATTTATGTGAATTAATACGTTCATAAGTAAGAAGGCATTAAAAACAAATTTATTAGGTGGTAAGTACACATAAAGAAATTTATCATTAGTGTGTTAATGGGAACTACGATACTTTCAACTGTTAGTTCCGTATCAACTTATGAAAAATCAAAAAAATATTAATAATATGGGGGTAGATACAATGAAATCACGAAAAATTACTGCAATTATTTTATCCGTATTGGTAGCTTCAGGAGCCACTGTATCAGTTTTTACAGGGAAAAATGTAGTACAAGCTAAAGAGGTAGGAATTAACAGTGTACAATCTAAAATAGCTACTAATATAGGAGTGGGACAAGAATATTGGGGATCTACTGTTTTCGCTCCTTATGTAGATGCTTGTTCATATCCTGTGTTTTCACTTACTGAATATGCAAAGGCAACAGGAACTAAACATTTTATATTAGGATTTGTAGTTGATAAAAATGGACAACCTTCCTGGGGAACTTATTATGATATGGAAGAAGGACCTACAGATTATCAAGGAGGAGGATTATTAAAAGAAATTAAAGCTTTAAGACAAATGGGCGGAGATGTAATGGTTTCCTTTGGAGGAGAAGCTAATACTCCGTTAGCAGCATCAATTAAGGACGTTAATAAATTAAAAGATGCATATAAGAAAATAATTAAAGATTATGGATTAACTCATGTAGATTTTGATATTGAAGGAGCCTGGACAGCTGATACCGCTTCTATAGAAAGACGTTCACAAGCCATTGCACTACTTCAAAAGGAACTTAAAGCTGAAAATCATCCACTTGAAATATGGTATACATTACCTGTGTTGCCTACAGGAATGACTAATGGTGTGGATGTAGTAAAAAATGCTGTAAAAAATGGTGTCCAGTTAAGTGGAGTAAATATAATGACTATGTGTTTTGGATATAAGGCTCCAGATGGAACTATGGGGGATTTAGTTATACAATCAGCTAAAAGCGTTCATAAACAATTAAAGGATATATACACGCAAGCTAATATACAAAAGACTGATAAAGAAATTTGGAAAATGATAGGAGTAACTCCTATGAATGGTTTAGATTATAGTGGAAGTATACTTGATCAAAATGAAGCAAGAGAGGTTGCCAGCTTTGGTAAAACTGTAGGAATGAGATTAATAGGTATGTGGTCTGTCAACAGAGATTATCAAAATCCTAAAGGATCAACAGATTATGTATCTATAACTGATAGTTCTATAGTACAAGAAAAATTTGAATTTGGTAAAATACTTTCAAAATATGATTCAAATGATGGTACAGAAATAATAGAAAAGCCAGGTACAACTGATCCAGAAGAACCAGGTGATGGTGAAGATGGAGGAGAAGTAGAAGGTGTTCCTGCATATAAGCCACAACAAGAATATTGGGCAGGAGATAAAGTTAGTTATAAAGGAAAGGTTTATCAAGCTAAATGGTGGACAAAAGGCTTTGTACCAGATACAGCAGTACAAAATTCCTGGGATACACCATGGGAACTAATAGGAGATTCAGATAATGATATAGAAATACCAGAAAAGCCAGGTACAACTGATCCAGTAGATCCAGAAGATGATAAAGATGGAGAACAGACAGGAGAAATCACTGCATATACTTCTAACAAAGAATACTATGAAGGAGATAAAGTTAGCTATAAAGGAAAGATTTATATAGCAAAATGGTGGACAAAAGGTTTTGCTCCAGATACAAAAGTAGAAAATTCCTGGGATACTCCTTGGAAACTAGCAGAATAAGATAAAGTATTGATAAACTTAAATATATTTTAAAATTACTATTGACAAGTTGTCAAATATGGTTTATCATGCTAAATAATAAGTTAATAAAACTGAATATATTCGTTCTTATCAAGAGCGGTGGAGGGACTGGCCCTATGAAACCCGGCAACCAGTATATATTTTATACATGGTGCTAAATCCTGCAGATTTAACTGGAAGATGAGAAAATTTCGCTTATTAAAGCTAGAGATTTTTCTCTAGCTTATTTTTTTATTTTATTCTATTTGGCCAAATAGACATGAACATCTAATTGTAGTGGAGGGATAAAAATTGATAGAGGTTTCTAATTTAAAGAAAATAATAAAAGACAAAGTAATATTAAAAGATATAAATTTATCTATAAAAGAAGGAGAAGTCTTTGGGATAGTAGGGCATAGTGGTGCTGGAAAATCTACATTGTTAAGATGCCTAAATGGATTAGAATCCTATGAGGAAGGGAGCATAAAAATAAATGGTGAAGAAATAGATAAATTAAGTAAAAAACAATTAAGAATTTTTAGAAAAGATTTAGGCATGATTTTTCAAAGTTTTAACTTATTAAGGAGAAAAAATGTTTTTCAAAATATTGCATTACCTTTAGAAATATGGGGAATGAGCAAAAATGAAATAAATAATAGGGTTAAGGAGCTTTTAAAACTTGTAGATCTTGAGGATAAGGCCTATGTAAAACCTCACAATTTAAGTGGTGGACAAAAGCAAAGAGTAGCCATAGCTAGGGCTTTAGCGCTAGAACCTAAAATAATTTTATGTGATGAAGCTACTTCTGCTTTAGATCCTAAAACCACTAAAGATATACTAAGTTTATTAAAAGATATAAATGAAAAATTAGGTATAACAATAGTTATAGTAACTCATCAAATGGAAGTTATAAAGGAAATATGTGAAAGAGTAGCCATTATGGATAAAGGAGAAATAAAAAGTTTAGGATTCTCAGAAGAATTATTTTTAAGCCCCGACAAACATCTAAAAAAATTATTAGGAGAAAACGAAGTATTGCCTAAAGAAGGGGTAAATATAAAAATATTTTTTACAAAGGAATTAAGCAATGAAAGCATTATTACTACTATGGCAAGAGAATTAGATATAGATATATCCATAGTTTGGGGTAAGTTAGAAAAATTTAGAGAAAATGTTCTTGGGAATTTAGTAATTAATGTATCAAAGGAAAATAAGCAAGAAATTTGTGATTATTTATCTTTAAAATCCATAGTTTGGGAGGTACAATAAAATGTTACAAGATATGTTGTTTAAGGCCCTGAGGGAAACTCTATATATGGTTTCTATATCTACCGTGTTAGCTATATTATTAGCATTTATACCATCCATAATTCTTATAGTTACAGATGAAAAAGGATTGAAACCTAATAAAGTAATATATAAATCTTTGGATTTTATTGTTAATTTATTAAGATCCTTTCCTTTTATAATTCTTATGGTAGCCATACTTCCTTTTACAAAGGCTATAGTAGGGAAAACCATTGGAACTACAGCAGCTATAGTTCCTCTTACAATAGCCGCAATACCTTTTGCAACTAGAGTATTGGAATCTGCCATGAAGGAAGTAGATGAAGGAGTAATTGAAGCAGCTAAGTCTTTGGGAGCTAGTGATCTTCAAATAATATTCAAAGTAATAATAAAAGAGTCCATGCCCTCTATGATTGTGGCTATAACTTTAACTATAATTTCAGTTGTAGGATGTTCAGCTATGGCAGGAGCTATAGGTGGAGGTGGATTAGGAGATGTAGCTATTAAATATGGATACTATAGATTTAAAACAGACATTATGATATATACAGTAATTATATTAATAATTTTAGTTCAGGTAATACAAAGTTTAGGAAATGCAGTTTATAGAAAATTAAATAAGTAGATTATATAAAAACTTTTAGTGAAGAAATATTATTTGAAACTTTAGGAGGAATTAATTATGAATAAAAAAAGATTATTAGGAATACTATTATCAATTTGCTTGACATTAGGAGTGGTAGGGTGTTCTTCAAAAGAAAGTAAAGAAACAGCTACTGATAAAAAAACTATTGTGGTTGGTGCAACTCCAGTACCAGCAGGAGAAATTTTAAAAGAGGCCAAACCTGTATTAGAAAAAAAGGGATATAAATTAGAAATAAAGGAATTTACTGATTATGTTACTCCAAATACTGCCTTAAATGATGGAGAAATAGATGCAAACTTTTTTCAACATATACCTTATTTAGAAAAGTTTAATGCAGAAAAGAACACAGAGTTAGAGGCTGTATCAAAAATTTTCATAGCCCCTTTAGCAGTATATTCTAAAAAAATAAAGAATATAGAGAAATTAAAAAATGGGTCTACTATAGCCTTGCCTAATGATCCTACTAATGAAACAAGAGCGTTAAAATTATTAGAAAAGGCAGGCCTTATAAAGCTTAAACAGGGAGATACTTTGACTAAGACTGATATAACTGAAAATAAAAAGAACATAAAAATAGAAGAAATAGATGCACCACAAATACCAAGAGTATTAAATGATATAGATGCTGCAGTAATAAATACAAATTATGCTATTGAGGCAGATTTAAATCCTACAAAGGACTCTATATTAATTGAAGATAAAAATTCTCCATATGTAAATGTAATAGCTGTTAGAAAAGAAGATAAAGATAAAGATTATATAAAAGCACTTTCAGAAGCTTTACAATCTAAAGAAGTAAAAGATTATATAAATAAAAAGTATAAAGGAGTTTTAATACCAACATTTTAGTATTTAATTGTATTAAGATCTTTTGAAGTATCTAAAAAAATTTAGTTTAAATATTTTATATTACTAATATTCAGTTATTAGAAAATATTTTATATTGACACTAAAAAGATATGAGTCTATTAGGAAATATTGAAAATGTAGGATTAATATTCAAAGAACTTATAAAATAATAAGGAGGAATTATTGATGAAAAAGAAAATATTATATATTGCTATGGTAACAACTTTAATTTTAGGATTGGTAACATTATCAGGGTGTGGAAGTAGTAAACAAGATATAAAAGAAAAGAAAAAAATTGTAGTTGGAGCAACGCCAGAACCTCATGCAGAAATTTTAAAAAAAGTTAAACCTATTTTAGAGAAAAAAGGATACACTTTAGAAATAAAAGAGTTTACGGATTATATTACTCCAAATACTGCATTGCAAGATGGTGAAATAGATGCTAACTTTTATCAACACATACCATATTTAGAAGAGTTTAATAAAGAGAAGAAAACTGATTTATCATACACAGTTAAAGTTCATTTAGAACCTATGGGTTTATATTCTAAGACTATAAAAGATTTAAAAGAGTTAAAAACTGGAGCAACTATAGCAGTACCAAATGATCCGACTAACGAGTCAAGAGCATTAAGATTATTAGAAAAAGAAGGCATTATTAAACTAAAAGAAGGAGAACTTGTATCAAAGTTAGATATTACAGAAAACCCTAAAAATATAAAAGTAGAAGAATTAGATGCAGCTCAACTTCCAAGAACTTTAGGTGATGCAGAGGTAGCAGTTATAAATACTAATTATGCTGTTTCAGCAAATTTAAATCCATTAAAAGATGCTCTTGCTATTGAATCAAAAGATTCACCATATGCCAATGTTATTGTAGTTAAGACTGAAAACAAAAATGCAGAGTATATAAAAGCTTTAAACGAGGCTATTAATTCAGAAGAAATAAAAAAATATATTGAAGAACAATATAAAGGAGCTATAATTCCAGCTTTTTAAAAATTAGATTATAAAATATAAATAAAGTTTTTATAATAAAATAAGTCTGTTTAGCTATAAGCTATATAAGACATAAGTAATAGGTGATAATTATGGATATTGTAAATAAAATAGCAGATGAATATGAGAATTATGTAATAGATTTAAGAAGGTATTTGCATTCTTATCCAGAATGCAGTTGGAATGAAAAGAATACTTCTAAAAAGATTAAGAGTGAATTAAATAAATTTGATATTCCTTTTGAGAGTATAGCCAGTACAGGTATTTTAGTAAAAATAAAAGGAAAAGAGCAAGGAAAAACTGTTTTATTAAGAGCAGATATGGATGCCATTCAAGTTAATGAATGTAATAATTTCGACTATGTATCTAAAAATAAGGGGATAATGCATGCTTGTGGTCATGATGGCCACATGGCAATGCTTTTAGGAGCTGCAATAGTTTTAAATAGTATAAAAGATAAAGTAAAAGGAAATATAAAATTATTATTTCAGCCAGCAGAAGAAGTTGGAGAAGGCGCATCAGCTTGCATAAGAGAAGGTGTATTAGATTCAGTAGATAATGCTTTTGCTATCCATCTTTGGAGTAATGTTCCTTATGGTATGGTAGCTATTGAAGAGGGAGCAATTATGTCTTCTGCCGATGTGTTTAAAATAAAAATAAAAGGTAAAGGTGGTCATGGGGCAATGCCTCATGAGACCATAGATTCTGTATTAGCTGCTTCTTCTTTTGTGATGAATTTGCAAAGTATAGTAAGTAGAGAAGTAGACCCCCTAGAGCCTTTAGTAATTTCTATAGGTAAATTACAGGCAGGTAGTAGATTTAATGTGATAGCTAATGAGGCCATTATTGAAGGAACATCTAGATGTTTTAATATGTCACTTAGAGAAAAGCTACCTAATATAATTGAAAGAATATTAAAAAATTCTACAGGGGTTTATAATGCTAGGGGGGAATTAAGTTATAAATTTGCAACTCCTGTAACTATAAATGATGAAAAATCCGTTTATAGAACAAAACAGGTTATAAATAAAATTTTAGGGAAAAATAAAATATATAAAATGAATAAAAATATGGTTACAGAGGATTTTGGATATTATCTAGAAAAAGTACCTGGAGCCTTAGCGTTTTTAGGTGTAGAAAATGAAACTTTAGGTGCTAATTATCCTCAGCATCATGAAAAATATAACATAGATGAAAGGGCCTTAAAAACAGGGGTAAAACTTTATTGTGAATATGCGTTAGATTTTTTAAATTGTTAGTTATATTAAAAATTAAGTTATTTTAATAAAGCATAATAGAATAGAATTCAAAATAGGTTTAATTTTAATAGAAAATATAAAAAATACATGTAATAAACATAGGAATAAGCTTTATAAGTTTTAATCTTTGAAATTAAAAATTTTTACAACTTCTTACAGGCTCTAAGGGAAGTAGAGTTGAATTTAAGTATGTTACTTTTCTAGTCTAGGATAGAAAATTTTTAATTAAAGTAAGTTTAGAACTTATTAGCGAAGTGACTTGATTTATGAAGTGTATTTTTTTATATTTGTGCCTTTAAAATTAAATTCATATAAAGAGTATTTTCATATGTGCAAAATTGCTTTTAAAAAAATAACAAAAGATAATATAATTTAATAAGAAAGATGTTATAATTGAATTGGAATAATATATTAAAGGAAAATAAAAAAATATTATAATTAGTATACTTATTTTTAAAGCAAGTATATAAATTATTAAAACTTCATAAATGACAGATAAAGTTTATGGAAATAATATATACTAATTTACGCTGAATAGAAAGAGTGATAAGGTGATAACACGACGAAATGAAATGAAGTTATGTAATTTTTCAGATGAAAATGAATTGATTTTTAATGAAAACAAAGAATTGTATAAAAAAGCTATATTTTTTGATTTAGAGCACTATGTATATAGAAAACCAGTATGTGTAGGTGTTTTTGGCTGTTGTTACTATGATAGTATAAAAAATGCTATAGAGGTTACCCAGTATATGATAGAAGGAAAAAAGGATGTAAAAAACATATTAAAATTAGCCAAAAAATATTTTGAAAATGCATATGGAACTGGAGAAAAAAAATATATAATTACTTTTTCAGGAAATAATGATTTTACAGTTATAAATTATCTTTTTGAAAAGTATGATATAGATTTTGATATAAAGGAATATTTTCAATCTATAGATCTGCAAAGAGAATACGAAAAAGAGAAAAAATCTTCAATAGGCCTTAAAAATTTAGAAAAAGAATTCAATATAATAAGAGAAGAAAAGGAACTAATAAGTGGCCAGAATTTAGCTAAAACCTTCAGTAAAATAATAAAAGATGATGACTATATAAATAGAATGCCAGAATATAAAAAGAAAAAAATATTATTATATAATGAACAGGATGTGGTAAGTTTATTTCATATATACACAACCTGGAACAAATTTATAAACTAAGGAAAGGGTAGATTACTTTCCTTAGTTTATAAATTTAGAAGCAAGTATAACTCTTCAAAGGATATATATTTGCTTTGGTTTAAACATACAAAATTATATATTATAAATTGAGCTAATTTATTAGAATCTAGTGGATTTACTATAGTACCTCTTTGTTTTTCATAGTCTATAAGTTTGCTTATTTCACTATATATTTTAGGATGATTAGAGGGTCCACTCCCTTTTTTAAATGATAAAACATAAAATGTAGATATATATTTACTTATAAATTTATCAAGTTCAATATATAAATTATAAATCTTTTCTTTTAAAGTAGCATCAGACAATCTTATTTTTTCAATAATTTTAATAGATTTTTCCCAATCCGATGCGAAAATTTCACGAACTAAATGATCTTTACTTGAAAAATAATTATAGAATGTACCTATAGCAATATTACAGTTTTTACACACATCTCTTATATTTAATTCCTCATAGTTTTTTTCTAATAAAATTTTTCTACCCTCTATCAGTAGTTTTTCTCTAATATTTTTTAATATTTTAGGCATAATATAAATCCCTCCTAAATGTCATGATTATATTATAAGATTCATTATATTTAAAATCCACAATTTTTATTTCCTTTTTCATATGTTATTAATAATGTGGTATACTAAAGTTATATATTTAACTATATAATTTTTACAAAGAAAGGGATTATATAATGTTTATGCCAATAAAAAATGCTAAAGTATATGAGCAAGTAATAGAACAAATAAAAATAATGATTGTATCTGGGAACTTACAAAAAGGAGATAAGCTACCTTCTGAAAGAGAACTGGTGGATCAACTAAAGGTTAGTAGAACATCTATAAGAGAGGCTTTAAGAGCTCTAGAAATAGTAGGACTAATTAAATGTAAGCAGGGAGAAGGAAATTTTATTAGAGACAATTTTGATAATAGTTTATTTGAGCCTTTATCTTTAGTTTTTATGCTAGAAAAGAGCAATAAAGAAGATATAATTGAAGTAAGAGGAATAATAGAAGTTGAAGCAACAGCTTTAGCGGCTAAAAGAATTACTAAAGAACAATTAAAAAAATTAGAGCACATAATAGATGAAATTAAAAATATTGAAGATGAAAAGCTTCTTGCAAAATTAGATAAGAATTTTCACTATGAAATAGCCCAAGCTTCTAATAATTTTATACTTTTGAATATAATTAATTCTTGTTCAAGTCTTATAGATTCTTTAATACAAAATGCTAGATATAAAATTATTAAAAATAATGTAAATAAAGAAGAGCTAGTAAATCAACACGAAAAAATATATTTGGCTTTAAAGGAAAAGGACGCTGAGTTAGCTTCTAAATTAATGAGAGAACATTTAGAGTTTAGCAGTAAATTTTTAAATATATAGAATTATAAAAAATAGAATAGAAAGGGTAGAAATTATGGACTTAAAAGTATTAGACAAATCTATAGTAAAGGATACAGTAATGGTTATTATAGGATCTTTTATAGTAACCTTGGGCATTAATATGTTTTTAATTCATGCAAATTTATTAAGTGGTGGACTTTCAGGTGTGACTTTAATTATTCAATATGTAACAGGTTTTCCAGCAGCTTATTCACTGTTGATTTTAAATATACCTTTAATTATTTTAAGTTACATAAAAGTTGATAAAAAATTTACATTTTTATCTTTAGTTGGTACTTTAGCTTGTTCAGTAGGACTTATATTAACGGAACCTTTAAAAAACATGATACAAGTAAATGATATGCTTTTATTGGGGATATATGGAGGGGTTCTAAATGGTATAGGTTTTGGAATTGTGTTCAGTAATCACGGTTCTACTGGTGGATTAGATATAGTATCTGCACTTATAAAAAAGAAATATCAAAATTTTGATATAGGAACTATAACCTTTATAGTTAATTTTATAATAGTTTCTATCTCTGCAACTATATTTGGTTTAACCAGTGCACTATATACTTTAATATCTATGTATATAACTGCTTATTTGTTAGATAAAGTTATTAAAGGATTTAATAAACAAAAACTTATACTTATAATAACTGAAAAAGAGGAAAAAGTAAGTAGAACTTTGATGAATAAATTAAATAGGGGAGTAACTTTTTTATATGCTAAAGGAGCATATACTGAAAAGGATAAAAAGGTTCTATATTGTGTAGTATCTTTATCCCAATTACCAGAATTAAAGTTAATAGTCAAAGATATAGATGAAGATGCTTTTATATCTGTATTGGATGCTTCAGAAGTAGAAGGTAGAGGATTTAAAAAAGCTTTTTTATCATAACTGAATTTACCAAAAACTACATAAAATCTTATTTATTATTATAATTACGCACACCATTAATACACATATATTGATTAAAAGTTAATAGTTAATTACTAGTACAATTTTTAACTAGCTTTCACCTAGTTACATAATATAATATGTTTTAAAAGAGCCATAATAAACTTAAGAGGTGATATTATGAGCTCACTAAAACTTATAAATTCTTTTTTAATAACTATTATGTTATTAATGCCCTTTACCAGTAAATGTTTAAATGAAAATAAAATAGTTAAAAATAAAAATAATTTAGTATTAATAGAAGAAAAAGAAGATGGATCAAATAAAATTAAAAAAAGAGTAAAATTAAGACCAGAAAGAGAAGTTAATAATATATATATAAACAAAATTTAAAAAGAAACATTTTTAATATTATATATAGTATTTCAAATTTAGATATATTTAAACAAAATTTCAAAAATAATATTCTTAATATTATATAGTATTTCAAATTTAAGTTTAAATATTTATAAAAATGAGAAAAATATAAAAAAATAAAATCTCAGCTATACTTAGCTGAGATTTTTCTTAATATATTTGTTACAAATTCTAAATATAAAATATAATTTTATTGTAAAGCTTTAAGCTTTTCTATTCCTACTTCTATTCTTTTTATAGTTTCTTCTTTACCTAATATATCAGCGATTTCAAAAGCTCCACCAGGAGTGAATTGTTTCCCAGAAACTGCTGTTCTTATAGGCCATAGAACTACACCATTTTTAACTTCAAGTTCTTTAACTAAATTCATACATACTTCCTTAATATTTTCAAAAGTCCAATCTTCTAAAGATTCTAATTTAGGAAGAACTTCTTCTAAGCTTTTTAATGAATTTTCGTAAGTTGTTTTCATTTTTTTATGAATGTACATTTCCGGAGAGTATTCAAGAAGATTATTAAAGAAATCTAATTGTTCAGGAATTTCATTTAAAACTTCTACTCTAGTGTGTAAAAGTTCACTTATTTTTTTAGTATCTAAGTCTTTAGTTAAAGCTTCTTTATAATAAGGAAGAGCCATTTCATGGAATTTATCTAAAGATAAAGCTCTTATATATTCTCCATTCATCCATTTTAATTTTTTTGTATCAAAAACTGCTGGAGCTTTATTTATATTTCTATAATTAAAGGCCTCTATTAATTCTTCCATAGAGAATATTTCTTTTTCTCCGCCTGGATTCCATCCAAGTAAAGCTATATAGTTTAGGATAGCTTCTTTTAAGTATCCTTTAGCCATTAAATCTTCGAAAGAAGCATCTCCATTTCTCTTACTTAATTTGTGATGTTCATCTTTCATTATTGGTGGACAATGAACATATATTGGAACATCCCAACCAAAAGCTTCATATAGTCTATTATATTTAGGAGAAGATGATAAATATTCACTTCCACGTACTACATGAGTGATTCCCATAAGATGGTCATCTACTACATTAGCGAAATTATATGTTGGAAGTCCATCTGATTTTATTAAAATCATATCATCTAATTCTGAATTATCTACAGAGATATCTCCATAAATTTCATCATGGAAAGAAGTTGATCCAGTGGTTGGATTTTTTTGTCTTATAACATATGGAACTCCTTCAGCTATTTTTTTGTCAATTTCTTCTTTAGAAAGATCTATGCAGTGTTTATCATATCTGAAAGGTCTTTTTAAAGCGTCTGAATTAGCTCTTAGCATATCTAATCTATCTTTTGAACAGAAGCAGTAGTATGCTTCTCCTTTTTTTATTAGCTTTTCAGCATATTCTATGTATATATTTCTTCTTTCACTTTGAACATATGGGCCAACAGGACCGCCAATATCTGGACCTTCGTCGTGGCTAAGACCAGTAATTTTTAGAGTATTATATATAACATCTAAAGCACCTTCTACTAATCTTTCTTGATCTGTATCCTCAACTCTTAATATAAAATCACCATTGTCATGCTTTGCTATTAAATAAGCATATAAAGCAGTTCTTAAGTTACCAACATGCATGTAACCTGTTGGACTTGGTGCGAATCTTGTTCTGACTTTGTTTGTCATTGTTTTCACTCCCATTTAAAAAATATTTATAAATAAAACCTTTCATCACTAGGACGAAAGGTAAAAATTCATTTTATAAGTAAATTTTATAACAAGGCCTATTTAATGTCAAGAATTATGTACATTATATATAGTTATGAGAGGATATATTTATAGGATTTATAAAAAATAAAGAAAAATAAAGAAAAAAAGAGATATTATAAAATATATTAAGGATACATTGTATAGGTTTTCATATTAATGTGTTGACTTATATCTATAAAATTGTTATAAATAATATAGCACATATAATTAAATGATACATATAAATAATATATAATAATAAATTATACAACATATATATTAATTTAATGAATTATAAATAAAGTATTTTAAAGATTATTTAAATAATATATTAATAGGGGGAAAAACAATGGGTATAAAAGTTGGACTAAATGGTTTTGGAAGAATAGGAAGAGCTGTATTAAGAATAGCACAGGATAAGTTCCCAGAAGATGTAGAAATAGTAGCATTAAATGCAAGAGCCACTACTGAAACATTAGTACATTTATTTAAATACGACTCCTGCTACGGAAGATTTAATGGAGAAGTAGAAATAATTTCTAATGATAAAATGAAAGTAAATGGAAAAGAAATAAAAATATTTAGAGAAAATGATCCCGAAAATTTACCTTGGAAAGAACTTGGAGTAGATATAGTTATAGAATCTACAGGAATATTTAAAGATAGAGAAAAAGCTATGAAACATATAGAAGCTGGAGCTAAAAAAGTTATAATTACAGCACCAGGTAAAAATGAAGATATAACTATAGTTTTAGGTGTAAATGAAAATGAATATAATCCAGAAAAGCATAATATAATTTCAAATGCATCTTGTACTACAAATTGTTTAGCTCCTTTTGCTAAAGTGCTTGATGATAATTTTGGTATAGTTAGAGGTTTAATGACAACAGTACATTCTTATACAAATGATCAAAGAATATTAGATAAAACTCATAAAGATTTAAGAAGGGCAAGAGCTGCAGCAGAATCAATAATACCAACTACTACAGGAGCTGCAAAGGCAGTGGCTAAAGTTTTACCGAGTCTTAAAGGAAAATTAAATGGATTTGCTTTAAGAGTTCCAACACCAACAGTATCTTTGACAGATTTAGTTTGTGAATTAAAAACTAAAGTAACTGCTGAAGAAATTAATGCAGCATTTAAAAAAGCAGCAGAGGGTGAAATGAAGGGAGTTTTAGGATATTCAGAAGAACCACTAGTTTCAGTAGATTACAAAGGAGATCCTAGATCTTCTATAGTAGATGGATTATCTACTATGGTTTTAGAAGACGATATGGTTAAAGTTGTGTCTTGGTATGATAATGAATGGGGATATTCCTGCAGAACCGTAGATTTAGTTAATTATGTAGCTAAATTTATGAAATAAAAATAACTAATTAGCTTATATAAATTAATTTTATATATAAGTACCTCTTTTATAAATTAATTATTTATATTTATAATAACATTATGTTATTTAACTTCTTATATTTATATAATGTGAAATAAGATTAAAGGAGACTATCTCAAAATAAATTTAAATTTATTTTAAGACAGCCTCTTTCTTTTTAATATATAGGTAGTTTTAAAATTTAATGTATATAATGGTTTTGATTTTAATATATTTCTTTTTTAATCAAGTTTAATAAATCTTCTTTATTTAATGAGTCTATATCCTCTATGGAATTTAATAAATTAGTTATTTTATTTTTAACTTCACTTCTTCTTTGACCTTTAAATTCGCTTGAATATATATCACCTATATTAGGACAAAAAGTATTGTAGTTTTTTTCAACTAACAGATTTTTAAAATAATCTCTAGAATCTTTTTCACCATGGATCAATATAACTTCCTTAGGTTTTTCTTTAAAGTTTTCTAACCAATTCAATAGACCATTTTTGTCAGCATGACCAGATAATGATGGTAAATTATATATTTCAGCATTCACAGCAATCTCTTCACCAAACAATTTTACTTTTTTAGCACCACTTAATATTTTTTGACCTAAAGTCCCTTCAGCTTGATAACCTACAAATACTATAGAACATTCTCTTCTCCAAAGATTATGTTTTAGATGATGACGAATTCTACCAGCTTCGCACATGCCACTAGCAGATATTATAATAGCACCAGTTTTTATTTTATTTAATTCCATAGATTCTTGAGGAGAATTAGTAAAGTAAAGACCATTAAATTCTAGAGGATTATCACCTTCTTTTAATAATTTTTGAGCATCTTCATCAAAGTCAATGGTGTATTCATTAAATATTTTAGTAGCTTCTGAAGCTAAAGGACTATCTACGTAGACTTTGATATTTTTTAATATATTACTTTCCACATATTTATTTAATGCATATATTACCTCTTGAGTTCTACCTACAGCAAAGGAAGGAATAATAACGTTACCTCCTTTTTTAAAGGTATCCTTTATAATATGAATTAATTGCTTTAATTGAGAATTTATGTTATCATGGACTCTATTTCCATAGGTTGTTTCCATTAGCAGATAATCTGCATAATCTACTTGAACAGGATCTTTTAATATAGGTAAATTTGTGTTGCCAAGATCGCCGGAATAAACAATTTTAAATTCTTTATCATTTTCAGTTATATATAATTCAGTTATAGCAGAGCCTAAAAGATGACCAGAATCTAAAAATCTTATTTTAAGGTTAGGAAATATTTCTATATATTCATTATAATTGTAGCCTTCAAAAAGAGATGTACTCATTTGGGCTGTTTTTAAAGTATATAAAGGTTCTATAGGATCTAGACCACTACGAATTCTTTTTCTGTTTTTCCATTCAACTTCTGATTCTAATATATGGCCGCTATCAGGTAGCATAATGGAACATAGGTCCGCAGTAGCTTTAGTAGAAATAACTTTTCCTCTATAGCCTAGTTTATATAAAAGAGGAATTCGTCCACTATGATCTATATGAGCGTGAGAGAGTATTACACAGTCTATATCTTTAACATCGAATTTAAAAGAAAAATTTCTATCTCCGACCTCGTCTTTGCCTTGATAAGTACCACAATCTAAAAGAATATTTTTATCCTTTATTTTTAATAAGTGGCAAGAACCTGTTACACAACAAGCTGCTCCTAAGAATTTTATTTCCATACAACCCCTCCTGTTCTAATGATTAATTAATATTTGTAAGAATATTTTAATAATATTTTAATACTATTTTATTGAAAAATATATATGTATTTAAAAATAATATAAATAATTATTCATATTATTTTATTTCATAGCATATATATATTGGGTTAAAGAAAAATTTTTATTATAAAAAAATTTTTTTATTTAATACTATCTTTATATAAACATAACAATAACAAAATTCTTATCCAGAAATTAAATATTTTTAACTGATTTGCTTATGATTAATATACCTCTTCAATTCTTTTTTTAAAAGTATTTTAAGAGTATTAGAATAGCGATTTGTTGGATAAAATATATGTTTTTACAGATAGTAAAATATATAGGGTTTAAGGGAGTGATTAATGTGTTTCAATTTATAAAACATAAATTGCGGAAGGCTTTAGATGAAAAATTTGTTTTAAGTGCATATCTGTTGACTATAGTATTTTTATTTATAATTAGTTTAGTCTATGATTTAGGGAAAAAAATAGGGGGATTTATAATGGCCTTTTAAATAAATTAAATGAATGTATTATAACATATAAGGAGAAAATAGTTAATGTACTTTAAAATAAAAGTTATAAATTAATTAACAGGATATAAGGTTAAATTTTAATGAAAACTTAAAGAATAAGTGTAAGTATAGGAGGGCTTTATGAATACTAGAGATGAAATTAATAAAGATATACAGAAGGTATTTAAAGATATAGATGAGCATATTTTAAGGGATGAAAAACCTTCTGATTATATAAATAAATTATATGAAGAAGGAAAATTAAAAGGATATCCTTTTGATATGCTTACAACCTTAAAAAAAATAGATCAGTCACCTAAGTATCATCCAGAGGGAAGTGTTTGGAATCATATTATGATGGTTTTAGATAATGGAGCCAAGGAAAGAGAGAAAAGTGAAAATAAAAGGATATTTATGTGGGCATGTCTTCTCCATGATATAGGGAAGGGAACTACTACAAAAATTAGAAAGGGGAGAATAACTTCCTATGATCATGATAAAGAAGGTGAAGGATTAAGCATAAAATTTTTAAAATGTTTTACAGAGGATGAGGAATTTATAAAGGAAGTTTCTAAATTAGTAAGATGGCATATGCAACCTCTTTTTGTTAATAAGAATTTGCCTTTTAAAGATATAGAAACTATGGTGAAAGAAGTTTCTATTAAAGAAATAGCTCTAATTTCTTTATGTGATAGATTAGGAAGAGGAGGTATGTCAGAAGGAAAAAGAGAAGAGGAAATTAAAGCAATAGATTTATTTATAGAGAAATGTTCCAATTATATGTAATAATATTTCCATTTGCATTATAATAGTATATATAATGTAAAGAAGGGAAATATATATGGAAAGTATAAGGGATATGTTGAAAAAACAGAAGAGTTTTTTTGAGAAGGGATACACAAAGGATATAAATTTTAGAATAGAAGCTTTAAAAAAATTAAAACATAACATAAAGATGAATGAAAAAAATATATTTAAAGCTTTAAAGATAGATTTAAATAAATCAGAATTTGAAACATTTATAACAGAAATAGGTATTGTATATGATGAAATAAATGGAGCAATTAAAAATATAAAAAAATGGTCAAAGCCTAAAAAAGTAAAAACCCCAATTACTAATTTTTTAGCTAGTAGTTATATATATAATGAGCCTTACGGTGTAGCTTTAATAATGGCTCCATGGAATTACCCATTTCAACTTATTATGGCTCCTTTAGTGGGAGCTATAAGTGCTGGTAATTGTGTCTTGTTAAAGCCTTCTGAACTAGCAGTAGAAACAGAACAAATAATAGTTAAAATAATAAAAGAGACATTTTCTGATGAATATATAGGGGTTGTTACTGGTGGAGTAAAGGAAAGTGAAGCTTTGCTTAAAGAAAAATTAGACTATATATTTTATACAGGTGGAATAAATGTAGGTAAAATAGTTATGAGGGCAGCGGCAGAGCATTTAACACCTATAACCTTAGAATTAGGAGGGAAAAGTCCCTGCATCGTTGATAAGGATGCTAACATAGATTTGGCAGCGAGAAGAATAGCTTGGGGAAAATTTTTAAATGCTGGACAAACTTGTGTAGCGCCAGATTATTTAGTTGTGCATAGAAACATAAAAGAAAAATTAATAAGTTCAATAGAAAATTATATAATTGAGTTTTTTGGTGAAAATGCCTTTGAAAGTGAAGAGTATCCTAGAATAATAAATGAAAGACATTTTAAAAGATTAGAAGAATATTTAAAGGAAGGAAAGATAGTTTCTGGAGGAAAAACAGATATAAGTAATTTATATATGGAACCAACTATTATAGAAGGAATAAATTTAAAAAATAGAATAATGGAGGAAGAGATATTTGGTCCTATTCTCCCAGTTGTAGAATTTGAAGGCATAGATGAAGTTATAGACATAGTAAAAAATAATCCTAAGCCACTAGCGCTATATTACTTTTCTGAAGATAAAGAAAAACAGGAATTTATTATTAAGAATATATCTTTTGGTGGAGGCTGTATAAATGATACTATAATGCATTTGTCTACTTCTACATTACCCTTTGGTGGCGTAGGAAGTAGTGGAATGGGAAGTTATCATGGGCGAGCTAGTTTTGAAACCTTTTCTCATAAAAAAAGTATACTTAAGAAGAGTAATTTAATAGATATAAAAATAAGATATGCACCTTTTAAAGGAAAAATAAATTTAGCAAAGAAGTTATTTAAGTAGAAAATGAGAGAGTATAAATAAAAAAACAATATAAATAAAAAGTCAGGTGACCCTGACTTTTTATTTAGTATATGTTATAAATTAGCAAGATTTTTCATTATTTTTATAGTTTATTTCTTTCCCTGCAGGTGGATAATATTTTGGATCAGAGAAGAATGCTATTTTTAATTCTTTAACCTCTTTTCTCATAGCAAGTACACCAATCATGTTTGGTATAACAACTAGGGCTAAAAGTAAATCAAGTATTGCGAATAAACTTTCTAAATTTCCAAAAGATCCATATATTATAGCACCTAAACAAATAAATCTTATAATTTTACCGAAAGTTGGGTTAAATAAAGCTTCTGCTTGTTTTTCACAGTAGAAAACTATAACTATTATAGTTGATAAAACAAATAGTAATAAACTGAAAGAAACTATTGATCCACCAATATTTTTACCAAATACTGATTGGAATGCTAATGCAGGCATAGAAGCTGCCTCAGAAGCAGGAAGCTTTTGCCATATACCGGTAGTTAAAATAACAAGAGCTGTCATAGTACAAATTAATATAGTATCAACTATAACTTCAAATACTCCCCAGAAACCTTGACGAACAGGGTGATCTGTAACTGCAGCAGAGTGAGCTATAGGGGCACTTCCCATACCAGCTTCGTTTGAATAAGCACCTCTTGCTATACCTTTGCTTATAGTTTGAGATAAAACAGAACCACCAAAACCACCTACAGCTGCCATAGGTCTAAAGGCTCCTTTGAATATTAATTCAAAAGCTGCTGGTAATTCTTTAATATTAATAAAAATTATTACAAGAGAACAACATATAAAAGCTAAAGCCATTAGAGGAACCAATTTTTCAGTAACTTGTCCTATTCTTTGAATACCACCATACACAACTAAAGCTACAAGGATTGTAACTATAATACCAGTTACAATTTTTGGTATTCCTATAGTTTCAGCAGACTGACATAAGGAAAGGGATTGTGTAGAAATTGAAGGAATAATTTCTAGCATAAATGCGAAAGAGCACATTGTAGCAAGAAAAGGAGATTTTAAACCTTTTTTTAAGTAATAAACAGGTCCTCCAACAAATTCACCCTTTTCATTTTTTTCTCTATATTTTATTCCTAATACTACTTCAGAGAATTTAGTAGCTTGGCCTATAATTGCTGTTACCCACATCCAAAAAATAGCACCTGGGCCTCCAAAAGAAATAGCAACAGGAACACCTATGATATTAGCAGCACCAACTGATGAAGCTAGAGCGGAGCTAACAGCTTGGAAAGGAGTTATTGTACCTTCACCTTCAGGTTTATCAAATATTCTCCCAAAGGTTTGTTTTAATATGAAAGGTAAGTATCTAAATTGAACAAAACCTAATGTTAAAGTTAGTATGATTCCTCCACCTACAAGCAGAATCATCATAGGTGGGCCCCAGATCCAACCAGAGATCTTTGAGATAATGTCTAAAAACGTTTGCATGATTAACCTCCTTAAAATATAAGTAGTTAGTTTTATGTTATAATTATGAATTTTATGTATATTTAAACGATACCATAAAAAAAAATGTTTTTCAATAGAAGATGGTTAATTTATTATTTAAAGTAATATTAAAAACAGTATTAAAAATTTAAAAATATTGTTTTTAATATACAAAAAAATACATAAAAGGATATATGGAATCATATATAAGAATAAAAAATATCTCTTGTTATCTTAGTGATTTGGAACTTTGCTCCTTTTTAAAGTTATATGTAAATTAATGCAATATTATGTAAAAAATAAATAAAAACCATATTGAAACAAAAATATCAACATATAAATTAATAAATCTTTGTTAAATAATAAATATTTTAAAAATTAAATGTATGAATATTTATAGTTTTTATACATTAATTAATATAAATATTTAAGCTTATTTGTTTATTAAGAAGCAATATGGATATTCTATTAATAAATTTAAAAACATAGAAAACTCTTCAAATAGAATTTTCTATGTTTGCATTAAAAAAACCCCTATGCAATTGCATAGGGGTTATATTATTAAGAATCAGATTTTGAAGTTTTTGCTCCTGGATAATATTTTGGATCTGAGAAGAACTCTTCTTTCAGTTCTTTTATTTCATTTCTCATAGCTATTAGACCGATCATATTTGGTATAACAACTAGAGCTAAAAGAATATCAAGTAAAGCGAATAAGAACTCTAACTCACCAATAGCCCCGTATATTATAGCTGCTAGACAAACAACTCTTATAACTTTTGAAAATGCAAGTCCAAATAAAGCTTCAGCTTGTTTTTCGCAGTAGTAAACTATAACTATTATAGTTGATAAAACAAATAATAATATACTTATTGATACTATAGCACCACCAAAAGCTTTACCAAATACGTTTTGAAAAGCCATTGAAGGCATAGAAGCAGCTTGTGAGCCTGGAACAGTATTCCACATTCCTGTAGTTATAACTACAAGAGCTGTTAAAGTACAAATTATTATTGTATCTACCATTATTTCAAATATACCCCAAAAAGCTTGACGAACAGGGTGATCTGTAACAGCAGCAGAGTGAGCTATAGGAGCACTTCCCATACCAGCTTCATTTGAGTAAGTACCTCTAGCAGTACCCCATCTTAATGTTTGAGCAAGGGTAGCTCCACCAAAACCACCTACAGCAGCTTGAGGTGTAAAAGCACCTTTAAATATCAACCCGAAAGCATGAGGCAATTTTGATATATTGAATAATATTATTATTAATGAACATATAATAAATACTAAAGCCATTATAGGAACTAATTTTTCAGTAACTTGTCCTATTCTTTTAATTCCACCATAAACAACTAAAGCTACTAAAACGGTTACAATTATGGCTGTAACTATTTTAGGTAATCCTATAGTTTCAGCAGTTTGGCAAACTGATAATGATTGGGTAGAAATAGATGGTATAATTTCAATCATAAAGCAGAAAGAGCACATGGTAGCAAGGAAAGGTGATTTTAAACCTTTTTTTAAGTAATAAACAGGTCCTCCTACATAGTTTCCTTCTTCATTTTTTTCTCTGTATTTTAAACCAAGAATTATTTCAGAAAATTTAGTAGCTTGTCCTAAAATTGCTACTACCCACATCCAGAAAATAGCACCAGGGCCTCCAAAAGCTATTGCTACAGGAACTCCTATAATGTTAGCAGCACCTACAGTAGATGCTAATGCTGAGCAAGCAGCTTGAAAGGGAGTAATTGTACCTTCTCCTTCAGTAGGTTTACTAAACATTTTACCAAAGGTTTCCTTCATTATATAAGGTAAATATTCTATTTGAAAAAATTTTAATGTAAAAGTTAAAATAATTCCTCCACCAACTAATAATATCAACATAGGTGCACCCCATATCCAGTTGGAGATTTTGCTAATAAAATTTATAAAGGCATCCATAATACCCCTCCTAATATATTAATAAAAATAAGATTTATGTTAAAATTATATCATTTATTGTCAAAACTTTCAACCCATAAAAATAAACATATAATATTATTAAAATAAAAACAAATATATAGTTAAAAGCTTGAAAAACAAAGGTTTTTATTAGGAAAAACATAGGTGGGATATATGTATATTTTATCAAATAATTTGCATAAATAATGATTTTTCATTAAATAAAGGGTGTTGTAAACTGTTTTAAAAGTTAATATATAACTTTTGTTGTTATATATTTAACAATATTTTATGATATATAAATCTAAATTTAAGGTTATTTATTAAATTTAAAAGAGATAAAAATATTCGGATAATAGTTGCAAACACAACTTGTTTGTGGTATATTAAGTTGTGCTTGCAACTATTATAAATTTAGAGGAGGGATATAAATTTGGGGAGAAACACGGAATGTTTGGGTAATAAATATATATCTATGTTGTATAGAGCAGGCAATTGCTATATAAATAAGGAGCTTTGTAAATATGGTGTAGGTAGTGGACAATATATCTTTTTATTATATGTATTTAACAATAATGGATGTAATCAAGAAGAAATAAGCACTATTTTAAATATAGATAAAGGTACCACAGCTAGAGCACTACAAAAATTAGAAAAAGAAGGGTACATAAATAAAGAGGTTGATAAAAATGATAGAAGAATCAATCATGTAATAGTTACTAAAAAGGGCTCTGAAATAATAGATACTATAATAGAAACTTTAAATTCTTGGGAAAAAATGTTGTATTCAGATTTTACGGAAAGAGAAAAAAAAGAGCTTTTCAAATTATTGGAAAAAGCTTCTTTGAATTGCCACAATTATAAAATTAAATAATATATTGGAGGAATAAGATGGATAGACAAAAACAATTAGGAGAAGAAAGTGTAAAAAAATTATTGTTAAAATTTTCTGCACCAGCCATTATGGGAATGATAGTCAATGCTTTATATAATATTATAGATAGAATGTATATAGGACATATAAAGGATGTAGGATCTTTAGCAATTACAGGAGTGGGCTTAACATTACCTATAATGACTGTGTTAATGGCCTTTAGTATGTTAATAGGTATAGGATCAGCTTCTATCATATCTATAAGATTAGGACAGCAAAGAAAAAATGATGCAGAAAAGATATTAGGAAATGCTTTTACTTTGCTTTGTGTTATCATGATTTCTATAACTATCATAGGATTAGTATTTATTGATCCTCTTTTATATAGTTTTGGTGCTAGTGACCAAACTTTTTATTTTGCCAAAGAGTATGTAGTTATTATTTTAATAGGTTCTATAACCAATGCTCTAGGATTTGGTTTGAATAATTCGATTAGAGCAGAAGGAAATCCTAAAATGGCAATGGTAACTATGCTTTTAGGAGCTGTATTAAACTTAATTTTAGATCCTATATTTATATTTGGATTTAATATGGGAATAAAAGGAGCCGCTATAGCTACCGTTATATCACAAACTGCTAACACTATATGGGTACTTAGATATTTTACTGGTAAAAAAAGTACTTTAAAGCTCAAAAAAGAAAACTTTAAAGTTGAAAAAACTATATTTTTAGAAATAATATCTATAGGTATGGCTCCTTTTGCATTACAATTGGCAGCTAGTATAATAACAGTTATTTCAAATAATGCATTAAAAAATACAGGAGGAGATTTAGCAATAGGGGCAATGACTATTGTAAATAGTGTATCTTTAATGGTTTTAATGCCTATATTCGGTATAAACCAAGGTGCTCAACCTATAATAGGTTATAATTATGGAGCAGAGCAATATAAAAGAGTTAAAGACACTTTTAAAATAGCAATATTTTCTGCAACTATAGTGGTTACAGTAGGTTTTTTACTTGTACAGATATTCCCACAATATATTATAAAAATATTTAATAATGACCCTAAACTTATGGAAATAGGAATTAGTGGTTTAAGGATAGTTTTATGTATGTTACCTGTAATTGGCTTTCAAATTGTTAGTTCAAATTACTTCCAAGCTATAGGGAAAGCTAAGGTATCTGTATTTTTAAGTTTATTAAGACAAGTAATAATTTTAATACCATTACTTTTAATATTGCCTAAGCATTTTGGACTTACAGGAGTTTGGATGTGTGCACCTATATCAGATGGAGTTTCTTCTGTAGTTACAGCTATATTTATTTACAGGGAAATGAATAATTTAGGTAGAGAAAAATCTTATAAGATTAAGTGTTCTTATAAATAAAGTTAAATTTAATTAACAATTGTTTCATATTAAGGTTATAAATTTTTATAACTTATAATTAAAGCTTAGAAATAATTTTATTTAGTTATTTCTAAGCTTTTTATAAATTCAAAGGAGATATATACTAAGAAGAATTTTAGATAGTATTAACAAATTTATTTATAACTGTAGTATAATTAAAATGTGTATATTTTGTAAATAAATTTTGACCATATATATGGAGGTAAATAATGAATTTTCATAAGAAAAAATATTTTGTAATATTTTTTATTTTAGGATTAGTTTTGATGATTGTATCATTCATTAGTTATAATTATGGTAAAAATGTTGTAATAAACAATCTTATTAAAT
This sequence comes from Clostridium sporogenes, assembly GCF_001020205.1. Classification (NCBI taxonomy): domain Bacteria; kingdom Bacillati; phylum Bacillota; class Clostridia; order Eubacteriales; family Clostridiaceae; genus Clostridium; species Clostridium sporogenes. The sequence goes on from NZ_CP011663.1 coordinate 1,220,803, forward strand.
CAGGAGATGCATATATAAATAAAAAAGAATATATTAAAGCTATAGCGGTATATGAGGAAGTAGTAAAATATGATAAAAATGATACTGATAAAAACATGTTAAAACTAGCAATGTCTATGCAAAATTCTAGAAAATCTTATCATGATGGGATGATATACTATAATAGAAAGCAATACTTAAAGGCTTTAAAATGTTTTAGACAAGTTATGGAAAATGATACTATAACCTTTAATAAAGCACAGGAAAAAATTAAAGAATGTACAGAAAAATATATAGAAGACAATTTAAAAAATGCAGAAAATTCTATACATAATTCAAAATATAAGAAAGCTAACGAGTATTTAAATAATATTTTTAAATTAGATAAAGATAATGAAGAGGCCCAAAAATTAAAAAATATATTAAATAAAAAAATATTTTAATTAAAGTAAATAAAATATTTTGTAAAGGATAAGAATAATAATTAAAAGCTATGGTAGAAATCATAGCTTTTATAAATTTACATTAAATGAGGTATTGATGTTATGAGCAAACCTATTATAGATACATATATAGATAGATTTGAAAATAAAGAAAAAATATTTAGATATAATTTGGATTTGTATCAATGTAAAAGTATAAATAAACTATATTATTATACTAGCATAAGTACTTTAGAAAATATAATAAGTAAGGAAAATATTTGGCTATCTAATAGTAAGTATCTTAATGATAGTACAGAAATAAATTACACTAACAATTTGATTTATGATATATGTGAAAAATATCTAAATGAGAATGAAGAATTTGATGAATTTTTCAAAGAAAATATAGAAATTTTGTTGCATACTATAGATATGGAATTAGGGGATACTTATATATTGTCTCTTACAGAAAATAAAGATTCTTTAGCTCTTTGGTCTAATTATTCTAATTATGATGGATATAATTTAGAATTTAATTGTGATTATTTTCAAAATATATTTATAGGAAAAAATTACAGGTTTATAGATAAAAATAAAAAGTCTATCTTTTTAAATGAGGGAGAAGATTTTGTATGGTATTTTGGAGAGGTCATATATAATAAGAAACATCAGCAAAATATAATAAAAGAAAGAGTAGAATTTTTATATAAATTATATAAAGATTTTTATGAATTTAAAGAAGAGGATGATTTTAAATCTTTAATAGTATATGTGCTTTATAATATAGCTTATATAGCTACTTTTTTTAAAGATGAAAGTTTTAAAGAGGAACAGGAACATAGGTTAGTGTTTAGAGTTATTAATAAAAATATAAAAAAGCAAATAGTAAAACATAGAATTTCAAATAGAGTTTTTATTCCTTATATAGAATTAGGTCTTAACTCAAATAGGAAAGAAGGAAATTTACCTATAGAAAAAATAACTATAGGTCCTAAAAACAATTTAGATATTGCAGAAATGGGATTGAGGTCTTTTTTAGAAAGTGAAGGATATTACAAAATAATTATAAAGAAATCTAAGATACCTTTAAGATATTAAAAAATATATATAAGTGTGGGATAAAATCTAAGTAAATATAAATTAAAAACTGAGATATAATAAGTGTAGGATTATAGGCTTGAGGTTATAAATGGTAGTCTGTAATGCATAAGTAAACTCATAAAAAGTAAATAGATTAAAAGTAAATAGCTGATTTAAATTACAATAATTTAAATCAGCTATTTAAGTAGATTTTAAAAGAAGTGAATTTTCATCTAATTGTATTATTTGAATTTTTTCATCCTCCTTTCATCTATAATTAAGAATTAATTTTAGTAAAGAATATTCTGTAACCAAATTTAAATAATTTTGATTCAGAATCTATCCTTACTAAAAATAGCATATAATAGATTTTTACTAAAGTCCCAATAACAAAGTTAGTTATTAAGGTACCTTGTATAGAGGGGAGTAAAGTCACCATTAATTTACAATATCTAATTTAGAGATATTATAACTGCTCATTAATTATATGGTGTTTTTACCTCTCTTTATATGATCTATTATGATTAAATTATACAATATTCAGATAATTTTGTCAAATGTAATTTTTACAATATTACATATTTCATTAGTAAGTTAAATATTGTTAAAGTTAGATTGTTATAAGTAGCTTTATATATAATTTATAGAATATTGTATAATGTATTAATATTATTTTCAATATTAGGTGATTGGTTATAAATCATAATATGCAAGAAGCTAAAAATATAATATGAAATATTAAAAAGGAGAATTAGAGAGCATATATACTTTCAATAGGTAAAATTATGGGAGAATAGGACTAAATATGCTATAATGTGTATTGGTATATTTAGTTATTATTAAAAGGGGGATAAAAATGAAAAAATTTATAAGTATTATAATTACTTTTACAATGCTTTTTTCTTTAGCAGCTTGTGGTAATAAAAAAGAAAGTAAAAATGAATCAGATTTAAAAACTAAAGATTGGAATTCTATAGTTGAAAAAAGTAAAGGAACTACTGTAACATTTTATGGATGGGGTGGTAGTGAGCTTACAAATAAATGGATAGATAACCATTTAGCAAAAGAATTAAAAGGAAAATATAATATAACATTAAAAAGAGTACCAATGGATATTGATGATATATTAAATAAAATGCTTGGTGAAAAGCAAGCAGGAAATGATAAAGGAACTATAGATGTGGTTTGGATAAATGGGGAAAATTTTTATACAGCAAAGAAAAACAATCTTCTTTATGGACCTTTTTTAGAGAATCTTCCTAATTATAAAAAATATATAGATAAGGATTCAAATGACGTAAAATACGATTTTGGAAAGCCTGTAGAAGGTTTTGAAGCTCCTTATGGAAAAGCACAATTTGTTATGGTATATGATGAAGAAAAGGTAACAAAAGTACCCAAAGATCATAAGGAATTATTAGAATTTGTAAAAGCTAATCCAGGAAAATTTACATATGCTGCACCACCTGATTTTACTGGAAGTGCTTTTGTAAGAAATATAATATATGATATAGTAGGCTACGAAAAACTTATGAAAATAAAACCAGAAAAAGAATTAGTAGAAAAAGAAATAAAACCAGCCATAGATTATTTAAAAGAAATAAAACCTTATCTTTGGAATAAGGGTAAAACTTATCCTGCTAATATAGCTATGCTAGATAACATGTATGCAGATAAACAAGTTATAAATACTATGAGCTATAATCCAAACTCAGTAACAGAGAAAATAGATAATGGAACCTTTCCTAAAAAAACACAAGTGTCATTATTTAAAAATGGAACTATAGGAAACACACACTTTGTAGCAATACCATTTAATTCACCTAATAAAGAGGGTGCTATGGTTGCAATTAATAGCATATTAAGTTTTGAAATGCAAAAATCTAAATATGATCCTAAAGTATGGGGAGATTTACCTGTATTTGATAATAAAAAATTAAACGAAGAGGAAAAGAAGGAAATAGAAAAAATTAAAGTAGGTTCTGGTTCCCTTCCACAAAGTGAATTGTTACCACATAGACTACCAGAGCTTCCAGCAGAATTAGTACCAATTATAGAAAAAATATGGCAAGAAAATGTACCGAGAGATAAATAGAGTGAAAGAAAAAATGAAACCTTATATATTATTATTACCAGTTACAATAATTATAGTTTATATATTAGGAGTAGGAATAATAAATAGCCTAGGTCAAAGCTTAGGCTATTTTCCTACAGTGGGCTTAAATGAAATTACACTTAAATACTATAAAGAAGTGTTAATTTCTAAGGAATTTATAGAATCTTTAAAATTTAGTTTGTTTACTTGTACGATATCTTCTTTAATAGCTGAGTTTATTGGGGTTATTTTAGCTTATATTATATTTTTGAATAAGAAGAGGAGTAAAATTCTAGATGTTATATATAAGATACCTATAATAATACCTCATACTGTTGCAGTTTTACTTATTATCAACATGTTATCCCAAAATGGGATATTGGCTAGAATATTATACAATTTAGGTTTAATAAGTTCTAGAAATGTTTTTCCTGCTCTTATAATGGATAGATTAGGTATAGGTATAGTTATAACTTATGCATGGAAAGAGATACCTTTTATTATACTGGTTATTTATGCTGTGCTAACTAACATAGATGAAAAAATGTGGCATCTTTCAAGAACGCTGGGAGCTAGTAGAATACAAACTTTTTTAAAAGTTATATTCCCTATACTTATGCCTTCTATTTTATCTTCTTTTATAATTATTTTTGCTTTTTCTTTTGGAGCTTTTGAGGTACCTTATTTGCTAGGACCAACCACCCCAAAATTACTTCCTGTTAAAGCCTATATAGAATACTCCAGTCCAGATTTGACTAATAGACCTTATGCTATGGTGATAAATACTATACTCATAGTTATATCAACATTTTTGATAGTTTTATATAAAAAGTCTTTAGATATTTTTAAAAAGAGAAATTTAAATAATAAATAGGAAAGGGAAATATTATAAATGAAAAATAAAAAAGTAATTTCTAATATAATAATATATGGTTTCGCATTTTTCTTCCTATTTCCTATAATAATATTGTGTCTATGGAGTTTTGCAAAAAATTGGAGTTGGCCACTAGTTATACCAAAGGAATTTGGATTAAGGGGATTAAAATATGCCTTGGATCCTAAATCTCAAAATTTTAATATTTTATTTAAAAGTATAGGCATATCAACAATAGTAACCTTTGTAACTATAATAATAAGTATTCCAGCAGCTAAGGCTTTAGGAATATATAATTTTAAAGGCAAAAATTTTATAAAGATATTAATATTTTCACCTATAATAGTACCTGGTGTTTCTGTAGCATTAGGTATTCATGTATCTTTTTTAAAACTAGGGTTAGCTAATACTATATTAGGGGTAATAATAATACATTTGATACCTTGTATTCCCTATGCAGTATTTATGCTTACAGATGTTTTTGAAATAATTGGAGATAAAATGGAGAAGCAGGCTAAGGTTTTAGGGGCTAATAGATATCAATGCTTTTTCTATGTAACATTACCATTGATTTCTTCAGGCATAATGTCTACTGTATTTATGACTTTTGTAATATCCTTTAGTCAATATTTTTTAACTTTTTTGATAGGGGGAGGACATGTAATTACATATCCTATAGTAATGTTTCCATTTATACAAAGTGGGGATAGAACTATAGCTTCTAGTTTTAGTCTTATTTTTATTGTTACATCTTTAATATATTTATTAATTATAAATAAATGTATTAAATCTTATTACAAAACAGATAAATTTTTAAATGTATAGAGGTATATATAATGAAAGAAATAGAAGTAAGAGGAATAAAGAAAGTATTTAATAATAAGAATGTATTGGATAATATAAGTTTTTCAGTGGAAAAGGGAGAATTAATGTGTCTTTTAGGACCTTCTGGTTGTGGTAAAAGCACTACATTAAATATAATAGCAGGACTATTACAAGAGGATGCTGGAGAAATTTTAATAAGTGGTAAAAATATAAAAAATACACCTGTAGAAAAGAGAGATATAGTAATAGTATTTCAAGAATATATGTTGTTTCCACATCTAAATGTATATAATAATATAGCCTTTGGTCTTAATATGAGAAAAGAAAATAAAAATAGTATAAAAGAAAAAGTAGATAAAATATTAGAAATATTAAGCCTACGAGGATTAGAACATAAATATCCAAAGGAACTTTCAGGAGGACAAAAGCAAAGAGTAGCCATAGGGAGAGCATTAGCAATAGAACCTAAAGTTTTACTTTTAGATGAACCTTTTACTAGTTTAGATATTAATATTAGAAATTCTATAAGAGAATTAGTTTTAAAGATACAAAAAAAATTGGGAATAACTACTATATTAGTTACTCATGATAAAGAAGAAGCTTTAATGATGTCAGATCATATTGCTTTAATGATAAATGGTAAAATAATTCAATATGGAACTCCAAAAGAGATATATGAAAAACCAAAATCTAAAGGAGTAGCTAATTTTTTTGGAGAAAGAAACTATTTTAAAGGAAAAATTATTGAAAATAAGTTTTATTGTGATTTTGGAGAACTTGAAGTAAAGGATAAAAAACAAGGTGATTCAGAAATAATGATAAACCCAGAAAATATAAAAATATGCAAGAAGTTGGGAAATAGAACTTATGTAGGGGAAGTAGTGTCTTCTAAGTACGCTGGAGATAGAATTTATTATGTTGTAAAATATAAGGATAAAGATATAAAAATAATAGACTATAGCAATAATTTTTTGAAAACAGGAGAAAAAGTATCCTTTAGTATAGATTTTTTGAAAGGGGTTTTAATTTAGCTGTTATATTAACATTATTTGATTTAAAGCATAAAATTTATTATAATTAAAAAATATTATTTAACCGATGGCTATCATCCGTAAGACGCTCATCATTTTCATGGTGGAGATAAGGATTAATAGGCATCTGGATAAGTTTTTCTAAGACTCAGAAGAAGAGGGTATTTATTATAAGCAAACTCCACCTGAGCCTAAGAATCAATTGATTCTGGACTTCATAACTTAGTTAAAAGTAAAGATTTCATCTAAATTGAGTTTTATTTTAGATTATCTAATTTTTAAAAGAATATAAATTCATATAGATAAGGTTGCAAAAAATTAGTAATGAAAGTATAATATAAATAGATAACCCTTCTTATTCAATAATAAATATTCGAGGGGTTATTTTTTTAATATTAAAGTAGAGTAAGTTACTAGGGAATAAATATATTATTAAAAGAGGGGATAGTGTGTTAAATTTTAAAAGATTAACTATTAATGATAAAAAATTATTTGAAAGCTATATAAAACCATATGATTTTTTAAATTGCGAGTATTCTTTTACAACTTTATATATTTGGAGAAAGGCTTTAGATATAAAGTATGCTATATATAAGGGAGCTCTTATTATTAAAAAGAAAGATTTTAATGATGAATATCATTTTATGCAACCTTTAGGATATGAGAAGAAAAATTTAAAGGATATAATAGAAATTTTAATAGGTTATAAAAAAGAAAAATCTATTAAATATCTCTTTAAAGATTTAAGATATGATTTTGTTGAAGAATTAAAAAATCTATATAAAGATGAAAAAATATATAGTAATATAATGGTAGAAGAGGATAGAGACAATTTTGATTATTTATATGAAAGTAAAAAACTTATAACTTTGTCAGGTAAAAAGCTTCATGGCAAAAAGAATCACTATAACTATTTTATAAAAAATTATAACTATAATATAAGGGATTTTGAAGAAGATGGGGTTATAGAAGATAGTTTAAGAATTGCTGAGTTATGGTATGAAAAAAATGATACAAAGGATAAACATTTACTTTATGAGCTTCAAAGTATAAGAGATATGTGCTATAATATGGATATTTTAGGGTTAGAAGGAATGGCGCTATATATAAACGGAGAAATTGCAGGGTTTAGTATAGGAGAAAAATTTAGTGAAAATATGGCTATTATACACATAGAAAAGGCTGATAAAGATCTTAGAGGGGCTTATACCTTTGTAAATAAAGCTTTTGTTGAAAATTATTTTAGAGATGTACCTATAATAAATAGAGAACAAGATTTAGGTATAGAAGGACTAAGAAAAGCTAAATTGTCATATTCACCCTTAGATTTTGAAAAAAAATATATAGTGGACATATGCTGTAACTGTGGATGTAGTGATAGGGAAGAAATAGAAAGACAGATCATATAAATTTTATAGTCAGTATATGCATAAAACAGGTAAAAGGAAACTGTCCATGAGGTAATATATAGAATATTAAGGAAAGGAATGAGATTTATGTCTATAGATTCTCTTTTAGTAGGAAAAAATTTAAAGCTTACAGCTGTTGAAAAAGACGATATAGAAACTATAGCTTTCTGGTATAGAGATGTAAATTTTTTAAGACATTACGATATAATATCAGCATTCCCTAGAAATAAAGAGCAAGTAGAGGAAATTATAAATAGTTCCTATAAATCACAGTATGGCTATGTATTTGCCATAAGAAATATAAAAGATAACAAGATTATAGGTTTAACAGGTCTTGAAGATATATTATGGAATAATGGAACAGCTATTTTTTATATAGGTTTTGGAGAGGAAGAAGCTAGGGGTAAAGGTTATGGAACACAGGTTACAGAGTTAGTTTTGAACTTTGCATTTAAAGAGCTAAATCTTCACAGAATTCATTTAACGGTGCTAGAATATAATCATAGAGCTATAAAACTTTATGAAAAAGTAGGATTTAAAAGGGAGGGAACCTATAGAGAATTTATTCATAGAGATGGAAAAAGATATGATCTTTATATGTATGGTATTTTAAGAAAAGAATGGGAAAGCTTGAGGTAGCAGATTACTATGGAGGAAATAAACAATATAAATTATGTAGAAAATATAATAAAATACAATTCTATGGTGTTAATATATTTTTCATCAAATGAAAAATGTGATGTCTGCACTATCCTTAAAGATAAAATAAATGTTATTGGAGAGAAATATAATATAAAAGTTTTCAATGTAAATATAGATAATTTTAAGGAAGCATCTGGAAGATATAATATATTTACGGTTCCAACTACCCTATTTTATATAGAGGGAAAAGAAATATTAAGAGAAGGTAGATATATAAGTCTTATAGAATTTGAAGAAAAAATAAAAAGATATTGTGATTTATATGGGGATGTCTCAAAATAAAATATATTTAATTTTAACACCATAAATAAAAAAATAAAATATAATTTGAGATACTCCCTTTTGCGGGGATTTTTTAAGGATGATTTTCTTCCGCTCCTCTACACAAAATCTTTAATTATTAATTTAAAGACTGTAAGATTAAATTTGTTTGCTACCGGGAATAGTTTAAATTGTAAGTTTATCCATTATAAATCTTATGAAAAATATAGTCTCTTGACATGCTACCGCATTAATTTTCTATCGAAAATTTTTTTGAAGCCTTTACTGAAAAGAATATAAATAATTTAAAATTTTTTATGTGCGTACAATGATATAAATATCTTCAAAAAGTTATGCTAACTTCCCTTGGTTTAAAAAGATAGGGATATATGGTGTAAAAGGTATTTGAACAAGATTAGAGATTCTAATTTGTTTTTTCAAAATATATGTATGCTCCAAATTATTGTCCGAGCGGTCAGCGAGTTATAATTTGGAACCATATATTTTAAGAAAAAACAAATTAGAATCTCTTATTGAAGTAAGTTGCATTTGTAACCACATATCCCTTTTTTAAACCAAGGGTAGCATTACCCTTATATGTATCCATTCATTCCTCTTACAGATATTTCTCCAGAGATTAGTGGTTTTATTTCTTCATTTTCAAATTGAACTAAAAGTTCACCATTAGAATTTAAGCCTACGGCCTTTCCAAAACGTTCTCTATTTCTGTTTATTATTCTAACTTCTTTGCCAATTAGTATAGAATTTTTTTTGCATATTTCTATAGAAGTATCTATATTGTTATATTCTATAAGTTCTGTATATAGTTTTTCAAAATTATTTAATATGTCTGCAACTAAAATATTTCTTTTAAATTCTTTGTTTTCTTCTATTTTTAAAGATGTTGCCTTTAAAAGTAAATCCTTTGGTACATCTTCTTCTTCACAATTTACATTTATGCCCATACCAACTACTACATAATTTACTTTGTTTATCTCTCCGCTCATTTCCGTTAAAATACCACATACCTTTTTATTATTTACTATAATATCATTAGGCCATTTTATATAAGCTTTAATATTATTATTAAGTAAAGTTGTTATTACAGCAGCAGCGGCTACTTGAGTTATTTTGGGTACATTCATAGTGTTTATATCAGGTTTTAGTATGATGGACATATAGACACCTTTAAATTTAGAGGAGAACCAAGTTCTACCTAATCGACCCTTTCCTAGAGTTTGTTCCTCAGATATTATTACTGTACCGTCATTTTCAGAAGAGGCTATTTTTTTTGCTTTATCATTAGTAGAATTAATAGAATCAAAATGAATAATATTTTGACCTAAAAATCTAGTATTTAATAAACTTACAATTTCTTCAAAGGTTAAAATATCAGGACAAGAAATTAACCTATATCCTTTTTTTGATGCAGATTCTATATTATAACCTTCTTTTTTTAGCCCATTTATATATTTCCAAATGGCGGTTCTTGAAACACCTAATTTATCACTAATATATTGTCCAGATATAAATGTATGAGAACTATTTTTTAATATATTTATTATGGCTTCTTTCAAATTAGTTGCCTCCTTAGTTTATAGCTAAAAGTTTCTTTACTATATTATACTACATAAAAATATTTATAATATAATATTTTAAACTTAAATTGTTTTATTATAAATATTTTCAATAATAAAGAAAATAATAAACATATAGAATCAAAAAGAAAGGAGAATTTTTATGAATAACTTACATTTAAATGTGTCAGGAATGGCAAATAATGAAAGCAAAACTAGATTATTAAATGCTTTAGACAGAGTTAAGGGTGTTCAAGAAGTTGCTATAGATTTAGCTAGAGGTACTGTGGAAGTAGGCTATAATAAACCTGCAAATGAAATGGATATAAAAAATTGTATAGAACATACTGGATATAAAATAATATAAAGAAGATTGTTCTAAAATTAAATATATTTTAATAGATAACCACTGAAAATTATATATTATATAATGAATGAAGGTAAAAGGTTAAGTTACTATAATTTAGCACGAAGTATATAAATGAAAATGATAAATATAAATTTATTAAATTTTAATGAATATAATATTATCATATAGGGTTTTTTAATTATATATAGAAATATATATAATGGTTCGATTTTTATAAGTTTAAAGGGGGGGAATATATTTCTTATATAAAACTAAATTATAGGAAGGAATATATATGAATATAGCGTTTTTTCTTACACCTAAGTTAGAAGTGATTTATGAAAATGAAAATAGTACAATGAGGCAGGCACTAGAGAGAATGGAATATCATAGATATACAGCTATTCCACTTATAGATGATAATGGTAAATATGTAGGCACTTTAACTGAAGGAGATATGTTATGGAAAATTAAAAACACTCCATATATAAGTTTTAATGATACAAATAAAATAAGTTTAAAGGATGTTCCAAGGCATACATATAATAAGCCTGTTCATATTAATGCTGAAATAGAGGATTTAATATCTTTATCAATAAATCAAAATTTTGTTCCTGTGGTAGATGATAATCACATATTCATAGGAATAATAAAAAGAAGTCAAATTATAAATTATTGCTATGATTGCATTAAAGAAAAAAAGGATATTATAATAAAGGAAGGCAAGAGTTAAAATACTCTTGCCTTCCTTTATTTCTAGATAATAAATTAGAAACAAAATGTTAATTAATTTTAAATTTTAAAAGATATAAAAGGAAAATAATAGAAAAAGTTGAATTATTTATATATAAAGTAAAGTTATGTATATATTAAAAGGGGAGTGGGGAAATGGAAAGTATAAGTACTGTAATTATTAAAGAACAGCAGGAAGTTATAAAGAAATTTTTACCCATAAGATTTATATTAATTAACGTAGCAATCATTTTTATTTATGTAAGTCATGTTAAATTAAATTTAGAATCTTTTTGTGTTTTTAATATTGCAATGGTAGAGGGAATAATATTTAATAATATCTTGTATGGATTTTCTAATAGAGATATGAAAAATTTTAAAAACAAACTTAATAGTGAATATAATAACAAAACAAAAATATATAAAAATTTTATTAATAATATTATTTCACCTATAATAATATTAAAAGATGAAAAAGTTTATTTTATGAATGATGAAGCTAAAAAATTTATAAAAATTAAAAAGAACATAAATTTTAATAATATAAATATATATGATTATTTAGAAGAAAAATTTTATAAAGAAGGATTATTAAAAATAGATAATATAAAAAATTCTACAGGTGTTACTTATCTAAATGAAAAAATTATTTTAAAAAGTGGAGAAATATTAAAAGTGGATTTAAGATGCTTTATTTTAAACTTAAATGACCAAGAATTTGTAACTATATCTATCAAAAACAATATGGTAGTACAAGAAAACAAAAAATTATCTGAAAAGTTAGAAAAAATCAAACTAGAAAATAGGCAAAGAGCTGAATTTTATGCTAATATATCTCATGATTTAAAGACACCTATAAATATTATATATTCTGCTATTCAAGTTATGAATATGGCTTTAGATAATAAAAGAATAGATACTATTGAAAAATATATTGGAGTAATAAAACAAAATTGTTATAGACTTTTGAGACTTGTAAATAATATAGTTAATACCAATAAAATTGAATCCGGTTGCTGTAAAATTAAATTAAATAATAACAATATAGTTAGTTTGGTTGAAGATATAGTTGAATCTGTTTCTACATATGTTGAAAATAATGATATGAATATAATATTTGATACAAATACAGAAGAAAAAATTATAGCTTGTGATAAGGATATGATAGAAAGAGTTGTATTGAATCTTATATCAAACTCTGTTAAATATAAACAAAGTGGAAGAGGATGTATACAAGTCACTGTACAGGATAAAGAAGATAGAGTTCTTATTTCTGTTAAAGATAATGGTATAGGCATACCTAAAAATATGCAAAAAAATGTATTTAATAGATTTGTACAATCCAATAGAAAAGAATATGATTTAACAACTTGTAGTAGTGGTATAGGTCTTGCTTTAGTTAAATCTATAGTTGATATGCATGAAGGAAATATTCAGATAGATAGTAAAGAAAATAAAGGTACAGAAATAATCTTTGACCTCCCTTCTAAAAAAGTTAAAGAAACTGATAAATGTAAGGAAATATATACTAAAAATATAGGGCAGAATGTAAAAATTGAATTCCCAGAAATATATGATAGCGCTATTTGAATAAAAACCTTTATATATGCTTTTAGTAATAAAGAGGGCGTTTCAAAATTAAATATATTTTGAAACACCTTCCTTTTATTAGTTTATTATGAAAATTGATTTTAAAAATTTATTTGTTTTTATTTTTATTAGTTATTTTATTTTTTCCTTCTTCTGAAATTATAGGGGTCTGATAATTACACTTTTCCATTCTAGCTTTTTTATTATCAGGTTGACTATCTTTAGGCATGAAACATCTCTCCTTATTGTAAATTATTAAGTTCCTTTAGAATTATTTTATTAAAAAGTATTTTTAGCTTTTTTAATATTGAAAGAACTTATATATGTGATAAACTTATTTTTTACATAAAGACTGTTTTATATTACTTAAAATATTAAAATTTTCTACGAAAAAGTATATGAACGAATATAATATATCTTTAGAGTGTAATAATAAAAATTAATTTATCTATTGATTTTTATAGGAGGATAAAAATGGTGAAAAAGAATAATAGATTCAATGTTATATTTTTAATTATGAGCTTAATTATAGTGTTTTTTACTATGTTAAAAGTACATATAAATATAAAATAAAATTATACAATTGGAACAAGGTCTGTCTCTAAATAAATTTAAATCTATTTTATTTAAAGATGAACCTTGTTAATGTTAAAATATAAACATAAAACAATAAAAATTTATTAATATTTAAATGAATATTAAGATAAATAAGATATAATTAAGGAAAGTTATGTTATTTTTATAACAATTTTTGTTTTTATATTTTAAAATTTGTGGTAATATATATTTATAGATTATTTATTTAAAGGTTTACAACCAAGGGTAGTATAAATTTAGAGGTGAATTATATGGAAAAAGATTTTGCAATAGCTTTTATAGGAAATAATATTTTTTATCATTTAGGTGTAGTTAAAGCTATAGAAGAATATAATATGTATAATAAATTTAAGGCAGTATCGGGAATTGGGTTAGGATCATTAAGTGCTATAATGTTTGGTAAAAAAGATTGTAATTCATTTAAATATATATGTACTTTAATGAGTAATATAAAAAGAATACATATTAAAGAAGATGAAATTTATCAAATTTTGAATATGCATACTATAAATAAGAGTTTAAATGAAAAAATACATATATGGAGCAGAAAGATTTCTAAGGAAGGCATGATAAATTGGAGCGATATCCTAAAAATTATAAATAATAAATATACAAATCTAGGAAAGAATGATTTTAAAATGGATTGCTATTTAGGGTGCTATGAGTTGCCTTTTATGAGAAAATCAGTATTTAAATTAAACAATCATGATAGTAATTATATGGAGAAAATTATATTAAATTCAGTGGCAAAACCTAATATATTTAATAATACAGTTAAGAGTAAATCTTTTATTACAGGAGATATAAATTGTGAATTGCCTATAGAAATATTAAAAGACAATAATTATAAAAATATATTAATAATTGATTCAAATAATATGAAAATAAAATATGAATATGAAGGATTAGAAAAATTTAATGAGAAAGATTTAGGTAATAAGATTAAATATGATGAACCAGAAAAATACATACAAAAAGCATATGAGGACACAATAAATATTATAAAAAACAATTTAAAAAATATAGCTTAAATAAAAATTTTATTAGGTTTAAGAAAAGTTGCTAATGATTATTAAAGTATCTTTAGCAACTTTTTTATTTATAGATACTGTTAACAAAAATATAAATGTAACATAAGAATAAATTAAGGGAATTTTATTATATTTAAAGTAAAAATATTCTTAAATTATAGAATATAAGATTTTTGTGTTATAATGTATGAGTTAAAGAAATAAATGTTAGGCAAATAATATTTTGATAAGAAAGGTTGGTGGTAGTTGTGGAATCTGGACCTTATGAACCCAAATCGAAACTTAATACAATAAATAGCAAGTACCACAGTTACAAAGCCTTTCTATTTAGTTTAGGCCTAAATTTCATAAGTAAACTATAAATTCATGTATAAATATTATATTTATATTTGAAAAACTCATTTAGTTATATAATGTTTATTAATGAAAACTGTGCTATAAAAACTAAAATTAATTTAATATAAGAGGTTTTGTTTGTGGTGCCTAAAGGAGGAACCACAATGGAAAAGATACTAGAACTTATAAACGGGAAAAAATATTCAGAAGCTAGAGAAGAACTTTTAAAGCTAAATAGTGTAGATATAGCTACTTTGTTAGAAGAAGTAGATAATAAAAAAAATATGCTAGTTTTGTTTAGATTATTACCTAAAGATATAGAAATAGATGTATTTTCCTATATGCCCAATGATATGCAACAATATATAATACAATCTATAACCCATGAGGAAATGACTACTATAATAGATCAATTATATTTTGATGATGTTATTGATTTATTAGAAGAAATGCCTGCTAATATAGTTAAAAAGATTTTACTAAATACAGATGAGAAAAAAAGAAAGCTTATAAATCAGTTCTTAAAATATGAAGAAGATTCAGCTGGAAGTATAATGACTATAGAGTTTGTAGACTTGAAAAAAGAAATGACTGTAGAACAGGCTATAGAACGTATAAGAAAAACTGGTGTAGATAAGCAAACTATAAATACTTGTTATGTTATTGATAAAAATAGAAAATTAGAGGGAATTACTTCTATAAGAAGACTTATATTAAGTAATAAAGACGTATTAATAAAAGATATTATGAAAGAAAATTATGTTTTCATAAATACTTTTGATGATCAAGAATATGTTGCTAGTCAATTTAAAAAATATGATTTAGTTTCTATGCCAGTAGTTGATAAAGAACATAGATTAGTTGGTATCATAACTATAGATGATATAGTTGATATAATAGATCAAGAAAACACAGAGGATTTTCACAAGATGGCAGCCATGGAGCCTTCAGAAGAGGAGTATTTAAAAACAGGAGTTTTTGAATTAGCAAAACATAGGATAATTTGGCTTTTAGTACTTATGATATCAGCCACATTTACAGGAAATATTATTAGAAAATCTGAAGATGTACTGCAATCTGTAGTTATACTTGCATCCTTTATACCAATGTTAATGGATACTGGTGGAAATTCAGGCTCACAATCTTCAACTTTAGTTATAAGAGGTTTAGCCTTGGGAGAAATAAAGCTTAAAGATATATTTAAAGTTATGTGGAAAGAGTTTAGGGTAAGTATAGTTGTAGGTATAGTTTTATCAATAGTTAATTTTTTAAGAATATACTTCATAGAAAAAGTAAGTTTTATGGTATCTATGACAGTATGTATAAGTTTATTTTTTACAGTAGTATTAGCAAAGGTTGTAGGGGGAATATTACCTATAGCTGCTAAAAAATTAAAATTAGATCCAGCCATAATGGCTAGCCCATTAATTACGACTATAGTAGATGCAGTAGCACTTTTAATTTACTTTGGTATAGCTAAAATGTTACTTGGAATATAATAAAAGAAATTAATAATAATTTTACTTAAAAAAGTAATTATATAGATAAATATTATAATGAATAAGCATAGGTATGTTTAAGACACTTAAACATACCTATGCTTATTTAAATATATATTTATCTATAGGAATTTATAGAATTTGTTATTTGTGTATAAGTTATATAGTATTTTTTTATTTAGAGCCATATAATATTTTAAAATTAATTAATAAATAAATTAATTACATATAATAAGGACTTAGTGAGATGAATTGGTGTTTGTAGCAGGATATGATTTTGTTATTTAAAAATAATTTCATATAGTATACTATATAAAATTATAATATATTATGGATTTATAAAATTTTATAAAAAATTATAAAATCTTATCGTTGACAGTTCATAAAATAAAATTTATAATAGAGAAAAATGAAGGTTTGACACATTTAAAAATTCATATTAGCCCATGATGAGAATAGTAGCTTAAATATAGGTTAAAGAGAGTCAGTGGTTGGTGAAAACTGATGCTGTATGTTTTAGTGAATCCACCTCGGAGGTAATTGCGATGAGCAATACGGTTAGAACCGTTATATTTTTGAGAGAATCATATAATTTTTTATATGATTAATAAGGGTGGCAACGCGAGTCAATCGTCCCTACCAAGGGATGGTGGACTCTTTTTGTATTCCGAAAAAATAGGTTTTCTATATATTCTTCTTAGAATTTCACTTTAATAGTGCATAACTTTAAAATAGTATATAAGAAAAACAAATTAAGTAGTCTGAATTATATTAATGAATAAATACTTTAATAGTAAAAGAAAAGGATGCTATAAATTCATAGTTCAGAATATTGAAAAAATATCTAAAATTATAGTTAAAATTAAGAGGAGGAAATTTATTATGCATAAAAGATTATTTATTCCAGGACCGGTAGAAGTAGAAAGAGATGTATTAGAAAAAATGAGTATGGCTATGATAGGTCATAGAACAAAGGAAGCTTCAGTTCTTCAGAAGGATATTAGTGATAAATTGAGAGAAGTTTTTAATACAAAAGAGGAGATTTTACTATCTACATCTTCTGGCAGTGGACTTATGGAAGGTGCTATAAGATGCACTACAGTTAAAAGGGCAGCGGTATTTGCTATAGGTGCCTTTGGTAAGAGATGGTATGAAATGGCTGTAGCAAATAATGTACCAGCAGATTTATATGAAGTGCCATGGGGAGAAGCTGTAAAACCAGAATTAGTAGATGAGGTGTTAGCTACAGGAAAATATGATTCTATTTTTATAACTCATAATGAAACCTCTACAGGCATTATGAATCCAGTAGAAGAAATAAGCAAAGTAATAAAAAAATATCCAGAAGTAATATGGTCATTAGATTGTGTTAGCTCTATGGCAGGAACAAAAATAGAAGTAGATAAGCTAGGGGTAGATGTATGTATAACCTCTACTCAAAAGGCATTAGCATTACCACCAGGAATGGCTATCTGCTCATTCTCTCAAAGGGCTGTAGAAAGGGCAGAAAAAGTTACTAACAGAGGATATTATTTAGATTTACTTTCTCTTTATAAATATATACAAAAGAAAAACTATCAATATCCATCTACACCTTCTTTATCTCATATGTTTGCCATGGATTATAGACTAGATAAAATTTTAGAGGAAGGTCTTGAAAATAGATATGAAAGACATGTAGAAATGGCAGAGTATGTAAGAGATTGGGCTAGAAAATACTTTAAAATTTATGGAGATGAAAAATATTTATCAAATACTTTAACTAATATAGAAAATACAAGAAATATAGATATTAAAAAGTTAAATGAAGAATTAGGTGAAAGAGGTTTTCAAATATCTAATGGCTATGGAAAACTAAAAGACAAAGGATTTAGAATAGCTCACATGGGACAATGCACACTAAAAGATATAAAAGAATTATTAGAAAATATAAATGATATCTTAGGATTAGAATAGAGTTATAATTTCTAACTTAAAAAATAATAAAATTATAATTTTAGATGTAAGGAATTAAGATAAGTTATTGATTTATAAATTAAATAATAATGGAATTATAGTTCAAAATATGAAGAATTATAAAATGAATTAATTATATTTATAAAATAAGAAAAATAAAAAAGATTAATGGGATTCCCCATATATATTTGAGAGGATGAAATTTATGATAAAAATATTAGTTTCTGATGGAATGGAGCAAAATGCTTTAAATAAATTAAATGAGCAAGGATTTGTGGTATTAGATAAACATTTTGAAAAAGAGGAGCTTAAAGATAAAATAAAAGATTTTAATGCTATTATAATAAGATCAGCTACTAAAGTAGATAAAGAAATAATAGATGCAGGTATAAAAGGAAATCTAAAATTGGTTATAAGGGCAGGCGTTGGTCTTGATAATGTGAATCTGGAATATGCTAAAGAAAAAGGCGTTAAGGTCTTTAATACACCTAAAGCTAGTAGTGTATCTGTGGCAGAATTAACACTAGGGCATATGCTTTGTATAAGTAGATTTATAAATACAGCAAATGTTACTATGCTTGAAGGGAAATGGGAAAAGAAAAAGTATAAAGGAACAGAAATATATGGAAAAACCTTAGGTTTAATAGGATTTGGAAGAATAGCTAGAGAAGTTGCTAAAAGAGCTAATGCTTTAGGCATGAATGTAATTTATTATGATATAGCAGGCAAATGTGAAGAATACAAAGAATTTAAATGCTGTACCTTAGAGTATTTATTAAAGAATTCAGATTTTATATCTGTTCATATACCTTTCAATAAAGATAGAGGAGCTTTATTAAAGGAAGAAGAATTTAATATAATGAAAGATGGAGTTTATATAATAAATTGTGCTAGAGGTGGAGTAATAGAAGAAGAAGCTCTTTTAAAAGCTCTTAATAATGGAAAAGTAACAGCAGCAGCTTTAGATGTATTTGAAAATGAGCCAAAACCAAAAGAAGAACTTATAAATCATGAAAGAGTAAGTGTAACGCCTCATATAGGGGCATCTACTAAAGAAGCTCAGATGAGAATAGGAGAAGAAATAGTAGATATATTAGATAATTTTTTTAATATAGGAGGAGAAGAACATGACCATATTAAAGTCATTTAAAGCTATAAGACCTAATAAAGGATTTGAATGTAAAATAGCAGCCTTACCTTATGATGTAGTAAATACTGATGAAGCTAGGGAAATAGGGGACAAAAACCCCTATTCTTTCCTGCATATAGATAGAGCAGAAATAGATCTAAATAAAGACATTAACCCTTATGACCAAAAAGTTTATGATAAGGCAAGAGAAAACTTAAATACCATGATAAACAAAGAACTATTTATAAAAGAAGAAAAACCAATGTTATATATTTATAGTCTTAATATGAATGGAAATATCCAAACAGGCATAGTGGGTTGTTTATCTATTGACGATTATATGAATAATGTAATAAAAAAACATGAGCATACTAGAGAAGAAAAAGAATTAGATAGAATAAAACATGTAGATACCTGTAGTGCTCATACAGGACCTATATTTTTAACTTATAAATACCAAGATAAATTAAACACTATAATAGAAACATGGACTAAAAACAAAGCTTTATATGATTTTGTAGCAGAGGATGGAGTTAAGCATACAGTATGGCAAATAGACGACGAAAACACCACAAAAGAAATATGTCATATATTTAAAACTATACCTTCTGTTTATATAGCAGATGGACACCATAGAGCAGCTTCAGCTGTAAAAGTAGGGCTAAAAAGAAGAGAAGAAAATAAAAATTACACAGGAGAAGAAGAATTCAATTACTTTTTAGGTGTACTTTTCCCACATAAGGAATTAAAAATAATGGATTATAATAGAGTGGTAAAAGATACATTAGACTATACAGAGGAAGAATTTCTAAATAAAATAGAAGAAAAATTTATAGTAAGAGAGTACAACTCTAAATTACAAAATAAAAAAACTATAGAAAATTGTGAAGTAGGGCATGAATTACAAAGTGAAAAACTAGAAAAAATATCTTTAGAAGAGTTACAATATAGACCTAAAGAAAAATATGATTTTGGTATGTATTATAAAAATAAATGGTATGTATTAACCGCAAAACCAAATACATTTAATGCTGAGGATGAAGTAGAATCACTAGATGCTGCTATATTACAAAATAATTTATTAGAACCAATACTTAAAATAAAAGATCCAAGAAAGGATAATAGAATAGATTTTGTAGGTGGTATAAGAGGGCTAAAAGTATTAGAAAAATTAGTGGACAAAACAGAAAATGGAGTAGCTTTTTCTATGTATCCTACAGCCATAGAAGAAATAATAAAAATAGCAGACAATAATAAGGTTATGCCACCAAAATCCACATGGTTTGAACCCAAATTAAGAAGCGGATTATTTATACATGAAATATAATGAAATGCTAAAGGGGAAGTATTAGGGCGTTGAAAATATAAATATAAAGGGGAGTTCATTAATAAATAAAAAATTTCAAATAAGAATAAAAGACAGTGAATAAGTTAGAGAAAAAGAAGTAAAAAGGACAAGATAAAATTAAAGTAAAGCAATAAAAAGGGAGCTTTATAGATAGAAAAACGGGGTAGAGGGAATAAGGTTAAGTATTCATTTTCAATACTTTAGGTAGTATTGAAGAACAATATTGAAAAACCTTATTCTTTTTTATTTTTTTCATTTATCTGATTGTATTCTTATATCAATCTAACGTATTTTTATCCAATATTTTTATGCTTGTTCAAGTAATAATTCTAAATACTTTTGGTATTTTCATATTTCCCATGATGTATGTCTAGATGAAACTTAATAATTTTAATAAATAAGTTTAATACAAAAATTAATTTTTAAATAATATAAATAGTTTTTTTAGACAAAATAAGGATATACTAACTATATTGTTCTATATAGTTTCTAAGGAAGCTTGTAAAAATTTTGAGTTAACATATAAAAAATTAATATAGCTAGAACAAAATATATTTAAATATATAAACCTTGAAAATAATATATTATTTAAAGATATACAATCAGGAAGGACGATGATTATGGCATTTGAAATTAATGATATGGTTACTTGGGTTGGAAAAATAGACTGGGAATTAAGAAGTTTCCATGGTGAAGAATATTCTACATATAGAGGGTCATCTTATAATTCATATTTAATAAAAGATGAAAAAAATGTACTTATAGATACTGTTTGGCAACCATTTGCAAAGGAATTTGTTTCTAATTTAAAAAAGGAAATAGATTTAGATAAAATTGATTATATTATTGTAAATCATTCAGAAATTGATCATAGTGGAGCATTATCTGAACTCATGAAAGAAATTCCAAAGACTCCTATATATTGCACTAAAAATGGAGCAAAGTTATTAAAAGCTCATTATCATGAAGATTGGAATTTTGTTGAGGTTAAAACAGGGGATGCTTTAGAAATAGGAAAAAATAAGTTGACATTTATTGAAGCAAGAATGCTTCATTGGCCAGATAGTATGTTTACTTATTTAAGTGGAAGAAATATATTGTTTAGTAATGATGCTTTTGGACAGCATTATGCATCAGAACTTATGTACAATGATAAAGTTGATAGTGGAGAATTATTACAGGAGGCAATAAAATATTATGCAAATATTTTAACACCTTTTAGTCCATTAGTAATAAAGAAGATAGAAGAAATATTAAGTTTCAATTTGCCAGTAGATATGATTTGTCCTAGTCATGGTGTTATTTGGAGGGAAAAGCCTCTTCAAATTGTAGATAAATATATGGAATGGGCTAAAAATTATAAAGAAAATCAAGTTGTTATAATTTATGATACTATGTGGAATAGTACAAGAAGAATGGCAGAGGCTATAGCAGAAGGTATAAAGGAAATAAATAAAGATGTTGCAATAAAAATTTTTAATTCCTCAAAAAATGATAAAAATGATATTATAACAGAAGTGTTTAAATCAAAAGTAACCCTTGTTGGATCTTCAACAATAAACAGAGGAATGTTATCATCAACAGCGTCAATATTAGAAATGATAAAAGGACTTGGATTTAAAGAAAAAAAGGCTGCAGCATTCGGAAGTTATGGATGGGGAGGAGAATCTGTTAAACTCATTACAGAAGAATTAAATAAAGCCGGATTTGAAATAATAAATGATGGAATAAGAGAATTGTGGAATCCTGATAATGAAGCATTAGATAGGTGCAGAAGTTTTGGAGAGAACATAGGAAAGAGTATTAAATAATAATATATAAATATCTATAAAAAGGAGTAGGTTAGGATTAAATATTTATGACCTCTCTTTTTTATGCTTTAAAATAAGTATATTATGCATTAAAAAGGGAAGAATTACAAAATAGTGTTTACATATTAATTATGATAATAATAATTGGTATCGAGGTGAAAAGTTTATGAAAGAAGTATTACATTTAGGAATTGATATAGGATCCACCACTATTAAGCTTGTATTATTAGATATGAAAAACAACATTATTTATAGTAAGTATGAAAGACATTACTCTAATATAAAGGAAGCTGTAGTTGTCTTTATAAAAGAAGTTTTTAAGAAATATAAGGATTATAATATTACAGTAATGATAACAGGATCTAGTGGATTATCATTGTCAAAGCTTTTAGGAGTATCCTTTATTCAAGAAGTTATTGCTTGTACAGAAGCGGTTGAAACCTTTATGAATAATACGGATGTAGCAATAGAATTAGGTGGAGAAGATGCAAAAATAACATATTTTGAAGATAGTTTAGAGCAACGTATGAATGGAGTATGTGCTGGTGGCACAGGGGCTTTTATAGATCAGATGGCTACATTACTTGAAACAGATGCTAAAGGATTAAATGAATTAGCTAAAAATTATAAAATAATCTATCCAATTGCTGCAAGGTGTGGAGTTTTTGCAAAAACTGATATACAATCTCTTATAAATGAAGGAGCTACCAAGGAAGATATAGCTGCATCTATATTTCAGGCGGTTGTAAACCAGACTATAAGCGGGCTTGCTTGTGGAAAGCCAATAAAGGGAAAGGTTGCATTTTTAGGAGGACCTTTATACTTTTTATCAGAGCTCAGGGAAAGGTTTATTGATACTTTAAAATTAAAGGAGGAAGAAATATTATTTCCACAAAATCCTCAACTATTTGTAGCTATTGGCGCAGCTATTGAATCTAAAAAAGAGAAAGTTATAACATTTGAAGAATTGTTAAAAGCTGTTGAAAGCTTAGGTAACAGTAATAATGTAGCTACTTCATATACATTAGAGTCGTTATTTGAAGATGAGAAGGAATTACAAAATTTTAGACAAAGGCATTATGGCTGCAAAGCCAAGAAAAGAGATATAACTACATATGAAGGAGAAGCTTTTTTAGGCATAGATGCTGGTTCTACAACTACTAAAGCTATATTAATAGATAATGAAGGTGCTATTTTGTATTCTTTTTATGGTGGCAATAAAGGTAATCCTATGGAAATTACTATAAACATATTAAAGGATATATATAGTAAAATTAATGAAAAAATAAAAATTGCTAAAGTCACTGTTACTGGATATGGGGAAGCACTTATAAAGTCAGCTTTAAATATTGATATTGGAGAAGTTGAAACTGTTGCACACTATAGAGCAGCAAAGCATTTTTTAAAAGATGTAGACTTTATTCTTGATATAGGAGGTCAAGATATGAAGTGCATCAAGATAAAAGATGGAGTAATAAACTCTATTCAATTAAATGAGGCCTGTTCATCAGGTTGTGGTTCTTTTCTCGATATGTTTGCACAATCTCTAAATATGAAGATTGAAGACTTTTCAAAAAAGGGATTATTATCAAAAAATCCAGTGGATTTAGGATCAAGATGTACTGTGTTTATGAATTCTAAAGTTAAGCAAGTTCAAAAGGAAGGTGCTGATATTGGAGCTATATCTTCTGGATTATCCTATTCTGTTATAAAAAATGCCCTTTACAAGGTTATAAAAATAAAAAGACCAGAGGATCTTGGAGAAAAAATTATAGTTCAAGGAGGAACTTTTTATAATGAAGCTGTGTTAAGAGCCTTTGAAAAAATTACTGGTAAAGAAGTTATAAGACCTGATATTGCGGGCCTCATGGGAGCCTTTGGAGCTGCTCTTATTGCGAAAGATAAATACAATGAAAATGAAATTTCCAATGTTTTAGGAGAATCTGAGCTTAAGAATTTTAAAATATCAAATGAGTTTAGGCATTGTGGATTATGTAGTAATAATTGTTTACTTACTGTAAGTAAATTTTCTGATGGCAGAAAGTTTATCTCTGGCAATAGATGTGAAAGATGTACAGGAGCTATTAAAAATGAGAAAAAAGCAGCAAATTTGTTTGATTACAAATATAAAAGAATTTTTGAATATAAACCTCTTTCTATAGAAAAAGCAATAAGAGGGGAAGTAGGCATACCGAGAGTTTTAAATATGTATGAAAATTATCCGTTTTGGTACACTTTTTTTACAGAACTAGGCTTTAGAGTAGTATTATCTCCTAATTCTACAAAGAAAATTTATAATGAAGGCATTGATACTATACCATCAGAGTCTATTTGTTATCCTGCTAAAATTGCTCATGGACATATAGAAAGTCTTATAAGAAAAGGCTTAAAATTTATATTCTATCCATGTATTTCTTATGAGAGGTTAGAGGATAAAAATGCAGATAATCACTATAATTGTGCTATAGTAATTTCTTATCCAGAGGTTGTTAAAAATAATATTATATCTTTGAGAAGTAAAGATATAATATATGAAAATCCATTCTTAAATTTTAATGATAGAAAATCAATGAAGAAGAATTTATATGAGGAACTAAAAGTATTTGATATAAGTCAAAGGGAAATAAGCTTTGCAATTGATAAAGCCTATGAAGAATCTAATAAAGTTAAAGAGGATATAAAGAATAAAGCATTAGAAACACTAGAGGATTTAGATAAAAACGGTGGAAAGGGTATTGTATTAAGTGGTAGACCTTATCATTTAGATTTAGAAATAAACCATGGTATAGCAAATATGATATCACAAGAAGGATTGGCAGTTTTCACAGAGGATTCTGTAGCTGATTTAGTTGAAATTCCAAGACCATTAAGAGTATTAGATCAATGGACTTATCATTCAAGAGCATATAGGGCAGCGCAGTTTGTAGGTTCTAGAAAAAACTTAGAGTTAATTCAATTAAATTCTTTTGGATGTGGATTAGATGCCATTGCTACAGATCAAGTACAAGAGATATTGGAAAATTTTGGTAAAATATATACACTGCTTAAAATAGATGAGGTTAATAATTTAGGAGCAGCTAGAATTAGGGTGCGTTCTCTTAAAGCTGCTATGGATAATATAAATAAGTCTCCAATTTCCAATTTGAAAAATATTAAACCAATTAAACCCTATGATAAAACTATATTTACAAAAGAAATGAGAGAAAAACATACGATACTTTGTCCACAATTTTCACCAATACATTTTGAACTATTAGAAGTTGCTTTTAAAAGCTCCGGATATAATTTAAAAGTATTACCTACAGTTAATCCACATACCATAGAAGAAGGATTAAAGTATGTAAATAACGATACTTGCTATCCTGGCATTGTAGTGGTAGGTCAAATTATAAGTGCACTTAAGTCTCATGAGTACGATTTAAATAATACTTCTGTAATCATTTCTCAAACAGGAGGTACTTGCAGAGCATCTAACTATATTGCCCTTATAAGAAAAGCATTAAAAGATGCAGGATATGAAAAAATACCAGTTATATCTATAAGTGCCCAAGGAATAGAGAATAATCCGGGATTCAAAATAACATTACCAATGATTAATAAAGCATTAATGGCAATATCTTATGGAGATATGCTTTTAAAAATGACAAATAGAGTAAGACCCTATGAAAAAATAAAAAATTCAACAAAATTACTTTATCTGAAATGGTTATATAGATGTAAAAATAATGTATGCAATGGAAGTTTTAAGGAGTTTAAAAATATTACAAAGGAAATGGTAGATGATTTTGATAATTTGGAAATTAAAAATGTAATTAAGCCAAAGGTAGCAGTAGTTGGAGAAATTTTCTTGAAGTATAACAGTTTAGCAAATAATAATATTATTGGGACATTAGAGAAAGAAGGAGCAGAAGTAATAATACCAGATTTAATGTATTTTCTATTATATTGTTCCTATAATCAGAAATTTAAATATGAGAAGTTAGGTGGAAACTTAAAAAACTTTTTAGGTGGTAGATTGGCTATTAAATATATAAAACTTTATTCAATAGAAATGAAGAGAGCACTAAGGAATAGTAAAAGATTTATGGCACCACAAAGAATTGAAAAATTAGCTAAGGGAACGGATGATATTTTATCTCTTGGGAATCAAGCTGGAGAAGGATGGTTATTAACGGCAGAGATTGTCAAATTATTGGAATCTGGAATTAGCGATATGGTTTGTATACAGCCTTTTGCATGTTTACCAAACCATGTAATAGGAAAAGGGATGATTAGGGAGATTAAAAGAAGATATCCTTATTTAAATATTACTCCAATAGATTATGATCCTGGAGCTAGTGAAGTAAATCAATTAAATAGAATAAAACTTATGCTTTCCACTGCCATTAAAAATCTAGAAAAATTAGAAAAAAATAAAAAAGATAAAGTTGAAATAAAAAATAAGAGATTTAGCTAATAAAATTTGAAATAAGTAAATTAAATATTAAGGGAGGACATTAATATAAAAGAAACCTCCCTTATTATATTAATTATATAACCTTTTCAATTTTTTTATTATCAGAAAGTGAAGGTATTTCAAGAGATTCATTTTTTAAACTTTTCTTTAGAGAAATCATTGCAATTATCATTATAAAAGCAAAGGGAAAGGCTGCTATTACAGAAACTGTTTGTATCATATCTAATCCTCCAGCTACTAGAAAAACAACAGTTAAAGAAGCTTGAAGTATTCCCCAAATGAACTTTTTAGATATTTTAGGATTTAAGTCTCCATTAGAGGAAAGCATGCCTAATACAAAAGTTGCAGAGTCCGCTGAAGTTACAAAGAAAGTTCCTAAAAGCATTATAGCTATTAAGGAAATTAAATATCCAAAATGATATTCATTCATAACAACAAAAAAAGCTGTTTCGGCTCTTTTAATTGCAGTAAGTGCAACAGTGTGACTTACATTAAAGCCCATAGTTCCAAATACGGCAAACCATATAAAGCAGATTATTGATGGAACAAATAATACTCCTAGTAAAAATTCTTTTATAGTCCTTCCTTTGGAAATTCTAGCTATAAATATTCCTACAGGAGGAGCCCAAGCTATCCACCAACCCCAATAGAATATAGTCCATCTTTTATACCAATTACCAGTAACAAATATATTATTATTATCTATTAGCAGTTCTTTTGCATAAACCCCTAAGCCTTTAAATAAATTTTTATTTATATCTAAAGTAGGACCTATTAATATTACAGATATTAATAAAACTGCTGCCAATAACATATTTAAGTTAGATAAAGTTTGAATTCCTTTATTAAGACCTGAAGATGCAGAAACTATAAAGCATATAGTAACTAAAATTATTATGATAAGTTGAACCGTAATATTTTCAGGAATATTAAATAAGTAGTTTAAACCTGCATTGATTTGAAGGGCACCAAGTCCAAGAGAAGTAATTACCCCTGCTACAGTTGCAAAGATAGTAAAAATATCTATTGTATTTCCAATCCATCCGGAAGCTTTTTTTTCACCAATTAAAGGTATTAATAAACTACTCATTAAAGCTGGTTTGCCTTTCCTAAATTGAAAATAGGTTAATGCTAGAGCTAGAATAGCATAACAAGACCAGGCTGAAATCCCCCAATGTAGGAATGATTTTGTCATAGCAAAGGTTTTTGCTTCTTCTGTAAATCCTTGTAAATTAAATGGTCGAATATAATGGTTTAAAGGTTCTGCAACTCCCCAAAAAATTAAACCTATACCCATACCAGCACTAAAAAGCATTGTAAACCACGAAATTAAACTATATTCTGGTTCTTCATTATCCTTTCCTAATTTTAGTTTGCCATATTTACTAAAGGCTGCCCACATACAAAAAATAAAAAAAGATAGCATAACCAGTATATAAAACCAAGAAAACCTATCCAATAAGAAATTTAATATATTTTTAGTGGATTTTGCAAAAGCATCAATATTAAAAAAAGCCAATGACAATATAAGTAATAAGCTTATAATTGATACATAAAAAACCTTTTCTCTTTTCAATTTTTCAATCATATAAATCCTCCTATGACTGACAACTTATAAAATATATAAGTGTGTCAGATTGTAATTTCTATTATAGCATACAGGCTTAAAATTGTAAAATTTACTAAATTTAATTTTAGAATCTTGAGTTTATATTAAATCAATGTATAATTATAGTATCATCTGTTATTTAATTGGTTTTAGCTGGAGTTTTTTAGGAAATTAAATTACTTCTGATGAAGGTTAGAAGAATTCAGACAGGACCATGATGACTTTTACTCTATCTTATAGAGGGTGGAGCTTATAGATAGCAGATGAATTTTTTAATATGATTTAAATAATAGGAACATAAGGAGAAGAATTATGGAAAATACAGATACTCCCAAATATATGAAAATAGCAATAGATATAGCTCAAAATATTTATAATAATGAATTTAAGGTAGGGGAAAAAGTTAGAGGAAGATCCACACTCTCAAGTAAATATAATGTATCTCCAGAAACTATAAGAAGAGCTGTTTCATTGCTTAAGGATATGCAGGTAGTAGAGGTAACAGAAAAAAGTGGTATATATATTAAATCCGTTGAAAATGCATACTTGTTTATACATAGATTTAATGCTAAAAACAATGTTAAAGAACTTAGACAAAAAATAAAGTCTCTTCAAAAGGAAAAGGTTAAAATTGAAAAGGAAATAGATAAATATATGGATTTAATTTTGGAAAATTCTATTCAATTTGAAAATATAAATTTAGAAGATTCTTATGAAATGGTTATATATTCAAATTCTTATATAGTAAATAAGACTATTTCTGATACAGAGTTTTGGAAGCATACCAATGGTACTATAATATCTGTAAAGAGAAAGGATAAGATGTATATATCCCCAGGACCTTATTTTAGATTTGAAGCAGGGGATATTGTAAGAATCATATGTAGCGAAAATGATTTAAATAGAGCCAAAAATTATATACAGCAGGGAATAAACTAAGTTTATGTTTTTTATAGTCTTTTAGAGTTGTTATTCATAGAGTATAATTATAAATATATTATAAAAAACATGTTAATCTATTATTAAATGCAAAGATATATAAACAGCTCATATTAAATTAAAGGACAGTTAACTAATAAATAAAAAAGTGAACTGTTCTTTAAAATTTATATTATGTTTAAATTAGATAAAATATTGACAAATGTAAAAATCAGCAGTACTATATACTTAAATGAGTATATAAGAATTTTATTATATACTTATATATTAGATTAAAAAGGATGTGAAATTTATGGATAAACTAATAGATTTGTTTAAGGCACTATCAGATGAAACGAGATTAAGAATATTAGTATTACTATATAATAGAAAATTATGTGTATGTCAGATACAGGGGATAATGGAAGAATCTCAACCCAAAATATCAAAGCACTTAGCAAAGTTAAAAGCTGCCGGTCTTATTAAGGATGAAAGACAAGAACAGTTTATATATTATTATTTAAGAGAGGATAGTAATATTTTAAAAGATTTACTAAAAAAAATAATTTTAGACTGTGATAAGTATCCTATTACCAAGAAAGATTTAAATAAACTAGAAAAAGCAAATGAATATATAATACAGAAAATATCTAATGATTCTTAGTTTAAGTGTGAAGATTAGATATTCATAATATAAATAGAATTCTGTATATAATTGAAACTTTAGAAGAATTTATATTGTTTAGTTTAAAAATATTATATAAAAGGGGGGACTTGATGTGGGCATAATAGGAAATATATTCACTTTTCTTAATAATCAATTGTTAAAAATGACATGGCTTTCTGAACTTATAAGATTATTTGTAGAAAAAGTTTTAGGTTTATCTATTAAAGAAAAGCTAGGTGGTAGTATACATTTTTTTATTTATGATACTATAAAGATTTTTATTTTGTTATCAGTTTTAATTTATATTATATCCTATATACAAAGTTATTTTCCACCAGAGCGAACAAAGAAAATATTAGGAAATATAAAAGGAATCAAAGGTAATATATTAGGAGCATTGCTTGGAACAATAACACCATTTTGTAGCTGTTCAAGTATACCTATATTTATAGGGTTTACTTCAGCAGGTTTACCATTGGGAATAACCTTTTCCTTTTTAATATCTTCTCCATTAGTCGATTTAGGATCACTTATGATATTAATGTCATTCTTTGGTGCTAAAATAGCTATAGCTTATGTAGTTGTAGGACTTATACTTGCAGTGGTTGGTGGAACAGTTATTGATAAGCTTGGTATGGAGAAATATGTTGAAGGCTATGTAAAGGAAATAGAAAGTGTAGACGCAGAAATAGAAGAATTAACATCTAAAGAAAGAAGATCCTATGCTAAGGAACAAGTATTAGATATAATTCGTAAGGTTTGGTTATATGTTTTAATTGGAGTTGGGATTGGATCCGCTATTCATAATTGGATACCACAAAATGTAATAGAAAATGTAGTGGGAGATAATAATCCTTTTGCCGTATTACTTGCTACAGTAGTAGGAATTCCAATGTATGCAGATATATTTGGAACAATTCCAATAGCAGAAGCTTTGTTTATGAAGGGTGTAGGCATAGGAACAGTATTATCATTTATGATGGCAGTAACAGCACTTTCATTACCATCAATAATTATGCTTAGCAAAGTTGTAAAACGTAAATTATTGTATGTATTTATATTTATAGTATCAGTAGGAATAATAATAATAGGTTATTCATTTAATATATATTCATATATTTTTATGTAAATAAAATTTAATAAGTATTAAAAGGGGGAAAATAATATGATAATAAAGGTTTTAGGTTCAGGATGTACTAATTGCAAAAAATTAGAGGAAAATACAAAAAAGGCGGTAAAATCTTTAGGTATTAATGCTACTATAGAAAAGGTAACGGATATTAAAGATATAATGTCCTTTGGAGTAATGAAAACCCCTGCCCTTGTAGTAGATGGAAAAGTAAAAATAATGGGAAGAGTACCATCACCAGATGATATAAAGAAATATCTTTAAAATAATACATGAAAATAGATTGAATTTAATATAGTAAAAATACACTTAATAAATAAAATTCCAGTTTTTTTAGAAAAAATACTTAGTTTATTAAGTGTATTTTTTATCTTAGTGGTATTAAATTTAAAATTATTTTGGAACATTATTTTTAATTATTAAATTTGACTTTTAACTATAAATTGGTTTTATGGTAATATATAATATAAAATAGTAAGTAAAAAATATTTATAGGATTCTAGGAGGTATATTATGTCAGTAAATTTCACATTAAATTTAGAAGAATCTATAGAGCATTTACATAAAAAAGGTGCTTTTTTAACAGGTAGTGTAAATGGTAAAGTAAATACAATGACTATATCTTGGGGAAACATAGGATTTCAGTGGAGAAAACCTGTTTTTATAGCTTTAGTTAGAGAAAGTAGATATACTAAAGAATTTATAGACAAAAGTAATGAATTTACAGTAACAATCCCCTTTGATGATACTATGAAGGAGGCATTAGCTTTTTGTGGATCAAAGTCAGGAAAAGAATTTGATAAGATAAAGGAATGTAATTTAAAATTAAGAGATGGCGATAAAGTAGATACTCCAGTTATACAAGGTAATGGAATGCACTATGAATGTAAGGTTATCTATAAACAACCATTAGATTTAAAATCTATGGATAAAGAATTAGTAGATACATTTTATAATGATGGAAATAATCATGTTTTATACTATGGCGAAATTTTAAATTGCTATAAATTATAATATATAAATCAGTAATATATTATTTTTCTTAAGCTGTTGATAAACATATTTTATCAACGGCTTTTGTTTTTTATTTAAAGAGTTAAAAATAATTTTATACTATACAATAGAATATATCGAAATTTTTAAATTTTGGTTAATTTATATATATAGTATTCAAATAGGTATAATAATTATTATATAATTATTATTGATTAACATATATTCTTAAGAATTCATTAAAGTATAATTTTAAAAACTTAGGTTAAAAATTTGACTAAGAGGATATTATAAAAGTATCATTAATATTTATAGAGCTTTCCCCAACTTAATTTAAATTAATATAATAGCAATATATAAATACAAAAAAAATAATACTATAGAAAGAAGATGAATTTTAAATGTATATTAATACAATAACATCAGAAGAAGCTAAGAAAATGATAGATGAAAGAGAAGATATAACAATTTTAGATGTAAGAGACGAAAGTGAATATAGAGAAGGACATATAAAAGGTAGTAAATTAATACCACTAGAATTTTTAGAAGCAAATGTTGAAGATGAAGTGCCAGATAAAAATTCTACAATTTTTATATATTGTAGAAGTGGAAAAAAAGCTAAAATTGGATGTGAACATTTAAAGGAGTTAGGTTATGACAATGTATATGATATGGGTGGAATAATGGATTGGCCCTATGAAATAGAAAGTTAGTTTTTTAGATTTATTTATAATGAGTAGTGGGTATATACAAAAATATATACTAAAGTTTAGGGAGGACATAATTTAATGGCATACACAATAATAGATATAATAGATAATTTAATAGATATTGAGAAAAAAGGCTTTAGTATATTTAGAGAAATAAGTAATAACTGTAAGGATCCTAGAGTTTCAATAGTTTCTAAAACTATTTCTAATCAAGAAAAGAAGCACACACAATATTATGAAAATCTTAAAAAAGATATAGATGCATTAGATAAAGAAGATATAGATTTTTCTGTATATGATAAAATATCCTCTAGAATGCAACAATTTAAAACATCCAGGACTGTACCTGTAGTAACAGATATAAAAGAGTTAATAAATTTCGCTAGAGATTTTTCAAAAGAAAATTTAGCATTATTGGTAGATATACAAGGACAATTAATAAGAAAAGAAATAGATACTAATATGTTAGCTTATAATATTATAGGAAAAATAATAAAAGAACAAGAAAAACATTTAGAATTACCAAAGCCATTTTATAAGTAGTTTTAAAATACAAATGTGGTATAATATTGTTTATATATTTTAATTTAAAAATATGTTATAAACGATAGATAGTAATTAAAAAAGGAAGCCCCCTAAAAGTAGGATAATTATTTTTCAACCTATGATTAGGAGGCTATTTTTTATAATATAGCAACTAACTTATCAACAATGTTTATAAATATCAGAAAGAATGTTTAATATTAATAACAATAGCCATAATTATTAATAAATAGTTTTTAAAATTTATTAAAAAAGATAGCATAGGAGGAGTTTGTTTATGATTATTGATAAAGACCAAATAAAAAATATGAATCCATACATATTACTGAGTTTAGTGAATACTAAATTAAGAGATGAATTTCAAAATTTAAAGGATTTTTGTAAAACCTATGATCTTAAAGAATATGAAATTATAACTAAAATGAAAACTATAGACTATAATTATGATAGTGAAATAAATCAGTTTACAAGTATTTGAAATAAAAAGTGAAATTTTAATATCTTATTTTTTATAAATTTATTGAGAAATTAAAAATAAAATTTTTAGCTTTTATTAAATTTTCTACAGTTTATAAAATCATATAAGATCTAATATTATTAGGATTTTTTGATTTTATATATTTCATATTATAAAATATAGTTAACGTATGCTTTAGAAGGAGTAAAAACATGCAATTATACAAAATAAATAATTACAAAGTAATAGCTAAAAATTTTTATAGAGAAAGAAATATAGTTAAAACGTTAGAATTCTATAATAAAGCTTATAATACTCCAATGGGTTCAAAAGATGTAGAACTATTATTGGATATGGCTCTAGTATATGATGAATTAGAGGAATATGAAGAAGCTGAAAAAAAGTATAAAGAAATATTAAAAGTTGATCCAAAAGATTCTAGAGCTTTCTATGGATTAGCTATAATCTATGATAATAAAGAAGAATATAAGAAAGCGATAAAACTATATGAGAAGGCTATAGAATATGATAAAAATTATAATAGGGCCTACTTTTTCTTAGCAGGAGCTTATGATAATATAGGAGAAAAAGAAAAGGCTATAGAATGTTATGAAAAAGTAATATCTTTGGATGAAAAGGATTTTTGGAGTTATGTAAATTTAAGCTCTATATACGAAGAAATAGGTTCCTTAGGAAAGGCTTTATATATGGCGGATAAAGCTTTGGAATTGTATCCTAATCATTATATGCCTTTATTTAATAAGGGCGTTGTGTATAAAAAACTAAATAAATTAGAAGAATCTATATCAAATTATAAATTATCTATAGAAGATAATGAAAATTACTCTTATAGCTATTTGAATTTAGCTGTTATATATAAAGAATTAAAGGATTATAAAAGAGCTATAGATATAATAAGTAAAGGGATATTAAACAATACAGAGGAAGGATTTCTATACTATAATAGAGCTTGTTATTATACTTATTTAGAACAATATGAAAAAGCCATAAAAGATTTATACAAGGCAGTAGAATTATATCCTGAATTTGTAAAATATATAAAAGAGGATGAAGAATTACATATACTAAAAGATAGGAAAGATTTTATGTGGAAAGGGAAGGAATAAATATTTATGAAATTACTAGAAGATAAAATATTAAAAGAAGGTACATTATTAGAGGAAAATATACTTAAAGTAGATAGTTTTTTAAATCATCAAATGGATGTAAAGTTATTTAATGAAATGGGGAAGGAATTCAAAAGAAGGTTTGAAGGATATAATATAAATAAAATATTAACTATTGAGGCTTCAGGAATAGGCATAGCTACTATAGTGTCTCAACATTTTGATTTTTGTCCTGTGGTTTTTGCTAAAAAGGTAGATGCAGCAAATATGGACAAAGATACCTATGAATCAAAGGTACATTCTTTTACTAAAAATAAAACTTATAATGTAAGAGTATCCAAAAAATACATAAATGAAGGAGATAAAATACTTCTAATAGATGATTTTTTAGCCAATGGTTGTGCAGCATTAGGATTGATAGATATAATAAAGCAAGGAGGAGCAGAGCTTGCAGGAGTAGGAATTGCTATAGAAAAAGGATTTCAAAAGGGGAGAAAAGAACTAGAAAAGGTGGGGGCTAAAGTAGAATCTTTAGCTATATTAGATAAAATAGAAAATGGTAAAGTGTATTTGAAATAAATATTAATTTATTATGTCTTAAAAATCATATTTAAATATATGTTAAAAATAAATATGAATTTTAATCAATATGTTAAGAAAATGATAAATATGTTCTAATATTATTTAATATAAGCTTTATTAGTGATAGAATATATTTATATGTATATATTATTATAGTAAGGTAAGAAAATTTAAAGTTATAATTATTTAATAATAATTATAACTTTAAATTTAAATGGGAAATTAGTATGAACTCTAAGTTAAAAGCTTAAATTTTAAAATAAATGTAATTTATATATTCTAGAAAGGAAGAAAAAAATGAGTGAAATTATAAATTTTAATGATTTAAAAAATAAAGCAACAGACAAAGATCTAGATAAATTTGAACAATATATGTATAGTTTGTATAGTTCAGTAGTTCAGGGAACTTTAACTATGTCTGACTTTATGGAAAAAATACAAGAATATATGGGAAAAAACAATATATCTCAAGAAAAGTTTGTAAACA
This sequence comes from Clostridium sporogenes, assembly GCF_001020205.1. Classification (NCBI taxonomy): domain Bacteria; kingdom Bacillati; phylum Bacillota; class Clostridia; order Eubacteriales; family Clostridiaceae; genus Clostridium; species Clostridium sporogenes. The sequence goes on from NZ_CP011663.1 coordinate 1,257,117, forward strand.
TACAAAAAAAATTAATGGAAAAATATACTGAAGCCTATGGCATAAATTTTAAAGACGTAGAAAAACAGATGAAAGATCTAGGCGTAGATGTAAAAGGCTTAGGATTAAATGTAGAAAATTTTAGCTATGACAATGTTAAAAAAAATATAAGCTTTCATGAAAAATATAATGCAAAACCAGTAATGAAACAAGTTACAGAATATCATATTAAAAATGATAAAAATGATGTTAAAGTAGAATTAATAGGAGAGAATGTATTTCTTAAAAGTAGTAAAAAAATAGATTTAAAGGATACTGAACTAAATGAATTTTTATGTTCTTACAAAAAACTTTTTCATGATAAACAATTATCTATAACTGTTTGTGAAAGTATAACTAGTTATAATTATTAGTATAAAAAACGTATTATTATTTTGGTATAATAATAGGTAGATAAGTAATAAATGGAAATCCAATAGTTTTACAATATTAAAAATAAGTTTAATAATATAAAAGTAACACTATGAAATTCATTGATTTTAATGAATTTTTATAGTGTTTTTAATTAAATAAATTAAAATATATTTCAATCTATAAGTTTTAGTTATAGTTGGTAATTCAACTATAATTATTTTTTATTTTAAAATATAAATTAAATATCGTAAAATGTAAAATATAATAAATATAAGATTGAAAATTATACATGAAAAAGGGGTGTAAAAGTGAAAAAAAATTTTAAAGGAATAGTGTTATTGCTATTCGGTATTATGATGTTTACATTAATAGGTTGTACTAGTAATCAAAAAACAGAGAAGAAGGAAGAGAGTACTTCTTTAGTAAAGGAAATTAAAACAGATGAATTAAATAAAAATATAACATCCAAGGAATGGGTAGTAGTAGATACTAGATCTAATGATGCTTTTAATGGCTGGAAATTAGATGGAGTAAAAAGAGGTGGACATATAAAAGGTGCTACTGATTTTTCAGCAAATTGGCTAAAAGTAGAAGATACTGAAAAAAATAAAGAAAAAAGATTAGAAGAGGCTTTAAAGAATAAAGGTATCACAAAGGATAAAAATGTAGTTTTATATGATGCTAATGGAAAAGATGCAGAAGAAGTAGCAAAATATTTAAATAAAAAGGGAATAACTAAACTATATAAATATGACGTTAAAGAATGGGAAGAAGATGACAAACTTGCAATGGAAAGTTATCCTAATTATCAAATGTTAGTGCCAGCTAGTTGGGTTAATGATTTAATAAATAATAAAAAACCAGAAACTTTTAAAGGAGATAAATATAAAGTTTTTGAAGTTAGCTGGGGAGATGAATCTAAAGCAGAAGATTACAAAAAAGGACATATTAAAAGTGCTGTACATATAAATACAGATGAAGTTGAAAAAGGACCAGTATGGAATCGTCTACCAGATAAGGATTTAGAAAAGTTTGCTAAAAATAATGGTATTACAGCAGATACAACAGTAGTGTTATATGGAGCAGATTCTATGCCTTCATTTAGAGTAGCAGCAATATTAAAATATATGGGTGTTAAAGATGTAAGAGTTTTAAATGGTGGTACAGCTGCTTGGACTAGTGCTGGATATGAGCTAGATACAACATCAAATAAGAAAACTCCAGTAGATTCTTTTGGAGCAGCAGTACCTCAAAATAAAGGTTATATAGTAGATTTACCTGAAGCTAAAGAAATATTAAAGGATAAAGAAGGAAGTAAACTTGTTGATATAAGAAGTTGGGATGAATTTATTGGAAAAATTTCAGGTTATGATTATATAAAAGCAAAAGGTCGTCCAGCTGGAGCCGTATGGGGACACGCAGGATCAGATAGTTCACATTTAGAAGATTTTAGAAATATAGATAATACTATGAAAAATCCATCAGAAATATTAGCCATGTGGGAAAAAGAAGGCATAAAACCAGATCAAAAATTATCTTTCTATTGTGGGACTGGTTGGAGAGCAGCCGAAGTTTTAATATACGCTGATGTTATGGGATTAAAAAATATATCTTTATATGATGGTGGATGGAATGAATGGAGCGCAAATAAAAATAATCCAATAGAGGTAGGAGAACCATCTAAAAAATAGTAACTATGTATCTATAATAATTTTAATTAGTAAAAGAGTGTGTCTTAGAATAAATAGAGATTTAATTTTTATGAAATATATTTTATTAGAGCGGTTTATTTTGTTATTAATCTTTAAACCTGGCTCAATTAAAATTAAATCTATTTTAGACACTCTCTTTTATTATATTTATAAAATATAAAGCAGGAGATATAAAGAATGAAGAAAAAATATAATATTTTAGACCTAATTTTAAGTATAATTCAAATTATATTTATTTTACCAGCTTTAATTTTAGAAAACTTATCTAAAAAGAAAATGGGGGTCATAAGATATCTTGTTTTTAAAAAAGAAGAGTTTTCAGCAGGAATTTTTAATGCTAATAATTTAATAATATATAAATGGATATTATTGTTTATCACAATAATTATAATTATAATTTTTATAGTAAATATGAAAAAGAATTTTAAATATAAAATTAATTTTTTTATAATAATAGTGCTTGATATAATTTTATTTCTATTTATAAATTATGAAGGGATATTTAAGTTAGAAGCATATCATTTTTTTATAATAGAAATATTTATAATAATGATTATAGAATATATTAAACTTTTTATAAATATCTTCATCAATAGATAGATGTATTTATGAAGTTGCTAATAATTTAAGTCAGTAGAGTTTTTTTACTATTGGCTTATTTATTTTATAAAATTTACTTGAGTTAATTATTTAAAATTATTTTTAAAATATTTTATTATAGTAAATAATACTATTAATAGTATTATTTGTGTTAAAATAAAGTTAAACATATAAATAGTATAAAAGTCATTCTAATAATAGAACAGCTAGTATATATTATATTTCTCTATAATACCATGATTAACAAAAAGTTTATAAATATAAATATAAAACCATGATAAAATTTAATATATTGTAATGAACAATAATTATTTTAGTATATTTAGGAGGCAAAATAATTGATTAAAGATAAAAAAATTAAGTATCTAGATATAATAATACCTATAGTTTCTTCTTTAGTAATATCTTTCATATTAATTCAAATATTAAAAAATTATAATAATGTTTTTTCAGGAATAGGAAAAGTTTTTAAAATATTATCTCCATTCATTATTGCTTTTATAATAGCCTACATATTAAATCCATTAGTTAAGTTTTTTGAAAGAAGGTTTAAAATTAAAAGGAACCTAAGTATACTTATATGTTATGTTATAACTTTGGGGATTGTAGCTCTGGTCTTAAGTATGATTGTACCTAAAGTTTTTCAAAGCATAATGGACATATTTCAAAATATCCCTTACTTTACAAATAAGGGATATGAAATGGTAAATAATTTATTGGTTAATGAGGATATTTCTAATATAATAAATTCTTCTAATGTTTTTAAAGGGAATTATAAGGATTTAATAGACAAAATTGCTGGTTTTACTAGTGTGGGATTAAACACTATTTTAAATCAAACTATATCCTTTACTACCTTCATGGTTAATTTAGTTTTTGGGTTAATTATAGCTATATATGTTTTAAATGATAGAGAAAAATTCGTATATAATGGTAAAAAAGTTGTTTTTTTAATATTCAGAGAAAAGTATGGTGAAAAAATCATAGAGTTTTTTAGAACTGTAAATTCAATGATAAAGTTATATATAGGTATCAAAGCTTTAGATTCTTTAATAATAGGGCTTTTAGCTTTAATAGGGTTAATAATATTAAAATCACCTTATGCTCTGTTAATAGCTTTAATAGTTTGTGTAACAAATATGATACCTTACTTTGGACCATTTATAGGAATGATTCCAGCGGTGGTAATAAATTTATTTTATGTACCAGTTAAGGCTTTATGGGTACTAATATTTTTATTTTTACTGCAACAATTTGATGCATGGTATTTAGAACCTAAACTAGTTGGAGATAAGGTAGGATTAAGTCCATTTTTAATAATTTTAGGAATAACCATAGGTGGAAGTTTATTTGGTGTATGGGGAATGCTTTTGGCATCACCAGCTATGGCAGTAATTAAAATATATACTACAAAATTAGAAGAGAAATATAATATATAGTGTATATTATTGAAATAATTATTAATTGGGGGGTGGAGTTATTATGAATAGGAAGACTACTATAAAGGATAAGTTAACCAAAAATATGATGGTTATAGTTTTCTGTGTATTTTTAATAATAGCTGCATGTACTTACATATTTATTAGCAAAGCTATAAAAAATATAGCAGTAAGCGCGGGACCAGGACTTTCTACCATAGTATCTCGTGAGTTGGAAGGGAAGGATTTAACGGGATTAGTAAGGGAAAAGGAAAATAGTGAAATATATAAGAAAATAGATGAAGCTATGACAGTTCTTGTGTCCAAGGCTCAAGGAATAATAGATGATGCAGCTTTATTAATAAATACAAATGAGGATAAATGGTATTATGTTATAGATAAAAATAAGAACAACCAATCTAAATTAGGCAGTGAGTATTCAGATAAAGAAAAACTAGAGGGGATTAAAAAAGCACTAGAACTTAATACTACACAAGTTAATAATTCAAGTACGGATTTAGAAATATTTATACCTGTTAAAGCTAATAATGGAATAAATTTAGCTATATGTATAGGTGTAAATAATTCTATTATAGCAAAAGCAAAATATATATTGTTAGGTATTTTGTTAATAATTATGCTAGTTTCATTAATAATTGTAAGACTTATAATAGGTGGTATAACTAGAAAACAAACCAAGTCCATAACAATACTTGTGAATAAAATGAAAGAGATGTCTAATTTAGAAGGGGATTTAACTAAGAGAATAGATATTGAAAGTAATGATGAAATTGGTGAATTGGCACAGTATACAAATGAAATGTTAGATACTATTCAACAAATATTAATAGATGTAAAGGATGTATCAGATAGATTAACTAGTGATAATAAAGAATTTAATAATGCCTTTAATAGATCAGCAGAGCAATTCCAAGATACTACAATGCTCACTAAAAATATAAATGAAAAAATACACAATCAAAGTCTATGGTTGGGAGACATATCTAACAGTGTAATAAAGTTCAATGATACTGTAAAAGGTGTGACCCTTAGTACAAAGGAAGTAGCGGTACAATCTGTAAATACTACTAATAGTGCCAATGAAGGAAATGAGTATATAAAAAAATTAGAGGCTCATTCCAATGATATTTCAAAGGTCGTAAATAAAACTTCAACTTTAGTTAATAGTTTAGGAAATAAATCAGAACAAATAAATGGTATAGCAGATACTATAGGAGCTATAGCAGACCAAACTAATCTTTTAGCTCTTAATGCTTCTATAGAAGCTATGCATGCAGGGGAGAGAGGCAAAGGGTTTGCAGTTGTTGCAGAGGAAGTTGGTAAATTAGCTTTTGAATCTTCAAAATCCTCAGAAGAAATATTTAATTTGATTCAAGAAGTAAGACAGGGTATAAAAAGTGCGGAAATTTCAATGCAAGAAGTTTCTAAAAAAACGATAGAGCAGGAAGATTTTATAAAAAATGTATCAGATAAATTTAAAGATATAGTGTATTCTATAGATAAGGTTTCAAAAAAAGTGGAGGAAGTATCCGAGGCTTCTGATAATATGGCTCTCAATTTATCAGATATAAAAAATCAAATAGAAAATTTAACTGGAGTATCAGAGGAAAATAGTAGATCTACTAACCAAATTGCATTAAATATAGAAGAACAAATTTCATCAATAAAACAATTATCAAATAGAACAGATGAATTAAATGCTGTATCAAGTGTATTAATGGACAAACTAGAAAAGTTAAAATTAAATTAAAAATAAAGTATAGAGTTAATAAAAAATATGTCCTAGGAAATATAATTAATTACTAGGATATATTTTTTTATTACCTAATATTATGCTGACATTATGATTTAGCATTTATATAAAAAAAATAATTATGCTATTATGTTATAGTAGTACAGTATAAATTTATGGAGGGAATCATATGGATTTTAAAGATTATGAAAAAGAAATGAAAAGAACCGCAGGAGAATTTATAAAATTAGATAAAAATGGACTGAGTTTAGGGGCTATGGGAATATCTGGAGAAGCAGGAGAGGTAACTGACTATATTAAAAAGGTTTTATTTCATGGACATGAATTATGTGAGGATAAATTAATAGAAGAATTGGGAGATGTGCTTTGGTATATTACATATTTATCTAAGGTTATAGGGGCAGATTTAGAAACTATAGCAAATAAAAATATTGAAAAACTAAAAAAAAGATATCCAGAAGGATGGGATCCAGATAGAAGTATACATAGAGAATAATAATTGAAAATTTTATAAACTTTTTTGCAAAATGAATAATAAATCCTATATAAATTTCAAAAAAATATGATATAATAGAACTTAATTATATAAAATGCAAGAAAACTTAAATTCATGTTGCATATTTGGAGGTAGTACAATGAAAAAAGAATTTTCTCTAAGTACAGGAAAGGCTATGATAAATTTTACAGCAAAATATTGTGATACTGCAGAAGCTTTGTTTAATAGTTATGGTTTTAAAAGGGTTTTACAAGCTTATATGAAAAAAATAAAAAAAAGAGAAACTAATGTATATAAGTACATAGAAAGTACTATGAATATAGATGATAGTGATATATTTTCAGAGGATGTTACTAATATATTTAAATTACTTATGGTTTTAAAAGCAGAAGAAATAAGAAAGTTAGAAGATAAATATGAAAAAGTGCTAGAAGATAAAGATAAATTTATTTTATTTGTAGAAGATTTATATAATTTTTGGAGAAAACTTGAAAGATATACTATAGTTCAAAACAGCAAAATTGGAGATGGGCTTCAAAATGTTAGTTTTATAGATGCAAACAATAATTTCTCTAATCTTATATTAAAGACTTATAGAAAAATTGAGGAAAATATTTTAGGAGAAAAGCCAAGAATATACAGACAATTGCCAGCAGGGGGCAATGCGGGCTTAATACTAAATAATTCTAGCTGGGATATGCCTAAAAATTATGAAATTTTAAAAGATATACCTTTTATAGAGTCTATATTATTAGACCCACCTTTTATAACTTATCCTAAAAAGAATACAAGAGATGGTATGTTTGAAGAAACTTTTCAAAATCCATTAAAAAATTGCAGAATAAATTTAGACCATTGGTTTTGCTATCCTGCAAAGGTAGGAACACTTTTAGCATATATATATTTCCACAGAGACTATATGGCTCATGGAGTAACTTTATGTAACTTATTTGAAATAGCTACAGAGGAAGAATATAGAGGTAAAAAACCAGATATAGTGTATGTCCTTGGAGCAAGGGATGACAATGAAAAAATACAAACAGTTTTCTATGATGACAAAGAAAATGATATTATGCTAGGTTATGTAAATTATAATGAAGCTATAGATTACTTTGGTTATATGAAAAAAATGACATTAACTCTTCATAATTTAATAATGATAAAAAGAGGGTACTTACCAATACACGGTGCCATGGTTAATATAGTAACTAAAAATGATAAGACTGCTAATGTAATAATAATGGGAGATAGTGGAGCAGGAAAGTCTGAAAGTTTAGAAGCCTTTAGGGAACTAAGTGAAGATTATATAAGTGATATGACTATAATATTTGATGATATGGGTGTAGTTAAACTAAATAAGGATGAAAAACCAGTAGGTTCAGGAACGGAAATAGGAGCCTTTGTAAGATTAGACGATTTAGATACTGGATATGCTTTTAAACAAATAGATAGAAGTATATTTATGAATCCAGATAAGGTAAATGCTAGATTAGTTATACCTGTGGCAAGTTATAAAGAAATAACTACAGAGTATCCAATAGATTTATTCTTATATGCTAATAACTATGAAGCAGATGGAGAAAATTTAGAATTCTTTAGAGATGTAAATGTGGCATTAGACACTTTTAGAGATGGAGCAAGAATGGCTAAAGGAACCACTACTGAAAAGGGATTAGTAAAATCTTATTTTGCAAATCCCTTTGGACCAGCACAAAAAATGGAAGATACAGAAAAGTTATTAGTAGAATACTTCAATAAATTCTTCAAATCAGGAGTAAAAGTTGGACAATTAAGAACTAGATTGGGTATAAGTGGTATGGAAAAGGATGGACCTAAAAAAGCGGCTATAAGTTTACTAGAAGAAATAAAAAATATATAGTTTGTTAATTATAATAAACCAAAGATAAAAAACACTAATGGACCATTCATGTTTTTAACAAGTTTTAAACTTTATTTATTAAAAATTTTCTATCCAGGAGAGGAATCATTTTTAGATTCACTCCTGGATTTTTACGTTCTAGGGGAGGATTAGGTGAGTTTTTAATTCTGTCACATTAAGAATTACTAAAGCTTATTTATATGGTTTATTACATATATTTTTTTGCATTTGCTATATTAAAATCAAATCTATTTTCAAATAGCCTTTTGTATATATAAGTATTTTAACTAGAGAGGATTTACATATTTATTACAACATTTACAAATATGTATTTCTTTAAACATAGTAAGATTATTCATATTGCAACAAAGGGTATAGCCAGGAGAATATTTTTTTAGAACATTGTATTTTTGTATGTGAAAATTTCTAAAGAATTTCCTAAAGTAGAAATAAAAGGATACTTAATAATAAAAGTATATAAAAAGAGAAAAGTTAAAAACTATAACTAGAATATAAAAATAGGAGGAAAAAATTCATGAAAGATGGATCATCAGCAAAAGCAAGAGCGAAGGAATTACTTTTAGAAGGAAAAAGTAAGGAATTTATAATGGATGAGACTAAATTAAGATTAAAGGACATAAAAAGAATAGAAAGAGAAATAACAGAGAAGCTTTAAAACAAAAATAAACATTCATAACTAAATATGATGTTGTGAATGTTTATTTTTATTTTACTATATATTAATAATAAGTTAAGTTAATATTTAAATTTATTTAATTTATTAGTTTTAAAATAAAGTTATATTCAAATAAATAAATGTCTATCAAAATATTATAAATTTGAAAGGAATAGATTTAATGGATATACTTCAATTAATAAATGAGGTAAATAATAAAAGTAATGAAAAGAATGATAAAATAGCTCCCGTAGAAATATTAAAACAATTTAAATCTGGAAGATCTAAAGCATTAGTGTTTTTAGTAGAATATGGAGAAGACAATAAAGTAGGAATTATGAAATTTACTGATTGTAAAGAAGCCAAAGTATTTAATGAAGCCTATAAAGTGGCTACCAATAATAATATGCAAAAGTATATAGCAGAATTAATATGTAGCTATAACATAACCTATAATAATAAATTGATAAGTGCTAATTTGTATGACCTAGCTGGTGATAATATATATAATATTGAAACTTTTTTAGATAAGGTTTTAAGTGAACAAGAATTAAAGAAAAATGTTATATCAAAAATAGGTAAGTTTTGTTTTACTTGGAATAAGGAGCATAAGAAAAAATATTTAACTCCTATGGAGATAGTAAAAAATGAGATGTCCTATAGATATATGGATAAAAAGTATAAAGAAGCTTTTAAAAGCATAGGTGTTTCAAAGGATATTCAATGGGTATCCATAGATGGTACTGAAGAAATATTACCTAATCCCTATTATTATTTTAATGATGAAAATTTTTGCGGAGATTTAAAAATAACCTGTTTAACTTCCTATGCACATGGAGATTTTCAAGGAGATAACGTAATAATAACAGAAGAAAAACCTATTATAATAGATTTTTCTGATTTGCTTAAGGACTGTAATGTATTTCATGATTTAAGATGTTTAGAAGCTATAACATTAGGAGACTATCTAGACATATATGAAGTAAAACATAGACAGCAATGGCTTAAAGTATGTAAAAGTGTAAGCCAAGATATATTAAAAGTAGATATACCAGACGGAAAAGGAATGAGTCTTTTAAGAGAGCTTATGCCACTTTTAAGGGAAAGTTTAAAAATAATAGTTTCAGATATGCGTAATGTGTCTTATAATCCTAGTTTTTTTGTTGCAGGAGTTGCAGCAGGGCTAATAAACATGAGAAAGTTTACGGATATAGATAAGAAAAGAGCAGCCTTTATTTATGCGGCTTATAATTTAAAAAGTATGTTAAAGGATAAAATGGTTAATATGTATAAACCGTCCCTAGATTCTTGTATGGTATTTAATTGGGTAAAGGGAAATAAAGCTAATAAATTAATAAATTTAAAAGAATTAATTGCCTAATGAAGTTAATCTAATATTTAGGTAGATTTAGATTAAAGAGAATACCTTATTTCATATAAAACTTATAGAAGTTTATTTAACAAATAATTATCAAAATAGAATAAATTTATAAAAAAGATTGTTGCATTTTGTGTAGCAGTCTTTTTTTCTAATTATGCTCACTAAGGTTATAATATATATAATTGGTTAAAGTTGGTAAGTTTAACAGATTATAAATATTAATTATAGTTGAAGCTATACTGATAAAATAATGCAATAACCTGTTAATATTAAGCGTGATATAATAATTTTTGAAGACATTAATCAAATAATGAAAACATACAGAGAAAAATGTAAAATATGCTAATGTAATTATTTATTTTTTGAAGTATTTAATTTAAAAGGAGGGGAAAAATGAGAAAATTAAAATCAATAGTTTCTGTATTTTTAATAGGAATTTTAACATTAGGATTAGTTGCTTGTGGTTCAAAAAAAGAGGAAACTAAAAATACTGATGAGAAAAAAGATTTAAAAGGAAGCACTATAAAAATAATTGCTACCTCGGAAGACTATAAGCCTGTGTTTGAAAAATTTACAAAAGAAACTGGTATAAAAGTTGAATTTTTATCTATGTCTTCTGGAGAAGTTATATCAAGAATTAAAGCTGAAGATGGCAAACCTATGGCAGACGTGTGGTTTGGTGGTGGATTGGATGCATTTATGGATGCAAAAGATTCAGGTCTATTAGAAAAGTACATACCAGAAGAATCTAAAGATATAAAAGAAGAATATAAAGATAAAGAAGGATACTGGATGGGAAAAGGGCTAACAATAGTAGGCTTTTTAGCTAATAAGGATGTACTTAAAGAAAAAAATCTACAGATACCTAAAACATGGGATGATTTAGCTAAACCAGAATATAAAAATGAAATATTAATGTCTAACCCAGCAGTATCAGGTACAAATTATGCAGTAGTAAATGCTTTATTGCAACAAAAAGGGAAAGATGTAGGTTGGAAGTACTTTGAAAATTTAAATAAAAATATATCTTATTATTCAAAAAGAGGTAAAGATCCAAAACTAAAGACTACAGCAGGAGAAGTAGCTATAGGTATAACTTATATAGATAATTCTATAGTAAAATTAGAAAAAGAGAAAAATATGCAGGTTATATATCCAGAGGATGGAATACCATGGGTTGTAGAAGGAATGGCTATATTTAAAAATGCTAGCAACTTGGAAGGAGCTAAGATATTTGAAAACTGGGTATTAAAGAAAGAAACACAGGAAGAACTAGCTAAGATAGATGGAAAAGATGGAGCTATGCTTGTTAAGCCAGGAGTTAAAGGTATAGATTTAAAAGTACCAAAGGATAAATTAATGAAAGAAGATTTATCTTCCTTTGGAAAAGATAGAAAAGAAATACTTGATAAATGGAAGGCTATGGTAGGTAACAAGTAATATGAATAGAAAAAAATTAAGGGTATCTAATAAATTAGATACCCAATTTTATAATATTTTAGATAAAATTCTAATAGTACTAATAATATTATTAGTAATTTTATTTATATTTTGGCCAATTATCTGTGTTATAAAAGAAAGTTTTTTTAAAGATGGCAATTTTACATTAAAGTTATATAACGATATATTTAAAAATAATAAAAAACTTATATATAATAGTGTGTTTGTAGCTTTCATGTGTACAATATTTACTACTTTAATTTCTATATGTATTGCTCTTTATGCCAGTTTTTCATCAGGTAGATTAAGAAAAATAATCACAGTTACTTTAATGCTTACAATGATATCACCACCTTTTGTGTCTTCGCTAGCATACATAAATTTATTTGGAAGAAGAGGTTTTATAACTCATGGAATTTTAAAATTAACTCTTAATACATATGGTTGGCAAGGTATTGTTATAATGGAAACACTAGGTTTGGTATCTATGTCCTCCTTATTGTTAATAGGTATAATAGGGGGAGTAGATAAAAATTTCTTGTATGCTTCTTTAGATTTAGGAGGAGGTTTTAATTATACTTTAATAAGAATAGTTTTACCTATTATAAAACCAGGTATAATAGTTACTGGACTTTTAGCTTTTGTAAGAAGTTTATCAGATTTTGGAACACCAATGATTATAGGAGGTTCCTTTCAAGTTCTAGCTACAGAAGTTTATATGAATATAATAGCCAATGGAAATTTTGCTATGGCTGCGGCAATGAGCGTGCTTATACTGATACCTTCTTTAATAGCTTTTTTAATATATAGATTCTACATGAGTAACTCTGAAGTATTTTCTAAAGACAGTAAAAAACTTTTTTCGCAAGTCCAGGAATATAAAATAAAGGGAACTTTTGCTATTATTTTGAAAATAATTACTTATCTATTTTTATTAGTAATGATTTTGCAATATACATCAATATTTTTAAGTGCTATAACAAAATATAAATTTAATAAAATGTATTTCACTTTAGATAATATAAAAAGGGTTTATGAGTATAACTTAAGTAGCTTTGGAAGAAGTATAATATATTCATTAGTTACAGGATTAATAGGTAGTTTATTAGGAATTTTTATATCTTATTATGTGAATAGAAGAAAGATTATAGGGGGAGATTTTATAGATTTTATATCTACATTACCCTATATAATTCCTGGAACATTTTTTGGAATAGGGTATATATTTGCATTTAATAAATATCCTTTGGAATTTACAGGTACAGCTTTTATAGTAGTTGCAAATTGTATATTTAAACAAATTCCTATGACTACTAAGGTATCTTCAGCAGTTTTATCTGGAATAGATTCAGAAATAGAAGAGGCAGCAAAGGATTTAGGAGCACCTAATATATTTATAATTAAGGATGTAATATTGCCCATGTTAAAACCAGCTTTTTGGGCTGGATTTGTAAATAATTTTACAGCTACTATGACCACTATAGGAGCAATAATATTTTTAATATATCCAGGTCAAAAGGTAGTTACAGTAGAAATGTTTGATGCTATACAAAGTGGGGATTATGGTGTAGGGTCTGTTATGGCATCATTAATAATTATAATTACGCTTATTATAAATATGTTGTTTACAAAGTTTATTATAGGAGGAAAAGATGTATCTAAGGATAAAAAATTTAGAAAAAGCTTTTAATAATATAAAAGTAGTGGATAATATTGATTTAGAATTAGAAAAGGGTAAATTATTATGTCTTTTAGGTCCCAGTGGTTGTGGTAAAACTACTACCCTTAAAATGATAGGGGGATTTTTAAAGCAGGACAAGGGTAATATTTTAATAGAAAATGAGGATATTTCAAAGCTTTCACCAGAAAATAGGCCTATTTCTACAGTTTTTCAGTCCTATGCTCTTTTTCCTCATATGAATGTAATAGAAAATATAATTTATGGATTAAAATTTAAAGGATATAGTAAAAAAGAAGCTTTAAAAAAGGGAGAAGAATATTTAGAAATAATAGGATTATCTGAATTCAAAAATAAAAAAATATCTCAATTAAGCGGAGGACAGCAACAAAGAGTAGCTTTGGCAAGGGCTTTAATAGTTAATCCTAAAGTACTTCTGTTAGATGAACCATTAAGTAATTTAGATGCTAAGCTTAGAATAAAAATGAGAAAAGAAATAAAGGAAATTCAAAGCAAGTTTAATATGACTATGATATTCGTAACTCATGATCAGGAAGAAGCGTTAAGCATTGCTGATTACTTAGCAGTAATGAATAAAGGAGAGTTAATTCAAGTAGGAACTCCAGAAGAAATATATAATAAGCCTATAAATGAGTTTGTAGCATCTTTTATAGGAAATATAAATAAGGTTAATATAAATAATAAAGTAGAACTTATAAGACCAGAACAGATAACAATTAATAAAGATAATGGAGATAAAGAAGGGCGGATTAGGTATAAACAATTTTTAGGAGCTTATGTAAATTACTTTGTAGAAACTAAAGATGAAACCATAATAGTACACGATTTTAGTAGAAAAAGTAAAATTTTTAAAGAAGGAGAAATTGTATATCTTAATTTTTTTAATAGCTAAAAAAGGATTCATTGCGAAAGTGGATTTTTATACTTAGCAGTAAATCCCTTGTTTTAATATGAACTTTAAAAAATATTATTCTTTATAGCCATAAGATAGTATTCTATTACAGATTTAATTATACAAAATAATAGAATAGGTTTATCTATCATATAATATTCATACAAAACTATATATCATCATATCATCTAAATTTTTACTAAAATTCAAGCAGAAAGCATATACTATTTTTATATATGTATATGCTTTAAATTATGGTAAAATTATATTAATTGTATTAGTATAAAAAGAAAAGTAAGGGGTTGTTTTTTTATGTCAGAAGAAATAACAATGAAGGATATGATGGAAGAAATAAATTCTTCAATGAAAAGAATTCATAAAGGAGAACTATTAAAAGGGAAAGTAATTTCAGTTTCAGATAACGAAGCCGTATTAAATATAGCATACATATCTGATGGAATATTACCTAAAAAAGAAGTTGTAGATAATGAAGAGGTAAATCTTAAAGACATAATAAGTAAAGATGATATACTTTCTGTTTGCGTATTAGAAATAAATGATGGTGAAGGAAATGTATTGTTGTCTAAGAAAAAAGCAGAAATTATAGAAGCATGGTCAAATTTAGAAAAAGCCTTTAAAAATGAAGAAATACTAGAAATCAAAGTAGAAGAGATAGTAAAAGGTGGAGCTATAGGCCATATAGAAGGTATAAGAGTATTTATACCAGCTTCTCAAATAGATAATAAATATGTTAAAGATTTAAACGTATTTAAAGGTGAAACAGTAAAGGGAAGATTAATAGAACTAGATAAACAAAAAGGAAAAGTAGTTTTATCTAGTAGAATAGTAAAAGAAGAAGAAGATGCTAAAAGAAAAGAAGAATTATGGAATAGTTTAGAAAAAGGACAAAAGATAGATGGGATTGTAAGAAGACTAGAAAAATTTGGAGCCTTTGTAGATATAGGTGGAATGGATGGATTAGTTCATAATTCTCAGCTATCCTGGGGAAGAGTAAACCATCCTTCAGAAGTAGTATCTATAGGAGACAAAGTAGAGGTTTATGTTTTAGATTTTGATAAGGATACTAAAAAAATAGCTCTATCTTTAAAAGATGTTAAGAAGGATCCATGGAATACAGCAAAGGATAAATATGCTGTGGGTAGTGTAGTAGAAGGAACAGTAATTAAATTATTGAACTTTGGAGCCTTTGTAGAAGTGGAAAAGGGTATAGAGGGGTTAGTTCATATATCAGAAATAACTGACGAAAATATAGCTAAACCATCAGAAAATTTAAATATAGGTGATAGAGTTAAAGTAAAAGTATTAGAAGTAAACTCAAATGAAAAGAGAATGTCACTAAGTATAAAAGAAGCAACAGATAAACCAAAGGAAGATTTCTCAAAATATGATGATTCTAAAGAAGATGATGTAACTTTAGGAGATTTATTTGGAGATAAATTTAAAGATTTATTTTAATATATAAATAAATTATCACTTCAACTTAAGAAATACGCATTACTAGAACATCTATATTATAGGTTTTAGTAATGCTATTTATATATTGAATTACTAAAGGAGAATAATATGTATATTAATAGAACAGAAACAACAGTTAGATATGTAGAAACAGATCAAATGGGGGTAGTACATCATTCTAACTACTATCCATGGTTTGAAATAGGAAGAACAGAATTTACAAAGGCTACAGGTATGAAATATACAGACATAGAAAACATAGGAGTTATGATGCCTTTAACAGAGAGCTATTGTAAATATATGAAACCAGCAAAGTATGAGGATGAGATTATTATAGAAACTTCCATAGAGAAATTAAACCCAGTAAAGATCATATTTAGTTATAAAATTATAAAAAAAGAAAACAATGAATTATTAGCGAAGGGTAGTACTACTCAAGCTTTTGTAGATAAGAATAATTTTAGAGTAATAAATTTAAAACAATGTAATGAAGAATTATGGAATAAATTTATGGAACTATATAAATAAATTATCATTAAAAATGATCTATGATAGATTTTATTTTGAAAATGTATTGATAATGATATAATTTATGTACATAATATAGTTAAATTACAATTTTATATTTTTATAGAAAATTACCTAAAAATTTATCTAATTAATATAATAAAAACTAAAATTTATATAAAAATCCTATAATAGGGGGTATTATTTTGAAAATACAAAGTGAAAAAGTGGCTAAGGCTTCAGTTAAAATGGCAATTTCTTCAAGGGATGAAGAAAAGATATTAATAGAAAAATTTAAGGCAAAAGAGATCTTAGCTACAGCGGTGGATGTAGGGGGCAATATAAATACATCTATGACAAAAATAATAGAAAGAGCATTAGTAGCATCTAAAAGATGTGGACTTATAAAGGATTGTCATGTAGATGATGGAGCCGTAGTTGGAGCTACAAGAGAAGCTTTACTTCAAATTATGGAAAAGGCTAATGGATTAAATGTAGGTGGTAAAATAGGAATAGCAAGATCAGAAGAACATATAAGTGTATGTATATTTATGAGCATAGGCCTTTTACATTTAAATGAGGTAGTTATAGGATTAGGCCATAGATCAATTCCGAACATTTAATATAACTTTAAATGTTTTTTAGATAATTTATGAATAAATATATAACTATAATAGTATAAAATAATTAAATAATTTTACAGTTTAATAAAGATAATTCATATCTATAGATTTATTTTAAAAATTTGGGATAGTATATTTAAAAATATAAATAAGTGAACCATTGAATGGTTTTTATCTATTGGAAAAATTGTTTGATTAAAATACACTATTATGGTTTATATATAAATATTGACAAGTGTATATTATTTATGTTATTATTCTTAACTATAAGATTAAAGCATCATAAATCTTTAATCTATAGTATTTAAATTGGTAAACAATAAAAATTAAAAAATATGATTATATTATTAAATATATTATATTTTAAAACTTTATATAGACTAATATTATAAAGAATTATAAGGTTAGTCATAGTTAAGTAGGATGGTAGAAGTAGGATTATTAAATATAAGATTTATTAAAATAAGCTTATATTTCTAGGAAGTATTAATAGAGTAGTATAGTATTTTAGATTAAAAATAATATATAGATTTTTAATTTAATAAGTAGATTATAAAAATAAATTAAGTAAATTTTAATATGACAATATAAAAATTAATATAGAAAATGGAATTTAATTAATAAAAAATAATATATAAAGTAGTATGGAAGTAAAAAATATTAAAAAGTATTGTTGTGTAACAATATAATTTAAAAACAGTAGCATGGTAGGTTATAGTAGGAGATATTGTAGTCTTTAAATTAAAGGCTTTATTTGGGTACTCTTCTGCTGGAAGGGTTTTTTTATTTATGCAAATAAAATCTTTACTGCTCATTGTTTTTCATTATATTTTGCAAAATAAAAATATATAAATTAAAATTTTGGAGGATGGTAGTATGGTAGTAAAAAGAAAAATTTCAATTCTATTGGCACTGATTCTTTCAGTTGCTATCTTTGGAGGTTGCTCAAAAATCTCAAGTTCAAAAAAACTAAAGGATAAAAAGGTTATAAACATAGGTATAGCTCAAATAATAGAGCATCCAGCTTTGGATTTAGCTAAAAAGGGGTTTGTAGATAGACTAGCAGAAAAAGGATTTAAGGATGGAAAAAATATAAAAATAGATTTTCAAAATGCCCAGGGTGATATGGCTACAATTCAAACTATAACTCAAAATTTTGTAGCTCAAAAAAATGACATTATATATGCAATAGCAACTCCTTCAGTACAGGCAGCCTTTAATGCCACTAAAAAAATACCTATAGTTATGACAGCTATTACAGATCCTGTAGAATCAGGAGTTGTAAAATCTTTAGACAAATCAGGCACTAATGTGGCTGGGACTTCAGATAAAATATCCATAGAGGAAAATTTTAAGTTAATGAAAGATATATTACCTGGGAAAAAGACCATAGGAATATTATATAATACTAGCGAAAAAAATTCTGAAATACAGGTTAAAGAGGCAGAAGAAAAGGCTAAAAAATTTGGATTTAAAATTGTTAAAAAAGGCATAACAAATGTTAATGATATTCATCAATCCTTAGCTTCTATATTAAATGAAATTGATATTATGTTCATTCCTACAGATAATACAGTGGCTTCTTCTATGCCATTTATAAGTAATGAATGCAATAAGAAGAATATACCAATAATAGGATCAGAAAAAGCCCATGTAGAAGGTGGAGCATTAGCTACATCAGGTATAGATTACTACAAATTAGGAAAAGAATCCGCAGATGTGGCTATAGAAATTATAAATGGAAAAAATCCTAAAGATATGAAAGTAAAATTTATGAAAGAAACTAAATTGTCAATAAACTTAGATGCAGCTAAAAAGTTAAATATAAAAATACCAAAGGATATAGAAGATAAAGCTGAGAAGGTCAAAGGAGGGAAAAAATAATGGATATTTTATTAGCAGTATTAGAGCAAGGATTTATATTTTCCATTGTTTGTTTTGGAGTATATATAACATATAAAATATTAGATTTTCCAGACCTTTCTGTAGACGGAACCTTCCCTTTAGGAGCAGCTGTTGCAGCAGCTTTTCTAGTAAAGGGATATAGTCCAGTTTTAAGTTCTTTAATAGCTTTAATAGCAGGGGCTATAGCAGGGGGAATAACAGGTATATTACATGTTAAGTTTAAAATAACTAATTTACTTTCAGGAATATTAGTTATGGTTGGGTTATATTCTATTAATTTAAGAATAATGGGAAAATCAAATATACCTTTATTTAATAAAGCACATTTATTTTCAGACACTATGAACCCTATAATTATAATTACAATGTTTCTTTTAATATGTAAAATCGCTTTAGATTTATTTTTAAAAACAAAGGCAGGATTTATATTAAAAGCTACGGGAGATAATGAACAGTTAGTACTTTCTCTTGGTGTAAATAAGGATTTAATAAAAATAATGGGGTTAATGATATCTAATGCATTAGTAGCATTAGGAGGAGCCTTAATGGCTCAATATCAAGGGTTTTCAGATGTAGGAATGGGCACAGGTATAGTAGTTATGGGCCTTGCATCTGTAATAATAGGAGAATCTTTATTTGGAAGAATAAAAGCTTTAAATGCAACTACAAGAGTATTATTAGGAGCTTTAGTATATAAGTTAGCAGTGTCAATGGCATTAACTGTAGGGTTAGCTCCTACGGATTTAAAACTTGTAACAGCAGTAATTGTGGTAATAGCTTTAAGCTTGAACAAGAGCCCTTTAAAAATAATGAAAAAACAAAAAACTAAAGAGGGAGGGATCTTAAATGCTTCAAATACAAAATCTGCACAAAGTGTTCAATAAAGACACTGTAAATGAAAATAATCTATTTAATGACCTAAGTTTAGATGTAAAAGAAGGAGATTTTATAACTATAATAGGAAGTAATGGAGCAGGGAAATCTACTCTTTTAAATATGATATCAGGAAGTATAAAACCAGATCAGGGCAAAATAAACT
Organism: Clostridium sporogenes; assembly: GCF_001020205.1. NCBI lineage: Bacteria > Bacillati > Bacillota > Clostridia > Eubacteriales > Clostridiaceae > Clostridium > Clostridium sporogenes. Next base: position 1,277,027 of record NZ_CP011663.1, read on the forward strand.
TAGAAGATAAAGATATAACTTTTAGTAAAGAATATGAAGTTTCAAAATATATAGGTAGAGTATTTCAAGATCCATCTAAGGGAACAGCACCTTCTATGACCATATTAGAAAATATGTCTATGGCAGAAAATAAAGGAAAAAGATTTGGTCTTACCTTAGGGATAAATAAAAAGAAAACCTATAATTTTATAGATATGTTAAAGGAACTAAATTTAGGATTAGAGGATAAATTAAATGTGACCGTAGGATCACTATCAGGAGGTCAAAGGCAGGCACTATCATTAATTATGATAGCTATGAATAAGCCTAAAGTGTTGCTTTTAGATGAACATACAGCAGCACTAGATCCTAAAACTTCTAAAAGAATAATAGAGATAACAGAAAAAATAATAGAAGAAGAAAAAATTACAGCTTTAATGGTAACTCATGATTTATATCAAGCTATAAATGTAGGAAATAGATTAATAATGATGCATAAAGGTAAGGTAGTTTTGGATATAAAAGGGGAAGAAAAAAAATCTTTAACTAAAGAAAAGTTGCTAAAATGCTTTGAAAATCTTAATATAGAAGATGGATTAAGTGATAGGACTTTATTTTCATAGTTATAACTTTAATGTAATATTGAATAAAAATAAGAATTTAATACACCAATTTATTAATTTATAATATGCAGCTCTTAGGGGCTGCTTTATTATTGTTACTAAATTGAGAAAGTCTTTGCTAACTTTGTATATAAGTTTTGTAATCTATGATTTTTATTTTTGGGGATACAAAAGTACTATTACTTTATGAAATAATCATATAAATCTTTTATGTATGAATACCTAGTATATAATTTTAATAAAAGTGAAAAATCATTTTAAAGATTATACATATGTTTCCAATTTGATGATATAATTAATATAGCTAATAATTTAATTATCGTTAGGGAGGATTGTTATGCTTAGATTAATATACATAACTGTTTATGGAGGAATCTGCTTATTTATGCTATATTGTGCATATAGTTCTATAGTAAAAAAGAAAATAAAAATTTATGTTGGAGAACATAGGAAGATAACAAATAAAGAGAAGCTTTCTAAGGCTTTAGGAATAAATTATTTATTTCTTTCTATATGCTTTTTTATTTATGCTGTATTATTATTTTTTAATAAAACACCCAAATATCCTATATTTACAATAGCATTTATAGTTCTTTTTATGACACCTTTTATATTAGTAAATAAATATACTAAAAACTAAAAATATAATTTATATTAAAAGTGCTGATTTATGTAAATAAATCAGCACTTTTAAGTTTTTACAAATTTACCACATTAATAAGACATTTCAATAATTTCTTTATTAAATAACATAATTAACCTATAAAGTTTGTTTTTCTATAACATTAAATTAATTTATTTTTATAATTTAATAATTAATAATAATTTACATGCTTTGACATAGAAATTTGCCATAATTATAATTATATATAATGAAGTTATAATTTCTTTGTAGATATTTCATTGCAATAAATAATTTATATAACAGATAATTTATACAATAATCTTTATTACAATATATTACTAGTATATGTTTTTCATAAGAATAGTTTTTATAACATTGGATAACATAATTTAATAAATACTTTTATTGTAATTGGCAGTTGTATTTGTAGAGGGAGGAATTTTTTTATGGATAATCCTAATATTCAACGTATAGAATTAGAACATATTTATGGTAAAATTAGCCCTTTTGAGCTTAAAGATAGATTAATTAGTCTTGCTAAAGAAAGTCAGATAGAAAAAAGTGCCCATGCTCTTTTAGATGCAGGAAGAGGAAATCCAAATTGGACAGCAGCAGCTCCTAGAGAGGCATTTTTTGCTTTTGGTCAATTTGCAGTAGAAGAAACCCGTAGAGTATGGAGCGATGGTGCTTTAGCAGGCATGCCAAAAAAAGAAGGAATTTATAAAAGATTTAAAGAATACATAGAGAAACATAAAGGGGAGCCAGGAATAGAACTTTTAAATAATATAATTCATTATGGTATAGATTTTAAAGGATTTGATAAAGATTGTTTTGTATATGAACTAGCGGATGGAATTATTGGAGACAACTATCCAGTTCCAGATAGAATGTTAATTCATATTGAAAAATTAGTACAGGACTATCTTATGCAAGAAATGTGTTATAATAAACCGTTAAAAGGTAAATTTAATTTGTTTGCAGTAGAAGGAGCTACTGCAGCTATGTGTTATATATTCGATTCTTTAATTGCTAATGAGTTGTTACAAAGAGGAGATAGAATAGCTCTTATGACACCAATATTTACTCCTTATCTTGAAATACCACTAATACCTCGTTATAATTTTGAAGTAGTTAAAATTAGTGCAACAGAGACAAAGGAAGATGGAACCCATACTTGGCAATATCCTGATGAGGAATTAGAAAAATTAAGAGATCCAAGTATTAAGGCGCTATTTGTAGTTAATCCTAGCAATCCACCTTCTGTAGCTATAGAATCAGATTCTATAAATAAAATAGTTCAAATCGTTAATGAGAGCAATCCAAATTTAATGATAATTTCTGATGATGTATATGGAACTTTTGTAGACGAATTTCGTTCTTTAGTAGCGGATTTAGCTTTTAATACTATAGGCGTTTATTCTTTTTCAAAATATTTTGGAGTAACAGGATGGAGACTTGGAACTATTGCGCTTTATGAAGAAAATGTATTTGATAAATTAATAAGAGAATTACCAGAGGATAAAAAAGAAGCCTTGAGAAAGAGATATGGAGCTCTTTCTACTAACCCAGAGGAAATTCTTTTTATTGATAGGATAGTGGCAGACAGTCGTCAAGTAGCTCTTAATCATACAGCAGGATTATCTACTCCACAACAAGTTCAAATGGCCTTTTTTTCCGTGTTTGCAATATTAGATAAGGAAAATAAATATAAACAATTGACACAGCGAATATGTAGACATCGTCAAAAATTATTATACGAGGGTTTAGGCATAAAATTTGATAGAGAAGAAAATGATGCTTCTTATTACACAGAGTTTGATTTGCTTCAGTGGGCACACTGCAATTATGGAGAGGATTTTAGTGCTTATTTAGAAAAAAATTATAAACCTGTAGATATACTATTACGCTTAGCTGAAAAATCTTCTATAGTATTATTAGGTGGAGGAGGATTTCACGGACCAGAGTGGTCTATTAGAATATCCCTTGCCAATTTAAATGATGAGGCTTACTCTAAAATAGGTAAAGTTCTTCATAATGTATTAGATGAGTATGTTAAGGAATGGAAATGCTATAGAGATTTACAAAAATAAATTATTATTTTAAATATAAATTTTAGTATAAAAGATATCAAAATAGATTTAATTTTAAGAACTCAAACCACTGAACATTAGTGATTTGCCATATTAAGATTAAATCTATTTTATTTTAATAGGCCTTTTACTAATATATGATTTTGTTTTGCTAATTAGATTTTTGACATATATAAACTCCTGCAACTATTAAAGCTGTTGATAAAATTGTTATTATAGTTATTTTTTCACCTAATATTATAGTTGATAGAACTATAGAAGATATAGGAACTAAATTTACAAAAATAGAAGTTTTGGAAGGTCCTATTTGTTTTATGGATATTTGTTGAACTAAATATCCTATAACAGAAGCAAAGATGCTCATGTATAAAATTGCTATATATGAATAATAGGGAACCTTATTTATTAAAGATAAAGGTTTCTCATATATGACAAAAGGAATTAAAAATAAAGTACAAAATAAAAAACTGTAAAAGGTTAAAGTCATTGGAGAATATTTTGGCATTACCTTTTTGCTAAAGACTCCATAAGAAGCCCAACATAATACAGCTATTATCATTAAAATGTCACCCTTATTAAAATTAATATTTAAAATATTAGCTATAGCACCATTAGTTATGGTTAAGAGAACTCCAGTAAAAGAAAGAATAATTCCTATAATTCCTTTTGAACTTAGTTTATCTTTAAGAAATATAACACTTAATATACAGGTTATAATAGGATTAGATGCAGCTATTAAAGATGAATTTGTAGCTGTAGTGTATGTAGAAGCCTTAAAAAAGAAAATATGATAGCCAACCATTCCTACTATTCCTGTAAATAAAAATACTGGAATATCTTTTTTCTTTAGTTTATATATGTTTTTTTCTTTAATAATAATTATGAAAAAGAGCACTAATGTAGCTATTAAAAATCTTAAAAAGGTCAATGTGAAAGGTGGAATAAAAGGTGCAGAAAGTTTTGCAGCAATAAAAGCTCCACCCCAAAATAAAGTAGATAAAATCATTAAAAAATATACTTTAGAATCCTTCATAAGTAATCCCCCTTATTATACTGATAAGTTAAAATAATATTGATAGTCCTTATTAAAAATTACATTTTAGTTATAAAATAAATTCATATTTATTTAATATTAGTATAAATATTATAGTGCTAATATCCATTACTAATAAATATTATATAAATATGAATTTTTAAGCACATATTTTAAATTATACTAAAAAATTCGGTAATTATATAGTCTATAAAGATATTTTGAAGTTTAATATAGAGTTTTTAATGGATTCTTAGAAATATTTATTTGGTATAAAAGTATTTAATAATAAAATATAAGTGAGAAAAAATAAATATTGAAAAGATAAAAAATATATGATATCATTTACTTAAACAAAAGCTTATCTTATAAGCTTTTGTTTAAGTAAACGGTTTTTGAGGGGATAAATATGACAAATAGAGAAAAAGAAATTTTAGAATTAATAAAGGAAAATCCAATGATATCCCAAAAGGACTTAGCAGAGAAACTAGGCATAACAAGATCTTCTACAGCAGTGCATATAACTAATCTTTTGAAAAAAGGATATCTTTTAGGGAAAGGTTATATAGTTTCAAAGGATGAAGAGTATGTTTCTATAATTGGTGGAGCAAATATGGATATACAAGGTTTCCCTAATGATAAATTAATATACAAAGATTCTAATCCAGGGAAGAGTAAAATATCCTTAGGGGGAGTAGGTAGAAACATAGGAGAGAATTTAACTAAATTAGGTATAAATACAAAACTTATAACTGCTTTAGGAGAAGATATATATGGAAACAAAATATTAGAAGAAGCAAAAACTATAGGTATGGATATGGAACATTCTATAATAATGCGGGAAAATACAACTTCTACCTATCTTTCAATTTTAGATGAAACAGGGGATATGATGGTTGCTATAGCTCACATGGATATATTTGATAAAATGCCTTTAGATTTTATTAAAAGTAAAAAAACTGTTATAGAAAACTCAGGTGTATGTATAATTGATACTAATATACCACAGGAGATTATAGAATATATAGTTAACGATCATCAAAATGTAAAATTCTTTTTAGATACAGTATCTACTACTAAGGCTAAAAAGATAAAAAATATTATAGGAAAGTTCCATACTATTAAATTAAATAGGATTGAGGCAGATATATTGTCTGGAATTCCTATAAAAAAGGAAGATGATTTAGAAAAATCCGCTGAGTTTTTCTTAGAAAAGGGAGTTAAAAGAGTGTTTATAACTTTAGGTGAAGAAGGGGTTTATTACAATGATGGAAAAAACAAAGGTAAAATACCTACTCCTAAAGTTAGAGTTATAAATGCAACAGGATCAGGGGATGCTTTTATGGCAGCTATGGTCTATTGTTATTTAAAAGATTTTTCTGTAGAAGAAACTATTAAGTTTTCAATGACAGCTTCCATACTAGCCTTATCCCATGAAGATACTATAAATCCAAATATGTCAGTTTGGAGTATAAATAATAAGATGAAGGAGATAGGAATATGTTAGAACAATATTTAGAAATTAGTAAAGAAGTATCAGAAGCTTTAAAGGAAAATAAACCTGTAGTAGCTTTAGAATCTACTATAATATCTCATGGGATGCCATATCCTAAAAATGCAGAGACTGCATTAAATGTAGAAAAAATAATAAGAGATAAAGGGGCAATACCTGCTACTATAGCCATATTAAATGGTAAATTAAAAGTTGGTTTAACAAAGGATGAAATAGAATACTTAGGTAAAAAAGGAAAAGAAGTAGTTAAAACTAGTAGAAGGGACATACCATTTATATTGGCCAAAAAACTCGATGGAGCAACTACAGTAGCATCTACTATGATTGTAGCTAACTTGGCAGGAATAAAAGTATTTGGAACTGGTGGAATAGGTGGAGTTCATAGAGGAGCACAAGAAAGCTTTGATATATCAGCAGACCTTCAAGAATTAGCTAATACTAATGTAGCAGTAGTTTGTGCGGGAGCTAAATCTATATTAGATATAGGCTTAACATTAGAATATTTAGAAACTCAAGGAGTACCAGTAGTAGGTTTTGGTACAGAAGAGCTACCAGCATTTTATACAAGAAAAAGCGGGTTTAAAGTAGATTATAGAGTAGATACAGCAAAAGAGCTAGCAGAAGCTTTAAAAGCTAAGTGGGATTTAGGATTAAAAGGTGGAATGGTAGTAGGAAATCCAATACCAGAAGAATACCAAATGGATTACGATACCATAACAAAGGCTATAAATGATGCAGTTAAAGAGGCAGAAGAAAAAGGCATAAAAGGAAAAGAAAGCACACCATTTTTATTAGCTAAGGTAAAGGATATAACTAAAGGTAAAAGTTTAGAAGCTAATATACAATTAGTTTATAATAATGTAGCTGTAGCTTCAGATTTAGCTATAGAATTAAGTAAGCTTAATAAATAATTTAAAACAGTTTTAATAAGGTGTTTTAAAAAATATATTTATTTTAACAAACATAAAAAATACATCTAATAAACATATAATTTAAAAAATTAGGCCTATGTTAGTAAGGGCCTAATTTTTTATGTTTTTATTACCATATAGTGATATAATTTATAAAAAGATTAAAATTTTAACCTAAGGGATAGTTCGTTTAGCATAATTATTTTTACTCATTTTAGTACTATTAATGGAAGAATGGTATAAGAGTATTACAAATGGGATAAAAAATTAATAAATTTGGGGGAGAGAATATGAAAATTGCTATAGTAGGTTCCGGAGCTATGGGATCTTTATATGGGGCTTATTTACATAAAAGTGGAGAGGAAGTTTATTTAATTAATAAATGGGAAGAACATATAAATACTATAAATAAAGAAGGATTAGTAATAGATACAGGAGATAAAAAATTAAAGTTTTATCCAAAGGCTGTTACAAATTCTAAGTATATAGGTATAGTAGATTTAGCAATAGTATTTGTAAAATCCACAAAAACAGAGGAAGCAATTTTAGAAAATAAAAATATAATGGGAGAAAACACATATGTTTTAACTCTTCAAAATGGATATGGTAATGGAGAAAAAATAGAAAAATATATAAATAAGAATAGAATAATAGTAGGAACTACTGGTGAAGGATGTACTACTATAAAGGCAGGGTATATAAGACATGCAGGTTCAGGAGATACTTATATAGGTATGTTTTCTGGAAAAGAAGATAATATTTTAAAAAGGTTAGAGAATATTTTAAATCATAGCGGTTTTAATACACATATATGTAAAGATCCTAGAGAACTTATCTGGAATAAACTTATTATAAATGTTGGAATCAATGCTATAACAGCTATTTTAGGTATAAGAAATGGTGAAATTTTAAAAGAAAAAGCTACAAAAAAAATTATGAAAGATGCAGTTATAGAGGCAGTAAAGGTAGCTAATGCTAAGGGCTTTAATTTTAATGAGGAAGAAATGATAAAAAAAGTAGAAAATGTAGCCTTAAAAACAGCAGAGAATAAATCCTCTATGTTACAAGATGTTTTAAATAATAAGAAAACAGAAATAGAAACTATAAATGGGTCTATTGTAAAAGAAGGGAGTAAGTTTAATATAGGGACACCTATAAATGAAACTTTAACCAATTTAATAATTTCTCTAGAAAAGAAATAGAATTTTAACGCCGCTTCCTAATAAGTTTTAAATATGACTTCATTAAAATTATATTAAAGTTAAATTTATTTTGAGTCAATTTTATATATAAATCTTAAAAAATGAAAAGTAGTTAAATATAAATTTTTCAACATTAATAAAATCTTAAATCGTATAATAATATAATATAAAAATAATGTATAATATATATTAGTATTATAGAAAGTGTAATTAATTTAGTATAGTATTTAGTATTTACTATAATAAGAATAAATTAATAAGGTAGGTGGATTTTGTGTTAGATAAAAGTTGTAAAGAATTTATAGATATTTTATCCTCTAAGGAACCTGTACCAGGTGGAGGCGGTGCTTGTGCTTATGTGGGAGCTTTGGGCATGGCTTTAGGTAATATGGTAGCAAATCTTACTATAGGAAAGAAAAAATATAAAGATGTAGAAGAGGATGTAAAGGAAATATTAAAAGAAGGAGAAGTCTTAATAGAAAAATTAGAAGCATTAGTAAATAAAGATGCTGAGGTATTTTATCCATTATCTAAAGCTTATGGATTACCTAAAAATACAGAAGAAGAAAAAGCTTATAAAGATAAAATTATGGAAGAGGCTTTATATAAAGCTAGTTTAGTACCATTAGAAATAGCTAAATGTGCAGCAGAGACCATAGATCTTCATTATAAATTGGCTAAAAAGGGAACTAGAATTGCTATAAGTGATGTAGGTGTAGGAGTTTTGTTTTGCAAAACAGCATTAGAAGCTTCTAAGCTAAATGTATATATAAATACTGGTATGATGAAAAATAATGATATAAAAAATTCTTTAGAAGAAGAAATCAACACATTAGTTTCTAAATACTCAACTAAGGCAGATAAAGTTTATAGTTATGTAGAAAATTTAATAAGGGGAAATGAATAATGACTAAAATATTATATGGAAATGAAGTAGCTTTAAAAATAAAGGAAGATTTAAAATTAAGAATAGATAAATTAAAAGAAAAAAATATAATACCTAAATTAGCAATTTTACGTATGGGGAATAAACAGGACGATATAGCTTATGAAAGAAGTATAATAAAAAGTTGTGAAAAATTAAATATAGAAACTAAGGTAGAAGAATTGAAGGAAGATATATTAGAGGAAGATTTTTTAAAACTAATGGAAAGATTAAATAATGAAAAGGATATTCATGGTATATTAGTTTTTAGACCTTATCCTAAACATTTAAATGAAAATATAATAAACTCCTCTATATCATTAAATAAAGATGTGGATTGTATGCATCCTTTAAATTTAGAAAGGATATTTGAGGGAGATTTAGATGGATTTATGCCTTGTACTCCAGAGGCTGTAATAGAAATGTTAAAATATTATGATATGGATTTAAAAGGAAAGAATATAGTTATTATAAACAGAAGTATGGTAGTGGGTAAACCATTGAGTATGATGGCATTAGCTCATAATGCCACAGTTACTGTATGTCATTCAAAAACTATAGATTTACAATCCATAACTAAAAAGGCAGATATAGTAGTGACAGCTATAGGAAAAGCTAAACTAATAAAAGAGGAATATTTTAATGAACATTCTATAGTTATAGATGTAAGTATTAATGTAGATGAAAATGGAAAACTATGTGGAGATGTAGATTTTGAAAATGTAAAAGAAAAAGTGGGATCAATAACTCCGGTTCCAAAAGGAGTGGGAAGTGTTACAACAACCCTGTTATTAAAACATATAGTAGAAGCAGCAGAAAAAAATAGCTAAGTATAAACATAGTTCTAAGCTTCAGAGGGAGTTTTTACTCCCTCTGAAGCTTAGAAACCGTTATCCAGGGACGTATCCGCTCTTTACTCCCATTTTGAAGAAGATGGGAGTAGTAGAGCGGGGCAGTCATCGGATAAAAATTAAGAAGTGAAGCTTGTATCCTATGTTAATTTATATAAGATGCAGGCTTATTTTTCTTATAATAAATAATATATAAGATTTTATAGACTCTATTTTATTATTTTTACTTTTATTGAGGTTTCTTTATTTATATGTATTATTAGTTAGAGTTTCATATTTATTAATTTACAATATGAAAGTATATAAGCTTTAATTAAACAAATATTTTAGTTGTGATATAATAGGGAAGTAGAAAAAACATATTTTTTAAATATAGAAATCATATGGGATTTTCAAATATAAAATTACCATAAAACACAGGAGGAAAAAGATGATAAAATTTATAGCCACAGATTTAGATGGAACATTAGTAAATAGTGAAGGAAAAATATATAATAAGGTGTTTAATTTAATAAACGATTTACATAAAAATGGGGTAAAGTTTGCAGCAGCTAGTGGAAGGTTTTATTCTCAATTAAATGAAAATTTCAATAGTGTGAAGGAAGATATGATACTTATAGCTCATAATGGAGCTCTTATAAAATATAGTAAAAACGGACAAACTCTTTATGCTAATTATATAGACAAAGAGTATATAAAATCAGTAGAAAAATTAAAAAGAAATTTTGGAGAAGAATTAATTTTAGGAGGAGAAAATGAAGCTTTTGTTGTAAATCCTTCTGAAAGTATTAAAAAAGAGTTTAGTTTTTATAATGTACCTTATATAGAATACAAATCCTTTGATGAAGTAGACAATCCTGTTCAAAAGATAAGTTATTATGTTAAAGATGGTATTAAAACACCTATGCTAGATTATTTAAAAGAAAATTTAAATAAGAATCTTCAATTTGTTGCTTCAGGAGATAAATGGATAGATATGATGAATAAAGAAGTAAGTAAAGGACATGCTATAAAAATACTTCAGAAAAAATTTAATATAGAAAAAGATAACACTATGGTTTTTGGAGATTATTATAATGATATAACCATGTTTAAACAAGCCTATTATAGTTATGCTATGGAAAATGCTCCACAGGATGTAAAAGAAAAGGCTAATTTTATAGCGGGTAACAATAACGAAAATGCAGTTTATAAAACTATAAGTAAACATATGGGTTTTATTTAATATAAAAACTATTTTAAAATATATTTTTGTTATAGGAGAATTTACTGATAAACAGAGTTCTTGGCTTTAGAGGGAGTTTTCACTCCCTCTGAAGCTTAGAAATCGTTATCCAGGGACGTATCCGCTCTTTACTCCCACTTTGAAGAAGATGGGAGTATTAGAGCGGGTAGTCATCGGATAAAATTTAATAACTATGAAAAACACTATCAAAATTTATTAGAAATGATAGTGTTTTTTTATTTTAATCTAGTTTTTAATATTTTTTTAAGATTAAACTTTAGATATAGGTTAAAAATTATATGCTATGTTAAATATGTTTGAAATACAATCTATAAACTTAATTTATATAACAATTCGTAATTTATTCCTTCATAAATTTCGGAGTAAACATCTTCATAAAGTTTTTTGTTTATCCATATTTTTTCGCCCGTATATTTAAAGCCTAAAGATTCATAAAGTTTTTTCGCTCTTATATTTTTAGGATGAAAATTAAGATAAATTTCATTACAATCTTTATTATTTTTTAATTCTTCTATAATTTTTTTTAATGCAGCCTTTCCAAAACCTTTTCCTTGAAATTTATGATCTATTAAAATAGTCCAAATCTTATAGTGTTTTTCCATATCGCAGTATCCATATAAAGTAAATCCTATCATATCCTCTTCTACGAATATAATTTTAGGTTTAAGCTTAGGTTCCACTTTTGATATGGCTATAGAAAATGCTACTGAATCAACAAACTCTTCAAATACATAATGACTGCCATTATCATTAGTACTTAGTAGTATACAGTCATAAAAATTATCAATAGTTATGTCTTTAAAAAACAAGTTCATTATATCCCTCAATTCTTTATATATTGTATAAATTATAACATTTAACCATATAAATAAATATATAAAATAAAGAATATTTAAAAAATTTTAAATATAATTGAAAAAATTGTAATAAAATCATTTTAAAATAATATAAAGTTATTTTGAGAATAATATATAGTGAATTTCAATAATATATAAGGATGTGATTTTGTGAGCAAGGATTTAGATATAAAGTCTAAAAATCAAAGTTCTATAACTAACAGTGAAAATAGCAGAAATTCTACTACAGGATATATGGATAGAGGAAATGCTAGCAAAATAGCGGCAAAACAGGGAACGAGAAATAAAAATTAAATGAAAAATAATTAACCTGCTGACTTGTTGTCAGTGGGTTTTATTTAGCATATATAATATTAAAGTCAAATTAAATGTTAAGAATATAAGTATTGTTAAAAAGTATGGGGGTGAAAAGGGTGAATATAAGGAATATTAAGAATAATATCACTAAAATATTAGTAGGTTTAAATTTAATAATTTATTTATTTATATTAAGTGTAGACTTTTTAAAAATTAAAAATCTATATAAATATTCTACAAATATAAAGTTTATTAGTATAGTTGTATGTTTTGCTATTACTTTATCTATAGGAGAAAATATATATGATAAAAAAGATTTAATTATTTTAAGGTTAGCTTTATTCTTTACAGTTTTAGCAGATTTTAATATGCTTGTTCTAGAAAAATTTAAATTAGGTATTTTATTTTTTATTATTGTTCAAAGCATATATATAATACGACATGGCAGGTTTAGGGATATGGATGGAACTGTGAGATTTAAGTACAAGGATATCTATTTATTTGTATTATATTTATTTATATTTATAATTTTAAAAAGACTAAATTTATTTTCAAAGGAAAGTGTTTTATTATCTATGGCTTTTATATATGCTTTATTGCTTATTCACAGTTTAATAAGAGCCTATGGAACATTTAATAGTAATTTTTTTGAAAAGAAAACCTGTAAAATTATAAGCATAGGTATTACTTTATTCTTTTTATGTGACTTAAATGTGGCCTTTTCTAATATTAGCTTTTATTTATTGAATATAGAACATGTAGAGAATTTAGAAAACGTATTTTTACCACTAATTTGGTTTTTTTATCTTCCAAGCCAAATATTACTTAGTTTGAGTGGAGAAAAATAATTATATAAAAAACTAAAAGTAAATATTGATTATATTGATAGTACGTGATAAAATCAAAATAAGGAATTATCAAGTAATAATTATTATTGTTTATTCAGAACTAGAAAGAAGGGGATAGTATGACTTGGTTTAAAGAATTGAATCCCATTATGCAGGCTCTTTTAGCTACTTTATTTACTTGGGCAGTGACAGCTCTAGGAGCAGCATTAGTGTTTTTCTTTAAAAATATAAATAAAAAGGTATTAAATGCTATGTTAGGTTTTGCAGCAGGGGTAATGATTGCTGCTAGCTATTGGTCACTTTTAGCACCGGCTATAGAAATGTCAGAATCCCAGGGGAAAATTGCATGGATACCGGCAGCAGTAGGTTTTTTAGCAGGAGGAATATTTTTAAGAATAGTAGATAGAATTCTTCCACACCTTCATTTAGGTAAAGATAGAGAGGATGCAGAGGGGATTAAAACTAGTTGGCAAAAGAGCATATTATTAGTTTTAGCTATAACCCTTCATAACATACCAGAAGGATTAGCTGTAGGAGTAGCCTTTGGAGCAGTAGGAGCAAATATAGAGTCTGCATCTTTGGCAGGAGCTATGGCTTTAGCATTAGGTATAGGAATTCAAAACTTCCCTGAAGGAGCAGCAGTATCTATACCACTAAGAAGAGAAGGAAATAGTAGATTAAAAAGTTTTTGGTATGGGCAAGCTTCTGGTATAGTTGAACCTATAGCAGGTGTTATAGGGGCAGCAGCAGTATTATTTATAAGAAATTTATTACCTTATGCCTTATCCTTTGCAGCTGGGGCAATGATATTTGTTGTGGTAGAGGAACTGATTCCTGAAGCTCAGGTAGGAAATGATACAGATGTATCCTCTATAGGAGTATTAATTGGATTTACTGTAATGATGATATTAGATGTAGCCTTAGGCTAAAGACATTCTTTTAATAAGAAAATACTATGATACAATAGATAGTTTCATAGTATTTTTTTTATTTAAAAAACTAACAATTGGATTTTATAAAGAGATTATTAGGAGTATAGGAAAGTTTAATAATGTTATAGGTGGGAAACAAATTAGTAATTTAAAAGAAAATATCTCTCTAATTTATAGTAAATAAATGAGTAAGGAGGGTTTCCTAGACTTAATATTAGTAGGAGGTTTAAATCTAGAAAAATATTTACTATAAATCAAAGAGATTTTCGTGTGGTTTCAATTAATTATATGTGCTTGTTTCTTATAATACTAAGTATACACCGGATGAAAATGAATTTCAATAGCAAAATTAAAATTTTTAAAAAATATTGACATAAATTAATTAAAAGAATATAATCATAGTAAATAGATAGGAATACTATGAAAGAGGAGATTTTATGAAAATATCAACTAAAGGAAAATATGGCATAAAGGCTATAATAGATTTAGCTATAAATTCTACAGAAGAAGCAGTTACTTTAAAAAGTATTTCTGAAAGACAAAACATATCCGAGGGATATTTAGAACAAATATTTTCCTTATTAAGAAAGAATAATTTAATAAAAGGAATAAAAGGGGCTCAAGGTGGCTATGTATTAGAAAAGGATTCAGCACATATAACTGTAGGTGAAATATTAAGATCTCTGGAAGGGGATCTATCCGTAGTAGAACTTAATGATGACTATTTAAATAATAGGATGGAAAAATCTATTAAGACAAATTTATGGGATAGAATTAATGAAAGTATAGAAAGGGTAGTAGATTCTATAACTTTAGAAGATTTAGTAGAGGCATACAAAAAATCAGATAACCAAAACATAATGTACTACATATAATGTTGTAGTACAGTTTATTTAAAATGAATACCTAGTAAACCAATAAGAATAATTAGATATGCCTTGATAATTAAAATATAGAGTAAAGTTAATACTATAGTAGATAAAGTAAATCTAATATTTTATAAATAAAATTTTTATTTTACTTAAAGTAGCTATATTAATAGATATTTAGGTACTGAACGAAAAGGGGATGGTTTAATGTGTAGTCAATGTATATTTTACAAGATACCAGTAGAAATTAAAAATGAAATTTTGATTTAAAACCTAGTAAACAAATAGGCAAACTTGTACCATCTTAAGAATATTTAATGTTGAAAGGAGAAAATAATTATGAAAAAAATATATAAAAATATAACAGAATTAATAGGAAATACACCATTATTGGAGTTAGGAAAATTAAAAGAAGAAAATAAATTAAAAGCTAATATACTAGCTAAAGTAGAATATTTTAATCCAGCAAACAGTGTAAAAGATAGAATAGCCTTTGCCATGATAGAGGAAGCAGAAAAAGAAGGACTAATAAATAAAGATACAGTAATAATAGAGCCTACTAGTGGTAATACAGGTGTAGGACTTGCCTTTGTAGCAGCAGCTAAAGGTTATAAACTTATACTAACTATGCCAGAAACTATGAGTATGGAAAGAAGACTTATATTAAAAGCTTATGGTGCCGAGTTAGTTTTAACACCTGGAAAGGATGGAATGAAGGGGGCTATAGAAAGGGCAACAGAATTATCAAAGGAATATAAAAACTCTTTTGTTCCACAGCAATTTGAAAATAAATTTAATCCAGCTATGCATAAGAAGACCACAGCGGTAGAAATTTGGAATGATACAGAAGGAGAAGTAGATATATTTATAGCAGGAGTAGGTACAGGTGGAACAATTACAGGAGTAGGAGAATACCTAAAAGAAAAAAATAAGGATATAAAAATAATAGCAGTAGAACCAGAAGATTCACCAGTTTTATCAGGAGGCAACCCAGGCCCACATAAAATTCAAGGAATAGGAGCCGGATTTGTACCAAGTACTTTAAACACAGAGGTTTTAGATGAAATATTTAAAGTATCTAATGAAAAAGCTTTTGAAGTAACAAAGAGTATAGCAAAAACAGAAGGACTTTTAGTAGGGATATCCTCTGGGGCAGCAATTTATGCAGCTATAGAAATATCTAAAAGACCAGAAAATGAAGGGAAAAATATAGTAGTATTACTTCCAGATACAGGACAAAGATATTTATCTACAGGAGTATTTGAGTAATAAAAAAATAATTAATGAGGACCCCATAGATAGGAGGAGAAATTGTGGAATTTTTCGATGTAAAATATTTATTACAATCATTAGTAGTTCTTTTAAAGTATGCTCATATAACTTTGTCTATAGCCATTTTATCCATGATTATAGCTGTTCTATTGGGGGTTATATTAGCAGTAATAAGAATGTATAAAGTTAAAATTTTTCATAGGATAAGTGAAATTTATATATCTTTCTTTAGAGGAACACCTATTTTGATACAGCTTTTTCTGTTCTACTATGGTCTGCCTCAAATTATTCCGTCTTTTAAAGAGATCCCAGCATATATGGCAGTGGTCATTGCTTTGAGTATGAATGGTTCAGCTTATATGGCAGAAATAATAAGAGGTGCAATAATGTCTATAGATAAAGGACAGATGGAGGCTTCATTATCTCTAGGCATGACTGAATTCCAAGCTATGAAAAGAATAATTTTACCTCAGGCTGCTAGAGTTGCAATTCCTTCTTTAGGTAATAGTTTTATTGATCTTTTAAAAAGCTCATCTTTAGCATTTACTGTAGGGGTTGCAGAAATACTATCTAAGGCACAGATGAATGCAGCATCTAGTTATAGATTTTTTGAAAGTTATTTAGCAGTAGCTTTAATATATTGGGTAATGGTAGAGTTATTTAATTTTATGCAAAAATTATTAGAAAGAAAAATAGGAAAAGCTTATTAAAATTTAATATTAATAGTATTAGGAGGATATAGAATTGAATATAAAAAAGTTTAAAAAAATAATTTTAAGTATGTCATTAGTTGTAATTTTAGGAGTAGGATTAACAGCGTGTGCTCAAAAGAATAAAGAAATAAATGAAAATAAAAATACAATAAAAATAGGAACTTCAGGACAATACTACCCTTTTACTTTTATAGATAAAGATAGTAATAAAGTTCAAGGCTTCGAAATAGACATTTGGGAAGAAATAGGTAAAAGAACAGGCTATAAACCAGAATTTAAGGTAGCAGATTGGACAGGCATCATGGGAATGCTAGATACAGGTAAAATAGATACTGTAGCCAACGAGATAACTGTAACAGACAAGAAAAAAGAAAAATATTATTTTTCGAAACCTTATGTTTATTCAGGAGTACAGTTAGCTACTAAAAAAGGAAATAATAATATAAAATCTTTAAAGGATTTGGAGGGAAAAACTGTAGCTACTCAGGTAGGAACTAATTATTCTAAATCCATAGAAGATTATAATAATAAAAATAAAGGGGAAGATATAAAAACAAAACAATATAATAGTTTTTCAGGTATGTTCCAAGATGTGGATCTGGGTAGAGTTGATGCTTTAATAGAGGATAAATTAGCCTGCCTTGTAAATATAAAAAAGTCAGGATTAAATTTACAGTTAGCCGGTGAACCTATAGAAGAGATGGAAAATGCATATCCTTTTGTAAAGAAGGATGAAAATAAAGAAAAAATAGAAAAAATAAATAAAGCTTTAGATGATATGAAAAAGGATGGAACACTGGAAAATATATCTAAAAAATGGTTTGGAGAAAATGTTACAGAAAATAGTAAAAAATAATTTATTCATTTCATTAAATTTAAATATTTTTTATATAAAACTTTAAAGATATTAATATAAAATCTATAGTTACAAATAATAAAATAAAAAACAGTGGTGATTATATGAGAAATAAGATATACATGGATCATGCAGCTACTACTTATATAAAGGAAGAAGTAATGAATGCTATGATTCCTTACTTAACAAAATATTATGCGAACCCTTCTTCTGTATATAATATGGCTAATAATTTAAGAATTGCTATAGATGAAGCTAAAGAAGAAATTGCAGATTTTATAGGAGGAGAGCCAGAGGAAATATTTTTTACCTCTGGTGGTACAGAAGGAGATAATTGGGCTATAAAAGGGATAGCCTATGGAAATGGAAACAAAGGAAAACACATAATAACTTCTTCTATAGAACATCCAGCAATTTTAAATAGTTGTAAATATTTAAGAGAAAAAGGTTTTGAAATAACATTTTTACCAGTAGATAATTATGGGAAAATAGATTTAAAAAAATTAGAAGAAAATATAAGAAAAGATACTATATTAGTTTCTATTATGACTGCCAATAATGAGATAGGCACTATACAAGATATAAAATCCATAGGAGAAATTTGTAAGGCACATAAAGTTTTATTTCATACAGATGCAGTTCAAGCTTTAGGGCAAATACCTATAAATGTGAAAGAAATGAATATAGATCTAATGACTATAACTGCACATAAAATATATGGCCCTAAAGGGATTGGGGCATTATATATAAAAAAAGGCATAAAAATAGATAATCTTTTACATGGTGGTAGTCAAGAAAGAGGAAAAAGAGCAGGAACAGAAAATCCAGCTGCTATAGTTGGTTTTAAAAAGGCAGTTTCATTACTTAAAGAAAAGGGTCAAGAGGAAAACGAAAGAATAGAAAATCTTAGAGATAAATTTATAAATGGACTTTTAGAGATAGAAGGAACTAAAATAAATGGATCTTTAGGAAAAGAGAGATTAAAAGGTAATATAAATGTTAGTTTTAAAAATGTAGATGGGGAGTTATTACTTATGCTTTTAGATAGTGAAGGGATATGTGCTTCAGCAGGAAGTGCCTGTTCAGCAGGAGCGATAGATGCATCCCATGTACTTTTAGCCTTAGGACTAGATAAAGAATTTTTAAGAGGAACTATAAGATTTACTTTAGGTGCTAAAAATACAGAAGAAGAAATAGATTTTGTATTAGAAAAATTAAAGGAAATAGTAAAGTAATCTTTAAATTAAGATGATTTGTATTATTATAAATATATCTATATAGCTTAATTTTATAGTAGATGTAAATATTAACAAGCATAATAATAGGAGAAAAATATAATATGGGGATGGTATAAAATGAATTATAAATATAATAATCTTATTAACTATTTAAAGGATTTAGGTAGTGTAGCAGTAGCTTTTTCTGGAGGTGTAGATAGTACCTTATTATTAAAAGCAGCCAAGGAAGCTTTAGGAGATAATGCTATTTCTATTACAGTAGTATCTCCTTATATTCCAAAGTGGGAAATAGAAGAAGCCAAAGAATTAGCAAATAATATAGGAATAAAATCATACTTTTTAGAAGTTCCAATGCTTGAAGAAATAAGATTTAATCCAGAAGATAGATGTTATATATGTAAAAAGGGTGTATTTAGTAAAATAAAGGAGTTGGCAAAGGAAAAGGGTGTCAAATATATAGTGGATGGAACTAATTTAGATGATACTAAAGATTATAGACCAGGTATGAGAGCGTTAAAAGAATTAGATGTAAAAAGTCCCCTTTTAGAAAACTCTATAAATAAAGAGGAAATAAGAACTTTATCTAAGGAGCTAGGTTTAGAAACTTGGAATAAACCTGCCTATGCCTGTCTTTTGTCTAGAATACCTTATAACCAAGAAATAAAAGAAGAAGATTTATCTAGAATAGAAAAGGCAGAGTTATATATGATGGAATTAGGATTTAGAGCAGTAAGGGTAAGAAGTCATGGAGATTTAGCTAGAATAGAAGTACCTAAAAAGGAAAGAGAAAATTTGTTTAATGAGGCTATTTTAGATAAAATATCAAAAGAACTTAAAGAATTAGGATTTAAATATGTTACTGTAGATGCAGAAGGATATAACATGGGAAGTTTAAATGCTGGAATAAATAAAGCTTAGTTTAATACAGTTTAAAGATAATAATTGAGAGCTATAAAATAAATTTAAATATCAACATATTGGTATGAGATAAAGGGTAAAAAAACCTTAGGACGAAGTTAATTTGTATTAAAAATAAAATTTATTAAGTAATCTATGGGGTGATAATATGAAGATACTTAAAAAATTAATAAAAAAATTAGAAAAGGCTAATGAAAAAGAATTTGAAAATAAAAGATTAGATTGTTGTGACCTAAATAAGACTAATAGGGTTAATAATAAGTCTAAGGGTAAGTAAATTTAAAATTTCAGTAAATAAGAATAATTTTGTAAAGTAAAAATTATTTATTATGTATTGAAAAGAATATAATAAATGAACAGATATTTTAATAATTTAGTGAGGAGGTGAATATTTTGAGAAAGAAAGTTTTAGTTGGTATGAGTGGAGGAGTAGACAGCTCAGTAGCAGCCTATCTTTTAAAGGAGCAGGGTTATGAGGTTATAGGAGTAACCATGCAAATTTGGCAAGATGATGAGGAATTTATAGAAAAAGAAGGTGGATGTTGCTCTTTAAGTGCAGTAGCAGATGCCCGAAGAGTAGCAAATAAAATAGGTATTCCTTTTTATGTTATGAACTTTAAAGATGCCTTTAAAAGAAATGTTATTGATTATTTTGTAGATGAATATATGGAAGGAAGAACACCAAACCCTTGTATAGCTTGTAATAAATTTATAAAGTTTTCTTCATTTCTAGATAAAGCTATGGCTATGGGCATAAATTATGTGGCTACAGGTCATTATGCCATCATAGAAAAGCAAAAGGATAGATATATAATAAAGAAATCAGAGGATGATAAAAAAGATCAAACCTATGCTCTTTATAATCTTACACAATTTCAATTAGAAAGAACTTTAATGCCCTGTGGACAGTATAAAAAAAGTGAAATTAGAGAAATAGCTAAAAATATAGGTCTTAGAGTTCATAATAAAAAAGATAGTGAAGAAATATGCTTTATACCAGATAATGATCATGGAAGATATATTAAAAATAGATTTCCAAATAAGGTTAGACAGGGTAACTTTGTAGACAAACAAGGGAATGTTTTAGGTAAACATAAAGGAATAGTATATTATACTATAGGCCAAAGAAAAGGATTGGGTATAGCTTTTGGAAAACCCATGTATGTAGTGGATATAAATCCTTTTAAAAATGAAGTAGTTTTAGGAACTATAGAAGATCTTTTAAATACAGAACTTATAGCTAAGGATATAAATTACATACCTTTTGACAATTTAAAAGAGCCTATGGGAGTAGAAGCTAAAATAAGATATTCTCAAATTCCTTCAAAAGCAATAATAACTCCTATAGATGATAGCAGAGTGAGGGTGGATTTTCATGAAAAACAAAGAGCTATAACTAAAGGTCAATCTGTGGTTTTCTATAAAGATGATTTATTAATAGGTGGAGGAATAATTGAAAAGTAAAGGAAATAAAAGAGTGTGTTTCAAAATTAAACTATTTTGAAATACACTCTTTTTAATTTATTTATGCCCTTTAGAATTTTTATACTATATATAATGGTATGTACGCCACCAGATAAGTTATCTTAATGTTTAGATGGACTGAGGCTGAAATATTCCTCATAAGCAAATTCTATTTAAATTTAAAAATTACTTGATGAGTAAATATTTTTAATTTGTTCTCTGCAGGATTGTATAAATTTTTCTCTATCCTTTTCATAGAATCTTTCTAGTTGTAGGTTATTTCCCTGTAAAACCTTATAAGTACTTGCAAGGTTATCTGCAATTTCTTGTCCTTCTTTTTTTGAATTTGCAAAGAGTAAGAAGGCTCTATCCTCAAAATATAAAATTAATTCATGAGAAGTTTTAGCTTTGGATCTTGGTTTTATAACTAAATCACTAATAGTTACTGGATTAAATACTACTAATAATAATTTATTTGGATCAAATACATTGAATTCACTGTTTACACGTAAACCATAGGTAATTATAAAAGATTTTGTTCCCATTATTCTACTCTTTTTAAAGCTAAATAGTAAATCTTCATTAACTTCTTTAGTTACAGTTCTATCAAATTTTTCAAATTCAGGTATATTATTTAAGTTATGTATTTCTGAAATTCTCTTATATACTGGACATTTTGTAAAGTCCTTTAAGTATATTTTAGTTTTTATTAACTTGGTTAAGGAGTAAATTAAAAAGGGGAACATAATTATTATAAAAGGTAATGCAGGTCTAATAAAAAATTCTGGATCACTAATATAACTTATATAAAAATCAAAGACTATGAATCCTATAAATATAAAAAGTAACATAGAATATGCGAATACAAGTCTTTTATTAATACTTTCAATATTTTCTTTAATGCCACCTTCATTTAAATTGATAATTTTAGACATTTTTATCCCTCCGTTGAATGTTCTATAAATGTAAATAGATAATTAATGTTTAAACTTATTTATATTACTTATGATTTTTTATTTCATTATTATATGTAATTTTAGATTTCATTTCACTAGCAATAGAATTTATCATTGCCTCAGAATCTGTAGTTTTATAAAATACAGCCCTATATATTTCTTTTTTAGCATAATATATAGCTAAAACTAGATAGAGTAAATGATATCCTAAAAATAAGTCTTTAGTAAGTTGTAAGTCATCATAAATCATAATATTATTAAAAAATGTATTAATTATATAAGTGTGAATTGGTAAGTTCCTCATAACTTCAAGATAGCCAATTTTATTACTTAATGAAAGATTCAGTATAGCTACAAAATAATAAAATACATATCTTAATAAGATGTTTAAAAATACTACTAGTATAATAGACAAAAAATTTTCATTACCTGTACAAAATTTAGAGTATACTGTAGCTGAAACAAAAAGGAAAGCAACTATAGAAAAAATAAAATAGGCCTCCCAATAATTTAGAAATGTAAAGTGTAGTGCAAGTTCTTGAAGAATTAAAATTCCTAAAGTGGATAGCAAGGAAAAGATTAATCCTTTAATTGATAAATAATTATTATTAATATTATTACTTTTTAAATGTTCTTTCATAAAATCTTTCCTAACATTAAAAGATTTTCATTAATGCATTAATAAATTAGTTCTTATCTGTGAAAATTTTCAATCCTCAATAATATATCATGTTATTATATTCATGTAAATAATTTTAATTCTTTTATTTACCATTATTTTGTCCACTATATTCCTTTTAAAGGAAATAACTAATTATATAATTGTTAAAAATAACCAGAATTGATTTTTAGCTAAAAAGAAGGATTTTCTACAAAAGGCAAAAGAAGAGGCTTAAGCTTATATCAGGATATAAAAATCTTATTCTTATGGCTAATTTATATGGTGTTCCTAAAAAAAGAGTGGATGAAGTACTTGAAATGTTGAGATTAACATTTTTAATTATAAGTTTTGTTGGAAGTCGTATTGTTGGTGCTATTACCTTGGGATTAGGAAATAATAGAGAAGGTTTAGATATGTTCATTAATAATATAAAAGTTTATGGTAGTATAATATTGCCTTTATTATCTTTTAGTACAGTTATGAGTTTTATTGCAGTGCTTATCAATAATAGTGGTGTAATGATAGGATTTGGAATTGGAATTGATGTTATTATGATGATTATAGATTCTTAGGTTAAAAATATAATCAGAGGTACTTTTGTAATAGGAGTACCTTCTTTTTTATCTAGCCCAAAAAATAATACAGTTATTAAATTAGTAAAAATAAGTTAAAAAAGAGAAGAGATAGTTTCTTAATTAAAATATAACTCTTTTTAACTATTTATAATAATATATATAAAATTTGAACTTATTGTAAATGCAGTATATAATTAATGTGGAATATATTGTATTATATAGAAATTTTAAGGAGGAATGTAACGTGGCGAATGAAAAAATCAAAAAACCATTCTATAAAAAATGGTGGTTTTGGTTAATCGCTGTTGTAGTTGTAATAGGCGGAATAGCTGGAGGCAGTAGAAATGATCCTAAAAAAGTAGAAAAAACAAGTGCAACAGTCCAAAGTAAAAAAGAAGAAAACAATAAAACTAAAACTTTTAAGGTTGGAGATGTTGTAGAATTAAAAGATTTTAAAGTTACAGTTAATAAGGTTTATACAGTTAATGGTGATGAATTTTCAAAACCTAAAGATGGTAATGAATATATTGCAGTAGATTGTACATTAGAGAATATATCAAAAGAAGACAAAGCAGTATCTTCAGTAACAATGTTTAAAGTTGTAGATAAAGATGGTAGACAATGCGAATATTCAGTTACAGGACTAGCAGCCGCTAAAGCAGGACAGATGGATGGAACAATTGCATCAGGAAGAAAAATCACAGGAGCTTATGTTGTGGAAGTACCAAAAGGCACTACTGGATTAGAACTAGAATTTGATGGTTCCTTACTTTCAAGTGGACAGGTAATAGTAAAATTAAACTAAACATAGCAAGGAATATAGACATAAAAATTCAGGAAATGCATATAGTATTTATGCTTAATATGGGATAAATTAATTCATGAAAGCCTATGTTAAGAGTTAAATATTGTGTTAAAATGATAATAACAATTATGGAAAAATGCAATTTAAAAGTAGATAAATTTAATTAGATAGTTCTAATACTACTCTTACTATAAATAAGAATAATATATAATGATAATATTTATATAGAAAAAGTATTTAAAGAAGTAAAAAATTATGTAGAAAATTTTAAGTTTTCCCTTTTATATATTTTATAATCTTATATATAATATATAAAATTATTTTGTAAGGGGTGAGATAATGAAAAGCTTAATAGTTTTTTATTCCTTGGAAGGACATACTAAATTTATTTCTAATATTATAGCAGAAGAATTAGACTGTGATTTACTTCAATTAAAACCGGAAAAAGAAATTCCTGAAACAGGAATTGGAAGGTTTTTTCGGGGTGGTAAGAGTGCAATATTTAACGAAAAACCAAGTTTAAAAAATCAAATTCCTAACTTAAATGAATATGATACAATATTCATTGGAACACCTATTTGGGCCGGAAGGTATACCCCAGCCATAAATACCTTTATTTCAGAAAATAAAATAAAGGAAAAGAATGTTGCTTTTTTTGCATGTCATGGTGGTGGGGGAGCAAAAAAATGTTTTAAAAAACTAGAAGATACTTTAAAAAATAATACTATACTTGGATCAATTGATTTTGTAGATTCCCAGGATGAAATTGAAAAGAGAGAGAAAGTAAAACAGTGGTTATCTAGTATTAAAATATCTAGATAACTTAGTTAAAATATTTATTTGAAAAGTCATAATTAAATTTATGGCTTTTTATTTTAGTTAACTGAAAAATTTTATATTTAATTAGATTAATGCAAATCTATTTAGGGAATACTAAAATAAACTAAAGATATAATTTAAAGGGAGCGATAGTAGTGGATAAAAACAATAATAAAGAAAATTTTATGGCAATGCCTATAGAAAAGCATGATACTGCTGCATGGGCAAATATTGAGAATATGAAACCTATTTGTAATGTATCTATCCCAAGTGAAGGTGAAGTAAGAAATGCCAAAGAATGGGTAGATACTAACCAAAAATAGAAGGGAACCTATAAGATTCCCTTCTATTTTTTATTTATACTATTTATCTGCTAAATGCCTATAGTTGTCGTATCTTTCACGAGCATGTTGTTCAGCCATATCGGACATTCTTTCAGCAATATCAGGGAATACATTCATTAGAGAAGAGTATCGAACTTCTCCTTGAATAAATTCTTTAAAAGGTTTTGTTGGTTCTTTTGAATCTAAGATGAATGGATTTTTACCTTCTTTTTTTAACATTGGATTATATCTATAAAGATGCCAATAACCTGATTCTACTGCTTTTTTCTCTTCTGCTATACTTGTTCCCATGCCTGTTTTTATTCCATGACTAATACAGGGAGCATATGCAATTATTAATGAAGGTCCTTTATATGCTTCTGCTTCCGCAATTGTTTTAATAGTATGGTTCATATTTGCACCCATAGCTATTTGAGCTACATATACATATCCATAACTTATTGCCATTAATCCAAGGTCTTTTTTCTTGATTTTTTTACCAGCGGCAGCAAATTTGGCTATGGCACCAGTTGGAGTAGACTTGGAGCATTGACCACCAGTATTAGAATAGATTTCTGTATCCATTACAAATATATTAACATCATCTCCAGAAGCTAATACTTGGTCCAAACCTCCAAAACCTATATCATATGCCCAACCATCTCCACCTATCATCCAGTGAGATTTTTTTATAAGATAATCTTTTTTCTCCATTATTTCATTTAAGATAGGATTATTTTCATAATTTTCATTTGATATAGTCTCTAGTATTTTTGCTGTAGTAGTTTTTGAGCCTTCACCATCATTCATTGAATCTAACCATTGTTTAAAAGCATCCTTAAGATTCTGGTTAATTTCCATATTTAATGCTTCTTGCATTAAATTAGCTAATTTTTCTCTAACCTGTTTTACAGCAAGGTACATTCCATAACCATATTCGGCATTATCTTCAAATAGAGAATTTCCCCAAGAAGGACCTTTACCTTGTGAATTTGTAGTATATGGAATTGATGGAGCACTACCACCCCAAATAGATGAACATCCAGTAGCATTGGCAATCATCATTCTATCGCCAAAGAGTTGGGTTAGAAGTTTAATATATGGAGTTTCTCCACATCCAGGACAAGCTCCATGAAATTCTAATAATGGTCTTATAAACTGACTGCCTTTTAATGTTTTTGGATTCATTAAATTTTCTTTAGTAGCAATATTAAGACCAAATTCCCAGTTTTCAGATTGCATTTCAATTTGTTCTTCGGCGTTTTTCATAATTAAGGCTTTACCTGGCGCTGGACAAACATCTGCACAATTACCACATCCTGTACAATCTAATGGACTTATTTGAATGCGATATCCTAAATCTTCTAATCCTTTTCCTGTAGCTTTTTTTGTTTCAAATGTATTAGGTGCATTTTCTTTTTCATTTTTATCTAATAAGTAAGCTCTTATTACTGAATGAGGACAAATATAGGAGCACTGATTACATTGAATACATTTATCGATTTGCCATTCAGGAACCATAACAGCAATACCACGTTTTTCGTAAGAAGTAGTTCCTAATGGAAAGGTACCATCCTCCATTCCGTTAAAAGCGCTAACTGGAAGTTCATCTCCTTCATGTCTAGCCATAGGTCTTTGAATTTTTTTAATAAAATCAGATTCTTCTTTTATTAAAGTTGTTTCAGCTTGAGTATTTTTCCATGAGGAAGGAACATTAACCTTGTATACTGCATTAATACCTTCATCAATAGCTAATTTATTCATTTCTACAATCTTCTCACCTTTTTTACCATAGGTTTTTTCAACGGAATTTTTTAGAAGCTCTACAGCTTTATTTACAGGTATAACATTAGCCAATTTAAAGAATACTGATTGCATTATCATATTAATTCGAGCTCCTAAACCTATTTTTTGTGCAATAGATATACCATCAATAATATAGAAATTTATATTATTTTCTGCTATATATTTTTTCATAGAAGCTGGTAGTTTCTCTTCTAGTTCTGATTCATCCCAAGGACAATTTAATACAAATGTACCATTTTTCTTTAATCCCTTTAGAACATCAAAATTGTATATAAAGGATTTATTGTGGCAAGCAATATAATCTGCATTATAAATTAAATAAGGTGATTTTATTCTATGTTTTCCAAATCTTAAGTGAGAAATAGTGCTGCCACCAGATTTTTTACTATCATAAGAAAAGTATGCCTGAGCGTATAAATCTGTATTATCTCCAATAATTTTTACAGCAGTTTTATTTGCACCTACTGTTCCATCAGAACCTAATCCCCAGAATTTGCAACTTATGGTGTCCTCAGGAGTTGTATCAACTATATCCTTTTCAGGTAATGATGTATTGGTAACATCATCAGTAATTCCTATTGTGAATCCATCCTTAGGGTTATTTTGATTTAAATTATCAAATACTGAAATAATTTGAGAAGGTCTCGTATCTTTAGACCCTAAACCATATCTACCACCTACAATAATAGGTTTATCTTTTGTATTATAAAATACTTTACATACATCAAGATATATAGGTTCTCCTATTGACCCAGGTTCTTTTGTACGATCAAGGACGGCAATTTTTTTCACAGTTTTAGGA
Organism: Clostridium sporogenes; assembly: GCF_001020205.1. Lineage (NCBI taxonomy): Bacteria > Bacillati > Bacillota > Clostridia > Eubacteriales > Clostridiaceae > Clostridium > Clostridium sporogenes. The sequence goes on from NZ_CP011663.1 coordinate 1,305,036, forward strand.
CATGCTTTCATAAAATATGTTGGACAAAATGGACGATATAAGTGAATTTTTATAACTCCTACCTTTTGTCCTTTACTTATCAAATAATCTACTGTTTCTTCTATAGTGTCACATACAGAACCCATAGCTACTATAACATTCTCTGCATCAAGAGATCCATAATAATCAAAAGGATGATAGGATCTTCCTGTAATTTTCTCTATTTCTCCCATGTAGTTTTCTACAACATTAGGGATTTCTTTGTAAAACTTATTTGATGCTTCTCTTCCCTGAAAATAAATATCTGGATTTTGGGCTGTGCCTTTAAGTGTTGGATGTTCTGGATTTAATGCTCTAGATTTAAATTCTTTTAGAGCCTCATAATCTACTAATTTAGCTACATCATCATAATTAATAGTTTCAATTTTTTGATATTCATGGGAAGTTCTAAAACCGTCAAAAAAGTGTAAAAATGGAACTTTAGATTTAATAGCAGATAGATGTGCTATATTTGCTAAGTCCATTACTTCTTGAACATTTGAAGCTGCTAAAAGTGCTACACCAGTCTGTCTTGTAGCCATTACATCTTGATGATCACCAAAAATTGATAAAGCATGAGTTGTTAGAGCTCTAGCAGATACATGAAATACACCAGGTAATAGTTCACCAGCTATTTTATATAAATTAGGAATCATTAATAACAAACCTTGAGAAGCAGTGTATGTAGTTGTGAGTGCACCAGCAACTAATGAGCCATGAACAGTTCCAGAAGCTCCAGCTTCAGATTGCATTTCAACCACTTTTACAGACTGACCAAATATATTTTTTTTACCATGAGCAGACCACTCGTCTACACCTTCTGCCATAGGGGTGGAAGGTGTAATTGGATAGATAGCTGCAACTTCAGTAAAAGCATAGGATGCCTCAGCGGCTGCTTGGTTTCCATCCATTGTTTTCATAATTTTTGCCATAAAATATTTCTCCCTCCTAAGATTTTAATTTAATAAGACATGTTTATTATTTACTAGTAAAGTATTATAAATACATGTAACATAAATATGGATAGAGAACTAAAAGAAAAGTCATTAAGTCTCCTTTAACTTTATTGTTTAATAGCTTAGAAAATTTTTTATGCTTACCATCTTTTTTATGATACGGTAAAGAGTATCATAAAAAAAGATGGAATATGATGAAATATTAGGGAACCAGCCAATAATGTTAAAAATGTAATTGATTTATGTTATAATCTCATTGCAAAGTATGCGCTAGTAATAAGTAATATAATTTCAAATAATATATAGTTTATTTATACAGAAATGAATGATTTTTACATAGGAGGATTAAAACTTATATGAAAACTTATACTTTCGAAGCAGAGATAAAAAAAATTGAAGGAAAAGATGCTACATATATAGAGATACCTTTCGATGTTGAAAGGGAGTTTGCAGCAAAAAGAGTTAAGGTATTAGTAAAATTTGAAAATGAACAATATAGAGGTTCAATTGTAAATATGGGATTATCTTGTTATATAATTTGAGTTACTAAAGACATAAGAAATAAGATTGATAAAACTTATGGAGATATTATAAAAGTTGAACTACAAAAGGATGAGGAAGAACGTATAATTATTGTACCAGAAGAATTTAAAGTTAAGCTTTCTAATAATAAGGTAGCAAATGATTTTTATGAATCTTTATCATATTCTCAAAGACGTAAATATATTCAATGGCTAACATCAGCTAAAAAAGAAGAAACTAAAGTAAAAAGAATGGAAGAAGCTATAGTTAGATTAGAGAATAAAATTAAAATATAATTTTTATTTATAACCCAATGTAGGTGATAATATTATTACTTACATTGGGTTATATTAAATCCTACATAAATTTAATATTAAATATTTAATTATTATTATATATTGTCATTATAAAGAGATAAAATATAAATTCATAGATTAAGTTATTAAAGAGTTAGGAGCTAAAGAAAAATATATGGGGAATAATAAATTTTTAGAAGTATAAACTAAAAAAGAGTTTAGTTATTATACAAGTTTATATCTGAAAAATAATAGAAACTATGATTTTATTTCATGTAAGAAATATATATAAAATAAGAGAAGAAAAGGAGATACAATGAAAGAAAGAAAAGTAATAATAGAAACAGGCTTCAATTTAGAAAATAGCTATGCTAGCCTTCCAGAAATATTTTTTACTAGACAAAGCCCAAGTCGTGTACCCTCACCAAAATTAGCTGTATTGAATTATCCGTTAATAGCCTCATTGGGACTAAATGCCCCAGCACTACAAAGTGCTGATGGAATAGATATACTTGCAGGGAATAAGACGTCAGAAGGGTCTATACCCATTGCTCAAGCATATGCAGGACATCAATTCGGTCATTTTACCATGTTAGGTGATGGGAGAGCTCTACTGATAGGGGAACACATTACTCCACTAGGTGAGCGATTTGATATTCAGCTTAAGGGTTCAGGTAAAACTCCATATTCACGAGGAGGCGATGGGAAAGCAGTATTAGGTCCAATGCTAAGAGAATACATTATAAGTGAGGCAATGAATGCATTGGGCATTCCTACCACCCGTAGTTTAGCTGTGGTTACAACAGGAGAGTCAATAATGCGGGAAAATGAGTTACCTGGTGCAATACTAACTCGTGTAGCTGCCAGTCATATACGTGTTGGTACATTTGAATATGTTTCAAGATGGGGGACAGTTGAAGAACTTAGATCCCTAGCTGATTATACTTTACAAAGACATTTTAAAGGAGAAGATGATAAAGAGAATCCTTATCTTTTCTTACTTCAAGAGGTAATCAAGAAACAGGCTGAGCTTATTGCAAAATGGCAACTGGTTGGTTTTATTCATGGGGTAATGAATACTGATAATATGGCGATTAGTGGAGAAACAATTGATTATGGTCCTTGTGCGTTCATGGATGCCTATGACCCTGAAACTGTATTTAGTTCTATTGATCTTTATGGTAGATATGCTTATGGTAATCAACCTAGTATTGCTGCATGGAATCTTGCAAGGCTTGCTGAAACTCTGTTACCATTATTGCATATTAATGAAAATGAGGCTATCAAGATAGCAGAAAATGCAATTTCAGATTTTACTAAGTTATATAAGGGTAATTGGCTTTCTGGAATGAGGGCAAAACTTGGGATATTTAATGAAGAGCTTGAGGATGAACAGCTAATTGAAGGTCTTTTAAGTACGATGCAGAAGTATGATGCAGATTATACCAATACCTTCCGTGCATTAACTTTTGACAATATAGAGAATACGATATTGTTTGGTAAAATTGAATTTGATAAGTGGTATAAGCTATGGCAGGAGAGACTAACAAGACAAGAAGAATCAAAACTTTCTTCAAAGCAGCTTATGAAAAGTAGTAATCCATCAGTAATCCCGCGTAATCACAGGGTAGAAGAAGCACTAGAGGCTGCGGTGAAAGAAGGAGACTATAGTGTGATGGAGAAACTTTTAGATGCTCTCTCAAAACCATATGCTTACTCTAAAGAACAGGATTATTACTCTAAATTGCCTGAACCATCAACTTGTCCGTATCAAACCTATTGTGGGACCTAATAAAAAGGGAGCTAGTAAAATATATTAAGTTTTACTAGCTCCTTTTGTATAAGAATATAATAGAACCCTGAACTTGAAAATATATTAATTATATTGTATATGGGAAAGTTCAAACTTTTGATGAACTGTATTTGTGGACAACCGAAATAAATAAAAATAATAACATATTAACTAATATTATTTGCATTAGATTTTAAAAGAATAGCTGAACTTGTGTGGGTTGTTTTTATTTATAATAAATTTAATATTTTTTAATTCGTGTAAGATTATTCTTATGATTATTGTAAAAATTAAATATTACAATAATTACATTGATAATGCGATGACATAAAAAAATGCTATTTAGAATACTATTAAATAGTGAATACTGATTTTAGCCTTTTATAGATTATAAATGCTGAAATAGAAAGACATATATATTTTTAGTATAAAAGGTTTAACTTTATATATTATATAACAATAAGCTTGATATTAACAATATTGTTGATGGTAAGACTAACTTAAGGGGTTGAACTATTTGGAGATAAATGAATTTATGCAGCCTAACAATCCAACCTATGAGGAAAGAGATAATATGCTAAAGTCAGCGTTAGAAGAAGTAGGGAGAATAGAGGATTACGATAATATAAAAGAATTACTTGCGCCTAAAGAGAATATTACAAATATTATTCCTCCAGGTAAAGGTAAGGGAATTAAGATTGGAATAATAGGTGGAGGTGTTGCAGGATTATCTTCTGCCTTTGAGCTTAGAAAACTTGGTTTTGATATAATGATTTTTGAAAAGCAAAAAGAACGTATTGGGGGAAGGATATATACCTACTATTTTGATAGAGATAAAAAAATGTATGGTGAACTGGGGGCTATGCGTATACCTGTAAGTCATGGAACAACTTGGCATTATATAGATATTTTTGAGTTAGAAACTAGACCCTTTGTTCAAGAAAATGAAAATGGAATTATATATATTAGAAATAAACGTGCAAGGAACGATCCAGATGGTAGAAGTGTAATGAAGAAGATATATCCAGAATTTAATTTGTCTACTTTTGAAAAAAATATATCATGGCAAGAAATTTTGAGTTATGCATTAGGAAGTGAATTGTATAATCTTGATAGTAGTACAAGAAAAGAATTATTACAGATAAAAAAAGAGTATTCGCCAAAGATAAAAGAACTAGGAGCTATAAGTACAAGAAGAATTATGGCAGGTAAAGGTTTAAGTGAAGGAGCTATAGAATTATTATCTTATCTAGCTCCAATTGTAGGTTATTTTTACTATGGTAGTTATATTGAAAACTTGCAAGATGAATATATTGTAAATGATTATTATAGGTATTATATAAAGGGAGGGCTATCTAATTTACCTATATCCTTTTATAATTCATTAATGTCTAAAAATCCTAAAGAGTATATAAGTATATCAAATTCTAATTTAGGAAAAGTAAAATGGATGAATGGACGAACAGTAACTGGGATTTATAAGATTGATGAAAAAAATAAAGTTAGAATTAAATATAGAGAAGGAAGATCTTTAGAAACATATTGTGAAGATTTTGATTATATAATTTGTGCAATACCATTTTCAAGCCTTCGAAGTGTAGAAATATATCCTATGTTTACCCCAGAAAAAATGCAAGCAATTAAAGAATTAGGTTATGAATCAGCTCAAAAAACATTATTTCTATGTAATAATAGTTTTTGGGAAGAAGGAAATAAAAATGAGAGAATAATAGGTGGCAGTTCTAGGACAGATTTAATAATATCAAGTATATGGTATCCTAATAATTGCATTAAACAAAATATAAGCATTAATAAAAATAAAAAGAAGCACAAAAAACATAAAAATTATAAATCATGGAGCAATCCAGGGGTTCTTTTAGCATCCTATAATTTAAATCTTGATTCCATACGCTTAGGTAATATAGATGAAAAGATAAGAGTAGAATTAATAAAGAGACAGGTTGAAAAAGTGCATGGTTTGCCCAAAGGATATCTTGATTCAATAGTAGAATCTTATAAAACAATAGAATGGGATCATGAACAAGGTTTTTATGGAGGAATTACTCATTATAGGGAAGAACAACAAAATCTTTTTGCATATGCATCAGAACAGCCAGAGTATGATGAAAGAGTATATTTTGCCGGTGAGCATATATCACAAACCCATGCATGGATTCAAGGGGCTTTAAGTACTGGTATGAAGGCAGCTAATAGAATAGCAGAACACTATAAATATAGTTTAAATAAATTATTATAAGCAAGATATAAATAAGCTAAAGGAGCTATACTCTATTAGCTTATTATTTTTTTATTTGTAATATATTTCTAAACTCATGGGGGCTTATTCCACTCCATAATTTAAATTGACGACTGAAATGCGAAACATTCCTATAGCCTATACGTTCACTTATTTCTGATAGACTAATGTTAGGTTGACCTAAAAGTATTTTAGATTCATTAAATTTTAGCTGATTAAGATAGGTTTTAGGTGAAATATTATAAACAGATTTAAAGTTAACTAATAAATACCCGGTGCTTATATTTAGTTGATTAGCTATATACTTAATTGTTAGTGTTTTTAATTTATCTTCAGATGGATTAAGACAAAATTCACGGAAGTTTTGTTTGATTTTTTCAGATATACAACGAGCATAATAAAGTCTACTATCATTACTTTTAACTTCTAATATTTTTTTTGTTTCACAATATTTAATGAGTTCCATGATTAATTCAATTAGTATAATTTCAGACTGTAATTTAATAAGCATAGGTGAAGTATCGGCATTCAATAAGTCAATCCATTTAACTAAAATATCCTTTAAACATGAATGTATTATATTTTTCTCTGTAAATATAAAATCACAATAACATATAAAATCATGATGAATCTGTGGTTCATCGATATCAAAATGAGCACAGAAATATGTCATACCGTCTTTGGAAATACAGGTATTTGTATGTCTATATCCTGGTGGTATTAAGAGAATTTCATTTTTATTGATTATATATTCATGTTTATTAGCTTCTGTTAGCTGTTTACCATCTAAAACTATTAAAATTTCAAATGCATTATGATACTCCTCTAAAGCTGACCAACCTTTTTCAACATTATGCTTATGTCCGCCAAAAAACCTAATATTTGAATCCACAGAGGGTAATTTTTTTACTTTATCTAGCCAGTTCTTGTCCATAATTCTCACTCCAATACATTTAAAAATGGTATAAATCCATTGATTTATGATATAGATTTTATCATAAGTTGATTATAAAATTAAAGTGCAATAAAGATAACGCTTACTGTTAACGTTAATATAGTATTTTAAAAATAAATTTAGTGTATATCTTTGTGCAGAATCAAATGATTTATAGATCAAAGGAGGGAGAATATAGGTGAACACAGTAAATTATAAAGTTAATAATGATCCAAATAAAGAAATGATTAATTTTTCTGAGAAACTTGGATATGGATTAGGAGATTTTGCATGTAATTTGGTTTGGAATTCTCTTAGTATGTTTATATTATACTTCTATACTGACGTTATGGGAATGAGAGCAGCGATAATAAGTACACTTATGTTAGTTGTTCGTATAATTGCAGGGTTTATGGATATTGCTTCAGGAATTGTAGTTGATAAAACAAAAACAAAGTATGGTAAGGCTAGACCATGGATTTTATGGATGGCAATTCCTTTTGGAATAAGTACAATATTACTTTTTTCTATTCCTAATATAGGGGAAAGTGGTAAGTTAGTTTATGTTGTTATGACTTATGTATTATTAAATGTAATTTATACAGCAATAAATATTCCATATGGTGTATTAAATTCTTTAATGACCCAAGATCAAAATGAAAGGTCAGAAATTAATATTTATAGAATGTTTTGTTCAACGGCTGGATCACTTTGTGTCAGCGCTTTAGTGTTACCTCTTGTATCTTTATTTGGAGGAGGACAAGAGGCATGGATTATAACTTTTGCTATATTTGGTATAGTTGCAACATTTATGTTCTTTGTTACATTTAAAACAACGAAAGAAAGAGTTACAGCAGTGAATGAAGAAAAATCACAAAACATTTCCTTTAAAGATGGAATGAAAGCTTTAATTGAAAATGAATATTGGATAATTATAGTTTTGTTATTGGTTGTACTTTTTATGAATTTGGGAATTATGGGTGGAAGTATGATTTATTACGCCCAGTATATACTGAATGATAAGAAGTTAGTTGGAGGATTGTCAATAGCACAAAATATTCCTACACTAATTGTTATGCTAAGCATTGCCATGCCATTAATAAAAAAGTATGGTAAAAGAAATACTGCAATTTTGGGATCTATTATTTTTATTTTAGGTTCATTATTTGCTCTAATAGATTTAACAAGCGTTAAGTTAATTTATATTTCTATCATTGTAAAAGGAATTGGAAATGCATTAATTTCTGCTACTGTTTTTGCTTTATTAGCAGATACAATTGAATATGGCGAATGGAAAACAAATGTTAGAACGGAGGGACTAGTTTATAGTGCAGGAAATTTTGGATTGAAAATTGGAATTGGATTAGGTACAGCCATTGTTGGATGGCTATTAGCATTTAGTAATTATAATGGATCATCTACAACTCAAGCAGATACAGCTATAAATGCTATTAATATTTTATTTATATGGTTACCAATGATTTTATCAGGTGTACAAATTATTTTACTTAAGTTTTATAAGTTAGATAAAATATACGCAAATATTATTAGTGATTTAGAAAAGAGAAAGATATAGAAGGAGGCAGAATATGAAATTTATACATTATAAAACTACTAAAAAAGATAAATTCTTAAAAAATGAAATTAATAATACTACAGATGGAAGACCAACATTACATGTTTCACAAATTGAAAATAGAGTGATAGAGGGATTTGGAAGTTGTTTTAACGAGTTAGGTATGAAAGCATTAAATCATTTAGATGAAAATGAAAAAAGTAAAGTTTTGGATAAATTATTTTTAACTAAAGGTGACTGTCGTTTTAATCTTTGTAGAATGCCTATTGGAGCAAGTGATTATGCAACAAAGTGGTATAGCTATAATGAAAATGAAAACGATTTTGAGATGAAGAAGTTTAGTATTGAAAAGGATAAAAGGCTTCTTATACCTTATATAAAAGAAGCATTAAAAAGAAATCCTAATATAATTCTTACAGCTTCTCCATGGAGTCCTCCAACTTGGATGAAAACACAGAAGGCTTACAATTTTGGAACTCTACGCTTTGAAGAGAAAGTTTTAAAAGCATATGCTCTTTATTTTGTTAAATTTGTACAAGCATATGAGGAAGAAGGAATAACAATTCATCAAGTTCATGTTCAAAATGAAGTTGTTGCAGATCAAAAATTTCCATCTTGTAGATGGACAGGAGAGCAATTAAGAGATTTTATTAAAAATTATTTAGGGCCAGCATTTGAAAAGCATAATATTAACAGTCAAATTTGGTTAGGAACAATTAATGCGCCAGAACCTTATGTTGAATGGTTAGAAGATTATACACAGGATTTTGATGTTTATGCGGGCTTAGTATTAAGAGATCCAAAAGCATATAAGTATGTTAGAGGGGTAGGATATCAATGGGCAGGCAAAAATGCTATTCAGCGTTCAGTTGAAGCATTCCCAGAAAAAAGATTTATCCAAACTGAAAATGAGTGTGGTAATGGTAAAAATACATGGATATATGCAGAATATGTTTTTAATTTATTCAGACATTATATTGTAAATGGTGTAAATGGATATATGTATTGGAATGCTGTTTTAGAACCAAAAGGAATGAGTACTTGGGGATGGGAACAGAATTCTATGATAACTGTAAATCCAGAAACTAAAGAAGTTGTGTATAATCCAGAGTTTTATGTAATGAAACATTTTTCTCATTTTGTTCAAATCGGCGCGAAAAGATTAACTACTTCAGGTGTAGATTCTGTTGATACAGTAGCTTTTAAGAATCCAGATGGATCTATAATTATTGTAATTTCAAATAAAAATGATAATTCGAGAATTACTAATATTGAATTTGCAGATGAAATATTTGAAGTTGAATTAGAAGGACATTCATTTAACACTATTGTTTTAGAATAATTATTAAGAGGATGCCCAAGTAAGGGCTTCCTTTTTCAAATAAGCTAAAAGAGGGAAAATAATATGGATAATAAAAATTATTTAAGTATAGATATTGGAGGAACTTTTATTAAATACGGAGTTTTAGATCATTCAGGTAATATTATTTCTAAAAATAAAAAAAGAACTTCAAAAAACATAGATGATTTACTATTTGATTTATCAGAAATAGTAGAAAATTCATCTGAACATATAAGTGGTATAGGTATTAGTACCCCAGGAAAAGTGGATACAAAGGCAGGGATAATTTATGGAGGAGGTAATTTAACTTTTCTGGATAAATGGCCCATAGTATCAATTTTACAAGATAAATATAAAATCCCTGTAGCGGTAGAAAATGATGGTAAATCAGCAGCTCTTGCAGAGATGTGGCTAGGAAATTTACAAGATGTTGATGATGGTGCTGCAATTATACTTGGTACGGGAATTGGAGGTGGAATAGTATTAGATAAAAAGTTAAGGAAAGGAAAGCACTATTCTGCAGGGGAAATTAGCTTTATGATAAACAAATCAGAAGAAAAAAGTGACTTGAAATTTCATGGATTTAATGGTTCAGCAGTGAGAATGATAAAGACAATTGGAGAATATTTAGGTTTATCAGATCCTTTAGATGGAAAAGCTGTGTTTAAAGCTATTATTTCTGGTAATGATTTTGCAAATCAAGTATTTAAGAAGTATTGTAATATTATTGTTGAACTTATTAATAATATTCAATGTGCTTTGGATTTAGAGAAGTACGTAATAGGGGGAGGGATTAGCAAAAATAAAATATTAATTGAAGGAATTCAAGATTCATTTAACAGATTAAGAATGAGAGAACCATTTTTACAAAAATCAATACATTGTCCAATTATTGAAGCTACAAAATTCAATAATGATGCTAATCTTTATGGAGCTTTGTATAATCTACTATTAGATGAAGAAACTATTAATATAATAAAAAATAATGAAAATATGGGGGATTAATTATGAAAACGAACTTTCCAGAAAGTTTTTTATGGGGCGGTGCAGTTGCAGCTAACCAATGTGAAGGAGCTTATAACATTGATGGTAAAGGATTAAGCGTGCAAGATGTAGCACCAAAGGGAATAAAAGCTGGTCCAACATTAGAGCCTACGCCAGATAATATGAAACTTATAGGTATAGATTTTTATCATAGATATAAAGAAGATATTAAACTTTTTGCAGAAATGGGATTTAAAGTCTTTAGATTATCAATTGCTTGGTCAAGAATATTTACTAATGGAGATGAGGAAGAAGCAAATGAGAAAGGACTACAATTTTATGATGATGTTTTTGATGAATGCTTGAAGTATGGCATACAACCACTAGTAACAATATCTCATTATGAAACCCCATTACATTTATCTAAAACTTACGACGGGTGGAAAAGTCGTAAAATGATTGGATTTTTTGATAAGTATGCTCGTACAGTTTTTAAAAGATATAAAAATAAAGTAAAATACTGGTTAACATTTAATGAAATTAATTCAATTACTCATGCGCCATTTTTAAGTGGTGGAATTTATACACCACTAGAAGAATTAAGCAAACAAGAAATATATCAAGCTATTCATCATGAATTAGTAGCTAGTGCAACAGCAGTAAAAGCATGTCATGAAATTATTCCTGATGCTAAAATAGGATGCATGATTTTAGGTATGCCTGTATATCCAATGACACCATCATCAGAAGATATGTGGGAGACTCTTAATAAAGAAAGAGAAAATTTTTTCTTTTCAGATGTTCAAGTACGTGGTTATTATCCATCGTATTCAAAAAGATTTTTTAGAGAAAATAATGTTAAGTTAGATATTACACATGAAGATATAGAAATATTAAAAAATACTGTAGATTTTATTTCATTTAGTTATTATATGAGCATTTGTGAGTCTAGTGATAAATCTATAAAACCAGGTGAAGGAAATATTATTGGAGGAATACCTAACCCTTATTTAGAAGCAAGCGAATGGGGATGGCAAATTGATCCTAAAGGATTAAGATACTATCTTAATATATTATATGATCGTTATCAAAAACCATTATTTATAGTTGAAAATGGATTAGGAGCTGTAGATGAATTAGTTGAGCTAGAAGATGGGACAAAAATAGTATTAGATGATTATAGAATTTCATATTTAAGAGATCATTTAATTCAGGTAGCAGAAGCAATTGAAGATGGAGTAGACTTAATGGGATATACTTCTTGGGGGTGCATTGATTTAGTTAGTTTTACTACTTCTGAGTTAAAGAAACGTTATGGATTTATTTATGTAGATCGTAATGATGATGGAACAGGGACATTAGAACGTTATAAGAAAAAAAGCTTTTACTGGTATAAAGAAGTAATTTCAAGTAATGGAGATATTGAAGCACTATGTTCAAATATTAGTATTGAAAAAGATAAAATATAATTTGAGATAGTATAAATAATTTTTAGTTTTTATTATTACTTTAGTGTTTCATTAAATTTATATGACCTACATAAAATATCCTGCCTAATAATTAGGCAGGATAAAAATTTGTTATTGTAGCTTTTAATGTTCCACTACCAGTATTAACATATACATGTTGATTAGAGGCAGAAAAACTTATTGAATCATCAGGAGTCAATTTATAAGTTTCATTGTTTATTTCTAATGTTAATTCACCTTCCAACACCATAATATATTCCTGGCATTTTTTAGAGTGACCTATAGATTTATATGAACAACCTTCATCAATTTCAATTTGAAAAAGTTCAAAATTACGATAGGGTGTGCTGGTATAGTAACAATATACTCGATAATGCCCTCCTTCAGTAAATTGAGCTTCAATATCTCTTTTCTTTATAACATAAGTATCATGCTTTTTTTGTTCGAGTAATGAAGTATAAGGAACCTTCAATCCTTTAGCTATTTTCCATAAGGTATTTATAGTTGGATTAGTGTCACCTTTTTCAATCTGAGACAGCATGACTTTACTGATACCAGATAATTCAGCAAGTTGACCTAAACTTAAATTTCTTTCAGTACGAAGTGTTTTTAGATTTTCTGCAATAATAGAATTTATATTCATTAGGGTATAACCTCCTATAATTGTATTGACAATTATAACTAACAAAAGTAAAATAAAATTAACGCTAAATATATTTAACGTTCGTAAACTATTATATAGGAATTATTTAAATGAAACAAGAGAAATGAGAATAAATAGAAAAATTTTGTTTTTGCATCTAATGAATAGCGACCTTAAGTATTTTAGTGAAAATTCATTTTTATTCATATTTTGTAATTCCTAAAGGAGGATATTATTATGATAACAAGAGAAGAAGCGTGGAATTTACTTAATGAGTACAATAAAGAGGCATTTCATATTCAACATGCTTTAACAGTTGAAGGAACTATGAAATATTATGCAGAGAAATTGGGATATGAAGATGAAGCAGAATTTTGGTCTATGGTCGGTTTGCTTCATGATTTGGATTTTGAAATCTATCCAGAACAACATTGCATCAAAACTCAAGAAATTATGAAACAGCGAGGCCTTGATGAAAGATTAATAAGAGCAGCAGCTAGTCATGGCTATGGACTTTGCTCAGGAGAACTTCCTAAACCAGAGCATCAGATGGAAAAAGTATTATTTGCAGTAGATGAACTTACAGGGCTTATTGGTGCAGCAGCAAGAATGCGTCCATCTAAGAGTGTTATGGATATGGAAGTTTCAAGTCTTAAGAAAAAATTTAAGGATAAGAAATTTGCAGCGGGATGTTCACGGGATGTAATTAAGCAAGGTGCAGAAATGCTTGGATGGGAGTTAAATAAATTATTTGAAGAAACAATTTTAGCTATGCGTTCTTGTGAAGCATATATTAATAATCAAATGGAAGCTTATAATAATTAGTACATATACTTGTACTAAAAAATTTAGTTGGATAATGTAGTCTAAATTAAATTTAAAATATGTATTAGTATATTTTATAGTTAATTTTAAATAAAAACTTTAGTATTTAAAAACAAGGGAGAGGTAAATTATGATTTTCCCTTGTTTTTTATTTTTCAAAATTTGTACGATAGATTTTAGAATTATTTACGTTTATATATATGAAGGTACCTTTAGAAGGGATGGAGAAGATGATAAATGAAGACAATTTTATTCAAGGCCTAAAATCTAAAGATTTAAAATCTTTAGATTATTTAGTAGAAAATTATTCTGATTTAGCATTAAAGATAAGCTATAGTATTTTAAATAATAGACAACTTAGTGAAGAATGCACCAATGATATTTTGCTTAAGATTTGGGATAACATAGATTCTTTTAAAGGAAATAGTAAGAATTTTGCAAAATGGTTTGTGGTAGTAACTAAAAGACATGCAATAGATGTTTTAAGAAGAGAAAAAAGACACAGGTATAACTTAGAGTTAAAGGAAGATTTGGCTTATACCCTTGATGATAATACATTTGAACAAGTAAATAAGAAGCTAGAGGGAGAAGCATTGAAATCTAGTTTAGAAATGCTAGATAAAAATAGTAAAGAAATTATTGTTAGACGTTATTTTGAAGATGAGAGCCTAGAGAAAATAAGTTCTAGCCTCGAGATAAATAAAAGTGCTGTAAGTAATAGGCTTTCTAGAGTTAAGAAGAAGCTAAAGCATATATTTATAGGAGGGATTTTATAATGGACTATGATTTTGAAAATATTCATTTCCAAGATGTAGATTTAGAAGAATATAATTCTATAGATATAAAATTTTCTAATAAAGAAAAGGAAGATATAAAAAAGAAGCTAAGAAAAAAGATTGCTAAAAGAAGAAATAAGAGAAAGGGATTAGTGGCTTCTATAGCATTAGTATTGACATCAGTATTACTATTCTCTAATGCAAGTAGTGTAATAGCTAATGTAGTGCCTACATTTAATAAAATATATGAAAGCATTGGTTTTAAATCAAAGAATTTACCACATTCAATTTATATTGGAAAAACTTATGAAGAAAATGGTATAAAGGTTACTTTAGAAAATTTGGTAGGAACAAAGCATGTTATAAAGGTGTCTATAAAAGTAGAGTATAGTGATAAATGGAAAAAATCAGAGAGGCCTTTAGTTTATTTTGCTTATGGTTTTCAAGGAAAATTAGATACAGGTTCATCTGGAGGATTAAAAAATATTGATGAAAATACAGAGCTTATGGTTCTTGATTTTTCTTCAGATAAGGAGTTACCAAGTAAAGGAAATTTTGAAATTAAAGCAATGAGTGATGGCTTTAATAAATCATTAGTTTGGAATATGAATGTAGATTTTTCAAAGAATTTTAAAG
Organism: Clostridium sporogenes; assembly: GCF_001020205.1. Classification (NCBI taxonomy): domain Bacteria; kingdom Bacillati; phylum Bacillota; class Clostridia; order Eubacteriales; family Clostridiaceae; genus Clostridium; species Clostridium sporogenes. The sequence continues at coordinate 1,320,062 of NZ_CP011663.1, forward strand.
ATACTATTGAAAAACAAGTAAATATTTCTAAGAATATAGGAGTGAATATTAATCATATTGAAGCTAATATACTAGGTATTATTATAAAGAGTAATAATTGGTTAGTAGCTTTATCTAATGGGGATACTTATTATTTAAAATTAGATAATAAAATTTATCCAATCTTTGGATCAGAATGGACTAGTGAAAAAGAAGATTATATTTTTACTTTTTTAGAAAATGTTAATTATAATTCAATAAAAAACTCTAAAAATATTTCTCTTATAAAACATAGTATTGAAAGATCTAAGAAAATAGATAGTAACAAAATGGTAAAGGAAGAAGAGATAAAATATTATGACAAAATAGAGAAACAATTAAATAATATCCCTAAAGAAGAGGATAGTGGAGTAGTTTATACGAAAAATATTACATTTAATAATGGGAATAGGGCTGAAATTTATAATATAGAAAGAAAAGGTGGAAAAATTCGAGTTTATGTTAAAGGTGATGATAAGAAACAAGTATTTAATATGTTTTCATTTTTGTACACCAGTACAGGTATTTTAGTTCAAAGCATAGAGGAGACTAATGTAGGATATATTGGAGAATTTAATGATATATCAAAGAATAAGGTAACTATTAAAATGAATGGTGGTATATTAGAATGTGAAGGAATTTATAAACAAGAGGAATCGAATGTTATATTAAAATAGTTGTGATGAATTAACAATGTATATTTAGTTATTAAAAATAAAAGACAAGAATAGTAATAATGTTAAAATAGTATATTTGTTAAGAGAGTTATCCTATAAATTAATGAGATAATTCTCTTTTTATTTTTTAAAATTAAGTAACGGATTTTAGCACGAAAAATGATATATAGAAATAGAAAAAATAGATATAGTAATGTTTAGAATAATATTTACAAATCATTAAAAATATGATAATGTATGACTATAATAATAAGAACAGTCATAGAGGAGAGAGGTAAGATTTATGGGGACAGCTTTTACAGATAATGAAAAAAATATAATAAAAACTAAATTAAAGGCTTGTGCAAGTATCTGTATGAGTAAGTATGGTATAAAAAAAACAACTGTTGATGAATTAGTTAAAGAGGTTGGTATATCTAAAGGAGCTTTCTATAAATTTTATGATTCTAAAGAATTACTTTTCTTTGAGGTATTTGAAGATTGTCATAGTGAAATATACGGAGCTGCACTTAATATTTTAATTACCCGTACAGATTTAAGTGAAAGGGAACGTGTAGAAGAAGCTCTTCTTAAAGCTTACAAACTTATGAAAGAATCTTCTATGATGTATATAATAGAAAACGAACTGCAATATTTATTGAGAAAGATTCCACCTGAAGTATTAAAAAATCATTTTCATAGTGATGATGTACATATACAAGAACTTATTAGAGAATCAGGAATCACTATAAATAAAAGTCCTGAATTTGTATGTGCAGTTGTTAAGGCTATTATGTTGACACTTTCTCATCAAAAAAATATTGGGGAGGAATACTATGATGATGTACTAAATTTATTAGTTAAAGGGGCTTGTCAACAATTATTAGAAGAATAAAATAGTGAAATATGAGGGGCAAATTTAAACAAGAAAAATAAAATGTCCCTAGTTATTATAATATTAAAAATAAAAAAACTTAGGTTACATAATGTAATTGATCGTATAGAATTAATTTAAAAACTTATATAGAAGTATGTATTTATTAATAATGAGGGATAATTCTAAAGTACTGTTGATAATGAAAATCATTTTAATATATTCATTTATAAATATTTAATTTAGTTTAAGTACATAAATATATTTGTTCAAAGGAGGTATAATAATGTTTTTAGATGTAAGAGATATTAAGAAAAGTTATGGTGGAGTAGAAAATTCAACTCAGATATTAAATGGAATTAGTCTAGGGGTAGAGAGAGGACAAATGTGCGTTATTTTAGGTCCTAGCGGTTCAGGAAAATCAACGTTACTTAATACAATCGGAGGATTAGACGGAGTAGATGAGGGGCAAATTGTTGTAGATGGGTTAGATATCAGTAAGTTAAAAAGTAAAGAATTATCACTTTACAGAAGAAATTACTTAGGGTTTATTTTTCAGTTTTATAATCTTGTACCTAATTTAACACTAAGAGAAAATATACAGGTATGTGAATATTTGTCAAAGGAATCACTAGATTTAGATGAATTATTGGAAGTATTAGGTATAAAAGAACATAAAAATAAGTTTCCATCCCAATTATCCGGTGGACAACAACAACGTTGTGCTATAGCAAGAGCTTTAATAAAAAATCCTAAGCTATTATTATGTGATGAACCTACAGGTGCTCTAGATTATAAAACCTCTAAAGAAATCTTAATATTACTAGAGGAGATTAATAAAAAATACGGTACCACAATGCTTATTGTTACACATAATACAGTTATTAAAGATATGGTTCATAAAGTTATAAAGATTAAAGATGGACAAATTAGTAATGAATATGTAAATAAAAATCCAATACCAGCAATAGAATTACAGTGGTAGAGGAGTTAAAAACATGATTTTAAATAAAAGAATAAAAAGGGAATTAAAAAATAATATTTTTAGATATGGGGCCTTGTTTTTTATGCTTGTATTAGGAATGTCTATGGTTATTGGTACGTCAGCGGCTACAGACTCAGTAATTAATACTATAAAAGAATGTAACAAAAAAAATAATATTGAAAATGGAGAGTTTTCAGTGTTTGTACCATTATCCGGAAAAGATAAGGAATATCTTAAGAGAAAAGGGGTTCAAATAGAAGAGAATTTTTATATGGATTTTGATTTAGATAATAGTTCTACTCTTAGAGTATTTAAAAATAGAAAGGGAATAAATTTAGTTCAGTTAAATGAGGGTAAACTAGCAGTAAAGGATAATGAAATAGTTTTAGAGAAACATTATGCCAAAAATCATAATTATAGTGTAAATGATATTATTAGAATAGCAGATAAAAAATATATTGTAACAGGTATTGGCACAGTTCCAGATTATAATTTAGTTATGGCCAATCCTTCAGATATATCTTCTAATATACAGAAGTTTAGTATTTCTTTTGTAAGTGAAAAAGCATATAATACTTTAAAATCTAGTGGGAGGTTTAAATCCAGCGAAGAATATTGTTATAGTTATATTTTAAAAGGTGAAATGACAGATAAAGAATTAAAAGATTATTTGGTAAATATGGATTTTGATAAGGAAAAGATAACTAATATATATATGAAACAAGTAATTGAAAAAATAGAAAATAATAAGAAAAAACTTATTAAGAGCACAGAAGAAATAAGGGATGGCAGTAAAAACATTGCTGATAAAAGTACAAAATTAAAAGATGGAGCCAATAAATTAGAAGGAGGAGCTATAAAGCTAAGGGATGGATTAGAAAATCTCAGTGATGGAGCGGGCACCTTATCTGGAGCTATGGGAGAGTTAAGATCAGGGATCGATAATATAAAATCAGGTACAGCATCCCTAAAAAGGGGAAGTGAATCTTTAGAAGAAGGATTAAATAAGCTAACTGCTAATAACAAAGCATTAATTAATGGAGCAGAAGTAGTATTTAATTCTATGTTAGTACAAGCATCTTTAGATTTAAGCAATATAACAGGGAAGAATATTAGTTTAAATAAAAATAATTATGAACAAATTTTAAATAATTTAATGAGTAGTAGTAATGATGAAAGGTTACAGAGGATTATTCTAAATATAAAAAAGCAGTTAATGAGTTATAAAGAATTCTATGATGGATTAAAAAATTATTTAAATGGGGTTGATGCTTCATATAAAGGAGCAGTTAACTTGGCACAGGGAGCAGCTAAGATAGATAACGGCTCTCAAAAGCTGCAAGAGGGTGCGTCCAAAGTTTATAATGCAGGTATAAAATTAAAAAACGGTAGTGAAAAGCTTGAAAAAGGAAGTAAAGATTTAAAATCAGGAATCAGTAAGGCTTCAAAGGGAGCTTCAGAATTTAATAAGGGAAATAAGGAGTTATATAAAGGAACAGAAAAATTTAAAGAAGGCATTACTAAATTTGCAAATGATAATATGAATTATAAGTATGAAAATTTAACTTCATTTTTAGTAAATAAAGATAATCCTAGAATTAACGGTGCTGAGGATGATACAAAAATTAATAAAGTAGTATCTATGTTTTCAGGTATTATATTTATTATTTTAGTGGCATATATGATTTCTGTATTTATTACACATAATATTGAAAAAGAAAGTGCTGTTATTGGAACATTATACTCTATGGGATATTTAAAAAAAGAATTACTTATACATTTTTTAATTTTACCAGTAGTTATTGTGTCTTTAGGTGGTATTATTGGGACAATAATAGGCTTTTCTTTAATACCATATATGGCAAAAGATAGTGCTTTATATTTTTCTTTTCCTGATGTAAAAAAATATTATTCTTTATATTTAATTGGATATGGAATAATAGTACCAACCTTAATTGCCATAATAGTTAATATTGTTGTTATAAATAAGAAACTATCAAAGGAGCCTTTAAAGTTATTGAGAAAAGAGAAAAAACAAAATAAAATTTCTAATATAAACCTAGGAAATATGGGATTTATAAATCGTTATAGAATTAGGCAGCAGCTTAGGGAAATCAGAGGAAATATTATTTTGGCTGCAGGACTATTTTTATCTATTTTACTTATGATCTTTGCCTTCACCATTTATGGTAGTATTACTAATTTGGTAGATAATACTTCAAAGGATGTTAAATTTAATTATATGTATCTATTAAAATATCCTCCAGAAGAAAATCCAGACAAAAGTGAGGCTTGTTATACTAAATCATTAAATATATATTATGATTTATTAGGAGCAGATTTAGAGGTAGCGGCGCTTGGGATTGATTCTAATAATCCATATTATAATTTTAAAGTAAAATGCAATAAAGATGAAATTTATATATCAGATTCTGTTTCTAAAAAATTTGGTTATAAAAAGGGTGATAAAATTACTCTTAATGATAATTTAGAAGATAAGAATTATACATTCACTGTAGCAGATATAGTTAAGTATTCCCATGGGCTTTATGTGTTTATGGATATTGATAATATGAGAGAGGTTTTTGGAAAACAAAATAATTATTATAATACTTTACTATCTGATAAGAAAATCAACATTGATAGTGGTAGAGTTCTTTCAGTTACTACTCATAAGGAAATAGTAGATGGAGTATCTTTATTTTTAGACAATATGTTTGGAATGATTGTATCTTTATTAATTGTATCAATATTAGTGTTTATGTTAGTTATGTATTTATTACTTAAGATGATGATTGATAAAGGAACCTTTAGTATTTCACTAATAAAAGTATTCGGTTTTAATGATAAGGAAATAAATAAACTTTATCTTGGAAGTTCACTATATACAGTATTAATAGCAGTAATTATTTCTATTCCAATGGGGAAACTTATTATGAATAATATATATCCATCCATGGTGGCTAACGTTGCAACTGCAATGCCAGCATATATATATCCTATGAATTATGTAATTATAATTGCTATAATATTTGTATCTTACTTTATAGTTAATTTGTTTTTAAAGAAACATCTTAAGAAGGTTTCTTTGGTAGAAATATTAAAAGATAGAGAATAATATCTGTTGGATATAAATTACTTTACATAAATATAATATTTTTTAAATAGAAAAGTTTTATGGGGTAATATATTATAAGTTTTATATTTGCATGAGATGAAATATACCTATATATTAATAAAAATGTTTCAAGAATAAAAAACTTTAGTAAGAATTTTATTCTTGGAGCATTTTTTATTTTTTTGGAGCAGATATTAATAATGGTTATCAATTATAATCAATTAGGAGGAAGATGATGTGAAATTAAATTTAAGTTTTTTAGATATATATGTTAAATTAAAACTAAAAATATATATTAAATATTTTTAACAAGAGGAGTAAATATATTAATGAATAAAAATAGAGAAGAATTGTTAGAAAAAGATTCCAAATCCTTAATGTTTAAATTATGTATTCCAGCGATTTTAGGAATACTAGTAATAGGATTATACTCATCTATGGATGGAATTTTTGCGAGACAATTAATGCTGTGGGGGCTGGAGCTTTAAGTGTTGGAAAAAGTGGTTTATGGTCAGGTGTTCCTGAAAGGTACAATGTAATAAAAATATCTAAAGCAGATAAAGAAATTAATATAGATGATTTTATTTCCAAATTAAATCTCGTTGAAGTTATTTTAAGATTATTTTTAATTTCATACAAATTTTTTTAGGTAATTTTAATAGTTCAATGTTTTCATTTAGATAAAGAGGTTTAATATTTTTGGTATTTTCTAGACATTTAAAAGCCTCTTCTATTGAGGCTTTTAAAGTGTAGTAATTGTATTTATTTATATAATTTAAATTTATATCTAGGTTATAAGAAAGGTTATTATAAATAAGTTGTATTATTTTTTATTATATTAAAGGATATCTTTATTATTAAGTTCTTTAATACCTTTTAAAGTAACGATTATAGTAGTAACAATTCCTATAATGTACATTAATATTCCAGTGGGTATTGGCATTGAAGTATGTGTAGCAGAAATAGCTTTAAAAGCATAGCACCATGGGAATACAATCCAAAATTTTGTAATCCCAACCAAAACAGAAGGAATTGAAAATATGGTTCCTATTCCTATGGATATAAAAACATTTGAGAATTTCATGCTTAAGTAATATTGTATCGCCATAACTGGTAGTAGTGAAAAATAAGCTAGAATGGGACGATAGATAACATATAAAGGCATTGAGGAATTAGCAGGTTTTAATAAGTTGCCACAGATGACTACAATGACTATAAATACTACTATGTTAATAAAAATAAGCAAAGAGCCTGCTAAAAACTTACATATATAAATATGGCTTTTTTTTATAGGAAGAGATACAATTCTTCTTAGATTATTATCTGTTTTTTCTATGTGTACCAAAATAGCCATTATAATTGTTACAAGCAAAGGCAATAAAAATAATCCATACATTAAGGCACTTTGTTCATATATTGGATCCCATATACTGGGGTTATGTTTCATAAATGTTGATTTATATCTTATAAAATTACTAATTCCTGTACAAACAAAAAATATTGGTATTATCATTACTATTTCTAGGAATCTTGAACGTTTTAATTTTAAAAGTTCACTTTTAAATATGTTTATCACAAGCAAATCCTCCTTATTTAATATCTTTATTTTTAAATTCTAATATACCTATTGTAAGCCATAGTATTCCAGAGATTATACTACTAATAACTGCTGTCTTAGCATCTTTTCCATCACCTAGAGGTATAGCTCTTAAAGTTGGCATATAAGGAATTATGTTACTTAAAAAATTACTTTGCCAAAACATAAAAGTATTAGTAATTCCTATAAAAGCTATAGTTAAAGGAACTAAAAGATTTTTAAAATAGCTACTAATAAATTGTTGGAAGCTTATTATGCTGAGTGAGCATAATATTTGAAAGATTATATATTTAAATATTATAGTCCCATTAATGAAATTTCCTAATTTAAATATAAAAAGAATAATAACAAATCCTAAACTATTTAAAACTATGGAAATAGAACAAAATATGAAAACTACTAGCCATTTTGAAAGATACACTTTAGTTCTATTAAGAGGTAGTGAAAGAACAGATTTCCAGCAATTTTCTTTATGTTCCATAAAATTAATTTGTGTAGCTGCCAGTATAAAAATTAAACTAGAAAGCATAAACCACAAAGATCCTTGATGATTTACAAAAAGTAAAATATCTAGTTTAGTTTTGGCACCAAATTTTTCAAATTGTTTTAAAGCATTTAATGATATCAAGCTATTATATTTGATATAAAGGTATGTGGAGAAAAGACAAAGAGCAACTAATGGAATTATAAAAACAATTTTCCATAAAAATCCTCTTTTTTGCTTTATAAATTCTATTTTTAATAAACATAGCAGGCTCATAATTAAGCAACTCCTTTAATAAGCTTAAGAAATATATCCTCAAGATTTTTTTCATCAGGGAATTTTAAGAGCAATTCATCTAGGGAGCCTTGAAATAAAAGCTTACCTAAATTTATTATGCCAATATCATCTGCCATAATCTGAATTTCACTTAAAATGTGGCTTGAAATTAGAACGGACATTCCATTAATTTTAGGCAGTTCTTTTATAAGTTCTCTTATTTCATGTATACCTTCAGGATCAAGACCATTAGTAGGTTCATCTAAAATTAAAAGATCAGGTTCCCCAATTAAAGCTAGAGCAATGCCTAATCTTTGCTTCATTCCAAGAGAAAACTTTTTTACTTGAGTATTTTTCCATTTGGTTAGTTTAACAGTTTCTAAAACATCATCTATATAACTTTCTTTTAAATTTAAAATTTTCGCAGATATTTTTAAATTTTCATAGGCAGTTAAATTAGCATAATAAGATGGTGATTCTACAAGAGAGCCTGTATTTTTTAAAATTTTTATTCTGTTTTCTTTAATGCTTTTACCGAAAATATTAATTTCTCCATTAGTAGGTTTTATAAGTCCTAAAAGCATACGTATTGTAGTAGATTTTCCTGCTCCATTAGGGCCTAAAAATCCATATATTCTTCCCTTTTTCACCTGCAAGTTTAAATTACTTACTGCATTAAAGCTTTCAAAGGATTTTGTTAGATTTTTTGTTTCAATTATAAAATTTGACATTATGTGTCCCCCTTAACTTTTAATTATATAAATAATAAAACATAAAGTTTAAGAACCATTAATGACAACCTTAAGGGAACCTTAAGCTTTACTACTATTAAAAAAATACTAAAAAAATTATGCTATAATATAAAAAATTAATAATATGCTATAGATAGGTAATGGTATCTATAATATTTAGTAATGTGCTTTTATATAGATATTGGGGAGATGTTTAATATGCAGGATGAAATTTTAGATAGAAAAATTTTATTAATTGATGATGAAATGGAACTTTTAAATCTCATGGAAACAGTATTAAAGAAAGAAGGTTTTAGAAGAATATTAAAAATAAGTAATGGAATTGACGGAGTTAAATTGTGTAAGAGTGAGAAACCAGATATAGTAGTTCTCGATGTGATGATGCCAGGTATAGATGGATTTGAAACCTGCAAAAAAATTAGAGAATTTAGTTTCATTCCAATTGTTTTTTTATCAGCAAAATCAGAAGATATAGACAAAATCCTTGCTCTTGGATTAGGGGGGGATGATTATGTAACAAAACCATTCAGTCCTATAGAGGTAGCTTATAGGATTAAAGCTCATCTTAGAAGAAAAATATATATTAAAAATGAAATATATAATACAGAAGAAAAGATAATAAATTTTGGGGATGTAACACTTAATTTAACTAAAGGAGAAGTTATAAAAAATGGAGAAAATATAATCTTTGCTCCAAAGGAATATAATTTATTATGCTATATGGCGGAAAACTCTAATAGAATATTAAGTAAGCAAATGCTTTGTAATAAAGTGTGGGGAGATGACTTTCAAGGTTATGATAATACTATAATGGTTCACATAAGAAAATTAAGGGAAAAAATAGAAGCAGATCCCTCTAATCCTAAGTATATTTTAACTGTTAAGGGATTAGGCTACAAATTAAATATTGAAAAGTAGGATAGAGTGGATATGAAATTTATAAATAGAAATAAGTGGACCATCACAAGAACTTTTTTAGCAGCTTTTTTAATAGTAATAACGCTAACTTTTGTTATTAATTGCGTTTTAATTTTTAGCTCTGTTATTGAAACAAGTAAAATTTCATTAGATAATCCTGAGGATTTTACAATAGAGTTTTCTAAGTATATATCATATAAAAATAATATACCTTATGTAGAAGAAGAAGGGAAAGAGGAGCTTATAAAAAAAGCCGCATGGATTCAGATACTTGATGAAGATTTTAAAGAAAAATATTCTTTCCATAAACCAAAAGTAGCTCCCAAAAGATATAATCCAATAACTTTAATGCATGGATACAAGTATGATATAGGGTACTATAGTATTTTTATAGGAGAAAGTAAGAATAATCATAAAACTTATAGTTATATTGTAGGGTTTCCTCTTGAGAATATTGCTAAACATACTCTTGTATTTAGTCCTTTTATGGTTAAAAAAATTATTAGTGGAGGTATACTATTTTTATTATGTATTAATATATTGATTGCAATAATAGTAGCCTATCTTTTTTTTGCTACTAAGATGGGAAAACCTTTAGAGCGTATAATACAAGGTATAAAAGAGTTATCAGAAGGAAACTATGAAAAGTATTATAAAGAAGAGGGCATATATAGGGAGGTATTTGTTAGTTTAAATAAGCTCAATAAAATTCTTAATGAAAATAAACTTCAAAGAAAAGAATTAGATAAAATGAGAGATAATTGGATTACTTCTATATCCCATGATGTTAAAACTCCATTATCTTCTATAAAAGGGTATTCAGAAATTATGAAAAAACCTGATTATAGTTTTTCACCTTCAGAAGTAAAAGAATATTCAAGTATAATATGGAAAAAGGCTTCATATATACAAGCTTTGATTGAAGAATTAAATTTAACATATAAGCTTAAAAATAAATTATTTTTAGTAAATAAAAGTAAAACAAATATGGTAAATATGCTGCAAAACATAATTATAGAAATTTTAAATCATCCTATGTATTCAAAGAGAAATTTAAATTTTCACTATCAAAAAGAAATCGTTATGGGTTTTGTGGATGAAGTTCTTTTAAAAAGAGCACTTACTAATTTAATTTTTAATGCTATAATCCATAATGATGAAAAAGTTAAGGTTGATATTTTAATATATGAAAAAGATAATAGCATATATATTCTAATAAAGGATACAGGAAAAGGTATTTCAAAAGAAGATTTACCATATATTTTTGAGAGGTATTACAGAGGTACAAATACTTCTTCCTCTAATGAGGGATCAGGGTTAGGAATGGCTATAGCTAAACAAATAATTGACATACATAGAGGAGAGATTTATATAGAAAGTAAATTAGATGTAGGAACTGATATAACAATAATTTTAAATAAGTAAAATAAGGGGGCTTTATCAAAATCAAATTTGATTTGATAAAGCTCCTTTGTTTTATAAAAATAATATATTTTAAAGAGAATCTTGAATACTAGTGTATTTTAATATATTATTAACTTAAAGATTTAAGTGTTATATTTAAATATAACAAAAAAATGTAAATATATTATTGTATAAATAATTTTTTAAATCTTTAGAATTTCAATTAAGAAAAACTAAAATCATGTAAATAAGCCTTAAATAGTATAATTTTATATTTTATAAATTATATTAATAAGGTATAAAACATTTTGGAGAGAACGCATCAGATATTTATAATAATAAAAAAGCATATTAAAATAGTGCTGAAATGTTATTTAATTATGATTTCTCAGGCTTTACACTTTTAAGACTTAAAAATATAGTTAATTAAATTATGATGGAACACCTACTGCTGAAATAGCTCCTTTTGCGGATATTTTAGCCATTAAGCCAGTTCCTGTAACATTTACAGTGAGTAATGTTAATTTAGCAAGTGACGAAAAGTTATATTTAACAGGAAGTAGGTGGGAAATGGCTAATTGGAGTACGGAATTTTATCCATTACAATTTAAAAATAATAATGGAAGTTATACAATTACCACACATCTTGCTGAAGGTCATAATTACGAATTTAAAGCGATAAAGAAAAATAATAATGGAAATGTGATATGGCAAGGTGGTTATAATCAGTTTTATAATCTTCCCAAAGGTGGAGATTCCTATACTTGGAGTTGGTAAAATATAAATGTATTATTTAATTGAAATATGTACAAAATAGATAAAACAATTTAATTATTGTAAAATAATTTCAATTCTAGTGTTGACAGTAAATTTAAATCATGATATAATTCACTCAAAATATTAAATTAAAAGCTGTGATGAGAAGAAGTAAAAATATAAATTCTTTTAAAGAGAGCTTCTGGTTGGTGAAAAGAAGAAAAGAAAGATATTTTGAATACATCTCTGAGCGGAGCACCGAATCCTTATTTAAGGTAGTAGATTGTTTTCGGAATCCCTGCACCCGTTATAGTGCTAGAGTATACAAACTATTTTTTAGTTTAAGTACTTGAAAAGGTTAGGTATGGTGACATATCTGATAAAACGAGGTGGTACCACGTGAGTATAACTCCCGTCCTCTAGTTAAGCTAGAGACGGGATTTTTTGCATTTAAAATAACATTTAATTAGTTAAAAATAAACTATACTATTTAAATTTTCATATATTATTAAAACAATAATTTTAATAAATAAAAAAGTTAAAAAAATAATTTATATAAATAAGCGCTTAGAAAATTGAAATTTAAATCTAAATCTAAAACAATAAAAGTAAAATAATTACCATATGCATATGGCCTTATAAAAAATATTATAATTTTAGGGAGGCTATAAAAATGAAAAGTATAGAAGAGCAAATAAAAATAATATCTAAAGGTGTAGATGAAATTATAAATGTAGAAGATTTAAAAAATAAACTAGAAAGATCACAAAAAACAGGCAAACCTCTAACAGTTAAATTAGGATTAGACCCTACAGCACCTGACATTCATATAGGTCATTCAGTAGTTTTAAGAAAAATAAGACAGCTACAAGACTTAGGACATAGAGCAGTTATAATAATAGGAGACTTTACAGGAAGAATAGGAGATCCAACAGGAAAGTCTAAAACTAGAAAACCATTAACACAAGAAGAAGTTATGTTTAATGCTAAAACTTATGAAGAACAAATATTTAAAATAATAGATAAAGATAAGACAGACTTAAAATTTAATAGCGAATGGTTAGGCAAATTATCTTTAAGAGATACTATAGAGTTGACTTCGAAATATACAGTAGCTAGAATGCTTGAAAGGGAAGATTTTAAAAAGAGATTTGAAAGTCACTCTAGTATAGGAATACACGAATTCTTTTACCCATTACTACAAGCTTTTGACTCTGTTACTTTAAAGGCAGATATAGAATTAGGGGGAACAGATCAAAGATTTAACCTTCTTATGGGAAGAACTATACAAAAGGATTTTGATCAAGAAAGCCAAGTAGCTATTCTTATGCCATTATTAGAGGGAACAGATGGAAAAGACAAAATGAGCAAAAGTTTAGGAAACTATATAGGAATAAATGAAGATGCCAATGATATATACGGAAAAGTTATGTCTATACCAGATGAAATGATAGTTAAATACTATGAATTAGCTACAGATATACATCCAGATGAAGTAGCAAAAATAAAAGCAAAATTAGAAGAAGAAAATGTTAATCCAAGAGATATTAAAATGGAACTAGCTAAAGAAATAGTAAGACTATACCATGGAGAAGAAGTATCTATAAAAGCAGAAGAAAATTTCAAAAATATATTCCAACAAGGAAATATGCCAGAAGATATAGGTACTATAGAAGAAAATGTAGCTGAAACAAATATAGTGGACTTAATAGTTAAGGCGGAATTTGCTCCTAGTAAAAATGAAGCTAGAAGATTAGTAAAACAAGGAGCAGTAAAAATAAATGGAGAAAAAGTAGACGAAGAATGTAAAGTAAAGAATGAAGACATACTTCAAGTAGGAAAGAAGAAGTTTATAAAAATATTAAGTCAAAAGTAATTTAATAAAAATTATAATAAAATCTGTGTAAACTCTAATAACAATGGAGTTTACACAGATTTTTTATTTTAATTTTGTCACTAAACTGTAAGAAGTATAATTTATAATTTACATTATAGTATAAACAGAGTTTTTGCTTTAGGGGAAGTTTTTGCTCCTACTAAAGCTTAGGAAATGGCTACCCAGAGATGTAGCCGCTCTTTACTCTTAACTTTAAGAAGATGGGAGTACTAGATCGGATAGTTATGGGATAAAATTAGAATTTTAATTTGTTAAGGGGATGACTTTAATGAGTATATTAAAAGCTATAAATCTTAAGAAATACTATGGAGAAGAAGCTAATAGAGTAAAAGCCTTAGATGGGGTTAATATTGAAGTGAATGAAGGTGAATTTGTAGCTATTGTAGGTACATCTGGAAGTGGTAAAAGTACTCTTTTGCATATGTTAGGTGGACTTGATAGGCCAACTTGTGGAGATGTAATTATAAGTAACAAGAATATATTTACAATGAGTGATGATGAACTTACAGTATTTAGACGTAGAAATATAGGTTTTGTATTTCAAAATTATAATCTTGTACCTATATTAAATGTATACGAAAATATTATACTCCCAATAGAGCTTGATGGAGGAAAAATTGATAAAGGATATATAGATAATATTATAAAAGTTTTAGGGTTAAGTAGTAAGTCTAATAATACACCTAATAATCTTTCAGGAGGTCAGCAGCAACGTGTTGCAATATCAAGAGCATTATCTACAAAACCATCTATAATACTAGCAGATGAACCTACGGGAAACCTTGATAGTAAAACCAGTATGGAGGTTATGGGACTTTTGAAAATGACAAGCAAAAAGTTTAATCAAACAATAGTTATGATAACTCATAATGAAGAAATTGCACAACTTGCTGACAGAACAATTCATATTGAAGATGGTAAGATTCTTGGAGGTGTCTCCTATGAAATTTGAAAATAATAATAAAGCCATTATAAAGAAGCTTACTAAAAATAGCATAAAAGCTAATAAAATCAGAAATATATTTGCAATTATTGCAATAGCTATAACAACTATATTATTTACATCTTTGTTTACTATAGGCATGGGAATAAAAAATTCAATGGAACAGCAAACAATGAGACAAGTAGGGGGATATGCTCATGGAAGTTATAAATATATAACCCAGGATGAACTTGATAAAATTAAGAAACATCCTTCTATAAAGGAGCTTGGATATTCTATTATGTTAAATTCAGCGGAAAATATAGAATTGTTGAAGCATTATACTGAAATTAGATATGTTACAGATAATCAGGCAAAAATGTTTTTTTCTAGTCCAACAAAAGGAAAAATGCCTGAAAAGGAAAATGAAATAGCAACAGACACATCTGTTCTTGACTTGTTAGGAGTGCAGCACAAAATAGGAGAAAAGGTTAGAGTAGAATATTATATTGATAAGGAAAAATTTTCTAAAGAATTTATTTTATCTGGTTTTTGGCAGCATGATGAGGTTATGCCTGCCAGCATGATGTTTGTATCTAAACAATTTATTGATAAAAATATTGGAGACAGAATTAATAAACCTCATAAGCCAGGAGATTATGTAGGGACAATAAGTGCAGATGTTATGTTTAAAAATAGTAGAGGCATTAAGGAAAAAATGGAGAAGGTTATAACTGACAGTGGTTTTAGCTTTGATAAATCACCTAATTCCATTGCTTTTGGAGTAAATTGGGCTTATTTAAGTACAAACAATGATAAAGATCCATCTATTATAATTGCAGGTGTTGGGGCGCTTTTATTAATTATATTCACAGGATATTTGATAATATATAATATTTTTCAGATATCTGTAATAAAGGATATTCGGTTTTATGGATTGCTTAAAACAGTAGGTACCTCTTCAAAACAAATAAAAAAACTTATAAAAAATCAAGCATTGTTGTTATCTATTATAGGAATTCCAATTGGTCTTATCTTAGGCTATGTAATTGGAAATGTGCTTTTACCTATTATTATAAGCACAAGTAATATTAAGACAAGTTATATATCTTTTAGTCCTATTATTTTTATTGGATCTGCAGTATTTGCAATTATTACAGTACTAATAAGTTGTAGAAAACCGGGTAAAATTGCAGCAAAGGTTTCTCCAGTAGAAGCAACAAGATATGTAGATGGTACTGTTAAATTTAAAAAAGAGAAAAGGTCTTCAAAGGGTGGCAAGATTTATAATATGGCTAAATATAATATGTTAAGAAATAAGAAGAAAACTATTTTGGTAGTTATTTCAATATCCTTAAGTTTAATAATTCTTAACTCAGTATTTACTTTTGTAAAAGGCTTTAGTATGGATAAATTTGTAGAACATGAGATAGCAACTGATTTTATAGCAGCCAATACTAATTATTTTAATGTGAGTAAGACTTTTACAACGGAAGATGATATAGTATCAGAAGAATTGATTAGTAATATAAATAAACTTGATGGAATTAAAGGGGGAGGAAAAATTTATTATAATGTAGAACCTAGTACCATAATTTTTAATGATAGAAAATCACGTTTACAATTATATGGTATGGATGATTTCCCTTTATCTAAATTAAATGTAGTTGAAGGTAAAATAGATTTAGAAAAATTTAAAACAGGTAAGTATATTATTGAAAATCTAGATTCAGATGATAATGGGAGAGTAAGAATTGAAGAAAGCAAATGTAAAATAGGGGATAAGGTTATTGTAAAACTAGAAGATAATATAACTAAAGAATATGAAGTTATGGCAAAAGCAGAGCTTAAATATAAAATGTCTGTTAGATATTCAATTGAAGATAGTAAGCAAATGTGTATTCCATCATCAGAATTTAAAAAAGAAATAAAACAACCATTAATAATGTCTTATGTGTTTGATATAGATGACAAATATGTAGATAAAACGGAAAAGTTTTTGAATGACTATACTAAAACTATTGAACCACAAATGAATTATGAATCAAAACAAAAATATGAAAATGAGTTTAAAAAATTAGAAAATATGTTTTTATTAGTAGGTGGTGTTACTAGTTTAATAATTGGAGTAATTGGAATATTAAATTTTATAAACACTATGCTTACAAGTATAATATCAAGAAGAAGAGAATTTGCAATGTTACAAAGTATAGGTATGACTAATAAACAACTAAATAAGATGTTAATATTAGAGGGAGTTTTTTATGCTTTAGGATCAATAGTTATATCTATAATATTAGGTAGTATAGTATCTTTAACAATTGTTAAAATAATTGGAGGTAGTTTATGGTTTTTTAAATATAAATTTATATTAACTCCAATTTTAATTTTATCACCAATCTTAGTTTTAATATCAATAATAGTTCCTTTTGTTATATATGTAAATGTAAATAAGCAAACTATTGTTGAAAGATTAAGAGAATTAGAATAAGTATTAATATTAAGAGAATGTCTCAAAATAGATTACATTTTCAGACACTCTCTTAATTCCATGGTATAATATGGATATATGAAACGAGTAAATAGAAAAATTAAATGATTAAAATGAGATAGATTAAGTTTTTATAAGAGCAGTTTGTTTATTATAGGGGTGATTCTTTGACAAATATATTAATAATAGAAGATGACAGACTTTTAAATAGAGATATCAAATATGTACTGATGAGGGATAAATATAATGTTATTAGCTCTTATAGTTATGATGAGGGATATAATGAATTTTTAAATAATAATATGGATTTAATATTACTTGATATAAAATTAATGCATAAAAGTGGGCTAAAGCTTTGTGAAAAAATCCGTAAGATTTCAGAGGTACCTATAATTTTTATAACAGCTAATGATACGGATCAAGATATGGTAGATGGTTTTAAAAAAGGATGTGACGACTATATAGCAAAGCCATTTTCTATGGAAATTTTAAGGCAAAGAATTAAGGCAGTATTAAAAAGAACTAATATACAAGATAAAAATATATTTAAGTATAGAGACATAACTATTGATTATAATATGATGATTTTAAAAAAATGTGAAAAAATAATAAAGTTAACTACAACAGAATATAAGATTGTAGAATTACTCACTAAGAATAAAAATCAGGTTATGCCTCGAAAAATAATATTAGAAAAATTATGGGATGCTAATGGTAATTTTGTAGATGAAAATGCATTAAGTGTAAATATTCGTAGACTCAGACAAAAGATAGAGGACAACCCTAAAAAACCTAAGTACGTAATTACTATATTTGGAACTGGATATACATGGGGTGAGGTTTAATGAAATTTAATTTTAAAATAGCTTTATATTTTTTTGTGATAGTGTTTTGTTGTATTTTCTTTGATTTATATACATGGTTTAAGTATAAAAATATAAATTTTATGATATTGATTATAATATTTTCAATTTTAATGATAGTGTTATCTGTAATATTTATATATGTTTTAAAGAAATACATGGAACATATCCTAGTCCAACTTTCAGAGGTTATTGAATCTATTACAGATATGAATGAGAATGAAGTTTTTTCTGTTTTAAATGACGATATGTTATCAAAGTTACAATCTCAGGTTATTAAATTAACTAATATACTAAAAGCACAAAATAGAAGAATAAAACATGAGAGAGATGAGATAAAATCTTTAATTTCAGATATTTCACATCAACTAAAAACTCCTTTGTCAAATTTAAAACTGTACTATGAAATTTTACAAGATACTTCAATTCCCAAAGAGGAATATAATGAATTTAATTTTAATATGAAAAGTCAAATTGAAAAGCTAAGTTTTTTGCTTGAAAGTATGATTAAAATGTCACGGCTTGAAAGTGGTATAATTAAACTAACTCCTAATAAAGTAAGCATAAGAGATGTTTGTTTAATTGCAATAAAGCAAGTATATAAAAAAGCAAAAGATAAAAATATAGAAATTAAGTTTAATATTGGAGAAGATATTGTTTTAAATGTTGATAAAAATTGGACCACAGAAGCTATGTTTAACATTATAGATAATGCCGTGAAATATACAAATAATAATGGAACGATTGTAGTTGATAGTACAAAACATGAAATGTTTGTAAGAATAGATATAAAAGATAATGGAATAGGCATAGATGAAAAAGAAATAAATAGTATTTTTAAAAGATTTTATAGGGGTAAAGGCAGTGAAAATGAGGAAGGAGTAGGTATAGGATTATATTTATCAAGACAAATTATAGAAAAACAAAATGGATATATTAAAGTGAAATCCAAACTTCAAGATGGAACTATTTTTTCCATATTCATACCATGTTAAGTATTTAAATATCATGTATAAATTGTTAAAATAAATAATTATATTTATAAAATATAAATCACTAAGAGGCATGTTTATATTTGCTAATAAAAGATTAATATCAGTTAAGAAGCAGAACAAATAATCTTTCCATAGTAGAAGAATTTTTGTGGGATGATACTGTTTTTATTGACGATAATATGATAATTGTTAATGTAACTAGAATAAAAAATAAGATTTCAGAGTTGGAAGCTAAAAATATGATTGTTAAGATAATTAAAAACTATTTGAAAAAATCCTCAATTAAAGGGTTTTTTTTATTTTAAAACAATATAATTATTTAACAAAGTATTGACATTTTGGGAAGAGAGTTATATAGTTAGTTACACAAGTAATTAACCAGCTTAGCAGTGAGGTGATAATAATGAATTTTAATGAGGATATTCCTATATATCAGCAAATAGCTAATTCCATTGAAGATGGAATATTAAAAGGCATTTATGAAGAAGAAAGCCAAATTCCATCAACAACAGAGATCTCGGTAACCTATAAGATAAATCCAGCTACAGTGGGTAAAGGATTCAATTTGTTAGTTAGTGAAGAAATAATTTATAAGAAAAGAGGGGTAGGTATGTTTGTTTCTAGTGGTGCAAAGGAAAAGTTAAAACAAAAAAGAAAGCATAAATTTTTCGATAGCTATATTTTAACTCTTATAAATGAAGCTAAAAGACTAGGAATAACTATAGATGAAATAATGGATATGATAAAAGGGGGTTATAGCAATGAGTAATATAGTAATAAAAAATGTTACTAAATCATATCAAGGGAAAGAAGTGGTATCAAATATTTCGCTTAATATAGAAGAGGGAAAAATATATGGACTTCTTGGAAGGAACGGAGCAGGGAAAACAACTCTTTTGCATCTTATAACCAATAGAGCTATTTTAGATAGTGGAAAAATCTTAATAGATGGTGAGGATATTTATGAAAATGACAAGGCTTTATCTAAGATTTATTTTATGGAAGAAAAAAATTTTTTCCCTGAATCAATGAAAATAGTAGATGTTTTTAAATGGACAAAAGAGTTTTATGAAGATTTTGATATGGAATATGCTATAAAGCTTAGTGAGCTTTTTAAATTAAATATAAAGAAAAAAGTAAAAAACTTATCAACAGGATATAAATCAATAAGTAAAATTATTGCTACCTTAGCCTCAGGTGCAGAAATTTTAATTTTTGATGAACCTATTTTAGGATTGGATGCTAATCACAGAGAATTTTTTTATAAAGAGCTATTAAAGTTTTATAATGATGGGCAAAAAACAATTATAATATCTACTCATATAATAGAGGAGATTTCTCACATTTTGGAAAAAGTAGTTATATTAAGAGAAGGTAAAATAATAGAAAATAATTCTGTTGAAGACATGCTTAATTTAGCTTATGCAGTTTCAGGTAACAATGAAGCTGTAGATAAATATATAACATCTAAAAATACAATAGATATAGAAACTTTAGGTTCATATAAAAAAGCTACAATTTTACAAGAAAGAACTAAAGAAGATTTAGATAATATAAAGAAACTGGAATTAGAAATTAGCACAGTAGAACTTCAAAAATTGTTTATATATTTAACAAATATGGGGGAGTAATAAATGAAAAAGAGTAATAAGATATGTAAAATTCAATTAAAGACTTCTATAAAATCTATAGTTACTTATTATAGTATATTAATAGGGTTATTAATATTAACATTAATACAAAAATTTATGTTTCCAGATTATAATACTCAGGTAAATGGTATAGATTCAGCAACAGTAATTTTTATATTTATAGTGGCATTAAATTCATTTAAATCTTCTTTTTATTTTTCACAAGGGAATAATATTTCAAGAAAGAGTTTTTATTGGGGAAATATAAAGTATGGTATAATAATATCAGCAGTTTTGGTTTTCATTGATGTAATTATAAATAGAGTATACAATATTTTTATGAGTTGTCCTACTATTTTTGATATGATTTATGGACAAATAACATATTGTGTAAATGCTTCTTGGAAATTGACATTAGATCATAGTATTTCAAATTTATTGGGAACTTGTGTATGGACTTTTGCATTATATGTATTTGTATTTATGATGGGTTTATTAATAACTATGATTTATTTTAGATTAAATAAATTAGGTCAAATAATAATATCTTGTATTCCAATAATATTAATTATATTTGTAAATAATTTTCCTCATGACATTTATAACAAAGTGTGCATATTTATTGAAAATGTTTTTGGAATTAGTGAAAATCCAAATCCATATATAACAATTCTAACATTTAGTATACTAAGCATTTTAGTAATGGGAGTACAATATTTATTAATTAAAAAAGCAGTTACGGATAAAAATTAACCATAGGTTAAGATCAAGTTGTAGGTTCAAACAATCTTTTGAATAATAGTCTTAGTTTACGTATAAATTAGAAATGGGAGTAGATATTGGATCTTATGTTCAATTTTATTGCCTATTGTAGTTTCTGGAATATTATTATGTACTTCGGGTAAATTAGTAAAAAATAATATGGAAGTGGTACGTGCTATTTTCAGTGTTGGCATTATCTTTTCATTAATTGTATATGAAAGTGGCTCAATTTGGTCTAGTGCTATTGTTCATGGAATTTGGAATGTGATTATCATAGGTGAGATATTAAATATTAATATTTTATATAATCAGCATGCCATTTTCTCATATAAGTTATTATCAAAATCATTTATTTTAACGGGAGGAGCATTTGGAGTAGAATCATCAATAGTTGCAGTATTGGGATACATAACGGTTATAATTTTTACATTATTTTCAATGAAGAGAAAATTTAAGAATACATAAGATTAGATTATATAATAGATGAAATTTTTGTATAAGGAGATTAATTTATGAGTTTCAAAATAAAAAAGTTTAATGAATTGAGCGTAGAAGAAATATATGAAATACTAAAAATAAGAAATGAAGTTTTTATTGTAGAACAGGAATGCCCTTATGAAGATTGTGATGATAAAGATAAAAATGCATATCATTTATTTTATATGAAAGAAGGAAAAGTTATTTCTTATTTAAGAATATTAGAAAAAGGCTTATCTTATGATGAAATATCTATAGGAAGAGTTTTGGTAAATAAGGATTATCGTGGTAAAGGTTTGGCAAGAAAGTCTATTTTAAAAGCAATAGATTTTATACAAAATAATTTAAAAGAAAATGCTATAAGAATTTCAGCACAACATTATTTAATAGATTTTTATAAAAGTTTTGGATTTAAATCAGAATCAGAAGTTTATTTAGAGGATAATATTCCACATATAGAGATGTTATATAAAAATGATATATCTATATAGTTATTAAAATTATTTTTATATCAAGAATTGTAGAGTGAGTTTTTTATAAGGAATTCTTTTTTATGTAAATTTTATAACAACCTATTAGAGGATAAAGAAAACAATAAATCTAAATTTGCTAATGTGAGATTGTTAAGTTGAATATTGTGATATAAAAAATTAAGCTTCAAAAGAGTTAAAACTCTTGTAGAAGCTTAAATTTTTTTGTGAAAAATTAGAATTATATTAATAAAATTAAATTTTAATTAATAACATTGAAAACTATCTATTCTATTTAAGTCAATTCCAGCATAAGCCCAATTATATCCAGTCCATTTCCATCCGGATATAGATTTGTTCCCTACATATACAATCCACATCCAGAAAGGTTTTCCTCTAGAAGGCCAAATATAAGTAAATTTATATCTACAGAATCTTATAGAACCAGGATCAACAGCTTTAACATTAGGGCCACTCTTACTAGGCTTAGTTGGAGGAAGGGTTGGAGGTGGCGTAGATGGAGGTCCTCCTTGAGGAGAAAAACCACCTGGTGGTGTCATAAAAGGTGGCATTGGAGGAGGAACTGGTCCTCTCATATAATTATCATAATAAAAGTAATAAAAATAAGGATACATAACATTGACTCCTATAAAATTATTTACAATATTAATGTATTCTAAATTTAAAAAAATGCTAATAAATACTTTTAAATTAAAAACTAACATAAAAGTAAAAAATATATATTTTAATAAAGACATAATATGATAAGTTTAGTATTCACTAATATGTATTTAAAAGAATAGTATATATAGGTGAGAGTTTTGTAATAAGAATAATTTATTTAAAAAATAATCTTAGTAACACAAATGCTTGTCCATCATAATATATAGTATAAGCTATAAAATTAAATTACAAGTAATAATAATTAATAAAATAAGCTTTAAATAAAATATTTTTATAACATGGGAGGAATAAATGATGTCAATGGATGAAATGAGAGGTAATTACGATTCAAATTCATATAAATCAGGTAACTATGATTGTCATAAGGATTGTGGTAAGGTAATAGAAAGTAAAACTTTACCATTATGTGATGGAACTGATATAACACCAGAAACAGTAGCACCACCAGTAGTAGCTAAAATACCAGTAGTAATTGCAGAGCAAGAAATACAAGTAGATGTAGAAGCTAGAATGAAGCTAAAAGAAAAATATTATGAAATAAAAAGAATAAGAAAAGACGTATTTTTAACTCAATGTGAATTGTTACCAAGAGCAGGCGTTATAGAAGATGGCGTTCCAGTAACAGGAAAATTATTTATAAGTGGATACGTTAAGAAAAATATAGAATATGCTACTGCAGACTGTGTAAAACATGATGCAGTAAGTGGTGATATAAAACACACTACAGAAAAAATACCATTTAATTGTGTAACAGAAGTGACTTATATAACTCCTCCAATAGTATCCAATAGAGGAATTCAAAGAAGAACAGATTTATACTGCGATGAAGGCTTATGTGATTGTAGCTGCAGAGAAGAAAAATTAGGTAAACTTAATTGTCAAGAATATTTAGAAGATGTAGTAACCTATGTAGAAAAACCATATTGCGAACTAATGGGAGCTAGAATATTTGAAACAGATATACAAAGGAAACCTTGTTATGAAGACGGAGTAAAAGTTTATGATGAGTTACTAGAGAAAATGGTAGTTTACGTTAGAGTAAAAGTTCTACAATTACAACAAGTGGCTATAGATAACGGAGCTGGTGGCTTGGGATGTAGATCAAAGGAACACTAGTAATATAAAAATATTTATAAAATGTTAAATTGATATATTTGTAAAAAATAAGCTTAAGATAATTTAGGAGAAAAAATTTCTCCTAAATTATCTAATTTTATATGTGGATTTTTATTTGGAGTGGATAGGGTTTATTAATAATATATGTATAAATTAAATAAATATTCTTATAGTAATTATATTTAAGGGGAATTTTTAGTGTGAAAAATAATAATTTTAAAAATTTTATTATATTTATAATTATATTTCAATTACTACAAGAAGAAGAAAAGAAAAATAATATATATAATTTAATTAATCTATCCAATCTAAATAAAATGGAAAGATTAATTATAGAAGAAAAAGATAAACAGATTTTCAAGGAAACTATCCAATCAAAGAATGAGGAAAATAAACATATTGTCAATAAAAAAGCTCAATTAAAGAATGATAATAGTCAACAGCTTTCTAAAATGAAGATTGAGTTAAAGGAAGAGAAAAATGAGCAGATTGGGAAGGAACTTAATGAATCAAAGAATAAAGCAAGACAACAGGCTTCTAAGATAAATACTGAATTAAAAAAAGAAGAAAATAAGCAATTTTCTAAGGCAAATATTGAACTAAGAAATAAGAACAGTAAGCAGATTGTAAATGAACATAAAGAAGAAAAAGAGAACCAGCTTCCTGAATTAAACAAAGAAAAGAATAAACATGCTTCCAAGGAAAGTATTCAATTAAAGAATGAGGGAAATAAACATATTGTTAATATAAATACTCAATTAAAAAATGAGAAGAATAATCAGTATGTCAATAAAAATGCTCAATTAAAGAATGAGAAGAATAAACAGCTTTCTAAAGTAAAAATTGAGTTAAAGGAAGAGAAAAATGAACAGATTGGGAAGGAACTTAATGAATTAAAGAATAAAGTAAGACAACAGGCTTGTAAGATAAATACTGAATTAAAAAAAGAAAAAAATAAGCAAGTTCCCAAGGCAAATATTGAATTAAGAAATGATAAGAATAAGCAGATTGTGAATGAATATAAGGAAAAAAAAGAGAAGCAGCTTTCTAAGGCAAATATTGAATTAAGAAATAAAAAGAGTAAGCAGATTGTGAATGGACATAAGAAAGAAAAAGAGAACCAGCTTCCTAAGATAAATATTGAGTTAAATAAAGAAAAGGGTAAACAGACTTCCGATGAAAAAATTGAATTAAAGAATGAGAAGAATCAACAGGTTTCTAAGATAAATGTTAAGTTAAAGGAAGAGAAAAATAAACAGATTGTCAAGGAACTCAATGAATCAAAGAATAAAGTAAGACAACAGGCTTCTAAGATAAATACTGAATTAAATAAAGAAAAAAGTAAGCAAGTTCCTAAGGCAAATATTAAACTAAGAAATGAGAAGAGTAAGCAGATTTGGAGAGAACATAATGAATTAAAAAAAGAAAATAACAATACAAGAAAAAATATATTTTCTAAGATACCCATAGTAATAGCAAGCTTTGAAACAGAAATAACAGAAATAGTTTTTACTAAAATAAAAAATACATTTATAGATATAAAAGAAGTTAAAAATAACATTTTTATAGAAGAGGCTAATTTAATAAAATTAAATTCTAATAAGGCTGAATTGTTTATTAGTGGTTATATTAGAAGTTATATAGAATATATAACATTAGATAAAATAAATGAAAATTTTATTACAACTAAAAATCAAGGAATAATTTCACATAAGGATTTTAGTAAAGCTATAAACATAAATTTATTATTTTTTAATAATATGAAAGAAGGAGAAGTTTTTTTTGTAGATTTTAATAATTATATAAAGGATAAAAAAGTTTTGTTAGGTAAAATAGAAAAATTAGATATAAAATCTAGCAATATTTATAAAGATGTAGAGGGTTTTCCTTTTGAAAGAGAAAAATGCTATTTAACATTACAGCAGAATTTATTAATAAGAGCGAAGATTAATGTTTTACAAAACAATGTAGTTATTTTGTAAAGATAGTGTAATTATATAATCAAAAAAAATTATAATGAATATTATAAGAGTGTAATTAATATTAGAAAGGAATATATATGTGGAGACAACCTAATATAAGCTATATAGTTAAGCCAGGAGACAGTTTATTTACCATTGCTAGGTCCTATGGTATAACTGTTGAACAATTAAAAGAATATAATAGACTTGTTTCTAATGACTTATATGTAGGACAACAAATTTTTATACCAATATCTATTTATAGAGTACAAAGAGGGGATAGTTTATATTCTATTGCTAAAAAATTTAATACTACTGTAGAAAGTTTAATGGTATTGAATAATTTAGATAGTATAAATCTAAGTATTGGACAAATACTTTATATACCCATTTATACTGAAGCTATAATGAAAGTAGAGGATGGAAATATAAGAAGCAGACCTGATATAAATTCACAAGTATTATACAAGATGGATAAAGGTACTAAGCTTCCAATTATAAATGTGTATGATGATTTTTATGCAATAAAATTATTTAATGGAAATGAAGGTTTTGTATCAAAAACTATAGTAGATTTTAAAACTTATGGTAATATGAAGCCTGTAGTAGCTGTAGATGGATTTTATACATTAGAAGAAGGAGAAACATTACCAAGCTCTTACGAGTCTTTTGTTACTAATAGAAACTTAATATCTGAAATATGTTTATTTATGTTTAGAATAGATCCTAATGATGCTACACTTATAGAAAAATTTGGTGATTTCACAGATGATTATGTAAGAGAGCTCGTTAATATTGCTCATAGAAATAATATTAGAATATTAGCTGTAGTTCATAACCTACTGTATAGACCTGGTGGTACTACAAAGGCTAAAGATTTAGTTAAAGAATTAGTATCTACTAGAGAAAATAGACAAATTTTTATAAATAATTTGATAAATTTAATAGAAAAGTATAATTTTGATGGTGTAAATATAGATATAGAAGATGTTTATATAGAAGATAAAGATAGATTATCTTCTTTATATTTAGAAATGGGAAGAGAGTTGAGAAGAAAAGGATATTATTTGTCAGCTTCTATACCAGCAAGAGTCAGCGATGAGCCTTTTAATCCTTTTTCAGATCCTTTTGATTACAGAATTATAGGAAGTGCTGTAGATGAATTTATTGTTATGTTATATAACGAACATGGATGGCCAGGTAGTGGACCGGGACCAGTAGTTTCAATAGGATGGATGAATAGAGTATTAAATTATACTATAACTAGAGTTCCGAGAAATAAAGTAGTAGCTGCAGTTTCGGTGTTTGGATTTGATTTTAATTTAACTACGGGAAGAAATACTTATGTTACTTATTCAGGAGCTGTAGAAATAGCTAATAGATATGGAAAAGATATAATATTTGATGAAGAAACAAAAACTCCTATGTTTAGTTATATAGATGAAATTGGTAATAATCATGAAGTTTGGTTTGAAAATGCTGAAAGTATATACGCAAAGGCAGAATTAGCTTTCAATAAAGGTATAAAAGGGATAGCTTTATGGAGATTAGGAATGGAAGATGAGAAAATATGGGATTCTATGAAAAAAGATATAGTAGTTAAAATGGCTTAATGGTATAATTTAACTAGTAACCCAGTACATGGTGCTGGGTTCCTAGCAATTTTATATAATTAAAGTAAAAAAAATAATTATTTAGCAAAATTCCTTAATTATAAATACTTATTTGAAATTATAGGGAATATATTAATAATATAATATAACTGAACATAAGAGGTGAAACTATGGAAGAGAAAAATTTAATAAAACAAATAGAGTTATCTGTTATAGAAAAAATGGGTATAGCTTATTGTTATTGCAAAATAAGTTTGGACTCATATGGTCAGTTAGAGGATTTTATTTTTATGGAATCTAATGATTATTTTAAAGATTTAACGGGTTTTACAAAAGGATATATAAAAAATAAAAAAGCTAAAGATATAAGGTCTTTTGAAAGTCATAGAATAAATATAATGAAAACTTTAGAAAAACTTTTATTATATAAAGAAGAAAAAATGGAATTTGAAGATTATTTTGATATTACTAAAAAGTGGGTTAAAGTATTATTGTATACAGAAAAAAAACAGGTTTTTTTTATTACACTTTATGATATAACCAAATATAAAGTAAAAGAAATAGAATTGAAAAATACAATTAAAAAATACAGATATCTTATAGAGTTATCTGCGGACGCAATAATAATTAGAAATTTAAATGGAGATATAATATACTGCAACAAATCTGCTCTTAATTTGTTTGGATATTCTATAGAAGAAATGAAAAAGCTGAATATGATAGATTTAATACCTAAATCATCTATGAAAGATATAGGGTTTAATATGTCCATAGGAGATAAACCTGTTGAGAGAGTACATAAAAGAAAAGATGGAACACATTTTTATGGAGAGGAAACAACGAAATTAATAAATGTAGAAGGAGAATTGGGAATTGCAACCTATATAAGAGATATAACAGAACGAAAAATATACAATGATAAAACGAAACAAATGGCTTATTTTGATTCTCTTACAGAGTTGCCTAATAGAAATTCTTTTTTGAAACAATTAGAGCATGAAATAAAATTAAGCAGAAAAAAACAAACTATATTAGCTATAATGTTTCTAGATCTTGATAAATTTAAAGAAGTAAATGATAATTTTGGCCATTGTACTGGGGATAAACTTTTATGGCAAGTAGCTAAAAGAGTAAAAAATACTATTAGTTCTAAAGATTTAATAGCTAGATTTGGGGGAGACGAATTTACTATATTAATAAGAGATATAGCTTACGAAAAACAAGTTGAAGATTTAGCTAGAGACATAATAGAAGTTTTTAGAGAACCTATATATATAGAAGGAATATATGTAAATATAAAGACCAGTATAGGTATAAGTTTTTTCCCAAAAGATGGTGTTGTATCACAGGAACTAATAAAGAAAGCAGATAAGGCTATGTATGATGCTAAAAAAAGAGGGAGTAATAAATTCCAAATATATAAAGATTAAAAAAGATTGTGCAGATTTTAAATATAATAATTTAATTAAAAATTAGGGATGTATTTTTATAGATAATAAGTATGTTATCTATATAAATATATCCTATTTAATTTTAAAGTAGTATTTTATAAATTTAAAAGATTTATAGAAAATTTTAAAAAAATATTGAAAAAATCATTAAATAAAGTATACTAGATATAGAGGATTTCAAAAAAGTGAAAAACAAATCAAAAATATGAAAAAATATTTATTAAGACTAATACCAAAGATTAAATATCATACAGATTTATTTTATAGAATGAATATTTTGATTTAATTGAAGTAAGTACATATAGTTAATTATACATAATTTTATTTAAAATATAAAGGTTTACATAGGTTTTAAGGAGGAAAATTAATGAAGGATTATAGTGTGTTTGATGTAATAGGGCCAATTATGATAGGACCTTCTAGTTCACATACTGCAGGGGCAGCTAGACTTGCTAAAGTAGCTTGTTCTATAGCAGGAGATAATAATATAGAAGAGGTTAAGTTTTATTTGCATGGATCTTTTGCTAAGACTTATAAAGGACATGGTACAGATAAGGCTTTAATAGCAGGTATGTTAAATATGGATCCTTGGGATGAAAATCTTAGAAAATCTTTTCAAGTAGCAAAAGAAAAAGGTTTAAAATATGAATTTATAGAAACAGATTTAGGAGATGCTCATCCCAATACTGTTAAATTCGTTATTAAGAAAACAAATGGCACTATATCAGAAATTATAGGTTCTTCTATAGGTGGTGGAAATATAGTTATAACATCTATAGATGGTCAATCCATGGAGTTTACTGGTAGTAATCCTACTATTGTAACACATCATAAAGATGTACCAGGAATAATATCAAGAATTAGCACGATGATGTATTCAGAAGGTATAAATATTGGAGCTATGAAGGTTTTTAGAGAAGGTAAAGGTACAACTGCCACTATGACTTTCGAAACAGATGGAGAAATACCAAAGAAAATAATAGATGAAATAAAAGCTATTAAGGATATAGAGAATGTAAAAATTATAAATCCAATAAAATAGGAGGAAAAATTAATGTTCGTAAACACAGGAAAAGAACTTATAAAAGTATGTAATGAAGAAAATTTAAAAATATGGGAATATACTTTAAAGATAGAAGCAGAAAGTAAGAATGTAAGTGAAAAAGAAGTATTTGAAACTATGAGAAAAGCTCTTAAGGTTATGCAACATTCATCAAAAATAGGAAGAGAAAAAGAAGTTAAATCTGTAAGTGGATTAATAGGTGGAGATGCTTTAAAGTTAGAAGAATATTCTAAGTGCCATAATACACTAACAGGAACTTTTATGGTAAGAGCTATGGCTATGGCTATTTCAACCTCTGAGGTTAATGCGGCTATGGGAAGGATTGTAGCATCACCAACAGCAGGTTCAGCAGGAATATTGCCAGCAGTAGTAATAGCGGCAGGAGAAAAATTAAACAAAAGTGAAGATGATTTAGTTAAGGCTCTATTTACAGCCTCTGGGTTAGGAATACTTATTTCTAAAAATGCTACAACAGCAGGAGCAGAAGGTGGATGCCAAGCAGAATGTGGTTCAGCTGCGGCTATGGCATCTGCAGCGGTAGTAGAAATGATGGGAGGAAGCGTAGAACAAGCTTTAGATGCAGGAGCTATAGTTATAAAAAACATACTAGGGCTTGTTTGTGATCCAGTAGCAGGACTTGTAGAAATACCTTGTGCGAAAAGAAATATTGCAGGAACAGTAAGTGCTTTAACCACAGCGGATATAGTAATGGCAGGAGTTACAAGTCATATTCCTTTTGATGATTCAGTGGAGGCAATGTATAAAGTTGGAAAACAGCTTCCATCTTGTCTTAGAGAAACAGCTTTAGGTGGCGTGGCCGTTACTGAGGCAGGATTAAAGCTTAAGGAAAAAGTATTCGGATGTACAGGTTGTAAAAAATAGATATAAGTAGCATTATATAAAAATTGTTAATGAACTAATAAACAGCGTTGCTACAAAAATTTAGTTTACAAACTATAAATTTTATTTTAAATGAAAAAGCTATGAAATATAGGATTAACATCTTAATTTCGTAGCTTTTATTTTATATTTAATTGATTGAATACAAATAGATAATTTTTAATGTATGGGCTACACAAAAACTTTTTATAGGATCTATGATTTGAAATAATATATAAAATTTAATAATTTTTAGAAATATTTTCTAAGACTTTAGCTGTGGAAGTTAAATTTTCAATGGCAGCATTTATTTCTTCAACTTCAGATGCTTGTTCCCGAAAAGACACATTTATTTGATTTATGTTTTTAGTAATATTGGATACGGAAAGTTGAATATTTTTAATTATATCTTCAATCTTATTTATAGATTCTGCACTGGATTTAGATAACTTTCTTATTTCTGTAGCAACTACGTTAAAGCCTTTTCCAGATTCTCCAGCTCTAGCAGCTTCAATGGCTGCATTTAGACCTAAAAGGTTTGTTTTATTAGCTATATTTTTTACAAATTCTAATATTTCATCTGTATTTTTAGCTTCATTATTTGTTTTTTCTACATTTTCTAGTATATCTGAATTTGTTAGAGCTACATTTTGAATTGTCTTTAAAACTTCATTACTAGATTTAGTGATTTGAGATAAAGCATTTGAAAGATTTTGAGAAAGTGTAGAAATTTCAATGTTTTTATCTAGATTTTTTACTATAGCTATACAACCAACTATATTCCCATTTTCATCTTTAAAAGGGACAGATATATTTTTAACTTCTCTTCCAAAAACATCTTTACTTATATTTTTTTTTATAATTTTTCCTGTTTTTATTGCTTCAAAATCTCCACCCTGGTTACTTATGAAGTCTCCTGCCTTAACGCTTAACCCAAATTTTTCAGTTCCATCTATTTTTATATATTTTTCTTTATCACATACGGATACTAATATATCTTCAGAAAAAAAGTGATGTAAATAAGGCACAATATTTTTAAAATAATCAAATATTTGATTATCAAATGAGTTACTTATCATTACTTATCCTCCAATCTAAACTATATTACATTATAAAATTCAACAAAAGATTATTTTATCCTTTTATTTATATAAATAATAGTTTAAATGGAAAATTTTTAAATAAATCATTTTGATTGTTAACAGTCAAGTTTATAATAATTTAGATATAATTTTAATTTATTTCCTATAATTTTTTTTATAGGAAGGGACAAAATAATAATATAATGATTAAAAGGAGGAGAAAAAATGAGCAAATATGAATTTGATATAAATGATATAAAAAATATACAAGTAGGTGATTTACCTTCTGCAAAGATTGGAATAATTGATAGTTTATCAGGAAAGGATAAACATAAAAATGCTATAGAACAGGATAAAATGGATTCTTATATTGCTGGTCATGAATTAGGAACAGAAATAGAAAATCTTTTAAAGGGTGATCAAAGAGATTATTAAATATATTTAAAATAAAGTTTTAATAGAATATTTTTTATGATTTTTTAGAACCCCCTAATAATTAAATAAAAGCTATGAATTAAAAAATAATCTTTTAAATTCATAGCTTTTAATCTTAAAACTAAATTTTTATTTTATTAAATTGTAATATATTTATTTTACACCTCTTACACTATCTAATATCATTTGTTGTCTTTTTTCGTAGTCTTTGTCTAAATCCCAATCAGGTTTTTTTTCATACATTCTATCATTATTTGTTTTATTATTAATTTTTCTTGATTTTTCATCAGATTTCATTAAAAATACCTCCTTAAAAAGAAAAAGGATCATTATTTTATTTTTAGATATAAAACTGTACATTTATAATTTAACCAGCATATATATAATGTATACTGTAAGCTTTTTTACTAGAATATAATAAAATGCATTTAGTTAATATTTTTGTTATTAACTTTAATTTAATTTATTTTTTAAATTTTTATGTTAATATAAAGGTTGGACATTAAAAAGGATAATATTGAAATATAAAATATATAATAAAAAACAAAAGACAGGGGGATGGAATAATGAATAATCTAAACATATGTATAGATATAGATGGTACGATTACAGAACCTTATTATTGGTTAGATATAAGTAATAAATATTTCAACAAAAATGTAAAACCAGAAGACATAACTGTTTATAATATTGAAGATGTTTTAGGAATAACAGAAGAAGAATATATGAAATTTTATGAAAAATATAAGGTAAGAATTCATACAGAAGAAAAATTAAGAAAAGGGGCTAAGGAAGTATTAAATGAATTAAATAAATATCATAATATATATTTTGTAACAGCAAGAGAAAAATCCTTAGAGGTTCTAACAAAATCTTATTTAATAAATCATTCCATAAAATTTAGAGATTTATATGTTTTAGGAAGTCATTATAAGGTAGATAAAGCTAAAGAATTAAATTGTGATATATTTATAGAGGATAATCCTACCAATGCATTAGAACTTTCAGAAGCTGGGTTTAAAGTTATTTTATTAGATACAAACTATAATAAGCATATTAAAGAAAATGAAAACATCATAAGAATAGAAAATTGGCATGAAGCATATGACATAGTTAAAAAAATTTCTTCTGCACAAGAAAAGGCTATATAAGGAAAGTGCGCAGCACTTTCCTTATATAGTTTCTTTTATAACTCTAAGAGCATTTTTGTATAGTATTTTTTCTATTTCACTTTCATGAAAGCTTTCCTTTTCTAGTGCATTTATTAGTTTTTCTATTTCATCGCTAGACTTTATTTCACTAGGAGTTTCGATGCCATCAAAATCTGAGCCTATGCATATTGAATCAATTCCACCCACATTTTTTATATGTTTTATATGGGCTATCATTTCTGATAGTTTTCCTTCTTCACTTTGACCTAAAAAAGTTTTTTCAAAATTTATTCCCATGACACCACCCTTATTAGATAAAATTTTTATCATCTCATCTGTTAAGTTTCTAGGGTGATCTGTTATAGCTCTAGCATTTGAATGAGAGGCTACAAAAGGTGATTTTGAGTGTTTTACTACATCATAAAATCCACCATCAGATAGATGAGACACATCTATTATCATTTTTAATTTGTTCATTTCTTCCATTACTTCTAATCCAAAGGGAGTTAAGCCCTTATTCATAAATTCTTTTTTGCAGTTTGGAAATCCTATTTCATTAGGAAAGTTCCAGGTTAGAGTTATAAGTCTAACACCTAATCTATAAAAATTTCTAAGATTATATAGATTGCCCTCTAAAGCAGCTCCTTCTTCTATAGTTAAAAAAGCAGATATTTTATTATTTGATAGGTTTTTATTTATATCTTTATAGTTTTTAGCAAGTGCAATATATTTTGAGTACTTTTCCAATTCATTATGAAAGAAATCTAACATATTGAGTGCAGTTTTTAAAGGAGAGTTAGTTTCAGTTACATCTATAAATAAAGCAAAAAATTGAGCTAGAGAATTGGAAGCTTTCAGTTTTTCTATATCTACACTTAATGAGTTTTTATATAAAGTTTCACTTTCATTTATTGCAATGTTTTTATTAGAGCAGGGTTTTTTATTTATAAGAGCGTATATAGTGTCACAATGCATATCTATAAAATTCATTTTATACCTCCAGTTTATATAGAAATTATTATATTGTAAAATAATCAGTACGTATGAGCATATTTAAGATTGCCTTATAGCTACATAAATATGTATGATTAAGTAATTTCTAGTTTTAGGTGTAGCTTACTTCAAATAATAGAATATCTACCTTTAAGCATCATTAATAGTATCATTAATTTACTTGTTTATATTATAATGTATCTATTAAAGTATATGTAATATTTATTTATGTTGTTATATATTAGTTGCATGAGTAAAAAGTAAAAGCTTAAAATATTAATTAAAACTATGTATTGTATTAATTATTAAATATAACATAAAAAGCGTGGAGAAGTTCCACGCTTCAAGCTGTTTATAAAAATATTTTGATAATAGCTTTTATAATAGTATTTATTACTTTATTCCAACTAAAAAAGGTAAAACAGTAAATCCAATACTTAAAATTGCTAATATTATAGTTAATATAATAGCTTTTTTCTTAGATGTTTTCCCCATAGCATAAATACCAATACCTAAAAGTACATAGTACCATATATTAAAAATATCAATATTAGTCATTAAAGTATTTTTTACAGAAGGATTTAAGATAGCATTAATACCTACAGCTTTTTTACTTATAAGCATATATATAGCTTTAAACATACTACCTATACAAGTGGATAAACCAGCTACTAAATATAATGTTACGGTTTGTTGATAGCTTAGAGCAACTTTTGAAATTTTAAAAATTATAAATATTAAAAAAGAGATCAAAAATATACCTATTAATCCAAATAATAAGGCGGAACCTGTTTTTAGAGCAGGATTATTAATAGTATCCATAGTTTTTTTTGTCATTTCTAATGTCTGTGGATCTAATCCTTGAAATTGTTTTTCCATATACTTTTTCATAATTTCCTTTGATACATTAGAAAATATTAATGTATAAATTACTGTACAAAGAGCTGTTATCAAAAGTAATATTCCAAATTTAGGATTTTCTCTATAATGTTCAAATAGTTTGGAAGGGGATGTAAAGAAAAATTTAAATTTTTCTTTTAAAGTTAAGTTTAAATTAGTATTTACATTTTCTTGTTGTTCCATAAATGAAACCTCCTATACAATATAATAAATTTGTTTAAATATATAAAGAAAAATAATTGTATTATTAAATCTTTATGGGGATTTTAATTATTCTTATAAAAATAAGCTATTCATCTTTTATAGAGCTTATTACATCTAGCTTAGCTGCTTTAGAGGCCGGGTATAGGCCAGATAAAAATCCTACACAGGATGAAAATAATAATACAAAAGCTACAAGGCCTATACTAGATACAGCTATTTTCACATCACCACTAGAGGAAGTAGAAAGTTTAGATTTTAGCATTGCATTTATTACAAAGCTTATAAAGCTTCCTATAAGTAATCCTACAACTCCGCCTGAAAACCCTATAGCAGTGGCTTCCCCTATAAATATCTTTTTTATATCTCCTACAGAGCCACCTACTACCTTCATAACTCCAATTTCTTTTTTTCTCTCAAGTATGGACATGTTCATTGTATTGGCTATACCAAAGGCTGCTACCAATAAAGAAATACCTCCTATGGCACCCAATATGAGTTTCACTCCACTCAAGGTTTTGCCTACACTGCTTTGCATTTCTTTAAGGGATTGATATAAGTATCCATTATCCTTTAAATATTTTTCTGCTTCACTGCTTTTTTCTTGGTTTTTAAGCACTAAATCTATACTTTCATAACCCTTATTCTTTAGAAATTTTTCATCATTGTTTTTATAGATTAATATATTTTTAGTAAAGGGTAAAGGAGTTTTAATTTGATAATCATCTGAGAAATTTTGTTTGCAGATTCCACTTACTTTTACGGTATAAGTCATCCATTCTTCTTCACCTTTTTCATTTGGTCTAGAAATCTTTATCTTTAATTTTTTTCTTAGAATTTTCTTTATTTCTTCTTCATTTACTTTATCTACATCTTTTTTATTTAAAAGATAAGCAGCTAATTTATATCCTAAAACTACCTCATTTTTAGAATCATTAGGATATTTACCAAATAAAAGTTCATGGTCTTTACTATAATCTTTAAAGACCATACCTGTTAAATTACTAGACTTCATTTCAGATTTTTTGTAAGATATATCTGCATTTGTATTAAGTTTTGGTATTGAATATTTTACAAATTCTAATTTATTTAGTTCCTTTAAAGTTTTATCATTTAATATTTTTTTTCTGTTTTTTATATTGCCTCCTTGATAGGTTGCAGTGGCATCTGAATAGGGAAAAATATTTATTATGTTTACATCTCCAAAGGAATTTAACTGTGAGGACATATATTTTTCAAAGCCATTTCCTAGAGATATTATTACATATATAGCTATACTACCTATAATTACTCCTAGCATAGTTAAAAATGTTCTTCCTTTTCTTTTTAAAAGGTTTCTCCATATAATTTCTGCAAGGTCAGTAAGTTTCATATTAATCACCTATTCCTAATAGGCCTTTGAAAAAAACTAGTATACCAGAACTCTTTTTTTCTTTTTTAGTAGCATTAGTGTCATTAATCTTTCCTTTAATAGAGAATTCTTGTGAAATCTTAGAAGGCTTGTTTAATTCATCTTTAAAGCTTATTTCTACAGTACCTTTTATATCACCAAGTAAATTTAGATCCTGTTTAAATTCATTTTCATCTTCAGATTCCATAGTGCCAAAATATTTAGTAAAGGTCTTATCCTTAGCTTTAACATTTACCATTACGTCTTTTAAAGTGCATTTACCGCTATTTACAAAGTTTAATGATAATTTTTTGCCTTCTCCATCTTTATTAGACGTATCTAAAGAAGTTATAAGTAAATTAGGTTTATTTCCTAAAATTAAACCTATTATTCTAGTTTCTTCAACATATTCCCCATATAATTTATAACCTATTTTAACTAAAATATTATAATTCCCAGCTTTTAAATTAGGATCACAGGCCATTTCTATAGTTGCCTCTTTAGAAGTTTCACCATCTATATGACCTACATAGATTTCATTGGTACTTCCAACAGGAGAAAAACCTGTTAAGACTTTTTTATCTTCTGATCCAACTAAGGTTATAACGACATCCTTTATATTAGCATCTTTATTATTAGTTATAGAAAAATTAATCTTAAATTTACTTCCAGGTTCTATTATTTCAGGAGAAGAGGTTACTTTGTTTAAAGTTATTCTTCCTGATTCAGCATGAGCTAATGAAATAGGGGAAAGACATAGAACTAATAAAAATATTAAAGGGAAAAAACTTTTTTTCATTATTGAGCACCTCCTAAATAATTTTACATAAGATAATTAGTTATTGAATACTTTTCCGTCTACCACCTTTATTATTTTATTTGCATAATCACAAACTTGAGAAGAGTGAGTAACAATCACAAAGGTTTGTCCAGTAGTTTCATTTAATTCTTTTAATATATTTAGAATTTCTATACTATTTTTGCTATCTAAATTACCAGTAGGTTCATCTGCAAGCACTATTTTAGGATAGTTTACTAGAGCTCTAGCAATAGAAACTCTTTGCTGTTGCCCACCGGATAGTTCAGAAGGCTTATGATGAGCTCTTTCCTCAAGTCCAACTTTTTTTAGCATTTCAAAGGCCCTATTTTTTCTCTCTTTTTTAGAAATCCCTGAAAAAATAAGAGGCATTTCCACATTTTCTAAAGCTGTAAGTTGAGGGATTAAATTATAGGACTGAAAAACGAAGCCTATATTGCGTCTTCTAAACAATGCTAAATTATTTTCGGAAAGACCATTGATTTTTTCATTTTCTATAAAAATATCACCAGAGGAAGGAGGCATTAAACCACCTAATATATTTAGAAAGGTAGATTTACCAGAACCAGATTCACCGATAATAGCAACAAATTCACCTTTCTCAATTTCTACAGAAACCCCTTTAAGTATATCTACTTTCATTTTACCTATAGTGAAAGCCTTTTTTACATCAGTAGCTTTAATTATACTCAATAAAACACCTCCTTTATACACCAATACTGTATATATACACTATACACAGTATTAGTGTATAACTTTGTAAACAGTTTGTCAACAATTTACTTTATAGTTAATTAAATAAAAATAAACCACTAAGTATAGATAGTACTTTTATCGTATATAATGGTTTATTTTTTAACAATCATTATTTATTAATTTTAGGATCCAAGGCTATGGCAAAAATATCCCCTAATATATTAAAGCTTAAAACTGTAAAAAGTATAAAAAGTCCGGGAAATATAGCTAAGTAGGGTGATGAGGAAATAAAACCTTGAGCATTTTGTAGCATACTTCCCCAAGAGGAATTAGGTGCTCTAACGCCTAAGCCTAGAAAACTAAGGGAGGATTCTGTAAGAATAGCAGAGGCAATGTTTATAGTGGAGGCCACCATTACAGAGGGGATAACATTTGGAATTATATGTTTAAAAATAATTTTTTTATTAGGAGCACCTAAAGCCTTTGAACATAGAACGTACTCTCTTTCTTTTAATGAAAGTGTTTGAGCTCTAACTATTCTAGCTATGTCCATCCAACCGAATAATCCAATAATAATAATTATATTCTCTATGCCAGGTTCTAAGTAGGCATTAATTATAAGTATGAGAAAAAAGGTTGGGATACACATTAATATATCTATGGTTCTCATTATTATATTATCTATTTTGCCACCTATATAACCGCTAAAGGTTCCTACAATAGTTCCGAGAGTTGTGGATATGATCATAGATATAAAACCTACCATTAAAGAAGCTCTTCCACCATATAAAGAGCGAGTAAAATAATCTCTACCCATTTCATCTGTGCCAAATAAATGTTTTAAACTAGGATTAGCTAATTTGTTAGATAAATCTATTTTGTTAGGGTCATAAGGGGATAAAAAAGAAAAGGTTGAGGAAAGAACTAATATTAAAATTATACATAAAGATATATACCCTAATTTATTTTCTCTAAATTGTATTTTGAAATTTATTTTAAGTCTTTCATTTAAAAACAAATTTATCACCTACCTAATTCTTTAATTCTAGGATCTACTAAACTATAGCATATATCTGCTAAAAGGTTGCCTATTATAAGCAGAATGGAAGTTAGCATGGTTATAGCCATAATAAGAGGATAATCAAAGCCAAATATAGCTTTTATACCTAATCTACCCATACCAGGCCAGCCAAAAATAGTTTCAGTTATAAAAGCACCAGCTACTAAATTAGGTAAGGACATTCCTAATATAGTTATAATAGGTAAAATAGCATTTTTTAAAACATGTTTATATAATATGCTTTTTTTAGATAGCCCTTTAGAGTAGGCAATCATAACGTAATCTTCAGATAGTTCAGAAATTACATTGGATCTTATATATCTAGTAATAACGGATATATTTCCAAAACTTAATACTGTGCATGGCAAAATAAGATGTTTTAATATGTCCAATTTAGAATCTACACCTATGGTATGCATCCCAACACTGGGTAGCAATTTAAGGTTAACGGAAAAAATGTATATAAGTATCATTGCAAACCAAAAACTAGGTATAGATATACCTATATAAGAGATTACTGAAAGAATGTTATCTATAAGGCTATTTTTATTAACAGCAGAAATTACTCCCAAGATTATACCTAAAACTAAAGATATTAATAAAGAGGAACCCATAAGAAGTATGGTAGCAGGAAGTCTCTCTATTATTTGTGTAGAAATTGGTCTAGAGTTTATTAAAGAATAACCTAAATCACCTTTTAATACATTTTTTAACCATAGGATATATTGGATATATATAGGCTTATCAAGACCTAAATTATGTCTGATTCTAGCTATATCAGAAGGTTTCATTTTCGGATTTATAAAGGCTCTAATAGGATCTCCCGGTGCTAATTTTATTAGTAAAAAAGAAATTACAGAGATGAAAATAAGGATGGGAATTGCTTCTATAATTCTTTTTCTTATGTATTTACTCAAATATATCATACCTTTCTTAACTATTTTTAGCATATAATTTAAAAATTAGATAATAATTGTTAGCTAAATTTTATTGATT
Organism: Clostridium sporogenes; assembly: GCF_001020205.1. Taxonomy (NCBI): domain Bacteria; kingdom Bacillati; phylum Bacillota; class Clostridia; order Eubacteriales; family Clostridiaceae; genus Clostridium; species Clostridium sporogenes. Next base: position 1,360,896 of record NZ_CP011663.1, read on the forward strand.
TAATGCATTAAATAAGAATAGATAATTATTATAAAAGGTTAAAATACCAGTTTTATTTAAAAATAAACGGTATCAAAAGGATAGACCCAATTAATACCGTCCTTTTAGTTATTAAATTTTTATTCTTCCATGATATAAAGTTTTGATAAGTCTTGGAACATGTATACAGGAGCTGTTTTAGCTTCTTTTATACCGCCAACATTTTTATTTACTGCTATTGTGGCATTAGAATAGCAAATTGGGTATACAGGAATATCTTCCATAAGTTCCTTTTGAATAGTTTTGTAAATTTCTTCTCTTTTTGTTTTATTAGTTTCTACAGCGGCTTTACTCCATAGATCATCTAATTTTTTATTATTGTATCTAGAAGCATTGAAAGCACCACCAGTCATGAATACTTCTTTATAAGCATCAGGTTCACTACCCATTACATAGCCATTAAATATTAAATCAAAATCAGCTTTATCTGGGTTATCAAATTGCTGGAAGAAGGCATTTGCTTCTAAGCCCTTTAATTCTACATCTATTCCTATATCTTTTAAATTTTCTTTAACTACTAAAGCTTGATTTTCTAAAGTCTTTTTATCATTTCTATAAACTAGTTTAAGTTTTAAATTTTTAGCATCGGATTTTTTTAGTAATTCTTTTGCTTTATCTTTATTTAAGTCATATTTAGTAACATCCTCTGTATAATATAGGGCATTTTTAGGAAGTGGAGAATAGGCTTTAGGAGCATATTTTTCACTTTCATAGGCAGCCTTTATTAAATCATCTTTATTTAAAGCATAGGCTATAGCTTGTCTAACTTCTTTTTTGTCTAAACCTTTTGTTTTACAATTTAAGACTAGATTATCTACCATACCTTCATCATAGGCAACTACTTTTAATTTTTCATTTTTTTCAAATTTACTTATACCACTAATATCTATATAATTAGCAGAAACTTCACCATTTTCAAGAGCTACCTTAGATGAATTTGGATCTGCAATTATTCTATAGGTTATGGTATCAAGATGAGGTTTTCCACCAACATAGTTATCAAATTTTTCTAAAGTTATACTTTCACCTTTTTTAGATTCCTTAAATTTAAAGGCACCAGAACCTATAGGTTTTTCATTTTTAGCACTTTTTTTAATATCTTTTTCTCCTTCAAATATATGTTTAGGAATAGGGGATACCTGTGCCAAAGAATTCATAAAAGGCATCTGAACTGTTGGTAATTTAAACTCTACAGTTACATCATCTACCTTTTTTACCTCTATAGGTTTATCATTTATAACAAAGGCACTTCTAAAAGGTGAATCCTGTTTTTCATCCATTATTTGTTTCATAGTGAATACTAAATCCTCAGCAGTTAAAGGTTTACCATCATGCCATTTTAAATCTTTTTTTAGTTTTACTGTGTAAGTTAAAAAGTCATCTGAATGTTTTACTTCTTCAGCTAGAGTGTAATCAATTTTATCTCCATTCATATAAAATAAAGGTGCAAATAAAGCGTTGTCCATAGTCATAGTATCTCTGTCGTAAGCGTAGATTGGATTAAGTATTTCTGGTTCACCACGTATAGAAAATACTAGATTACCTCCATCTTTAATATTTTCTTTTGTGGATGTTTCTTTGGCTGTATTACTATTTCCACAAGCAGCAGCCACTAAAGTGGTTGAGGCTACTAATACCATGGCTAATAGTTTCTTCATTTTCATAAAAAAACCCCTTTCTAATAGTAAAAATTAATCTACTCATTCTACTAATAAATGATACCATTTTAATAAAAAATTGTTAAATAATAAAAGCAAATCATGAGTAGAGAAGGTATTTGTTTTAGTTATATTGTTTGAGAAATACATGAAAATTTATAGATATATTTTTATTAGTTATTAAAAATGAATTGTGACAATATATATATATGTTACATAGTATATTATTAAAACCCAGGGATTTTAAACTAAATCCTTTTTTATTGTGTAAAATAAAAATTTTAAGGAGTTGATAATATTGAAATATGGAAAAGATTTTTTAGCAAATATGGAGGATTGTGAATTAGCAAGAGCTTTTATATGTCCACAAAAATTTAAAAGAGTTTATAAGGTTGATAAGGCTTTAGATAGAGGAACCTTATTTCCAGATTTATATAGACCATATAAATCTCGCTATTAACAAAAGTTTATATTTATATTTGGAGGAGATAGTATGTTAGATAAATGTTCAAGAAAAGAGTTATTATTTATGATACAACAATATGAATTTACAGCTGTAGAATTAAATTTATATTTAGATAATTATCCTGATAATAAGAAAGCTTTAGAATATTATAATGAGATTTCATGTAAATTAGAAGAATTAATAGAAACATATGAGAAAAGGTTTGGGCCTTTGTTTAATTTTGGTTTCAGTAAGAGTAAATTCCCATGGCAGTGGACAACACAACCTTGGCCTTGGGAAAATGAATATTCAAGGATGTAGCTGAAATATTTAGATAGGAGTGAAAAACATATGTGGATTTATGAAAAAAAATTAGAATATCCTGTTAATTTGAAAAGTAAGGACTTAGGAATGGCAAAGTTTCTTATGGCACAGTATGGTGGACCAGATGGAGAATTGAGTGCAGCTCTACGATATTTATCTCAAAGATATACAATGCCAACATCTAAATCTAAAGGACTTTTAACAGACATAGGAACAGAAGAATTAGCCCATGTAGAGATAATTGCTACTATGGTATATCAAATAATGGAAAATGCTACGCCTAAGGAACTGAGGGAAGCAGGGTTAGGATCTTATTATACAGAGCATGGGAATGCTATATACCCAGCAGATGCTAATGGAATACCTTGGACAGCAGCCTATATTCAATCTATGGCTGATCCTATAACAGATCTTCATGAGGATATGGCAGCAGAACAAAAGGCTAGAACTACCTATGAGCATCTTATGAATTTAACAGACGATCATGATATAAAAGATGTTTTAGCATTTTTAAGACAAAGAGAAGTAGTACATTTCCAAAGATTTGGAGAAGCATTAATGAGTGTGGAAGATAAAGTAAATAGTAGAACTTATTATTAATAAATTGTAAAAATAAATTTATTAATAATAAAATTGTGTAAATTTTTTAAGAATTAAGTTATAATAAAAAATATTAGTCATAATTATAAAGTAACAATCCAAATTAAATGATATAATTTTATTTGGATTGTTTTTATACTTGTAACTCATTTGTTACAAATATAATGTATAATTACAATATAATTTATATGTTAATCATAAATAATTTTTAATAAAAAAAGGAGTATATATGTCTAAAAAGAGACAAAAGGAAATAAAAAGAAGAAAAAAAAGAAAAAAGAAAAAAAAATCATTTATAGGAAGATTATTTTTGTTTTTAGTTTATGAAGTTATAGTAGGGGGAATTTTTTCTTTATTGCTTGCCTTTTATGGACCTTTTGATAATGTGAAAAGTACATTAGTAGGAACAGCTATGGCTACATATAAACATCAGTATATTGCCACTGCTTTTTTATCTAAGGATGAAATAAATAAAATTTTAAATAAGGACAAAGGAATAAGTAATTCAAGTTTAAAAGAAAATTATGGAGATATAAAAATAAAGAACAAATATGGTAATTCAGTAGAAAGGTATGATATAAATACAGCTAAATTTGATGGTTATATATTAGAAATTAAAAATCCACAAAAAGTAAAAATAGGATATACAAAGTATATGGGGAAAATGGGTGAAAGAACTAGTAAAATGGCTGAAAGACATGGAGCTGTGGCTGCTGTAAATGGTGGTGGATTTAGGGATGTATCATCCACAGGTAAACTTTGGACAGGTACCGGAGCCTATCCAGAAGGACTTGTAATATCTAATGGTAAAGTTATTTACAATGATTTTAAACCTGGAGAAAAGGCTAATATTACAGCATTTACAAAGGAAGGATTACTAGTTGTAGGAGATCATACTGTAGATGAACTTTTAAAAATGGGAGTAGTAGAGGCTTTGTCTTTTAGAAATACATTAATAATTAATGGGAAGCCTATCCCTTATAATGAAGGCATAAATCCTAGAACTGCTATAGGACAAAAGCAAGATGGAACTATAGTATTATTAGTTATAGATGGGAGAAGGGGGATAAAACAAGGAGCTACTCTAGAAGAGGTAGAGAATATACTTCTACAAAGAGGAGTAGTTAATGCTAGTAATTTAGATGGAGGATCCTCTTCAACTATGTATTATAAAGGTAAAGTTATAAATAGACCTTGTAATTGGGATGGAGAAAGAACAGTAGCCACTTCCATATATGTAGAACCATAAAGGAGAAGACTTACTTATGAAAAAAATTAAAATTATATTTGTTTGGACACTAATCGCTATTGGCTTATCCTTTGCAGCTCTGCTTTTCGTGGATAAAGTTTATTTGTCTTCTGCTAAAACTTTTAAAATAAATAAGGTAGAAGAAGAAGATAAGAAAATTAAAAAAACTGTTTCTATAGATGTGCCATATTATGCAGAAAATATAAAAATATCTTACAATGGAGAATACATATCTTATCACACTGAAAACAAAATAGTTATAATAAATGTAGCTAAAAAAGAGGAAAAATCTGTAGAGTTTAAAAATGGAACAGTTAATTATACAGCGTGGCTTCCAGATAGAAACATATTATTTATAGGAGAAAAATCTTCAGAAAATAATGGTAGCTTCTTAGCTTTGTTTTCTTATGATAGTGAAAAAAATGAAAAGTTCCAGTTGGAAGATGAAAATGGGAAAAAAACTATAATCAATTTGCCAAACAATAATTATGATATAAAAAATATGACCTTATCCACAGCTACTAATACCATATATTTAAAAGTGAAAAATGAACAAGGAAGAAGTAGAATTTATAGAATAAATACTATGGCTCAGTTAGAAAGGATAAGAAGTTTAGGAAATAACTTAGGAGAAATAGCTCTTATGAATAGTGAAGATAGGGTAGTTTATGAAAATAAAAATGATGGAAATATTCATGTAGAAGGAAAAGACTATCCAATAACTATAAGAGATGGGGCTAATCATTGTCTTTTAGGTGTAGATGATAAGGATGTAATGTATATAGGTAAACTAAAAGGTGATAGGGAAGAAGGAACTATAGAAAAAATTTATTACTGGAGCTTAGATGATAAGACTATTAATAGAAAAGACATAGAGTTAGAAAATCCAATTAACAAAAAAGATATAAAAATTCTTCCTAATGGTAAAATATTTTTTATTAATAGTAATGAAAATAAATTTAAAGAACTTATATCAAAAGAAGAAGTTAAATATAATGGAGCTTTTGAAGATATTTCAATGGACGCAATTGTATCTAAAGAAGGTAATAAAGTTATTGTAAAGCCCATTAATTTAAAGTAGTATTTATATAATTTTACAATTAAATTTTGCTTAAATATTATAAATAAGTAATAATATAAGAATAAATGTAATCAAAAATAGATTAAAATATTATAAATATTTAATGTAGACACTAATTATTATAAATTAATAATAAATTTATTTCTTATTAATTTATTGTAGCAGTTCCTTTTATTATTGAGGTTTTCATAGTAAAAGGACTGTTTTTTTTATAATTTAAATAATTAAGTAATTTTAAATAAAAAAATAGATTTAATTGCTATTTTTATGTAGAACAGTTAGATTTATTTTAGTAAAATATATTTAATAATAAAATTATTTTAAATTCTTAATGTTTTCTTATAAGTTATATATTTGATAGTATATACTTAAAATTATGATAGAATAAATTTACCATATTAAATTATAAAAAGGATGATACATATTGAAATTTATAATAAAACAAAAATTGTTTTCTATAACTGATAAATATATAATAGAAAATGAATATGGAGAAAAACTATATAAAGCACAAAAAATACTTATGTCTATGTTTAAAAAAATAAAAATATACGATATAGAGGATAGGGAATTAGTATATATTAAAGAGAAATTTATGAAAATTTTACCTACTTATTTGATATATATGGGTGGGAACCAAGTAGCTACCATGAAAAAAGACATAAGTATATTAAAACCTAGATTCACAGTAGAAAGTATCATAGGAGATTATGAGGTAAAAGGAGATATATTAGATATTAATTTTACTATAGAAAAAGCTGGAGAGACTGTAGCCAGAGTAAAAAAACATTTTCCAGCTATAAGAGATTCCTATGAAGTGGATATTAAAGAAGGGGCTAGTCAAAGTCTTATTTTAGCTATGGTTATAATTATAGATGATGTAGTTCATAATACAGAAAAGGAAGATGATGATTAAATTTATAATAAGCTTAAATAAGAGTGAATATGGAAATAAAATAGATTTAATCTTAACACTTAGAATATAAAAAAATACACTTAATAAACTTATTATGTGTATTTTTTTATATTTGTTAGCTTTAAAATTAAAGATATTTTTAGTTCTCTTGTTTTATCCCAAATGATATTTTGCTATGATTTAGAACAAGTTTTGTTCTTATAAGGACATTTTTTATTACAGCTACTATTACAACTAGAAGAAGAGTTGTTTTTACAGCAACCTTTTTTACAACCATTAGTATTTCTTGGAGTAGTTTTCATCATAAAATCACTATTTTTATAAATTATTTCTACTTTTTTTATATTATTAGAAACTTCATTGTTATAAACTAATATGATGGAATCATATTCATGTTTTAAATCCTTTTCTTTAACATCATCTAATATTATATCTAAACGTCCTTTAGCACAGCAACTTTTCACATAGGAAAGCCTAACACAAGAGTAATGATTTTCTTTTAGTAAGTTTGATAAATTTTCTGAAGCTTCTTTGGATATATATATTTCTAAATTATTCTTTTCCATATAAACACCTCAAATATAATTAGTAATATTTTATATTTACCTATTATAACTTAATTGTTAAATAAACAAAAACTATAAAAAACAAAAAATCATCACTTTGTATCATAATGTTTTACATAAAAAACAAAAAAATATCGACAAAGGACGACTTGAATATGATTATAACATTAAATTAAGAAAGTGAAAACAATTATTATAAAGTTTTTTAATGAATTTATACAAAGTTTGCAAGATATAATATAGATTTTATAAAAAATTACTTATTAATATTATAATCATATATTTTTATAGTATAATATATATTTGTATACTTAACAAAAGTATAGGATTATGTTAAAAGAGGTGAAGGAGTATGGACAATAAAGCTAATGTTTATATAAAGTTTGGAGAGAATGGTAAAATACCAAGTTATGGATCTTTAAATGCTGCAGGGTGTGATTTATATGCTACAAAGTATATGGAGATAAAACCAGGAGAAATAAAAGTTATGCCCTTGAATTTTGTTATGGCTATGGATGAAAACTTGGAAGCACAAATAAGACCAAGAAGTGGATTATCCTTAAAAACTAATTTAAGAGTTCCTAATAGTCCAGGAACTATAGATAGTGATTATAGAGACACAGTAGGAGTTATATTGGAAAATACATATGATATAGCTAATTTGCCCTATGATATAGTAAAAGATCCTAATGTATTAAAAGTTTTAAAAGAAAAATATAAAGAAATATCTTTAATTGATTATTTAAATAGTAAAGAAGATATAAATTTAGATACTAGTAATTCTTTAAGTATATTGAAGCAAAAGATATACTTAGATGAAAAAGGAAATCCATACGGAACTATATATATAAATAAAGGTGAGAGAATAGCTCAGATGGTATTCAAAGAATATAAAAGAGCTAATTTTATAGAATACGAAAATCCTCAAGAAATAGGAGAAAATAGAGGCGGAGGATTTGGACATACAGGAGTAAAATAATATTAATAAAAGGTGCTGTCTAATTTCCGGCACCTTTTATTAGATTATCTATTATCTTTAGTTATTTAATTTGTTACATTCACTAAGAGTTTTTACATTAACAACTATTTCTTTATCTGTATTTAAACTTTTAATATGAGCTATATTTTCTTTATTGTCTACTTTTTCTATATGAACCGGTGTATTTTTATAATAAACAGGAATATATTTTTTAGAGTCTATTATTTGTTTAGCTCGTTTAGATTCCATAAAAAAACCTCCTAAATATAAAATATATTAATATTTTTCCCCATAAAAATAAATATATTAAGGAATTAATAAAAATAAATAGATATTTATTTTTATAGAGAAAATTTTAAATATGTGAATTTATAGTATGTTTTTTAGCAATATATAAATAATATAGGTAAGATTAAAATTATATTTAATAATATTTTTGGAGGAGAGCTTATGAAAAAGAATAATAATAGTAAACCTAATAAACCAATGGAAGGAAATAAAGATGCTAAATTGAGACAACAAAGTGGTCAAAAAAATGCAAATAAACCTAAAAATTAAAATTATAATTTTAACAAAATATAGGTATAGTAATATAAAATGTGTATAAAATAATATATAGACTCCTAAGTTTTAAATTTTATATTTTCCTAAGTTTTAAATTTAACTTCACCTAAATAAAGTATATTTAGGTGAGGAACATTTTTTATACTATAAATATAAAATAAAAAATTATATTAAAAAGCTAGTCTTAATAGACTAGCTTTAATAATTATTTTTCATTAGGAGCTTTCATAAAGAAAGCTATTTTATCTTTTTTTGCTGTAGAAACACTTAAATTTCTTTTGTGTAATGTATCATCGTAATCAGAAGTTTGTCCATCACAAACATAAGCATAATCTGTTTTTCCTTCTTTTACCCAACCCATAAAAATATACGCATGTGATGGAGAACCAGCATTGTCTACAGTAGTAAAACAAATATCACCTTTTTGTAATTTGGTATAATCTGTTTCTTTTGTCCAATTTTTTTTCTTTAAATCTTCTAATAATCCTTTAGTACTTATAGTATTTTTAGGTATATCATAGCCGTTATTTCTGTATAATTGGGATATAAATATTACAGAAACACCTTTTTCACTACCTTTATTTATAGAGACTGCGTCTTTAAGGGATTTTTGTCTATTATTTTTATCTTGTATATATTTAGCTATTTTTTCATTTAAAGCAATTTCTTTGTTTTCCGCTTTCTTGTCAGTTCCTTTATTATTATTTTTTACATCTTTAGTTATTTCGGTATTATTATTTTTAGCTCCGTTATCATCTTTAGCTAAATTAAAGGAGAAAGAAACCATTTGTTTAACAACTAATATACAAACAATCACAATAGGTATAACTACTGCTCCAAAGATTAAATTATTTTTTTTAGCAGCTTTATCTGCCATTTCATGCATTTCTTCTATATACTTTTCTTGATTTTCTTCATTTAAATTATTAAAGTGTTTATCAAATTTATGATTTTTACTCATATCTATCCTTCCTTATATGAAAATATTTATTTCAGTTAAAATATAACAATATAACAAAATATATTACTTTATAATTGTAGCAGATAAATTATATTAAGTAAAGAAACATAAAATAACATTTTTAAATTTTATTAAATAATTCAATATATTTTAAATGTGTAAGTATAATTTATTTAGATTATATATGTAAAAATTTTTAGAGTATCTTGAAGTTTGAGTGTAGATATAAAGTAATATATATGTAAAAAAATAAATATATATACGATATAAAGAAAAAAAATAGTTACTATAATAAAAATTAATAATTACTTTGATAATTTAAGTTGAATTTTATGGTAATAAAATGTATAATAAGATACGTATTTTATAAAAAATGTATAGGGATGGTAAGAATGATGGGTAAAGTTTTAGAACAAACAAGAGAAAGATTGAATAATCTGATAGAAATGGATTCAATTTTATATGAAGGGGAGATATTGAAATTGAGTCAAGAATTGGACAAGTTAATATACAAATATTACAAGCACGAATTAATTAACTAATTAATTCGTGCTTTTTTTCTATTATTGAAAGTTGTATTTAATTTTCTCAAAGAAATTTATTTTTTATATTTAAAAGTAAATTTATAATAAATAAATTGTATGTATCATATCATTTTTATTATTTTACAGAAAACCAATAAGTTACGTTAATTTCTTTACAAGGATTTTTATACCTATGAGGAGTAAATTTATTTAAATAAATACTATCTCCTTCGTGAAGAGTATAAGTTTGAGAGTTCATTTGAATTTCTAAAGTACCTTTTACAACAATACCTAGCTCATCATAACTATGTCCCCAAGAAGTGTCATTATAGTCTGTATTTCCTTCTATGGTTATAGCTATAGCATTCAAATTTTTATTTCCATTAGTTAACATTTCAAATTTTATTTTTTTATCATCTGTAGAAAAAATTTCGCTACGATTATCCTTACATACAATATATTCCTTATCTTCTGTAGATTTTAATATTTCCATCAAATTTATTCCTAGCACTTCGCAAATCTGCTGTAAATTACTTACAGAAGGGCTGTTCAAATCTCTTTCCAAATTGCTTATAAAACCTATAGATAGGTTTGTTAATTCTGATAATTCTTTTATAGTAAGACCTTTTTTCTTTCTGTAATATTTAATCTTTTCACCTAACTGCATTTTAGCCTCCTAATGTAGTTTTATAATTTACATTAATTATAGCATAAAAAACATAACTTCTTAAATGTTTTGGAAAGTATTATTTAAATTTGTTATTTAAAAAAATCATTTTTAAGGAAAATATGACTTAAAAAATTCATTTATATGAAAATAATACAAATAAACAAAATTATGAAATGATTTTTTATGCAAAACATAGGATGAACGCCAATACACTAGATTGTAGATGTATATTTTATTATTATATATTCGTAATTGTGAAAAAAATAATAAAAAATTGAAAAAATATATAGACAATTATAAAAGTTTTGATATAATAAATAATTGTTAGCTAAATTATATTGAGAATTCCTTAGGGAAAACGTTAGCATTTTTTAAAATTTTAAATTTAATTTCAATATTTTATAAGGGGAGGAAGAAAAATTGGTAATTTTTAAAGGGACTTTATTATTATTACTTTGTTTAAGCGCATTTTCTTTATTTAGTTTAAAAGCGCCAAAAGGAATGAAGGCTATGGGAGCCTTAGCAGATGCAGCAGTAGCTACTTTTCTTGTAGAGGCATTTCAAAGCTATGTAGGTGGAGATATGTTACATATTAAATTATTAAAAGATACTGGACTAGCAGCAGGCGGAATGGGCGGAGCAGCAGCAGCTACTTTAGTTCCATTAGCTTTAGGGGTTTCACCAGTATATGCTGTATTAATAGGAGCTTCATGTTATGGATTAGGTATATTACCAGGTTTTGTAGCTGGTTATGCACTTTCTTTTATAGTTCCTATAATAGAAAAGAAAGTACCAAAGGGATTAGATTTAATTGTCTGTGTAGCTTTGGTAGCACCTTTAGCGAGATTAATAGGAAATGGGGCTACTCCGGTTGTAAATGCTACACTATTAAACATAGGAGGCATAATAACAGTAGCAGCTAATGAAAGCCCAATTATAATGGGATTTATACTAGGTGGAGTTATAACAGTAGTTGCAACAGCACCACTAAGTTCTATGGCGTTAACAGCTATGTTAGGGCTTAAGGGATTACCAATGGCTATAGGAGCTCTTTCTGTAATGGGATCTTCTTTTATGAATTTTGTGTTATTTCACAGATTAAAATTTGGAGATAGAAGTACAACTATATCAGTTGCAATAGAGCCTCTTACTCAGGCAGACGTAATTTCAGCAAATCCTATACCTGTATATGTTACAAATTTTATAGGTGGTGGACTTGCAGGTATCATAGTAACTCACTTTGGATTAATAAATAATGCTACAGGAACGGCAACTCCAATAGCAGGACTTATGGTTATGTATGGATTTAATGATCCTAAGACAGTTACAATAGCAGCTTTATGCTGTGCTTTAGTAGGAGCCTGTGCTGGTTTCTTAGGCTCAATCATATTTAAAAACTATAAAATAAGAACTGTTGCAGAATTACAATCTGCTTCTGAAGAACAGGAAATTGAGCAAGCTACAGCTTAAAATACATAGATTAATGAAAAGTAATAGAAGAGTCTACTAAGGGTAGGCTCTTTATTTTGTTAAAGTGATAAACATTATAAAAAAATAAAATTTTTTTCTGAAAATTAAAAATCCAACTTAATTAGTAAGATTTATACCATTGAAGAAAAGAATTATATAAATCAATACAAGAATATATTTATTAGTATAATAACAAAAGATTCTAAGAAAATTAAAAACCGTACTCCAGTTAAATACTAAAGTGCGGTTTAGAAATAAGTAGATTATTTAAAAAATGTTACTTAAGTTAGTTTATATCAATATTAAAACAGTTTATTATTATAATCAGGTTGATAAATAGTGCTAATAACTATGCTAATTTTTCTGATTCTTCACGAGTTGGCCAGCATTCTATATTATTTAAACCTTCAATGCTATCTGCATAAAAAACAGGTTCTATACCTTGTTTCTTTTGTCTATCATAATCTTTTAAAGCTGCAAAAGCTATTTTAGATAACATAGCTATAGCGATTAAGTTTATTATAGCCATAAAGCCCATGAATAGATCAGCCATATCCCAAACTATTTGAATTTTAGCAATAGATCCAAATAGAACCATACCTATTACGCATAATCTATATAAAAATAGACTAGTTTTACTTCCTTTTAAAAATTCGATGTTTGTTTCTCCATAGTAGTAATTTCCTATTACAGAACTAAAAGCAAAAAGGAATATACAAATTGCTATAAAAGTATTTCCCCAAGAACCTACCTGTGAACTTAATGCAGTTTGTGTAAGTTGAATTCCTGTTAAGTCGCTTTTTAAATAGCTACCAGAAATTAAGACTATGAAAGAAGTTGCACTACATATTAATATAGTATCTGTAAATACACCTAAAGTTTGAATAAGTCCTTGCTTAGCAGGATGAGTAACATTAGCTGTTGCAGCAGCATTTGGTGCACTTCCCATTCCAGCTTCATTAGAAAATAATCCTCTTTTAATCCCCATAAGAACAGCGGCTCCTAAGCCACCACCAACAACCTGTTTTATACCAAAAGCATTTTCTATAATAAGAGAGAATATACTAGGAATACTACCTAGATTTCTTAAGATAACAAATAAAGCTACTATTACATAAGTTATTGCCATTATTGGAACTATAATTTCAGTAACCTTAGCAATTCTTTTAACACCACCAAATATAATAAGAGAGGTAAGGATTGCTAGAATTAATCCTATAATTAAAGTGTTTACACCAAAGGCTTGTTCAAATGCTAAAGAAATAGTATTTGATTGAACAGAGTTAAATACAAGACCATAACTTATAGTTATTAATATAGAGAATATTATGCCCATCCATTTTTTATTTAAAGCTTTTTCCATATAATAAGCAGGACCACCTCTAAAGCCATGTTTGTCTTCTACTTTATATATTTGTGCTAAAGTGCTTTCAACAAAACTTGAAGCACCACCGATTAAAGCTATAATCCACATCCAAAATACAGCACCAGGACCTCCAGAAGCAATAGCAATAGCTACCCCAGCCAAGTTACCAGTACCAACTCTTGAAGCTGTACTTATACAGAAGGCCTGAAAAGAAGAAACACCTTTTTTTCCTTTATGTTTCTCTCTACCAGATTTACTTGCACCTTCTCCTAGTAATCTAAACATTTCTTTAAAATATCTAATTTGAACAAATTTAGATTTAAAAGAGAAGAATAAACCTAAAATTATTAACAATGCTATCAGTATATAAGACCATAGATAATTATTTAATACTGATATAAAGTTTTCTAAAAAATTCATATAATTTCCACCTTTCCAAATATTTTTTATGTTTATTAAATTATTTACTTTATATAAATACATTTAAAATTGTATCAGAAAATAATATGAATATCAATTTAAAGTGTATTCTGAAAAATGAACTTAAAAAATCAAAAGTTGCTTTACTTGGATAGAAGCTTTATTACAACTAAAATAGTGGAAAAATTTTTATAAAATTATAAAAAATATATATAAATATAATATATAATTTTTATAATTTATTTGCATTAAAAATTGCAATGATATTCAAAATGTTACTTTAAAAATAACTTGATTTTTATAATATTGTTGCATTTAATGGAAATAATTATAAATAAGTATGAAAAAATCCATATTTTTATAAAAACATGGAAAATAAATACAATTGTCGGTGAAAGAAAAACTTCATAAATTTAAATTTATTATGAAAAAAATTATATAATAATAAATTGATTTTTTGTAATAAAAATTTTGAAAGTTTTTATTTATAAAATTCATATTCAATATAGTATGACAATTTTAAAATTTTAAAAATGACATTATTAATAAAACTTTTCAAATGAGGGTTTCTTTATAAATTTTTCTTATTTGATTTATAAAAAAATATAATATATACTAGTTTTGTTGGTAAATAAAAATTTACCTAGAGGAACTTTATAATATTACCCCAAAAAACCCAAAAACTACAGTTATAAGAGACCCTCTTGTTTGAAGGTTTTAAAATATTACTTTTAAAACCAAAAGAGAACTTCATAACGTATTTAAAGTAAAAAGAAACACAATTATAATTGTGTTTCTTTTTACTTTTTTTATTTTTAAAAACTCCTACATTAAATTAAAGGAGAGTTAGGATAATAAGGTTAGTATAAATTAAATACAAGGGATTTTTGCAAGAGAAGGAAATCCTTCTAATTTATATATTATGAATATAAATATATTATTGATATATGTAATTTGAAAAACCTTGAAAAAGCATGGAAAAGCGTATAATTTTTAAAAATAAAGACTAGTATACCTTACAAATTTAATAATATAAAAATACAGTGAAAAAATAGAGTATATTAGACTTTACTATAATTCAATATTATTGTAAAATGATGCAAATAATAAAAATTCAACACATAAATTATATGGAAATTTGAAGGGAGCTAGATTATGTGTAAAATGATAACCCAAGGCAGCGAAAAAGTCTGTATTGGGGAAAATGCTATAGCTATAAATGGAGCTATAAATATACCAAAGGGTGAAGATAGAGAAAAATTTTTTAAGGAATTTACAAAATGGCTAAAAAATAATAATTGTTCATTTTTTGGTATGACAAATTATGTTGAAACAGAAAAGGAAGCAAAGGAAAAAGCAAAAGAAATATTATTTGATTATGCTAGTGAAGAATTAGAAAAAAATTTAGAGAACTTTGAGGATGAAGAAAAGATAATACAATTATCTAAATTTAAAGCTTTATAAAATTTCAGATTTTTGGTATTTATTAAAGCATTTAAATAATCCTTAGATTATAATTTTAGAATAAATTTAATTAATATAAAAAAAATAGAATTAAGATATATTTTAATTATAAATATAATATTTATTTACATAAATATAGTTAAACATTTCATAAAAATATTTTTATGGAATGTTTTTTTATTTATATATAAACTATATATCAAAGGAATGTGGTTAAAAATAAAATCTATTGGGGATGATTAATTCTTAATACTTCCTTAAATACAGTAAAAATCTATTAGTATATTATTGCTATAATGATAAAATTTGTTATATAGTAAATTATAATAATGGATTTTAATGGGGGCGTAAAATGAATATTAAAAAGATTTTTTCAATATTTACATTAGTGGTGATAATTTTTGCTACAGCATGTACCAATAAAGAAGAAAAACACAATGTAAGTTATACAAATGAAAAACCAAAAGAAGAAACAAAAATTGTAGATACTAATGGAGCGGAAAAAACAAAACTTAATCTAAATTTTGGAGCAGGTAAATTAAATATAAGTGGTAATGAAGAAAAGCTTATGAAGGGTAAATTTATATACAGTAAAAATGAGTGGAAACCTGAAATAAAATATGAAGTTAAAGGTAGAGAAGGAGCACTTGCAATTTCTCAATCTTCATTAAATGGAGGGAATATATCTTTAAATAAAAAGGAATATAATGAATGGAATATAAATTTAAATGAAAAAATACCTATGGAAATAAAATTAAATCTAGGAGCAGGAGAATTTAAAGCAGATTTGAATAAGATAAATTTAAAAGAATTAAACGTTGAGATGGGAGTAGGAAAAGTAGATCTAGATATATCAGGCAATTATAAAAACAATGTTAAAGTAGATATACAAGGTGGAGTTGGAGAAGCCACTGTATATTTACCTAAATCCATAGGAGTTAAAATAAAAGCTGAAAAAGGAGTAGGAGCAGTTAACGCTAATGGATTTATAGTAGAAGGGGAAAATATCTATAAAAATTCTCAATATGGAAAAAGTAAAAATAGTATAGAGGTTAACATTGAAGCTGGAGTGGGAGCCATTAATATAAAACAAAAGTAAATAAATATTTAAATTAAGTAAATTATATAGTCATTGTTAAGAAAAATAAATATAAATTAATAATTAATCAAATATTAAAAGCCATAATAATAAGGTTACTTTATTCTATTAATAGGAATAAGTAACCTTATTATTATAATTTATATAAAAGCAATTAATCTATAATATAAGTTGAGTTGAATTTAATATATAAATAAATGTGAATAAAATTATATATATAACTAAACCTATATACATAAGGAAAATATTGTGATAAAATATAAATATAATAAATAATAAAAACTATATAACAATTATTATTAAAGAGGAAGTGATTATGTGATTAAAGTATATACAACAGAAGGTTGTCCATGGTGCACAAAAGCAAAGACATATTTAAAAACAAAAGGAATAGTATTTCAGGAACTAAATATTGAAAAAGATGAGAAAGCAAGAGATGAAATGGTTCAAAAATCAAACCAAAGAGGTGTACCTGTATTAGATATAGATGGATCAATTATAATAGGATTTAATAAACCAGCTATAGATGAAGCTATAAATTCATAAAATAAGGAAGTTGCGATGCAACTTCCTTATTTTATGAATTTATATTTAAAACTATAGCTTTAGGTCTAGACATAGCTTCTATAGAATATTTTATACCTTGAGTACCAAGACCGGAGGCTTTAATACCTGAGAATGGGAAATGGTCTGGTCCTCTTTCTGGTTTATTATTAATTTGGACTGTACCTACTTCTAATTTTTCTGCTACATAAAAAGCTTTATTTATTTCTTTTGTGAATATAGATGCTTGAAGACCATATTCAGATTCATTAGCTATTTTTATAGCTTCATCTATATCCTTAACTCTTATTATTGGGAGTATTGGGGCAAAGGGTTCCTCCCAAGCCAATCTCATGTCCAATGTAACATTATCAAACAAAGTAGGATAAATTAAATTACCTTCTCTTTTTCCGCCTGCTAATAATGTAGCTCCTTTATCTTTAGCTTCTTGCATCAAAGCTTCAGCATAATCTGCAGCTTTATCATCTATTAATGGAACAATATCCACCTGCTCTTTTAAAGGATTTCCTACTTTTAAAGATTCCACTTTTTGTTTTACTTTTTTAACTAGCGTGTCTGCTATTTTGTCTAGAACTAATATTCTCTTAACAGCAGTACATCTTTGGCCAGAATAAGAGTAGGCTCCAGATACTATATTTTTAGCTGCTAAATCTAGATCTGCATCTTCTAAAACTATAGCAGCGTCTTTTCCTCCTAATTCCATTAGCATAGGTTTCATAACAGAAATGTGGGATATTTTTTTCCCTACTTCTGTGCTTCCAGTGAAATTTATAAAATCAATCATAGGATGAGAAACTATATAATCACCTATTTCACTACCTTTACCTGTAATTGTATTTAAAACTCCAGAGGGAAGACCAGCCTCTTCAAAAACTTTTACCAAATGAAGAGCACTTATGTTACCCTGAGTAGCAGGTTTTAAAACTACACTATTTCCAGCCATTAAAGCTGGAGCTATTTTAGAGCCAGATAAGTTAACTGGATAGTTAAAGGGAGAAATAGCTAAAACTACACCTAAGGGTACTCTATTGACTATAGATATTTTCCCTTTGGAATTTCCTGGGAAGGAATCTCCAGGTAAGGTTTCTCCTACCATATTTTTTGCGGTATCTGCAGAAAATCTTATATAATCAGCAGTTCTACGGACTTCTGAAATAGAACTTTTTTTATCCTTAGCAATTTCTTTAGTCATTATATCAGCCATTTCTTCAGCTTTTTCATCCAATATATTAGCAGCTTTTAATAGGATAGTTGCTTTTTCGTTTATAGGTATTTCATTCCAATAGGATTGAGCTTTTTTAGCATTTTTTATAGCTAAGTCCACTTCCTCTTTACTCATGGAAGGGACTTTACCTACCAAAGAACCATCTATAGGAGAGTTTATTTCTATAAAGTTATTTGTTTTACTATTTACCCATTGTCCTCCTATAAAATTTTTATATAAATTGTTTTCTACGCATAGATTTTTAAACATATAGACACCTCTAATCTTTTCTTTTGTAATATATAAACATTATTTTTCTCTTGTTTTTTCGATAATATATTTTTCAGCAGCTAATGCAGCAATAGTTCCATCAGCTACAGCAGTAGTTATTTGGCGAAATTGCTTTTCTCTAACATCTCCAGCCGCATAAACACCTTTTATATTGGTTTCCATGTTTTCATTAGTTTTAATATATCCTTTAGGAGTTAAAGATATATATTCTTTAAATAATTCCGTTTTAGGTTCTGAACCTATAAATCCAAAAATTCCATCTAATTTTAATTCTTTTTCTTCTTTTGTTTTAACGTTTTTAATTAAAGCTTTATCTACAAAATTTGAACCATAAGCATCTACTAAATCCCAGTTGTATAGTATTTCTATTTTAGGACTGTTTTCAACTTCTTGTAGTGTGGCTTTTTCACCTTTAAAATAATCATATCTTCTTATCATATATACTTTTGAAGCAAATTTAGTTAAAAACAAAGCTTCTTCTAAGGCAGCATTTCCACCGCCAATTACTCCAACAGTTTTACTTTCGTACATAGCACCATCACAAATAGCACAGTAGTGTATACCTTTCCCAGAAAACTTACTCTCACTAGGAATAGGAAGTTTTCTAGCTGTAGCACCAGTAGATATAATTAAGGTTGTTGGTTTGTATATATATTGTGAAGTTTCAACTATTTTTTCATTATTATTTAATTGAATTTTTTCTACCATATCAAATTCATCTATAATAGCACCTAGATCTGTAGCTTGTTCTTGCATTAAGTCTGCTAGATGGCTACCTTCAATTTTTTTAAATCCGGGATAGTTTTCAATAGTATAGCTACTTCTAACTTGACCACCAATTATTCCATTTTCAATTAAAATCATGTTAAGTTTAGCTCTAGCAGCATATATAGCAGCAGATAATCCTGCAGGACCTGCACCTATAATCATTAAATCTAAATTTTTATTTTTTTTATTCATATAAAATCACCCCTTATTACCCTAATAGGGTATACCTTAATTATACTACTTTTTTCTTATTTAACAATATAATTAATAAAAATTATTAATAAAAAAATATTATTATAAAGATAAATATAGTGTTATTAATAGATTAACCATTTAAAACAAATAAAATTATTATAAAAGATAATTAATTATTAGGGTTCTTAATAGAAATAAAAACAGCAGAAACATAGTAATAAAAAGCATAAATATCTATAAGATCTCATAGCTTTTATTATATAAAAATTTATTATCAATAAATTAAATAAAATTTCATAAAAATGATGTAATAATAGAAAATTTTTATATGGTTACAAAAAATCTATAAGGAATACTTATAGGCACTATTTGGAAACAAAATTCACTATTTTCTGAAAACTATGTAAAATAATATTGAAATGAGGTATAATATAGTTAAATATTTAATAAAGTTTGGATGATATTTTCGGGAGATTAAGTTTTAGACTTAGCTATGTAGTTTTTAAAATAAATATTTATTCTGCATAGTATCCTTATAGGATAGCCGAAGGAATTAAGTGTTATTCCCATAAATAACATGAATATCTCAGGCAAATGGACCGAAAATTGACAAAACTCTGGAAAGCATTACGCACCGAAGGAGCAAAACTCTCAGGTTAAAATACAGAGATAAAAGTTATGGAC